>JAFGAL010000033.1 GCA_016933695.1 Candidatus Zixiibacteriota bacterium | reverse complement strand
GCCGATCGCGATGGAGAAAGAACTTCGTTTCGCGATTCGCGAAGGCGGCCGCACCGTCGGCGCCGGCGTGATTTCGGAGATTATTGAGTAAGTGGCGGTATCGCCGTAAATACAAAGGTTAATAATGGACGGGCAGAAAATAAGAATTAAGCTGAAGGCGTACGATCACTACTCCCTGGACAAATCAACCAAGGAAATAGCGCGTACCGTCCTCCGGACCGGCGCTCGCATTGCGGGACCGATCCCCCTGCCGACCAAACGGACCGTTTACACCGTATTGCGCTCGCCGCATGTCGACAAGAAATCGCGCGAGCAGTTTGAAACAAGGATTCACAAACGCCTGATCGACATCTACGAGTCGACCCCGCAAACCGTGGACGCCTTGATGAAGCTGGATTTGCCGGCCGGTGTGGACGTGGAAATAAAGACCTGATAGTGGAGTCGTCATGAAGGAATTGATAGGTACCAAACTAGGCATGACCCGCATCTTCGGCCCCGACGGTGAAGAAATTCCCGTGTCGGTTATCGAAGCCGGACCATGCGTCGTGGTTGCCAAACGAGCGGCGGAAAAAGACGGTTACTCTGCGGTCCAGGTCGGTTACGGTCAACGGCGGAAGAAACTGTTTACGAAAGCGGAGCTGGGTCATTTTGAAAAGGCCGGAGTGGAGCCGAAACGGTACCTGCGCGAAATCGCCTTCGACGGTGAAGTTGAAATCGGGCAGGAATTGAATGCGGCCATCTTCAAGCGCGGCGAGCGTATTGACGTGTCCGGTATCTCCCGCGGCCTCGGTTTCCAGGGCGCCATGCGGAGGCATCATTTCTCCGGCGCTCAGAAAACCCACGGGCAGTCCGACCGGATGCGCGCTCCCGGTTCAATCGGGCAGTCATCGTACCCCTCCCGCGTCTTCAAGGGCATGAAAATGGCCGGGAAGATGGGCAAGGACAAGGTGACCGTGCTTAACCTGGAAGTGGTCCGGGTGATAGACGAGGAAAACCTGATCCTGGTGCGCGGGTCGGTTCCCGGGAAGAACGGCTCCCTGGTGAAAATCCGAGCCTCGAGCCGTGGCAACAACAGGACGGTGTAGTATGGAAGTGAAAGTATATAATCAGGAAGGCGCGGAAGTCGGCACCGTTACGCTGGACGAACGGCTGTTCGGGGCGGAACCCCGACCGCATGTCGTGCATCAGTACGTGGTCAACTACCTTGCCAATCAGCGGCAGGGCAATGCCAGCAGTAAGACCCGCGCCGAAGTCGCCGGCGGCGGTTCCAAGCCGTGGCGGCAGAAAGGCACCGGTCGCGCCCGTGCCGGCACGTCCAGTTCACCGATCTGGCGCAGCGGCGGGATTGTCTTCGGTCCCAAACCGAGATGTTATTACAATCGTTTCCCCAAGAAAATGAAACGCGTTGCCCAGGTGTCGGCGTTTTCCGACAAGGCCCAGAACGACAATATCAAGGTGATCGAACATCTGGAACTGACGGAAATCAAGACCAGGAACATGGCGACCATTCTCGACCGTCTCGGACTGGACAATAAGAAATGTTTGATTCTTGACGAAGGTGCCAATCAAAACCTGGTGCTGTCCGTCCGCAATATCAAAGACGTGAAGTACTGTCGCGCCGCACTGGCCAATACCTATGACGTGGTGAACGCCGACGTGTTGTTGTTCACCCGTGCCGGGCTGGAAAAGGCGCAGGAGGTGTTTACCTCATGAAAGATCCCCGGCAGGTATTGAAACTGAATCTGATGACCGAGAAGTCGAGCATCATGCGCGAGACAAGCAACGCGTATGTCTTTCGTGTCGACCGCGCGGCCAATAAAAAAGAGATTCGACAGGCCGTCGAAAAGGCCTTTGGCGTCAAAGTGGAATCGGTCAGAACCATGGTGGTGTCCGGCAAGCCGAAACGGCTGGGACGGTTCATGGGACGCACGGGCGCATGGAAAAAGGCTATTGTCAAACTGCAGAAAGATCAGCATATCGCTGACTTTGAAAACGTATAGATGAGCTGAGCTATGGGTGTTAAAAAGTTTAGACCGATCACGCCGTCATCGAGATTCCGGACGATCCCGACCTTCGAGGAAATCACTTCGACGATCCCCGAACGGTCGCTGTTGAAACCGTTGAAGAAGAAGGGCGGACGCAATAATAAGGGACGTGTTACGGCGCGTCATCGCGGCGGCGGCCACAAACGCCATTATCGCGTTGTCGATTTCCGTCGCAACAAGCACAATATCCCCGCCCGGGTGGCTTCGATCGAGTACGATCCCAACCGGTCGGCCAATATCGCGCTGTTGCACTATGTCGACGGCGAGAAACGCTATATCCTGGCGCCGGAAGGATTGCAGGTCAACGATACCGTCATGTCCGGGGAGCAGGCCGAATATCGCACCGGCAACGCCATGCCGATCGGCCAGATGCCGCTGGGAACCTTCCTCCACAACGTGGAGATGTTTCCCGGCAAGGGCGGACAGATTGCCCGCGGCGCCGGCACTTACGTTCAGCTGTTGGCCAAAGAAGGGGAATTTGCCCACCTGAAGATGCCGTCGGGCGAAGTGCGGCTGGTCAAGCAGGCCTGCTATGCCACGGTGGGGCAGATCGGCAACGCCGATCACAAGAACCTTTCCTGGGGCAAGGCCGGATCCTCCCGCTGGCGTGGCTGGCGACCGAAAGTTCGCGGCGTCGCCATGAACCCGGTTGATCACCCCATGGGTGGTGGTGAAGGAAGAAGTTCCGGCGGTCGGCATCCGTGTACGCCATGGGGCAAGCCCACCAAGGGTCTGAAAACGCGCAAGAAACGCAAATCGAATAAATACATTGTCGAGCCGCGCAACAAGAGAAAATAGTGCGGAGGAATTGAATGCCACGGTCATTGAAAAAAGGTCCATACATTGAGCCCAAGTTGCTGAATAAGATCAACACCATGAACAACGTCGGCGACAAAAAGGTGATTAAAACCTGGTCGCGCCGGTCGACGATTTCGCCGGAGTTCGTCGGGCATACGCTGGCGGTGCACAACGGCAACAAGTTTATCCCCATTTACATTACCGAAAATATGGTGGGGCATAAGCTTGGTGAATTCGCCCCGACGCGAACGTTCCGGGGACACGGCGGGAAACTGGTCGAACGCGCCAGCGCCATTAAGGGTTAAGGAGCAGGAACGATGCAGGCACGAGCGAGAGTACGATATGTGAAGGTCTCCCCGAAGAAAATGCGCCTGGTGGCGGATTTGATCAAGGGCAAGCCGGTTGAAGAGGCGATGAATATACTCAACTTCACGCCCAAGGTTGCGGCCCATCATATGGCCAAGACCCTGAAAGCCGCCGCCGCCAATGCCATTTCCAGCGTCGGTACGGCCAAGCTGAAGGCGGAGGATTTGTCGGTCACGCGCGTGATTGTCGATGCCGCTCCCACCGCCAAACGCATTCGATTCCAGTCGATGGGACGTGTGTTCAGGATTCGCAAGCGGTTTTGCCATGTGACGATCGAGGTCGAGGGCGAACCCGAACCGGAAATCGCCAAGACACGCGGCGGACGGCGACGCAAAAAAGAAACGGCCGAGGTCGACGAGGCGAAGACCGCCAGGTCGACCGGCAAGAAGACCGCCCGCGCCCCAAAAACGGCCGGGACAAAAGCCGCCGCGAAGAAGACCAAAAAAGATGATGCAATAGATGAGCCGCAGGAGGTTGTCGAGGAAACCAAGGCGACCGAAACCGAAACGGCCGACGAAGTGACGACCGACGAGAGTGCGGCGGATAGTGATACCGAAGAAAAGAAAGACGAGTAAGATAAGGAGATAAGCTTGGGACAAAAGACACACCCCATAGGTTTCCGGCTGGGCGTCATCAAGTCCTGGAACAGTAAATGGTTTGCCGGAAAGAATTTCGCCAACTTCATTTACGAAGACTTGATGGTCAAAAAGTATATTACCGCCAGGCTGGAGAATGCCGGGTTGGCCAAAGTGGTAATTTTGCGCGCCCCCAAGAAGGTGACGGTTGATATTCATACCTCGCGGCCCGGTATCGTGATCGGTCGCAAGGGCGCGGAAGTCGACAAGCTTCGCGAAGAATTGCAGCTTTTGACCAAAAAAGATATCTCCTTGAATATTATCGAAGTCAAGAAGCCGGAGCTGTGGGCGCAACTGGTGGCCGATTCCATCGCCCGCCAGCTTGAAGGACGTGTTTCCTATCGCCGCGCCATGAAAAAGGCCATGGCGGCTTCGATGAAAATGGGCGCCGAGGGAATCAAGATTCTCTGCGGCGGACGTTTGGGCGGTGCGGAAATCGCCCGTTCCGAAAAATACATGGATGGCCGCGTGCCACTGCATACCCTGCGGGCCGATATCGACTACGCCACCGCGACCGCGATGACCACCTACGGCACGATTGGTGTTAAGGTGTGGATCTGTCGTGGCATGGTGATGGGCTCAGGTGAATTGACGGTCAAGGAAGACATCGATAAATCCGCGGCGGATCGCCCGGACCTCGAGGTTTCCAGCCGCAAGGAACGCCGCCGCCGCGACGAGAGAAAGCGGAAACGCCGTCCGCGCGGACGGGTTCGCCGTTCCCGTGAAGACGGTGATCAGGGCGGCGACGGCCGACCGGGTGCACCGAGACGCCCCCGCGAGGGCGGTGACCACCCCCGGACCGCTGACCGTAGCGGTCAGGCCAAATCCGCACCGACCGGAGATCGCGGAAAAACAGACAAGCCTCAGGACAAGAAGGAATAGCCGGCGGCGTGGACGCTTAGGCGGGAGTTTTTGAGTATGTTAATGCCGAACAAAGTCAAGTATCGTAAGCAACAGCGCGGACGGATGACCGGGAAGGCATATCGCGGCAGTTCCGTGTCTTTCGGCCAGTACGGCCTGAAAGCGCTGGAGCCGGCCTGGATTACCGACCGACAGATCGAAGCCGCCCGTATTGCCCTGACGCGGTATATCAAGCGCGGCGGCAAGGTGTGGATCCGCGTGTTTCCCGATAAACCGATAACCAAGAAGCCCGCCGAAACCCGTATGGGTAAGGGCAAGGGCGCCCCCGAATTCTGGGTGGCCGTGGTGAAACCGGGACGGATTCTCTTTGAGATCGAGGGTGTGGCGCAGACTATGGCACAGGAGGCGTTCCGCCTGGCCAGCAACAAACTGCCGATTAAAACGAAATTCGTCACTCGGGCCGATACCTAAGGAGCTGGAACAATGAAGATCGATACGCTCAGAGACATGACCAGAGATGAACTCCTGCAGAAAAAGCACGAGCTGATGGAAGAGTTGTTTAATTTGAATATGCGTCGCAGTCTCAAGGAACTCGACAATCCTCTGCGCCTGCGGACGTTGCGGCGGGATATCGCCAAAGTGGAAACCATTCTTTCCGAGGATCGCCAGGGGATCCGCATGATTGTCGATACTCCGGTGTCCATTCTGGATCGCAAAGAAGCCGCCAAGAAGAACGACGAAGAGAAGAGTGAGTAAAAGGATACATGTCTATGGCCAGAAACAGTCGAAAGGTCAGGCTGGGAACAGTCATCTCCGACAAGATGGAAAAAACTATCACCGTCAGAATCGTGCGCACCATGAAACACCCGTTGTACAATAAAGTGATCAAGCAGTACAGCAAGTTTTACGCGCATGACGAGGC
Source organism: Candidatus Zixiibacteriota bacterium (assembly GCA_016933695.1). Classification (GTDB taxonomy): domain Bacteria; phylum Zixibacteria; class MSB-5A5; order GN15; family PGXB01; genus JAFGAL01. Next base: position 16,221 of record JAFGAL010000033.1, on the reverse strand, counting down.
CAATGCGGCCCGTACCGGTGATCTGGTGAGAATAATGGAAACCAGACCGCTTTCCGCCATGAAACGCTGGCGGTTGGTCGATATCGTGGAGAAGGCTAAGTAAGGAATACTTGCCGTTGTAATTCGGGAGTAATACCATGATTCAGGAATCTACTCAATTGATCGTTGCCGACAACTCCGGAGCAAAACGGGTGATGTGTTTCCGTATTCTCGGCGGTTCACGGCGACGCTATGCCAAGATCGGCGATATTATTGTGGTGACGGTGAAGGATGCTATTCCCGGCGGCACGGTTAAAAAATCCGAGATCTGTAAGGCGGTGGTGGTGAGAACCAAGGCAAACACGCGGCGGCGCGATGGATCGGTGATCCGTTTCTCCGACAATGCCGCGGTGATTATAAATGACCAAAAAGAGCCGCGCGGCACCCGTATTTTCGGTCCCGTCGCGCGTGAACTGCGCGAAAAGCAGTTCATGAAAATCATTTCGCTTGCTCCCGAGGTGTTATAAGGAGCTGATGATGAATATTAAGAAAGGCGACATCGTTTATATCAGACGCGGTAAGGACCGGGGGAAAACCGGTAAGGTCTTGCACGTCTTTACCAAGACCAACCGACTGATCATTGAGGGCGTCAACCTGATCAGCCGCCATTCGCGGCCGTCGCAGTCCAATCCCAAGGGCGGCATTGTCAGGAAGGAAGCCCCCATCCACCGCTCCAACGTCGGTATTTACAACAAGTCCATTTCCGCCCCCACCAAAGTCAGTTATCGCTACATTGAAGAGGGCGGACGAAAGACCAAAATACGTATCTGTCGCAAGACGGGCGAGCAGATTTAACGGGTACTGTTATGGCCAGGTTGAAAGAATTATATACGCAGACAATCGTTCCCAAGCTGATGAAGGAAAACAAGTACTCATCAGTTATGCAGGTTCCCAAACTGACGAAAGTAACCGTCAACGTGGGGCTCGGTGAAGCGATTGCCAATCCCAAGGCGCTCGACGCCGCCATCGACGATATGACCCGCATTACCGGGCAGAAGCCGGTGACGACTGCGGCGCGGAAATCGATCTCGAACTTCAAACTCCGCCAGGGCGTGAAAATCGGTGTCAAGGTAACCCTGCGGCGAGAACGCATGTACGAGTTTCTGGACCGTCTCATGAATGTCGCTATCCCGCGCATTCGCGACTTCCGGGGCATCTCTCCGAAGTCGTTCGACGGCCGGGGGAATTTTAATCTCGGGATCAAGGAACAGATTATCTTTCCGGAAATCGATTATGACAAAATTGATAAAATACGCGGCATGAATATCTCGATTACCACGACGGCGCACACCGACGAGGAATGCCGTCAACTGCTCACCGAGCTGGGCATGCCGTTTGCCAAATAGGAGATGACGTGGCAAAGAAGTGTTTGATCGAAAAGCAACAGCGGAAACCGAAGTATAAGGTTCGGAGCTACAATCGCTGCCGGCGTTGTGGCCGGCCCCGGGCCTATCTCAGACGGTTCGGATTGTGCCGAATCTGTTTTCGTGAACTGGCGCTGGCCGGCGAGATTCCCGGTATCGTGAAGGCCAGCTGGTAAGTTATAAGTATAGAGGCATACAATGTCGATGACTGATCCGATTGCGGATATGTTAACCAGAATACGGAATGGCTCCAAAGCCAGAAAGCGGGCGGTCGATGTTCCCGCGTCGAATATGAAACGCGAACTCGCCCGCGTCCTGCTCAATGAGAAATTCCTGCGGGATATGGTGGAGATTCCCGACCGCAAGCAGGGCATCCTGCGCCTGTATTTGAAATACAGCCGCGAGGACGAACCCATTATCAAGGGCTTGCAGAGAGTGTCCCGGCCGGGCCTGCGCACCTACTACGGACTCGAGGACATCAAGCGTATCGGCCGTAGCCAGGTCGGTATTACCGTGCTGTCGACATCGCAGGGCGTCATGACCAACGTCGAGGCGTCCAAGCGGCAAATCGGCGGCGAAGTCATCTGTATGGTCTGGTAAGGGGAGTAGAGCATATGTCCAAGATAGGTAAAATGCCCGTCGATATCCCCGGCGGCGTGAAGGTGGACCTTAAGGATAACACCATGACGGTCAAGGGCCCCAAAGGCGAATTGTCGCAGGAACTGCACCCGGCCATGAATATTGACGTGCAGGAAAAACAGGTTGTGGTTACCCGGCCCTCCGATCATCGCGAGCACCGGTCGCTCCACGGGCTGACCCGCACCCTGATTCAGAACATGGTAACCGGCGTGTCCGACGGCTACAGCAGGATCCTGGAAATGGTTGGCGTCGGCTATCGCGCGGAAATGAAGGGTCCCCTGCTGGAAGTGCACGTGGGATACTCGCACCCGCTGATTATGCGTCCTCCGGACGGGGTCAATCTGCAGGTGATCCCCAAGGAAAACAAGATTATCGTTACCGGAATCGACAAGCAGTTGGTCGGCATGACCGCCGCCAAGATTCGATCATTCCGTCCCCCGGAGCCGTACAAGGGCAAGGGGATTAAGTACAGCGACGAGAAAATCCGTCGCAAAGCCGGCAAGGCGGCCGGCGCCAAGTAAAGGCTGGTGAGATACAATGGCGAAGGATCATAAACTGATACGTGCGGAACGACGTCGCCGGCGCGTGCGCGCCAAGGTGGCGGGAACGAGTGAACGGCCCCGGCTGACCGTGGCGAAGTCGCTCAAGAATGTTTTCGCGCAGATTATCGACGATGAAAAGATGGTAACTCTGGCGGCGTGTTCCTCGCTGTCAAAGGAGATCATCTCCAAATTGTCCGACAAAAAGAAAACCGAGGCGGCGGCCATCGTCGGCGAAGAGCTGGCCAAGCAGGCCCTGGCCAAGGGGATAAAACTGGTGGCGTTCGATCGCAACCGGAATATCTATCATGGCCGGATCAAAGCCCTGGCCGAAGCGGCCCGTGGCGCCGGTTTGGAATTTTAGATAGTATCGCGAGGTAAAGTTTGGCGAAAATGGAAATGGAAGGCCTTGATTACGAGGAGCGAGTAATCCACGTTAATCGTGTGGCCAAAGTGGTTAAGGGCGGACGACGGTTCAGCTTCACGGCCCTGGTGGCGGTCGGTCAGAAAGACGGCAAAGTGGGAGTCGGCCTGGGCAAGGCTTCCGAGGTTGCCGAGGCCATCCGCAAGGGAACCGACGCGGCCCGCAAGAACATGACGCAGGTTACCATGACCAATTCGGGAACCATCCCGCATCAGGTCCTCGGCAAGTTCGGCGCCTCGACCGTCGTTTTGAAACCGGCCTCTCCCGGGACCGGCGTAATCGCCGGCGGCGCCGTCCGCGCCGTGCTGGAGTCCGCGGGTTTCCAGGACGTCCTGACCAAGGCGTTGGGTAGCCGCAATCCTCACAACGTGGTCAAGGCCACCATGAACGGGTTGCTTTCCCTGCGTTCGCAAGATGAACAGATTAAATACCGGACCGAAGGTTAAGCGTTCACCGGTGGTGGTGAGGTTCCGATGGCTAAATTGAGAATAACACAAATACACAGCGCCATTGACCGCTGTTACAAACAAAAGCGGACCGTCATCGCGCTCGGGCTGGGCAAATTGCACCGGACCGTCGTGCACGATGACACTCCGCAAATTCGCGGCATGGTCAGAGCAGTACAGCATTTAGTAACGTGCGAGAAGGTGGAAGAGTGATGGCCCCGTTAAAACTTTCAGAATTGCGTCCCGCGCCGGGATCGACGCGCACCCGCAAACGTGTCGGGCGCGGCCCCGGAAGCGGCATGGGCAAAACCTCGACCCGGGGCCACAAGGGCCAGCGGGCACGCTCCGGCGGGGTTTCCAATGTTCATGCCTGGTCCGAAGGCGGACAGATGCCGCTCTATCGGCGCGTTCCCAAACGCGGGTTTAAGAATATTTTCAGGGAAGAGTATCAGGAGGTGAACATCTCCTCGCTGACCAAATGCCAGCCCGGCGAGGTCAGCCCCGAAACGTTAAAGGAATTGGGCATTATCAAGTCAACTCGCCGGCCGGTTAAAATTCTGGGCGTCGGAACCATTGAAGCCGCTCTGACGGTCAAAGCTTCGGCGTTTTCGAAAAGCGCCAGAGAGAAAATCGAAGCCGCCGGTGGAAAAACCGAGGTGATCTAGTGTTAGGTACGTTTCAATCCATTTTTAAGATAGAGGAACTGCGGAAGCGAATCTTCTTTACGTTCGCTCTGCTGGTGGTGTATCGGATCGGCGGACATATCCCGACTCCGGGTGTAGACGGCTCGATGCTTTCTCAGGCACTGTCCGGGGACAGTATCTTCGGGCTCCTTGACCTGTTTGCCGGAGGAGCATTTCTCAAGGCGACCGTTTTCGCCCTGGGGATCATGCCGTACATTTCCGCCTCCATTATGCTCCAGTTGCTCGGCGCCGTCGTTCCCTATCTCCAGCGACTCCAGAAAGAGGGAGAGGAAGGTCGCCGGAAGATCACGCAGTACACGCGTTACCTCACGGTACTCATCGCCGCTCTGCAGGCTTTCGGGACCGCTCAGTTTTTGACTTCGATTGAACTGGAGGGGTTGCCCATTGTCCACATGCCGTACATGACTTTCATGCCGCTGACGATTCTGACCTTTACCTGCGGGACCATTTTCATCATGTGGCTGGGTGAACAGATCACCGAGCGGGGCATCGGCAACGGCATCTCGCTGATCATTTTTATCGGCATCGTTGCCCGTTTTCCCGAAGCCGTGATCGAAGAAGTCCAGTACCTCTGGTACGGCACCCGGTCGATCTTCGTCGAGGTCGTGATGGTCGCCATGATGATCGCCGTGATCGCCGCCGTGATTCTCGTCACCCGTGCCCAGCGCAAGGTGCCGGTGCAGTATCCGAAACGCATTATCGGCCGCAAGGTTTACGGCGGGGCCACCACGCATTTACCGCTTTCGGTCAACTCCGCGGGCGTGATCCCGATCATCTTCGCGCAGTCGATCATGTTCCTGCCGGCGACTGTCCAGCAGCTGTTCCCGAACACCGAGTGGATCGCCAATATCGTGGCCAACTGGCTGGCGCCGGGTGGATTTAGCTACTCGATTATTTATGGATTGATCATCGTGTTTTTCGGGTACTTTTACACCGCGATTGTCTTTAACCCGATTGACATCGCCGACAACATGCGCAAAAACGGCGGCTTTATTCCCGGCATTCGACCGGGCAAACGCACCGCCGAGCATATCGAACGTATCCTGACCCGTATCACCCTGCCGGGGGCGCTGTTCTTTGCGGCCATCGCCATCCTGCCGTGGGTGCTGATCGGGCAGTTGAACGTAAACTATTTCTTCGGCGGCACCGGATTGCTCATCGTGGTCGGCGTGGCGCTGGATACATTACAGCAGATCGAATCGCATCTGGTGATGAGGCACTATGACGGCTTCATGAAAAAAGGCCGTATTCGTGGGAGATCATACTGATGAATTTTATCTTTTTGGGCCCTCCGGGTTCGGGCAAGGGAACGCAGGCCAAACGCGTCTGTGAACAGCTTGATATTCTGCACCTGTCAACGGGAGACGTCCTGCGCGACGCCGTGAAAAACGGTACCGACCTGGGCAAACAGGCGCAGAAATTCATGGAAGCCGGCGACCTGGTGCCCGACGAGTTGATCGTCGGCATCATCGAGGAAAAACTGCAGTCGGGGCAGCTCGACAACGGCTTTGTTCTCGACGGTTTTCCCCGAACCGTTCCACAGGCCGAAGCGCTCAAGAAGATGATGGATAAAAACGACAAACGGATCGACAGCGCCATCCTGCTCGACGTTTCCGATGAGGAAGTCATCAAGCGGCTGTCCGGACGGTTTACCTGCCCCAATTGCGGCGCCATGTACAACTATCCGTATAACATGCCCAAGAAGGAAAACGTCTGCGATAAATGCGGACATCCCGAGCTGGTGCGGCGGCCCGATGACGAGGAAGCGGTCGTCAAGAACCGTCTCGAAGTTTATCAGAAGCAAACCGCCCCCATCGTGGGATTCTATCGCAACGAGTCGCTGTTGCGCGAAATCAGCGCCGAAGGAGCACTGGAGGAAATCACCGACGCCGTGCTGAAGGTGATGAAAGAAGCCAGGTAGGTGTGATTATTATTAAGACTGATGCACAAATCGCCGTTATGAGAAAAGCTGGAAAGGTCGTGGCGGAAACACTGAACATGATCGAACGGGAACTCAAACCGGGTATGACGACTGCGGAACTGGACCGATTGGCGGAGGAGTTTATTTGCTCCCACAACGCTATCCCGGGATTTAAAGGATACCACGGCTTTCCGGCAACGGCGTGCATTTCAATAGATGACGAGGTGGTGCACGGGATTCCCGGTGATCGCAGAATCGTCGAGGGACAAATTGTCTCGGTCGATCTCGGCGCCATCGTGGACGGATACTATGGCGATGCCGCGCGGACCTTCGCCGTGGGCGAAATCTCCGAGGAGAAACGACGCCTGATGGACGTCACGCTCCGTAGCCTCGAAGCGGGGATTGCCCAGGCCAGAGCCGGCAATAAACTGGGACAGGTGTCTCATGCAGTGCAGGAAGTGGCCGAGGCCGCCGGATTTTCCGTCGTCCGCGAAATGGTCGGACACGGGATCGGCAAGCAGATGCATGAGGACCCGCAGATACCGAATTTCGGATCACCCGATGACGGACCGGTGCTGGAGAAAGGGATGACTCTGGCGATCGAACCGATGGTGAACATCGGTGAGTACAAGGTTCGTCAGAAACCCGATGGCTGGACAATCGTAACCGCCGACGGTTCGCCCTCGGCGCATTTCGAGAACAGCATCGCCGTAACCGACGGTGATCCGGTCATTTTAACCTCGGTATAAGGGATTTATGGCTAAGGAAGAAACGATACAAGTGGAAGGAAAGGTGCTGGAACCATTACCGAACGCCATGTTCAAGGTGGAACTGGACAACGGTCACGTGGTCCTCGCGCACATTTCCGGAAAAATGAGAATGCATTTTATAAAGATTCTGCCGGGCGATCGGGTAACACTGGAGTTGTCGCCGTATGATCTGTCGCGCGGGAGAATTATCTATCGGTATAAATGAACGGGAACACCCGTAAAGGTAGTTGGTTATGAAAGTTCGATCATCCGTGAAGAAACGCTGTGAGCACTGCAAGATCATCCGCCGGAAAGGCGTGATTCGGGTTATTTGCAGTAAAAACCCGAACCATAAACAGCGTCAGGGTTAGAAAAATAAGTTGTAGGATATAGTAGGAGGTTACCTTGGCACGTATTGCTGGTGTCGACCTGCCAAAAGACAAAAGAATTGAGATCGGTCTGACGTACATTTACGGTATCGGCCAAACGTCTGCCAGGCAGATACTGGCCACCACCGGCGTCAACCCGGACACCCGGGTCAACAAGCTGACCGAAGAGGACGTTGCCAAACTGCGCAACGTTATTGAAAACAGTTACAAGGTCGAGGGCGCCCTGCGCGGCGAAGTGCAGATGAATATCAAGCGGTTGATTGACATCGGATCGTATCGCGGCCTGCGCCATCGACGCGGCCTGCCGCTTCGCGGGCAGAGAACCAAGACCAATGCCAGAACCCGCAAGGGACCCAAGAAAACCGTGGCTGGCAAAAAGAAAGCGCCGGGTAAGAAGTAACAGGAGAATGAGGTAAATCGTGGCTGATCCGAAAAAGAAAGCAAAACCGAAAAAGAAACTCGGCAAAATCGATGCGAACGGTGTCGCCCATATCAAGGCGACTTTCAATAACACCATTATTACCATCACCGATTCCAGCGGACGGGCCATTTCCTGGGCATCGGCCGGGACGGTGGGGTTCAAGGGGTCGAAGAAATCAACGCCGTTTGCCGCCCAGCTTGCCGCCAGCAATACCGCGAAAGAGGCGATCGATCTCGGATTGCGCAAGGTCGAAGTATGGGTCAAGGGGCCGGGATCCGGTCGGGAAGCCGCCATTCGTTCGCTTTCGGCGGCGGGACTGGAAATAACCGCGATAAAAGATGTCACACCGATTCCGCACAACGGATGCCGTCCTCCCAAACGGCGGCGGGTGTGATCAATAGTGAGTAGATAGAGGAGAGTTCATGGCTCGATATCGTGATGCCAACTGCAAACTGTGTCGGCGGGAAGGGGAAAAGCTCTTTTTGAAAGGTCGCCGCTGTTTTTCCGACAAATGCGCGTTTGAACGACGGGCGTTTGCTCCGGGACAGCATGGCCATTCGATGCGTTATAAGGTGTCCAACTACGGAAAACAGCTTCGTGAAAAACAGAAGATGCGCCGTACCTATGGCCTGTTGGAAAATCAGTTCCATAATTACTTTGAAAAGGCTGACCGCAAGGTCGGGGTCACCGGCGAAACCCTCCTGCAATTGCTGGAATGCCGGCTGGATAATCTGGTCTATCGGCTGGGATTCGCCCCGTCGCGCAAGGCGGCGCGGCAACTCGTCCGTCACCGCCATCTTACCGTCAACGGGCGGATCGTGGATATTCCGTCGTATCATGTCAAACCGCATGATAAGATCAAAGTCCGCGACAAGTCCAAGAATCTGGACTGCATCCATGCGTCCCTGAAGGATATGGGGCACACCAGCGAGCTGGCCTGGCTGAATGTTAACAAGGCCGCCCTGGAAGGCGAACTGCTGGAATACCCGAAACGCCAGGATATTCCGACCAGCGCCAACGAACAGTTGATTGTGGAGTTGTACTCGAAATAGCAGGCGTGTGCGCCTGGTGGGAGGCTGTTTATATGAAATGGAAAAGCCTACAAATGCCCAGGGAGATCGTCTCCGATCAATCCTCGGCGACTGACAACTATTCACGCTTTATTATTGAGCCGTTGGAGCGTGGCTTTGGCGTTACGCTGGGAAGCGCCCTGCGCCGGGTCCTGCTGTCATCGATACAGGGAGCCGCTGTCGTTTCCATGCGCGTCAGTGATGCGCTACATGAATTCTCGACCATTCCGGGGCTGTATGAAGATGCCACCCAGCTGGTTTTAAATATCAAGAAGGTCCGGTTACGCATGCATGCCGATGAAATGCGAACCATGACGCTCAAAGCCAGCAAGAAGGGAAATCTCACCGCCGGTATGTTCGAAGGGGGCTCTGAAATCGAAATCCTCAATCCCGATCTGCATATCGCCGAACTGGTTGAAGATCGCGATTTCGAACTGCAGATCGATGTCGATTCCGGACGGAGCTATCAGCTGGCCGAACTCAACAAACGGCCCGATGCGCCCGCCGGAACCATTTTCGTCGATTCGCTCTTCTCACCGGTGATCAAGGTCAATTTCGAAGTCGAAAACACCCGTGTCGGTCAGCGGACCGACTATGACCGCCTGCTGTTGGAAATCACGACCGACGGTTCCATCACGCCGGAGGATTCGCTTTCCTTCGCATCCAAACTGCTCAAAGATCACCTTCAGCTGTTTATCCACATGGATGAGGAAATCGAGATGGAGGAAGAGCATGAGGAAGACGAGGAGACGATCCGTATCCGGCAGCTGTTGAAAACGCGTGTCGATGAACTCGAACTCTCGGTCCGATCCTCCAACTGTCTGCGTGCGGCCAATATTCAGTCGCTGTCGGACCTGGTTTCCAAAACCGAATCGGAAATGCTGAAATATCGTAACTTCGGACGGAAATCGCTCAACGAACTCAATGCGATTCTCGACGAGCTTAATCTGTCTTTTGGAATGGATATCTCCAAGTATTTGGAGTCTGCAAAGTAGACGTAAAGGTAAGGTAGAAATATGCGACACCAGGTTAAAACGAAAAAGCTCAACCGTCCCACTCCGCACCGCGAGGCCATGCTCGCCAATCTCGCAACCTCCGTGCTGGAGCATCGCACCATTCATACCACCGAGGCCAGGGCAAAAGAGGTGCGGCGCGTGGTTGACCGACTCATTACTATCGCCAAGCAGGACACCCTGGCGGCGCGACGACAGGTGGGAAAAACCATCAGAAATAAAGACGTCGTCAAAAAACTCTTCTCGGAAATCATTCCGCAGTTTCAGGATCGACCGTCCGGTTATACCCGTGTTCTGCGAACCGGTTTTCGTCGCGGCGACAGTGCCATGATGTCCATGGTGGAGCTCCTGACCGCGAAACCGAAAATCGAAAAGGAAAAAGACAAGAAGAAAGAAAAGGCGGCGAAGAAAAAATAGCTGACTCAACATGTCGTTTTCCATAAAGCATGGGCCGCCATCCGGCGGCCCTTTTTATCTGTAAAAAAAGATTTGCTATTGCGGTATATTTGTACTATACTGTACTATCTTAAACCGAAATGTCATATATGCTGGTTAACAATATGTCCGGCAGGTAGTTGTCCGGATTCGGGGCGCGCCCGCACCGGGCGTCCGACGAAAGGAGTCGTCCATGACCGATCCCATTATGCAACCATCACCGTTACCGCAACAGAAAAAAGGCATGTCCAAAGGATGCCTGATCTCGTTAATCGTTGTCGGTATCATCGGCGTCGTGATCATCGCGCTGGGTATTGTCTGCTATGTCTACAAAGATGAAATCATCGCGGCCGGTTTGTCCAAAATGACCGAAGGACTCGGCAACGCAATCATCGAAAACCTGCCCGAAGGAGTCACTGAGGATGAAGTTCGTACTTTAATGGATGACTTCACGGCGGCTTTCAAAGAAGGAAAAATCAACGAAACCGAGATGCAGGAACTCTCTCAGCGCTTCCAGAAAATCGCGACAAAGGATACGCTGTCATAAGAAGAAGCCAAAGATATCATGGAATTTATTAAAAATATAATCGATGAATAAGACGCCAACATATAATATCTTACCAGTATTATATAAAGTATAGCATTATGTATGACGCTTTGGCTGTTCTTGTCGGATACCTGTTAGGATCGATTCCCTTCGGTTATCTGACCGCCCGTCTCTATGGTATTGACGATATCCGAAAGCATGGTTCGGGCAATATCGGGGCAACCAATGCCTGGCGAGTTGCCGGACCGTCGGCGGGGATTCTGGTCACGGTTTGTGATGTCGGCAAGGGGGTGCTGGCGGTGGTTGTGGCCTCCCGAATTGGCGGGGATGTATTAGCTGTGGATTATGTCAAACTTATCGCCGGGATGGCGGCCATTGTGGGACATCTCTTTCCGGTGTCCTTTCTCTTTCGTGGTGGGAAGGGGGTCAATACGGCATTGGGTGTTATGCTGACACTTCTGCCGATTCAAGCTCTGATTGCATTGGGTGTGTTTATTATGACTGTCGCCCTCAGTAAGTATATTTCACTGGGATCGATACTGGGTGCGTCAGCGTTCTTTCTCGGGGTTCTGATAACCCGGCTGACCGGACTTTCCGAGGTGCATCCGGTCTATGTCATCACGACCTTCATCCTGGCGCTGTTGATCATCTATGCCCATCGATCCAATATCAAGCGGCTTCTTGCCGGAAACGAGAACCGGTTCAATTTCAGTTCCAAAAAACATCCAAAGGCGGAAAGCCGTGTCTGAACGAATTGCTGTCCTCGGAGCGGGAAGCTGGGGAATCGCTATTGCCAATTGCCTGGCGGATAACGGTCATAAGGTGACACTGTGGGAATTCAACCGCGCCGATTATGATCTGCTGATATCCGGACGGGCGCATCCGAATAAACTTCCGGGGATAACCATACCCGATCGCATCGACATCACCAATAATCTGGCCGAAGCAGTCAATAAGCCAACGCTGTTGGTTCTGGCGATTCCGGCCCAGAAAATCCGCGTCGTCTGTGAAAAGTTACGGTCTCTGATCACCGATCCCGTCCCGTGCCTCAATCTGGCCAAGGGAGTGGAGATTAAAAGTCTGAAACGAATGTCCGAGGTTATAACCGATGCCATCCCGACTCTGGACGACACCTGTGTTGCCACGCTTTCCGGGCCGAGCCATGCCGAGGAGGTTGCGCGGCGTCTCCCGACCAGTGTCGTGGCGGCGTCGGTCGATGTGCATCTGGCCGAACATATCCAGCATATATTCAGCAACAGTTTTTTTCGCGTTTATCGCTCGACCGATCTGGTCGGGGTCGAACTGGGCGGCTCTCTGAAAAATGTCATCGCCATCGCCGCCGGAATCACGCATGGACTTGGATTCGGAGACAATACCATGGGCGCACTGATCACACGCGGTCTGGCCGAGATCACGCGCATGGGAGTCAAGCTCGGCGCCGATCCGCTGACGTTTGCGGGCTTGTCGGGAATCGGCGATCTGGTGACGACCTGTATCTCGCCGCATTCGCGCAATCGCTATGTCGGGCGACGCATCGGCGAGGGGGAAACACTGGCCAATGTGCTCGCCGGGATGGTGATGGTCGCCGAGGGGGTCGATACCTGCCGTTCGGCGTACGCGATGGCTGCGAAGTACGACGTCGATATGCCCATCACCAGAGAAGTGCATCATGTGCTGTTTGAACATAAAGATCCGTCACGGGGGCTGGCCGATTTAATGGGACGGTCACTCAAAGAAGAGGTTTGGCAATAACGTCCGGAAACGAGAGGTTATTTTTATGCCGCGACGAATGAAGCAGACCGATGAAAAATTATACTACTCGATAAGCGAGGTGGCCCGGATCACGCGCCTGGAGGCTTATGTTCTTCGCTTCTGGGAAAAGGAGTTTCCCATGCTGAAGCCGAAGAAAAACCGGGGCGGCAATCGGACCTACCAGAAACACGATATCGAGCTGATCAATCAGATCAAGCACTTGCTCTACAAAGAGAGCTACACCATCGAGGGGGCGCGTAACCAGTTGCGGAAAATCAAGCCCACGCCGGAAAAGAAAGAATTGAAGTCCGAGGGAAAACATAAAACGATCATCGGCATGATCCGCAAGGACATCGAGGATCTGCTGAAACTTTTCCCTTGCCTTTTTTAGGTCGTACCATACATTGTGAAGGCGTCGGGGCGTAGCGCAGACTGGTTAGCGCACTCGCTTGGGGTGTGAGAGGTCGGCAGTTCGAATCTGCTCGCCCCGACCATAGATACAGCAAAACAGAATGCCTGAAAACTCCCATACCACCCTCGTTCTTATCCCAGCATATAATGCCGGTAAATACTTGAAAGAACTCACTTCGCGGATTAAAGCGCTTGAGTATCCGCTTGATATATTGATTGTCAATGACGGTTCGACAGACAATACGAATGAAGTCATCAAAGACCTCGATGTGTTCTCGCTTATCAATGATCCCAATCAGGGCAAGGGGTACACGCTCAAACGCGGATGCGACTGGGCGGTGAAACATGGCTATAAGTTTGTTATTACGATCGACGCCGACCTGCAACATCTGCCGGAGGAAATCCCGCGCTTTCTGGGCAACGGCAACAAGGCCGACGTGATCATCGGCACCCGCGATATCCGTCTGGAAGTGATGCCGCCGCACCGATGGTTGACAAACAATCTCACATCGCTTATCATTTCAGTCTTCAGCGGCGCCCGGGTGCGCGATTCGCAGTCGGGATACCGTCTGCTGGCGACGAAAGCCTTGCGCATGGTGGAGGTCAAATCCGTAAAATATGATTACGAATCGGAGATCCTGTTCCAGGTGGGGGCGCTTGGCGCCGCGATCGGGGAGGTGCCGATTTCAACCGTGTATGAAGGTTCGCATTCGTATATCAACCCGCTGGTCGACACCGGCCGCTTCATCCGGCAGATCTGGAAGCGCTTATGGCTGTAAGGACGGCGCTTGTATGTTCGACAAAAGGAATAACCGCTTATGCTGATACTTCTGACCAATGATGACGGGATTCACGCCGACGGTTTGAAGGCGCTGGAGAAAGCGCTCAAACCAGTTGCCGAGACTATCGTGTTTGCGCCCGACCGCGAACAGTCCGCATCGAGCCACTCGCTGACCCTCAACCGTCCCCTGCGCATTCTGGAACGCGGGAAGAATCGGTACACCTGCGACGGCACTCCCACCGACTGTGTCATGCTGGCGGTGCACGGCATTCTCAGACATCGCCTGCCCGACCTGCTTATCTCCGGAATCAATCACGGCGCCAATATGGGGGAGGATGTCACCTATTCCGGAACGGTCGCCGCGGCGATCGAGGGCGCCACGATGGGAATCCCGTCGATTGCGGTCTCAAACACGGACGCACTGAATCTGAGCTCCTATTTGCCCGCGGCGCGGTTCGTGGCGAAATTGATCCGCCAGTATTACAAACTGGAAATTCCGCCGGCGATTTTTCTCAATATCAATTTCCCGACGCTCACTGGTTCGCGTTTCACCGGCTACCGGTACACCTGTCTGGGACAGCGCCGCTATAACGACGTTGTCATCGAAAAGACCGACCCGCGCGGCAAGCATTACTACTGGATCGCCGGTGAATCCACCTGGGACAATATCGAGGGGTCGGATTTCGAGGCGGTTTCCAACGGGCTGGTGTCGATTTCCCCGTTGAAAATGAATTTCACCCACCAGGAATCGTTCAATCGCATTAAAAATGTCAAACTGCGGTTTTAATTCCTTTCGATACGAATATAAATCGCTTGACTAAACGTGCCGATTGTGTATTATAGGGGGCGATTTAAATCGGGGCGTAGCGCAGCCTGGTAGCGCACTTGGTTCGGGACTAAGGAGTCGCTGGTTCAAATCCAGTCGCCCCGATTTTTATTTTCCATAGCTACTCCCTAAAGGTGGGTAACAGGTGCGTCTTAGCGAGGATGGGATGTCATGGCGAAAAATCAGCAACCATTTATCGCCGTAGTGGGAGCCGGCAAATGTAACAAGCGCATGAAAGATCTGGCAGAACAAGTCGGTATGACCATTGCGGAAAACGGGGGTGTTTTGGTATGCGGCGGCCTGGGAGGAATCATGGAGGCGGCCGCCAAAGGGGCAAAACGAAAACAGGGGCTGACCGTCGGGATTCTTCCCGGCAACAACCGTCACGATGCCAACGAGTTTATCGACGTGGCGATACCCACCGGCATCGGCGAAGCACGGAATCTGGTAATTATAAAAACCGCCGACGCGGTGGTGGCGCTTCCCGGAAAATACGGAACGCTTTCGGAGATGGCCTTTTGTTTGAAACTCAACAAACCGATGGTGTCGCTGTCGGCATGGAATATCTCCGATGACATCGAGCGCTACGAGGATCCCACTATTGCGGTCAGGCGGGCGTTAGAACTGGCAGGTAAATAGATTATGCCGCTAATCGGCGCCAAGGTCAGGCTCGACGGTGTCGTGCAGGGGGTCGGATTTCGCTACTGGTGCCTGAAAATCGCCCGGCAGTATCATGTCACCGGATATGTCGCCAACCTGCCCGACGGTTCGGTCGAGGTCGTGGTGGAAGCAGACAAGGGGATCGTGAACGATTTTATCGACATTCTCAAAGTCGGTCCCACGTATGCTCATATCACCGACATCAAGATCGACTGGTATACCGAATCGCAGGGGTTCAACGCGTTCACCATCGAATATAAAGGTGCGTTGTGATTGATCTCAAATCCGCCATACGGTCCATTCCCGATTTCCCCAAGGAGGGGATAATTTTCCGCGACATTACCACGCTGCTTCTCGATCCGGAAGCGTTTGGTGAAGCCATCAACCGGATGCATGAATTCTGCCGCAAGCGCAAGGTCGACAAGATTATCGGCATCGAATCGCGCGGTTTCATTTTCGCCGGCGCCCTGGCCGACCGGATCGGGGTCGGACTGATCCCGGTGCGCAAGGCGGGCAAACTGCCCGGGGATACCATTGAGCAGACCTACGATCTCGAATACGGCTCAGCCACGATCGAGGTGCATGCCGATGCCATCAGCGAGGGTGACTCGGTCGTGATTGTCGATGATCTGATCGCCACCGGCGGGACGCTGGAGGCGACCTGCAAGCTGGTGGAACGGATGGGCGGGACGGTTGCCGGTATCACGGCGCTGATCGATCTGTCGTATCTGCCCTGGCACAACAGGCTGGGCGGGTATGACATCCTTAGTCTGATCACCTACGATTCAGAATAGATTTCAGATGCCCCCGTAGCTCAGGGGATAGAGCAGTGGTTTCCTAAACCATTGGTCGCAGGTTCAATTCCTGCCGGGGGTATTGAAAAGCATGGTTTTTCTTGTCGGGTTTCTCATGCCGCTGTCGCGCCATTCGGAACCCGACCTGCCTCAGACATCTCCGTAGGTCGGGTTCAGAGCGTGATTTATCACGGCAGGGGTGGCCCACCCTCCGGGGCTTGTTGATAAAGCGCCGTTTTTTGAGTCATCACGAAGATGCCGATACTATGTCATTGATTATGGGGTAAGTCATGGAAT
>JAFGAL010000032.1 GCA_016933695.1 Candidatus Zixiibacteriota bacterium | reverse complement strand
TGACAGCATAACCAAAAACCCTCAGAGGTAGATGACTGTCAAATCAAGTATCGTTCAGTACAACTCATAACATCTAATTACCCAATGCTGAGGACAACCCAGCCCCGAGTGGTGGTTCCGCCCGGGGGAGGGGATGGCAATTCGATCAGTCTTCGACCACCGTCATCAGGTCGCGTTTGTGTTCCTCTTCCTGAATCAAGATGTCTTCGAGAATACGGCGCAGTCCATATTCCTTGAGCGACTCGGCCTGTCCGATCCGCTCTTTGTAGCGGTCGATCGCCAACTGCTCGCCGGCCAGGTCCTGTTTGAGCATTTCCAGCGAATTCTTGGAGGTCTTGATCTCTTCGACACTCACGGTCGGCACCCCGCCGAGATAATCGATCTGTTCGGATAGCATCAGCGCATGCGCCATCTCTTCGTTGGAGTGAATCACCAATTCTTTCTGGATCGACTCGTACTTCGCGCCGGTCAACACCGCAGCATGCTGGACATACTGAATCGCCGCGGAGTATTCCCACTCCAAATCTTTGTTCAGTTCCTTGAGCAATGCCTTTTTGGTAATCGCCATGGTATCCTCCCTGTCGTGTGTTTTCTCGTATTTATCGGGCGGGATATGATCTTCACCCGGGTCCTGGCGTATAATGTATATATATCCGACGTTGAATAAAAGTGGTTTTTGGCAGATCAATAGCCTGCCGGGAAATCTTCTCGCTTCTGAGAACATCCAGCCAGCCGCCGAGACCCTTCTTTTCCACCAGGCCGTCCTTCCTCATAAAACTCATCCTTGACAAAATAGATTGCGCATACTATTATTTATTGCGATCTGGGCATCGGATACCATATCATTAGAATCTCATCGGTCATTATCACGCATGGCATAGAAAGATAGCTACCCTTCAATATATAGCATGGGGTGAATTATGTGCATGCGTATTGTGAGTGTCGTGTTTCTACTGGCGGCTGTCATCGGCAGTGTGTCCGCGCAAACTCCGGAAGACCGAAAAGGACCATGTTTTCGAGGCAAACCCCTGCCGAAGTGTGAGGTGTTCTGGATTACAGAATGTGCGGTGTTGTATCGACTGGACGAATCCGGCTACGATGATTGGTTCAAGCAATTATATTACAACTGGGAAATCGGGTACATGGTCAATCGCAATGAGCAAAACGCTATTGGGGGAGCACTATTGATCGTTCACGATGATATGATCGAAGATACCCGTATTGGAATCAAGTTTCGCTATCGGTACTGGCTGAATCACCGGGTCGGCCTCGATGTGAATCCGGGATTATTGTTTGGCGGAGAATATCGTGAATCACCGGGAGTTCAAGTGTCTCTTGCGATTATGGATCAGAGTATGTTTGGCGGCAATGTCATTGTGGAATATTACCGGTATAAAGGGGGTGCAAATGATTTTGCCTGGTATGCCGGTCTGCGCTTCGGCTCAACACTTGGCATTGTTGCAGGTATTGCTATTCCAGTAATTTTGGTTCTGATAGTTGCCAGTGAAATGGACATGAGCGGGATGAGTGATTTTGATTTGCACTGGTAGGGAACAACCTGACGCTCAATAGCCCGCCGGGAAATTCTTCTCGGTTCTGAGAACATCCAGCCAGCCGCCGAGGCCTTTCTTTTCAATCAGGCGGCGTACCCGCCGAAATCCCTCGCCGTACATTTCACTGGGATCATTGGCAATCGACGTCAGATTGTATTCGACCTCTTTTCCGGCATAATTCTGCAGAACCAGCGACGCGGCGTACTGACAGCTTCCTTCGCACAGCGCGGCATTGTTCCCGCGCGGGGACTCCAGATACTGCCAGACATGCATCAGTTCATGCGCCGCGACGGCGATAAACTTGATCCTCGGCAATCCGGAAAGAATATACACATCGAAGGTTCGCAACCGGTACGTATCCGCTTCGTATTCCTCGAATACCGCTATCCCGAGTTGGTCAGGCCAGTGTGACGGCGACACCTCGCGCAGTTCACGCTGATCCACCAGATGAAGCGTGATAGCCTCTTGTTTAATCACGATCCCGGCTCGGTCCAGATGGCCGCGCACCACATCCAGCAGGTGCGACGCCTCGTCGAACTCCACCACTGCCGTTCGCAGACAAATGCCGCAGATATGACGACCGTCGGCCATTTCAAAACCGCCGTTGGTAACCTGCTGAGAAATGAACCGTCCACAGGATTCACATTGCGGTATTTTGCCTTCGTGTTTGGCGCAGTAGACATTGCCCCAGAAATCCACGATATATCGGCCCTGGATAATTTCGCCGCAGAGAGCGCACCGCAGGGCGACATGGCGATCATAACATTCCTTGTGGTAGCTTTTGCCGTCGTGCTGGATATATTCTCCATTGATGGGACGGTTGCAATACGCGCATCGCGGGGCAAAAAGCGTCTGGTAACAGCTCATGCAGTAATACTTGTCGTTTTCCTTGTAGTATTGGCCGGTGCCGATCGGTTTGCGGCATTTTTCGCAGAGAAAATGCTCAGGATGATAGCACTTGCCGTCAACCTGAATATACTCACCCGTGATCGGCCGTTTGCAATATTCACATATCAGCTCGGCGCCATCCACCACTGGTATCACCACCGCTGTCAGAAAAATCCCCAGCAGAATCGCCGCTATGAATGGATACATTTTCATGGTTATATATTATTATCGTCACTGAGAGGGCCAAAATGAAAATAAAAAAAAGGCGTACTGATAAATAAAATTCTCAGCCTTGTTTTCATAAGTATCAGCGGTGCAGAAGTTTTTATGGGCGGGCCGACTTGCGGGCGATCACCATCAGTTCGTACTCATCCAGATCGATCGGACGATAGCCCCAGTTTCCGGCGGTTCCGCCGCCGAGATGGTCGATGTCAAAACCTGTCTCACGCAGAAGCGTCTGTATCTCGAAGGCGAAATACCCCTTCTCGCGAACCGTAATCGTTTTTTTCCCATCGGGGGTGTCAAATTCCATGGGATGTGTTTCCATGGTGGTGGCCGGATCGAAGAGACCTTTCGCGACGTCTTCCTGTGAATACTGCCGCACCATTTTCAGTGCGCTGAGTGCGGTCATGATGAATTTCCCGCCTGGTGTAAGCGCGGCATTAATATTGCGCAAAATGGCGCGGTCGTGTTCATGAGGATCCTCATCGAGACCGATCAGGCAGAATGCCCCCTCGCAAAGGCACACCACCGCGTCGACCGGACGGTCGATTGTGAATGACGTCGCATCTGAATGTATCAACTCGATTTCGACACCGGCTTCTTCGGCGCGATGATGCGCCCGCGCCAGCATCCCCTCGGAGAGATCAACGCCGATCATTTTGTATCCGGCCTTGGCCAGCGCGACCGTGTGGCGACCAGTTCCACATCCGACATCGAGAATAGTGCTTTCTTTCGGGAGTGCCAGCTCTTTGATAAGAAATGCCGTTTCCTGTTCGGTTGCTTTGGTGAAAACCTCGTCGTCGTACTTGTCGGCGTAATTATCGAAAAACGTCTGCCAGATGTTGGTACTTGTATTATTCATAAGAATGATTTTACAATCATTCATATAAATAATCAACCCTTGATATACAAAATCATATTATATTTACCGTATGGAATTAAATCGTGTCATGTCCCAGGAACGGGCGTATTTGATCGGGATGGCGCGGACGTCGAAAACCAAAGCCGACATCGAAATGTCACTCGAGGAACTCGCCGAACTCACCCGGTCCGCCGGGGCGAAGGTCGATGCCTCGGTGGTGCAGGTCCGTCCGCCGGATTCGAAATACTACATCGGCAAGGGACTGGTGGAACGGATCAAAGAGGAAATCACGGCCAACGGCACCAATGTGGTTATTTTCGATGACCCGCTGTCGCCGGCGCAACAGCGCAATCTGGAGAATGCCTTTGAGGTCAAAGTCATCGACCGCTCGATTTTGATTCTGAACATTTTCGCCCAGCATGCCCGCACCGCCGAAGCCAAACTGCAGGTGGAGCTGGCACAGCTGGAATACATGCTCCCGCGCCTGACCGGCGCCTGGACGCACTTCAGCCGTCTCGGCGGCGGTATCGGCACCCGTGGCCCGGGTGAAACTCAGCTCGAAACCGACCGTCGGCAGGTGCGTACCAAGATCGCCTCGTTGAAGAAGAAACTGGAGAAACTGGGCACCCAGCGCGAGGTCCAGCGCAAGGGGAGACAGAATCTGTTCAAGGTGTCGCTGATCGGGTATACCAACGCCGGAAAATCGACCCTTTTCAACCAGCTTACCCGGGCCAATGTCCGCACCGCAAATCAGCTGTTTACCACGCTGGATTCCACCACCCGGGTCATGTCGCAGGGGTATCCCGACAAGATTATTTTCACCGACACAGTCGGCTTCATCAAGAAACTTCCGCACCAGCTGGTGGCGTCGTTCAAATCGACCCTCGACGAGGTGACCTTTGCCGACCTGCTGTTGCACGTGGTCGACGTTTCTGACGAAAATTGTCAGGAAAAAATCAATCAGACCGACCTGGTTTTAGACGAAATAGGGGCCGGAACAGTCGATGTAATCCTGATATTCAATAAAATCGACCGGCTCGCCGATCCCCTGCGTATGCCCTTTTGCGACCGGCAGTCCTTCCATATTTCCGCCCTGAAAGAGCAAAATCTTGGTCCTCTCCGCGAGGAATTAACCGCACGGCTTCAGCGCTTTTCTGCGAATCGGCATAAAGTCTGCTAAATTTATGTCGATTACTATAATGAACAGAAAGATGGAAAGCTATGGCTAAGACTATACTTATTGTTGACGACAACCCGAATATGTCAAGTCTTTTGGCTGAGATGCTGGAAGTGTTTGATTATGGGGCAGTTAGGGCCGTCGACGGTCCTGATGCACTTCAGCGGATCGATGCTGAAGAAGTCGCCATGGTAATTACTGACATGCGGATGCCGAAAATGTCCGGTCTGGAACTGCTTCAGGCCATCAAGATCAAGAAACCGAATCTTCCGGTTGTTCTGATTTCCGGTTATTCCGTCGACGAAGTCGATTCCGATATCGTCCGCAATCAGGCCGACGGCTTTTTGAACAAGCCGTTTATGATGTCGGATATCGAAAAACTGCTCGCCGATTTATTGTAAAGACTTTCTCTTCCCGGCGGCATTTTCTCATACCCCCTCGCGATGACTTTATTAAGAAGGTATTGCCTTTGGCGATGTTTTATCCGTTATTTTGTGCGTGCACAATGATGACGATATTCCCGTGGAACAGCCGCTTGACGGCACGCTTGATCTGCACACGTTTCAGCCTGCCGAAATCAAAGCCCTGATCTCTGACTATATCGATACCTGTCTGGATCATGGGATTTATCGACTTCGTCTCATTCACGGCAAGGGCGAAGGCGTTTTGCGGCGAATCGTCCATGCCGCGCTGGATCGCCATCCTGCAGTCAAATCGTATCGCCACGACTCCGCCGGCGGCTCATGGGGCGCCACTGTGGTCGATCTCCATCCAGATTCTGCCAGTCAATCCTGACCATCCTCGGCCCTTTTGTAATTATCTTATTGATTGACAATATATTATATAAATAAGGCCGCCGTCTCGGCTTGCGAAATTCCATTTTTTTTCGTATATTTAAATGGAATTTCCCCGCGAGATGATAGGGTCCTTTGCGAGTTTAATATGACGGGGACGGGGATTAGATATGAAATATACAGCAGACAGACTCAAGAAAGAAGCCGCCAGTATTTTCCGTATTGCCGGCTCATCCAGTCACCTCAGTATCGTGCGCGAGCGCCTGTTCCGACGGGTCACCCGCTATCAGTTCGACCTGTCCTCGCTGGAGGACGAACCGGTGGTGCGCAATATTGTCAGAATGCGTGACAGCGTCCGCGCCATGCGACAGATTTTAACACCCAAATCCGATCGATTGTCCGGGTTCAGCGTGACCCAGGCCCTGTTCGATCTGGCTCACAACAAGACGCGTCCCGATCTTGGTCCCGGCTTTTATGCCGAAATGATCCATCTGGTCATGGGGATTCAGGGGCGGGGACGTGGCAAGGCCCCGGCCGATTTCAATCTCCGCATGACCAAAACGCCACGACAGAATGCGATATACCGATCCGGTGAGCTTGATCGCCTTTGGCAGAATGTGGAGAGTTGGATGGACCGGTATGCCCATGGTTTGCAGCAGAACGTGATCGACCGACGCAAGAAGCGCCGCCGAAAAATCCTCTCGATTCTGGGCGGAACCGAGGAAGACTGGAACGACTGGCGCTGGCATGTCAAACATGTCGCCAAGGATATTTCCCTGCTGGAAAAACTTGTCCCTCTCAGCGCGCAGGAAAAACACAACATCGCCCAGGCCCGGCGCGCCAAGCTCCCGTTCGGTGTGACGCCGTATTACCTGTCATTGATGGATGCCAACAAACGCGGAGGCGATCGGGCAATTCGCGCCCAGGTGTTTCCTCCGGCCAATTACGTCAAGACCATGGCCGCCAATCGGGGCAAGCGGGATGGGACGTTTGATTTCATGATGGAGCACGAGACCTCACCGATCGATCTGATAACGCGGCGGTATCCCGGCATTGTCATTCTCAAGCCGTATAACACCTGTCCGCAGATTTGCGTGTACTGTCAGCGCAACTGGGAAATCGACAGCGTCATGACTCCCCGGGCGCTGGCCACGTCGAGAAAAATCGATGAGGCGCTGGCATGGATTGCCGATCATCCGGCCATTCACGAAGTGCTGATTACCGGGGGCGATCCCTTCGCTCTCAATGACCGTACCATCAACGGGATCATGGAACGGGTCGCCCGCATTAAAACGATCGATCACATTCGCATCGGGACACGTACACCGGTCACGATCCCGATGCGCATCACCGAAAACCTGGTGTCGATTCTCAGCCGTTATATTCGTCCCGGGCGCCGGGATATTTCGCTGGTGACTCATGTCGAACATCCCTATGAAATCACGCCGGAAACGGCGGCGGCCGTACAACGGCTTCGGGCGGCGGGGATTCCGGTATACAATCAGCAGGTGTATACGTTTTACACGTCGCGTCGCTTTGAAACCGCACTGCTTCGACGCATCCTTCGCCGGATCGGCGTGGAGCCGTACTACACGTTCAATTGCAAGGGAAAACAGGAAACCGCCGACTACATCGTGCCGATTGCACGTCTTCTGCAGGAAATCAACGAAGAAGCCCGCCTGCTGCCCGGGCTGACCCGCACCGATGAACCGGTATACAATGTCCCCGGACTCGGCAAGAACTACCTTCGCGCGGTCCAGCATCATGATCTGATTTCGGTCCTCCCTGACGGAAGCCGTGTATATGAATTCCACCCCTGGGAGCCGAAAGCGGCCGGGTATAATAACTATGTCGGTGTGGACGTGCCCATTTTGTCCTACCTGGAACGTCTGAAAAGCATCGGGGAAAACCCCAAGGATTATGCCACAATCTGGTACTATTATTGATCGTATTAGTCGATTATTGAATTCTTCCCGCCATCTTGACTTTCCGATATTCTTGAATACTTTATTGGCATAGTCTCGTAATACCTGATATAGGAATACGTTACCAATCAGCAATGATTGCGGAAAGGACATGAGTGGATGAACAGGAAACTGGCAACTGTCGTTTCGGGCCTGGTACTGGCACTCCTGATGCTATCAGTGTCATGGGCCGGGGTGTCGCTGGAAGATCTTCAGGAGAGTCAGAAAGTAAACGGCTTTACGGCCCGCAACGTGTACGTCAACGGAATCGACAAACCGATGGGGGCACGGTTTATTTCCGAGCGCCACGGGTTTGTGGTCGATGTCATGCAGATTCAATCGGTTCCCCAGGGATTTTTCTGGGTCAAAACCCCGCCCACATCGGACAAGGGAGAGCCCCATACCTGCGAACACCTTTTACTGGGAAAAGGCAATTACGGACGCTATGTCTCCACCCTGGAGGATATGTCACTGGGAAGCAGTACCGCCTATACCGCCCAGATGCACACCTGTTATCATTTCAACACCATCGCCGGCGCCGATGCTTTTTACAAGATTCTTGAGGCCAAGCTGATGGCGTTTTTGCATCCGGATTTCACCGACGAGGAAATCCGCCGTGAGGTGTGCCATATCGGTATCTCCAAAGACCCGCAAACAGGCGAGTTGTTTCTCGAGGAAAAGGGCACGGTATATACCGAGATGGTCAGCGCCTTCGAGAAGCCGTGGTATTATTATGACGAGCCGATGAGTAGAATGATTTATGGCAACAATCATCCGATGACGTATATCTCCGGCGGAGAACCGTCGGCTATCAGAACTATGACCGCCGAAGACATGTGGAAATTTCACCGGAAATGCTATACGCCGGCCAACATGGGGTTGATCGTGGCGATTCCCGACAATATGCCGGTCGATGATTTTCTCAAACGGATGGATGGCATTCTGTCTCGATGCTGGAAGAACCCGGATGCCAGAGAATATGTCGGTATCAACGCGTACCCGGCCACGGAAACGCATCCGGCGCCGTTCGGGACGACCAAGATTGTCACCTATCCCAGCGAGAATCCCCAGGATCCGGGTAACATGTACTTTTCGTGGCCGGCGTATCTGGAACTGGATGATAACCAGCGCAATTTGTTGACCGTGTTTCTCGATGCGTTCGCTTCCGGTCAGACTTCGAACCTGTACAACCTGTTTATAAATTCCGAGAAACGGAAAATCAATATTGGTGGTAGTGAAGTCTGGAACTGGTTGCCGCCATATCAGGGAAGTCCGGTGCAGCTGGCGCTCGAGGGCATAGACAATGTCCATGTCAATGAAACCATGGTGGACAGCATCCGCTCAATGATTATCGCAGAACTCCGGCATGTGTATGATTATGCCGACCACTCCGAAGATCTGCTTCAGTTCAACCATGAGGTGGAAAGTCGTCTGATCGGTCAGCGCAAACAGCTGGAAGATTATCTCAATACGCCGCCCATGTTCGGTTTCCGCCGCGGTTCGGCCGGGGGATGGATGTCGACTCTGCGTGACTTGGAACAGGTTGACGGGTTTCGCAAATCGATGGTGTTCAAAGAGCAGTTTGCCTATGCTGAAAGTCTGCTGGCGACCGGAACCAATTTCTGGAAACAGGTTATCGATGATGCCCGGCTTCTCGAGGTGCTTCCGTATGCCGTTGGGCATAAACCGGATCCGTCCATGATGGTGCAGATGAATGAGGCCAAACAGGCGCGGTTGGCGAAATACCTTGCCGACTTCAAGAAGAAGTATGGTGTGTCCGACGACTTGGAGGCGATCGCGCGGTACAAAGAGGAATTCGACGCCAACACCGCGCAGCTGGAAAAGCTTGCCGCCGATCAGGAATTGCCCGGTTTTGTCGACAATCCGCCGTTAACACTGGACGAGCAGTTGCATTACGAAACAATTACCCTGCCCGGCGATATTCCGCTGGTGGCGTCGACGTTCGAAAACATGAACTCAGCGACGGTCGGGCTGGCCCTGCGGCTTGATGTCGTTCCGGGGAGTGATCTGGTGTACGTGCCGTTTCTCACCGATGTTATGACCGAAATCGGCGTTGTCGAGAATGGTGTGGTCGTCCCGTACGAAGACATGCAGGCGCGACTGCGCAAAGAAGTTCTGCGGTTGAATGCGGATTTCGATCTGGGATATCAAAGCGGCCGTATTGAATTGATGCTGACCGGTGCCGGCAGCAATCTGGATGAATTCAATAACGCCCTGCACTGGATGCAATTGGCGTTGTACTCACCATATTTGAGTGTGGATAATATTCCGCGGATGCTGGACGTTATCGACCAGAATCTGGTTGCGTTGCGCAACCGCATGAAAGGCTCCGAAGAGGGGTGGGTGACCAATCCGTCCTATGCCTATCGGTATCAAACCGATCCGCTGTTCTTGACCGCCGGCAGTTTTCTGACTCAGACGCATCACTATCACCGTCTGCGCTGTCTGTTAACCGATCCTGGTGATGAAACCGCGCGCAACGAACTGGTATGGTACCTGAGAAGTCTGGGAGGATACGGGCAGACGAAAAGCCGCAAGGAGCTGTCGGCCATGTTGTCCGGAATTCTCGACAACGATCAGCCCGATCCGAAATATTCGGAGTTGTTTGCACCGTATCTGACCGATCTGACCGCTACCGCGTATGCCAATGTCCTTCAGGCCATGAGATTACTGCGTGCCTCGCTGGCCGAAATTCCCGATGCCAATCTGGCTGATGATTGGGCGTATCTCTGCAACGAGATGGCGCAGGACATCTCGGTCACGCCGGAACAGGCAATCAACGATATCAAACGTGTCATGGGATTGATCCGGCATACCGACAACGCCCGCCTGTACATGGTGTCCAATTCCACCGATCGGGCGGCAACCATGGACAGCATCCGCGAGTTCGTGGGACAGCTCGATACCGGTGGGGTATCCAAGCAGACGTATGCCGATGTTCCATGCATCACGAAACGCCTGCAGAGCCGGGCGGCGGGGATTTCTGAACCACCGACCTATGTCGGTCTGGTGTACGACGGAACCAATAACGGTGTGATAATCGTTTCGGCAAAATACGCCGAACCGTACGACACTTGCGCGGTTTTGGATATCCTGGCGGGTGAGATGTATTGTGGCGGCGGTCCGCACAGCCTGTTCATGCGCACCTGGAGTGCCGGCCTGGCGTACAGCAATGGAGTCAGCATCGGGGCTTCAAGTGGACGCGTCGGGTATTATGCCGAACGTTGCCCGGATGTTGCCGAGACCATGCGTTTCGTGGTGAGTGAACTCGAAAGCGCGAAAGAGAATCCCGAGTTGTGCAGTTACTCCGTGGCGCAGATTTTCGGCGATACTCGCGCGGCCTCGCGCTATGTGTCGCGGGGAGAAGCAATGGCGGCCGATCTCGCTGACGGCTATACGCCGGAGCGGATCGCGACGTACCGCAAGAAGATTCTTGAAACCAGCAAGGACAAAAACCTGTATTCCAAACTGCGTGAACGTATGGATGACGTGTACGGCCGGGTGTTGATCGGATACGGTGAACCAATCTCGGCCAATCCGGGTGCGTACGTGTTTCTGGTTGGCCCGGAACCGCAGTTTGCATCATTGGAGACGCTGGTGGAAAACACCGAGGGTAAACAGCCGATCTATCGACTGTATCCGCGAGATTTCTGGCTGACGATATAATCTAGATTATACTTGGTACAATAAAACGGCGGTGCATTCGGCACCGCCGTATTTTTTTAGGGGAATAGTACTTCGACCGGGACGGCAATCCGTTCGGCGCCATCTTCGTTTACTTCAACAGGGAGGGTCAGGCGGACATTGTCGATCATACAGACTCCGTCCTGTCCGTCGCGGCAATAGTACACAACGATATCGAATGTCAACTCACTCATACCGGGTGCAGTCGTTACCCGAAGGTTAATTGGAAAGGCTAAAGGAGAATTCTCTCTGCTCGACATCTCATCGGGAAACGATACAACTTCGTGACTGGATGAGTGCGATTCACAAGACATTGGCGCATTTTCGATCAGATGATAACTGTCCGGCAATATCGCATTGACCGAGATCGTGGCCGTTCCGGGTGCAAGTGTTTGACGGGGCAGGGCAATGATCCGTCCCTGGAAGCGTTCCTTTGCCTGCCCCGCCAGGACCTCAAGATTGCCAAGCACCAACGAGGTGACCTGTTCGGTCTCAAGACTCAACACGCGAATGGCGTGATTGTTGGCATCGGCCACATACAATTTGTCGTTCAGTACCGTGATACCGGAGGGTTCATTGAATTGAGCGACGGCAAAACCACCGTCGACGAATCCGGCCTCTCCGGTTCCGGCCAGCGTTGTACTTGTGTTTTGCTTTGGGTCTATCGCTTTTATTTTGGAATTGTACGTGTCCGCCACATAAAGTTTATCCTTATAATATACCACCCCCAGCGGGTGTTGCAGTCGTGCAATTGCGCGAGAACCGTCAATATCGCCGTACTCGAATAAATCCTCACCGATAATGGTTGCGACTCTGCCGTTGGGTGTAACATCCGCCGAGCGAATGGCACTGATTTCGCTGTCGGCGAAATACAATCGCTTGCCGTCGGTAGTCAATCCGCTGGGCTGGGCCAGCGCCGCAGTTCGGAGCGGACCGTCAATTCTGGCCTCACGGGCCGAACCGGCGAAGGGTTTGGCATCGAACGTATTCAGATCGGCAACCCACAACTGGTGCGATCCCGCCATGGCGATATACAATTGATTATCCAGTACGAGCACATCCCAGGGTGAATTAAGGGCGACGTCTCTTCCTTTCCCCGAAACATTGTATGATCGGGCCTGCCTGCCGGTTCCAAGTATGGTGATTACCTCACGAGTAGTAAGATTCGCGGCGCGGATGGTGTGGTTTTCCGTGTCAGCGATATAGAGAACATCTTTATCAAAGGCCGTTCCCTGTGGTTGTGCGAACGCGGCGGTTTCGAACGTGCCGTCGGCCTGCCCGCGACGACCGCTTCCGATTACATCCAGAATTCGTCCGTCCGGATCGGTAATCAAAACGCGATTGTGATTGGAATCAGTGATAAACAATCGTTGTCCGCTTTGATCGGCCTTGACCTTACCCGGAAACGCCAGCAGGGTGGAGGGACGATTGGTCCGTTCCAGTGTCGAATGAATCGGTTTGCGTTGCAATTGACCTTTGCCGTCAAAATAGCGTATTGCCTGCGATATGATCTCATCGAATGGTTCGAATATTCCCTCGCCGGAATGCATACCGATCACCTTGCCCTGCGGATTGATCAGCACCAGTGTCGGCCACGCGCGCGCGCCATAGGAACGCCAGATGACAAAGTCGCGATCATTGACAACCGGATGCGCGATGTTGTACCGAAGAATCGCCTGACGAATCGCATCACTGTCTTTTTCGTTGGTAAACTTGGCGGAGTGCACGCCGATCACCACTAATTCGTCGGGGTATTTTACCTCGAGTTTCTTCAGGTCGGGAAGGACATGCATGCAGTTGATGCAACAAAATGTCCAGAAATCAAGCAGAACGATTTTGCCGCGTAAATCCGCCAGCCGCAAAGGGTGTGCGGTGTTCAACCATTCCATACCGTCCGGAAATTCCGGTGCGGTTATCGTACCTTCCAGCATACCCGTATCCATTTCTGTCTCTCCGTTCGCCTGTTGTCCGCGAGTGCTGTCGTTTGCGCCGGAACCAAACAGGACTACCGTTACAGCCAGCAATAGGCAAAGTCGTGTGGGGGATATCATAATGATGCCCCTTTCTTGTTTTCGTGTACGATTTAACAGGCAAACCGGCAAAATGTTTCCTTCGTGGGCTAAAATAATCCACGAATGAAGTATACGACTGGCATTGAAAAAGGCCCGAAGACAAATCGTATTCGGGCCGGTCGAACGAGTTGGTTTTAGAAATCCGCTGTGGGATAAAACCCCGGCAACAGCAGGGGAACCGGTTGTCCATTATGTTCGCCGTAAAACTTCAGGAACTGAACCACAGGATCGGATTCGATATTTCCGGCAATCGGGGATTTCGGCAGAAGCGGTTTGAACCATCCCCGGTATTGGGGAATCTCGACAATATCAATATCCTGATTCGGTCTCAGGCCGGCTTTTTCGGCCGCAATCGCCAGCGCGGTGGTCAGACCGCCGATTTCATCGACCAGCCCGAGTTCCTTGCCGTCGATGCCCGAATATACGCGTCCTTCGCCGATTTCGCGAACGCGTTCGACGCTCAATCCGCGCCCCTCGGCGACCTTTTTAACGAAGGAATCGTACATCTGGTTAATAATGATCTCCACGCGGTCCTGTTCGTACTCATTGAGGTTTCTCGCCGGCAGGGTCAAACCGAGAAGCGGGAGAGTAAGGCCGGTCCAGATGTCGGCGTGTTCTCCGTGCGTGACATGGTCGGCGCTCATGCCGGTCTTTTCTCCGAAGCCGTCATCGTACACCCATCCGCCGATGACGCCGATCGAACCGGTCAGGGTGTACGGCCCGGCCACGATTGTATCGGCATACATCGACAACCAGTACCCGCCCGAGGCGGCGGTTTGTCCCTGGCTGACGATCACCGGTTTGTGCTGGGCGCATTTGCGAAGCGCCTGGGCGGTGATATCGCTGGGAAGACTTAATCCGCCGGGGCTGTCGACCCGAAACACGACCGCTTTCACCGATGGTTGCCGTGCCAGTGAGAGAAAAACGCGTTCCAGCCAGCGGCCGCGAATACCGCTATCCATTTCGCAGGCGCCGATGGCGTAAACGACCGCGATACGCGGACGCGGTCCCCATTCGGATGGGGGCAGGGCGTTGGCCAGTAACCCGTCGGCATCGATTCCCCGCATGGCGCGGTTATTCATCTCACTGATGATGCGGCCGATATCCGACCAGCGCGCCAGAGTATCCACGAGGCCGTGTTCCAGCGCCGCATCGGCGAGAAAGAAACCATTTTCGTTGATCAGCTTATCGTATTGATCCGGTGCAATATTACGCGAGGCGCAGATTTCGTCTCTGACGATGTTGTACCAATCATCGACAAACGCCTGCCGCTGTTCACGATCGGCATCGGACATTCCGGTGCGGCTGTATGTTTCCGCCATCGATTTATATTTAAAATAACGCCATTCGTCGAACCCCACACCCAGCTTGTCGAGAGTTCCCCTCAAGAAGGTTCGACTTAATGCGTATCCGTACAACTGCATGAAACCTTCCGGATCCATGATAATTTTATCCGCCACGCTGGCAAGGTGATAACCGGTCATGCCGCAGATGTCAATGGCGATCACCACGCGTATGCCGGCCTCGCGCGCCTTGCGCAATTCCTCCCGGATTTCCCAGGCATGCTCAGGATAGGCGCGCATCGACGAAAGATTCAGCGCAATGGTACTGACTCGCGGATCGTCAACCGCGGCCTGGATGTCGCTGAGTAGTTCGGCGAAACGAATCTTGCCGCCGTCGAAAAACCGATACGCATGATAGTCCAGCATTCCCTTCATGTTAACGGCCAGATACCGTCGATCCTTTTCGAACAATTCGGGGAAAATACTCGGTTGCATTGCACCCAGCCGAACCGAGTGCGTGTACGATGCATGGTGCTGATCGGTATCAAAATACGTTTGCGAACCCAGTCCGAAAGTCCCGAGATCGACCGTCACCCCGGCGGTGAACGCTTCCGATTCGAAATACCGTCCAACCAGGCTGATCCCGGGGACAACCTGCACTGCCGCACCGACACTCCAGGGGGCGTCATCGAAACGCATTCCGCGCTGGATGGCGCCGTCGGCAAACAGGGTTACCAGCGGTGTGCCGAGTGGCCGAACTCCGATTTCCCCCGTCGCCTCGTTGGCCTTGCTTTCAAGCGAGGTGGTGCCGATAACACCGACCGACAAATACCGGACGGGTCTTATGATACATCCCAGCGACAGCAGTCGCTCCCGGCCGAGCGCGTCGTAATCGCCTTTTGACCAGCCGTAGGACAGCCCCGTGGCAAACTCGCCGGAACCGCCGCCGATACCGATGCGGTAATCGGTAACATCGATCCCGCCGATATCCTGTTGCTGAACACTGAATCCGAGTCCATGCACGGCAAGATATGTTCCCCAATCGCGAAATGTTCCGGCATCGGTTCCCCTGGTCGACCAGATGAATCGCGACTCGTAACGATGCACCAGTCCCAGATTGGCCGGATTGGCAAAACCGACCAGTCCGTTATTGAATGCCGAAGGTGACGTGAACAGGAAATTGCTTCTCAGGTAATAATCCGGGATGGCTTTATCTCCGGCAAATGAAAAAAACGGCGAAAGCAGAATAAGCACTATCGTGCAAACGCGTATGGTCATATTACCTCCTGAATTGGCGGATTATGATATGCGGATAAAATATCGCACAATTTACAACCATCCCACAAGAGGATTCGTTTCAGGCCTTGATGGCGATTTCTGTCACCGGTTTGCGTTCGTTGGGATGTTCGCGAGCGCGGATTTCATCCGGAAGTGAATCGGGATCGCCATATCGGCCGATCGCAATCGCGCACATAATGCGAAATTCGGCGCGGTCGACTCCGAGTACGTCATACGCCCTGTCCGGATCGAAGCCTCCCATCGCATGCGAATACAGGCCGAATTGCCGCGCCTGCATTGCCAGCGCCATCCATGCCGCACCGCAATCGAATGCCGCCCAATCGTTCGGCTGGTTGTTGTGTTGAGTATTGCGACGCGCCAGTAAATACACCAGCACGGGAGCCGTATTCGCCCAGGTCTGATTGAACTCGACCAGCGCTGAGCGGTAGGCGGCGAGGCCGTTTTCATCCGATGCGTACAGAAACAACCACGGCTGTTCGTTGCGTGCCGACGGAGCCCAGCGCGCGGCCTCGAATAATGTCAGCAGGATATTTTCCGGTATCGGTGTCGGATCGAACGCCCGGGGCGACCAGCGATGCACGAACAGCGGATCGACCGGATTATCGGGGCGACGTTCATTGGGAACGGACCGACCGGGATCGTTGAAAAGCGTATCCATGGATAACCTTTCCTGTCTGCTATTCATCTACGTCGTTGAATTATACGTGACCGCAAGATCGTTGGCAAGAGTGTTTACAAAACGGGATAGTGAGAGAAAGAGCCGGGGCCGGAAAGCTCCGGCCCCGTAACAACATATCTATTCGTAGAATTCCTGCAAGGCATGGAATGCGTCATGCAGATCGGTCATTTTATCGAGGATCAAATCATCCTGGCCGGCATCGCAGGTTGTTTTCAGCGAATCATATGCGGTTTTCAGAGTGTGCACCGCCTGGTCGTACTTCAACTGCGCATAGGCGTATTTTTCGGGAAGCTTCGCGTGTCCCAATGCCGTCAGAGTGCTTTCGAATTTCGGCAAAACGGCCTTGACCGCGCCCCAATCCTCGTTGGGGACCGACTGATGCCAGATCGGTCGCAGGACAGTATGGAAATCATCGATTTCCGGAACCGCCGGAGTCAGCAGGGTCCACAGATGAATGTAGGCTTTGCGCACCGTGGTGAGTGCTTCTTCAAGCGCGACGTCGTCGGCGTTTCCGGCGGCATTGACAAATCCCTCAACCGCGACCGAGAGGGTGTTGGTCAGGCCGGCAAACTCCTCTTTAACATCCTGATGGAATTCCGGCAGGTCGGCATTTGACAGGGAATCCAGCGCCGCGGTGAATTGCGGAGCGGTTTCCCGCAGGGTCTGATAATTGCTGTCGACCTCGGCATGCATGGCGTTCTCAAGAACCGCCATGAAGGCATCCATCGCCGGGACATCGCGAACCGGTTCCGTATCGGCGACGTCGGTTTTGTTCTTTGCATCCCCCTGGCAACCGATCATGAATAACGTCGCCAGCAAACCGAATAAAATCAACAGGTGACAGGTTTTCATTGGTGTTTTCTCCCGTGTATTGTTTTGTGCATTCATTACCGAGTTTCAAGACTTGAAGACGATAGCATACAATATAGACCATCGTGCTCAATTTCCTTGCGGCCAAGAATAGCCAAAACCGCGTGGTTTGGCAAGCCCTTTCTGAAACCGGCCGGACGAGAATTATATTCTTGTCAAAGCGCACGGTGGATCGTTATTATACGGCATAGTCTGAACAAACCGGTTTCCAGGAGTATCAGGGGAGGACATCATGGCTAAAGTGGCTATTGTGGGATGCAAACGCATTCAGGATCAACTGTGTATCGCCTGCGAAAAATGTCTGAAGGCGATTAAGTACAAAGATGGGACATTTTCGCGGTACGAAGATGAGATCGACCTGATCGCGCTGGGCAATTGCGGCGACTGCCCGGGGCTGATCATGCCGAAACTGGTGTTGATGAACGAGATCGCGGAGAGTATCGGGCAGGAGTACGACATTATTCATTTCGGCACCTGCATGGTGAAAGCGAAAAAGACCGGCCAGTGCCCGCTTGATTTCGAGCAGATCGCGAAACTGGTCAAGGACAATTTCGGCAAAGAGGTCGTGATCGGCACCCACGATTATTGATAGGTGAAGATTTAGTAACCGAGTGTATTATATCGTCCGGTTGTCGACGGGTTTCGTTTGCATATATCTATCGAAGGGGAGTGCGTCGGCAATTTCGTCTGGTGGCCATGCGATTGACGACTTGTAGATTAGTGAATTAAATGAAAACTTAACTTGAAATCAAATATTACTACGACCGTGCCTTAAGTCGTTTTAATCTTACGCGGGCGTCGTCGATTTCGTCTATGCCCGGATCGGCGTTTTTCCAGATTTCCAGAAATGTTTCGTACTGCGCAATCGCATCCTCTCTGCGATCGGTTTGCTCGTAAATCAATCCCAGATAATAATGCGACTTCACTGTTATCGGCGCCCAGAACAATCGCCAGTCGGTATAATGCGCGATCGCCTCTTCAAACTCGGCCGTCGCCTTGTCCAGACGTTCCGTTTCATAATATAATTTCCCCAGAATGAAATGCATGGGTGATGCCATGATCTGGCCGAATTTTACCTGTTCATATTCGGCAATGGCACCCTCGAGATCGCCGCGTTCATAGGCGATAATGGCCTTAACATAATGGTAATCTCCCGGTTCTTTCCCGGTGCTGTCAAAATATGCCTTCAGGACTTCCGCCTCTTTCTCGGCTTGCGCAAAGTCGCCCGCCTCCGCCAGCAACTGGACCTGGAATGCCTTCCCGAACAGCAATCCGTGCGGATAGAATTTGGCGTTGATGTGCATGACCTTTTTCATTGCCGTCAGGGCGCTGTCGAGATGCCCCTGTTGCCGGTGGACGACTGCCGTCAGGAGCGGAAAACAGGGGTAACGCTCTTCGCCGTATTCGAGGCGATCCGCCGCGGCGTTGTCATGAAGTTGTTGCAAGGCCCGCCCGAACCGTCCGGAATAAACCGCGCTGTAGGCCATATACAACCGTCCCATGACACGCGTGTCGGCATTATCGGAATTCATCATAATTCGGAAGCAGCTATCCGCCCGCTCGTATGTGCCGGCGTAGATATAATGCATCGCCAGTTTGGTCAGAGACGCATAATAATCGGGTTTGATCGCCAGCGCATGTTCGTACGATGCAATCGCCTCGTCAAGCATATTGTTGCCACTGCAAATGTCACCGCGACTGTCATATGGATTGGCATCATTCGGCGCCTGTTTGATATATATATCGATCATGGCAAGTGCACTGTCTGCGAAGCCGAGTTGATAATACGTATAGGCCATCAGATTAATCGCCTGCTGGAACAGCGAATCATACTCGATCGTTTTGTGCAACAACACTGCAGCGCTGTCATAATTGCCGTATGCGTATTGGTGCTGAGCCAGGTAGTAGAGCGCTTCCTTGTGATCGGGATATCGCTCGACGAATTTCTCCATCTCCCGGAGTGCCTTTATGGGATCCCCGTCGCGCACGGCAATGGCGCGTCTGATCCAGTACCGATCCTGCTCGCTGGTATTGTCGATATATTTCAATGCCGAGTCGTACATCTCGGGCCGTCCGGCGACGCCCATGGCATAGTAGGCCATGGCGAAAGAGGGATCGTTTTCCAGCGCTTTACGGAAACTCTCGATCGCCTCGACTTTGTAAAAACGGTTGAAATAATCAACACCCTCGAGATAATAAAAATATGCTTTTTGGGAATGGGTGGTAACATCTGCAATCCGTCGATCGGGTTCATTCAACGCCTCCATGGGAAGAGACAACTCGTTTTTAATTTGCACCGTCAATTTGTCAACCATAGTAAAGATATCTTCATCAGGCGTTCCAGTGATCCTTTCCGATTGAAGAATATCGCCGGAACGGACATCGACAATTTGTGCCGTAATAACATAATACGGGGCGGTCTGAAGAATGGCTCCGGTTAACAGCCATTGCGCATTCACCCTCCGGGCGATTTGGATTGCGACCTGATCGTCGTGCAGGTCGGTGATGTCGCGATTAACCTGCTTGAGGATGTCATTCAGTCGTTGACTGGAAACCACTTGAAGGTATCGCGATTCCGAGAGATCGGTAATCAGGAGATTGGCCATGATTTTGCCCAGTCCCTGATTGTCGGCCGGATCGACACAATTCTCGAACATGGTAATCGCCAGCCGGTTTTCTTCGGCGATCGCCTCCTGGGTGGGATGGATCTCTATCTGCCAGGGTTTTAGAATCAGCAGAATTGCAATGACCAAAATCGATGCCAGCGCCGGCCAGCGCCGCCGCCAGTGCCGCGTCTGGCCGGACTCGACGACTTCGTCCTCATCGGCCTGCTCTTGTGCGATTTCCTCGATCGTCCGCCTTACGTCACTATCCTGACGCATCAGAGTGATAACGTCATGGAATTCCTTGAAATCTTCAAAGTCCTGTTCGTTTTCCAGCAGGTGAAGTTCCAGCTCGCGGCGATCCTCGTCAGTGAGCATGCCGAGTTCGTAGGCGTACAGCAGGTCTTTCAAATTATCTTTGCGGTCGTTACTCATTCTTCTTCCGCCCCCTCCTGGAGGCACCGTTTCAGCATCGCCCTGGCTCGCGAAAGGATGATATACGCGTTATTGCGAGTTATTCGCAATTTGTCACATATCTCCTCCGCTGAGAAACCCTGGTATCTGAGTGCCAGGATTCGGGCATGCCTCCGATTGCCCCGGCTGATCTGCCTGAGGCAGTCCAGCAGTTTTCGTTTCAGGTTGGGATTGAAGGCCTCGGTCGTCGCGAAATCGACCCCGTCGAGGGTTTGGGCGAATTTGCTTTCGCGGCATCGCTTGGTCCGATAATAATGCAGGATTTTATGTTCCAGAACTCGATAGGCCCAGGCGGCGAAGCTGGTCTCAAACTCAATATCACGGTATTTTTCCGCGATGGTGGTGAGGGTCTCCTGCACTATTTCCTCGCAATCCTGCCTGCTCCATACCCTTTGTTGCACGAAGCGGCGAAATATGTCAGTTAAAACTGCAAAGAGACGTTGTTCCTCAGCAGACCCTCCCTGACGGGCAAATGAATGTAACTCGTTGATATTCAATATGTAAGTCGTTTTTATAGCAGTTCGACCATCACCAACAACATAGGAATTTTACAGTAAAAAAGCAAATATTTCAAAAAGCATGTCCGTTTGCGGACATCGTCGTATCTAAAAGCGGACAATTATCCCGATATGTGAGTATTTTTGCGTGTATTATCACTTTCCTTGAAAGAAATCGCGCCTTTACACTACTATACTAGCGAGACTGGTTAGACAGTCTATGACAACAAGTGTGACCTGTTCCTTGGCGTGTGTATATCCGGTCATAACTTGCATTTGATGCGAACCTCAGGGCCGGTACCCGGTCCTGAGGTGAGCTGAACTGAGATAGAAAAATGCGGTGTTAGAGGAATAGAGCGGCTATTCTTTGACAATGTCTCTGCATGACAACGTGACCATCATCCTGGAATTGCAGAGACCTCCCGGAGCGGTTTGATGGACCGCCCCGGGATTTTTTTGCCCGGTTACATCAGATAACCCGTTCCCCGGGCCATGAGGGCATCGCCCCTTTCCGGCACCTCCCCGCCACATGGTAAAGCCCGATGATTTCACCTTTCGCGGATGCTTCGATTCGATTGTGTGAAAGATTTGTACTTTCAGTGGAACACTGGAACAAACAATATGAATCCAAAGAGTCTCTTTGTTGCTGCCGCGAACCGCTATTTATGAGGATGTTACTATGCCCAAAACCGTATTGATTGCACTGGTGCTGACGGCGTGTCTGATTTCTCCGTATGCGTTTTCCGACGGATTGTACTCCGGCCCCGAAAGCATTGTCTACGATTCCCTTCGCAGTCGTTACCTGATTGCCAATTACAGCAATGGTACTATTGTTCAGGTCGATTCGGAATGGAATGAATGCTATTACAAAACCGGTCTCGGCCATGCGCTAGGCATGACTATTGTCGGCGATACATTATACGTTTCCACCAGCAATTTCATCGGTATCAATCTGGTTACGGATGAAATCATTGTGAATATGTTTCTGCCCACGGTCGGTCATCTCGACGGCATGACATCGGACGGTGAGTATCTCTATGTCGTCGATACCGGCGGCAGAATTTACCGCATCAGCCTGACCGATTACAGCTATGAGATTTTTGTCGAGGGTTTGCCGAGTAATACTCAGGATTGTGTCTATGATCCGTTTCATGATAGAATCCTGGTGGTTTCCTATGAATCCAGTGGTAATATCCGTGCAATTGATCCCGATGACGGGACCGTGACGGTTGTGACCACCGCCGCGTTCAGTTATTTCGACGGAGTTACGATGGATAACCTGGGTAATACCTATGTTTCATCGCATACGGGATTGGGAAGGGTGTACATGTTCGACAGTACGTTTTCCGGATCGCCGGAATTGATCTGCGACAGTCTCGATGAACCGGCCGGTTTGCATTATAATGTGCACGACGATTACCTCGCGATTCCGAGTTTCGCCGGAAATGTTGTCAAATTCATTCCGATGTTCGCCGAGATTGAGGCCGATACCACCTGGGGATGGCTTCCGCTGGAAGTCAGTTTCAGCGCCACGTCCCGCTGGAATGTTATCGACTGGGTGTGGGATTTCGGCGACGGCGATTCGGCATTCGTGCAGTCACCATCGCATACGTACACCGAACGCGGGGCGTACGATGTTTCCGTGAAAGTCGACGACGGCGTTCGCTCGCAGACCTATGTCGCGCGTCAGTATATCCGAGCGCTGGCGGATACATTGAGCGGAGTAACCGTGCCGGGTGAACCCGGTGAATCGGTCGAGTTTGTCATCACCGCCAGCACGTCCATTCCGTTACAGGCGATCAAAATCCCCGTGGTGTACTATGGGGCAATGGGGTTGACGCTGGATTCTTTTTCCACCCTGGGCTGTCGTACCGAATATATGGATCATGCCATGAAAATAACCGAAGACCCGCTTCATCGCCGAGCGGCATTCTATATCTACAACCAGGCGGGGACACCCGATCTCGAAGCCGGGACCGGTCCGGTGTTGAAGGTGTATTTCACGATTCCCACCTGGGCCGATTACGGTCAGGAAGCTCCCATCCTGATCGACGGATATTCCACGTACCTCCCGGATTTCCTGGGATTGGCGTTGCACTATACGCCGGCGATTGAAAC
>JAFGAL010000010.1 GCA_016933695.1 Candidatus Zixiibacteriota bacterium | reverse complement strand
TTTTCATCAGGGCAATAACTCCGGTGATAACCGGTGGCGCGTTGGAATATCCCCATCCGTCCTTGTATTTGGGCTCCAGATTATATGCCCAGGTATAGATGTCCCGATTGGATTCCGGCTCGACCACATAATTAGGAACGGACACGATCCCGGCATGAATGATGAGATCATTACACTCTCCGGATTGGCATGATCTGGGATTCTGGCCATCAACCATGATGAGTTCCGGATGCACATCCACGAAAATCATGCCATGTGCTTCGGCATAGGCAATCGCCGAGTCCAGCGCGGGGGATTGGACCATCTCTCCCATGGAACTGCTGACGGCGGTCGCCCCGTGGTCGGCGGCGTAATAAATCCCTTTAATCAGATACTCCGCGAAATCATCATTGCCTTGAGCACGCGCCCTGATCGGGATGATTTTGGCGTCCTTGGCTATGGCATGGACGATTTCCGCCATCCACTCGCCGTGCCAGGATTCCAGCTCACCGATATTTTCTCCGGGAACCATGGAGGCCGGGACGATATATTTCTGCCGGGCATCATCGCTGAGATCGAACAGCCAGTCGATAACGGCGATTGTGACCCCGTCACCGGTGCTGATTTCGGCGGCTTTATCGATTTTTGAGAACGTAATCAGGTTGGGGGAAGTGGGATTACTGCTTTTTTGCTGTTGTCCACAGGACATTATATAGAGCATCACCAATGATACGCCTAACACGACTGCGACGGGGATAGAGATTCGTCTTTTCATGTAACCTCCACTGTGTCATTCGGGATGGAAAATACGATTAACATAGAGAAATAATACGAATATCGGGCGTAGGGGTTTCGGTAGATTCTGGAAACATTCATTGGATTAGTTTTAAAAGATGAATCAAACATACTGGGGGGCGAGAATGTCTATTCTTGCAGATATCAAAATCCCGTTTGAAACCATTCTGAGAACCGCATAAGTGGGGGCGAATGTATCAAGCCTCCCGGGAGATTGCTTAAGCAATGCAATGTAAAGGCGTTAAAAAGAACGGTGAACGGTGTAAGGCGAGGGCCATGACCGGGAAGGATTTCTGTTTCTTTCACAATCCGGAAACCGCCGACCAGGTTAAGGCCGCCGGTCGGATCGGGGGAAAGAATAGCCGGGATCCTCGAAATCTGCCGGCAGATACGCCGGATATTAAAATTGAGTCGTCTGATGATATTATGCGGTTGTTGGGTGAGACGATTAGCCAGGTTCGCCGCGGACAAATAAATCCCAAGATTGCCAATTCCATTGGATATCTTGTCAGTGTGATATTGAAAACCCGCGAACAAGGCGAATTTGAAGAGCGAATAAAGCAACTTGAGGAAATGGTCTCCTGCCATCACAAAGAGCCCGTGGTGGCGCCTACAGGCGGGAATATTGGGGATTTTGTGCAATAGTTTAAGGGGGCGGAATTATGCTGAAATCAAAACTCCGGGATATTGAGAAACGAGTAACAGCTAACATGAAAACGCTAACATCATGCGGCCAGCCAGTAACTTTTTTCCCCAATTATGAAGTTACCGCTGATGAATTCGATCATGTAGTCAGAAATGTCATGGCGTTTTTCGAAATGACACCAACTCTGCCGAGGACTCTCTCAAAAGAACAAGGTGACGTTATTCGAAATTCCGCTTTGCAGGACTGGTATGAGTGGGGAATAAGGGAGGTCATGAAACGACCTCACCGGATTAAATTCGAATTGCGACAGTTTGGATTGGATTATGTGGTTAACCAAATAATATAACTGATCAATAGGCGCAGGCTCTTATAACAACGGATTTCTTTTTCCAATATTAAAGCGGGGAAAATCTGTCCCGTTTAAAATACCCGCCGTTGATAAATGATTGGAGAGACTGTCGATTGAAGGGAGAATACGAAAACGTATTGAGGTCATATAACACCACATTGGGATTGACTCCTGGATAGGGAAATGGTATATTTCATTAAGGTTTTGAGCACAACCCGGTCAATCTGAAATTCAACAAATCTACTTCGTGGGAGGAAATCATGAAAACCGCAATCTTTGTATTTCTGATCACATCACTTCTTATAGCGGCCTTCGTATTAGCTGAAGTGCCGCAGGTAATCAACTACCAGGGGCGTCTAACAGACGATCAAGGTGATCCTGTGCCGGATGATGATTATAGTATCGTATTTCGAATCTACAACGCTGAGGAAAATGGAGATATCCTTTGGGTGAGTGATCGTATGACAGTGCCGGTTGAGAATGGTCTGTTTTCGGTTCAACTCGGCCACTTTCAGGATGATTTATTCGCAGAGGATACGGCGCGATGGTTATCAATTTCGGTTGTTGGTGAAGAAATCGTCCCACGAACGAAACTGACCTCTGTCTCCTATGCTTATCATGCCCTACGTGCTGATACAGCCGGCTTTGCTTTAGTCACTCCCGGCTGGCGCGATGATGGCGATGTTGTAAGATTAGAGACTTCAACTGATCGAGTAGGCATTGGAACATCAACACCTTCTGAGAAATTTGAAATAGTCGGTCATACGGTTGTGGATGGGGACTTAACAATAAAAAGCTCACTAAATATTTCGGACATTTATGGATTGGGCCCCACTTTCTTACAAGTAAAAAGAGACTTGGATGATGGAGGGGGACGGTCCGCAATTGATATTGTACTTAACAATAGCGGAAGCGGCGATTTGGTAG
Source organism: Candidatus Zixiibacteriota bacterium (assembly GCA_016933695.1). Taxonomy (GTDB): domain Bacteria; phylum Zixibacteria; class MSB-5A5; order GN15; family PGXB01; genus JAFGAL01. The sequence goes on along the minus strand of JAFGAL010000010.1, from coordinate 389,877 downwards.
GTGTAACCAGCTTTATTTCTCATACTGCGACAGATCATTATGGTGTTGCATACGCACTTGCGGGTGAAGCAATATCTAACGGTGACTGTGCGGGAGTGAAAGGAGTTGCTCGTAGCTTGGATATTCCTCCAACAACGGGATTTAGAACATGGGGGATATATGGAAGAGCACGAGGAGGAGATGTTGCCTATGGTGTTTATGCTTCAGCAGATTCTGGTAATACAGTCTATGGTTTATTAGCTGATTGTGGTAACAGTAATGGTAATTATGGAGGATATTTTATTGGTAATGTATACTCTACGGGATCAATTTCCAAATCTGGCGGAGGATACATAATAGATCATCCACTGGATCCATCAAATAAATATCTATGTCATAGTGATGTTGCCTCCCCAGATATGCTAAATATATATACAGGTAATATTGTTCTCGATAAGGAAGGCAAAGGCGTAGTTGAGCTTCCGCAGTATTTCGAATCTTTAAATACAGATTTCCGCTATCAACTCACTTGCATTGGAGAATTCGCTCCAGTCTATATTGCTGAAGAGATTAAGTCAAACAAATTTACCATATCAGGTGGTAAGGCGAATATGAAAATTTCGTGGGAAATAACTGCGTTAAGGCAAGATCCTTATTCACTCGACATGCATCAATCAGTCGAGATTGTGAAGGAAGGCGACGAACGTGGCCTATATATTCACCCCGAGTATTATGGTCTGGGAGAAGACCATTCAATAGTAAACAAACAACGGAATCCTCCTGATCCTGAGCCCGTGGGTCCGTAAAATCAATAGCGGAGACTCATTAGTGGATATATTAGAGATCTTTAACTCAAGTAAATCCAAAACCATTTATTAGACATATAATACAACTATTGATAATTGACGGCGAACAAATCGCGACAAATAGAATGCAGAAATATATGCCTGAACCGCCCAGCCAAGGTGACTCGGATTACATTGAGATTGAAAGGAGGATAATCTTATGAGTTTCGAAAGGTTCGTTACTCACCTCACAGGCAATTGGCAGCCGTTTGTTCGATTCCTTCTACTTTTACTCGGGGTTGGAATGATTGTCTGGATCGTGATTGTCAGCATCCTTGTGACAACGCAATGGGTGACTCCCGGTATTAAAGTAAGTGTCGAGTCGTCCGGAGCATTTGTGATTAGCACTGGAATAAATGAAAGAACTGCCGTTTTCCTGCTTACACCGCAAGGGGATAAGGCAAGTCCTTGGATAAACAGTGGTATCCAGATAAGAAAGGATCAAAAGATCAGGGTAACAGCCAGTGGTCGAGTTTGTTTGGCTATGCATCATATGATAAAATCTGCATTTAAAGATATCCCTCCCCCAGTGCCGTGGAATGGTCCCGCTGGAATTGATACTCTTAGTGAATTGCCTCCAATCACACACCGAATGGAGGAATCTGTACGAAGCCAATTTAGAATAGCACCGCATTTGTTCCAAGGAAGAGTCATTGGGACAATTGCGACCAGCCAGCCTCCGATTCGGCCAGATAGCATTTTGAATATTGGGGATTTTTATGAGGGTGAGGCCTATCAAACTGGTACTCTTTGGTTAACAGTCAACGAGATTTGGCATAGTAGCTCCTTGCCTGAAGCCTACACTCCTGGATCTCCTGAGGAGTTCAAAGCCAATATCGTTGAAAATAAATACTGGAATGTATGGTTTGATGATAATTCTGGTGCGTTCTTGGTGACAGTCGAGCTCGGCAGTTGATACGTGGCTAAATGAATTGATTTGTGTTTATGAAAAGAATATAAACTCGGATCTTGGATGAGACCATAGATATAATGCTATGGTCCGGAGATTTAATTGGATTGTTATTTTCTCTGTCGCGTTGGCAAGGAGGTCGGGGGCGAGGTGGGCGTAATTCATCGTGGTATGGATGTCGGCGTGACTCGCTATTTCTGTGGCTTCCATTTCTGAAACATAACACCCCTGGAACACTCTTAAAAGACTAATCCAAGTTACTATTCATGATTTGATCAAGTCATTGCTTTGCTTATTCACTTTATCGGCCGCCATTATTATAAAGACAAGTTCACCAACACGTCGATAATGAAATAAAGACTCAATCCTATTTCTTGCCCAATACATGGATATTAAAATAAGAAAAGATACAACCATCAAACCAAGGTAATTCGGACTGTGAATGTAACTCATGAAGGAATCAGATAATATCAATGAAATGCTGATATTGCCGCGATATGTAAACAAAAGCCCAATAAAAGATATTACTGAGCCAATCCATACGGGTAATAGTGTTGCATTAATTGATAACCATGTTCCTGACATAAGTCTAACATGCGCCTCGTTTGATTCTATCGCCGCCGACAGTTCTTTGTTACTAATTGAAACGTCCATTTTCATTTTATTTACAGCTGTTTTTGATCTCTTAGTATGTTCTCTGTTATCATGCATTTGACGTTCGTCATTAATGTCTGGTCCCCATGTGGCCAAATAGAGGAGATAATCAAGCCCTCGGGCATTAAGATAGTCATACATGTGGTAGTAAGGATATTTCTCCTCTCCTTCTGGATTCTGATAAGGCCAAACAGCCTTTTCGCTCTCATTTAGTTGAGCCAATACTTTAATAGCGCTTACTTTGTCGAGCTCATCTGGAGAAGACAATCGTAGTATATATCCTGCCACATATGAAAGAATGATGATAGTTATAATTACACAGCCGGGATTGTCTTGTATGATTGCGAAATTATGGAATTCCATTTTTGAAATATGGCTGGTTATCGCTGACAGGGGAAATAACACCCCTAAAAATGATATGAGAATTAGAATAAATCCTGGAACGGCAATTCCAAAAAGATTGATCACACCCAGGCGCAGAGCGCGGAATACTTCAATCACTTACTAATCCTCCCTTTATGATAATTTGAAATACGTTTCTATTTCTGCAATGCCATATTTACGGAAATGGAATTTCTTTTTATCCCCAAATTACTGTTTAAAAAAGACTCATTCTATAAAATAATATCACGTTTTATGGACATATTGGCGCCGGCCCCGGGGGATTTCCATAAAGAAAATCAATCAAATACAAAATGTCCAACAAGTTGACGGAACCGTCTCCAGTTGCATCGCCTGTTTCTATTGGCTCGGGTGGTGGGCCATATGGACTGCCATATAAAAAATCAATCAAATAGAGGATATCGAGCAAGTTGACGGCACCATCAGTATTCGCATCTCCACATATGAACTCACAGACATCGCCTATCCCATCCCCATCGGTATCTAACTGATCTGGATTATAGGTATTTGGGCAGTTATCATCTGCATCTGAAATACAGTCACCATCTTTATCAGGAGTGGTGATGATTTCCAAACCAGTACTATTGACAACTGACCATATGCCTCCGGTAGCCCAGCATGACGGAGATACCTTTAAGTCAGGAATTATATTGTTTGTGTCATTCACAGGAGCCCAAAGCCAACTATTGCCACCTTCAAACATAACAACTGAATCAACACATATCTGACCATTCGTTGAACCCAAGTCAAGAGACAGAGTAAATTCGTGGCTTGGCCCACCCGGCGAAACAGCACCCGTAAACGCTATCCCACCAATGAGAAAAGAATCAGGAGACATCTCATTAAAATGATCGTTTATCATCAGGCCTGTTTGGAATTGCGAATTTAACCTGCTGGTAGGGGGAATTTGGATATTGTGAGCAGACCAGCTGACTGAATCATCTGAATACACAACAAATCCATTACTGATTATCCATAGAGAATCTTGATTGGAAAACCAAAACTCCAAATTTGTCATACTATCTGGATACATATTGCCGATGGCCCTGATTTCTATATAATTGCCGTTTTCCTTGCTACTCAGAGTATAGCGATTTATTGGTTCTGCTTCAATTTCGCCCAAAAGGATATAATCTGCAGAATCCAAGTAGCCATTACCATTGTCACTCCATGAATTAAATTCAAATCGTTTACCATAATTGCCAAACACCTCAAACCACAGGGTTCCTTCGGCAGACCAAAATAGAGAATCTATTGATCTGCCACACATAGAGTGATGAAATAAAGTCTCTGATCCATTACTTAATTCAATCATATGCGCCATTTGTTTAATACATTCACGAACAGAAACTGATGTGGCAAAATCAATAAGAATGATGGTGTCTTCTATGCCGAAGATGCCATCACCTTCATCGATCCACTCTGCAAAAGCCCATTGGATATCAAGTCCAGGAAGAAAATCTCTCCACAAGGAGTTGGCAGGGTCGCCTGATGAAACCATGAAATTATTATTGCTATACCAAATGTTTCCAGCTACAGGTTCAATCAGAAATTGACAATTGTCACAGACATCGCCTATGTCATCGTCATCTGAGTCTAACTGATCTGGATTCTCGGTATGCGGACAATTGTCCAAATCACCACATATTCCATCGCCATCATGATCGTTCTCGGGATCATTTGGACATGAATCGCACACATCACCTATGCCGTCACTATCACTATCAGATTGATCATCATTGTAGATTGATGGACAATTGTCACAGGCATCACCAATACCATCAATGTCTTGATCATATTGATCGACATTGGATTCATATGGGCAATTATCGATGTTTCCACATACACCATCTTGGTCGATGTCATTTTCGGGATCTAATGGACAAGCGTCACATACGTCACCAAGGTTATCATCATCTGTATCAATCTGGTCGTTGTTATCGATATCAGGACAATTATCGCATGCATTGCCAAGACTGTCTAAATCAGAATTAGTCTGATCCGCATTTGGGATAAAAATGCAGTTATCGCAAGCGTCACCAATTAAGTCATCGTCACTGTCGGCCTGGTCAACATTGCTTGCGGTTGGGCAGTTATCGCAGGAATCACCATAGCTATCGAAGTCGGAATCAATCTGGTCAGGATTAAATACATTTGGACAATTATCATTGTAAACACAGATTCCATCGTTATCATAGTCCGAACATGTTATATCTACGCGAAAAACGCCGACATTTTCAGATCGCCTGTTGTGGTTGAAGGCATCAGCAATCTTTACCTGCCAATAATAATATACATCGTTAAATAACTCCACAGGCATCGTAAAATAGCTGGTAGAGCAGACCACTATATAGGGATTAGTAAAAGCAGAATCAACGTCCAGATAGAAGATATATCCGTAATCGCTGGCTGTAGTATCCAGGGGAGTTGATTTCTGCCAGTAAAAGGTGGGGATTAGATCTTGAATACCGACTTCATTTATAGGAGAATTTAATGTAAATTGGGTGTAAAACTCAAGTGATGGCGTGTCAGCAATGTCATTAGGATCAGAATGTCGGGCGATTTCTTCGCCATCAAGAAAAGAATCATCGTCAGAATCATCATCATTTGGATCGCAATTGAAGTAGAATTCAGATGAATTATTCAAGTCGTCGTTATCTGGATCCAATTGTGAGTCATCAAAGTCAGGTGACAACCCATTAATTGATTCCCAGGTGTTGGGCATTCCATCGGAGTCAGTATCTTGCAGAATTGAAAGCTCAATCGTATCTGCAGCCATATTCGCATCGTTGTCGTGGGCTTCCAATGAAATCAAATGATCTCCCACTGTTAAATAATCAATGCTTATGTAATTACCAAATCCCAATAAACCATCCAAAGAAGAATACCAAGCCAAAGAAGAGTCCGGCAAAGGACCATCCTCGGGATCCTTTGCAGAACCAACAAAGCCAATTACGTGACTTAATACAATTTCTATTGAGTCCCTTGGGTTTTTAATACTACAAGCGGGACCTTTGCTTTGAATAGTAAATGCATTAGACACTGCATTGGTTGTATTGAGACCGTCACTTGCCATTACACGAATATAGCAGTTGGCACCACCTGGAAATAGGTCCGTTTCCCAGACTAAAATGGTATCATTGATTAGTGTTGATATTGCCATCCAGTCAACACCGTCATTTGAATATTGCACAACAAATGATGTCGTATCACTATCGGAATCACTATATTGCCAAGTAATTGATTGTTCCCCTGACCATGATTCACCTCCCGATGGGGTGTTTATTGATAAGGACGGCGGGTTTACAGATCGGGTCAATATTCCCAAAGTATCCGTTTGACTTAAAATGGCTATTTTTTGTGTATTCATATAGTATGGATATTGACAGGAATAAGTCCTTATGCCGCTTGAATCACCCTCAAATATAAATTCTTTTGTATCCAAATTGAATTGCTCAATAGCATCTGAAAACTCATCCATGAAGACAATTGAATACCCTCCGACGTCATAGATCGTGGAGTCCGGATAGCCTGTCCTGATAAATGGTGTATAAAGAACCAGCGAATCATCTTCTGCAATATACCCCTGGATGACAATTATGGAATCAGTATCTCGAAGCATCGGTGCCCTTGAGGTCCTTTCAAACTTATCAAAGAGGTCTTCATATGTATCCTTGTGAACCCAATGAGGAAATCCAGACTTGCCCATAAAATCAATGAGTCTTTTATCTTCGTTATTGTTATTTGGATAAAACCTCAAGAGGTTATTTCTATTGTATACATCATAACTTATCTCAGCGTCAACAGGGCGACCGCCGACATCATCCGGATACATATTGTATTGCTCTTTATCAATGTATAAACCTCCAATAGCATGCCCTAACTCATGAGCGATAACATTGGATGTTTCCTTTGTATTGTTGGCCTTGTTCAATGTCTCATCACATACAGAAAATACTACTCTCGGAAAGAGAAAATGCAGTCCGTATACGTTATTGCCCAAACCCCACTTATTAAGCAAGCCAATAGTCATAACAAAATGATCGGGATCTGAGCCAAATGTCGAATACAATGCCAGATCATTTAAGGGGCGAGAAGCATCAATCCACCATTTTTTAACGAGTGAGTTATATGGCGCAAATGATATCCAATATTCAGCTTCATATGACGGCAAGGCGATATCAAGACCAGCATAGTCAATGGGATAGACCTTTTGAATGAAATCTTCCAAGTTAACGAAGTTCTCTCCGGTGGGATATCCAGATACATATGTTTGAATGCCAATTGGGATAAAGTGAAGATATTTTGAATTACTAAACGATGCCTGTTTAGCTGCAGAATTATTACTCGGATTTGTCTCTCCTGCGACAGGAGTTATGTTTGCAGCAAAAGAATATGTTCCTGCTTGCGGAGCATATAGAATAAATGTGAATACCTGTAAATCTCCATATATTTCATCCGGGTTATAAAAGAGATTATGTTTGACTGTTTTGGAAAAAGAACATCGATCAGCGCAGCTTTCACTTCCACCTTCGTACTGATATCTAAGGTCTACAGAAACGTTGGGAATGCCTATACTCGGATTACTACTCTGAAGTTCGACATAGACTCTGATGGCAGTGGCCTTGCCACTAACCAATTTGGAAGACTCTACACATTGGTTAATTTCTATTTTAGATATACTTAGATCAAAGTCTTGCGATTGTTCGGGAAGCAACTCCTTTCTGCAGGCAAACATCAATGCGTCAATGAGTAGTTGTTCACCTGCTTGATCGTATTGCACCCAATCCGTATTGCCAAGTGAAGGAAATCCAGTAATAATACTTCCATTTCCAACATAGCCCTTAGTTAATGAGTTATAGCGAACAGATCTTTCTGTAGTGCCTTCAATTCCATAAGCAGCTTGCAAGGCAGGATCGAATTCCTGATATGGCCATCCATAAGAGGTCCACAATTCAACAAATGCTAATTCTATAGAATTAACATACCATTGATCTACGTCAGGTCTACCGGGGACGACAAAAGGAATAACATGCCAAAGAAGCTGTTCAGCATTATCCGGGAGTTCTGGAGGAATCCAATCGGACATATTTTTAAAAATGGGATGATTTGTAATACCATCAACCCAGTAAAGATGATCACTTACAACGGGATACCATTGCGGACCAATAGCAATTGAGCCTATATTCATATATTGAATAAGATAATAACCATAAAGAGAAACCAATAACCCTTTCCCAGATTGAATATGCAACTTTAGGGCATCCATTATAGTCGAATTATTAAATCCGGTAGGTTGTGTTTTGCTTGGAGCCCAATAGCCATCACAAGAATTAAGTATAGATAGCTGATTCAATGCTGTTGTTGGATCAATTAAAATAGTAGTGAAACCATTCGCAGATGCAAAGTCATAAGCGGCTTGCTCCTCGTCATCAAGCGCTGAAATGTCCTTTACTAAAATGCCAAGATTTGCTTCAGCTGATCTATGCAAGTTTGGCAAATGTTCATGAGTTATTGCCTTAACCGCAGGTGAAATTAGTATCACCAATAATATGCAACTCAATGCAACAGGTAGTTTACCTGATTGAATGGAATTAGACAGACTGCGCATGGCACCCTCCCCAATATGATTCTATTTTGTAGATTTCCGGATTGCGAATTACGAGTTTAAAATAGGCCAAGTAATCTCTTTTGTCAATAGTAAAGAAGGCAATATTGCCGCCATTATGCTAATTATTGTGTGTGATTAAAAGACATCTTAAGATGGCCATTCCTTAATAGGAAATTACACTTGTAAAACAAACAGAGTAGGGCCAAAAGTGGGATTAAGCCCTCAGCAGATTTCGTTGGATTTGTTATAGATGCTTCCTGGCCAAAAAAAACCAATAATCCCCTTGTCAATGAACACCGGAGTTTCTATATTTTATCTGGGTAGGGCACGGCCCACTGGTTTTCATGTCATATCTACTTCGGAGGGAAACTATGCGGGTTATTGTCAGGCCATTTTTGTTTGCCGGCTTTTTGGCGAGCATGCTTTGCTTCGCAGTGCTGGCCATACCTACCACTACTCGAGCTCAGCAAATATTTACAGATTATCTCTGGGTTCCCTGTTTTGAGGATGATTCTGTGTACAAAGTCAATGTGGAGGATCATCAAGTCGAGGCGGTTATTGCAGTCGGAGACGGACCAGGCGGAATAGCGGTAGGGGCTGACTATGTATATGTTACGCATCGCTACACGCCCTATGTCTACCGAATTTCCAAAACCACCGATCAAGTTGTCGATTCAATTAACTTTGGTCCTTGGATGGCCGCGACTCTTGGTGTTGCGGTGGATACCAATGGTTACTTTTATGTCGCAGGGAGGAAGGCTCTTGGCGGTGTCTCTCAAACCTGGTCGCGTTTTGCCAAAGTCGATCCTTCCGGTGTCATTCTGGATTCAACTGATCTGGTCGTAATCAGCGGGTATGCTGATGAAGAGGGCTTCGATTGCATCGGGCTCTCGCTTGATAAAACCGGTATCGCATATCTTCCCTGGATGCAAACATGGGATGCGGTTGGGGGCATCGTAACTGTAGATGTCGAAACCCTTGATAAAGCCAATCATGGTCTGAGTGTAACTTCTTACGGATACAGAGGTCCCGGTATTTCATGTGATCAATATGATATCGGTTGGACCTGTGGTTCTCGTCAGGATCGAAACTACTTCAATGGCTATCATCCTGACAGTGGCTATATCTCAAAAAGAATCCCCCTATACATATCGGTGGGAAGAGGGGATGTTGCGGTTGACAATGCTAACAACATCTGGACAGGCAACAGTCTTGGTTATCTTATAAGATATATGCCGGCGGTTGATGATCTGGTCATATTTGATGTTGGATCGCGGATAGCAGGCTTGGCCATTGATAAAAACGGATATCTCTGGGCCGCATTACGGAATGATTCGGCGGTAGTGAAGTTTGATCTGAATGGTAATCAGGTCGGTGATACGGTTCGCGTGGGCAATATGCCGCTTGGCTTTGGAGATATGACCGGGTTTGAGCTTGAATACAATCGTTTCACCGGGCCGCCAGTAATCGCGATCACTCATCCGAATGACTCTGCCGAGTATTATCCGGATGATTCTATCACTGTATACGTTTCTGCCACAGATACCTGGGGAATTGACAGTGTTGTGATTGATATATTTTGGAATGATACGAATATAACCATGCTTGATGGCGTCAAACCATTCGAGTTTGCATGGCAGATTCCGGTCGATATCGAAAATAACACTTCGATAACTCTCGCAGCGGCGGCTTATCCCACTGCAAGTTACACCGTTTATGACACGGTTGTCATTGTGGCAAAGCGTGAATTGCCGAATATTACCGTATCACCGGAAAATGATTCAACAAGTTTTGGAGGATATGGCGATCAATATGTTACTTTGGTCAATACATCAAAGACCTCACGAATGTATTACTATGGTATTGTGGGAATCAATGCGTCCTGGCTGTCCAAAACCATTGACAGCGCGATTATTGTCAGCGGTGCCACTCTGGTCGACTCCTTTTCTGTTGAATTGCCGTCTGATGTCTCCGCACTGGCTGATACCGGCACTTATACTCCGGCGTATTTTATAACCGACGGATCTGCAGATACTAACTTCATTCAGACAACACTATATGTATCACCATATGTATATATTGAAAATCGCATTCCGGAATCCAATGCCAACGTTGTCAGTGAAAACCTTCTTCTGCAACTTACAACCTCCGGACCGGCGGTTTGCACGATTATTCTCAGACAAATTGACAATCCTGACTGGCAGGAATATGTTACAACTACCGGATATACTCACCAGATATATCTGCAGGGTTTAACAAGGGATGCCGGGTATGAATGGTATGTCGAGGCCGAGGCGGCATGGGGATATATTACTGAATCCGATATTGATACATTTCATGTCGTAAATGGGGTGGTTTTTACCGACGATACGATAAAGGTGAGTGTTACCCGAGCCTATGACCAGCATATAGATGTCTCGTGTGAGAATACTGATTCGCTTGCGTATTTTGTGCAGGCCTATCCTCTCAACTATCCGGAAGAACTGGCGGTGGGTTTTATTGGTGAAGGCAGTCCTGATGAACCGCGTTACTCAATCGGTCCGGAGCAATTTATCATTGATCTTGGCATTCACACGCAGGATGTCGGCCCCGGCATATACAATTTTGATCTTACGCTGGAAAGCTGGCGTGAGGATACGGCCTTAATGTTTTTGCCGGTGGTATTGACGGTCGTGCCGCCGGTATTGTCTGTCGATGCCCAGGTGATTGCCGTAGACAGCCAGACGCTGGCACATACCGTTAGGATTATTAATCTCGGAGATACCATAACCAACTTGTCAATATTACTTCCTGATTCCATTTTCAACGCCGCCTATGTCATGCCACAGGTCGAACATCTGCTGTTGGGAACAAGCGACACGGTGTCGATTGAGGTGGTTCCATATCTGACCATTGAAGATGAAAAGGGAGATGGGATTGAGTATAATAAGAACGGCATAATTGCCAAGTTCCCATCGCTATTGCTGTTAGACAATTCCGGTGATCTGGAGATATGGTATGACGGAGAACTGCTTCGAGTTCCTCTTGATTTTACGCCGCCGCCGGATTTAGAGGTGTTTCTGGGAACGGCGGAAGATGTGCGGTTCTGTGTTGAAAGAAGAAGCTGGTATTGCACCAACAAACCGGATATAAGTGTTGGTTTTATTACCCCATCAGGCATTGATCCGGCGGATGTTTCTGAAGGAGTGTTCTCAGTGTATTTTTCGCCCAGGTCGTCCTATATCCCTCGTCACGATGTTGACATCTATTTCAATGGTGATCTGGTGGGCGAACTCGACTGGCTGGTTCCGCACGGAGAATACGCTTTTATTGTCGAAGGTGATAATATCAATTTCGCCTCGGAAGGAAATGCGGTGAATACTGCAAGAATCAATACGCATTGGAAAACCGGTGGCCATTATTCTGCAGTAAGCGAATTCAATCTCTGTTTATGCCTTGATAGCTATTCTCAATATGTTCTTGCTGAAACGCAACAGGAGGCAGATGCGATTGTTTCAAATCTGCCGCAATTGCGTCAGGGAGTCGGGAATCTTGAAATTACCATTGATGATCCAATGGAGGCGGCGCAACTGGTAAAACTGGCGCCAGTAAAAATCCAAGCAACCGTGGCCGAGGATGGCGACGTCCCGCATGGTATCTCAGTCGTGGCTGAGTTCTCCAATGGTGATAACCCGGTAATTCTTTACGATGACGGTTCACATGGTGACGGTGCGGCAGAGGACGGAGTATATGCCAATACCTGGGAGCCATATAACCTTGGAATGGGCAGTGTCTCCATAAAGGCCGGGCTGTGTGGTAATTTCACTCTAAGCGATCCTCTTCACTTCATGACATCTCCTCCTCAGATTCATGTCATTGCCCCGACCGGCAGTGACACGTATGATGATGTTCAAGGTGCTAAGTGTCAGATATATCGAAATGACGAATGGCTGAATGTGCTCGGAGAGACTGATGAAAACGGTCTGATTGCGATCGGGACTATTGAGGAAAATGGGGGAGGGACATATTCCGCTGACCTCAGTAGCGATGAAGTGATCAGGGTATACAAAGTGGCAGATGAGTTTGTTTTTGCCCGCTGGCCCAAGTATATCCGCGATGCCGAACATATTTCGCATCGAATCACAATTGACAGTGATACCATTCGCGCCAATGGGACACTGGGACATTGTAAATCAGACCTGTCGCAAACCCTGGACATCCCACTTGAACATACTTTACTTCGATTTAATCTAACGGTCGGCATAAATTGGAATGAAAAAGCAAATAGCGAATTTGTCACCAACTTGAAGGCCGGCCTACGCAAAATGGGCAACTTCATGTATGATGCCTTTGATGGCCAAGCGGTGATTGACACGGTTTGGTTGATCGATCGAATCGGTCTGATTGGGGATTCCGATGAAGGAGATCCATTCGGCATTCCTGCCAAAGATGAAATGGATCTTAAAATCAGTGCCGCAAACGATAGAAATAGCGCGCCGGGTGCAAATCCGGGGAAGGCCTTTCAACATGACGAATCAGATCTGACCAAATCAGGGCCCGCATATATGCCGCGTTGGTGGCTCCCCGATGTGCAACTGGCGGGAACAATGAGTGTGGATTTTGATAACACGCGAGTATATGGATCCAGAGTCATACCTGACTGGTCGCTGGATGATTTTGGTAGTCATCTATCCAATACATATCGATCAGCATACCATGAATTGTCTCATGCCTGGTTCAATATAAGTGATGAATACTGTGGACTTGAATCGGAATTTGGTTTCACTGAGAGCAAATTGAAAGAAATTGGCATAATGATTGGCACTTTGTCAGTTTGGTCCGAGTATTCCAGTGATGCTGATTATGACGCAAATACAGAGCTCAAAGTGGATAGACAGTGTGGTAGACCTCCCGGATATCCCAATCAATGGAAACATCGTGGTATGTCTTGCTGGAGTGCATTAGAAGAAAATTACGAATCTGATCAATGGGGATTCTTGAATGGAATCCCGATATATCTTAGGTCTCCCAAGCAGCCGGTTGCAACCGAGGGAGTCCCTGATCGCGGGGCTGAGTTGAATGGCCCGAATGATGAAAACTATGGAACCGGGGCGCGGGTGAATATTGGGGCCGATCTGGTGTTTATTGATGACTATATTGATCCGGACATGATATGCGATGATCGCGGTCCAAATTACTTCTTATTGCGTGTCCGCAAGTGCGGCGGGATTCTGGGTTTGCAGGATGTTAAAAATGCCAAGGTATCGTTGATCAAAGACCCGGACAATACTGATGGAAAGGAATGGAGTATAAACCAGGGTCGAACCGATAATGATGGATATCTCATGATCCTCGGCATCTGCTATGGTGATCGTCTGAATATCCGAAACAGTGAGGGTAAATCCCGGGATTACCTTTATAGTGAAGACTCCGGTGATGAGGATGAATTGATCTTTGAATGTGATCAGATTGGTTTCAAGGCAACTGGAGTGGCGGATGTAATTAATCCACCGACTAATGAACTTCATATTGCCATTACAAACCAGACGCTGGAACTTACGGCGCTACCGATTGCAACCATTTATCCCGAAGGAAAGACAGGGTTCACTGCGCCGCTTTCTCTTGCAAAAGACCAACTGATAGATGGCGCGATACCGCTTGATTCGGGACTTGTCGGAGTTCTGGAAATTTCGGTAGTCGACACTCTTGACGATACCACGCGTTATGCCTTTGGTTACGCGGTAACCCATGGTGACACGCTGTATGACCAGACATATCTGGCATCTGAAGATGGCTCCGTATTCCTTATGCTTGATGAAATCTATGGTAACAATAATACACTTTCCATTCTGACAGTGGCGGCCCAGATGCCGTCACTTCCGTCAGAAGCGGCACCAGTGAGCCCGGCGTTTCATGTGTCGTTTGGTGATTTGGTTGCGCCATTGACCGGTGTAAATCTATTGATGGTCGATTATCCGGATATTGAAGAAATAGGTTATGATGAATTGGGGATGACCATTCAATCGTATGATACGGCAACCCAGGCCTGGCAGGTCATGACAGCATATGAGCATGACGCGCTTAACAATATTATTACGGCCAATATATCTGAACCCGGAATTTATGGCCTGTTTATGTCTGCACCGGATCCTGATGTTGATGGAATCCCGAGCTACTACGACAATTGTCCCACAGTGTATAATCCAGATCAGGCGGATGCGGACTCGGATGGTATTGGCGATGTGTGTGAGAATTGCTGTATTACTCATGCCGTGGCAGGTGACGCCAACAGCGATCTGGTGATAAACCTGTTGGATATATTACATGTCATTTCCTATGTTTATCAGGAGCCACCGGGATACCCGCCCAATCCGGAGGGATGTGATGCCTTGCTGGACTGCAATGGAGACGGAGTAGATGTCGAGAATCCAACAATAAATCTATTGGATATACTGGCGATGATTGAGCACATCTACCAGGATCCTGTGGGAAGCCCCGTAATGTGTTGTCCTCCCGGATGCCAGGTGCCGTAAAGAAAAAACACAAGGCTACAAGGGCTATTGAGCAAGGCTTTGAGATAGAGGTTATTAGAACGGCAATCGAACCATGTTAGTCCATTTCTGCAATGCAGAGTTTACAGAAATACTGCCTATTTCGGTGCCTTTATTTTCTTCAAATAAGGGGAGAGGGCTTTTTCAAAACGAATCATTGCGTTAATGATTTCATCGTGGATCTGCGGCCACTGCTCATCGGGATTACGATAGCCCGCATTAGGAAAACGCCTTACAATACGGCATGCTCGTTTTGATTCTAACCTTTCCCACTCCAGTGACTCGCCATAGGCTGCCTCAATACGATCCTTGTTGGCTATGAGTTTCTCAAAAATCTCCTTATTGATTTCTCGGGAGTCCTTGCCCTTATCAATATACAATTCCACGGCAGAATTGTGTTGGTTTACGACATAGTTGAAACTCAGTCCCCGTATTCCCGAACTGGTGCCAACCCAGTTGTAGGCGCTGGGAGATATATTCGCATGAAGCCTGGTCTTTTTCTTGGCCTGATCCAATAAAGCAGTCCACCACTTTTGCCGAAAAATATGCCGTTCAGCAATTTTTTGTTTGGTCTGGCCGACTTCTCGACTTTCTTCGCTGGGGCCAACTATCAAAGTCAGCAACGGGGCAGGTTCTGAGTCACCGATTTTAATGGCTTCTACCTTCAAGAGATAAAATGATGCTGAACTTGATTCATTGAGCCAAGATATGGCATTGACGTGTTCAGGACGGGGATCAGAAACGACCCAGATTCCCACTTTCGAACCCAAATTGGTGAGATAAGTGATTAACTTGCCCAAATGATCATGATTACTTTTTTCAAGTTGATTCTCAATTACAACAGGATTTCCTTTCTCATCTTCAGCTACGAGATCGACACTAAAGGTTCCTGCTGATTTTTCCCGCTCAGCATTGGCCAGATTTATATCAATGACATCGTTTAAGATCTCGATGTTTTCTTCCAGCCACTGTGTAAAATCATAGGCCTCATGCTTCCAAACCTCGCGTAATCCAACACGTTTTATTTTTCCGATCATATCATTACTCCCTTTATTGATAGCATTCTTATTTTCTTATTCACATCCCACCACCGGCGGCGGGCCGGGAGGATTGCCGTAGAGATAGCTGATGAGATACAACACATCGAGCAGGTTGACACTGCAATCGCCATTGATATCACTCGCGATCACGGGATCCGGGCAATGTCCCTCACCATAGAGGCAATCGATCAGGGCCAGAATGTCCAACAGATTGACTTCCCAGTCACCATTGGCGTCACCCAGTCTCCAAGTCTTGAAAGATAATACATTGTTGCTGTATGTAAACTGACCCGTGTTATCAATGGCTTTGGCTTTCCAATACAACTTGGTGCTGAAATACAGGCTGTCGGCAAGTGGGTAATACGGTTCCCAAATGCTGTCGATCTGGGTGAAGAAGACAAATTGGCTGTCGGTTGACAAATAGAGTGAGTAATGCACGGAATCAAACGGGTCATTATCACTCGATCCAGACCAAATAAAATCGGAAAGCATGTTATAGACAATGCCACTTGAGGTGTCTGGCGGATAATATACTCTGAATGTGTCCGGCGCTTCCTCGACAGCGTTTATCCAGAATGGTATAGAATCCGACCAGTCGGAATATTCGTAGCCGTCGAATGCCCGCACCTGCCACCAATAGCGCCAGTTTTCATGAAGCGGTTCGTCAATTTGCCAGCCGGTGGAGTCTTCGCCCTCGGCAATATTCTCTCCCAGATAAGGATCCGGTTCGCTGAAAGCGGTATCAACCACGGCCATGAAATCATACACCAGCGTATCACCTTCGGCATCAAGGGAATTGGACAGGTATAGGGTTGGTTGGGTAGCCGTGCAGATATCATCGTCAAGAGGGTGTAATGCGGTGGGGATAGATGGCAGGGAGTTCATGCGGAATGAGGTTTCATACCACTCGGACCACAAAATGCTATTGTTTACTCGCAGGCGCAGGTAGTAAGTGTCGCCATCTTCCAAAGAAATACCGCTATATACTACAAATGTATCGCATGTTTCAAATGGAGCCGGATTCCACATTTCAGCGTATTGCCAGTCATCATCTATGCCAACAGCGACCTCAAACAACGACTGCGGTAATCCTTCACCCGGATCATCATAATCCCATTCAATAACAGGAGTGTTATCAATGATGTGTTGCAGGACAATCTGGTGATCAATGGTAAGGGCCGTAATTATCGGAGGATTAACCGCTGTAATTGTGATCTCCACTGATTCACTGTCGGCAAGTTCACCGTCATCGGCAATAAGTGTCGCCGTATATATGCCTGCTTGCCCGTAATCAATTTCCCAGTAAAATAGCGCCGTTCCATTAGCACTGTCTTGGAATGATGCCCCATTCGGCAGGTCAATAGCCGATATCTCTGGAATAGTATTATCAGGATCGGATGCAGTTACCACAAATAGCAGGGTGTCTCCTTCAGTGGATGTTTTAGGCCCCACTGAATCAAGCACCGGCGGGCGATTCACATTGACCACTGTTATAGGCACAATCTCTGAATCAATAGCCAGCGAATCGTCAGTAGCAAAGAATATGACAGAATATTCACCACTCTGGTCATAATCCGGTTGCCAGCTAAATGCACCATGGCCATTGAGGCTGTCATAGAACGACGCACCATCAGGGAGTTCCGATGTCGTCATAATTGGAATAGTGCCATCGGGATCCGACGATGTGACCAATATTTCCAGAAGGGAATTTTCATTGACAGTTTTTGACTTAATAGAGTCTAAAACCGGGGGATCATTGGTTGGAATGATGGTAATCGTCACCGGCATAGTATCTGCCAGGTATCCATCCGACACGATCACCGTGAAGCCGGTATCCTGATTGCCATTGAGTGGTATCCCGTATATGCTGTCGGCGTCAGGTGTCAGCCAGCCGGGATAATCTTCGTAAACGATATTAGTATCGGGTCCATCCGGGTCAGTAAATATCGCTCTATACACATAGAAGGAATCTTCATATACAGTCGTTTCGGAGTTTGATGTAATCTCCGGAACCGCATCATAGCAATCAACACCAAGAACACCTATAAGAACACTGCAGGAGTTATTTCCCGGTGCACAGGGGGAAATATCATAAATATGATAATCGCTGTTGTCAGCATCGCAGAATCTGGGGTGTTCTGAGATGTCCTGGTATCCGGGGAATCCGGTCCCCGGGACGGTGGCAATTGTGATACCTTGATAGTTATTCCCACCGCAATTTCCGTAGACGATATTACAATCGACGCCAAGGGTGCAAAGACTTGCCCAGATTCCCGCGCAGGTGTCATTAAAGAGCGGATCATCCGGACCGTTGAAGGCAATTATATTGTTTTCAATAATGGCGTTGGTTTTGCGGATCTCAAGCCCGGCGCCCTGCAAGCCATTGACATTATTGATAATTGTGTTGCCGATTATATCGAACCACGCCTCTGATTCTTCATACGAATAAATAAATACGCCGCTTCCGTTATTGTTAGATATATTGTTATGAATAAGATTGTTCTCAATGACGCCACCGGCCGGATCATTGATCATGACACCGGCACCGACTTTTTCCGACGTATTGTCATGGATGTTATTATTTCGAAGTTCAATATAAGAACCTTCCCGTGCTGATATACCTCCACCATTGTATGGTGCATAAACATGGTTGCTGTCAATCTCACAATATTCAATAATGACATTGGATGAAACAGCGAGTAAGCCGCCGCCATAATCGCCATAGTCATATCCCACCGGGGCACCGCCGGTCAGGCGGAATCCAATTAATCGCACAGTATCTGATATATTCTCAATGGAAATCACACGTGAGTTCTCAATTGCTCTGATTGTTGTTGATGCTTTCCCTTCCGTGGACTCTATGGTAACCGCGCTGGCTATCTCAAGGCTTTCCTCGTATTCACCCGGCATTACCTTGACAGTATCACAAGCGGCCGCCATTGACAGGGCTTTGGTAATAGTCCGATAGGGGTTGGCTTCGGTTCCAGTGCCGGTAGTGTCATTGCCGGTTACCGATGCATAGATAGAATAACAGATAGCGTCACAATCCACTGGATATACTCCCATAAGCACGCCGCATTCATTATTTTCGGGTGCACAAGGTGAATTGGTCGCCAGATAGAAATTACGATTAGCAGTATCGCAAAATCGAGGATCAAGAGAGATATTGCCATATTGAGGGAGTAAATATTCCTCACCGCACGACCAATTTCCGCTATCATTTGCATAAAAATTGGAACATGAAATATCACTATTTGTACTACAAATCACATCACATCCGTTTTTTGTTAGCGTGACAATCGTATTCAATATTGTCAATGAATCTGTACAATATATGGCACTACCTTTTTGCCCTAAAAAGAATAAATCAGTCTCGTTAAACACAAAGCTGCTATTTGCAATATATGGAGACGATTCATTTATGGCGTAAATTGAATTCCCATCGCTTCCCGAGATATTCTTCGTAAATATACAATTCAATATTTGAGGACTGGATTCAACACAGTGGAATCCCCCCCCGGGCCCCGAATAACATACCATATTATTTGAAAAACTACAGTTAGTAAAAATGGGATCAGAATCACACAGTGCCACAGCGCCACCACCTCCATGTGGGACATAGTTGCTTACAAACTCACAGTCATTAATGTATGCATTAGCATTATCTTGGCAAACGATAGCACCACCATATGCATGCATTGTCGTGCCAATACAAGAGAACTCATCCCAATTAAGGTTATAATTTTCTTTCTCATCATAGCCAGAATAGTTAATATAAAATACGCATGAAGATATTGTAGGTGATGCGCCAATGCAGTAAACAGCACTTCTTGGCCCGTTATTTTTGAATATACAATCTTCTATCTTTGGTGATGACTGGAAGCAATAAATGGCTCCACCTGGCAATTCACCTCTCATTATTGTAAAACCTTTTAATATAGAAGCAGAATCTTCCCCAGAGTTAAAAGTAATCCCCCTATGCATATCAACTCCACGACAATCAATAATTGTAAATTCAGCCCCGTTTTCTGACATCATGAATATGGACTTGCCATTATAGGTTATATCGATATTGCCTTCACCAGAATATGTACCATCACTTACCATAATTGTGTCATTGTTTCCCGCCGCATCTATGGCGCTTTGTATGTCCCCATAATCAATAGGAACATATATAGTTCTGGGACTGTATGTATAAAACTCCGTAAACTTAGACCAATCAGAATATTCGAATCCGTCTGATGATCTAACTCGCCAAAAATACAATAAATTACCTGCTAATTCAGTTGTTAAAGGCAATATTACCGTGTCGCCATTAAACATTACATGTCCATACTTGGAAAGTAACGCAATATCATTGGTATCAGAATAAACCTCGTAGTTGTATGTTATTGAATCTTTTTCCATGTCATTTGACATTAATATTGTGGGTTGAATCCAATTACAATGAACTGTGTCATTAGATGTTGGGTATATTTGAACTGGGGTACTCGGTATAGTATTCATTCGGAATACCTCGTCAACCCAATCCCCCCAAGAATCAACATTCCGTAATTTAATACGCAAATAATATTTCTTTCCATCCAGGAGAACGTCACCATTATATAGTGAATTCGTATCCAAAGAAGTAATCTCACCTGAATCCCATAATTCTGCAATATCCCAATATTGATCTTCTCCAATCTGAATAATATAGCCCGTTTGATAAAGTAGGCTATCATAACATGTCCAATAGAATGATGGAGTGTGATTCATAATATGTCCCATCGAGTCCGGATAACTATTGAACAGGCAGGCAAAAGGTTGATTCGGCATTACGAAATGGGTCGCGCCTATATCGCTTCGCGTACTATCTGGGTCATTGTATTGGGCGTCTGGATCTCCCATGTCAATACATGGAGAATTAACATGCAATTCATAACAGGATAGAGTTGTATCCTTGAATAGGGGATTAGCTTCAATACAACCTGTCCCCAATGTAATACCACTGTAATTCCCACCATAATTAAGATATGTATCATTATAGTCATATGTAATATTAGTGCTATTATCTGTGAAATATACTCCTATTCCGCCTGAGTTAAATGCAATAATATTATTTTTAATCTGAATTTGTGATCCTTCAACAAAAGTTATAGCAGACCCATGACCCAAAGCGCTGTTCATAACAATCGTATTGTTGAGGATATTAATATTGCTGCAAAATTGTCCGTATATTACGCCACCCCAATCATCCTCTGAATAATTGTGGTATATATTGTTGTAATTGATTTCTATATTATTGATGCCGCCCATGATACAAAGGGCACCTCCGCCATCGCCCGAATAATTGTCATAGATATCACAACTATCGATTGTAGTATGATCCGCATCAATATAGATACCTCCACCTTTTTCATTTGTTATATTATCATGGAGGATGCAGTTTCTTATTAGCGAATTGCAGCCAAGGCAATATATTCCACCACCATTTAACTCAGAGTATAATACATTTTCTTTAATAATGCAGTTTTCTAAATATGCAATGCTACCCTCACCGATGTAAACGCCATTGGCATCTCTACCACCTGATATGTCAAATCCATCTATAACAACGGAATTTCCAATGCCCTCAATATTAATTACATTCTGTCCAATCAAATAGCCAACTATTATGGTCGTCTTTGCATCTTCAGACGCCATTAAAACAATTGAGTTCTCACTTATGATAATATGCTCAACATATTCACCGGGTGCTACCTGTATTGTATCCCCATTATTAGATGCGTCTATACCGGCCTGTATTGTCGATTGTTCTGATGGCACATGGATGACAGCAGAATGACCGATTCCGGTAAAAAAGACAAACAGCCCCACAACTCCCAATAAAATCCCACTTTTATACATGTTGAGTCCCTCCGGACAAGAGATAAGACCGAATACAGACAAATATATTGACGATTATAATCTACCAGACAGTAGGGATATTGTCAAGCGCTTAACCTTCGATTGGCATCAAGAGGATGATACGTATCTAGGTTTATGAATAAAAGACAGTAACAGCGGGGTTGGGGAACTATCGTTGTTTTTTTGGATTTTGTGTCATTTGGTCTGTCCTTTGGCCATGTTTCGGGGTGCATGTAATAGGGGTCGGATCTCCTAATGTCGATATAACCGTCATTCCAACAATAAGATATCTTTGGCGTAACGCCCAATCCTTGCGATGATTATTTAAGCCTTTTGCCATCACAATTTGCTAAAACCAGATTACAATGATTTCCTTTTCTTTCCTTTTACCGTCAATTTAATGGCGTTTTCAGACGAGAGCTTTTAGCGACAAATCCAGCAAAAGCTGGCGAGGGGCTATTCTTTATCAGATAACACCCCCAAGCAGCGGTTATACCCGGGGGAATAAAATCTCCTTGGTCATGTTGACTTAAGGCCTTTGCTTTGTTAAACTTGAATATTCGTTTGCTTGGTGCCAAAACAAATCAATATCAGACATGATATCAATGAATGCGAGTTACGATTTTACAAAATTCATGGTATGGATCCCAAGAAACTTAAAGAGCAACTTAAGTGTCTTCTATTGACATATGGTTGCGGCAGGATGAGAAGCGTTGTTGAAATTCTGACGCAATGGTTGATTAAACCTCCTAAGAAGCTGCCAATATCAATAAAATGCAATGATATAGTCGTTGCCCAGTCAGTTAATGATCTCTTTCGGGCGCAAAAAATCCTTGCTGAAATTATACCTGTCAATGAAAAGCCAAGATATAAAGTTTACACTGAAATAGAAATTCCGCCGTTTCATGAACGACTTATGGATTTGTCATTGGTTATTGAATATGTCTTATCATTGTCACGATATGACAACACTCCAGATATTTACATTGAATTATCAAAGTTCCATTTGGCGTTATTTTTCTTTCTTTGTCACAAGTATACTTCTGCCGCTGGATTAAATACACCCATTTATAACTTGGACAAATTAATAGAGGCGCTATACCGATTTACGAAGCATCAACATTTTAGATATCCGCCCAATAGTTTAATCCGCCTTGGAGATAGTTGGAGTTGTATCCTAAACGGAAAAGCAGCGGCTTTAGAAATTCTAAAACTGTTAGGTATGTCTTCTGAGTCGCATTACATTGAAAATGAGTTTTTTATGAATTTGTCTGACGACTATTATATTGAAGATAGCGAAGTAATTGAAGTAGTAAAGAGAAGACAACACGGTACACTGCCCGAGTACATAAAAAACCCAGAGTTTAGTTCTGGGCCATATGTAATGACTTCGTCGTTATCAGTGATAAGTGGTGATTTTAGACACTTTTTGCATCCCAATAGACCATGTTCAGAATGGCTTAAGGAATTTAAAAACAGAAATCTTTTACAGCAATGGGTCGATCATACATTTGAATTGAAAAGATTGCAGGATGAGTCGATCCATCTTTTTTCATTAGCTCCATTTAACAGCATTATCAATCAAGATGAAATCAAGAATTTAAAACCAATTAATGATATATATGATAGGTCTGTTAAAGCAAAAGCGGATTTACTAAACTTGACTTACCCCAAACAAGATGTTAATAGTGGTGAATTGACATGGTTTTACCATACACCGGACTATCGGTGTGTTAAGAAAGGCGATCAGGAATTTACATTGACGCCACGGCAAGCCCATGTTATCCAAATCCTTCATGATAGCCACATGAGCGGGACTCCTGATATTTCTAAGGATTACATAATAAATGAAGTTGCAGGGTCTGAATCAAACTATAAGAAGTTATCAGAATTATTTCGAGATAAAGATGCCTATAAAGCCTTAATAACTTCAGGCAAAAGAAAAGGCACATATCGCCTTAATATTCCGCAAGAATGATTCTCACGACAAGTCAATATAATTCAAAATACTCTTATTTTTCTACAAATACCCCCGGTACTGCCCCCTGTACGGTCCCCTGTTCGGTTGTATTGTCCCGTTAGCGATTAAATAACGGTGACAACCTTCACGGAAAGGAGATCAGATGTCACATGCCAGCTATCAAACCTCAGATTTGGGTCTGGCTGCATATCTCGCAATGCGAGGATACCCCATCCTCGGTGTTGACCAGGAACACAGTAGTAAAGCGGTCTTTAGATTCAAAGATGATGCAGCTCGGCCGGACCACATCCTGAAGTTCTTTAACCGTCAAACAGAAGTTGAGCCAATTGGTTTTCTTGATCAGGTCAAGAGCCTGAAGGCAATGCTGAAGCAGTAAGGGGAGATAATGATGAAATGCGATGAGATGAAAAAAACTCAAGACCGAAACATACGATTTCCAGAATATCGCCTTGTGGATACAGCCTTTGGCGGCGTTAAGAATCGTAACCACGTCAAAAGAATCGGCGAAATCAATCTTCCTGACCCGCCTCACGAGTGCTACATCTCAATGTTTCGTTTTACGGAAGAGTTCCGGGAACATGTCGAGAAAAACGGCTCGGTCAGCGGTAATAGCAACATGTCGTGCTACTGCGATTTTCTCTGGTTTGACATTGACGATCAGGATCTTGCACAATCCAAAAAACGAACCATCGAACTTATAGCCCGGATCGAATCCCAATACGGTATCACCCCGGTGGTCTATTTTTCTGGGCATAAGGGTTTCCATGTTGGGATACCGTCCGAATCGTTCCCCGCCCAACCAAGAATTAACCTCCCGCGCATATTCAAAGAAATGGCACAGAGAGTAGCGGCTGACATAAAAATCGACACGGCCATATATGAGAAGAACCGTTTATGGCGTGTGCCTGACAGCATTAACGCCAAGTCAGGGCTGTATAAGGTAGAAATCTCTCATGCAGAACTTGCCCGGTTTGATATTGATGCTATTAAAGCGAAGGCGGAATCCCCCGATAATTCACACACAGCACATCCTCATAAGCCTGCTCACTCTGCATTCCTATCCCAAATGTATGAAAAAGTAGTCACTGAACTTGAGAGAGGTCAGGCCCCGGTTTCAGCCCGCAAAACCACATCGCCAAACTGCACAAAATCATGCATTGAGACGCTTCTCCAAGGTGTTTCAGAAGGGTACAGGAATGAAGCCGGTATCAGGTTGGCTTCCCACCATTTGAAATCAGGTTTATCCATAGAAGAAGCATTGGATAAGCTTCTCGAGTGGAATCAAAATAACAAGCCACCTTTACCGGACGAGGAAATCAGAAATATTGTCACGTCTGCTGCAGACAAAGGATATGACTATGGGTGTAATGATCTGTTTCTAAATAAATTTGGTGATGAAAAATGCCCGCTTCGCAAAGCAGATAAAAAACAAAAACCATTCTTCACAAGTTTTGAAGCATTGTCAGATGGATCAATTCTGGAGATGCTGTACGATCCAGATAGAACTCCGGAGACTTATTTTGCATGGTATAAAGACGGGGTCGTTAATTACGTCGATTCTTATCAGGAGTCGGAGACAGGCCGGTTGCTGCTCCCAGGTAAGCCAGGTAAAATCATTCGCTCCAACACTATTCATTTTCCATCACATTCTGACGACTATGAGGACGAAGCTCAGCTGTTGCAGTTAATTGACGACTTCATATCCAGGTATCTTCAGATATCGCATTTTTTTCACAATATCTCGAAATACTACATCCTGTTGACCTGGGTATATGATTGCTTCACCAACCTGCCGTATCTCAGAGTCAAGGGTGATTACGGATCGGGGAAGTCGCGATTCCTAACAACCGTTGGAGTGCTTTGCTACAAGCCGATATTCTGCTCTGGTGCTGCCACGGTTTCTCCCATATTTCGGCTTATTGATGCATATCGGGGAACGGTGATTATCGACGAGTCAGACTTTACAGACAGTGATGAATCTCACCGGGTGGTGAAAATCCTGAATTCCGGTTTCCAGAAAGGATTCCCGGTCTTAATCTCGGAAACAACAAAATCCGGAGGCTTCGAACCAACATCATATGATGTCTTCGGCCCCAAGATTATCGCAACCCGCAATGAGTTTAAAGACAAGGCACTGGAAAGCAGATGTATTACTGAAATTATGGAAAAGGTAACGCGGACCGATATTCCCATCAATCTGCCAAATTCTTTCTGGGATGAGGCCAGAGCCATCCGCAACGAGCTTCTCAAGTGGCGCTTTGAGAAGTTCGGAAAAATCGTTGTCATGTGCGAAAATCCCGAAATTCCTGTTGAGCCACGGCTGGCTCAAATCATGTTGCCCTTGCTGAGTATTATCGATGACCCTGAGGTTAAAGAAGAATTCACTGCTTTCATGCAGGACAGAAATCGCCAGATTATCGAAGATAGAGGAGATACGTTTGAGGGGATTGTTGCCAATGTAGTCTTGCGTTTATGGGTAGAGGACCATGATGGAAATATTCGAGTAAAGACAATCGCTGAGGAAGCCACGGAAATATTAGATAACCCAAAATTCACGCTCTCGCCTCGAAAAGTCGGCCAAATTCTCCGAAACTCATTCAAAATGCAACTTGAGAAAGATCGAATCGGCTTTCATTTAATCCGCAACGACGCCAACAATCAGAAACTGGGTGCCCTTGCTGAGAAGTATGGAATCTCCCGGGCGCCCCTCCCACAACGTTCGCAATGTGCGCAATGTTCACCGGATGTTGAAACACAAGGAGTTAGCCTGTGAACATCGCCCAAAACCGGAGACCAAAGTTCACAGCCAATGTTCACGTCGTAACTCATTGCGGCACAGTATGCCGTGAACATGTGAACGTTGTGAACGTCCTGGGAGAGCCCCCGATAAAATATGATAATGTGAAGGTAATTACTCCTGCTAGACTATGTGTATTGTCTTTATGGTGTCCGCTTTATCCCGCAAGAAATCACGATATTTATACAAAGCGGTGTATCAGTTTATTAATATGGATTGTTGTTCGTAATCTGTTGTTGTGTAAATGGATGCGTGGTTTTGTCGTCGGCGTTATTATTTGTAAATCCCTATTGATTTCGAATGTTTTGGAGGGCCTATTGTGACGGTTGGACGCGGGGTGTTATTCAAGAAGACTACGGTTGAGGAATGCTGGCAATTGGATATGACATTTCTGTCAAAACAGGTCTATCTCGAGGAAATCGGTTATACGCATGTTCACTGGAAAAGCTCTTGGGGTAAAAGGGCCGCCATCACAGTGCTGGTGCATCCCCCAAAAAGAATCAAACTGCAATATAACGTAACAAAGAGAAGCACCGGCGAGTCAACCGATTATTCTTACTACATTTTTCTTGATACAACCCCCTGTTATTTTGGCAAAAGGCGGTGGTGGTTTAATTGCCCGAATTGCGGACGGCGGTGCAGGGTGTTATACCTGCCTGACTGGGCAACACACTTCGCCTGTCGCATCTGTCATGATCTGACCTATGAGAGCCGTCAGGAAGGTCACTCCCGCTGGATGGCTTTATTCAGAGCGATGAATGAAGGGTTCAAACTTGAGGATAAACTCCGCCGAGCCCGATCACCACGTTCCAGAGGACGGATTGCCCGGAAGCTGTCTCGCATAACCGGCGGATTGCAGGCCCTACTTGATTATGACAAAAATCAGAGAAGGAAGCGACTGCGATAGAGGCTATGGAAAAACTCCTGACCCCAGATCAAATGGCCGAGTATCTCAGCGTTCAAAAGTCCACGATCTACCAGTGGACCCATGAGGGGTTTATTCCACATATAAAGCTGGGAAAATTCGTCCGGTTTAAGGCGAGTAATGTTGAGAGGTGGTTGGAGAAGATGCAAAGCAAGGGGCGGACGATAAGGAAAATGGAGATGTATGTTCAATAAGACGGCAAGAGGATCTAGAATCTAACGCGGAAATCTGATTGAGTGCACGGGGCAATTTGAACCTGACATTACAAGTTCGCGAATAGCATCATTTTATACGCTTGCGTATTTGCTATGATTGAAGACCATGAGGCGCAGTCTGGGATAATTGGCATAAATCCGATTACTCGGAGGAGTATAATAGAGTAATGCTATTTTGCCCACCTACGTTCCTTTACAATGAGAATCGTAGCCCAAATCAGTAATGCTCCTACTACGTAAAAGATTTGATTACCTTCGGCGGGATTCACTCTATCGCGAATTTGATTAAGCAACACTAAGAGAATGGTCAGCCAAGGGATCATGAACAGGGATCCCAATATAACAGTTCGTATGAGGCCCTTTCTCCCAATTCCCATACATACAGCCGCTACTGCAAGCACGTTTGGGTGGAAAGCCGCCAAGAAGATCGCTACTCTTCCCCTTTTTTGTAACCATAGTTGCATTTGATCGACCGTGTCGCGGCGTCCCAAAGCAAGGAGTAACCGGTAGAAACCTTCTTTTCCTAAGTAGTAGTTTATTGGAAGGGCCAAAGTAAATCCCAACCACGCAGCCGTGCCTACACCGATAATGTCCCAAAGCCCATCTCCACTTGATAGCACACCAACTACAACAATCAAGGAGCCAGGGAAATAAACACTGATCATAAATACACCTTCAATCAATGCCGCAGCTATCACGATGCTAGTGCCATAGGTTTGCATCAGCGCCTTAGTCCAATCAACAATTTCTACGGGGCTAGGGAAATCGAAGAATCGATACAATATGGCGAATATTGCAAATAGTCCAGCCCAAATTAGTGGTAATAGCCCAGGTGAAAGCATGTCTTGAATACGTCTTAAGTTAACTGACAAGCGATTCTTACTCCTTCGAAGTCGGAAAGAGTACGGCAAGAAGGCCGACGACTATCCTAAGGTGCGTGATTGGACTTTCTATGGGTGGTGGATGAAGACCTTGTACAATTTCATCGGGGCAATACATACTCACGATTGCTGGTGTTGTTAGCGAACCTTTAAAGAACAGATATGCAAATACAAACAACTGAAGCAAGAGAATCACTATCCATATCAGTTCTTTAATTTCCATCGCATTCAACTTGTCAGAAAAGGTCTTAGTGCCTCCTCCCCTTGAAAGCTTTTTGAAACTCCATTTTGCCGCAATTGATTGAAAGATCACCACCGCTAGAATCAATGTATATAGCTGAATACTATGCTCACGAAGTGCCTCAGAGACTGGATTGTTTATTACATTGAACAGCGGTTCTTCTTTATTAACAATTGACTTTAGCCATATTATATTCAGCGATATAATAATGGGGCCAAACGCTGTTACAATTACCGTGGGATTGGTTAGTGTGTTTATAAGCCGAATGAGAAATCTTTTAGTAATGGGCGCGTTAATAAATTCCAACTTTAAATTCTCTCCATATTAAGTGCCTTGCGCTACCAGCGTTAATTCTTTCATGGTGTTTTCAATGATGGAGCTTCTCTCGGTAGGGGACGACACAGGGAGATTTCTCTCCGAGCGGTCAATTACAGTTCTCACATAATCTACATTTTCCCTAAGACTTTTGAAGAATTCAGTTGAAGCTGACTGCTCGATTGATGCAAGAGTTCCAACTACTCCATTAGAAAGAAGCCGGTGGACTAAAGTCAGGACTCGCCGTAGGGCTCCAGACTCTATCAGTACGGCGGCGATTTCACTCGACGGGATGTCATTTAGGGCTACCACGCCTTTATATTTGTTTTCGATATATCTTGACGCCTCCGTCAACAGCATTGTATGATTGTTTAAACTGGCATCGCCTTCCCAGTCGGTAATATCATCCAAAAGCTGAAGCGCTAACCGGAGTTGTTTGGTAAGTCTTAGAACTGGGATCTTTGGTTTTTCTGTTACAGCAGCTACTGCCGCGGCGGCACACAAAAGACTAGAGTTCTTTGAAATGGTATATCTAAGCCGATTAACTGACGACAGTTTTTTATTACTTTGCAGATCATCAAGCTGCCCGCGAACCGCCGTAGCTAGATGTTCACTAAAGCTTCTATCGTAGGATGTACCAGACACAGCCCCGTACAGTTTCTTGAGTCCGAGGCTCAACAGCAATAATGAAGCAAGCTGCTCTTTGGCGTTTAAATCCCGGCCGGCATCAGCTCTCCGATCGATGAGAATACCATATATATAAACTCCAAGCCAACCAACAGCCACGCCCTCTATCGCACTCTTGCGGGTTCCCGCAAGTTCTCCAAGAAGCCATGGTAATATCTCGCCGAGAGGGGGAGTGAGGTTACGAGACTGTTCCTCATGAAAGAACTGCTTGATTATATATCCGGAATCAGGAGAGGCGATCATAAGTTCTTTAAACAACTTTTCACGCGTAGTTGTGACGTCATTCCGCATTCGCTCGAAAAGCGGAAAGATTGGATTAGTCATAGGAGCAGTCGAAGGGAAACTAGCTTTTGTTTGTGTTTCCTGAGGATTCATGAGATTCCTCCATTGATAATTCATGTCTATAATTCTGCATTGAACAGGCACCTTCGATTAGGGGCCTCTATAGTATAAATCTGGAACTTATTACTTGATTATCGATTCTTCATTCAGAAATACAAGTGGTTCAGTTCCACTTTTGTCTTAAATAAAAGGTGTACAAATTTGTTGTCAAGGCATATTTCCAGAATCGGTTCCGCCTTAATTTCAGTCTTTAACGGTCAAACATTTTGCCCTCATTAAATGGAAAACCTATTATGGGGCAGTAGATTTGCCTCTAATTTCATAGACTAAGATATGTTCCTCAGATGAGTCGGTCGTGATTTTAGAGTTTTCATCGTGCCGGAATAAAGGATGGGATGCGGATATGATTTACTGATCTTCGGTCTATGGATAATGCCTCTAAGAAATAACATTCAAAATGGCAGTTTTTCTACAGCGTTGGCGAGGTGGTCGGGGGCGAGGTGGGCATAGATCATAGTGGTTTGGATGTCAGCATGGCCCATCAGTTTCTGGACGGTCGGCAGGTCGACACCTTGCATCACCAAGTGACTGGCGAAGGTGTGGCGGAGGGTATGAACCTTGGTGAAGTTTTCTATCCCGGCTGATTTTGCAATCTGCACCAGCTTTTCCCTGAGTTTGGTTTTGATCTTTCCGCCAGTGCTATCCGGGAATACGTAATTGCTTTTTAATTTCCTGTCATTTTGAGATTTCAGCTTTATTAGAAGATCATATAGGTGCTGACCGATAGGGATATCCCGTTCACCGGTTTTCGGCTGCCAGGTTTCTTTGCGTCGAATTCGTATTTTCCTACGTTTTAAATCAATATCTGACCATTCCAGATTCTCAAGTTCAGCTTTGCGCATACCCGTATTCAGAAAGGTGAAATAAACGGAGTAGAGGTCCGTGGGACAGGCTTCCAGGAACCGCCGGGATTCCTCAATAGACAGATATCGAAACGACTTGGAATCAATTGCCTTGAGCCGCTTGACTCCCTTGCAGGGATTCTCCCTGAGATAACCCCATTTGATAGCCAGATTGAATACGGTTTTCAGGGTGCTTACTTCGAAATTGATAGTATGGGCCCGGGCGCCTTTGCGGGTATGGTCGTTGATGTCATCATCCGATTCGACCGGAATGCCATTGGGATTTACCCAGGCGTCTTTGCGAAACAGTTTGTATTTGTCGATCTCCTCAGAGGTGACCTCAGAAAGGAAGACGATTTTCTCCCGGCCCTTAAGGTATTTCCGGAAATGGTCAATGACCGCCCGATACCTGTTGGTAGTCGAAGGCTGATGATTGGCCCGGGAATAGTCGAGGAATTCATTGAAGAATTTCTCAGCATCGATATCGTTCTGGGAGAATCCAAACTCGTCTCTGGCTACCTGCACCTCGGCGTCTTTAAGCGCCAGCTCAGCGATCTTCTTGGAGGTCCCGACGCGCCTGCGGATTCGACGTCCTTTACACCTGACGTCGAGATACCATATTTTGCCTCGTTTATAGATATTTCCCATGGTCTAACACCCGGTTTGTGATGGTCACAATATGGTCACAGCGACCTTATATTGAAAATATAAGTGATTGTAAGTTGTTGTCAGGTGAAATGTTGCGGGATTATAAAATATACTGGGGGAGAGATTTGAACTCTCGACCCCTAGATCCACAATCTAGTGCTCTAACCAACTGAGCTACCCCAGCATATTCAAAACCTATATATATATTCTCAAATCGGCCGTTTGTCAAGCCAATTGAGTGAAAACGGTTACCGTCCGGCCGCCCCCGAAGCCGCGCTTTTTATCGCCTCCAGCATCTGGTAACCCTCGGTATAATCGGGATTTAGACGCAGGCCACGTTCAACATAGTAATACGCGGAATCATAGAAATTGGCCGAATCGATTTGTGTGAGGTGAAAATAGATATACCCAACATCGAAATACGATGAAGAACGGGTCGGTTCAGCATGTATGGTTGCTTTAAAGGCATTCAGGGCATTTTGCCACTGCTTAAGGCGGCTGAATGCCCGTGCCAAATTCAGCACATAGCCGTAGTTGTCGGGCTTTTGAGCAAAGGCGGACATCAGGTATGTCAGTGCGGAATCGGGATGACCGAGTTCCAGAAGCGCCCGTCCGGCGCAAAACAGCATATCGGCATGGGTGCTGTCAAGTTTCAGCCCGGCGCGGGCGGTTGCGAGCGCATCGCGGTACCGTCCGATTTCAAGTTCGGTCATGGCAATGGCGCTGTGCACGCGGGCGTTTTTGGCCGGACCGGTGATACCATTGAGTAGTTCGATCACTTTCTCCGGCTGATCAACATCATAACGGTAGTAGTGCGCCAGAAGCTCGGTGCCGTATCCGCGTCCTTTGTCGCTCAGATGCAGCAGCTCTTCAGCGCGGGCAAGCTGACGCGAAACCGACGCATTGGTCAGAATCCATCCGCCCAAGAATAGTACCGATATCGCCCCGATGGAGAAGAGTCGGGTCGGTGTGATTGCATTCAGTCGTCCGGTGGCGGCGACATAGAGAACCATGCTCAATCCCAATATGGCGGCCGGGGTTGCGAATAAATCCCAGTCGCGGGCATAGCCGAGTTTGGGGTCGATCACGAACAGGTATATCAATGACAATCCGGCGGTAAGCCCCAAGAATGGGATCAAACCGGGATGGGAACCGGAGTTTCTTTTTTGACGGATTCCGGCGATAAAGACCAGTAACCCCCCGGGGAAGATCAACAGGATTTGATTGCAAACATCAAGCAAGTGAACCGTTGACAGCATGGCGTAACCGGAGGAATACAGCGGAAGCAGTAATGCCTCGATCGAGCCGACATATTCGGCATGTTTGATTCGGACATTGATTTCCGATATGCCAAGTGCTGTCAGCACCAACAGCACCAGGGCAAGAGGGATGTATTTTTCAAACAGCCGATCGGTTTTTTTCATGTTCATCCAGACAATAACCAGGAAGGCGGGGAAAAATAACGCACCGGTCAGATGAGTCGACGCCATGATAATAAAAGTCAGCGTAGCGGGCAATAGCCCGCATCCGGATAGAATATATTTCACGGTAAACAGAACAAAGAGCAGGCCCGCCGGATAAAACAGCGAATACGATTCAACATAGCCAAAAAACAACTGCGAGCCGCCAAGAGTCAGAAGCAGAGTTCTGACCAGTAAACCGCGAGGACCATCGAGTGGCGCAGGAAGAGTGACGGTTGCGACAATGCCACAAAAGATCATCCCGCAGATAATGCTGTACATGACAAACACCGGTTCGGCGCCGAATGTCCCGAACAGGTTGAGAAATTTGTACAGCATGACGTGCAGAAAGAAATCAAGCGGTTCCGTGTGCAGACCGGTGATTCCCCTTTCGATCTGAAAGATGCGCATATATCCGTCGCCGAGCGAGTGCACATGAACACGAAGCGCAATAAACAGCACTCCTGACAACAGCGCGGCAGTCAGTCCGCGAACCCACCGGGGATATCGACAGTATGATACCTGCAGTTGTGAAAGAACACCTGATAGCATCCGAGCTGTCAGCGGTGAGAGGACCAGAACGAACAGCACCGCGAAAAGGAATTTCGCCCAATGCGGGAAATAGTACAGGTGGTTGAATCCCCACATCGCCCGAATGGGAACGGCACCGGCAATAAGATACCCGGCGGCAAGAATCGCCGCAGGCCAAATTACTCGTAGCCCGTTGCCGGACAAACGGCCATTTCGATTTGCTCCGGTTTGAATCATAACCCAATGATAATAAAAAGTTCTCGAAAAAAAAGCAGTGATTGTGATGATTTTAATGGCGGCATTGTTTTGACATTTGACCCTCGGTGGGGTATACTTGTAAATTCACCCATACCGGGGGAGGATAGATGATTGATCGCCCAACGGCGTTGTCGGTAATGGAATCCAAGATAACGAACCAAAATCTGCGCAAACATATTCTGGCAGTCGAAGCCGGGATGATTCGGCTGGCCAAGCATTTCGGCGAGAATGCCGAATTATGGGGGTTGACCGGATTACTGCATGATCTGGATTATGATGTCACCGCCAACGAACCCGATAAACACACCTTTGTCACCGAACAATGGCTGGCCGAGTATGATCTCCCGCGGGACATGCTCTATGCCATCCGTTGTCATCCCGGTCACGCCGAGTGCAAGTCACGGCTGGATTGGGCATTGTATACGGTCGATCCGGCGACGGGATTTATTGTCGCCTGTGCGCTGATGCATCCATCGAAAAAGCTGATCAATGTCGACGGGGAGTTCATGTCGCGCCGGTTCAAGGAAAAGCGGTTCGCGGCGGGGGCGCTTCGTGAAAACATGGCGGCCTGTACGAATCTTGGGTTGGAACTGGACGCATTCCTGCTTTTGGTACACGACGGAATGATGACTATCAGCGACGTGCTGGAATTGTAATGCCGAAACAACAATCGATATTGCGCCGCGACGTGATCGGCTGGTCGCTGTATGATTTCGCGAATACGATTTTCTCGATGAATATCCTGTCGCTGTATTTCAAGCGCTGGGTGGTGGAAGATCTGCAACGCGACGGATTGTATTACGACCTGGCGTATGCGGGGGCGATGCTGTTGACCGCGTTGTTCATGCCGGCGCTGGGAGCGCTTTCGGATCATACCGGGAAAAAACGGCTGTTTCTATTTTTGTTCACGGTCAGTTGCTGTATCGCGATTGGAATCGTACCGCTTGTGCCGGAAAGCCTGATTGTTGTCATCATGCTGGCGTTCGCGATTGCGACGTTTTGTTATGAAGGCGGGATGGTGTTTTATAATGCCCTGCTCTATTCGGTCTCGGATGGCAACGAAGCCCGGTATGTGTCGGGATTCGGGGTGGCGATGGGCTATCTGGGATCGATCGCCGGGATGATTCTGGTCCTGCCGTGGGTGACCGGAGGTTTGTTCGGGCTTAATATCCCCTGGCATGACGCGGGGGGGAAGGTCGCCGCGTTTGTGCCGTCGGCAGTATTGTTCATGGTCTTTGCGATTCCGGTTTTTATCTGGGTGAAAGAGAAACCGGGGCTGGTGAAAGACCGTCGCATTCCATTCATGAAATCATATGCGGAGGTTTGGGCCGGAATTAAGGATACGCGAAGGTATCCCGGGGTGTTACGCTTCTTGATCGCCGATTATTTTTTCGAGGATGCGGTGGCGACGGTGATTCTGAACATCGGGATTTTCTCATCGATAGTAATCGGCTTATCGGATGCCGATCTGACCGTGTTTTTGATTATCTCGACGACCTTTGCCATGATCGGATCGATGTTGATCGGGCATATTTCGAAACGGGCAAGTTTGAAAAAGACGATGGCGACTATTGTCTGGGGATGGGTGATCGTATTGCTGTTCTTTATATTTATCGAGCATATCATTCTAATTTACTGTCTGGGCTGTCTGGTCGGGATATTGCTGGGTGGATTGTGGACCGTGTCGCGGCCGTTGTTGGCGGAGATGGTACCGAAGGATGAGCTGGGGCGGTTTTTCGGCTTATACTCGTTGTCGGGACGGGCGGCGGCGGTGATTGGTCCGGTTGTCTGGGGCGGCGTTGTCTATATATTCAATCCCTCGCGGTCGGGTGGCAGGTTCCTGTCCGACCTGATGGGGATAAGTGAATCGGCGGCGGACAAACTTCCCTATCGTCTGGCCGTATTATCACTGTTGGCCATGATGATGATCGGGCTGGTGATTTTCCGGAAACTGCCGGAACATGGGGCGGAAGGATAATACAGTGAAAAAAATCGGCAATTATTACGAATACACCGGGTGTATTCACCTGCATACCACCGATTCGGACGGGACCAAAACGATCGAAGAAGTCACTGAAATCGCATCGGGATTGGGGCTTGATTTTCTTCTGGTGACCGATCATATGACCCTGCGGGCGCGTGAGGATGGTCACGAAGGATTTCACAACGGGACGTTGCTGTTAATCGGGTATGAGCATAACGATCTGGAAGATTGTAATCATTATCTATTATTCGAAACGCGCGAGGTGCTCCCGGCCGACATGACGCCGCAGGAGTATGTCGCGGAGGGGCGCAAGCAGGGTGCGCTGGGCATTATCGCGCATCCCGATGAAATCCGTCCGCGGCTCGGCAAATACCCGTCGTATCCCTGGCTGGCATGGGATGTCGAGGAATTCGACGGGATCGAAATCTGGAATCAGATGTCGGAATGGATGGAGAATCTCAAGCCGCACAATCAAATAGTCATGGCGTTTTCACCACGCCGAATCCTGCGGGCCCCGACCGACCGGGTGCTGGCGAAATGGGATGAGTTAAGCATGACCCGCAAGGTGGTGGGGATCGGGGCAATAGACGCCCACGGATTTCCCTACAAGGTCGGACCGTTTACGATAACCATCTTTCCTTACAAAGTACAATTTCAATCGATCCGGACGCACCTGTTATTGCCGGAGAGGTTATCAAATGATCTTAAGACCGCCCGACGGCAGATATATAGCGCTTTACGGGACTGTCGGGCTTATGTGTCGAATTACCGTCGCGGAAACGCATCAGGATTCGAATATTATGCGCAACGGGGCGCAGAGACAGTGGTCAGCGGCGGATTTCTCGACGGGTATAAAGACGTGCGGCTGGTGGTGAAAACGCCGCATAAGGCATCAATCAGCCTGATCCGAAATGGTCAGGCGATTTTGCGCTGTGAGGGGACATCACTGGAATGCCGCCCGCAACAAAACGGCATCTATCGGGTGGAAGTCAAGAAGAAACAGCGCGGATGGATATATTCAAATCATATCAGAATCGGCATTTAACCGTATTGTATATATTATTATAAGGTAAAGAGAACGGAAAGCGGTCTTGTTAAAATATTCACAAATTATTTTATTGACTTGATCCCGTTTTGTCTCTATATATGGAAAATAATTTTGGTGTAGGATTGGGATATGGAACACTTTAATACGTTTTTCCCGATTTTTTTCCTGTTTGTGTTTGCCGCCATATTGGCGGGAGTGTTCCTTCTTCTGTCCGTCCTGTTCGGTCGCAAAACCAAAACTGCGGCCAAAGGCGATCCCTATGAAAGCGGAATGAAACCCATCGGAACGACGCGGGAGCGATTCCCGGTTCGTTTCTATCTGGTGGCGATCCTGTTTATCATTTTCGATATCGAAGTGGTGTTTTTATATCCCTGGGCGGTCATTTACGACAAACTGGGGATGTTTGGTTTTATGGAGATGCTGGTATTCGTCGTAATACTTCTAGTCGGTTACTTCTACGTACTTGGTAAAGGAGCATTGAAATGGGACTAGAGGAGAAGATACCGGATTCAATAGCGTTGACAACGCTGGAAAAGATGGTTGGCTGGGCGCGCAAGCGGTCGATGTGGCCGCTGGGATTCGGCCTGGCCTGCTGTGCGATAGAGATGATGTCGACCTTCATGTCGCATTATGATCTGGCCCGGTTCGGTATGGAGGTAATGCGTCCCTCGCCGCGTCAGGCCGATTTGATGATCGTTTCCGGCCGGGTGTCGGCCAAGATGGCGCCGGTGTTAAAACGGTTATATGAGCAGATGCCGAATCCGAAATGGGTGATTGCGATGGGTGCCTGCGCCTCATGTGGCGGGGTGTTCAACAACTATGCCATCGTGCAGGGGGTGGATCGGGTGATACCGGTTGACATGTATATCCCGGGATGTCCGCCGCGACCGGAGCAGTTGATCGAGGGAATTCTCAAACTGCATGCCAAGGTCGAGAAAGAGCACCTGGTTGACCGCAAAGATGGCAAAACCAAGAAGCAGGCATGATAAAACGTCGTTCGGGATAGCTTTCCGGACAATGGAGATATAAAGGGACAAGCCGGACCATGGAAGACAAGCTGAGACAATTTTTTGAAAGTAATTTCAAAGATGCCGTCGTGCGGGAGGACCTGTTCCGTGATCAGCTGTCGTTTTATATTCGCAAGGAATACCTGTATGATGTCTGTGAGGCGCTGATCAGCGATGACGCGCTGGATGTCAAATTTCTATCCGACATTTGTGCCCTTGACTGGCTGGGTGACCCGGAGGAGAAAAATGGGCGGTTTGAGGTGGTGTACAATTTCTTCTCACTCAAACACAAGTACCGTTTTTTCATCAAGGTTCGCCTGGATGACGACACGCCCGAGATCGATTCGATCGCAGCGCTGTGGCAGACCGCCAACTGGCTGGAACGGGAAGTGACCGACCTGATGGGAGTGGTCTTTACCGGCCATCCCGACCCGCGCAAGATCCTGACCCCGGATGATCTCGAGGGGCATCCGCATCGCAAGGATTTTCCGCTGACATACGAAATACCGCAGTTTTCTTACAATAAAAACGAACCGCCCGAGGTTATCAAGTGAGCGAGCAAGTGCAGGAAAGACGGACGATGAATCTCAACATGGGGCCGCAACACCCGGCCACCCATGGGGTCCTGCGCGTGGAGCTTGAGCTTGAAGGCGAAACGGTGGTCAAGGCCACGCCACATATCGGTTACCTGCACACCGGTATCGAGAAAACCGCCGAATCGAAATTGTACTATAAGGTCATCCCGATGACCGACCGGATGGATTACCTGGCGCCGATGTCGAACAATCTGGGGTACTGCCTGGCGGTTGAGAAGCTGATGAATATCGAGGTCCCCGACAAGGTGAAATTCGCGCGGGTGTGCCTGACCGAGTTGACGCGGCTGAAATCGCATCTGGTCTGGATCGGCACGCATGCAATGGATATCGGAGCGCTGTCGATGTCGCTGTACAGTTTCCGCGAACGCGAATCGGTTATCGACGTGTATGAAGCGGTTTCCGGACAGCGCATGATGTCGACCTTTTTCCGTATCGGCGGGCTGGCGCAGGAGCTTCCGGGGGATTTCGACAAGCTGGTGCGCAAGGCCGTCAAGGATATT
Organism: Candidatus Zixiibacteriota bacterium; assembly: GCA_016933695.1. GTDB lineage: Bacteria > Zixibacteria > MSB-5A5 > GN15 > PGXB01 > JAFGAL01. The sequence continues at coordinate 350,702 of JAFGAL010000010.1, read as the reverse complement.
CGTCACGGCATGATTGATTATGAACGACTGCTGAACGACAATAAAATATTCCGCATTCGGACGATCAATGTCGCGAAAATCTCGGCCGAAGACGCCATCAACTGCGGTCTGACCGGGCCATGTTTGCGCGGGAGCGGAGTCAATTACGACGTGCGCAAGACCAATCCGTACAGCGGCTATGACAAATTCGACTTCGAGGTTCCGCTGGGCAAAAACGGCGACGTGTACGATCGTTTCCTGGTGCGGTGCGAGGAAATGAAGCAGTCTTTGCGGATTGTCGAGCAGGCGCTTGACGGCATGCCGGAAGGGCCGTATCGTGCGCATGTCCCCGGGGTGGTGCTTCCGCCCAAGGAGGATGTCCTCAGCAAGATGGAATCGCTGATATTCCATTTCAAGATTATTACCGAGGGCTTCAAGCCGCCGCGCGGAGCGGTGTATCAGGCGATTGAAGCACCCAAGGGCGAACTTGGGTTTTATATCTCGTCGGACGGCACCAACAAGCCGCATCGCATGCGGGTGCGTCCGCCGAGTTTTGTCAATCTCTCGACTTTGCCGAAAATGGTCGAGGGGGGACTGGTGGCGGATGTGATTGCCGCGATCGGTTCGATCGATATTGTACTGGGTGAGGTGGATCGATGATTCTCAATGAGACGTCGGTGGCCGAAATTAAAGAAAAAATGGTGCGCTATCCCAGGCGGAAGTCGGCCATTCTTCCGGCGCTGACGGTAGCCTATCATCAGGTGGGGCATTTGAATGATGATATCTATGACGAGATCGCCTCCATCATTGATATTCCGGCGGTGGAAATCGCCGAAGCGGCCACATTTTACACGATGTTTCCCAAACACCCGGTGGGCAAATACCTGATCCAGGTTTGTCACAATATCAGTTGCGCCTTGTTGGGCGCCGACAGCCTGGTGCATTATCTGGAGGAAAAGCTCGGTATCAAGAAGGGCGAGACGACGCCGGACAATGTGTTCACACTGATTACGGTGGAATGTCTCGGCAGTTGCGCGTCGGCCCCGATGATGCAGATCAACGACCAGTACTACGAGTTTTTGACGCGTGAGAAGGTCGATGCCATTCTGGATGAATTGAGAAAACAGGCGTGATATGGAAAAGAAAGTCCTGTTCACATATATCGATGATCCCGCGCAGGTAAAGGTGGAGACATATGTCGGGCACGGCGGCTACACGGCCTGGCAGAAAGCGCTCAAGCAGATGAAGCCGGCCGATGTGATCGACGAGGTCAAGAAGTCCGGTTTGCGCGGTCGTGGCGGAGCGGGATTCCCGGCGGGTTTGAAATGGAGTTTCGTACCCAAGGACAGCCCCAAACCGCGCTATTTGATCTGTAATGCCGACGAATCCGAACCGGGGACCTGCAAGGACCGGGTGCTGATGGAACATGACCCGCACGGTGTGATCGAGGGGATGGCCATCGCCTCATATGCGATCGGCAGTCATCTCTGTTTTATCTACATTCGCGGGGAATTCGGCGGACCGATTCGATGCATGGAACAGGCAGTCAAGGAAGCGTACGCCAAAGGCTATCTCGGCAAGAACGTGTTCGGAACCGGTTACGATCTCGACATGATTGTCCATACCGGCGGCGGCGCGTATATTTGCGGTGAGGAAACGGCGCTTTTGAATTCGCTGGAGGGAGAGCGCGGGATGTCGCGGATTCGTCCGCCGTTCCCGGCTATCGAGGGATTGTATGCCTGTCCGACGGTGGTGAACAATGTCGAAACACTGGCGAGCGTTCCGCATATTATCAACAACGGCGCGGAATGGTACACGTCGATGGGAACAGAAAAGTCGGCCGGGACGAAGATTTTCTCGCTGTCGGGGCATGTCAATAAACCGGGCAATTACGAGTTGGAACTGGGAACACCGCTGTCGTATCTGATCAACGATCTCGGCGGCGGAATCAAGGACGGACTGAAACTCAAGGCGGTGATCCCGGGAGGATCATCGACGCCGTTTTTACTCCCCGATCAACTCGACACCAAGCTCGATTATGAGTCGATCGCCGCGGCGGGATCCATGCTGGGATCGGGCGGAGTAATCGTTTTGCACGAAAAAACCTGCATCGTCTGGGTGATCGAACGACTGATACATTTTTATCGGCATGAATCGTGCGGCAAATGCACGCCGTGTCGTGAGGGGACCGGCTGGCTGGAGCAGTTGATCTCGCGGATCGAGCGGGGCGAGGGCAAGCCGGGCGATTTGGAAAAGATTGAAAGTATTTGTGACAATATTCTGGGGCGGACGGTTTGCCCGCTGGGGGACGCCGCGGTGATGCCGATCCAGTCGGCGCTGAAACTGTTCCGCGACGAATGGCAGTATCATATCGACAACAAGCGTTGTCTGGTGAAATCGGAGTTTGCATTCGCATGAGTTCGGCGGACGACAACAAGGTTACGCTGACCATAGACGGTCGTGAAGTCACCGTCCCCAGGGGGATGACGGTGCTGGAAGCGGCAAAGTCGATCGGGATCGAAATCCCCACGTTCTGCTGGCATCCCAAGCTGAAACCGGTGGGCGCCTGCCGGATGTGTTATGTCGAAATCGAGAAGATGCCGAAACTGGCGGTGTCCTGCGCGACCGAGGCGATGCCGGGAATGGTGGTCCACACCGATAGCGATCTGGTCAAACAGGGGCGCCGGGCGGTGCTGGAATTCATCCTGCTCAATCATCCGCTGGACTGCCCGACCTGCGACAAGGGCGGCGAATGCGATCTGCAGGATCTGACATTCGCACATGGGATCGACGATTCGCAATTTGATTTTAACAAATACCGGTTCATTCGCGACAAGAAATCGACGTTTGACGATTACCGACTCGGCCCGGAAATCATCCGCAACCAGAACCGGTGCATTCTCTGTTACAAATGTGTTCGTTCCAATAAGGAAGTTTTCGGGGAGTACGATCTCGGCGCATTCCAGCGAGGGAATATCACCGAGATCGATACCGGTCCCGGACAGCAGGTTGATTCGATTTATTCCGGCAACCTGGTGGAAATTTGTCCGGTCGGGGCATTGACCAATACCGACTGGCGGTATAATATTCGCGTTTGGAAAACCCAGAAAGTCAATTCGATCTGCCAGTATTGCGCCGACGGGTGCAATCTGACGCTTTGGAAAGATCGCCAGAAAATTTATCGGGCCACGTCACGTCGCAATGATGCCATCGACGAGGGCTGGATCTGCAATCGCGGACGATACGGATACCAGATTGCCAATGCCGAGGGACGGTTGACCGTCCCGCTGATCAAGCGCGGCGAGCGTCAGGAAAACGCCACCTGGGATGAGGCGATCGAACTGATCGCCAGGCGATTCAAGGAGATCAAAGACAAGAAGGGCGGCGTCTGTATCGGCGGGCTGGCCTATCCGGGGCTTGACAGCGCCTCGCTGTATGCGTTCTCCAAGCTGTTCCGGACGATTTTGAATTCGAACAATGTCGATTTTCGCATTGATTATAAAATGCTTCCCGAAGAACCGGGTGACCTGTATACGCAGATAACGTCGCGCAAGTTCAGCATTGCCGGTATCGAAAACTCCGACGTGGTGCTGGTGATCGGCTCCAACCTGATCAACGAGCATCCCATTACCAATTTGCGGGTGCGCAAGGTTGTCACCCAAAAAGGCGCGAAGCTGTATACCCTCAATCCGTTTGCCACCAAGTCGGGTGATATCTCCACCGATGAGATTATCTATCGGGCCGGAACGGTCGAAGCGCTGATCAACGGTTTGTGTGTCAGTATCGTGGAGCAGAAACTGGCATCGGATACGGTCGATGCGTCGAAACTGGCAACACGGGTGGAACCGAACACGGTTGCGCAGGCGGCAAAAATATCCGGCGTGGAAGCGGATCGCATTGTGGGTCTGGCGCAAGCGCTGGGCGAGGCGAAGCATATTACGCTGATTACGGGCGAGTTGTTGTCGACATCAATCACGCGTGATGCGATTACCGCCGCGATCATGAATCTGGCTCTGCTGTGCGGAATGGCGGAAAACGGCCAGATCGGATTCCTGTCAAAATATGCCAACAGCAAAGGTGCGGAAAAACTCGGTGTGATGCCGCTGTTAAGCGATTCATTGATTGCCGAGATGAAAACTCTCTGGGGCGGGTATCCCGAGCAAAAGGGGTTGGGGGCGGACCGAATGATTCTGTCGGCCAAAAAAGAAGAAATCGACGCCCTGTTCGTGATGGGAAGCGATCCGATGTTATGCTATCCCGACGGGCAATTCGTGCGCGAAGGAATAGAAAAGCTGGATTTCCTGGTGGTTGCCGACCTGTTTGAAACCCGCACAACGCAGATGGCGGACGTGGTTTTGCCGCTGTCGAGTATCGCGGAAATGTCCGGCGATTTCGTGAATCTCGAAGGAACGGTACAGCATTTCGACCAAGCCATCAAACCGCTTGGACAATCGATGCCGGGATATGACATCTGCAATAAAATTGCGTCGGCGCTCAAAGAGCCGCTGTTTGAGTCGGTTGCACGGATGCAACCGGACATTATGCGGCTTCTGCTCCGGGAGGAAAATCCCGAAATACAACGCGAGTTGCGCGAGGTAAAAACCAGTGTCGAGCAGGCGTCGGGCGAGTACACGGTTCCGCTGTTCGTCGTCGACCAGGCACATCATTTCGCGCATCTGACCGAACGTTCCAAATCGCTGTCCGCATTCTGCAGTGAGGCGCACTTGGAACTGTCGCCCTCGATGGCGGAGAAACTGCATGCCGAAACCGGAACCCTGATCCGGGTGGAATCGGAAGTGGGAAAAGTGATCCTTCCGGTCATTATCTCGGAGCATATCGATAACGACGTCGCGGTGGTAACACGCAATTTCTCGGCGAATCCGGTCAATGACCTACAGATGCGCAAACAGCGCGTTGACTATGTCAGATTAACCAGGGTGGAGGAGAAATGACACTGACCGCCCTTGCCATAACGGCCATGATCAAGGTTATTGTGATTATCAGCGTTGCGCTGTTGGGCGTGGCCTATTCCACCTATCTGGAACGGCGTCTGCTGGGCATTCTGCAACATCGGATCGGGCCGATTTACGCCGGACCGTACGGTTTACTTCAGCCGATCGCCGACGCGGTTAAACTGATTTTCAAGGAAGACTTTATTCCGGACAACGTGGAGCGTGTCACCTACACACTGGCACCGGTGATCATGTTCATCCCGGCGCTATTGACGTTTGCGGTAATTCCGGTGGGTGATACGATCACGATTATGGGCCATGAGATAGAACTGGTGATCTCGGATCTCAATATTGGGATTCTGTATGTGTTTGCGATCACGTCGCTTGGCGTTTACGGGATCGTGCTGGCGGGGTGGTCGTCCGGTTCGAAATATTCCCTGCTTGGGGGCATTCGTTCCTCGGCCCAGATGATTTCGTATGAGATCGCGTATGGATTGTCAATTATCGGCGTGGTTTTACTGGCCGGGACATTATCGCTACAGGAACTGGTGGCGCAACAGGAGTCGTTTTTCAGCTGGTACGTGTTCCGCCAACCGGTCGCATTCATCCTGTTCGTGGTGTGCGCCGTGGCGGAAACCAACCGCGCCCCGTTCGATCTTCCCGAGGCCGAGGCGGAGTTGGTGGCGGGATATTTAACCGAGTACTCTTCGATGAAATACGCCATGTTTTTCATGGGTGAGTACGCCAATATGCTGGCGGTGTCCAGTGTGGCGACGACCATTTTCCTGGGCGGCTGGCAGGGACCGTTCCTTCCGCCGGTGCTCTGGTTCGTGATAAAAGTATTTTTATGCATGTGCGTGTACATCTGGATTCGCGCGACATTACCGCGTTTCCGGTATGACCAATTGATGAATTTCGGCTGGAAAGTGCTGTTCCCGCTGGCTTTATTGAATACGATGGTGACGGCACTGATTAAAGTGCTATAAACGGGTGGGTGTTGTGAATTTTATTCGCACGGTTATCATAGCGTTGCCCAAGGGGTTCTATACGACGCTCAAGCACCTGTTCAAGAAACCGGTGACGCGCAAGTATCCCTATGAACGACGCGAGATGGCGCCCCGGTATCGCGGCAAACATTATCTGGAGCGATACGACGACGGGACCGAGCGGTGTGTCTGTTGCGGGCTCTGTGCGGCGTCGTGCCCCGCGGATGCCATTTACATGGAAGGCGGGGAGACCGACAACGGTGAGCGCTTTGCGAAAGTGTACGAAATCAACCTGCTTCGCTGTATCTTCTGCGGCTTTTGTGAAGAGGCGTGTCCCGAAGAGGCGATTTTTCTAGGACATGAATATGAGTTTTCCGATGACAACCGCGATTCGTTCATATATACTAAAGAGCAAATGCTGGCGAATCGACCCAAGGAAAAACCGTTTAAACGGATAATCAGAAAAGTGCGACGGATATTTTAGGCCATGCTTGAAGTAGTCATTTTTTACCTATCGGCGTTGATCGCCATCGGCGGTGCGGTATTAATGATCGCCCAGCGCAATCCGGTGGCGTCGGTGCTGTATCTGATCGTCTCGTTGGCGGCTCAGGCGGTATTGTATATCCAGTTGAGTGCGCTGTTTGTCGGAGCGCTGTTGATTATTGTGTATGCCGGTGCGATTCTGGTCTTGTTTTTGTTCGTGATCATGTTGCTGAACCTGCGCGGCGAACATTTCGAAGGACAGGATCAGAAAGTCGGCCGGATCACCAAGTACGTTTTGTCCGGGCTGTTTTTTATCGAATTGGTGATCATTGTCCGGCAGTTGGCGATCCCGGCGCGAACCGATATCGTTTCGGCCCAGACCGCGACCGATTTCGGCGGGGTGGAACCGGTGGCGGAACTGCTCTATACCAAGTATCTGTTCCCGTTTGAGCTGACCTCAGTTCTGCTTTTGGTTGCAGTTGTGGGTGCGGTGGTTATGGCCCGGCGAGAAAAATCAGAGAAGCAGGGAGGCGTCTGATGATACCGATAGCACATTATCTGATATTGGGAGGCCTGCTGTTCGCAATCGGCGCCGTGGGCGTGATTGTATCAAGAAATCTGATTGTCATGTTTATGTCGATAGAGCTGATGCTGAACGCGGCGAATCTGGCGATTATCGCGTTTTCGCGGTCGTTGAACCTGATGGACGGACATGTGTTCGTGTTTTTGATTATGGCCGTGGCGGCGGCGGAAGCGGCGGTGGGGCTTGCCATCATCATCGCGATATTCCGCAATCGTGAGACGATCAACGCGGACAAATTTAATCTGTTGAGGCGATAAGGCGAACGATGAATCACTCGTTGTATTTGATCATACTGCTTCCGTTGCTCGGATTTTTGCTGAACGGACTATTACTGGGACGGCTGAAAAAGGGTTTCGTGTCGTTTATCGCCTGCGCCTCGGTGGGATTATCGTTTGTCTGGGGCGTTAAAGTATTTTTCGAACTTTTGGCGATGCCCGAAGGCGCCCGTGCGATTCAGGAGACATTGTTCACATGGATTCCGGCGGGGCAGTTCCAGGTCGATTTTTCGCTGTTGTTCGACCCATTGTCGTCGGTGATGGTGCTGGTCGTGGCCGGTGTAAGCTTTATTATTCATATTTATTCGATTGGATACATGCACGATGATCCCGGTTTCGGCCGGTATTTCACCTATCTGAACCTGTTCGTTTTTGCGATGCTGACTCTGGTGCTGGCGGACAATTACCTGCTGATGTTTGTCGGCTGGGAGGGGGTCGGGTTATGCAGTTACCTGCTGATCGGGTTCTGGTTCGAGAAAAAATCGGCAAGCGATGCCGGGAAGAAGGCGTTCATCGTGAACCGGATCGGCGATTTTGGATTTCTGATCGGGCTGTTTATCATTTTCTGGCAGGTCGGATCATTGAATTATGCCGATGTTTTTGCGAGAGCGCCCGAAGTATTCGCGGTTGGCGGGGGTGTGATTACGGCGGCGACCTTGTTGCTGTTCCTCGGCGCCACCGGCAAATCCGCGCAGATTCCGCTGTTTGTCTGGTTGCCCGATGCGATGGAAGGGCCAACACCGGTATCCGCGCTGATTCACGCGGCGACGATGGTGACAGCAGGGGTGTATATGATTGCGCGGTCCAATGTGCTGTTCATGATGGCGCCGACGACGCTGGCGGTGGTCGCCATTGTCGGACTGGCGACGGCATTAATGGCGGCGACCATCGCGCTGGCGCAGAATGATATCAAACGCGTGCTGGCGTATAGTACGATCAGCCAGCTGGGGTATATGTTTGCCGCCTGCGGCGTGGCCGCATTTGCGGCGGGAATATTCCACCTGATGACGCATGCCTTTTTTAAGGCCCTGCTTTTCCTCGGTTCGGGATCGGTGATTCATGCCATGGCGGGCCAGCAGGACATGCGTTACATGGGCGGTCTGAAAAAGCAACAGCCGGCGACGTTTGTCACATTTTTCATCGCCACGCTGGCAATTGCCGGGATTCCCGGCTTTTCCGGATTTTTCTCGAAGGATGAAATCTTATGGAAATCGTTCTCATCGGATTTCGGTTCTCCGATTTTATGGGCGGTCGGATTGTTCACCGCGATCCTGACGGCGTTTTATATGTTTCGTCTGGTATATCTGACGTTTTACGGGGAAGGGCGGATGGATAACCATACCAAAGCGCATTTACACGAATCACCGAAGGTCATGACCGTACCGTTGATGGTACTGGCGGTCCTCTCAGTGATCGGCGGGTATGTCGGAATTCCACACGTATTGGGTGGCAGTAACCGATTCGAACAATTTCTGCATCCGGTGATGACGGGCCTGCACGGCGGCGCCGACACATCCGAACACGTGCTGACATCGGCCGGACACAGCGCCGGGACGGAATTGACCCTGATGATCGGATCGGTGGTGCTGATCCTGATCGCGATTTACATGGCATATTACCTGTATTTGAAAAATATCGACCTGGCGGGACGGATTCGCAACAACCTGTCGGGTGTACATGCCCTGCTTCACGGAAAATATTTCGTCGATGAGATCTACGGTGCGCTGATTATCCGTCCGCTGATCAACGGATCGCTCTTTTTATGGAAAATTATCGATGTGTTCGTCATTGACGGTATCGCCAACGGACTGGCGTCGATTGTCGGCGACATTTCCACCGGCGTTCGTCCGGTGCAGACCGGGACGATGCGAACCTACGCGACCATGATATTGGCCGGAGCGGTGGTGTTAATAGGATACTTTATTATTCGTTAGGATTATGGAACAGCAGATTCTGACATTGGTAACCTTTTTCCCGGTCATCGGGGTGGCATTGCTGTTGCTGGTGCCGCGCGAGCGTGCGGATACGATCAAGGCGGTGTCGCTGATTGTCTCGTTCGTGACATTTCTGTTTTCGCTCCTGATGTATGTCATGTTCGATCCGGTTGCCAACGGCATGCAGTTCGAAATCAATATTCCCTGGATCGCGGCGTTCGGCATTCATTATCATTTGGGGATCGACGGCATTTCGCTGTTGTTGATCATGCTGACGACGATCCTGTCGGTGATCGCCATACTGTCGTCCTGGACGGCGATCAAGACCGGGGTAAAGGGCTACTATATCTCCATGCTGTTACTTGAAACGGGCATGCTGGGGGTGTTTGTTTCGCTTGACCTGTTCCTGTTCTATGTGTTCTGGGAAGCGATGCTGGTGCCGATGTATTTCCTGATCGGTGTCTGGGGCGGTCCGCGACGAATCTACGCGGCGATAAAGTTTGTGTTGTTCACGATGTTCGGATCACTGCTGATGTTGGTGGCACTGTTGTACCTGTTCTTTTTGTATCATGGCTATGCCGGCGAATACAGTTTCGACCTGCTGAAAATATACGAAATGCCGATTCCGCTCGGTGCGCAGACCTATATGTTTTTGGCGTTCGCTCTAGCGTTCGCCATCAAGGTGCCGGTCTGGCCGTTCCACACCTGGTTGCCGGATGCACATGTCGAAGCCCCGACCGCCGGTTCGGTGATTCTTGCCGGTGTTTTGCTGAAAATGGGAACATACGGTTTCTTGCGGGTTTGCCTTCCGGTATTCCCGGAGGCGACAATTCAATTCGTGCCGCTGATCTCGATTCTGGCGCTTATCGGTATCGTGTACGGCGCGCTGGTTGCGATGGTACAACGCGATGTTAAATCGCTGGTTGCGTTTTCATCGGTGTCACATCTTGGATTCGTAATGCTGGGAATGATGGCGCTGAACGTGCAGGGCATGGAAGGTTCAGTGATCCAGATGATCAACCACGGTATTTCGACCGGTGCGCTGTTTTTAATCGTGGGTATGATTTATGAACGCCGGCATACCCGCCTGATTGCCGATTTCGGCGGCCTGGCGAAATCGATGCCGGTGTTTTCGACGTTTTTCATGATCGTGGCGCTGTCATCGATCGGTTTGCCGCTGACCAACGGTTTTGTCGGCGAGTTTTTAATTTTGCTGGGAACATTCAAGGCCAACAGCACCTATGCGATTATCGCGGCCAGTGGGGTGATTCTGGCGGCGTGTTATATGCTCTGGATGTTGCAGAGGGTGATTTTCGGCAAGCTAACCAAGCCGGAAAACGAAAAGCTGGTCGATTTGAATATCCGTGAACGGCTGGTGTTGATTCCGCTGATCGTGCTGATATTCTGGATCGGGATTTATCCCAAACCCTTTTTCATCCGCATGGAACCGGCGGTGAAAGCGATATTGAGTATGGTGCATAAAGTGGATCGGGCCGATGTTGAGCGGAAAGAAGGTATCCACGTCGCGCAACCGACATGTGTGGGAACCACCTGCACTATTTCAGGCGGAGGTGCCGGATGCGGGAAGTGATCATCTATACCAAGCCGGGATGCCCGTATTGTGCGTCGGCCAAAGAGCATTATGCCAAACAGGGAATCGAGTTTACGGAGATCAATGTGTTCGCGGTCGAGGGCGCTCAGGCCAAAGCGCTGGAACTCGCGGACGGAAAACGGATGGTGCCGGTGATTGTCGACAACGGCAAGGTACAGGTAGGATTTGGAGGAGGCTGAGGTTTTTAACCCGCGACGTCCGGGTGATGTCGTGAAGCCGAATAATTTATGGATATACGTTCTGCCGCAATTGACCTGGGATTAATTTCACCGGAAATAATCATCCTGGCGTCCGCGATGGTGGTCCTGCTGTTGGGAACCGTGCTTAAAAGCAGGGGATTGATGGCATTTTTGTCGCTGCTGGGATTGGTGGTCGGTTTGGTGCTGGTGTTGCAGCAATGGTCACAGCCGCAGTCCGGGTACTACGGGATGGTGCTGAAGGACAATTTCTCGGTCTTTTTCAGTGTCGTGTTTATCATGACCGCCATTATCACTCTGCTGATGGCGCGCGATTATCTGATCGCCAAACACATCGACCGCCATGAGTTTTACACGCTATTGATGTTTTCCACGGTGGGAATGATGCTGATGGCGGGCAGTACCGATTTGGTGGTCATCTTTCTCGGGCTGGAAATCATGTCGGTGCCGTTGTATGTCATGGCGGGAATGAATAAAATCGATCCGAAATCGAACGAGTCGGGAATCAAGTATTTTATGATCGGGGCGTTTGCCAGCAGTTTCCTGGTATTCGGCATCGCGTTGTTGTACGGTGCATCGGGGACGACCGATCTGCGCCGGATCATGGCCGATTTCAGTTTCCTGAAAATGCAGTCGGAATTGCTGTTGTATTCGGGAGCGCTTCTGGTCATGACCGGGTTTGCCTTTAAGGTTGCGGCGGTGCCGTTCCACATGTGGGTGCCGGATGTATACGAAGGGGCGCCGACTCCGGTGACCGGGTTTTTCTCGGTAGGACCCAAGGCGGCTGGCTTTGCGGCACTTCTCAGAATTTGTGTTTACGGTTTTTCGGGAATGGCCGAGTTAACGGCCGTATTCTGGCTTCTGGCCGTGCTAACGATGGTGGTCGGCAACGTGCTGGCGATTTTCCAGAACAATATCAAGCGGATGCTGGCGTATTCATCGATTGCCCATGCCGGATATATTCTCGTGGCATTGACGGCCGGGGGAGAGGGTGCGGTGTCATCGGCGGTGTACTACCTGCTGGCCTATATGTTTTTCAATCTCGGCGGTTTCACGATCGTGACGATTATCGACAGCCGCACCGGGAGCAATTCGCAAATCGATGAAATAAAGGGGTTGGCAGGGCGGCATCCCTATCTGGCATCGCTTCTGGCATTATTCATGTTCGCCCTGGCGGGATTTCCGCCGACGGCCGGTTTCATGGGTAAATTTTACATATTCTCCGAGGCGGTGCGTAACGGCTTTGTCTGGCTGACCGTGATTGCGGTGATGAACAGCCTGGTGTCGGTATTCTATTATCTGCGAGTGGTGGTGGCGGCATTCTTCGGTAAACCGGATCAGGAGTTCAGCCCGGTATCATTCAGCCCGGCCTTGTTTATCGCCCTGCTGGTGACCGCGGTTGGGACGCTGGCGCTTGGGTGTTTTCCCGGATACTGGCTGGAGCTTTCGCAGATGAGTATGTTCCCGATCATATAGATAAAGACCACATCGATAAAAAAGGCCGCCTGAATGGGCGGCCTTTTTTGTCATCGGTAATTTATTGTCAATAGACGAAATAGCACGGTTCGTCGCCTTCCTGATAAATCGTCGATATCAAATACAGGATATCGAGAAGGTTGATGGCGTCATCGCAGTTGACATCGCCCACCGCAAGCGGATCAGGCGCAGCTCCCGGGGGGTCGCCATAAACATAGTCGATCAACAGCAGGATATCGATCAAATTGAATGCGCCGGATGTGTCGATGTCGCCAGACTGCAACAGTACATGTCCCTGATCGAAAAACACCGCCACGCCATTTCCAATGGCATTTCCGACGGGCTCACCGGTGTCGAAATACAACGCGCCCTGACACCCCTCACCGCTGACTCCGATCAGCGTGAGAGAATCATCGCCGGATGCCCCGACATCGAGATATTGAAAGAAGATATTTCCGGTGCGGGTCAGGATGGCCTGAAACGTGGTAAGGGTATCATTCACATCGCCCCAGACGCCCACCTGGTGCCATTGGATAATGGTGGTGTCATCGGTTGGTGCATGATAATAGTAAATGCATCCATGCGCGGCGTATCCATCACCGATTACAAAGTCGTTCCAATACGGAGCCACCAGCGACACAAATGGATTTCCGGGAATGTCGATTCCGCGAGTGTAATATCCGTTGATGTTGACATCCGCATCGGTAAACGACAACGCGCCGTTAACTCCGACATATATACGGTCGTATGTGCTGTCGTAATACGGAATATCAAACGGGAGTATAATCGGTCCGGCCGTGCCGTCATCGAGTTCCGTTCCTGAGATAAAGCTGTTATGGAACCAGTAATCGGGTATTCGGGTGCCGATGGCACTGATATCGGTCCAGGCGTATACCGGCCCTCCGATATCATCGCTATCGCTGATTGCAAAGGTTTCATCCGGTGCACAGGGCACCTCGAGATACACCGGTACAAACGCCGACGAATCCAGCGATGCGCCCGAGGGACCCCAGTGAATCGTAAAGATGGCGGTATTCGCTGTGAACCCCGCTTCCAACAGAGTCGCATCGAGTGTGACAGTGATTTCCAGTGAATCACCCGCCGGAACGGTGCCGCTTGACGGCAGAGCACTTATCCAATCAGCACCGGCGGATTTAGCAAGGGTATCCTTGTCGAATGAGAAATCGACACCGGATGTCGCGGAACGATTGTATAACCAGAGCGGGACATACGCCACGGTGTTTATTTCAAGGCTGGTGTCGATACTAATCGGCTCGGTGTAGAGCGAAGGCGGCGGCGCCAGGGCCGCAAACGCGGCCTGCAGTGCGGGGCGCGGCCCGATATGCCTGGAGAGGTCTCCCTGTTGCGGCGAGCCGGTGGCATTGAGCACATCCCGCGCATAATCGACAGTCAGGGGGACACCGTGGGCGGCCTTGTAATATCCCTGCAGACAGGCAACCGCACCGGTAACGATGGGCGAGGCCGACGAAGTCCCGCTGAAGGTCGCCGTATAGTACTGATTGGGATCATCGCCGCCGTCGAACAAGTCACCGTACCCGGTGGTCACCACGTTTTGTCCGAATCCCTGCAGGTTGACCCGCTCACCGTAATTGGAAAAACTCAACCGCGAACGGTCAACACCGTATTCGCCATCGGGAGGCGCTCCGGCCCCGACGATAATCGCATGGGAGTTGCGATAGGTAGTGTCGAACAACTGCCCGTAAATGCCGGTGTTGTCGAAGTTTTCCGCCCCATTCCCGCCGGCTTCGACCACGATCAGGCCTTTGGCCCAGGCATACAGCATGGCATCGTAATTACCCTGCCAGTATTCCACGCAGATATATCCGAGCTGATCCTGGCGATATTCGAAATTATAATGCGGACCGGGAGAATGTATTTCGATCAGGATTATATCACCGCGTTCCAGATTATCGACCGCAATAAGTATCGCTTCTTCGATGGAAATATCGTTTACCGAGATCATGCCGATATCCGCGCCGGGACAGATGCCGGTGACGCCGTAGCCATTGTCTCCGGCGATCATAACGCCGATTACGGCGGTGCCGTGGGCTCCGACGGGGTCATCGCCGACAATCGTGCCGCCTATCGCCTTTTCCAAATCCTCATGGTCTTCGGTCCAGGCGAGTTCGATATCGATAATTTTCACTCCGGCGCCGTCACCGCCGGGCTGAGTTTTGGCGTAATAGTGATCAACGCCTGACGGGGCGGCCAGAAGATAATCCTGATCACCTTCATAATTCGGCGTAGGGGGATCGACATCGACCGCCTCGAAGGGAACCGGTTCGAGATATGCTATTTCCACCGCCTCGAAACTATTCAGTCGATTGATCAGGTTCTCCGCTTCAGACGGATCGGTTACGGGAATGGAATAATAGAGATTCAGATCGGCCAGCTGTTTGCCTGACGCCAGTTCCAACTCGGTTTTCATGCGGTCATAGGCCGATTCGGATTTGCGGGAGAAGGTTCGTTTGAGACCGGCGCTCTTATAGGGAAGCAAGAGGTCATTGATATCTTCAAGCGCGATGCCGGATTTCGATGATAACCTTCCGGCGTTTAGTCTGATGCCGGTATTCTCTTTGAATTTTACCACAACATTTCTCGCCAATGCCTTCCCGCTGATTTTGACGTCCGCCGGCTTTTCAGGAACTACGCGTTTTTGCAGAGATTGGTTCGGATTGAGTGTGCTTTGCGGCATTTCCGCGGCAACCAGTATAACGGGCACCACGATCCAGAGTAAAACGGCGATGACAATCCGTCTCAATGATGACATGAAACCTCCCGGCGTTTATTCACTCTATATTACGGATGTACAGCGGTTACCTTTAGTGGTTGAGGGTAGTAATTTCTTCTTACACAAAAATATACGCACAAATAGCCGGATGTCAAATATTAATTATTATGTCGGACGCTAACGATAAGAAAATAAGCGAATTGATGTTATTTCTTAAAGCTATACTTTTTCAAGACGGAGTTTGTCGTTCATGGCAGGGATTTTCAACGGATATTTGCCGGTGAAACAGCTGACACAGAAACTCCCATTGGGCAGTGACGGCATGGACAACATCCCGTCAACCGATAAATACCCCAGCGAATCGACCTCAAGATATTTCTCGATTTCCGGCACGGTCATTTCGGATGCGATCAACTCGCGACGGGTTGGCATATCGATTCCGAAAAAACAGGGGGAGATAATCGGTGGGGCCGAGATGCGCAGATGAATCTCTTTGGCTCCGGCCGAACGGATCATTTTTACCAGTTTCATCGACGTGGTCCCCCGCACGATGGAATCGTCGACGACCACGACCCGGCGTCCCTCAAGAACACCCTTAACCGGGTTGAACTTGATCTTGACATCAAGATCGCGAATCCCCTGGTCGGGGTCGATAAACGTCCGTCCCACATAGTGGTTGCGGATCAGGCCGATTTCAAAGCGGATTCCGGATTGCTCCGAATACCCTAATGCGGCGGTATTGGCCGAGTCGGGGATACCGATGACGATATCGGCATCGGCGGGATGTTCAATCGCCAGCTGGCGTCCGAGTCGTCGACGGATCTTGTCGACATTTTCGCCGAAGACTTTGGAATCGGGACGCGCGAAATAGATATATTCAAAAATGCAAAACGCGTGATGTTGTTTCTTTAACGGGAATACCGAACGCAGCCCCTTTGTCGAGATTTCCAGAACCTCGCCGGGTTCGATCTCACGCACGTATTTGGCGCCGATGATATCAAACGCGCAGGTTTCGGAAGCGACGACATAACCGCGACGGTATTTACCCAGGCATAAGGGACGGAATCCCTGTGGATCGCGGGCGGCGATAATGGAGTCTTCGGTAAGAAAGACCACCGAATACGAGCCCTTAACCTGTTTGAGACCGTCGCAAATCCGGTTGAACCAGGTGCGTTTGGGTGAAGACGACGCCAGATGCAAAAAGATTTCGGTGTCGGACGTGGTCTGGAATATCGAGCCGGCCATTTCGAGCTTCCGTCGCAACTCGTATGAATTGGTTAGATTGCCGTTGTGTCCGATAGCAAGTTTCTGACTGCGATTGGTGATAAGAAACGGCTGGATATTAATCAGCGATGAGGCTCCGGTGGTGGAATAGCGGGTGTGTCCGATGGCGATACTGCCGCTGAGTCGGTTGAGATGGCGGTTGTCGGCGAAGACCTCGTTGACTTCGCCCATACCCTTATATATATGAACGTTGCCATTTCCTGCGGTTACGATTCCGGCCGATTCCTGGCCGCGATGCTGAAGGGCATAAAGGCCCAAATAAGTCAGTTCGGCGGCCCGCTGGGAGCCGAAAACTCCGAAAACACCGCATTTATCATGAATCATCTTTGAGTCTGTCATGTCTCCCCGCAAGTTAGCGAAAAACCTCATTGTAATAACCCGCAGGTGCTTTGTCAAGCCCACAATTGTATTATCACTGCGGCAAATGTGAAGCGTCTTGCATGGTTAATCCGTATTGACTGCAATCAGACCGGATCATGCCTTTCAAGCAATAACGATAATCGCTTGTGGCTTGCCGTGTTAACGAGTTTCCCCGGACGCCGGACAGTTTTTCACCCGGATTGCGACAAATTCACGGTGAGGCATGCATTTTGCGTGATTCGGCAGTGAGGTGAATATGTCCCGAAAAAACGGAAAAGAAAAGGCCTATACGCAGTTTGAAATCCTGCGTGATATCGCGATTGCGACGTCGTCGGACAAGCAACCGACGCAGATCGCCGAAGCCGCGCTGACAGCGGCAATGGCGCTGATCGGGCTTTCCGCGGGACAGATGCTGATCTGGGACGATCAGGGTAGAGAATTGCTGACCGCCGGCCGGCACGAAACAGAACAGGAGAAGAAACGTCTGGCGGATCTTGAACATGACCTGTTCGACGGTCTTAGAAAACAGCGCCGTTTGGAATCGGCCTACCTTTCGTTCGGGGGCGAGAATCCGGTGGCAGGATTCACGCTTCCGCTGAAAAAAGGCAATCGCATTATCGGTGCGGTGCTGGGCATTCAGCCCGGTTCCGGATCGCTGGTTAGAGAAGACGAGTTTCTCGAAGCGCTGGCGGCGGCCTTGACCGTGTCGCTGGCGGCGGCGGGAGTGACCGCAACCGGTGATCCCAAAACGCAGATTCGCCAGGAACGTATCAATGCGATACTGGAAACGACGGCAACATTGAATCATGAAATAAACAATCCCCTCACCGCGGTGCTGGGGAATATCCAATTGCTCTTAATGAGGAAGGATAAGCTCGACGAGGAGTTGGCAAAAAAACTGCAGGTGGTGGAAGAGTCAGCGCTTCGCATCAGAACGGTGATGCAGAAACTGCTGAACATCAATAAAGACACGGTCGCCGACTATGCCAATGGTCTCAAGATGATTGATCTGTCGGACGATGAGCAAAGCTCCTCCTAGTTCCCCTCTTATCCCTACCTCGCCCGAAGACCGACAGTGTTCTGTCGGTCTTTTTTTTTGGGCAAGAATACAATGACTATTTATGCGGAATCCCGCAGGCGTCGATTCATGCTCATTTATCGTAATTCATCAGTCATCGTAAAAAGCACGAGTATTCCAACCATGAGAAGTATAGTAAATATGGACGCATAATAATATAATGACAAATAACGGTCAATAAACCACGTATCATATGGTTAACCAGAATATGCTTGACATTTGACCGGGAAGACGATTCTTTGGACACGACAGCGGAACGCGGAGGGATTACCCTGGGGCATGATAACAGAATCCATGAGCGAAAAAAATGGAAGCGGACATGAAGAATAATTTGCAGTACATATTCAAACCGCGCTCGGTGGCGGTCATCGGCGCTTCGACACGCAAGGGTACGATCGGTCGCGAAATCCTGCACAACCTGATTGTCAACGAGTTCAACGGCAAAGTGTTTCCGGTCAATCCGAAAGCGACGGTAATTCATTCGATTAAATGCTATTCGACGATTCTCGACGTGCCGGATGCGGTCGATCTGGCGATCATTGTCGTCCCGCGCGACTCGGTGCCGGACGTGGCCGAGCAGTGCGGGCAAAAAGGCGTGCGCGGTCTGGTGGTGATTTCGGCGGGATTCCGTGAAGTCGGCGTCGAAGGATTGAAAGTCGAAAACCGGCTGGTGGACATCTGCCGCAAATACGGCATGCGGATGATCGGCCCGAACTGTTTCGGTGTGGTCAACACCGATCCGGAGTACAGCCTGAACTGCACGTTCGGCAAAACCCGTGCGCTTCAGGGGCGGGTCGGATTTATCTCGCAATCGGGCGGACTGGGCGAAGCGATCATGAATCACGCCTCGATTCTGGGGCTGGGATTTTCAATCGTGGCGTCGATTGGCAACAAGGCTGACATTTCCGCCAATGACATTCTGGAATATCTCAAGGATGATCCCAGTACCGATATCATTCTGCTGTATCTTGAGAATTTCGGCAATCCCCGTCATTTTACCAAAATCGCGCGGGAGATTTCCCGTTTCAAGCCGATCGTGGCGGTGAAAGCCGGGCGCACCAGACAGGGCGCCGCCGCGGGCTCATCGCATACCGGGGCGCTGGCCGAGCTGGACGTCGGGGTCGATGCGCTCTTTGATCAATGCGGGGTTTTGCGCGTGTCTTCGGTGGAGGAGCTGTTCGATGTCGGCGCGGCCTTGTCAATGCAACCGATCCCCAAAGGCAACCGGGTGGCAATCATTTCCAATGCCGGAGGGCCGGCTTTATTGGCAACCGATGCGCTGGTATCGCTGGGAATGGATGTCGCGCCGTTCTCATCGGCGATGAAAACCAAACTGAAAAAGGCACTCAGCGGTCAGGGGACAGTGAACAATCCCCTTGATCTGGTGGCGGGCGCCGGGGGGAAGCATTTTGAGACCGCGCTGAATATTGTCAAGAATGACCCCAATATCGACAGTATCGTGACGGTTTTTGTCCCGCCGGTGACCATCAACCAGATGGACGTGGCCAACAGTATTCTCAACGGCGTCAAGGGCTCGAAAAAGACCGTCCTGGCCTGTTTCATGGGTGTGGGCGAGGGATCGGCCGCGGTGAATTATCTTAAACAAAACGGCATTCCCGTGTATCTCTTCCCGGAAGCGATTGCCAAGACCCTTTCGCTCATCGATTCGCATCGCAAATGGCTGGATCGCCCTCTGCCCAAGATCAAGACGTTCAAGGTGGATTATGCCCGGGTGCAAAAGATTCTGGATGGTGTTCTGACCAAAAAACAGGACTCGATTGTCGGCGATACCGCGCTGTCAATCCTTGACGCGTACGGCATCCCGGTTACGCGGAACCGGATTGCCCGGACCGATAAAGAGGCGGTGGCGGCCGCCGATGAGATCGGTTATCCCGTGGCGCTGAAAGTCAATACTCCGCAGATTCTGCATAAAACCGAGTTCGGTGCGGTCGTGATCGATATCCGTTCCGCCAAAGAAACCAAATCCTGCTTTACCGAGCTGAAAAAGAAAGTCGCCAAATTGCCGGGCAAGAAAGAGGCCTTTTCGGTCATGGTGCAGGAGATGGTGACCGGGGGAATCGAAACGGTGATGGGCATGAGTACCGATCCGTCATTCGGACCGTTGATCATGTTCGGGCTGGGCGGCATTTACGTGGAAATTCTCAAGGACGTGGCGTTTCGGATCAGTCCGTTGACGGTGCATAATGTCGATGAGATGATCGGCGGATTGAAATCGTATCCGCTCCTGACCGGTTATCGCGGTTCGGAGCCGGCCGATCTGGCAACGCTGAAAGAATCGCTGTTACGATTGTCACAACTGGTTTCCGATTTCGATGATTTCGCCGAAATCGACATCAACCCCTTCGTGGCGCGCTCGAAAAAGGGCATGTCGAAGGCGGTCGACGCCCGCATTATCCTTCGCCATGACGAATAGCACTCCCTTCGGCGTTGGGTTTTTTTGTTGAGTCGGGAACGGAGAATTCATATATTACAAAACTGACATGGACGCCCGGGGTGTCGCGATCCATTCGCGATGCGACGGTGGGAGAGAAATGGACTGTCTCAAAATAAGTGAGGTTTCCGATGAAATTTGAATTACGTTCGATCGGATATTGGGCCATTATCAAGATTAGTTTTACGCTTAATCTGGTGATGGGATTTCTCATCGGTATTTTCTATGCATTTTTCCTCATGTTGATGGCACCTTTTATGACGGAATTGCAGGGCTTCGGCGATATGCCGATGTTTGAGGATGGAATCGGCTTTCTGCTGATACTGATTCCCATCGCATTCAGTTTGCTGGGAGCGGTATTCAACACGATTCTCCTTCTCATTGCGGCGTTTATTTACAATGTGGTTGCCAGGCTGGTTGGTGGCCTTGAGTTTGAACTGCGGCAATGTGATGTGCCGCCGCCGCAAACCTATCAGGCTGCTCCGGCACATCAATATGCCGCCCCGCCGCCTCCGCCTCCACCTCCGCCGGTCGGGCCGCTTCCTCCGGATGTTCAGCCGCCGGAAGAAGGAACCGATTCCGGGAGACCACAGGTTTAACGGCTGTTAGTGAACTGGAACAGGAATACTATGTCAGACAACGAAATCAGAGTCCGTATTGCGCCGTCGCCATCGGGATATTTGCACGTCGGGACGGCTCGAACGGCGATATTTAACTGGTTATACGCGCGCCAGAATGGCGGCAAGTTTATCGTGAGAATCGAGGATACCGATCAGGCACGTTCACAGGCGGAACTGGTCGATCCGATTCTCGACGCCCTCAAATGGCTGGGACTGGATTGGGATGAAGGGCCGTTCTTCCAGTCGGAACGGCTGGAGCGCTACACCCCGTACGTGGAGAAACTGATTGAAAACGGCCATGCCTATCGGTGTTTCAAAACTCCCGAAGAATTGGAACAGAAACGTCAGGAACTGGCGGAGTCCAAAGACCAGCATCTTGACAAAGATTGGCTGAAAAGTTCTCCGGAAGAAGAACAGAGGCTTTTGGCAAGCAATACGCCATATGCCGTGCGATTGGCGGTTCCGGACGGGGAGACCGCCTACGATGATGTGATTTTGGGGCATCTGGTGCGCCAAAATGCCGAAATTGAAGATTTTGTGATATGCCGTTCCGATGGACGGGCGGTATACAATTTGGCCGTAGTCGCTGATGACCATGAAATGGGGATAACCCATGTTATTCGCGGCAATGATCACATTACCAATACCTTCAAGCAGATTTTACTGTATCGCGGTCTGGGAATCGAGCCGCCGAAATTTGCGCACGTGCCGCTGATTCTTCGGCCCGACAAGAAAAAAGTCTCGAAGCGACTGGGCGATAAGGACGTTGCCGAATACGGCAACGAAGGGATACTGCCGGAAGGATTATTTAATTTTCTCTGTCTCCTGGGGTGGTCACCGAAAGACGACCGCGAATACCTCCCGCGCGAGGAATTGGTCCGGGTTTTCAGGTTGGAAAACGTGAACAAGGCCAACCCGATTTTCAATGAGGAAAAACTGCTGGCGCTCAACAGGGAGTATATTAAAAATACAGCGGATTACCGTCTGGCTGAACTGGTCGCGCCGCTTTTGGTGAATGCCGGTTACACGACCAAATACTGGTTGGAGACGCGCTGGGAGTATTTACGGCAGATTATCGGATTGTTGAAAGAGCGATGCAGTCGCCTGACGGAGTTTGTCGAGATGAGCGAGTATTTTTTTACCGACGAATTCGCATATGAAGAAACCGCGGCGCATAAGAATTTCAATTCCGAAGCGGCGGAACGTCTGACCGAACTGGCGGCGCAATTCGAGGCGCTCGACCGTTTTGCCAAAGAGGAACTCGAGCACGTGCTGACTGCCTATGCCGAAGAACTTGATATTGGCAAGGGAAAACTGATTCATCCGACTCGCCTGGCGGTTTCCGGGGTATCAAAAGGACCGGGATTGTATGATTTATTGGTGACCCTGGGCAAAGAAACGGTCGTCAAGCGGATGAGAAAAGCCGTAACTTTTATTGAAGCGTACAAGGAGTGACGGTATGGAAGAAATTCAAAAGCTGGAAAAAGAGATCGCCGCGCTTGAGAACAAGCTGAAAAAGAGTCCGTTCGGCGGATTGTTCGACAAGGGGGGGCGCAAGCGGGACGAAAATCGCCTGATTAAACTTCAACGGGAATTGGAGCAGTTGAAGAAGGGCAAGAAATAATTAAGAAATGCGACAATAGGTTATGATGCATATATGAGGTAATGCTTTATGTTCGAGGAGCAGTTGAAAAATACCGCAACATTGTTGCGGTATGCGATCAAAGGCGAAGAGATGGGTGTCATGTTCTATGGTGCATTGGCCGAACGGTCCGGTAATCCCGAAGCCCGGAAGCGTCTAGAGCATCTTCGCGATGATGAAAAACGCCACAAAGCAACGTTGCTGGGGATTTTCAAAAAACATATCGGCGGCGAACTTGGTAATCTTCCCGAGCGCGGTTTGGATGCGCTGGCGACGGTATTCGAGAAAGGGCAGTTGAAAGCTCTGAAATCAGAAGTGGAGTATATCAATCTTGCCATCGATGCGGAGTTGGTGACAACCAAGTTCTACAAAGAGGGCATGAATATTGTCGACGACAAGGAATTCAAGGACGTACTCTATCAGCTTGCTGAAGAAGAGAACAGCCACTATGAAATCCTGATGGCCGAACGGGAAGCGCTGGCGGGGAATTATTACTGGTTTTCCTCAGACGGTACCGCGCCCATGGAAGACTGATGAGTGATTTCGGGAGACGACATGGAATGGGTTTGTGAAGTCTGCGGCTATGTGCACACGGGCGATGAACCGCCGGAGTCGTGTCCGGTCTGCGGCGCGCCGTCGGACAAATTCACGCGGGTTGAAGACTAAACCGGTGCGCTGACACGATATGCTGTTTCACAAAAAGCTGAGACCGGGGGATAAGGCGCCGGAGTTTTCGCTTCCCTCGCATCTGGGCGGACGGATCAAGCTGTCCGATTACCGGGGGAAATCGAATCTCCTTTTGGCGTTTTATCCGCTGGACTGGACGCCTGTCTGAGGTGCCCAGATTCCGGCTTACGAACGCGACATGGAGCGTTTCGCGAGCTTCGATACCCAGGTGCTGGGTATTTCGGTCGATTCGATTCCATCACATCAAGCCTGGACCAAATCACTGGGAGGAATAACTTATCATATCCTCTCCGATTTCTGGCCGCACGGGGTGGTGTGCAAGAAATACGGGGTCCTGCTGGATGCCGGGTATGCCGACCGCGTGATATTCGTTGTCGACAAAAAGGGTCGGATTCAATATATCGAAGAAGTCGGTTTGCGCCACAGCCCCGAAAACGACGTCGTTTTAGCCTTTCTCAAGAAATTCCACACGGCATAATTGGCGATATCATGTTGTTCCGTATATTTATCAGGCAGAGGTTTGCTTTTTGGGAATGGTTTACGTATTAATAGCATTGTGAGCGTATAGTGTAAGACAGGTTAAACCTCGGGATTGAAATGTATTACGCATTGCCGCAGAAATATCGCGAGGCCGACACGGCCGAATTGAAGGATCGTATCCTGCAGGTCAAAGAACGTCTTGGCGATCGGGCGATCATCCTGACGCATCATTATCAGCGGCCGGAAGTGGTGGAACTTGGCGATGCAGTCGGCGATTCCTACGGTCTGTCCAAGATCGCGGCGTCGCGCAAGGATGTCGAATTTATCTTTTTCTGTGGTGTACATTTTATGGCAGAATCTGCGGATATCCTTTCGGGAGATCACCAAACGGTATATCTTCCCAATCCGCTGGCGGGATGCCCGATGGCGGACATGGCCGACATGGCCGATGTCATGGAAGCCTGGAAGGTCCTGGAGCAGTTCGGCGGTGATAAACGGATCATGCCGATTTCTTACATGAACTCGGCCGCCGGATTGAAGGCGTTCACCGGCGAGCACGGGGGATTGATCTGCACGTCATCGAATGCCGACGCGGCCTACCGGTATGGCTTCGCGCGAAAGGAAAAACTCTTTTTCTTTCCGGATCAGCATTTGGGATACAACACCGGTTTGAAATACGGGCTGATGCCGGAAGAGATGGTGATCTGGGATTTTTCGCGCGATGAGGGCGGCCTGACCGAGCAGCAACTGGCGAAGGCGAAGGTGATCCTGTGGAAGGGGCACTGCCACGTGCATATCAATTTCACCGCCGAGCATGTCGACCAGGTTCGGCGCGAACATCCCGAAGTCAAAATCGTGGTTCATCCGGAATGCCCGCCGGAGGTGGTGCAGAAGGCCGACGCCAACGGCTCGACCAGCTTTATCGTGAAATATATCGAAGCGCAAAAGCCGGGGTCGGTGATCGCGGTCGGTACCGAAATCAATATGGTACACCGGATGGCCATGACCTACACCGACCGAACGATTTTCGAACTGTCCGGTAAGACGTGTCCCGCCTGTGCCAATATGTACCGCACCACACTCAATGATCTGGCATATTGTCTCGAGAATTTCGAGACGATGAAACCGATACGGGTCAGCGACCGGATCAGGGGGAACGCTCTTCTGGCCCTGCAACGCATGCTGGAAGTCTCCTGAGCGGCGGCTTTTTCATTTCTTGTTATTATCACATAAAAGACGTTGAGATTTGTTTTGTAGAGGTATATCTTGGTACCATGAATACGCTATCGAAAGGATACATCCAGGTATATACCGGCGACGGCAAAGGGAAGACCACGGCGGCGTTCGGTCTGGCCCTGCGCGCGGTCGGTGCAGGACTGAAGGTGTTCATTGCGCAGTTCGTGAAAGGAATGCACTATTCCGAACTTGATGCACTGAAACGATTCGAAAACGAGATTACCATCCGTCAGTACGGCCGTGACTGTTTCATTCACAAGGACCCGACCGAGGAGGACATCGCGTGCGCCAGGGCGGGACTGGCCGAAGTCGCACAGGCAATCGCCTCCGGTGAGTATCAACTGGTGATACTCGATGAGGCCAATATAGCGACGTATTACCAGTTGTTTTCGGTCGAGGAATTGCTTGAGATTATCACCGGTCGTCCCGAGCATGTCGAGATTGTCATCACGGGCCGCAAGGCCGATCCGCGCGTAATCGAGGCCGCCGACCTGGTGACGGAAATGATGGAAATCCGTCATTATTATACCAAAGGTGTCGAGGCCCGAGCCGGCATTGAGATGTAGAGTTAGGTCGCATCAACAGCATTGCGCCTGGCGACCGCCTGCTTTTCCGAGATCTTGACGATAACGACACCCGCGATAATCAACACCCCGCCGAGCCATTCGGTGGGCGTGGGGATTGAGCCGAGTATCAAGAGGGCCAGCAATGCCGTGAACAGCGGAGTCGATTGCGTGATCAGGGCCGCGCGGGAGATGTTGATGCGTTTGAGCGCTTCCATGTAGGTGGCGCGTCCAATGACGGGAAGCAGAAACGCCGCCAAGGCGGCCCATAACAGAATCGATGTGTCGGGAACGTACAATTCCTGCCCATGGTATTTAATCAAACCATAAAATATGGCGATTGAAAACAGGTTTCGGTAGAAGACAAAGCGAATCGTTCCGATCTGATGCACATATTTTTTGACAATCACCTCGGCGGTTCCGAAGCAAAACGACGAGAGAATCATCAGGGTGGCGGCATGGGAAATGGTCATGGTGGTTTCGAATTTTAACACCAGAACCCCGGTGACAGCGATAATGCCTCCGATGATTTCAACTGCCCGCAGACGTTCTTTAAGGATCATGTATGCCAGGACGATGGTGATAATCACCTCGAATCGTGAGAGAAACGACACCGTGGCCGGTTCTATCAGCCGGATGGAACTCTGGAAGGTATATATGCCGAATGCAAACAGAATCGACAACACTCCCAGCAAACCGAGTATTTTTCGCGGGACATGAATAATGCTTTTGCGTACTTCCGGCTTGTATAACGGAAACAGGCTGATGATAAGGGCAAAGACGAAGAAATAAAACGTGAATAGTTCGGTGGGGATATCCTTGAGACCGACCTTGAGAACAATATTACCCAGCCCGCATACGAGGGCACAAATCAGCGCGTAGCTGTCACCGATGCGTTCAGGTTTCATTAACGGTTTGCATCTTACCGGTGGATCGTTTCCTCTGAATTATATATATCGCCAGACCCAGCGCAAACAGACTAATCGAGATAATCTGATTCCATGTCGGATACATGTCGAGAAAATGAAAATGCATGGCGTTTTCGTAGTAGCGTACATACTCGATGGCATACCGGAACACCGCCTCGATCATAAACAACCACGCGACGATTTCGCCGTCGACATGTTTGCGGTGCAGTCGCCAGTGTAAAAAGACAAACAGCAGAAGACCATACAGCGAGCTGTATAACTGCGCAGGATGAATGGCCATCCCGGGAAACACCGAATCCGGAATGGAACCGGTGGGGAAATGCACGCACCAGGGAAGATCGCCCGGTGTCCCGAAACAACAGCCGTTGAGGAAACAGCCAATCCGCGTGAAAATCAAGCCCAAGCCGACGGTCGGGGCGAACAAATCGAAAGTCGCCAGCACCGGCTGTTTTTTCATGCGGAGATACACGAAGCTGGCAATCACCGCCAGCACGACACCGCCATAGAGATTGAGTCCCGCGATGCCGATATGATCGGAGTGAAAGGGGTTGATCGTATCGAGCCAGTGGCCGGAAAACTCCTCGAGATGAAACAGGACGTAAAACAACCGCGCCCCGACAACGCCGCCGATGATCATGATATACGCAAGAGTCAATAAATCGCCGAAGTCACGGTTGCCTTTGCGCGATTCACGATAAACGTACAAAATGCCCAGAATGAACGACAGCGCCAGCATCACGCCATAGGAACGGATGGCGACCGGTCCGATTTTTATCAACTCCGGATACATTGTTTACCTTTCCATGGCCGCATCGGCGTTTTCAGGCCGACGGTAATATTTCAGGGTCAGGGCGGTTACGATAGCACCAATCGCCGCGCCAACCACCACATCAGATACATAATGAAAACGTCCATAAAACGTTCCCAGTGCCAGACCGAAAACGATCGGCGTCATCAGAATACCTATTCGACGATAATATTTCAAACAAAATATCAACATAACGAGAGCCACCGCCACGTGAGACGACGGCATGCATCCGCCGTGCACGGCGCTGTTGGCCATGATATACTCCACCAGGGGGCGGAAGACAAAGCCGGGAAGCGTGGATGAATATTGATCGGCGAAAAAATACCGCGGGCCTTCGATCGGATAGAGGAAAAACAGCGAGTACGAAATGAAAAACGTAATACAGATGGCCACCAGCGAAGAAGCGATCAAGTCGTAGCGTTTCTTGGCAAACAGAAAGAATAAAAAGGTCGGAATCATGGGGTAATACAAAACATAACAGAACGTGATAATCTCATTGAGCCAGACGTTCACAAGATTCTGGTCTATCCACAACGTAAAATTGATACCCAATATTGATTTTTCAAATGTGGTCAAATGATAGTCGAGAAACCCCGGGAAGAACAGGTGTATCAATCCGCCGGTTTGCCTGTAAAAATACAGGAAAAACAACGCGGGATAGACATATCGTAAAAGACGCAATATGCCGTTATCGTACCGGCGATTCAGATGAACCACCGCGACAATACCAACCGCCAGCAGGGCGTTGACAATCAAGTCGTCGACAAAGCCGCTTAGTGGCCGACCAAAAGCCAGGCATATCAGGGCGATATACGCGAGATACCCAAAGATCAGCTTGTCGAACAGCAGATATCGTCCGTGATCCGTCACGATTTCTTTTTCTTGTCCGCCCCGGCGATGATCAGCACGATCTCGCCCTTCAATTTTCGTTGCCGGGTTATGTTCAGAAGTTCCGATAACGACCCCCGAATATACTCCTCGTATAGTTTTGAAATCTCCCGCGCGATACAGGCCGACCGGTCACCGAGCATTTCGAGACAGTCGCCAACCGTTTTTTCGATACGATGCGGGGATTCATAAAAGATCAACGTATGTTCCAAATCAAGCAAAGCCCTCAGGCGGTTTTTACGTGAGCCGGATTTCGGCGGCAGAAATCCCTCGAAAAAGAACCGATCCGGCGGCAGACCGGAACCGGTGAGCGCCGGAATCAACGCGTTTGCGCCGGGAAGTGGTGAGACGGGAATGCCGTTGTCGATTGCCGCACGGACAATTCGATAGGCGGGATCGGATACTCCCGGTGCGCCGGCATCGGTGATCACCGCGATATGGCCGCCATTTTGCAGAACGTCCAGCAATTTCGGCAGGCGTTGTTGTTCGTTAAAATCGTGATAGCTGATCAACTTCTTTTTCAGGCCGAAATGGGACAGCAGCCGCCCCGAAACGCGGGTATCCTCGCAGGCGACCAATTGTGCCATTTCAAGAATTTCCAGCGCCCGGGCGGTGATATCCCCGAGATTGCCGATCGGGGTCGGCACCAGAAAAAGGGTTCCGGTGTCGGGAGAGTTGTTTTTGCCTGTGTCATCCATATCTGTTTCGTCCAGAGGGGAACATACACTTCCGGTGCGAGACATTCAAGTAAAAATCAATCACATTTACATCACATTCTAAACCAGGCGCATTGACAGGTGAGGCGAAGCCGCTTATATTATTTTATTAATCGGAGACCATTAACCAAAAAAAAGGATAGGATAACATGGCCTCAGTGAATAAAGTTATTCTTATCGGGAATCTCGGTAAGGATCCGGAACTGAAATATACCCCGGGCGGGCAGGCGGTGGCGAATTTCTCACTGGCGACCACGGAAAAATGGCGTGATAAGGATGGTAATATGCAGGACAAGACCGAATGGCACAATATCGTGCTGTGGGGACGTCAGGCGGAGATTGCCAAGGAATACCTGGCCAAGGGACGCCAGGTATATATCGAGGGCCGCATTCAGACTCGTTCCTGGGATGACAAGGACGGCAACAAGCGCTATACGACCGAGATTGTCGGGCAACGCATGCAGTTTTTAGGGACACGTGATCAGTCCGCATCACCGGTTCCGGCCGGTGACATGCCACCCCAGGCGCCGCAACCGAATGATTTAAGCGGTGAGGATGACGACCTTCCGTTCTAAGATTCTGTGAGATTCTTCACGATGTTGATAAAAAGCCCTGAGACGATCAGGGCTTTTGCTTTTTTTCCAGTGCTCTCACACGCTTGAAAAGGTCGGGCAGTTTTCGCACCGATGCCTCAATCCGTTTCGCCTCTATAAGCTCACGGGCCGGATAGCCGAAATAGGATTTCCCGGCGGGGATACTGTGATTGACTCCCGATTGCGCGCCGATCATGACCCCGTCGCCGATTTCGATATGCCCGACCAGTCCGACCTGTCCGGCCAGAATCACGCCGTTGCCGAGTTTGGTTGAGCCGGAGATGCCGACCTGCGCGACTATGATGCAGTTTTGCCCGATTTCAACGTTATGTGCGATTTGCACCAGATTGTCGATTTTGGTACCCCTGCCGATTTTGGTCGGCCCCAGCGCACCCCGGTCGACAGTCACATTGGCGCCGATTTCAACATCATCTTCGATTATCACGTTGCCGACCTGTTTGATTTTCTTGATGCCCTTGTCATGCCGGGCATACCCGAAGCCGTCGGACCCGACCACTGTGCCGCTGTGGATGGTCACGCGATCGCCGATAACCGTACCGTCGAGAATCACCGCACGGGGGTAAAGACGGCAATCATTGCCGATTTTCACATCCCGTCCCACAAACACTTGTGGCGCAAGATGCGTGCGGCTGCCGATTTTACTGTTGGCGCCCACAAAGGCAAGCGGCCCGATCGTTGTTTGATCGCCAATTATGGCCGAGATATCGATTTCCGCCGTTGATGAAACACCGTCGTGATATGGTCGGCTTTCCGGATAAAGGGCATCGAGTATCAGCGCAAAGGCGTAATA
Source organism: Candidatus Zixiibacteriota bacterium (assembly GCA_016933695.1). Classification (GTDB taxonomy): domain Bacteria; phylum Zixibacteria; class MSB-5A5; order GN15; family PGXB01; genus JAFGAL01. Next base: position 320,326 of record JAFGAL010000010.1, on the reverse strand, counting down.
GGAATTCTGATGTCGAATAACCGGGATTCGATCGAACGGAATATCAACAGGCAACACCACCGCCGAAGCGGCGGTGGTGTCGAGATATTTGGCATATTTGGTATTGGCGATAAAGGTAATATCGCCTGATGAGGCGTTCGCAATCGGGGCGGCCGAAGAGATGACGACAGCGCCGTCGCCGCTAAGGTCACCGCCGACAATGTTCGCCAGTTCTGCTACGGTTTTGGGCACAACAGTATCCAATCACCGCCGGGGCTATTCCTCAAGGATGTTCAGGACTTTTTCGGTGATGTCGAAATCTTTTTTGGCGTACGCCAATCCGGCCGAGTTGAAAATAAAGTCGTAATTTTCTTCAGTGGCAACACGTTCAATGGCGGCGTTGATTCTTTCCAGCAGGGGTTTAACCAGCATATTGTTACGCCGTTCGGCTTCACCTGCCGGGCCGAAGATCTGCTTGGTATACGCATCAAGCGCCTGACGTTTGGCATCAATGGCTGCTTCGCGTTCCTTTTTCTTTTCGGGGGAGAGGATCAGTTTCTGCTTTTCGTATTCTTCCGTCATTTCATCGAGCTCGGATTGCATACTGCGGGCTTCTTCGTCCCAGGCCTTGTATTCGGTATTGAACTCCTCCTGCGCCTTCACCCAGTCCTTGTAGCTGGCAAAGATTTGGTCGGAATCGACATATCCGAATTTGCCGATTTGCGCCGAACTCACCGACGCCAGCACGCCGGTCAGCAATAACGCCGCCCCGAAGATCAAAACTATTTTTTTCGCCTGCATGATTAGTCTCCTTCTATTCACTGCGTTTGTTTTTCATCTGATCTTACCGGAACGTGGTCCCGATCTGGAAATGCGGGTGCCAGCTCTTGTCCTCACCCTCCACGTCGCTCAACGGATAGCCGAAATCGAAGCCGATCGTTCCGAGAGCCGGAACGACCAGTCGGAATCCGATTCCGACGCCGTGATACATGTCATCGAGATTGATGTCCCGGTGATACAACCAGGAATTACCGACATCGTAAAACAACATGGCATACAGTTGATTTTTCATGATCGGGATTTGCAATTCGAAATTCCCCACCAGCATGTACTTCCCGCGCACGCGGACCTCGGAACTGACCGTCTTGTCGAGCGTGATGAGCACGGCAGATGTATCCGCATTCCAGTAACGGTGCGGGACAACAATATGTTGCATGGAATCGGGTGTCAACGAACCGTCGTCATATCCGCGCACGATCCCGTCGTATCCCGTTCCGCCGGGGGAGAAGCGGTCCGAGGCCAGAATCCGGTTGTCGCCTTCCGGCGCATAGATCGCCCCGAAGGTCACCTTGCCGGCCAGGGCAATATCCCAGATGACCGGAATAAACTTGGCCGCCGACAGCGTGTGTTTTTGGTATTCCCAGTAACCGCCGAGGAGGCCACCGACATACTCCATCGAATAGGATAATTTCGATCCCGACGTGGCGAATTCCGGCAGGTTGCGGCTGTCGCGGGTAAGGGTGAACTGCAGACTTTTCAGCGACAACCACTCTTCATTATAGCCCATCAGCGACCCGGGAAGGGGATCGCCCACCGCCGCGTATGATGTGTCATTCAAAATGTAGGTCGTGTCATCGATCTGATAGTTATTGTAATGATCATAACTTAAATACGAGTTGCCATAAATATAATCGTCCTCGAAATCATAAAAGCGGTTATCCTCGATCCGGAACCGGGCATAGGCGCGGAAATAGTTGTCCGGCCAGCGCAGGCGGCGTCCCACGACCACCGACGCTCCCCGGCTTCCCTCGGTGTAATCATCGTACCAGACCCGGTTGGTGTAATAAAGATCGGCGCCCAGTGAGGTCGGCGTGCTGAACAGCCAGGGTTCGGTGAATGAGATCGAATAGGAATTGCGATTGCTTCCGATGTCGATGTTGAATGACAGGTTTTGTCCCATGCCCCGGAAGTTGGGAATCCCCATCCCGAAGGTGCCGACGAATTTGTCCTGCCCGGAATACCCGGCGCCGGCGGAAATCTGTCCGGTCTGTTTTTCCGTGACATCGATCAACACATCGACATCGCCGCTGGGCAGGTCGACAATGTCGGGAACAACGTTCTCGAAGAAGTTCAGCGCCATGACATCGCGCATCGAGCGCATCAGGAAGGAACGGTGGAACACCTGTCCCGGGCGCGTGGTCATTTCGCGCCGGATCACCTTTTCCTTGGTTTTCGTGTTGCCGGTGATTTTTACGAGATTGATTTTGGACGGCAAACCCTCGACCAGGTCGAACGTGATATCGATCAGGCTGTCGCGAGTGTTGAGATCATCAATTACGCGCAGGTGAAGATAACCGCGTTCCTGATACAGGAAGTACAGTTCATAAATGCTTTCGTCGTATTTCTCGCGGTCGAACACTTCACCTTCCCGGTATTTCAGCGTTTTGGCGAGAATGGTGCTGTCGAAGATTTCATTGCCGCTGAACGATGACGTCCCGAAATAATACCGCGGGCCTTCATAAACATCCAGATAAATCGTCATGCGATTGCGGGCGGTATCGACGGTCATGGAGTCGGATTTTAGATAGGCGTCGATATACCCTTCGCTGTGCATATAGTCGATTATTTTCTCTTTGTCTTCCGGGTATTTTTCCTTGTCGAAGTTCGAGGATTTCAGGAAGCCGCGTTTGCGGTTGCGCATTTTGCCGATAATCTTGTCCGATTCAAGCCGGTTGTTGCCGGACATGACCACCCGTTCGACCTTGATCTTGGAGCCTTCTTTTATTTTAAAGGTCAGGACAGCGGTTGAGGAATCATCGGACTGCGCCAGTTCATGATCGACCTCGGCCAGAAAATAGCCCTTTTCCCCGTACTTGTCGATTATATCATTTTCCTTTTGGGCGATCATATTCGGGGAGACATACCGTCCCGGGGCGATATTGACCAGCTCTTCCAGATCATCGGTCTTGATTTCCTTGTTCCCCTTGAATTCCAGCCGGTCCAGTTTGGGCAGTTCGGTGACACGAATGAGTAATTTCACCCCGCCGATCACCTCTTCAGCGTCGATCTGGATATCGCTGAAAAAGCCAAGCCCGTAGAGCCGCTTGACGGCGTTGGGAATAGTGGAGGGGGTGATATTTTCCCCGATATTGAAACTTGCCACCGACAGGATCAGATTGGATGAGGCGGTGCGGTTGCCCGCGATTTCGACTTCGGCAATATTCAATTGCTGACCTGCCGCGTCTGCCGTCAGAAGCACCGACAGGACGGCAAACAAGAAGAAAGACCGGAAATGGCAGTGTTCCGGTCTATGCATCAGGCTTTTTAAATACGTGTGTTTCAATTTTCCGGAGAGACTATTTTCTTAATCTTAATCTCGGTAAATCCCTGCCGATGTCCGTTGTGACGGCGGTATTTGGTCCGTTTTCTGAATTTGTACACCGTCAATTTTTCAGCAAGACCCTGTTGTATTACTTCAGCTTCGATATGTGCGGAATCAAGGTACGGATTGCCGATTTTCGCATTATCGCCATCGTTGATGAGTAAGACTTTGTCAAGTGAGATGTTTTCACCGGGGTTCGCGGTCAGATGCGGAACTTTTACCGTATTGCCTTCAGCCACATTAAACTGTAATCCGCCTGATTCAAATACAGCATACATTATAATTACCCTCCAATTAACCGATTGGGCCTATTCGTAAATAGGTAAACTATGCTTTTACTTACCGCTGTCAAGACAAAATTTAACCTGTTCGTGTATCATTGGTTATGCAATGTCTCCACCTTTTGATTAAACGTATATGCCAAAGGGTGAGTTCCATAAAATTATTTTCGATGGGTCGGCGCATGAGTCAGTCTAATATAATGTGATTGCGAAAATCGAACGGGCGCATATATTAGGCGGTGGAATGTAACATGAAAACCATCCCGCGACAGCATTCCGGAACCGAAATGAACACAGCCGGACCGTTTACATTGGTATCAAGTTATTCGCCGAGGGGCGATCAGCCTGAGGCGATTCGGCAATTGGTGGCGGGATTACGTGACGGTCAGCCCTTTCAGACCCTGCTGGGGGTAACCGGTTCGGGCAAAACGTTCACGATCGCCAATGTTATCGCGCAGTATCATCGTCCGACACTGGTTATTTCGCACAATAAAACGCTGGCGGCGCAGTTATATGGCGAATTGAAGGCCTTTTTCCCCCAAAACGCGGTCGAGTTTTTCATCAGTTATTATGATTATTATCAGCCGGAGGCGTATCTGCCGACCACAGATACATATATCGAAAAAGATACGTCGATGAACGAAGATATCGACCGCCTGCGGCTTCGCGCGACCGCGTCGCTTTTGGAGCGGGAAGATGTTATTATCGTGGCATCGGTATCCTGTATCTACGGACTCGGTTCACCGAAAGATTACAAAGAACAACTGCTGTTTCTCGAGACCGGGCAGGAGGTGGAACGCAACAGTCTGATCCGGTCGCTGATCGACATCCATTACAATCGCAATGATATCGATTTCTCGCGCGGGAATTTTCGGGTGCGCGGCGATGTTGTCGAGTTAATCCCGGCCTATCAGGAGACGGCGGTGCGCATCGAGTTATTCGGCGATGAAATCGAAAAAATCACCGAGCTTGATCCATTGACCGGCGAAATCCTGACGGGACGGCAAAAAATAGCCATTTATCCTGCCAAGCATTTCGTGACAAGCCATCCGCAGTTACAAAAAGCGATTAAGGCCATCAATGCGGAGTTGGAAAGCCGTCTGGAAGAACTGCGCGCGGCGGGTAAATTACTGGAAGCACAGAGGCTGGAGTCGCGCACGCGCTACGATCTGGAGATGATGAAGGAAATCGGCTATTGCAGTGGGATTGAAAACTATTCGCGACATCTGACCGGCCGTGAAGAAGGAGAGCGACCATATACGCTGATCGATTTCTTCCCGAAGGATTTTCTGGTCATTATCGACGAATCGCATCAAACCATCCCGCAGATCCGGGGGATGTTTGCCGGGGATCGCTCCCGAAAGGAAATCCTGGTGGAACACGGCTTTCGATTGCCGTCGGCGCTGGATAATCGTCCGTTGTATTTCGATGAGTTTGAGTCATTGGTCCGCCAAATGATTTTTGTTTCGGCAACTCCCGCCGAGTATGAACTGGAAAAATGCGAAGGTGTGGTGGTGGAGCAGGTTATCCGTCCGACCGGTTTGTGCGATCCCAGGATAACCATTCGTCCGCTGGCAACGCAGGTTGACGATTTGATCGACGAAATCCGTCGTCGCACTGCCGACGGAGAACGGGTGCTGGTGACAACTCTGACCAAGCGTATGGCGGAGGACCTCAGCGACTATCTGGGCAAACTCGATATCCGGGTGCGGTATCTGCACAGTGAAATCGACGCGATTGACCGGACCGAGATTATTCGTGATCTGCGCCTGGCGGAATTCGACGTATTGGTGGGAATCAACCTGCTGAGGGAAGGATTGGATTTACCGGAAGTGTCGCTGGTGGCGATTCTGGATGCGGACAAGGAGGGATTTCTCCGGTCGGGGCGGTCGCTGATTCAGACTGCCGGGCGAGCCGCGCGCAACAAGAACGGCGAAGTGATTTTCTATGCCGATAAAATTACCAATTCGATGCGGAAAGCGCTGGACGAAACCGAACGTCGGCGCGTCAAACAGATGGCATATAATGAAGAACACAAGATCAGTCCCGAAACGATTTATAAAACTCGTGAGGAGATTTTGCGGGCGACCAAATTCGCGGATGCCAAAACCGCCGAACCCGAAGCGTTCGAAAAACCCAGTTATTTCGCTGAAATGACGGCGGAGGATCAAATCGCGTTTATGATGAAAGCGATGAACAAGGCGGCCTCGAATCTGGAATTCGAAACGGCCGCGGCGATTCGTGATGAAATAAAAAACCTGAAGGCGGAACGCAAAAATAAACGTAGAAGATAATAGTATGAAAATTCGCATATGTATAACGATTGGCATTCTCGGACTGCTTATGGTTGCGGGGTGTACGGATGAACGTGAAATCGTTACCCCCACCTACCAGCAACAGATTTATGATTTTATCACTCGGACCGAGGACGGCAAACAGTTGTTTTCTCAGGATTTGCTGGCCACTGTGCCGTTTGCCCGCGACGAAAGCGGCGATCGGTATTACTATGTAACCGATTCGGTTGTCCGATCGATGCAAATCACGATCGGCACCACCCCGAAGGATATTGCCCCGTATGATGATATTTATGACGCCCTGGCGGATGTGTTTGATGTTTTTCATGGCCGATTGATGCGAATTTCCGGAAACGACACGACACTGGCGTTCAAATTCCGAACCTGGGTAAGCCGGTACGGTTATTTCCTGAAGCTGTTTGATGACGCTTTTCCCATGATGGGGTGGCGGTTTCGCGGCTTTTACAGTGAAGGCAATGAACGGAATGCCGAACGAGTTATCACCAGTTCGAACGGTCAGATTGCAATCACCGCAGACGGGCAGTTCGATGATCCACCCAGCCCGTTTGGCCCGCACACCACCAATTATGTCATGTATGATACGATTCCTGTCTTTTCGATGGGGGATTCCCTGACGTTTTCCGGTGCACAGGCGGATCGTTTTTCGGTGAGAACATCGCCGACGACGGTAAAATGCCTGTCGACATCGCTCAATAACCTGGCGTTCGAAGCCGGCTGGCGGACATCGGGAACCGGCGAACCATTTAATCGACTGGTGTTGGTCGAGGGCGAAGAAAAGTTCCAGGTCAATACAATTGATGCCGATCCCCCGATCGTCGAGTCGACTCTGGTGCGATACACCGATTACGTGGTATTCTACAAGATCCAGTAATCCGCTTAGATTTTTAGTTGATTCCCATTGGTCTCCGGTGGTACCTTCGTACCCACACATAGGGACCATTATTTCACCGTATGCAAGGAGGAACCATGACACACGCACAACGAAAACTATTGCCGTTGTTTTTACTCGTGATTATCCTGTCCGGCCTGGCGGGATGCGGCACTCAGATTCCGTCCGGACACCGGGGGGTGTTCTATTACAAGTTCGGGGACGGAACGGAGATGGGGAAAATCTATCCCGAAGGATTCAACTGGCATTTTCCGTGGAACAACATGTTCGTGTACAAAATTCAGCTTGAAGAGCGCAAAGAGGATTTGACGGTGCTGTCATCGGACGGCGCCACGATCGGACTGGAGGTCACGCTCTGGTTCCGGCCGGAATTCTCCAGACTCGATTCGCTGCAGATCACGGTCGGTCCGAAATATTTCGACGTCGCGGTGGCCCCCGCAATTCGCGGTGTGGCGAGAAGCGTGGTCGGGCGGTACAAACCGGAGGAAATCTATTCCTCGCGGCGGGAAACGATCGCCAGTGAAATCCTGCAGGAAATGCAGAAACTGATGTCCGTGAAGTTTATTAACGTTGAGAATGTCATCATTCGCAATGTCCTTCTCCCGGCGCGGATTACGGAAGCGATCAACGCCAAACTGACAGCGGATCAGGAACAACAGAAGATGGAATTCGTCCTGCTCAAGGAAACGCAGGAGGCGGAACGCAAACGAATCGAGGCGCAGGGTATCGCTGATTTCCAGAAAATCGTGGCATCGGGCGTAACCCCGTCACTTTTGACCTGGAAAGGAATCGAGGCGACTGAAAAGCTGGCGGAATCGCCGAATACCAAGATAGTGATTATCGGCAATTCCAAGAATGGTTTGCCGATCATTTTGGGTGATAATAAGTAGCTAAACGGAATCGGGCCGTCGCGAGGGGGTAGCGGCGGCCCATCCGATTGATCGTTTACTTCAAAACGACCATTTTCTTTGTCCGGGTTTCTGTCCCGGCGATTATGCGATAGAAATACACGCCACTGGCCACATCGAGACCATGATCATCCGTCCCGTTCCAGATAACAGTATGGCTTCCGGCACGCTGACGTTCGCTGACCAGTGTTCGGGTTTTCCTTCCCAGGATATTATAAATGTCAACCGACACTTCCGTCGCCGTCGGCAACGTATATGTAATCGTCGTGGCGGGATTAAACGGATTGGGATAATTCTGCGCCACGCTTAGTATTTTCGGCAAGATCGGCTCGTCATTGTCCTCGACGTCGGTCAGCGTTTGTGAAACAATCTTTCGTATCAACTCCGTGCTTTCAGCCCACTCCATATGCCAGGGATGAAAGAGAAACGTATAACACCATCCGTTGTCGGGATGATAACGGATTCCACAGGGGAGATTCTCATAAATCGAACTTGCCGGATATGCGGAATGATACGTAAACATCACCTCGGTATCATCGCGGCCGTATGCCGCACCGGTTTGCGGCGGCGTCGAGTAAAACCAGAACTGTATCTGTTTGACCGGGCTGTTCCACCAGTAAAAGGTGGTGTCGATATGCAGGTCAGGAACCCCGATTTGTTGTGACTCGGCGTGAATTAAACCGCCAATGGTATCGGCATCGTCCAACACCTGCCAAATATACAATCCAAGCCCGGAAACCGAGATGGAATCCAATCCGAGAATGTCATGAGGGAAGTCGCCCTCTCCGTATTGCCGGTCAAGATGCTTGAAGTCGTAGGTCAACATCTCACCCTGCATCCCTCCGAAATATAAGAGATTGCCGCCGGTTTTGACATAATCACGCAGAATGTCATCGAACGGCACCAGGAAATCGTACCGTTCATTCATCGGCTTTAAGATGTTCTCATCGATAATGATGTTGCGATAGGGAAACAGGCTTGTCCAGCCGAAGCAGGTGGAATCCGGACAGGGATGGAAACACACCCCTCCGGGGCAAATGCTGTCACGGGTCGAGTCGCTGAGAATGAAATAATCATAATCATAATCCGTCAGGGCCTGATTGTAAAAGGCAATAACCGAGTCCATCTTTTCGATGTTGGCTGTCCCGTAGGCGTTTTCCAGGATGACCAGTACATCTTTGGTCGGTTCGTTGTAAGCGTATACGTGATATGTGTGTGAGGTATCGGATTCCTGACCGGAATCGTCGACCGCCGTGATAATATAAAAAACTTCCTCGTTGCGGAGAAAATCAGTAAAGGCGGTATCGGTGGCGGCCGTCTGGGCATATGGCTCCATGTGATAAAAGAAATACCGGGTCGTGTCGAGGCCGTCGATTACCAGCATGGAATCGTGTATTGGTCGACCCTCAATGCGAATGTCGATCGAGATCCGCGGAACATAACGCTGAGAATATGCGAAACGCCCGTCAAAACGATATATGTTGTAATGCGAAATGTCCTGGCTTGCCGATGGACTCCAGTCGATGGTGACATCGTTTGTCGCGGCGACATAATGCGGTTCCGGATTAACATCGGGAGCCGCCGGCTCGCCACAGGTAAAATACACGGGGCGCGATTTGGCGCCTTCCGAGAAAAACGTGGCCGATGAAACCGATACGAAATACGTAACGCCGTCCTCAAGTCCGGCGATAACATACTCGGTGCCGGTAATCGGACCGCCGATTGTCAACAACTCCATGTCGCTGGTATCGCGCTCACCGATGACGACTTCCCGAAAGAGAATCTGGTCTTCCGGCACCGGTTTGATATACACGTTGTAGCCGACAATGTCGGCGTGTTGACGTTCCAGCCATGATATGGCTGCGGTGCTTTCGTCGGTCGATTGCAGTGAAACGCCCTGGACCGGTCCCATTTGCAGGGCGAGAGCATATCCGGATTGGTACAGCAGTCTGGCTGCATCGACATTGGCAATCAGGTCGCTGAAATCCAGTTCGGCATAATACGGGTCGGGTTCATATATGTCGAAATTATCAGCGAAATTCGCGGGATTTTGATGCACGTTTTCGCCGCCAATAATGGCATAGACAATATGAATCGAGTCGCCGGGCTGAACATCATAGGGACCGAAAGAGTATACGAAACGGGCATCCATTCCAAGGATACTGGCCAGGCCTTCAAATGGAAGATCCATCCAGCCGTCTTCTTCTCCGATGACTGCGGCATCGCCCATGTCGTAATCGGTTTCGTCATGAGCCAGCATATAATACTTGTCAATGTCGCTTGTCGGATTTCCCAGTGAGCTGTCATTGAAATAATGCACAGGGTTCGGCGGGTAACCCACGGATTGCGGCCCCCAGTTAAAGCCGAGACTATTTCCTCCCATCCACCAGTTAAAGTTGGTGTCAGCGGCGTGCGGATCGGAATGGATCAATGTCATGCCGATGACGCCGCGGATGTCATCTTCATGCCATTCGCCGTTTTCATTCGGATCGCCGTCATTGTCGCATATGTAGGGAATACCATACTCATCCAGATAACCGACCAAATCGTCGTCATAGCCCAGGGATCCCGAGGAACCGTCAAAATTGTCGACGTCGGCATCGAAGTACATCCCGACATACATCTGTTCAATCAGATGATCACCGACATTTTTCAAATACGCATCGATAATAACGAAATCGTCATAAGGCGCGTACGCCCAACTGCAACTTCGCTCGGTAACCTCCAGACATCGCATATGTGACGAATCCGGATTGGTATACCTATAGATGGTGTCGGAATACATGGCCACCAACTGCTTGTCGGCGGGACCGCCGACCAATGTTACCGAGCCATTGGGGTCGGGAGGTCGGAAATCCCCACCTCCAATGTACATACCGTCGAAAGCCAATGAAACCAGTGTGTCGCCATTGATAATCCCGCCGATCCACAAGGCGGCTCCCCAAAGATAGTTGCAACTGCTCCCTCTTGGAAATCTGAATGATGGCGCCGCGGTGCCGGTCTCGGGATCGGTAATGCCGTAGTTGAAAATACTGGTCCCGTATGTGCCATGACCGGTTACGGTCATACCAACATTACCGATGGCATGAACGCCGATCATCTGCGGCCATTCGACGGGGTCTTCGGTAGCCGAGGCGGCGAGGGAGGTGGGGCCTCTGCCCATGGGCATTGAAGGTGAAATGCCTATTGTGAGGGGAGCGGCAAGAAGATTCATCGCGCCGATTAAGCATAAAAGATGGCGTCGTTTCATATGATCCCCGCACACACCGGTCTGGTGCAAGTTCCCAAGAACGAATACGGTCTTTGTACAAAAATAATCATGATTAGTCCCTATTACACGCCCAATTATCAGTCAGACGAGTCCATCGGCCCTTCCGTTTAAAAATACTTTGACGTCTGTGCACTTACCTGCATATTTGTTGCACGAAGAAGCGATTCCTTTCAATAATAAAGAAAAGCATTACCAAAATGAAAGCTTGGTCGGCTATACTGACAGCAGGCGGAGGCATTTTATAATATCAAGCCGGGCAATAAGTAACGTTTGTCTGGGGACGGGCGAAAGGAAAGGGATTTATTATATTGATTGATTTTGACATTATAGAAGACATTCGGCATAGAGGGCAAGGTAATTGCGTGATAAGAGATCGCGTCAAGGGCCTTCATGATATCGAGGGTACAGGCCAGGTGATACGGGAAATAGTGTTAGGCGAGTACGAGCGCGAGGTTAGGAATCTAATTGATTGCGCAGTAAGAGATTGTAGTTAATGTCAGGAGTAAATATCACTTGACATACGGTTATTACGGGGTATATTGAAATGGCTATTGATTACGTTTATATACCGCACTGCTATACTGGCATAAAGGCTTTATCGTCTCAAGAATTCTTGAGCAAAGCAAGTAATAGAAATGTCTACGAGATTTATTTCACGTCGTTAAGGGGGATGTCATACACTTTGTTCATGATGTTCTGATTCGTTAACGACGTTATTACTTATATCTTTGGAGGAATAATGCGTGGGTTAAAGCTATTCATAGGGACCGCCCTATCACTTGCCCTCATTTTGTTTTTAGTACCGATCACCGCCAATGCCCATAGTTCAGCATACCCGCAACAACCATATTTGTCTCCTGCCGGGGAGACCTCATCCGGCGCGGGTGATTCGGAAACACCATCCGAATCCGACGCGCAGGCCAAGACAAATGCCGAAGGAGTGTTGATCCCTCCTGACACTCCATTGCCGGAAAGCGGTTCGGATCGCCAATTGCTGGCAACGGATCCGAACTGCCCGCCGAACCAGCCGCCGTATTTCGATCCCTTCACGGATGTCGATACGATGGCGCTTTGTCTCGGTGAAACCATTTCCGATACGATTATCGCGGTCGATCCCAATACCGATCAGACTCTCACCCTCACGATGATCACCGGTCCCGGATCGTTTTCCTCGACCCCGTCACTGTCGCCGGTTACCGGTTACTACGAGTTCCTGCCGACGTCGGCGGGATCATTTGCTGTCACTTTCCAGGTGCACGATGACGCCGGTGATACCACTCGGGCGATGAAAACCTACGTGGTATTTGTCAACGAACCGCCGCAGGTTATCAGCGGCGATACGACCATGTTCAAGTGCTGGACCGGTCAGGTTTTGTCGTATGACATTGTTGCCGAAGATGCCGAAGGTGATGTGATCGAGTTCAGCCTGTTGTCATCGTACGGCGGTATTGATCCGCAAACCGGCGAGCTGGCCTTTGTCGCCGACAGTTCCGGGGTGTATTGCTTCGATATTGTCGCCGCCGACATATGCGGAGCGGACACGGCATCGATCTGTGTCACGGTGCAAACCAATACGATGCCGTTTATAAACGGATTTACCGACAAGTACATTCGGTGTCGTCCGCCGGAGACAATTTGCTTTGATGTCACCGCGGGCGATCTCGAAGGCGATTCCCTGGTCATTACCATGATCGAAGGACCGGGAATGTTTTCCCAGACATCGAATACGCAGGGGCAGACCTGCTTTATGCCTGCCGATGTCGACTCGGCCGATTATATGTTCATTTACGAAGTGACCGATCCGTGTCGCCGCGACGAGTACGACAAGTGCACGGCCTGCCCGCCGGTGCCGAGAGATACCGTCATCATCACGGTTATTCTTCAGGACGGCGTGGAGCTTTCCTGCCCGAACGATACGATCCTCTTCTTGTGCGCGCCGGAAACGGTGTGTGTCCCGGTGGGCGGAATCCCGCAGGATGCGACAATCACAGTGACGCCGTCGACCGCCTGGTATGATGTTCAGGCAGGAACGGTGTGTTTCGAGGCCGACGCGACCATGTCGGAGCTGTTCACGATTATCGTCGCAAACGAATGCGGACGCGACAGCTGTCAGTTTCTGGCGAACGTGACCATGAACGCGCCCCCGGTGGTGACCGCGGAAGACAGCACGGTCTTTCTATGTGAATTGACGGATATCTGTTTCCCGATTACGGTATCCGATATCGATATGAATGTGGTTGACACCAGTCTGATCGGAAACGGCACATTGTCCGGCAGATATGTCTGTTTCACTCCGACCGAGGCCGGTGAATACGAATTTATTATCTCGGCCGTCGATGCATGCAATGCCGAGGCCGCCGATACCGTTGTGATTACCGTCGTGGAAAACACGCCGCCGACACTGGCAGTGCCGGATGATTTCACCGAACTGCTCTGCGAGCCGGAAGAAATTTGTTTTCCGATTGAAATCGGCGACGCGGAGGGGAATATCCAGATCGTGTCGGTGAATCCCTCAGGGTATTTCGATGCGATCAACAGCACGATTTGTTTTACACCCCAAGGTACCGGTGAATACCGCTTTGAGATTACGATTACCGATTCCTGCTACACATCGGCGGTGGACACCGTAGCCGTAACGGTTGCATTCGGCGAAACCGCGGCGATAGACTGCCCGGGCGATCCCATTTACTCGGATATGTGCGGATCAGGACAGATTTGCTATCCGCTGGCGATCACGCCCTTCGATGCGGCCGTGGACATCACAAATCAATTAATTACGGCCTCCTATATAAACGGCGAAGTCTGTTTCCATGCGGATACGTCGGGAACATATGTTTTTGACGTGACGGCGGAAGCCGAGTGTGGAACAGACAACTGCCAGCTGACATTTGTGGTCACCATCGGCGAAACCCTTGATCTCGTCTGCCCCGGCGATACATCGGTCTTTATCTGTGAACCGGATACGCTGTGTTTTGATGTCGAAGGTGTACCGCAAACGGCTACGGTGACCGTGTCGCCGCCGTCGGCCTGGTATAACGCCGAGAACGGGACAGTGTGTTTTTATACCAACTGTTCGGTTGAAAAAGATTTGAAAGTCGTTGCCGAAGGTGAATGCAGTATCGACAGCTGTATGTTTACGGTAGACGTGACAATGAACTCCCGCCCGCTGGTTATCATGCAACCGGATACGCTGGTGGAACTGTGTGATCCGGAATGGATTGCCGTTTCCGTGGCCGTCAGCGATATCGATTACAATATCGACACTATCATTGTCACGAATGGCGGCACCTACAGCGCTTTTCTTGGCAGGGTGTTTTATCATGTCGAGGGACCAGGGGTATACCCGGTGTTGGTGCGTGCCATAGACGAATGCGGCGCCTATCATACCGATACGACATTGGTGACGGTGGTCATGAATACTCCGCCGGTCGTGGATGCGGGGCCCGACCAGGATCTGATGTTGTGTGAGTTGACGGAAGTCTGTTTTGATGTGGAGATTACCGACAACAACCTGGCCCGCGTGATTGTTCTGCCGACCGGAACCTACAACGCACAAACCGGACAGGTGTGTTTCACGCCTTCCGATACCGGCAATTTCCTGTTTATTGTTGAGGCGTTTGATTTATGCAATGAGATGTCGGCCGATACGGTGAATATTCACATTTCCCTTAACGCCATCCCGGTAGTGGTTTCCGCACCGGACAAGGCCGTAACGATTTGTGAACCGACGGAGATTTGTTTCCCGGTGTCGATTGACGACAGCGATGACAACATCGAAACGATCACCGTTTCCATGAACGGTGTCTATGAAAGCGATACGGTCTGTTTCCTGGCCGAAGCGGCGGGGATATATCAATTGATAACCACTGCAACGGATTATTGCGGAGAGGTGGCGGCGGACACGACGGTTGTTACCGTCATCATGAACACCCCGCCGACAGTAACGATGGCCGATGATTTTGAGGTTTTCCAGTGTGATTTTGAAGAAATTTGCGTTCCTGTGACCGTTGATGATGTCGACGATAATCTGGAAGTGGTGATGCCGAATATCGGCGGATACTATCCCCAGGACGGCAAGATTTGTTTCACGCCTGATTCGGTGGGGGTGTATACCATTACGTTGGCTGCCGTTGACACCTGCGGAGAGATGAGTGCGGATACCACGCTGGTGACGGTGACCACCGGCCCGGCGGCGGAGATTGTCTGCCCGATCGATCCCTTCAATGTTTTTACCTGCGAATCATTTCAGTATTGCATCCCGCTGGAAGTCACTCCGGCAGAGGCGCAGGTCACGACATCGTACGGAACGTACGCCAACGGCCAATTGTGCGTGAACATTGATACGGCCGGTTGGTATGCGATCGAGGTTATTGCCGACGGACCGTGCGGAAGCGATACCTGCACTGTCGAGGTTGAGGCGGTTTTCGGTGAGACGCCGGAACTGACCTGTCCGGCCGATACCGCGGTATTCCTGTGCGGACCGGCGGACATCTGCCGACCGCTCGCAGTCGATCCGGCAAGCGCCACAGTGACGATTTCTCCGATTGGCGTATATAACGAGGGAGCGGTATGTTTCACCGCCGATACGGCCGGACATTATGTCCTGACCGCGATCGCGGAGGATGCCTGCGGTGCCGATACCTGCGCGTTGATTGTCGATGTGACCTTCAATTCCGCCCCGACGGTTATCGCCGGTCCCGATACGAGTTATTTCCAGTGTGTGTATGAAGAAATCTGTCGTCCGGTAACCATCGGCGACGTTGATCATAATATCGATTCCGTGCGGGTTACTCCGCTCGGAAGTTATCATGAAAACGACTCCACGGTTTGCTTTACGCCTCCGGGTGAAGGGACGTATTGCCTGGTTGTAACCGCATATGACGCCTGCGAGGAAACGGCGGCTGATACCGTCTGTATTACCGTTACAACCGGAGTATACGCGACCATTGACTGCCCGGAACCGACCGAACGCCATTTGTGCACGGCGGAGACGATCTGTGTCCCGCTGACCATCGAACCTGCGACGGCGACGGTGACCGTGTCATATGGATCATACGATGACGGGCAGTTGTGTTTCCTGGCCGACACGGCGGGAACGTATGCGGTCAGAGTCATCGCGACAGAATCATGCGGTGCCGACACCTGCGATGTTGTGGTCAATATGGTTTTCGATGATGAAGCGGACATCGTGTGTCCCGAACTGCCGGTGACATCGACGTTGTGCGGGCCGGATTCCATCTCGGTGCCGCTGGTTATTACGCCCGGTACCGCGACAGTGACGGTATCCCCGGTGGGAAGATATGATTTTGCGCGGCATGTCATCAGGCTGTATGCCGACACCAGCGGAACGTATGAATTGACCGTAATCGCCGATGCACCCTGCGGCTCTGATACCTGTGTGGTAACCGTGGACGTGCTGATTATCGGAGTTCCGAAAGTCACCTGTCCCGGTGACTTCGACACCCTGGTTTGTCTTCCGGAGATATCGGAAATCTGTTTCCCGGTGACGATCGAAGGTGAGGAATACACGGTTGCCGTCCAGCCGAACGGTGAGTTCAGCGGCAATATGGCCTGTATCCCGATCGACGGACCGGGAGTGTATGCAACGCGTGTCATTGCCACGTCGATATGCGGGGCCGACACGTGTGAATTCGAATTGACCATTATTGAGAATCACGCTCCCGTCTTGACGGTTCCGGATGAGGTGTTGATTCCGTGGTGCGATGGTGATGAAGGGGAGATTTGTATCGACGGTATTTTCGCCTCCGATTTCGAGGGTGATGCCCTGACATTTACGCAAACCTGCGGTGTGGGCACGTTCAACCTAATGACGGCCGACAGCGGCGTCCTCTGTTTCGAACCGGGTGCGCACGATACGACCTATCATTTCTGTATTTCCGTCGACGACGGCTGCCAGACGGTCGAGGATACATTCCAGGTGACGTTATATCCTTCGGCGGTGTGTTCTCTCTGCGTGGTGGCCTCGATCGAAACCGATTCCTGCTTTAACGTCGGAACTCGTGTCCCGGTCTACGTAAAAGCCCAGACCAATGACGAAATCGCCGGCTTTGATCTCCTGCTTTCCTATGATCCGGCGACACTTACATTCTACAGTGCGGTCCCGGGAGAACCAATCGACGGCTGGGAATATTTCACCTACCGAATTGGTGAAAACGCCTGCATGGGATGCAGTGAAGGTTCCATCCACCTGGTCGGGATTGCCGACATTAACAACGGTGGTAATCATCCGCCGCAGGAGCAGTTATTACCTCAGGGAACACTGGTGAAACTGATTATGCAGATATCCAACGACCAGACTCTGGGTGGTATGTATTTGCCGATTGGATTCCAGTGGATGAAATGCAGTGACAACAGTTTCTCCGATCCGGACGGCAATAATCTATATGTCGATTTGCGAATCTACAACAGCTTCGGATATATGGAATGGGATGAATACGATGAAGTGCATTTTCCCGAAAGCGAACGTCCATACGGAGTCGGTGCTCCCGATTCCTGCCTGGTCGGTGACAAAATTACGCCGATTCGCTGTGTGGAATTTTATGACGGCGGCGTCTGTGTCAAACATCCCGACTCGATTGACGCCCGCGGTGATGTCAACCTGAACGGTATTGCCTATGAAATCGCCGACGCGGTGGTTTTCACCAATTATTTCGTTTACGGTTACGCGGCATTCGTGGTCAGTGTCCCCGGACAGATCGCGGCCAGTGACGTCAACGCCGACGGCTATGCGCTGTCGATTGCGGACCTGGTGTATCTCATCAGGGTTATTATCGGCGATGCACAACCCTATCCGAAAATTGTGCCATCCGATGCCCTGGTCGGCGTAAACGCGGCATGTTCCAACGGTACGATGGACGTCCAGATCAGTTCGCACTACGATATCGGGGCTTGCTGGCTGGTGTTCGAATACGACGGCGTTCAGCCGCTGACGCCGGAGGCACTGCAGTTCCCGTCAGGGATGGAAATGAAATATGCCATCTCCGACAATGCGGTGAAAGTACTGGTGTATGGCGGTATGGAAAAAGATGTCAAATTCCTGCCCGGCAGTCATGACCTGATCAGCATTCCGTTCACCGGTGACGGCGAACTGCGGCTGGTGCATTCGGAATTCGCCACGTATGCCGGCATGGCGCTGAACAGCACGTCTGGCGGATCGGTCCTTCCGGTTGACTTCGGCGTTTCGCAGAACTACCCGAATCCGTTCAATCCGTCGACGTCGTTCGATCTCACCCTTCCGAGCGCCGGCTCCTGGCAGATCACGATCATTAACGTTGCCGGTCAGGAAGTCCATCGCCTCTGCGGCGAAGCCGGGCCGGGAACGGTGACCACGTCATGGAACGGGTGTGACGATCAGGGGCGCCCGGTGGCATCCGGAGTTTACCTGTATAAAGTGGAATTCGGGGATCAGGTGCAGACCAAAAAGATGATTATGCTGAAATAAAATATCCCCCTCGATATTATTCCTTCAAAGAGGTCGGTGGAGCGATGAGTTTCGCCGGCCTTTTTATTTGTGGTATTTACCGCCGGCGAGAATGGAAAAAGCGCGATACAACTGTTCCATAAGAACGGGACGCACCAACTGATGCGACATGGTAAGCGGGGAGAGGGACAGGCGGTCGTCGCATTCGGCCAAGAGTGTTTTATCAAGGCCGTATGCCCCGCCGATAATGATGTCACAACCGCCGTGCTTTTGCATAAGCGTGTTTAGTTCCTTTGCCAGGGTGCGGGAGTCCATCGACCGTCCTTTTTCAGTCAGGGCGATTGTGAACGTCGCGCCGAGGCATGTGCGAATCAGCGGCGCTTCGCGTTTCATGACTTCTGTTTCGGGGATGTTTTTAGTCTTTTTCACATCGGCAGTACAGATCAATTCCACAGATGCATATTTCTTTAACAGCGTGGAATAATGAGCAATGGCGTCGTCAACCCAGTGGTCTTTGTTCTTACCGACGGCAATAATCCGAACGTGAAACATCAACCGGCCATGGTCTTTATAAAGAGTGTGCGGGTGCGGGGACCGTCGAATTCGCAGAAATAAATACCCTGCCAGGTTCCCAGCACCAGACGGCCTTCGGTAACGATTATCTGCAGGGATGGACCGGTCAGGGAAGATTTGATATGGGCATCGGAATTGCCTTCGGCATGACGATACTGATCGCGTCGGGGAAACTCCCGCTGCAGTTTATCGAGAATGTCATGCACGACATCGGGATCGGCGTTTTCATTGATGGTAACGGCGGCGGTAGTATGTGGAACGAACAATGTAACCACCCCGTCTCTCAATCCCGACGATGTCACAAAGTCCTGCACGATGGCGGTGATGTTCAACAGTTGCTCACGCTGTTGCGTGGGTACATTCACCCGCTCAAGCATTAAATAACGCCTCCGCATAGTCGGCGGGATCGAACACCTGGATATCCTCCAGACCCTCCCCAAGTCCGATGAATTCCACCGGGACAGACAATTCCTCGGCAATCGCGACAATCACGCCGCCCTTGGCGGTGCCGTCAAGTTTGGTAATTATCAGACCGTCACATCCGACCGCATCCATGAAGACTTTCACCTGTGATACGGCGTTCTGACCGGTGGTACCGTCGATGACCAGTTTGGCGAGGATATTTTCGGCCGGAACGACTTTCTCGGTGACGCGACGGATTTTTTCCAGTTCCGCCATCAGGTTGGCTTTGGTGTGCAGTCTGCCGGCGGTGTCAATGAGTAACAGGTCGACACCCCGGGATTTGGCGGCGGTGACGGCATCAAAGGCGATCGCGGCCGGATCGGCTCCGGTCTGGGCGCGGATAATGTCGACCCCGGAGCGCTCACTCCAGATGACCAGTTGTTCCACGGCGGCGGCGCGAAACGTATCGCAGGCCGCAATCATGACCTTGCGCCCCTCGCTTTTGAAATGATTGGCCAGTTTGCCGACTGTGGTGGTTTTGCCACTTCCGTTGACGCCGGTAATCAGCCAGACTTGCGGACCGTTGCCATTGAATGTAAACTCATGCCGGTTCTTGCCAAGAATGTCGGCGATATCCTTTTGCAACAGTCGAATAACGTCATCACCCTCGCTGACTTTTTCACGGACGCTGTGTTCTCGCAGATTCTCGATAATGCGTTCGGTGGCGGCCACGCCGATATCCGATCTCAGCAGAGTTTCCTCGAGTTCATCGAGCAGGTCATCGTTTATTTTGCGTCCGGAAAAAAGCCGGGTTATTTTGCCGAATACGCTATCGCGCGTTTTGGTTAGCGATTCGCGCAGTTTCTTTATTTTGGAAAACATAATGCTGTCCAGTCTTAGTTGTCATCTCCGGTGGCAGTCTTTTCAAGGTTGACCGACGTGGTCATCCGGTCACGTACCGGTTCCGGGATCTCAATATCAGGTTCATAGTCGGAGCGATCCAGCGACGTGTCGACGACGCCCTCCTGGACATCCTCCTGGAAGCGAACCGAGACCACTTTGGTTATTCCGGGTTGTTCCATGGTGATACCGTACAGGTTGTCGGACGCTTCCATGGTGATTTTGTTGTGTGTAATGATAATGAACTGCGTCTGGTCGGAGAAGTTCTTGATGATTTTCAGGAAGCGGTGGATATTGGCGTCGTCCAGCGGGGCATCGATTTCATCGAGAATGCAGAACGGCGACGGTTTTACCAGATAGATCGCGAATAAAAGGGAAATCGCGGTCAGGGCGCGTTCACCGCCGGACATCTGAGTGATCGACAGCAGTTTTTTACCCCGGGGACGGGCGATAATCTCAATTGGCGACTCCAGCGGATCGTCTTCACTCAGCAGTCTGATATCGGCTTGTCCGCCGGTAAACAACTCCTCGAACACCTGCTGGAAGTTTTTACGCACTTCTTCGAACGTACTCAGGAATAGATTTTTGGCGGTGGTGTTGATCTTGGTGATGGTTGACTGCAGGGTGCTCTTGGCCTTCTGTAAATCGTCGATCTGCCCGGTAAGGAATTCCTGGCGTTCGAATGAGGCTTTGTATTCCTCCAGCGCCAGCAGGTTCACCGCGCCAAGGCTTTTCATCTTTTCCTTCAGGTCGTGAATGTGTCCGGGACGTTCCTCGGGCGGGATGGAATCATCGGGGATGGACGCCTCGATTTCTTCAAGATTGATGTCGTACTCATCCTGAATTTTGGAAAGAATACGTCGGGTTTCGGATTCGGTTTCGGTCAGGCGGATTTCGATTTCGTGCAAACCGTTATAGGCTTCCTCTCGGGCCTGCCGCAGTACTTTGATTTGCTCTTCTCGATTATCGATGCCTTCCCGCAGTTCGGAGTGTACCTCGCGCAGGGAGGTTTGCTCTTCGGAAATCTCAGTCCGGGCATCGAAGGTTTTCTTGATACTTCGCTCCAGCTCGACGATCTTTTCTTCGGCGCGGGTGATTTCCTGTTCGGCGGTCTTGATTTCGCGCGCTTTCATCTCACTGTTGGTGTCGATTTCGGCGATCAATTCGCGCAGATGCCGCAGACGGCTTTCGAGCTGGTCGCGATTGCTGCGCTGTTCGACCAGACTGATCCTCAGCCGGGAGGAGTTCTCGGCGGCTTGTTCCGATTGCCGTTCCATCTCGGCAATGGCCGCGTTGGAATCCCGCAGGGACAAAAGCAGTTGTTCTTTCTCTTTGGCCAATTGATCATAGTTGAGATTGAGGCTGAACTGACGGTTTTTAAGCGCTTCAAGCTTTTCCGACAGCGTCTTTTTATCCTGTTCGATGCGGCCGTACTCCTGCCGGAGCGACTGCATTTCGAATTCACGGCCGGTTAATTCATTGTTGCCGTTCGCGAGATCGTCCTGCAGTTCGATCAGGCGGGAGTTGTGCGATGCCCTTTCCGCCTGCAGTGCACCGATGCGTGCGGTCACCCGGCGACGGGCTTCTTTAACCTGATCCAGTTCGGCGTTGAGCCGGTCGATATTTTGTTTTTCCTCGGCTATTTTTTCCTTACGCCCGAATAGCGATATGCCCTCTTTTGAACCGCCGGTCAGGACGGTCTTGTTGCGGTACATGTTCCCGTCGGTCGTCACGACCGAGCAGTAGGAGGGAAGGTGGTCGGTAATACCGGCGGCCCGATCCGGAGTGACAACGGCGACCCGAGCCAGAAGCAGTTGCCCCAGATGACGCATGTCGTCGGGAACGGTAACCAGATCGTCGGCCCAGTTGATAAATCCGTCACCGGCCATGCCGGGACGACTCGGTGCGGAATCTTGATGCGCGCCATCCATGATTAAAAAGCCGGCCTTGCCCTTGTTTTCCGTCTGGAGATACCGGATCGCTTCTTCGGCGGTGTGTCGATTACGACTGATGATAAATCCCGTGATATCCCCGAGAGCCGCCTCGATCGCGCGTTCGTATCCGGGTTTGGGGATGATGCATTCGGCGACCGTGCCGATCAGTCCGGGCCAGCGTTCTTTGTGTTCGAGGGCGGCCACGACTCCGGAGCTGTACCCTTCGTACTGAGCGATCATATCCGCCAGAAGCTGATATCGCGCCTCCGCCGCTTCGAGTGCGGCCGACAGATCAAATACCTTTGTCCCCAGCTCGTCTTCCTGTTCATCCAGTGCGGTCAGTTCGGATTCGATTCCCTGTTTCTTACCGGTCGCCACCGCGATTTCCGTGGTGATTTCGTCAAATCGTTTGCGGGCGGTTTCCAGTGCTTGCGTCAGCGTTTCCTTGCGCGCGGCAAGCTCGTTGAGCTGGCGCTGGTCGTTTTCGATTCGCGCGGACAACTCCGAGTTCTGCTCTTTCAGATTGGAATCATCGGTCTTTTCGGCGGAGAGACGTCCCTCGAGAGACAGCATTTTGTCATTGAGGGCTTCGCGGGCGCGACGTGCCTCGATTACACGTTCGTCGGCGGATGACAGCTCCTGTTCGCGCGTTGAGACCTGGTGCTGAAGCTCATTCAATTGGACTTCGAGTTGTTCCTGCTGTCTGACTGCTTCGTTGATTTGATCGAGAAGTGATTCCTTGCGGTGACGATACGCTTCGATATCCTGACGGTTCTTTTCGATCAGGCGACGGGCATTGTCACGTTTTTCCTTGGTGATTGAAACCTCGGTTTCGAGGGTGTGCGCCTGTTCGGATTTTTCATAGATGCGGCCCGCGATTTCGGTCAGCTGACGATCCAGATCAGTCAACTGCTTGCGCTGTTCCTCCTGGGTGGCGGTAAGGCCGCTGATCTGGGCATCGTGCCTGACCCGCGTATCGGTGAACGAGTCTTTCTGCGACAGTAAATCGCGGCGTTCCCTGTGCAGGTTGTTCAGAGCGGTTTTGCCCTGATAGAGTTCCCAGGCCCGGACTTCTTCGGAGAGTTTCTGATAGCGTTCGGCCTTGGACATCTGACGGCGCAGGGAATTAACCTGGGTGGTCACCTCGGCGACAATATCTTTCAGGCGCAATAAGTCCTGTTCGGTGGCTTCGAGTTTGCGGAGAGCGGCTTTCTTGCGGCTTTTATATTTCGAAATACCGGCGGCCTCTTCGAATAAAAAGCGCCGGTCATCAGTGCGGTCGGACAGGATGGCATCAACCATGTCCTGCTGGATCATGGAGTACACATGTGCACCGATGCCGGTGTCCATCAGCATTTCGGTGATATCTTTCAGACGGCAGGGAACCTTGTTCAACAGGTATTCCGATTCCCCCGAACGAAACAGCCGTCGGGTGATTTGCACTTCGCTGTATTCTGTCGGGAGAATACCCTTATTGTTCTGGATAACCAGTGTCACTTCCGCCATCCCCAGCGGTTTCAAGTCGCGGGTGCCGTTGAAGATGATCTCTTCCATTTTACTGCCGCGAAGCAGGGATACTTTCTGCTCGCCGAGCACCCAGCGCAGGGCGTCCAGAATATTGCTTTTGCCACATCCGTTCGGCCCGACCACGGCGGTAACGCCGGGGGTCAGCTTGACAACGGTTTTATCGGGAAAGGATTTGAATCCCAGTAATTCCAATCGTTTTAGGTACACGATGCCTCCGATGCCTTATTCGACGGTTCCTTTCGCATTGACAGCCGCCGGATTCTTGATCCGGTCGACAGTTGCGATAATGGATTTGTAGATGTTTTTCTCATCTCGAAGATACCTGGTTTTAATTTCGAGGTTGTAATAGGGAGTCCCCAGATGATTGGCGCGCCCGATTTTGATCGCGGCGGGAAACGACAGCAAGATCGCCTGCGAGAAATAGTCCCGGCTTGGATTCATGTCGATAATCACCTTGAAATCGCTTTCGTGCAGTCCCGCCAGGTAACTCTTTTTCGGCAGACCGCTCCAGGTCAAATGCTGAGATGTCGGTGTGAGGATGCGATACCCTTTGCGGGGGAAAATGCTGTATACCGAACTGCCGGGCGCGGCCAGCAGGTAGATTTCCGATTCGGCAAAAACACGGGACAACTCCGGCAGAAGCTGTTTGACCATGGTCAATTCGCGTTGCCCGGGAGGAAGACAAACCAGCGTGTTCTTGCAGTTGATCATGTCTTCGGGAACGGCTATTGACGCCGGAACATACTTGCGTCGTATCAACGAGAGTTTGAATCGGGCCAGGATGTTTTTAAGTCGTGTCACCCGGTGTTTCCTCGGGAACCAGGTAAAACTGATTCTTATTGAGCTGGTTTATCTCCAGATCACGGACCGGCCGCCCGGTGGGGGAGAGCGGCGCCAGCAGAGAATCATCCAGTTTTAATTCCAGTCCGGCGGGATTGCCCGCCGAGATGGAAAAACGATAATTGGCGGTCAGGTTGCGAACCCATCCCGGTTCGAGATTCCGATTCAGCACGGTATCTCCGTCGGCGGTGACCATCACCCAGCAGGCGTCTTTTGCGGTAACCACCAAACGCATCGGCCGGTCGGGATTATACTGCGGGGGGGCAATTTCATTGTCCTTCTCGGTCACCGTCGCGGTGGTGTCTTCAGGCGATTGCGCATCGGTCTGATGCGCCAGATGATTGTCGACAACCGCGACCGGATGTTCCTGTTCCACATCGGCAGTTGAGGAATCATCGTCGCCGGTAACGACAATAATCATGATAACAATAAACACGACGATAATAATACCGCCCATCCACGCGCCGATTCTGGTCAGCGATGTCCCGTCGGATTCTCTTTTTGGTTTTGGCGGTGATTTTTCGTCGTCGACAATGTCGATTATGCCGACATCATCATCGTCGGGATTGGCCGGTGGTGAAATATCCGCCAGGAGTTCCTCGGCGTCGATCCCGAGTTCCCGGGCGTACGATTGTACGAAGAGATTATAGTACACGCGGGACGGAAACGCGCCGACGTCTCCAGCTTCAATCGCCCGCAAATATTTTTCGGATACTTTGGTTTCGGCGGCGACGTCCTCAAGTTCCAGTTTCAGATCGTTTCGCGCCTTGCGAAGAATTTCGCCGATTTCTTTAATGTCTTTTACCATAATATATTACGCCAATTCAATTTCCCCAGCCAAGCGGTCCAATAATGTCATGGGCAAACCAATCACATTATCCAAATTTCCCTCGTACCTGTCAACTAAAAAACCGCCGCGTTTCTGTATCCCATAGGCTCCCGCCTTGTCCAGCGGCTCGCCGGATGCAATGTATTGCTTCAATTTCTCAGACGCAACGTTTTTGAAAAAAACGTTGGTTAATTCATAGCCGCTGGAAACATACCCGCCGGCCGCGCGCAGGGCGACCGCCGAACAGACGGTATGACGCTGTCCCACCAATCGTGAAAGAATGGCAAAGGCATGTTCGGGCGATTCCGGTTTGCCGAGAATACTTCCGTTGAGAACCACAATGGTATCGCATCCGAGAATGATTTCATCGCCGTTTACCTGGCCACTTACCGCCTCGGCTTTCATTTCGGCAAGGATAACCGCAAGATGGTAGGGATCGGGATGCAAATCTTCACGCTCGTCAATATCGGCAACGATTTGGCGAAACGGTATCCCGGCCTCGGTCAACAGGCGAACCCGACGTGGCGAGCCGGATGCAAGTACGAGTCGGCGCTTTGTAAGTAATTGTCTCAGATTGTTATAGTTCGTCATTGTCAAGTAATACGGTAACCGGCCCGTCGTTGGTGAGTTCAATCGCCATTTTCACTCCGAATCTTCCCCGAGCGACCTTCAGGCCGGATTGTTCAAATAGCGTTAGCAGGTTTTCATACAACGCCTCTGCTGATTCCGGTGGCATGCTGATATCGAAACTTGGCCGTCGTCCCTTGCGGCAGTTGGCATACAGGGTAAACTGCGACACCACCAGCAATTCGCCGTTGATATCAAGCAGGGAACGATTCATCTTACCTTCAGCATCTTCGAAGATCCGCAGGTTCAGGCATTTGTCGGCTATTTTGTAAAGGGACGACTCATCATCATTCTTTTTAAAACCGCACAACACCAAGAGGCCGCGATTGATGGCGCCGACAATGTTGCCATCGACCGCAACCGAGGCGCGGCTGACTCTCTGCAGTAATACACGCATATTTAAGGGGGAATATAATGCATCGGCACAAAGCCTCCAACGATTATGATTGCGTGACGTTTTAAATATTGTTATTATCAGCGACACACCGGATTATATCTGAAAGAGAGTCGAAAAGGAGTTCGGCATGAATTCTATAGGTATCGACATCGGTTCGGTATCGGTCAAACTGGCGATCCTTGATGAAACGGGAGAGGTGGTGCAAACCGCCTATCGGCGTTTTCACGGACGCCCATACCAAACCCTGAAAAACCTCCTGGACTCCGAACTCGCAGGTTCTGTGAACGAGCCGATCCGGCTTGGTTTTACCGGCATCGGGGCAAAGACGGGAACGCAAATTCTGGGCGGCGGCTTTTTTGGCGAAATTGCCGCACTGGCGGCCGCCAATTATACATTGGAACCGGACGTGCAAACCGTAATCGAAATGGGAGGCGAGGACTCCAAATTTCTGCAGATCGACACGAAAAATCATGCGGTTGTCGATTTCAGCATGAATAATCTCTGCGCGGCCGGGACGGGATCCTTTCTGGATCAGCAGGCCGGGCGATTGAAAATATCCATCGAAGATGAATTCGGTGAACTGGCGCTTAAGTCGAAAAATCCGCCGCGTATCGCGGGACGGTGTTCGGTATTTGCCAAGTCCGATATGATTCATCTGCAACAGATTGCCACGCCGGATTATGATATTGTGGCGGGATTGTGTTATGCCGTGGCGCGCAATTTCAAGAGCGCCATCGCCAGGGGGAAGAAATTCCTCCCGCCGGTTGCGTTCGAGGGCGGCGTGGCAGCCAATCCGGGCGTGGTCAGGGCGTTTCAGGATATTCTTGAGATCGACCACGACCAGTTCGTGATTCCCCGGCATTTCAATGTCATGGGGGCGATCGGGGCGGCGATTTTGGTGCAGAATGCATCCGAGATTGACCCGGTGACGATCGATACGAATAAAATTACGGCGTATTTGCGCTATCGCGGGGTTCCGTCCAAGGGGAGAGAGAGACTTACCTTCGACTATCCCGATTCCAAGTTTTATGCGGTCACGCGACAGACGTATCAGAAAAGCATTGATAATATCGAAGTATATCTCGGTATCGACGTCGGTTCGCTGTCGACCAATCTCGTGCTGATCGATCGTGATCGCAACGTGGTGGCCCGCCGCTACCTGATGACCGAGGGGCGGCCGATTGAGGCAGTGCGACGGGGACTGACTGAAATCGGTGCGGAAGTGGGCGATCGCGTGAACGTGATCGGGGTGGGAACGACCGGCTCGGGCCGGTATTTGACCGGTGATTTTGTCGGCGCGGATATCGTGAAAAACGAAATCACGGCGCAGGCCACCGCGGCGATACATATCGACCCGACGGTCGATACGATTTTCGAAATCGGCGGACAGGATTCGAAGTATGTGTCATTGCATGATCGCACCGTGATTGATTTCGAGATGAACAAGGCCTGTGCGGCGGGAACGGGATCGTTTCTGCAGGAGCAGGCGGAAAAGCTGGAAATCAATATCGAACGCGAGTTCGGTGACCGCGCGCTTTCGGCCGAGTGTCCGGTCGGTTGCGGTGAACGGTGTACGGTATTCATGGAGTCCGATCTGGTCAGTCATCAGCGCGCCGGGGCCGGAACCGACGATCTGGTCGCAGGGCTGGCGTATTCGATTGCCTCCAATTACCTGACCAAAGTGGTCGGCGACAGAAAAATCGGCGACAATATCTTCTTCCAGGGCGGTGTCGCCTGGAACAAGGGCGTGGTGGCGGCTTTTGAAAAACTGACCGGGAAAAAAGTAACCGTCCCGCCGCATCATGACATCACCGGTGCCATCGGGGCGGCGATTCTGGCGATGGAAGTCACGCCGGAGAACGGCTCGGCGTTTAAGGGATTCGACCTTTCGAAACGAAAATACTCGATCAGCACGTTCACCTGCGAAGACTGCTCCAACATGTGCGATATCCATAAAGTGGATGTCGAGGGTGAACCGCCGTTGTACTATGGAAGTCGTTGCGAAAAATACGACATCCGCGAAAGCGAACCAAAGGAATTATACCCCGATTATTTCACTCTGCGTCAACGGCAGTTGATGCGTCGACATATCGATATCGACGCCGGGACTCTGACCCGCGGTCGGGTGGGAATACCGCGCGTATTGCACTTTTTCGAGTATTATCCGTACTGGCGGGCGTTTTTCGAAACGCTGGGATTCGAGGTGGTCAACAGCGACCTGTCGAATCATGACATCGTCGAAAACTCACTGGAGAAATTCTCGGCCGAGACCTGTTTCCCGGTGAAGATGGCGTTCGGTCACGTGGACAATCTGATCAAGAAAAAGGTCGATTATATATTTCTACCGGGGGTAATTCGGTTCACCAGGGGGGATCAGGACGAAGCCGGCAGTTATATCTGTCCGTATGTCCAGTCGATTTCGCAAACCGTCGCGGCCAGATTCGATTTCGCCGCGGAAGGGATAACGTGGATCGGCTACCCGATACGCATTGTCGAGGATTTGCAGCGTATGCTCGGGCAGGTGCGCCCGCTGATGAAAACGATGGGGCTGGGCGAGCGCGAGGTGAAAAAGGCCTTGCGCAACGCGGTGACGGCGTACGATCTGTTTCGCCGCGGTTTGATGGCCGAAGGCGAAAAAATACTGCGTGAATTGGGTCAGGACGAAAAGTGTATCGTCGTGGTCAGCCGCCCCTATAACGGGTATGACCGACGATTGTCGCTGGAAATCCCGGCCAAAATACGCAAGATGGGGATCCGTACGATCCCGGTGGATTTTCTGCCGCTCGATCTGGATTCCGAGGATCTGGAAACGATGTACTGGCTGTACGGCCGCAAGATTCTGGCGGCGGCGAATTTTATCCGCAAACATCCCAATCTGTACGCGGTGTATCTGACATCGTTCGGATGCGGGCCGGATTCGTTTATCACGCATTTCTTCCGGCGGCAGATGTCGGGAAAACCATATTTGCAGTTGGAACTGGATGAACATTCCGCCGACGCGGGGATGATCACGCGGGTGGAGGCGTTTCTCGATTCACTTCGCTTTTATGCCTATCAGCCGCCGATCAGGGAATACAAACCGAATATCAACGGACGGGCGCGCTCCGACCGGATCATCTATCTTCCCAACATGTGCGACCATGCCTACGCCGTGCGGGCGGCGTTCGAACGGTGCGGCATCCATGCCGAAGTTCTCGACGAGCCCGATGAGGAAAGCCTGGCATACGGCAAACGATTCACATCGGGCAAGGAGTGCTTTCCCTGTGTGGTGACGACCGGGGACATGTTGCGCAAGATACATTCGCCGGGATT
The DNA here is from genome assembly GCA_016933695.1 of Candidatus Zixiibacteriota bacterium. Taxonomy (GTDB): domain Bacteria; phylum Zixibacteria; class MSB-5A5; order GN15; family PGXB01; genus JAFGAL01. Next base: position 290,519 of record JAFGAL010000010.1, on the reverse strand, counting down.
CGACGCCGACAAGGCCGTGTTTTTCATGCCGGGTGCCGATGGACCATGCCGTTTCGGGCAGTACAGTCAGTATCATCGCATCCTGCTTGATGAATTGGGATATACCAACATTCCGATTTATTCGCCAAATTCGCGGACGTCGTACAGCGATTTCGGTCTGGAAGGAAACACTTTCCGCAAGATGGCCTGGAACGGTACGGTGTTTGTTGACTGCCTGCACAAATTGCTGTTGAAATGCCGTCCGTACGAAACCGATCCGGGGCATACCGAACGATTGTATTATTCTTATCTGCGCAAACTGGACGAGTGCATGGTCAACGACGGCGACATGATCGCCCTGGCGGATGAGGCGGCTTCGGCATTCAACGTCCTGCCGCGCGGCGACGAATCGCGACCGGTTATCGGACTGGTCGGGGAAATTTACCTTCGCAACAACCGGTTTTCCAATAATCATCTGATTACCAAACTGGAGGCGCTGGGAGTCGAGGTGCAACTGGCGCTGTTTACAGAGTGGATACATTATACTTCATATACATACCGTCTGGATTCCATCTATAAAAGGCAGGTCAAGAACGTGTTCAAGGCCTACCTGCAGGAGTTTTTCCAGCATCACACTGAACATCGCATCGAAAAGGCCTTTGCGCGGGCGTTCCCGATTCCGAGGGAAACCCCGGTGTCGCGCGTAATCGCGCTGGCAAAGCCGTATCTTCCGGTGGAAGTGCGCGGAGAGGCGGTGCTGTCGATCGGTAAAGCCATCGATTTCAAGCAGAATGGGGCGGCGGGAATAGTCAACTGCATGCCGTTCAACTGCATGCCGGGGACGATTGTCACGTCGCTGTCGCGCAAGATCTCGGGTGATCTGGATGATATTCCATGGCTGAACATAAGCTATGAGGGACTTCAGGATACCGGCGAGGAGACGCGAATCGAAGCCTTTGTTGATCAAGTAAAAAACTGGCATGCGGGTCAGTACCGTTCGACAACGGCGCGATAGTATGCCGCAAACCGCTGGGAACAAATGCCGCCGTTCCTTGTTGCTAATGACAAAGAATTATAACGATATAGGTAAGGAGATATCAAATGAGCAAACCCGTTACCGTCACCGATGATACGTTCGAACAGGAAGTGGTCGGTTCCAGCAGTCCGGTCGTGGTTGATTTCTGGGCGGAATGGTGTGGTCCGTGCAAAATGATCGCCCCGATTCTCGAGGAAATCGCCAGTGAATATGACGGGAAACTGAAAATCGCCAAGGTCGACGTGGACAAGAATTCCAAGACCGCCGCGCAGTTCGGAATTATGTCGATTCCGTCCCTGCTGTTTTTTAAGGACGGCAAGGTGGTGGACCAGGTGGTCGGCGCGGTGCCGAAGGCGCAATTGCTGGGCAGACTCCAGAAGGTGATGGGGTAAGCGATGCCGACCTACGACGGGGTGGGCGGAGCCTGGCGAAATCCGGGCGCCGGTGACATTAAAAATCTTTTGCGGCAATCGAAAACGATTGCCGTGGTCGGTCTGTCCGCCAACCCCGATCGTGCCAGCTACCGGGTTGCCGCATATTTGCAGTCGCAGGGGTACACCATCATTCCCGTTAATCCGAACGCCGATGAGATCCTAGGGATGAGAACATATCCCGACCTGACCGCAATAGCCGAGCGCGTGGATATCGTGGATGTGTTTCGCAAAAGCGGCGCCGCGTTGGAGATCACCGAGAAGGCAATCAACTCGAGGGCGCGGGCCGTGTGGCTACAGGAGTCAGTGGTGTCGTATGAGGCCTTCAAGCGGGGAGAGTCAGCGGGATTGATGATGGTGATGGATCGCTGTATCCTCCGGGAACATCGCCGATTGCTGTCATAAAGGGAAAACGTATTGGATTTCTATGATCTCATATTCCTGGTGCTGTTTCTGGTGGCCTGGTATGTATTGTTACGTTTTATCCTGCCAAAAATTGGCGTGAAGACGTGAGTCAGCTCCGCCTGTGAGGTCCAGTTGGACCGCAAGTGTGAAAAAGCAAAAGACCAGGATCCCGACCAATCTTCCGATCCAAAATCATGATACCCCCTCCGCTCTCCGGGGTTGACTTTCCGCCACAAAGTCGTTACATATAAGCATTAAGAGAGATTTCCGAATTGCCGATAAGGGTGAATAATGAGGTCAATGAATGCCAATTGGGGCGGTTTCCGGATCGGCCCGGGATCGATTAGTCCGGTAATAAAATACCTGATCGTGATTAATGTCGTTATCTTTCTGATTCAGAAGATGACTGCGATGGCATTCACGCAGACTCTGGGGCTGACCCCGAACCTGTTTTTCAAGGGATTTCCCAATTATCTGTTTCAGCCGCTGACCTATATGTTTCTGCATGGCGGGCTGTTTCACCTGTTCTTCAATATGTTCGCCTTGTGGATGTTCGGGACGGAAATCGAACACCGCTGGGGATCCAAAGTTTTTCTGAGATATTACCTGTATTGCGGGCTGGGCGGTGCGCTCTTTTCCCTGGTTTTCAATCCCAACCTGACCGGGCCGATCGTGGGGGCATCAGGCGCGGTTTACGGCATTCTAGTCGCCTACTGGTTCAGTTTTCCCAACCGTTATCTGCTGATCTTTTTTATGTTTCCGATGCGGGTTCGCTGGGCGATTCCGCTTTTTGCGTTATTAAATTTTGTTGCATCGGGACCGAATGTTGCGCATCTTGCCCATCTGGGCGGAGCGGTGATCGGCTTCGCCTATATCAAGCTTGACTGGCGGCTTCTGTCTTTGGGCAACTGGTTCAAGTCGTTGCGGGTGAAGCGGAAGGAAGAAAAGCTGGAGAAGAATCGGCAAAAAGCCGAAGATATAATGAGACGGGTGGATGACATCCTGGATAAGATCAATGAAGTGGGAATCGAGAATATTTCGCGGGAAGACCGTAAATTTCTTGAAGACGCCAGTCAGATTCTGTCAAAGAAAGACAAGTAGCGGAAAGGCCGTCACGTAATGCGCAAAAAGGTTCTGCTCGTCGAGCAATCCGACGCCATTCGGACCATTGCCGAATCCCTGTTGCACCAGAACGGGTACGACGTGATCGATGCTTCCAATGCCGATAAGGCCAAGGCCCTGATTATCACTTCCCAGCCGAATTTGCTGATCATCGGCGCTGATATGAAGGACTCGCAGGGGACCTATCTTTATGACGCCTTGAGCGAAAACGATGCCACCGCAGGCATCCCGATTCTGTTTATTGCCGATCCCGATGGACGGCAGATTCCGTACCCCGACGAGGTCATTCTGCCGCGACCGTTCGATCCGAAAGAGTTTGTTGAACGCGTGGTGCTTTTTGTCGGCCCGAGCGGGCAGGCACGGGAAGAGGATAAAATCGTCGAGGCCGATCCGTTTTCCAGTGGTTCGGTCGACGATGAAATTCTCGATGCCGCGCTGGGGATGGATCAGATCGAGGTCGAAGACTCCGAGGAGATGAACAGCACCCAGATGACCGGCAAGCTGAGAATTCCGGTAGAGCCGGTCAAGGACGGGCCGTATGTTGACGGCAATGACACCACCAAAGTGGAGTCGTTGATGATTCGGGATGAGGACACCCAGATCAAGAAAAAAGAGCAGGTAAAGGCCGAAGAGGAACCACCGACGAAACTGGAACTTGCACAGGATCAGTACGGCCTGATGGAACCGGACGCGCTCGAACCTGATCTACCGAATCAGACACCGGCCGAGCCGGATCACGACTACGACTGGTTTATCAATGAAATGCAAAAGGATGTCGCCAAGGCGGTTGAGGGTGACGCCCCGGCTCCCAAGCCGGGTGATAAGCATATTACCAAGACCGGAAACAGCGAGTATCTGGAGCAAATCGGCCCACAGAAAAAAAACGCGGTACCGGCCCCGACACCGGCGGAAATCCGCCCGGGAGGGGTCGACGATTTCATTTCTGAATTCAAAAAAGAGGTTGCCGAGATATCAAAGACAACCACCGCAACCAAATCAACACCGAACGGCAAGGTCAGCGAGCAGGATCTGAAATCGCAATTTGAGTCGGAAATAGATCAGATTACCGATGAACAACCGCTCGAAGAGCGTGCCACCTTTGCCGAACGAGAATCCATGCCGCAAGCGACGACAGTCGCTGAGACCGATCCGGCTGATGCCACCGGCAAGCTGAAAGTCCCTGTCGAGGGGGTTGACCCGGAGGAAATCCGTCATTTTTGCAATTATCTGGCCGAATTGCTGGCCGAAAAACTGGCCAAGAAAATCGCGGATCGTATCAATCGCGAGGAACTGCTGGCGATGGCCCGCGAAGAGCTTCCCAAACTGGTTTCCGGCAAAAAATAGTTGCGCCCCGTCGGAACCACCCCTTTATTATCCGGTTACTACATTAAAAACAAGGATTAATTGTGTTTGAAGAAAGCATCAGTTATTTCAGCGCGTTTTTGGCAGGGGGGTTATCATTCGTATCGCCATGTGTGCTTCCGCTTATCCCGGGATATATCTCATTTATCTCCGGCGTTTCGTTGGAGGAATTGACGGACCGGGAAAAAGCCTCCAAACACCTCTGGCGGGTGTTTGTCAACACGCTGTTTTTTGTCGTCGGGTTTTCACTGGTCTTTATCGCGCTGGGAGCCTCGGCGTCGTTTATCGGGCAGTGGCTGTTTCAGAATCTCGCGTTATTCAACAAAGTCGCGGGCGTGTTGATATTCCTGTTCGGATTGCACGTCGCCGGGGTGTTCCGGATCAAGGCGCTTAACTACGAAAAACGGTTTCATGCCGGACAGAGGAAATTCGGCGTCTTTGGCTCGATTGTCATCGGTGTGGCGTTCGCATTCGGCTGGACACCATGTATCGGTCCGATTCTCGGTTCGATTCTGACCATGGCGGCCAATCAGGACACGATCAGTCACGGCATCATCCTGCTCACGTTTTATTCGGCGGGCCTCGGGATACCGTTCATTCTGACGGCGGTGCTGTTTAATTTCCTGATCGGCTTTTTCGGATTCATCAAACGTCATTTCCGTGCGGTGGAGATGATCTCCGGCGGACTGCTGATGCTGATCGGCGTGTTGATCTTTTTCAACCTGCTGCAGGTTCTCGCCAATAAACTGCTGGGTTTATTCCCGAATATGAACATCGGGTAGAAGTTTCCGCGAAAAAATCCGGCACTCTCTTGACTGCCTGTGCGGGCTTGTGTATATTGGCCTCGAGCGAATACACCATCTGTAAAGAGAGCTGGTTTTATGCCGGAGCCTAAAAAGAATGATACCACACTGGCGATATGTATCCAGGAAGTGACCGAGGACGGCTCGGAGCTGAATCTCGGGGATAATTTCTCTTTCGAGGAGATTTCATATCTGCACCAGGCGTTTGTCGCCGATACGATCGTCAACGTGATCGGCATAAATAAAGTCGATTGCCGGTTGTACTACGGCGATCTGCCACACACCCGCAAATCGGTCGAAACCATCATAACGTATCTTTCCGATAAGATGAAGGGACGCCATAAAACCGCCCTGACCAAACGGTTTGATGTGAAAGCCCTCTCGCCGAATCGGTGGGGTGTCAAAATGGACGAGATCTTTCGGGACTGTTTCGATACGGGATACAAACATGTTGTCTTTATCGGCAGTCGCACCCCGACCCTGCAAAGCAAAATGATCAACATGGCGATTCGTCTCTTGCATAAATCGGATGCCGTATTCGGACCGACGGTGGAGGGACGGTACTACCTGATCGGCATGTCGGGCGCCTACCATTGCAATCTGGCCTCTTACGACTGGCGTTCCCCGAACATATATTCCGAAGTGGCCGAGGGCCTGAGTGCCCGAGGATTGTCCTGGTCCGAGATGGAGATGTGGTACGCGGTCGAGCATCCCGAAGATCTCGAGTACCTCATTCGTGATATCAATCAATTTCGTTTCGAGGGCGATGAACTGTCGGCCAAAGAAACCGAAAAAGTCCTCGAGCGCATCATCAAGCGACAGGTGTAAATCATGCAACGTGAAATGCAGAAAATGACCTGGAAACAGGTTCGTGACCTGGTTCCGGATGAAATCACAACCGTCATATTCCCGGTCGGCACGCTGGAGGCGCATGGCGCCACCGCGCTGGGGACGGATAACTATATTCCCGAATCCATTGCGCAGTTCATGGCCGACGAAATCAACGCGCTGATCGCGCCGACGGTCAATTACGGCATTACCCGTTCACTCTATGGGTATCCGGGATCGATCACGGTTTCCCCGGACAGCTTCAAGGCCTACGTTCGCGACATTCTCGATTCGTTTGTGGACGTTGGTTTCGAACAGGTGATTCTGCTGAACGGCCACGGCGGCAACAATGAAGTCCTGAAAGAAATCGCGCATACGTACTTCTACGACACCGATGTTAAAATCGCGGTGATTCACTGGTGGGAATTCTGCGACGACGTCATCAAAGAGGTGTACGGTCAGGATGGCGGACATGCGGCATTGAACGAAACGGCGATGATGCAGGCGATCGATGAAGCGCTGGTCGATGCGTCGGAGTACGACACCGATATGGTGTACACGTATCGTCCCGGCGCGGATATCTATCCGGTCCCGGGCAGTATTCTACTGTATACCAAGGATGAGGGATACCCCGACTTCGATATCACCAGGGCCAAAGAGTATCAGCGGAAGGTGTTCGAGTGTGTCACGGATTTCGCGAAGTTCGTTCTCGAACGCTGGAGTATGATATAAGCGGTTTTCCCCGGATTTGGAATACTTTTCCCGTCAATTAGAAACGATACGCCACGGTGAGGAACAACCGATCATAGGAAATATCCTCGTCGATCACCAGATAATGATCGGTCCCGGCCATGGTGTCAACCCCGTAGAAAAAGTCGGAATTGCGGCCGTACGAACCGTGCACGTAGGCGAAATCGACCGTCATCACCTGATCAACCAGTAATCCGAATCCAAACGTATATCCGGTGCGGCTGTCGTTTTCGAACTGTTTCACGATCGGAAGCGGGTCGGTGAACAGGCCGGCACGCAATGAAAGCCCCCAGACGGGGAAGGTGTATTCCGCGCCGATCCGATAACGCAGGACATCGCGATAATAGTCCTTGATATTGTTGTTCTCGGCTTCCATCGCCTTATTATCACCGTAGGAAAGCTGACTCCAGTCGGTGTAATCCAGGTCGAGGGCGAACGACGCATTGCCGATCCGGCTGACTTCGACCCCCGCTGAGAAAACAAAGGGATGCTTGACGTCGTACTCGACGGTGTAGGCATCTTCATATAAGAAAGAGCTATCAGTATAAGTTTCAGTTGAATAATCATACACGTCTTCGTCGACGTTGAAATATACCGGCGATTGCAGGGTGATGCCGAAACCCAGATGGCGGTTGACCTGCATGGCCATGCCGATTTTGGCGCCGTAACCGAGATAGCTGTCCTCGATATACTGCTCACTATAATATGTGAATTCGTTCAGGGAATCCAGGCTGTAGTCGAAATTGTATTTGTGTTTGCCGGTATACAGTGATATTGATCCACCGAACGACAGCCGGGGGGAGAGATCAATCCCCATCCCGAATGACCATTGGTACAGACCACCGGATTGAAATTCATTGCCGACCGCGACAATACTGCCCTCGGCAGAAGTATCACGATGCGCGAATGAAAAGACCCGGTCGAAATCGACGGTCCGGGCAACACCGAAACCGATGACCAGCGATCCGCGATAGGTCGGGTAGGGGACACTAATAATGGCAGTACTGAGCCGGGTGTTGGTGCGGTTTTCGTCGGTGTGATTCGGTAGCGAGGTGTATCCCGCAAAGCGATTGCTGTACAGGTTTTCCTCGGGAATGATCTGCGCGGCATCGATGATTTTGCGCAGGGGACGCACCGAAGATTCGTCCTGATACTTCTGGTTGGACAGGCCGCCCAGAAATTCGATACGCGGAATACGTGCCAGATTGGCGGGATTGTAGTACAACGCGCCGCCGTCGATGGACATCATCCCCGCGCCGCCCATCGCCATTTGCCGGGCGCCGATACCGAAGACGTTGCCGGCGGAAATTTCCTCGACGCTTTCAATATAGTCGGCCTGCACGGGGGAGAACGCCCAGGCGAATAGCAAGATCAAACCGATAGATGCTCTTGTCAGTTGCATGATTATTTTCTCCTGCCGTCACGCCGCGAGGCTTTTTTCTCTTTTTCCTGTTCGTCTTTGGTTTTGGTCTCGGTTTTGGTGGAGGAACTGTTGTTGTCCGATGTTCCGGTCGAATTGCCCGCGGACGATCCGCTCATACGGCCGGATTCGGTGGTGGTCGTGGTGCCGCGAGTGATCGCGGTCGGCATGGCGCCCGTGGTATAGGGAGGTCGAAGGGCGTCGCGGCGGGATGCTTTCATTGCTTCTTCGGAACGCGGTGATCCGGTATCATCATTGTCGCCGGTATTGACCTGTCCGCCGCCGCGATACCAGTAATGATCCCACCACCAGGGATAAGCATAATAATGACCGTAACGCGGTGTATCCCACCAGTAATCGGGATAGTTGCCGTAAAAATAGCCGTACGGATACTCATGATAATCGGGGTGGCAACTCAGACAATCCTGCTGGTAGTCATGTTGCGTATAGTCCTCATCCGATACCGGGTGCATGATCACGGTATAACAGCCGGCCGTCATGACCATCAGCATTCCCAGCGGTAATAATATTTTTAACATCATTCTCATATTGCCACCCACTTCGGTTACATGCTCAGAAAAATTCTATATAGGTTAAACGCAAACCTCGTCCAAAAGAGTTCACATCACGGCGATTATTCAGTAAATTCTTGAAAATTGCCTCAATTTCGAGATTCTCCGAAAACAGCCAGCGCAAACCGGCGTTGAGATACCCGCGTCCCCGGCCGTAATGCTGTGACGATTTGTCGTCGTTGAGCGCGACATCGTATTCCAGCACAAAGCCGACATTATATTTAAACTGCGTATCGATTCCGAAAAACAGAGTCGGATCATCGTCGTCATCGCCGTCATATTCCATCGAATAGTTTACGCCGGCGTGTCCGCCGACCGAGGCGTTGTAGAAAAACAGCGATCGGCTGAACACGGCGTAGAAGCCCTTCGATTTGTAGGTGTAGCGTTGCTGGGCGTCATCGTACGAGCCATATCCCTGAGAATTGAATCCGATCGCCAGCGCCGGCAGATATATACTCTCGTCGATCAGGCGCAGTTTGGCATTGAATTCCATGCTTGGATTACAGTTCGGTTCGGCATCGGCGATTATCCCTTCAGCGCCGTACGACACGCCGACCATGAAACGATTGGTCAGACCGATCGAGGTGCTTCCGAGAATCCCGCCATTGGGATATACGCGCAATATCACATCGAAACACCCCCGGGGAAGGGTCATCGACGTTGGCGCGTCGACCAGATTCCGAGGGGGGATATCGTATAACGAGCGCGTCGATTCGGTCTGTGCCTGTACCATATTTGTCATCAGTATCATCAAGCCCACAATTATGATTCCTGCCCATAGCAGTCTTCGCATCGCATCCTCCATGTTTTATGGCAACATCCTGTTTACCGGCGATAATACCCCTCTCGGTCGGCGTAATCAAGTTTAAACTGCCGGTTTGCCGCACATGTATCAATGCAATTTTCGTTCCCATTTCTGTCGATGGGTCTATGTTGTATCATCGTAAGGAGTTATACGTTATAGACGACGGAGTGATCGCACAATTATTGGTCGTGATCAGTCGCGTGGTGCACCATATCTATTCAGCCCAATTCGCTGATAGAGAAGCTCTTGCAGGTATTTGGTCACGGGCCCGATCGGAAAACGGTGGGTTTTTCGGTCAGTGACCGATGTTACGGGAATAATGATTTTGAGTGAGGACGAGACAAAAATCTCATCGGTTTTAAGCAAATCTTTCAGGCGAATGTTTTTTTCACAAGTGCGCATGCCGGCAAATGCCGCCAATTCCAGGATATGTTTACGCGTCATACCCTCAAGACACCCGGAAGTAAGCGGAGAGGTGCATACGACGCCGTCTTTAATCCAGAACAGGTTGGCCGAGGTGCTTTCGGCGACAAAACCGGCTCGATTGATCAGGATGGCATCGTCGAATTTGCCCTGATAGGCATGCTTGCGGGCGGTCATTTCAATGATAAAGGAGAGCGTCTTGACATTGCGAAACGGTGAATCCTGATCGACCCGAAACGGCGCAACCATGAGCCGAAACGGTTCAGAGGGGAGCTGATACTCGGTCGCGATAACCATGATTCGCGGTTTCGATGGACGTCCGGCCCAGAATCCGGAATCTCCGGCGGTGACCGTCAATCGCACTTTTTTGATACGCGCTGAATTGCGCAGATTGGTTTTCCGGATCCAGCGCGCGCAGGTCGACCGGTCGACCGGCAGGGTGAGATTGATCAGTTTCGCGCCTTTTTCAAGGCGGTCGAGATGGTCATCCAGAAAGATCACGTCGCCATTGAGTGCCAGAAGGGTTTCAAAAAGCCCATCGGCATAAAACAGCGAATTGTCGAAAATTGATATTTTCGCATCATATTTGGCGACCGCACGCCCGTTTATGGAACAGGTGATTTTCATATAAGGCGGAATATATATCAAACAAAGATTCAACACAATAATTCCGTCGCGATTGACAGGGTCTTCTGTGATATCGTATATTGGTCGACCATGAATGATATTCTCAAACTCGCATTGATCTTCGCCGGCATTGTTGTGGCCATTCGATTCCGCGTGTTTGTCGGCTATGCGCTATTGGCGGCGGGGCTGGCGACAGCCCTCTTTTTCAGAATGTATTTTGAAGACATCTGGCAGGGATATCTCGACACGCTGTTGTCCGGGCGGTTTCTCCGGCTGTATATCATTATCGTTTTAATTACATTCATGGGGCGGCTGTTGCGGGAGATCGGTTATCTGGACCGTTTGGTTAACGCCGCGCGGGCACTTCCGGGAGGCGCCCGGACCGCGGCGGCGGTCATTCCGGCGTTGATCGGGCTGATGCCGATGCCGGGCGGGGCGTTGATGTCGGCGCCGTTGGTGTCCGGGGTGGTGCACCATAAGGAGCATTCGCCGGAGTTCATGACCGCGGTCAATTACTGGTCACGGCACGTGGTGGAATACTTCTGGCCGGTATATCCGGGGATCATTCTCAGTGCGGCGCTGGCCGGTGTATCGGTGGGAAGTATATCACTGTTGCAACTGCCGATGTCACTGGTCATGATTCCGGTGGGCATTTTCTTCTTTGTTCGAAAAATCAAAGGCGACAATGGCAAGGGCGGCAAGTTGATAAAACCATCGGTAAAGGTTCTCCTGGCGGTATGGCCGATTATCCTGACAATTGTGCTGTATGCGTTATTCCCGATTGATCTGGTCTGGGCGGTGGCGATTGCACTGGTGCCACTGATTTCAATCGAATTGCCGTCGATGGTAATTCTCCGCAAAGTGGCAAATGAGGCTCTAACCTGGCGCCTGCTGGTGCTGGTGTTCGGTATTATCTCCTTTCAACACATGCTTGAACTGACCGGCGCAGTGGAAAGTATCCCCGCATTTACGAGTCGACTCGGCTTGCCGGCGGGATTGGTGATTTTTGCCGTCTGTTTTTCGTCGGGGATGTTAACCGGTATGGTGGCCGCGTTTGTGGGCCTGTCATATCCGATTCTGGCGGCCTTTTTGTATCAGCCTGAGGTTATCCCGGCCAATATCTTTCTGGCGTATATTTCCGGGTATTTGGGGATGATGCTGTCGCCGGCACATTTCTGCCTGGTTCTTTCGACAGAGTATTTCAAGGCCGATCTGGGGCGGGTGTATCGACTGATCGGGCCGCCTTTGGCAATAGTCTTTCTGGTCGGGATATTGGTTTATTTGGCCGCCCCCGCAAAATATTTTGTATTTTTCTTAATTTATTGTATATTATAAAGTTAACAAAGCCTCAAACCGAAAATATTATGGAACCTTTTAAATCGCAGGCGGTATACCTAATAAACAGGTGAGTGACTAAGGGTAACTGGTTGAAAGAGCAAACTGAAAAACAAGCTGATTATGACCTTTTTGAACGGGTCCAAAACGGAGACATGGTGGCTTTCAATGAGCTTGTCAACAAATACAAGCAAAGACTGATGAATGTCATCACGAGGATGATTCAAAGCCAGGAAGAGGCCGAGGATATCGTCCAGGAGACGTTTGTGCGGGTATATCAGCATCGGAAATCGTTCGACTTCCAGCATTGCTTTTCAACCTGGTTGTATACGATAGCGTTGAACCTGGCACGCAACGAACTGCGAAAGAGGAAACGGTTTAAATTCTTCGATATCTTCGATTTGAAGGGAAACGAGGCGGAAATCGCCGTGGAAATGGAAATTCCGACAAATCTTCCGCAGGTTCTGAAACGGGCAATCGAGAATCTTCCGGAGAAATACCAGACTGCTTTTATCCTGAGGGATATCGAGGAATTGCCGTATGAGGAAGTTGCCAAAGTCATGAATATACCGCTCGGGACTGTAAAGTCGAGGGTAAACCGGGCGCGTGCATTGCTTCGAGAAAAGCTAAAACCGAGAATGGAGGAATATAATGCAATGTCGAAAGGTACGCTCCTTCCTGTCAGCTTACTCTAAAGGTGAGTTGGAGGAGGCAAAACGCCGTGAGATTTCGGCGCATCTGGAGCAGTGTCCGGAGTGTCGACGGGAGGAGGCTGGCTTTCGCGATGTATTTGGGGCATTGAGTAAATTGCCCGATGCCAGACTGTCAGATGATTTCAACAACCGACTGCTCAATCGTATCGCCGATGAGCGCTACCGCGAAACGCGGACCAGGGCCTATTTGCCGAAGCAGGCGCCGGCGATCGGGATGCGGCGGATGGTGCCGGTGGTAGCGACGTTTTGCCTGATGCTGGCATTCGTACTGACCGGCGGCATTGAGCGTTTATTGGTGCCGGATGACGGTGGGTATATGGTGGCGCAACAGGATATGGGAAGCGGAAATATGGACGACAGTTACCTGACGGTTCAGCCGGCGGCGAGTCGGACGTTCTCGCAACACGCCAGCAAACACTGGAATTTTGACCGGCAGGTGGCGCGCGCCAATCGAGTCCGCGGATACATGAATCAGTTGGCCAGTTCCAATACTTTCGCCGACAATACCACCGCGTGGTCAACACAGGGAAAGCTCGTTTTAGGCCATTTGGGTTTGGGGCCTGCTACGACGTATCGGCCGAGGCCGATTATAAGGACATATATTGCACCACAGAATGACGCCGTGAAGGAGGTGCGACAGGTTTATTGATCATGAGAATGTCCTTGAGTACTACCGCTGGGAAAATCAGATTGCTGGTAATCCTGGCGGTATTTTTATGGTGTGCCGCAACGGCGAACGGACAGTCGATCGATCGTCTGGAACATCACCTGCAGAATGTCATTGACTCGGCGATCCAGTCGATTGTCACGGTTGAAGCCGGCGGGCAAAGCCGTCCGGGCAACCGGAGTAATCTCGATTTGAGCCCGGCCCGAAGTCTGATCTCGACCGGGGTGATTGTCGACAGCGTCGGGAATATCCTCACGTCGGCGCGGTCGATTTCCGGGTTTCAGAGATTGGTGGTCTGGTTCAATGCCAAACCGTATACCGCCCGCCTGGTCGGTATCGACTATCTGACGGGACTGGCCATGATTCGGGCAAGTCAGCCAATCGGAAGGCCGGTTACGGTTTCCCCCGAACAATTACTGCGCGGCAAGCTGGTGGTGGCCATCGGCAATTCCTATGGTTTGTCATCGCCGGGATTGGGATTTTGTGTCGGGTATCGTCAGGACGGCACTCTGCAGTTTACCGCCCCGGTGTCATCGGGATCGGTCGGCGGGGGGCTGTTCGCAATGGACGGCCGTCTGGTGGGCATTGTCATTTCCGGTATCGGTGGTGAGGTTGAAACGCAAACCGGTGCGGCCATTCCGGCTTTCAAACTGCCGGAAGTGTGCCAGTATTTGGTCCGTTACGGTGACCGCAAGGCGGGCTATCTCGGCATCCAGCCGGCGGATATCGAATATTATGAGAGTGACACATCAAACCGTCTGGGAGTGTATGTGGCGAGTACTGTGGAAAGATCCCCCGCGCATATTTTCGGTTTGCGTGCCGGCGATGTCATTATCGATTTCAATTCCCGGCCGGTCACTTCGGCCAATGAGTTGATGCAATACGTGCAGAAATCCAGTCCCGGAACCATGGTAACGTTACGTATTCTGCGCAACAATCAAGTCCGGGCTTTGCAGGTAACGCTTGGCGAGGCGACGATTGCATCGCCCGATTTATATCGGGAGGAACACAACTATCAGGGTAATCGTGAGGCGGTAATCGATTCGATTGAAAGCCGCATGATTGAGCTTCGCCGGGAAATGCAAAAACTCGAAGCGGAACTTCGCCGTATCAAATAGTCACCAGATTGCTGTTGCCAAAGCTGCGACGTTTCTCGTATACTACCCCCGTGATAACACCGAAAGACTTTCAGAACCATTTGCGGAATCTGCAGTTACCGGCAGAAAGCCGCCAATGCCGTCAGATTTCGCTTCTATCGGCCGCTATTGCCATCGGCAATAACGACCTTACCACCATCTGTCTTGTATACCTTAAAGAGCAGAACGTTGCGACGACGGCCGTTTATGAAACGATATTGCAAAGCTATTTGTTTTTGGGATTCCCGCGCATGATCGAGGCGGCGCTGACATACAACAAAGTATTCGGGGATAATGGCCAAGTAGATGATATTGAACCGATTTCACCTGATGAAGCCCAGACATGGTACCGTGAGGGCAAGGCATTATGTCGGAAAGTGTACGGGCGGAATTATGACCGGTTGAAACAGCGCTTTCTGGCCATGTCGCCGGATTTATTTCGATGGATGGTACTTGAGGGATACGGCAAAGTCCTCAGTCGGCCGGGGTTGACCCCGGTGGAACGGGAACTGGCGGAGGTGGCCGCGTTGATTGTCGACAGGCGGGAACGTCAGTTGATCTCACATGTGATGGGAAGTCTGAACGTGGGAGCATCGACCGAATTGCTGTATCAGGTCAATGAGGACATCCGTCCGCTATCCGGGGATGACCAATACGCGGCGTCGCGACGAATCATATGC
Source organism: Candidatus Zixiibacteriota bacterium (assembly GCA_016933695.1). Classification (GTDB taxonomy): domain Bacteria; phylum Zixibacteria; class MSB-5A5; order GN15; family PGXB01; genus JAFGAL01. The sequence continues at coordinate 275,425 of JAFGAL010000010.1, read as the reverse complement.
GATATCGAGGGGAAATATGCGCCTGATTCATAAAATCGTCCTGGCGATAGTTGTCTCGGCATTGGTATTCGTGGTGTCGTTTTATCTGGCGATGTTTCAGTTCGGCCTGATGGAGAATCTGGCCAACCGTGCCCTGCGCGATATGATCGGCGACAAGCTGCCCCTGCAGGTCTATATCGAAAATATCGAAGGGGACCTGTTCTCACAATTGGTGCTGAAGAACGCCAATGTTATCTATGATGACGGCACTGAAAAATACGTTCTGGCATCGATACCGGAGTTGTCTCTGCGGTATTCGTTTTTGGATCTCTGGCGCGGGAATCTCGTTTTTAAAAGCGTTTTCATTGAATCCGCGGAGTTGTCGCTGAAACAGGGCGACGACGGCTGGCTGTTTCCCAAACCGACGCACACTTCGGAATCCAAGCGTTCGCCGCTGGATTTTGAAATCAACAATCTCGGTCTGGATAATCTGATGCTGACCGTGTACCGCGCTCACGATACGCTGATGTTCGAAGATATCGTGATCAAGGCTCATTTAATGGGGCGCGAGGGCACGTACTCGGTGGACATCGACGGTTTGCGATATACCTCGTCGGAAAAGCGGTTCAACCTGGTTACCGCCGGGGGGAAATTGACCCTGAGCAATAAAAATCTTATGTTTCAGGATATCTTTGTCGTGACCGATTCCTCCATGCTGGCGCTTGATGGCCGTCTCCTGTTTGAAAAGGAAATCCGGGGAGAATTGCTGCTGAATGACTGCCGGGTAACCATGAGTGAAGTGTCGAAATTCATTGATGCCAACCTGCGCGGGCAATTGCATGCCGATGGCGTTATCAATCTCGATCGGGGAGAAGTCGCGGGAACCGTGCTTCTTTCAGGCGATTTTATGGAACGCCGTTTCGATTCTCTGATGTCGCGTTTTCGATTCGCGGATAATCGGTTCGATTTCGATACTCTTTCCGGGATAATCCTCAATGGCTGTGCCATCGAGGCGCGCGGCGATCTGGATTTCTCACCGGATCCCGACGTCTATCATGTTAGCGGGACCATTGGCGATTTCAGCCTGAACAATGTCGTCGATGAGACCTATGACTCGCGGCTGAACGGGTTCATCGATCTGTCGGGACAGGGATTGCGAAGCGACGATCTGGTATTGCGCGTTGCCGCCGATCTGGGTGAGTCATGGTTCGATGAATATCATGCCTATGCCATTCGCGGCGACATGGAGATTACCACTGACAGCATCAGGTTTCTCGAGGGATTCGAGGTCGTCTATGGTGACAATCTGTTTGTGGTCTCGGGACGCGTGAATTACTCGGCCGGCCTGTATCTTGACGGGTATACCGAGTTTGATGACCTGGCGGCATTTGCGGGACAAACGTTTATCGAACGCCCCGGAGGACGCGGCCAAGTGAATTTCACGGTCAGTGGCAAAACCAAAAATCCCGATATCATGGCCTTTTTTGAATCCGATTCGTTGTGGCTGTATGATGTGTACTCACGAAACGCCGTGATCGATGTCAATGTCATGAACTTCCTGTACGACCGCAAAGGGGAAGTGGTGGTCTCTCTTCGCGACGGAATTGCCTATGCTATCCCGTACGATTCGATCTTCATGCAGATGGAGGTTGATTCGCAAACGGTCCGGTTCGAGGACCTGGCCGTGCACAATGACTATGCACAACTGCGCGGTGAGGGGTCCCTGGACTATATCTCCTATCCCCAGCGGCTGGTGTTCTCCGAGTTAAACGGAGAATTGTTTAACCGTCGGATAGAAAACGACGACTCGATCATTGTCGCCGTCGACTCGGCCGGGTATGATATCATCCAATGCCGATTGCTTCCACCGGTGGGATTTGTGAATGGTGTCGGACGAATCAACTATGATGAGTCGCTGGAATTTGCCATCGATATGGAACGTATCAAAATTTCCGACTGGTTGCGACTGCTTTCCGATGGGTACGAAATCGACGGGGAGTTGTCGGGGCGGATTATGGCATCGGGTTTCTTTCAGAACCCGGAAATGTCATTTCGCGGGAGAATCGACAGTCTGACCAATAAAAACGTGTTATTGGGTCATGTATACGCCAATATTCAGTATCTGAACAAACAGGCGTTTATCGACTCGGTGTACCTGGACAGCCGCACCGGCGGGTACCGGGCGCGAGGAATATTCCCAATCGATCTTACGCTTGGCACCGTTGCCGAGCGATTCCCCAACGCCGAACAAAATATCGACATCACCGCGCATGATATTCGGTTTGACTTGTTGACATTGTATATCCCCGCAGTCGAACGACTGCGGGGTAATTTCGAGGCGTCGTTTAATCTGTCCGGTCAGCCGCTGACGCCGAACATCTACGGCCAGGCCACGGTGCGCAACGGTGTGCTGAAACCGTTCGATCTGGAACTACCGCTTGACAGCCTGAATGTCGACATCGTCATGAATAACAAAACCATTACTATCGAATCGGCGACGGCGCGATGCCGGAACGGGCGCATGCTTGGACGAGTCAATGCTGCGGGACAAATTGTCATCAACAATATCGATGAATTCGATTACAACGTCGGCGTCAATGTGCGCAATTTCCCGGTGCGGTATGAACTGGGGGATATCTCGGCGCTCCTCGATGCCGATCTGTCGATCCAGGGTGCCACTCCGCCGACCATATATGGCGACGTGACCATATACTCAGGCATGTACCGCGAAAACTTCGCCAGTGACAATTCCGGCTGGGTGGAATTGTCCGCCCTGGATGCCGAGAACAGCTGGGATTTTAATATCAATGCGGAGATCATGTCCAACCTCTGGATTAAAAACGATGACATCGACGCGGAGTTGTCGGGCGATATCAACTTCATTCGGGAAACGGGCAAATATCGCTATCTCGGCTCGATGGAAATTCTGCGAGGGAAAGGGTATCTGGCCGATCGGACGTTCCGGATCGAATCCGGTGCAGCCATTACGTACAACGACATCGAATACCCCAATCCCGAACTGGATATTTATGCGACGACCAAGGTGCGGGGGGTCTCCAACGAGGTCGACCAGTTCGGTCAGCCGTTGACGACGACCTATGATTTGCGCGTGCATATCACCGGAACGCTCGACGAGCCGGTGATCAGCGCCGCGGAAGGATCGCAGTTCAGCACCGAAGAAATCGTCCCGCTGATTTTTACCAACTACTATGCCGGCGATGCCGGTTCGGGCGACGCTACCGAGCGTTTCGGCGACCGGTTGGCATCGGCGGCATCGGGATACCTCAGCACCCAATTCACGCAAATCGGCTCCCGGACCCTGGGGGTGGAAACGTTTGAAATCGACCCGGTGTATGGTGACAAGTTTGATCCGTTGGGAACGCAGTTGACCGTGGGATTTTACACCCATCCCAATCTATATGTGTACGGGAAATCAGCGATATCGGGCGTATCCGGCAAAGAGGTCGGTTTCGAATACCGGCTGAAACGATTTCTGCTGATGGAAGGCCGGGTGGACGAAAATTATCTGTACAACCTGTTGTTGAATTTCTACTGGGATTATTGATATGACGCGGATTGCCGGCTACATTGTTATACTTCTCGGGATTTTTATCATGTCCGGCTCGGCGTTTGCACAGGTCGATGATCCGCTGTATGAACGCTGGATCAGGAAGAAACCCCGAATCGACTCCATTCTTATCGAAGTCAATGATGGAAGTTACTATGCGAAGGGGAAAATCCGTTCCAGTTTGTTTTCCCGGACCAGTGATTTATGGCGCAGTATTAAATCCGACCGACGAATCCGAATACAACGTGAAACGCTGATGCGCGACACATCGGAAGTCAAATACTTGTACCTCTCAGCCGGTTTTCTCGGCGTTAGTGTTCGGGAGACATTTGAAGCGATGCCGCCTGATTCATCGGCGCTGGTCAGGGTGCGTATCGAGGAGGGACGCCAGTTTGTCTACGGACGGGTGGAAATCAACGGCAGTTTCGACAGCAAATTCGCACATGCTTTTCACAAAATCGGCGATCGATTCAAATCGAACGAACCGGTCGATCCGTTCGCTTTGAAACAGGCGACGTACGACATCAAATCCATTCTCGCCAATGACGGGTATCCCTATGCAACCGCGGAATACGCCATTGATACAACGGTAATCGACAATCATGCCGATGTCGCTTTTTTTATAGACGCCGATTCGCTGGTGCATTTCGGCAAGGTGAATATCCTTGGGGCCGGCAGATTCCATGAGTCTTTGGCGCGCCGGGAAATCACGTTCAAACCCGGCGATGTGTATCAGCGTAAGGATATTATCGAATCGCAAAAGCGGTTATTGCAAACCGGCAATTATTTAACGCTTCAGCTGTACAGCGCCGCGCGTGATTCCGCCAATGGGGCCGACCGCCTGAATCCGGATTTCATCCTCAGCCTGCGGGAGAAAAAACCACATTACGTGTCGATTAAAACCGGTGCGGCCCAGGATTCCATCAAGGATTTGACCTGGACTTTGTCGGGATCATGGGGCAAACGCAATATCTTGCGTTCGCGGCGTTTGGAATTATCCGCCGAAGTGTCATCGGTAATCTTCACCGAATGGCGAATCTTCAATCACAGCTACACGGCCCGTTTCGTGGAACCGTGGTTTCTCGGATTGCGCATGCCGCTGACCCTGACGGCGTCGGTTTCTCCGGAAATCCAGGATCGCGTGGAATCGTATCGAATCGGTTCCTGGCGACTGGCCGCATCGACCACCCGTGAACTCGGCAATAAAATCAACATACTGATGGGGTTTGAGTACAAGTCCGTTAAGATTTCCGGTTTATCGGATGAGGATCAAATCCTGTTAAAACAGGACGAAGAGCTTTCCAATCGCCGCAAATTGTATCTGACCGTTCAGCGTGACAGCCGGGATAATATCCTGATGCCGACCGACGGATCGCTGAGTCGAATGAATGTAGAATACGTCGGCGGATTTCTCAGCGGCGATAATTCTTACACGTATAGCGAAGCGAGTTGGTCTCGATATCGCAAAGTATGGCCGGGATGGATTCAGGCGACGCGAATCAAGGGCGGGTATGTCAAAGAATTCGGCTCATCGGAGACTGTCCCGGTGGATGCGCGTTTTTATATCGGCGGCGCCAACTCGGTCCGGGGATTCAAGGAAAACCTGCTGGGTCCGCTTCTGGAAGAGGAAAAACCCGAAGGCGCGAATAGTATCATTATTGTCAATCATGAATACCGTTATCCCATTTTCGGCAAATTCTGGGGATCGATTTTCGGCGATATGGGCAACGGTTTTCGCAATCGGGATGAAATCGCCTGGAATCATCTGGCCATTTCTTATGGGCTCGGTTTTCAGTTCATTTCACCCGCCGGGCCGATCCGGGTCGACTACGCCCGTCGAGCCAGAACCGCCGGATATACCTCGGGATATCGCTTCCATTTCACCATTCTTTACGCGTTTTAATCGTATCATCTGTTAGTCGAAGCCCCCGCGCCGGGCTCTTGACAATCGGGGAAAATTGACTACTATGCCATCTGTTTGGTATTACATATTCTTGAGGACTGAGCCTTGAAGCAGATATATCTCGATTATAACAGCACCTCACCGCTGGACATGCGGGTGCTGGAGGTTATGATGCCGTATTTGACCGACAAGTACGGTAACGCCAGTTCGGTGCACCATTTCGGACGGGAGGCGAAGACCGCGCTGGAACGCTCACGCGAGCAGGTTGCCGAGACCCTTGGAGCGGAACCGTCCGAGATTTATTTCACATCGAGCGGCACCGAATCGGACAATCTTGCCCTTAAAGGGGCGGCCTATTACCTGCAGAAGAAACGTAATCATGTCATTGTATCGTCGATCGAACACCACGCCGTCCTGATGGCCGCGAAGGCATTACAAAAAGAAGGCTTTATGGTGGATCATCTCAGTGTCGACCGCGAGGGACGAGTCTCGCCGGATGAATTGCGTGAGAAGCTGAACGATCAAACGGCGATTGTTTCGGTGATGCATGCCAATAACGAAGTCGGCACGATTCAGGAAATTGCGGCGTTGTCGGCGATCGCGCGTGAGAGGGGAGTATTGTTTCATTGCGACGCGGTGCAGTCGGTCGGCAAAATTCCGGTGAACGTCGATGATCTGGGTGTCGATCTGCTGGCCTTGTCCGGGCACAAGCTGTGCGGGCCGAAAGGTGCGGGGGTGCTCTACATCCGAAGCGGAGTGAAGATTACACCGCTTTTGCAGGGTGGACATCATGAAAAGCGACGCCGACCCGGAACCGAAAACATCCCGGCCATCGTCGGGTTGGGAGAGGCGCTTCGGCTTGCCGAAGGCATGCGCGAAGAAGAACACGCGCGGCTGGCAGAGTTGTCGGACCATTTCATCAACGCGATACAAACACAGATTCCGCATGTGTATCTCAACGGCCCGCGACATGATGAGAGAATCCCGTCGACCTTCAACATGTCCTTTGCATTCATCGAGGGCGAATCGATCATTCTATCACTCGACCTGAAAGGTGTTGCGGTGGCTTCGGGTTCGGCCTGCACGTCGGGGTCATTGGACCCGTCCCACGTCCTGCTGGCGATGGATGTCCCGACCGAACTGGCGCAGGGATCAATACGGTTTTCACCGGGGCGTTTTACCACGCGTGAGGATCTGGATTACACGGTGTCGGTGCTTCCCGAAATTGTCGAACGACTGCGATCGATGTCGCCGCTGTATCACGGGACCGGGTAAACAGCCGATCAAATGATCTTCGAGCGTACTCATGAATAAAAAAGTACTGGTAGCGGTTTCCGGGGGCGTGGATTCCTCGACGACGATGATCCTGCTCAAGGAGCGGGGATACGAGGTGGTCGCGGCCCACATGAAGCTGTGGGATTACAACGACGTCGGCGGCGAGACCACAAGCGACGGACGGTGTTGTTCGCTGGAGTCGATCAATGACCTGCATGCCATCTGTAATGCGCATGCCATCCCGTTTTATGTGCTGGATTTCACCAGGCAGTTTAGGAACGATGTCATCACCGATTTCGTGAATGAGTACCGGGTGGGACGAACCCCCAACCCCTGCGTGCGCTGCAATACCCATATCAAGTGGGCGGGCTTTTTGCAAAAGGCTCTGGAAATCGGGTGTGATACGATCGCCACCGGGCATTACAGCCGGGTGGAGTACAATGCCGAATTTAACCGCACCGTGATCCGCCGGGGAGTGGATGCCACCCGTGATCAGTCATATGCCCTGTGGGGTCTATCACAGGACGCACTGGCAAGAACGCTGATGCCTTTGGGAGACTTCACCAAAACACAGGTGCGGGAGTTGGCCCGTAAATACAACCTCCGTACCGCTGAACGTAAAGAATCGCGTGAGATATGTTTTGTCGCTGATGATGACTATCATCGGTTTTTAAAAGAGTGGGAGAGAGGAAAGGGGCAGAAATTCACAGAGGGAGAAATAGTCACATCCGATGGCAGAGTTTTGGGACATCACGAGGGAATCGCGTTTTACACTATCGGTCAACGGCGAGGGCTGGGGATTTCCCATCCGACGCCGCTGTATGTGCGAAAAATCGATCCCGATACGAATCGCGTAATAGTCGGAGACGATATCGATTTATATGCACAGGAATTCATGGTCAATCGCATCAATTGGGTGGCACTGGACAATCCGATCGAGCCGTTTTCGGCGGACGTGAAAATCCGGTATTTGCATCAGGCCGCCCCGGCAACGGTAACGCCGGACGGCGATGGACCGGCAACAGTGCGTTTTCATCAACCCGAGCGGGCGATCACGCCGGGGCAATCGGCGGTCTTCTACGATGGCGACATAGTCCTTGGCGGCGGTGTAATCGATTCGATAAAAAATAGTTGAACTCCGGCCGATTCGGCCATTATAATCTCATAGACAATACTGATCTTATGCAAGGGAATGATACATGCTGAAAGCGACGTTTCTGGGACATAGTTGCGTGATGGCCACCGACGGCGAACATAACATCATCATCGATCCGTTTCTCACCGACAATCCCCAGGCGACAATACGCGCGGAAGATATCACCGTCGATCATGTCCTGGTCACGCATGGTCATCGCGACCATCTGGGTGATGCGGTTCCCATCGCGAAAAACAACGATGCGCCGATCATCGCCCCAAATGAACTGGCGTTTTATGTGGCGCGGCAGGGGGCGCGCATGCACAACATGCACATTGGCGGCGCGCATGATTTCCCGTTCGGACGGGTTAAACTGACCATCGCGCATCACGGTTCGGCGGCGGGCGACAATCTGGAATATACCGGAAATCCCTGCGGTTTTTTAATCACGATGGGCGGCAAGACCATGTATCATCCGGGTGATACAGGATTGTTTTATGATATGAAACTGATCGGCGACATGCACCCAATCGATCTGGCCTTTCTTCCAATCGGCGATAATTTTACAATGGGCATCGACGATGCGATCAAGGCGGTTGAGTTTCTGCATCCCAAAAAAGTCGTGCCGATACACTATAAAACCTGGCCGGTAATCGATACCGAGCCGGCCGAATTTGCCAAAAAACTTAAAGACATGCCGGTCGAGGTCGTCATCCTGGCGCCCGGCGAATCTGTCGAGGTGTAAGAGAAAAACCATAAAACCGGGGTCGGCAAGGACGGCGGCCCGACGAGTGTGAATCATGAAAAAAACATTACTCTGGCTGGTGATTATCGTGGTGGTCGTTGCGGTGCTTGGTGCGGCGGCCGTGGCACTCTTTTTCCCGAAAGAAAAGGTAAAGGCAATGGCTCTGGAGCGTCTGTCGTCGGCGCTGGGACGTCCGGTGACAGTTGCGGGAGTCTCGATATCGTTCTGGGGCGGGCTTGGTCTTGATCTCGAGCAAATACACATCGCCAATCCGGATGGATTCGTCGCGGAGGAGTTCCTGACCGCCAAAAGCCTCGATGTGAAAGTACAATTCTGGCCGATGTTGAAAAAGCAGATTCAAATCGATCGGATGATCCTGGTGGAACCGGTTATCATGCTTCGCAAACTTCCCGATGGACGGATCAATTATGACTTCAGCTCGGCTGACACGTTGGCCCCGCCGGAAGTCCGCGAGGCGCTTCCCGAGGAAGTCCCGGCGGCTTCGGCGGCCGCGGTGACATTCGACAATCTCACTATCGAAAACGGCCACGTGGAGTATGTCGATGATTCCTCGCATATACACCTTGCGGCTCACGGATTGTCGATGTCGTCGGTTTTAACCATGCCGTCGGCGATGGTATACGCGCCATCAGGAAAGCTCGCCGTTAAAAAGCTTGATCTCAAAATGGATGACCAGGCCTATCCGACGCTTCAGGCGGAGCTTGATTTCGACGGCAAAATCGACCTGAACAAAAGCATCGCGGTCATGAAAATGCCCCGGGCGTTAATCAACGGCAATCAATTCGTCGTGAATATCGGGATTCCCAATGTCAAAACGATGAATCGAGTCAATGCGCAAATATCAGGTGAGAAAATTGATCTGGATCGTTTGCTGTCTCTGGCGCCGAGTGAGATGACCGATTCTATCATGGTATACAACCTCGGCGGATTGATGACAATCGATGTCAAAGCGGCCTATGACATGGAAACGGGGAATATATCCTATGACGGAACCATAGGGCTGTCTGATGTCTCGGCCTCGATTCCCGATCTGGAGGGGGGAATTTCGATTGCTTCAGTCGCGACGGAATTACAAAACGATCAGGCAAGCGTGAAAATCACCGGCGGCAAATGGAAAAACAGCAGTTTTGCCGGGACGCTGAATGTCCGGGGATTCGATAATCCGGTACTGACGGATAGCCGATTTGACGGAAGCATCGATCTGGCCGACTTGAAGCCATTTTTGCCGGAATCGGGTGATCCAAACCTAACCGGAACGATGAATTACAATGTCACTGTCTCCGGACCGATTGACAATATGGCGGCTCTGCACCTGGGCGGAGAGATGTCCATTCAAAACGGGACGTACACGGCTGGCACCCTTCCCGAGCCGGTGGAATCGTTTTCTCTGGCAATGAAATTCAAGCTCAGTGAGATTGAAATCGAGAAGCTGAATGCCCGGTTTACGTCATCTGATATCTCCCTGCAAGGCAGTTTGCATGATGCCCTTCCGTATTTTCTGGCGGAAGACAATAGGAATATCTCGCGTCCGAATTTGACCTTTACGATGACATCGCATCGCTTCGACACAGATAAGTTATTTCCCGAGGTGGTTCCCGGCGAAACCGGCGGTAATCCGGCTGAACTTCCGATCGACTCCCTGCCGCCGATTGTTCTTCCGGATATTGACGGTACCGGAACGGCGCATTTCGACACCCTGATTTACAGCCGGGTGGAGTTCACCCATATCGACGCCGATGTTCGTATTGAAAACCGTCGGATCCACGCTGCAAATGTCACCGGCAAAGTATATACCGGCGACGTTACCGGAAATGCGGTAGTCGATTTGAGCGATTTCGACAATCCGACCTACCGTGGCGAGTATCAGGCCAGTCAGGTTGAGGCCGACGATTTTATCAGCCGTTTCAGCGGTTTCGGCGGGCATTTTTTTGGCAAACTCAATATCAGCGGGGATTTCTCGGCATCAGGCTGGGATCCCGAACCGATATTACAGTCTCTCAGCATGGACGGCAACGCCAATGTCAAAGAAGCCCGGCTGGTGGGATTTGACGTTCTTCAAAACCTGGCGGAGAATCTCAATATGCAACTTCCGGATGAGGAAAAACTTCGTGATTTGATGACTTCGTTCCGAGTCGAAAACGGCCGGGTGACATTCGATGCCATGAAATTCCTCTCGACCACCGGCGACTGGCTGGTCGGCGGTTCGGTGGGATTCGATGGTTCGCTCGACTATACCGGCGAGGTGTTGCTTTCCGAAAAACTCACCAGTGAAGTGATTTCGGGGTCGGGATCGATGTCCGGGCTGGTCGGTTTGTTCAAGCAAAAAGGAACCAATCGGATCAAGATTCCGTTCACGTTGGGCGGGACTTATACCCAACCGAAATTCGGGATTGATTTGAATGCATCCGATGCCATCAAGCAAAACCTGACCAATCAGGTTGGGGATGCTCTTAAAGATTTATTTAAATAGAAGAAAGAAGATTAATCCCAGGGCCGCGTTTACCGATACGTATCTATATAGATATGATTTTCACCACGATAATAGAAGATATTCGCGCCATTTATCGCAACGACCCTGCGGCAAGAAATATCGAATTTCTGCTGTATCCCGGGTTCCATGCGATACTGATTCACCGGCTGATCCATCCTTTGTACAAAATCGGGATTCCGTTTTTTCCGCGCCTTGTTTCCGAGATCTGGCATTTTTTGACCGGGGTGGAGATTCATCCCGGCGCAACCATCGGCAAAGGCTTTTTTATCGATCATGGCGCGGGAATCGTCATCGGCGAAACCGCCGAAATCGGCGAAAACTGCGTGCTGTTTCACAATGTCACCCTCGGCGGAACCGGCAAACATACCGGTAAACGTCATCCCACCCTCGGCAACAACGTCGTAATCGGCACCGGCGCGATTTTACTCGGCCCGCTGACGATTGGCAACAATGTCCGGGTCGGTGCGAATACGTTTTTGTACATGGTCGATATCCCCGATAATTGCACCGTGGTCGGCACGCCGGGATACATCACCCGCATGAACGGCCAACAGGTGCATCTCAAACCCGAACCGACCCGCGTCCCGGTGAGCTGAGACGAATCTCAAATTCAGACTTTCTTGTCGATCAATCCCATATCTCCGACTTTTTGGTTGACACTGGCTGGGGGCGGTATACCTTTACGGTTTGTCGGGATTAATCCAACACATGGTGATTATGCGCTGGAATAAGACATTTATACCTACATTACGGCAGGCACCATCCGATGTCGAGGCTGTCTCGCATCAGCTTCTGATGCGCGCCGGATATATCCGTTGCATCGGATCGGGGGAGTATCTGTATTTGCCGTTAATGCAAAGGGTTCTTCGTAATCTTGAACAATTAATAAAGGCCGAACTGGATACCGGCGGTGCGGTGGAATATGATTTCCCCGTAACCAACAATGCTGATAATCCGCTGGACGTCCCGGTGTCAAGTTTATGTGGGGAAATCCGCAGTTATCGGCAACTGCCCTTGATGTTCTATCGGTTTGGAACCCGTGTCGATCCCGATATCAAACCGAAACATGGATTGATCCGTGCACGCGAATATCAGTACGGGGAAATTCTGGGGTTTGCCGCCGATGAATCCTCACAGGGAAATATCTTTGATCGTTGGTGCACGACCCTGAAAGAGTTTTTCAGTCGAATCGGGCTAGAAGTCATCGCCGTGGAGTCATCGAGTGCGATTCCACATGTCAATAAGGCGGTCGATCTGGTAATAACCAGCAACAGCCCGATAGCCGATCAGGATGTGTTAATCAGTGAAGACGGCACTTATACCGCCAGTCTGGATAGTGCCACGTTTCAGGAATCCGATCCGCCTGTATTTGATAACGAGACCAGGGAAATTGCATCCGTCCCCACGCCGGGGGCATCGACCATCGAGGATGTCACCGCCTTTTTGCAAGCCCCGGCATATCGGCTGATTAAAACGCTAATATGCACCGCTGATGACCGCACGGTGGCGGTGTTGGTACGCGGTGACCGGGAGCTTAATCTTGCCAAGCTGAAAAGCGCTATGAAAACCCAGGCAATAGATTTAGCCGATTCTGAAATCGTGGAACGGATTACCGGATGCCCGGTGGGATTCGCCGGACCGGTGGGATTGAAAAAAGTTGATATCATTTCCGATCGATTGGTGATGAATATGCGAAACGCCATTGTCGGTGCGAATCGGAGCGAGACGCATCTGATCAATGTCAATCCAGTGCGCGATTTTACGCCGGTTTTAATTGCCGACCTGGTCAATGCCGAACAGGGCGATCTTGACCCAAGCGGCAAAAAATCCCTTAAGTTATACAGGGCCTTGAAATTAGGGGCAGTATACCAAGTCGATGCGGGATATGCGGTCGAGCGGGAGGCGTCGTTTTATGACATCGACAGCGAGCTTAAACCGTTTCATATGGTTTTGGCGAATCTGGGAATAAGCCGAACCGCGCAGGCGGTTGCGGAATTCTCTCATGACGACAATGGCCTGATCTGGCCGAAGGAAATTGCGCCGTATCCGGTAGAACTTATACCGATTGCGGTCACCGATGAAGCAGTACGGATGGCTTCGGAACGAATCCATGATGATCTGACCGCTGAGGGGATTGAATGCCTGATTGACGATCGCGATGAGCGCCCGGGCGTGAAATTCAATGACGCCGATTTGATCGGTATTCCGATACGGGTGGTGATTGGAAACCGGTCACTGAAAGCGGGAGGCGCGGAGGTGAAAAGCAGGGGAGGAACGGAGAACATTCTGGCCAAAACCGACGTTGTAAGCGGTGAGATAAAATCGATTTGGAGCCGCATAAAGTAAGATAAATCAGTTGCTTAAACAAAATGGGTTTATTATACTTGTGGGTTATACTCGCGGCCATGCCGCGTGTTTGATGTTTTGAAAAACGGTTGATGACATGAAAGCGAAAATAGCGGATTTGATAACGCCGATACTGCGCGATGAGGGATTCGATTTGATCGAATTGAAGCTGGCGCGATACAAGCAATCCAGTCGTCTGCAGGTGTATGTGGACTCCGATCATGGCGTGAGTATCGATGATTGCGCCCGGATTTCGCGGGCGATAGAACCGGTGCTGGATGCGGAAAATCTGTTTCCGGGCAGTTATACGCTGGAGGTGTCATCGCCGGGAATGGACCGTCCGCTGGTGACCATGCGTGATTTTCAGCGGCGGATCGGCAGTACGCTACGGGTGTTTTTTGCCGATGAGACGCGCCAACCGGCGCAGGGAGTGCTGGTTGCGGCGGATGAACGGCATATAGACATGAGAATAGACGACGATATTACACAATTCGATCTGGTTGATGTCAGAATGGGGAAAATTCTTTTTTGATGGAGTATACGATACATGGCCTATGACATAATAGAGGCATTGGCGTTGATCGCGCGCGAAAAGAATATTGATCTCGACACGGTAATTACCAAGGTCGAGGAAAGCCTGCTGGCGGCGGCGAAGAAGCGCTATCCGGAAGCGGAAAACCTGACTTTCAAGGTCAACCGCAAGTCCGGCGAAATTGTCATGATCGCCCTTAAGAAGGTTGTCGAAACCGTAACCGACAGCCTGACGGAAATCAAGCTGGATGAGGCCAAGGAGATCGACGAGACGGCGGAATTGGGCGATGAGATGGAAATCTTTCTTGAAGTGGACGAGGAATTCGGCCGCAATGCAATTCTGACCGCCAAACAGGTTTTAATTCAAAAAGTGCGCGAAGCGGAACGGGATAAAATCTACGACGAATATATCACCCGGGTGGGGCAGTTGGTGTCCGGTTCGGTCCAGCAGATCGACAAGGGGAACATCATCGTCAATCTTGGCAAGGCCGAGGCGATTTTGCCGATCAAAGAACAAATTCCGCGTGAAAAATACCGTCAGGGAGACCGCATCCGAGCCTTTATTCTTGACGTCCAGAAATCGTTCAGCGGTCCGCAGATTATCCTGTCCCGTGTCAGCGAGGATTTCCTGCGCTGTCTGTTTGAGTTGGAGGTCCCGGAGATTTTCGAGCGGGTGATCGAGATCAAGGCGATTGCCCGGGAGCCAGGCGAACGAGCCAAGGTTGCGGTATATTCCGCGGACGAACGCATTGATCCGGTCGGCGCCTGTGTCGGCATCAAAGGCGTTCGGGTGCAGTCGATCGTGCGTGAGTTGAATAACGAGCGAATTGATATTATTCCGTACAGTTCCAACGATGAATTGTTTGTCACCCGCTCGCTGGCTCCGGCCAAGGTGGTGCAAATCGACGTGTTCGAGAATGAACGCGCCATGACGGTGGCGGTTGATGACGACAAGTTGTCGCTGGCGATCGGCAAGGCCGGACAGAACGCCCGGTTGGCATCGAAGCTGAGCGGATGGAAGATAAATATCATGTCCGAAAGCGATTACAACGAGATGAAACACCGCGAGGCCGAAGAGATGGTTCCGGTAGGTCAGCTTGAGGGCGTTGGAGAAAAAACGGCCGAACGCCTGATGGAAGCGGACATCATTACGGTTCAGCAGTTGGCGAAAAGCAACCTGGAACAATTGATGAAAATCGATGGTATCGGACAGAAAACCGCTGAGAATATCAAGGAGCGGGCAGAGAACTTTGTCGCTGAGCTGGAAGTAAAGCGTAACGAGGATAAGCAGATACAGCAAGATGCTGAAGCAGAGGGTGAGCCGGAAGGTGAATCGACTGAGGCGGATGCGAAGGCCCCGGACGTTTCCGATACAGTCTCCAGTCCTGATGCGGCTGATGACAGCGATATGGTGGCCGAGAAGACTGAAGAATAATACGACCGGGAGGAGGTGCAATACAGATGGCAAAAAAACGCATATATGAAGTAGCCAAGGAATACAAGATTTCCTCCACGGCATTGTTGAAAATTCTAGTGGAGTTGAAATTCGCTCCCAAGTCTCATATGTCAGTGGCGACCGACGAGATGCTTCAGGCCATCGGAAAGAAATTTGAGGCTGAAAAAGAGGCGGTAAAAAAGGACATCACACAAAAAAAGAAAAAAGCCGTCACGCCTCCTTCATCGCAACCCAAAGGAACTGCTGAAGCGGACAAAGCCGGAGACAAGACCAAGCTGAAAGACCGCATGCAAAAGCTGTCCGGAGCGCTGAAAAGGTCCGAAAAGAAGAAAAAACGCCAGGAACGCCGTCGCAAATCGAAAGAAGCGCGACAGGTCGACCATAAGGCCGTGGTGAAAAGTTTCAAGGCCACCATGGCGACTCTCGGCGGAGGCAAGAAAGGCCGAAAATACAAAAAACGCCGTCCGGGCGAGGAAATCGTCGCGGTCGAAGAAGGCGTCATTGAGGTCAACGAATTCATGACCGTGGCCGAACTGGCCCGTGTCATGGATATGAAACCGGCGGAATTGATTGCCACCTGTTTCAAACTCGGCATGATGGCATCCATCAACCAGCGGCTCGATATGGATACCATCGAAACCCTGTCGCTGGAATGCGGATTTACTACCAGGATCAAAGAAGAAATCGGCGAAGAAGCGTTGCAGACCGAGGAAGAAACGCGCATGATCAAGCGCGCCCCGGTGGTGACGGTCATGGGGCATGTCGATCACGGCAAAACCTCGCTGTTGGACTACATTCGCAAAACCAATGTCGTCGATGAGGAAGCCGGCGCGATTACTCAGCATATCGGCGCCTATGAAGTCTGGACTCCGAACAGCAGTATCACGTTTATCGATACCCCCGGTCATGAGGCGTTCACCGCCATGCGCGCCCGTGGCGCACAGGTGACCGACCTGGTGGTGCTGGTGGTGGCCGCCGATGACGGTGTCATGCCGCAGACGGTGGAGGCTATCGATCACGCCCGTGCCGCCGGAGTGCCGATCGTGGTGGCGATCAATAAGGTTGACAAACCAACCGCCAATCCCGATCAGATCAAACAGCAGTTGACGAAATACAATCTGGTATCCGAAGAATGGGGCGGCAAGACGGTAATGGTGGAAGTCTCCGCCAAGACCGGACAGGGAATCGACACCCTGTTGGAAATGATCGCCCTGCAATCGGAGCTTCTCGATCTCAAGGCCGATCCCGACATTCGCGGTCAGGGAATTGTTATCGAGGCGCGGTTGGAAAAAGGCCGCGGCCCGGTCAGCACGGTGATTATTCAGCGCGGATCGGTTGCTGTCGGTGATCCGATCGTGGCCGGTTCGTATTTCGGTCACGTCCGATTGATGTGGAGTGATCGCGAGTATGAACTGGCGACGGCCGGACCGGCAATGCCGGTGCGGATTACCGGTTTGAACGGCGTTCCCCAGGCCGGGGATACGTTCATGGTCATGCGTGACGATCAGGAAGCCCGCGAGATTTCCATCAAACGAACCCAGATCAAACGGGAACAGGAAATCCGTCGCGGTTTCGGTCGGGCCACGCTGGAGAAAATTTACGAACAGATCAAGGACGGTCAGGTCAAGGAATTGCGGTTGGTTATCAAGGCCGACGTTGATGGTTCCGCCGAAGTGTTGTCGGAAACCCTGGGCAAAATCGCCACCGAGGAAGTCCGCACGCTGGTTATTCACAAGGGTGTTGGCGGCATCAGTGAGTCCGACGTGCTGCTGGCGGCGGCATCGGATGCCATTATCATCGGTTTCAACGTCCGCCCAGACGGACGCGCGCGTGAACTGGCCGCCAGGGAAACCGTGGACATCCGCCTGTATAATGTCATTTATGAGGTCGAAAGCGACGTCCGCAAGGCGCTGGAAGGCATGCTTTCTCCGGAAGTAAAGGAAGAGTATGCCGGGGTCGCCGAAGTGCGTCAGGTTTTCAGAGTTCCCAAAATCGGGACTATCGCCGGGTGTTTTGTTAAAGAAGGAGCGATTCACCGCTCTGACAAGGTGCATGTCGTTCGCGATGGGCGGATTGTCTATACGGGTAATCTGCACTCGCTGAAACGGTTCAAGGACGATGCCAGGGAAGTTGCCAGCGGATACGAGTGCGGAATCGGCATCGAGGATTTTCAGGATATCAAGGTTGGAGATACGATAGAGGTGTTCAAGCTGGTTGAGACGGCACGGAAACTGGAGTAAACGGCGGGGAGATCCTTGATTGTCGGGACTGTAACGGTTGACGTGAACCTTCCCGGTGTATCATCACTAAAAGAAAAACGGAGAAGGATTAAATCGCTTCTGGCGCGCGTTAAAAACCAATTCGGCGTGTCGATTGCGGAAGTTGATTATAACGACTCCTGGCGCCGGGCGCAGTTGGGAGTCGCCGTGGTCTCGAACGAGAGGAAACACGCCGATCAGGTGATTGCCGGAGTGATGCGCATGATCGAGGCGGAACCGGAAATGGTGGTGGTCGATTATGATGTGGAAATGTTGTAGGTGACAGGATGAAACGGTATAAACGAGCGGACAGAATTAAAAGCCAGATGCTTCGCGACGTGCAAGCGCTTCTGGAGCAGGAGTGCGTCGCCAATCTCAACAGCCTGGTGACGTTTACCGAGGTTAAGATCACCGACGATTTGCGTTTTGCAACCATTTATTATTCGGTTCTGGGTGATGACACCGCCAAGGATAGGGCGGCGGCATTTCTCGACGGCATTCGTCGCCGGGTGCAGTTTCAGCTGGGACGGCTGTTGCGTATAAAGTATATTCCGGAAATCACGTTTACCTTTGATCCGTCGATCGAGCGCGGGATACGAATCGAGAGAATTCTTAATGAACTTGCAGACGACCATGACAATCGCGAAGAACCAACGGCATAATTCCATCGACAGCATAATTCGGGGCGCCCGATCCATTTTGGTGTTATCACATCGGGAGCCGGACGGTGATTCGCTGGGGTCACAACTGGCGCTGGCGCGCCATCTGCGTTCGCTCGGAAAGCAGGTCGCGATTGTCAATGAAGGTGCAATTCCCGACAAATATCGTTTCCTGCCCGATATTGATACCGTTATCGATTACGATTCGTACGACGGAGTGAAGCGGTTCGATCTGGCCCTGTTTCTTGAATGCGGCAAACCGGAACGGGCGGGCCGCGCCGCGGAATTCATTACCGACCAAACACAAGTGATTAATATTGATCACCATCCCGACAATACCGGCTATGGCGACGTGGCTCTGGTGAATGACAAGGCATCATCGGTGGGGGAGATCCTCTACGAATATTTTATGGACATCGGCTATAAGCTCGATGAGGCTTCGGCGGTGCAGTTGTATACCGCGATTCTGACCGATACCGGTCGTTTCCGCTACAATTCCACCACCCGGCGAACCATGGAAGTTGCCGGGCACCTGCTGGAATTGGGTGTGCACCCGCGTCAGGTATGCGACCTGGTATATTACGCCATGCCGCCGTCGACCCTGCGTCTGATTGGACACATTTTATCGCACATGGAGTTTTTCGAAAACGATCGCATTTGCCTGATGTATCTGGATCAGGAAATGCTGGACGTCAGCCGGGCCGGATGGGATGAAGTCGACGGACTGGCGGAATACTCACTGTACGGTCGCGACACGTTGATCGGCGCGTTTCTCAAGGAAGTGGACGCGCAGACAACCAGAGTCTCGCTACGTTCCCGGACGAATATCAACGTCTCGGAACTGGCCCACAAGTACGGCGGCGGCGGTCACATCAAAGCCTCCGGATTCACCGTTTCCCTGCCGTTGCGCGACGCAGGTCGGAAACTGCTTGATGATTTACGGGAGATGATCCATGCTACGGTATGAAGGTATTCTCCTGTGTCGCAAACCGTACGGCATGACCAGTCATGATATCATTCATGAACTGCGTCTGACCATTGGGCAGAAAAAAATTGGTCATACCGGCACGCTTGATCCCCGTGCGACCGGGCTGTTAGTCGTCTGCCTGGGACGGGCCACCAAGATTGCGCAGTTTCTCAGTGAAACCGATAAAACGTACGAGGCCGAGATTTATCTGGGACAACGCTCCCCGACCATGGACAGCGAGGGCCTGGACCCGAACGAACCGATCCGGCCGATTCCCGAACTCGATGACGCCGGCATGCAGAAAATTCTCGATTCTTTCAAGGGGCATATCACCCAGCGGGTTCCGTCCTATTCGGCCGTTAAAATCGGCGGGCAGCGCATGTATAAGCTGGCCCGCAAAGGCATGGATGTCGAAGCGCCGGAACGAGAAGTGGATATCGCCAATATTACCTTGAAAGACATGGACCTGCCCACGGTGCGATTTACTGTTTCCTGTTCCAAGGGAACCTATGTCCGCGCGCTGGCGGATGATATCGGCCAGCGGATAGGATGCGGCGCGTATTTGAAAGGACTGATACGAACGCGGGTGGGACGGTTCGAATTGACCGACGCGCTGAGCCTGACCGAGATCCGGCATTATCGCGACGCCGGTTCATTGAAGCGACACGTCCTGCCAATCGAAACGGTGCTTCCATTTCCGTCGGTGCAGGTCAATAAGTCGTTCACTCCGGCGATTATCACCGGGCGCACGCCGGAATTGAAAGATGTCGTGGATATCAGCGACCGGTTCAGTATGGGTGATTTGCTCAGTATCTGCGACCATACCGGACGGGTAATGGCGGTCGGTCGTGCCGAAGTCGACTCGGTGCAATTGCACCCCGAATACACGGGAAAGCAGTTTTTTTCCTATATAAGGGTTTTGAATTGAGTCTGGAAATCATATACGGCATCGAGAATCTCATGGATTCCGGGGAACGATCCGTGGTGACGATTGGAACGTTCGACGGGATTCATCTGGGCCATCAGGCTATTCTGAAGCGCCTCATGACGTGCGCTCAGGATCGCGGGGTGACTCCGATGGCCGTAACGTTCGAACCGCATCCCCGGGTTCTAGTGACACCGGACAGTCCGCCGCCGCTTCTGACCATCTGGGAGGAAAAGGTGCGCCTGTTCGCACCATACATGGCCGGGCGCCTTCTGGTTTTGCGCTTCACGCCGGAATTGATGAACAACACCGCGGAGCAGTTCACTGAAAGCATTCTCGTGGACAAACTCAACGTGCAGAAATTGATCGTCGGTTACGACCACGCCTTCGGCAAAAACCGCACCGGGACAATCAACGACTTGATGGAACTCAGCCGGCGGTTTTCGTTCGAACTGGAAGTGGTGAATCCCGTTATTATCGAGGGGAAACCGGTATCGTCGACGCGCATCAGGCGGCTGATCGCCAACCGGCAGTTTTCGCAGGCGCTTGACATGCTGGGCCATCCCTATCCCATCCACGGGATCGTGCAACGCGGAATCGCTCTGGGCAAGAAGGTCGGGTATCCGACGGCCAACGTCAAATACAATGACCGGAAACTTCTGCCCGCCGATGGTGTTTATTCCTGCAGTGTCGACCACGGCGACGGTCATTATGACGGCATGATGTTCATCGGACAGAATCATTTCAATCCCGAAGGCGGACGAACGGTGGAAGTGAACATTTTCGATTTTAACGGTGATCTGTACGACCGGGAAATCGTGGTGTACCCGGAAGTGTTTATCCGGGAAAACAACGTGTTTCCCAACACCGATGCCCTGGTGGTACAGCTGGCAAGAGACCGAGACAATGTAGTACGAATTAAGCATAAAGGAGAAACGAAGTAATGGCGGTAAGCAAAGAGAAAAAAGCGGAAATCATTTCGACTCATCGTTTGCATGAGACGGATACCGGTTCGCCGGAAGTGCAGATTGCCGTGCTGACCGAGGACATCAACAAGCTCACTGAGCATCTCAGCCAACACAAGAAGGATCATCACGGCCGTCGCGGTTTGTTGCAGAAAGTCGGCAAGAGAAGACGTCTTCTTGATTATTTGAAGGATCGCGACATTGAAGGCTATCGTCAATTGATTGCGAAATTGAACATCAGACGGTAGCGCGGGAGACAAAGAATGAAACAAGAGGTTGAACTGGAAATCGGCGGAAAGCGCCTGACAATTGAGACGGGAAAGGTCGCCAAACAGGCCAATGGATCCGTGACAGTCAGACTGGGAGATACGATGATTCTCTCAGCGGTCTGCGCCACCGACAAACCGCTCGAGGGACGAGATTTTTTCCCCCTGACCGTGGATTATCGTGAGAAAACGTATGCCGCGGGCAAAATCCCCGGCGGCTTTTTCAAACGCGAGGGAAGACCCTCCGAGAAGGAAATCCTGTCATGCCGGATTATCGACCGGCCGATTCGGCCGCTGTTCCCGGATGACTACCGGAACGAAGTGCAGTGCCATAATATCGTCCTTTCGGCCGATCAGGAAAACGACGCCGACATTCTCGGTATTATCGGCACCTCGGCTTCACTGGTTATCTCCGATATTCCTTTCACGAAAGCGATTGCCGGTGTCAGGGTCGGTCGTGTCGACGGTCAGTTGATCATTTTCCCGACCTTTGCCGAACTGGAGGGATCCGATATCAACCTGACCATGGCGGGATCGAAGGATTCGATCACGATGGTTGAGGGTGGCGGCCGGGAAGTGCCTGAGGAGGACCTGCTGACGGCGCTGGAATTCGGTCACAATCATATCAAGATGATTGTCGAGAAAATCGATGAACTGCGCGAGAAGGCCGGCAAGCCGAAAGCGGAATACCAGCCGGTGGCAGTCGATAACGCACTTAAAACGCGCGTGGGAGAACTGGCGCGGTCACGCCTGCAGGAATACAACACCATCGCCGACAAGGACGAGCGGAGAAACAAGAAGCACGCCCTGAAAGACGAGGTCCTGGAAGCACTGGCTGAGGAATTCCCCGAGTCGGAAGGCATCATTGATATGATTCTGCATGATCTCGATGCCGAGGTTATGCGTGCGATGATCGTCAATGAGAACCATCGCATCGACGGTCGCGGTCTAGACGAAGTGCGCCCGATCACGTGCGAAATCGGCGTTTTGCCGCGCACGCACGGTTCGGCGCTGTTCACGCGCGGCCAGACCCAGGCCCTGGTAACCATGACGCTGGGTACCAAGATGGACGAGCAGAGAATCGACGACCTGGAAGGCGAATCAACCAAGAGCTATATGCTCCACTATAACTTCCCGCCGTTTTCGGTCGGTGAAGTCCGTCCGATTCGCGGCGTCAGCCGTCGCGAAATCGGTCACGGCGCTCTCGCGGAACGCGCCCTGCAGCCGGTCATTCCGGTCGAGGACCGTTTCCCGTACACGATTCGGCTGGTTTCGGATATTCTGGAATCGAACGGATCATCGTCAATGGCCTCGGTGTGTGGAGGCTCGCTGGCGCTGATGGACGGTGGCGCGCCGATCAAGGAGGCGGTCGCCGGTGTGGCGATGGGCCTCATCAAGGAAGGCGACAAGGTGCTGGTGCTGACCGATATTCTCGGCGACGAGGATCATTTCGGCGACATGGATTTCAAGGTTGCCGGGACAGCCCAGGGCATTACCGCATTCCAGATGGATATCAAGATTTCCGGTCTCGATCTCAATACCATGCGTATCGCCATGGAAAAGGCCCAAAAAGGCCGTTTGTATATCCTGGGAAAGATGAACGAGGTGATCGCCAAGAGCCGCGACCAACTGTCCGCCTATGCGCCGCGTATCCTCACCATGAAGATCAGAGTCGACAAGATCGGCGAGGTGATCGGCCCAGGTGGCAAGAACATTCGCAGTATTATCGAAGCGACCGGCGCCAAAATCGACATCAGCGATGACGGCACGGTGCTGATCGCATCGGTCGACGGTGCGGCCGGAGAGAAGGCGATGCGGATGATCGAGGAAATAACCGAAGAGGCCGAAATCGGCAAGATCTACAACGGCAAGGTCCGCCGAATTACCAATTTCGGCGCGTTCCTCGAGATTCTGCCGGGAACCGACGGTCTTCTGCATATCTCGGAAATCGACACCAAGCGGGTGGAAAGGGTCGAAGATTACCTGAAAGTCGGCGACCGCCTCGATGTCAAGGTGGTCAATATCGACAACGACGGCAAGATTCGCCTGTCGCGCAAGGTCCTTCTGACCGCACCCGTTAAAAAGGAGTAGTTGATAACAGACGATGACCTCATTACCGGGCATCAAATACAATAAAACCGTTTTACCGAGCGGTCTGCGCATTGTCACGGAGAAAATCCCCGCAGTCCGCTCGGCGGCTTTTGGTGTGTGGGTCGACGTCGGTTCGCGCGATGAAGGCGCAACCGAAAAAGGCGCGTCGCATATGATCGAACATATGCTGTTCAAGGGGACACGGCGCCGGACCGCGCGTGAAATCGCCATGTCGGTTGAGGCTCTCGGCGGGTCACTGAACGCGTTCACTTCGCGGGAGCAGACCTGTTATCATGCCATGGTCCTTGATGAGCACCTTGAGCTGGCGGTCGATGTGATCGCGGATATTCTCATGAATTCCACCTTCACGCCGCGCAATATCGCACGCGAAAAACAGGTGATTACCGAGGAAATCCGTGAAATCGACGAAACTCCGTCAGATCTGATTCACGAGTTGTTCGCCGAAGCGTTTTGGGCCGGGCAATCGCTGGGTTCGCCGATCATGGGAACGGAACAAAGCGTAAGGGCTTTGACCAGATCGCAACTGCAATCGTACATGAAACGGCATTATTGCGGTGGCAAAATCGTGATCGCCGGGGCGGGCAATATCTCGCATCGCAAACTGGTGAGCATGGTCAAAGAGAAATTCGATTTCCCGTCGGGCAACGGCATGCCGGGGGAGAGGATGATTATGCCGACTGAGCGCCATCTGAAATGTCATAACAACGGGACCAATCAGTCGCATGTCTGTCTCGGGTTTCCCGGATATCCGTTCGCGCATCCGGACCGTTTTGCGCTTCTGGCATTGCATACCTATCTGGGCGGCGGGATGTCATCGGTGTTGTTTCAGAAAATCCGGGAAGATCGCGGAATGGCCTACACGGTATTCAGTTATACGGATTTCTATCGTGACAGCGGTATTTTCGGCATTTATCTGGCCACCGATCGGGCGCGGGTCAGTTCTGCGGTCAATATTATTCTTCGCGAACTGGGCCGAATGAAAAAGAAAAAACTCAGCGACGACAAACTTGAGATGGTCAAAGCCCAAATCAAGGGGAATCTCACCCTCGGCATGGAATCGACTTCCGGACGCATGAACCGACTCGGCCGTTATGAATTGATGGCGGGCAGGCATGTTACGCTTCGCGATGCCTTGAACGCAGTTGACCGGGTAACCTCCGAGCGTATCATCCGCGTGGCGCGGGAATTGATCGACACCAACCGGATCACGGTCACATCGCTGGGCCCTGTGGTGAAAAAAGATTTGCAGGCGGTCAACTGGGAGTTGGCCTGAGACGGGATGGCATTATGGCGGTCCTCGCCTTTCATAAGATCGAGCCATCACTGACAATCGGCATCAACAATTATCATCCGAAACGATTCGAAGGGCTTCTGTCCAATTTCATTACAGCTGGATATCGTTTTATTGATCTCGACAGCTATCTGGAAAGGGAATACCACAAGGAGAAAACGGCTGTTATTACATTTGACGATGGATACGAATCGTTTTTCACGACGGCGTTTCCCATTCTGCAAAAACTTAATATCCCGGCGACAGTGTTTATCCCGACCGCGTTTATTGGCCAAAACGACAACTGGGATTATGCCGCCATATTGAGACCCTCCAAACACATGAGTAGTCAACAGATCAGAGAGATGGCTGATTGCGATATAACCATCGGTTCGCACGGGCGTTCGCATCGATCACTGGCGGACATGTCGTCGCGACTGTTGAAACTGGAATTGGAACATTCCAAAAAAGATATCGAGGAAATTACCGGCAAAAAAGTCAGATATCTCAGCTATCCGTTCGGGCGGTTCACAGCGGAAGTGGAAACACGCGCGCTGGAAGCCGGCTATGAGCGCGGTTTTACGCTGGCATCATATCGCAAAAGCCGTCTGGGATTCACCGTCTCGCGGCTTGGCATTTATACCATTGATACGCCGCTGTCCGTGACGGCCAAAATCAATGGTGGTATGCCATCGAAAATTGAGAAATTCAAGGGGGCGATCATCAACGCCTATGCCTCCGGAACGATCCTGCTGCATCGCCTGCGCGCCGGGCAATACCCGGATTGATATTAAATTCCCGCCCGGTCAAGCCGAAAACTCTTGATAAAAAGGCCGATTTCGTATACATTCATAACTTTGCGCGACTAACGAATTTAACGGGTATGGAAACATGCAGAAGACTGAAGGAAAAACGCTGAGATACGATTTCAAAGAGATCGAACGCCGCTGGCAGGAAACGTGGGAGAAAAACGGTCTCTACCGCGCGGTCGAGAAACCGGACGGCGAGAAGTTCTACATGCTGGTCATGTTCGCGTATCCCTCCGGTGATATTCACATGGGACATTTTCGTAATTATATCGTCGGGGACGCCGTCGCAAGATATAATATGATGCTCGGCAAGGACATCCTGCATCCGTTCGGATGGGACGCATTCGGTCTTCCGGCGGAACGTGCCGCAATCCAGCGCAAACTCCATCCCCAGGACTGGACCTATAACAATATTAAAGTCTCCCGCGAAACATTGCAAAAAGTCGGCGTGTCGTTTGACTGGTCGCGCGAGGTGATCTCCTGCAGTCCCGACTATTATAAATGGACACAGTGGATGTTTATCCAGCTGTTCAGGAAAGGGCTGGCGTATCGCAAGTCCGGCTTGGTCAACTGGTGTCCTGAAGATAAAACCGTACTGGCCAATGAGCAGGTGGTCGACGGCAAATGCGAGCGATGCCATACTCCGGTCGTCAAACGCGAACTGACTCAGTGGTATTTTAAAATCACCGAGTATGCCGACCGACTGATCGATGATCTCGACACACTTCCGAATTGGCCGGACAATGTCAAGACCATGCAGAAAGAATGGATCGGTCGTTCGCATGGCGCGGAGATTGACTTCATCATTAAAGACACCGGCGAGAAATTGCCGATTTTTACCACGCGGCCGGATACTATTTATGGCGTGACATTCATGGCGATCGCGCCGGAATCGCCGTTGATCGACCGTTTGAATCTCGATGGCGATTATAAAAAGCAAGTCAATGAATACCGCAAAAAAGCGCAGATGCGTTCGGAAATCGACCGGGTGTCAGCCACTGGCGAAAAAGATGGCGTGTTTACGGGCAAATACGCCATAAATCCATATAACGGTGATGAGATTCAGCTCTGGGTGGCTGATTATGTCCTGGCCGGTTATGGAACCGGGGCGGTTATGGCAGTCCCGGCCCATGACAGTAGAGATTTTCTGTTTGCGAAAAAATACGATATCCCGATCAAAGTCGTGATTCATCCCGATCATGTCACGGCGCTTGATCTGTCGACCATGGATGACGCCTATACTGAATACGGCGTGATGGTCAACTCCGACCAGTTCAATGGGCTGGAAGGCGAGGAAGCGATAAAAGAGGTTACCGATTTCGCCGAACGCAAGGGATTCGGGCGGCATAAAATTAATTACAAACTTCGCGACTGGTTGATATCCCGTCAGCGCTATTGGGGGGCGCCGATTCCGATAATCCATTGTCCGAAGTGCGGGCCGGTGGCGGTTCTGGAAAGCGAATTGCCGGTGCTTTTGCCCAAAACCGACAATTTCGAGCCCAAGGGGCGGTCGCCGCTGGCTGACGTTCCGGAATTTATGCGGACAAAATGTCCGAACTGCGGGGGAGAGGCCGAACGCGATCCGGACACTATGGACACGTTTGTCTGTTCGTCATGGTATTTCCTGCGGTATATCGACCCCAAAAACGATTGTGCACCGTTTGATAAGAAAAAAGTTAAAGCCTGGATGCCGATTGATTTGTATGTCGGCGGCATAACCCATGCCACAGGGCATTTGATCTATTTCCGGTTTTTCCAGAAGTTCCTGAAGGATATCGGTTGGGTCGACGATGACGAGCCGGCAACGGTGTTGTTCAACCACGGCATGGTTATGGATTCCAAGGGCGAGGTGATGTCCAAATCAAAAGGCAATGTTGTCTCCCCGATCAGTTTGATGGAAGAACGCGGGGTCGACATGAGCCGTCTGGGGATGTTTTTCACCGCGCCGACCGAACGCGAGGTTCTTTGGAGCGACGAGGTTATCGTTGGGATCGAAAAATTCATCCTGAACCGGTTTTTCCCGATGGCGGAACGGTTTCGCGACTCAAAACCGGACTTAAAGCGTTACTTTAATCAATCTGATTTCGATGATTATGAATGGAATATGTATATTAAACTCAATCAGACCATCAAGCGTGTGTCCGAAGATATTACCAGATTGCAGTTTAATACGGTCATTGCGGCCTTAATGGAATTGAGTCGGGACTTTGACAGCAATAAAATCAAAAACGACCATCTCAATGATGGGCTCATCTTGAAATCAATTCAGATGATCGCGCCGCTGGCGCCGCATCTGGCCGAGGAAATGTGGCTTAAATGCAATCAGAATGGCTCAGTGTTTACATCACATTGGCCGGAATATGATCCGAATGCGGTTCAATTCGATATGGTGAAAATCGCGTTGCAGGTCAACGGCAGACTACGCGGTGAAATCGAAGTGTCTCGTGATTCGTCACAGGAAGATGTTCTGGCGATTGCACGTAAACACAACCGCGTCAAGGCCCATATTGAAGACAAGAAGATAATAAAAGAGATTTATATTAAAAATCGCCTGGTCAATATCGTCGCAAAATAAACCGGATAGTGATAGTATGGTATTATTAGAGATTTGGATGTAATTGACATGTTAACATAATATATCTTTAGGGACGTCTATTCCTATAATTTACTTGTATTTTTTCATCCATTTGCCAAAGCGGCATGGCCATTTTTAGACCCATATCGTTTATCTATTGTCGATTTTTTTATTATTGTATTTGACTGAGTTATTCTATTGCAAGAGAATACTCGTCAGAAATGACAAAAAGGCTGACTACTACCATTATATTATATACAATTCAGGTGGCGTCCCCCTTAAATAGTCCGATGCCGGCAGCCTTAAATGACGACTTTTATATCTGGAAGTAGCGCTCTGGGCCAGCCGTTCAGGAAAAAATCAACCGGCTTTATTGAAGGCGTAATTGGCCAGGCGGCGGGCCTCGCGAAACCGAGTTTGGGGTCCCGGAGATCCCAGGACAACGACGGAAATTTGTTTGCCGTCGGCGTTCTCAAGAATGGTCGCGAGGCAATAATCCGATTCAATAATATAGCCGGTCTTGCCGGCAAGGACTTTATACTTGGAAAATACCATCTTGTTGGTATTTATCAGGTTAACAGTCTTGTTCCGATTCAGCAGTTTGAAGCTGTGCCGTTTCTTGCTTGTGATATTTGAGATTTCCGGATAATGGGAAACGATTACATTCAAAATCCGCACGATGTCGGCGGCATTGGAGCAGTTGCGTTCATCAAGCCCGGTCGGCTCATACATAACGGTATTATTCAGACCGATTTCTTCGGCCTTTTTGTTCATCATTTCGGCGAATTTTTCATACGATCCGGCAACATTCCGAGCCAATGCCCTCGCCGAACGATTATCTGATTGTAACAGGGCCGCATGCAGAAAATCCTCAAGGCGTGCCCGGTCCCCTGTCCGGAATAAAGAACGTGCCGAACGTTTGGCGTCGAGTTTGGTTATGGTCAGAATCGAATCGGGTTGATAATGATCTATCACGACCATGGCGGTCAGCAGTTTCGAAATCGATGCCACCGCTCGCAATTCCTTGGCATTATAGCAGTACAGCACGTCTTTGGTTTGGTTGTCGACAGCAATTGCGGCTTTGAGATTAAGATACATATCACGCGAGATATTCGTATCGGGGACATTGATATCGAAACGGATCTGATGCTGTTCAAACGCCGAAAGCGTTTTGGATTCGGATTCGGTCAGGCCCAAAAAATGCGCGATTACGAACAGGGCACCGATACCCAGAATGGAAAATATGATTACGGTTTTTCTTTTGTTGACATCCGAGTCTAATACTTTATCCATTTGATCAATTCCGGTAATGTCGGTCGTTTCCCATACATGAGAATGCCGATTCTGAATATTCTCGCGGTGATCCATATCACGGCCAGAGTCGTCAACGCCGTGAGGACGATTCCCAATGTTGCCTCGAAGATAATGGGATTGTTGAAATTAAAGACATCAACCCCGATGAAGTTTATTCGCATAATCATCATGGTCGGCGTGAAAAACGGTATCAGCGAAAGCACCACCGCCACGGTCGAATCCGGCTCCTGAATGATGTACATGGCGATCATAACCGGAAGGATCATCGCCATGGTAATCGGAAAGATGAAATTCTGCGCCTCCTTATCCGAATTGACAATCGACCCGATCAGCGCGAACAGGGTCGAATACAACAAATACCCCAGCACTAGATAAAACAGGAAATAAATAATGAAGATGGGATTGAAAATAATCCCCGAAATATCCGCACTGATTGCCAAACTCGCCTGAAACGAGTACAATATCGCTCCGATCGCAAACCAGATCGCCACCTGGGTAAGACTGGCCATCCCCAGTCCCACGACTTTACCGGCCATGAGCTGGAATGGCGAGATCGACGACACCAGGACTTCCATAATGCGGGAGTTTTTCTCTTCAATGACGGAACGCATTAAAATCTGGCCGTAACCGAGTGCGGTCATGAAAATAATCATGACAAAGACAATACCGCCCATGTACATGGTCAGAAAATCACGTTCCTTGCCCCCGGGGGCCTGATGCTTGAGATCGACGCGCCTGGTGACATGCAGAATACTGTCGACACTGACATTGATTTTCATGTTTTCCAGCCGCATGGCGGCCAGAATATCGGAAAGGCGATGTTCGAACCGCGACCCCATATTGAAACTGAATGATTTCGCGACCTGTATTACCGAATCGTTTTCCAGAACATTTCTGCTGATAACCAGATAGGTTTTTAATTTACCGCCGATGACCAGCGAATCGAGTTCCTTGCGCAATTCGGCAACCGCCGAAGAGTCGGTCGGGTCGGGTGTATATATATTCTTCACGTTGTACGAGGGTGTGACCCCGTCGTCGAGCAGGTACCGCTCCAGTGATGATTTAAACTTCTCCCCTATCCCATTATTATCCATATCGATAATGGACAGGGACTCGGTCGTGCTTGATTTTTTGTCGGCCAGCAATGCCGGCAGGAGCGTGACCGCCACCAGAAACAGCGGCGTCAGGATTATACCGACCAGGAACGATTTTTTCTTGACGACCTGCGCATATTCCCGCTTGATGACTATCCACATTTTATGCATGGCTATTTCATCTCCTCTTCAAGTTTTGCGGGATCGCTTCGGGTGACGTCAATGAAGATATTGTACAGCGACGGTTCAACCAGTTCGAAACGACGGACCGTAACACGCGATGCAATTTCTCTCAAAACGGTCTGATTGTCGGCGTCGGCGGCGAGTTTCAATTCGATATAGTTATTGAACTCGGTGACCGCTTCGACGCCACTGATATCACGCGCGAAACCGCCGTCGCCCTCGATATCCACCTGGATCGTGTTGGTGCCGAATTTCGCCTTGACATCGGCGAGTTTGCCGTCGAGAACTTTCTGTCCCTTGTTGATCAGGCAGATAAAATCGCAAAGTTTCTCGGCCTGCTCCATGACATGGGTCGAGAAAAGAATGGTCGTACCCTGACGTTTCTGGTCGAGGAGAATACCCTTGATCAGCTCGATATTGATCGGGTCCAGCCCGGAAAAAAGTTCATCGAGAATGATCATATTCGGTTTGTGGATCAAGGTTGTGATAAACTGCAGTTTCTGTTGCATCCCCTTGGAAAGCTCTTCGACTTTGCGAAATTTATATTCCTGCAGAGACATTTTCGTAAGCCAGCCGTCGATCTCGGCGGCGACCTGACTCTTGCTGTATCCCTTGATCTCGGCAAGATACGTGATCACTTCGTTGAGGGTCATCTTTTTATACAGACCGCGTTCTTCGGGAAGATACCCCACGCGGTTTTTGAAATCATGCGTAAGTTTCCGGCCGTCGATCAGAATCGATCCGGAATCGGGTGCAATAATATCCATAATCATGCGGATCGTGGTGGTTTTGCCGGCACCGTTCGGCCCGATAATGCCGTAAATGGCCCCTTTGGGCACCGACAGCGACAGATGGTCGACCGCCGCCTTTTCATTATAGTATTTACAGATATTGTCCAGCCGCAAATATTCGTTCATGTTCACCTCAAAATCACCAATAAAAGCATTCTAACTCGTTGGTCAACAAAAAAATCACAAGGCCATAAGTTGTTTCATGTCCAGGGCGTTTTTAACCGCCTGACCGAGATGGCAGTTATTGAAAAAGATATACATGCTCTTGGCCTTGTGTTCCAGTTTGAGAATTTTATCCTTCCATTCCTGTAGTTGCTCCCGGGTATAATCATAATCGTAGCGCAGTGGTCCTCCCTTCCACCACTGTTCGGTATTCCGGCCGTGAAGGCGCAAGTATGCCGTGTCAGTGGTATTGAACAGGTCAGCTTTAAGAAGCCCCGGAAGCGGCGGCTCATCGACCGCTACATAACCGATACCGGCCTCGCGAAAGGCATCATACATGGTGCGATTCACCCAGCTATTATGCCGAAATTCGACAAAAAGCGGATTCGGGCGCAATTTGTCGGCACAGGTGCGCACATAATCGAGATGCTCACCCGAGAACTTGAATGAATACGGGAATTGCGCCAGCAGGCCCTTTAGTTTTCCGGTGTCAATCATCGGTTTCAGGCAGTCGGTGTACGGCGTCAGCATGGCATCGAGATCTTTGCGCTGATGGGTCATCTGCTGAGGGACCTTGACAATGAATTCGTAATCATCGGGCGATTTCTTTTCGATATTGACCATTACCGCTGGATGCGGTATGCGATAGTAGGTCGAATTGATTTCCACAGTCGGGAAGTGTTTGACATAATGGTCGAACATCTTACCTTTCTTTATGTCGGGCGGATAGAAGGGGCCCTTCCAGTCATCGAAACTGTACCCTGATGTGCCGATTTTAATATTCATGATATATTGTTTTTACGACACTCATCAGGATGCGTTGCCTGTTTGGTCGGTTTTTCTTTTTGAAATCGCACTTTCCCGCATTTGGGGCAAATCCATTTACGCTGTTTGTGAAACGAGCGCTTGACTTCTCTCATCTGAGTTTTGCATTTGGGACAGATCATGCCAGAATTCGCAGGAAATCGGTCAGCAGAAAATCGATACGTCCGATGAAGGTCGACATCCGCGACATCACCGTATACCCGAATGTTGCGCCGAAAAAGATCATGAGAAAATACGTTCCGATCTTCGCCGTGATTCCCATCGCGCCCTTATGTTCTCTGCTGAAATAGAAATAGGCCAGGGTGGAAAGCAAACCGACAATCACCACCAGCGCCTCGACATTGAACCCGCCGCCATCCATCAGCGGCATAACCGAGGCCGAAATTTGCTTGAGGGTGCGGGCGTACAGCATGGCCGGAATCGCCACCCCGGCGCCGGCGCCGATCATGAGCGCAATTGGAATCCGCGACAGCCATGACAGGCGGTTCGAAAAGCGCGTGAACATCAAGAGACCCAGAACCAGCGGGATAATCATCAACAATTCACCGCGGGCAAACAACGGCGTAAGCAGACGATCCACCAGGGTGGTCTGCCAGTAGATGACCAGCGCGTAGCCAATGGACAGACCGATCAATAGCGACTCCGCGGCTTTGTAAATGGGATTGTCCTTGTATAAGAACGTGTATATCGCCAGGGTCAAAACGCCCGCTATGATCAATCCAATATCCATTTAGGCCTTCCCGTTCTTACGTCCTCTGAAATACAAAATATTGCCGATTACAATCAGCACAATCACATACACATGCGCGGAGGTTTGCGCCAGCATCCCGCGGTTGCCTCCCCCCGGCTGTCCCAGAAGGTTTTCGTATTCGGCGGCGCCTTTGAGTCCGCCGATCACGGAGTACAATTGCCCGGAGGCCAGATAGGGATCATAGGTCGTAATCATCGCGGCGGTCAGCGCCGTCATGATGTTCTGGTGGTACTGCCCGCCCACATATTCGATCCAATGCACCGCCAGTGCGCCGTCGGCAATCGATATCACCATTTCGATTTGATCGTAATTGACAATATTCATCATAATGGGAATCTCATCGGTCGGCGTGCCGAGATAGTCCTCGGGGAAAACATGCGCAATGGATTCCCCCATGCCGAGGATAGCCGATATTTGTTGGGGTTTGAATCCGAGAAAGACATAGTCGACGCCGTACGTTTTGTCGTACTCGCGGGCGGTTTGTGACAACAGACGATAGCCGATTGCAGTCCCCTCGGCAAATAGCGAGACGCCGATGATTTTCAGGTTATTTTTAAAAGCATGACGAAGCACCACCAGCGCCAGCGGCTGGATTTCCGGAAGCGAAGATGCTTCATGATCGAAAGAAACCATGATCACCGAGCCTTCCGGAAGGCTGTCAAGATAGTCATAACTTTTCTGTATTTCTGGCGATGCAACCGACTTGAACCGGATATTCGTCAGATAGGACAATGTCACAATCAGAAACAGTCCTCCGAATATAATCCAGCGCGTTTTCAGCCGATTCATCGCTATTCACCCCTCAGATAGGTTCGTTCGATGCCGAGAATCACGCGCAGGGCCGTGGTCATGGATCCCAGGCCGATACCAATCAGAATGCCACGACGTGCCGCCATTGACGGATAATTTTGCACCCAGAACGTGATCTTGGGGAACGTGTCGGAAATCATTTCGGTAATCGGGACGCGGCCGATCAGGACCACCAGTGCCGCCGCCAGCAGGATCACCGCCTGAGCATTGCGGGCGCGGAATCCGCGAAACGACGCCGATGCCACAAAAAACGCCAACAGGGAAAACACCGTCGCCTGCATCGGGGCCAGCATATTTTCAAACGCCCACTGAAACGGTGATTCGATTTTGATGCCGCCGAACACTGCCAGAACCGGCATGAGGACCAGTCCCGCCAGACCGATCAGGCGATACGGCGCCTCTTTCCCCCGACTGATTTGTCTGAGATTGGTTCTCACAAAGGCCGCAATTCCGACCAACAGCGTAAACGCGAAAATGATCTGCCAGTAGTCGTTGATAGTCACGAACACGGCCCTCGCCACCGGGTGCGGCGAGAAATACTGCAGAAACATCAATGCTCCGGCGATGAAACAGACCGCTATCGGCAGACGCTGTTGCATTTAGAAACTCCACCAGGTCGAGGCGGGATCGAATGTCGCCCAAATGACAGCAATCACAATGAAAAGCCCGATCAATATCTTTAGAATGTCCTGCGCCCTGACCGAGGATAAAATCATGCGGTTTCGTGACAGGTAGCCTGAAGCCGCGAACAGCTCTTCTCCTATCAGAGTATAATCGCAGGCGACAATAAAAAAGGCCAGCTGGATGGTCGAATCGGTCCCGGCGATCTGGATAGCGCCGATCGAATTAGCGGTTTCGGCCAGAATCAGCGACTCAGCTTCGAATGTCCCCAGTAAAAACACCGATGCCGGCTTGGTACGGCTGATAAATCCGTCGACTGCCGCAGCATAGCCGAATTGCGAGGATGAGATATAGAAAACATCATCGGCGCGGTAACGGTCGAGATGACCGGCTTTGGCGTAGCCCTCTTTGACGACTTCCTGCGCCACTGCCATGATCACCGGGTCATGGGTAGGATAAATCAACCGGCAGTCGTACTGCGCGGTCTTTTCGGCAACCGATGACAGAATATTCATCGACGCGATCGTGGTCGGGCGCTGGATATCTCCCCCCCACCCGGGCGTGTACAATATCGGTGAGCCCATCTCAGTGGCCCTGCCCACCGCCTCTTCGACCGCCTTCAATCCCGGAATTTCACGAATGGTGAAAGATTTGCCGGATCGCACCATGCGAATGGTATACAACACGACCGCAATGGCAATAATCGATAGCACCAGAGTTGGAAGTGTCGCAGGATCGAACCAGCTGTTCCCCGCTCCGGGCGCAGTGGCCTGAACCGGTCCGGCATGTAAAACCATAGACGAAATACATAAAGAAACGACTTTCAGTGGCATGCACCGATAAAAACAGACCGGCCCGGTGAAATCAACAAAAAGTTTTCTTGACACAGGTATATGCGTCCCATTATCCTCCGGGTATTATGAAACATATATTATCCTTTTCAACTGTTGCACTGGCCTTGCTGTTATCCTGCACCGGCGGCGAGCAGAGATCCGACGGGCAAGCCACGCTGGATTGGTGGCAATTCTGGACCGATCCGGCAATCAAGCCGACCATCGAACAGATGGTGGCGGATTTTGAGAGTCAAAATCCAAATATCACGGTGAATATCACCGATCTGACCTGGGCCAACGGTCATGAGAAAATCGTCATGGCGTTTTCATCCAACACCGCGCCCGACATTGTCGAGCTTGGCTCGGACTGGATTCCGGAGTTTTCCTCGGCCGGCAAACTGGCGAATCTCACCGCCGATCTTCTGGCGGACACGTCGCAGTTCTATGCCTGGACACCGGCGGTATACGACAGCGCGCTATACGCCATGCCGTGGATACTCGGCACACGCGTGATGTTTATCAATAAGAACCTCGTGAAACGCGCCGGTTATGATGACAATTATATCCCGCTGAACTGGTCTCAATTAAAGGAATTGTGCTACAAGATCGATTCCCTCGGCAAGGACATCTACGGTTTCGGTGCCAACGCCGCCGAGAAACATCGCCTGTATAAAAAATTCCTGCCGTTTTTCTGGAGTAATAAGGCGAAAATCATGAGTGAGGACGGTTCGTTCAGCACGTTCGCCTCCGATCGAGCCTATGCGGCGTTGAAATACTATAAAGAGCTGTGTGACAGCACTAGTATGGTTGATACCCAGCGGCGACTCGAGGATGCATTTCTTGACGGCAAAGTCGGCGTAATCATTTCCGGCGACTGGCTGTTAAAACGGATTCACAATGAAAATCCGGACATCGACATTGTCACGACCCTGATTCCCGGGCCGAAATATCCGGGACCTTCCTTTGTCGGTGGCGAATATCTTGCCGTCAGCGAACAAAGCAAACAAAAAGCGGCGGCGCTGAAATTCATCCGATATGTGACCAGTCCGGAAAACCAACTGCGTTTCTGCAAAGCCAATTTCTCGGCCAATCCGTCCAGCAAGGAGGCCGCGAAGGATTCCTTCTTCGTCGAAACGCCACATTTCCAGACCTTTGTGAAGCAGTTGGCATTGTCGCGGATTCCGGAAATCGATGAACATTGGGTCTATATCGAGGATATCATCGAAAACGCACTGGAGAAGGCGTTGTATCAGAACGCCCCGCCGGCACAGACATTGTACGAAGCCAAGTTAGAGATCGAAAAACTCTATGCCGAATAAATGACGACGCGCAAGTTTACCGGCCTGCTGTTCGCGTCTCCCTGGATAGCCAGTTTTTTGCTATTCTGGCTGTTTCCGTTGTTATATTCGCTTGTTCTCGGCTTTACCGATTATCGCCTGATGGCCCCGGACTATCAGTGGGTCGGTCTGGATAATTTCACTGCGCTGTTTTCGGATCAGGCGTTTTTATCATCACTGTTTCATACGTTTATATTTGTACTGGGGACAATTCCAGTAACGACCGTTGTGGCGCTGGCATTGGCCCTTCTGGTCGAACGGCAATTTCCGGGCAGGACCGTGTTCCGGTCGGGCTTTTTTATGCCGTCGATTACGTCGATGATCGTCATTGCACTGGTGTTCACCAATCTTTATTCGCGCGGCGGATATATATATCTTTTAGCCGAAATGCTGGGACTGACACCGCCGGAAAACGGATTCTTGCTTTCCAATTCAACGGCGCTGATATCGATTATGGCAATGGATGTCTGGATGTCGGTCGGGTATTATATGTTACTGTTTCTGGCGGGATTGAAGTCGATTCCGATGGAATTATATGAGGCCGCCGAAGTTGCCGGGGCCGGAACCTGGCGAAAATTCCGCTCGATCACGATTCCCCTGCTCAAGCCGGTCGCTTTGTTTATCCTCGTGATCAACACGATCAAATCATTTCAAGTGTTCGTGGAAATATTCGTGATGACCAAGGGCAAATACGGCACGTCGACGGCGGTTTATTTTATCTATGAAACGGGTCTGAATCGATTCGAGTTCGGGTACGCCTCGGCGGCGGCCTATGTTCTGTTTATTATTATTGCGATATTCTCGCTGGCGCAGTTTCGCCTGTTTCGGCAGAGGTCGGTATGGTAAAACTTCTGAAATACGCGGCATTGACCATTATTCTGGCAGTAATGGTATTTCCGTTGTTATGGATGTTCCGGGTGTCGCTGATGCCACCGACCGGCGGCCTGTCGCTTGGTGCCTTCTTTACGCCAATATTCACGCTTGGCATATATTATGACATATTCACTTCCGGCAACATGCTCAGGTATTTCTTTAACTCTGCTCTGATTGGCGTGATCGTCACCGCCGGCAATATTCTGTTCTGTTTTATGGTGGGGTATGCGCTTTCACGGTATCGGTTTATCGGACGATCGTTCTGGTTTTATTCTCTGGTGTTTGTTTTAATGATCCCGGCACATATTATAATCATTCCTCTGTATATGACTATTCATCATCTGGGACTGTATGATACCTATGGGGCGCTGATTTTGCCGTTTCTGGTTAATCCGATCGGAGTCTTTCTGGTGAAACAATATATCGATTCCCTGCCGTCGGCGGTGGAAGAAGCGGCGCGTATGGACGGCGCGGGCGAATTGCGAATTTTGATTGGGATTGTGATGCCGTTGTGCAAACCGGCACTGGCGGTACTGGCGATCCAGGTTTTTCTGACGAACTGGAATTCATTTCTCTTTCCGTTTATTCTGACCAGTTCCGAGGCGGTGCGCACGCTTCCGGTGGGACTGGCACTCTACCAGGGCCATCAGGCGATAGACTGGCCGCATCTTATGGCGGGGTCGTCACTTGCGGTGATTCCGGTACTGCTGATATTTCTGTTTTTTCAACAGCATATTGTCTCGGGCATCACCGCCGGAGCGATCAAGCAGTAACGCTCTTTTTCTTTTTTGCCTTGACATATCCATGTTCTCTGCTTTAATATGGACGAAATATCGCCAACTTACACTTAACGGATGGAGGATTGATGAGACTGAAAGTCTTACTGCTGTTTGCCGTGATGGCGGCATTCCTGATTGCCGGGTGTGCCAGTAAAGGGTATGTCGACAAGAAAATCGCCGAGATGCAGGCCGGTGTCGACGCCGATCTGAACACCATGCAGGCGCAGTCGTCGATGAATGCTGAGGAAATCAAGCAACTCAAGACGTTGGCCAATGAGATTTCCGGCAAAGCCGATAAGGCGCTCAACGAAGCCAAAGGCTTTGAGAATTATCAGGTAATCTGGGAAGGCGTCGTCAATTTCGATTTTGACAGCTATGACTTGTCCCAGACCGCCAAGGATAATCTCGAAGAATTAGGCCAGAAAATGATTGACTATCCGCGCTCGCTTCTGGAACTGGCGGGTCACACCGACCAGACCGGTTCCGCCACCTACAACCTTGAGTTGGGGCGGATGCGCGCCGACGCGGTCAAGAAATACCTGGTCGACCAGTATGCCGTTGCGCTGTATCGGATGTTTACGGTCAGTCATGGAGAGACAAGACCGGTGGCGATGCCCGATGATCGCAATGCCAATACCAAGAATCGCCGGGTGGTTCTGAAACTGTACGGAAAACTGTAAATCCAGCGAAACGAGTACTATGGCGGGATGTATTAAATCGGCATCCCGCCTTTTTTTCTTGAAAGACCGCAACCGGCTTAAAATCAGACGCGAACCTTGACCTTGAGAGTTATTATGTGTACACTACCCGAAAGCCTTAATCGTCTCACAAGGAGAATGAGAAGATGAAAAAAGTAGGTGTGATTCTGGCAGGGTGCGGTGTTTACGACGGATCGGAAATCCATGAAGCCGTTTTAACCCTGTTATATCTCGATCAGGCCGGTGCGGAAATTCACTGTTTTGCCCCCGATAAGGACCAACTGCATGTGGTTAACCACCTTACCGGCCAGCCCGTCGAGGGGGACAAGCGCAACGTGCTGGTCGAATCGGCACGGATCGCGCGTGGCGAGATCAGGCCGCTTTCGGACATGAAACTCGATCAACTCGATGCGGTCATCTTCCCCGGCGGATTCGGTGCGGCCAAGAATCTTTGCACGTTTGCGGTCGATGGCCCCGCCTGTGAAATCGATCCCCACGTGATCGGCGTAATCGCCGACGCAATCGCGAAAAAGAAGACGATCGGCGCGATTTGTATCTCCCCGGTGGTGGTGGCTCGTGCTTTGAAAGACAGCGGTGCGAGTCCCGAGCTGACTATCGGACAGGACCCGGGAACCAACGAAGCTCTCACGGCACTGCGGGCCAAACCGGTCAATGCCAAAGTCGATGATATCGTGGTCGACCAAAAGCATAAAATCGTCACCACTCCTGCTTACATGCTGGGTCCCCGGATTTCCAATGTGGCCGCCGGGATTGAAAAACTGGTCATGAAGGTCCTTGAAATTGCATAAACGAACAAGTACACAAGGCCCGGTAACACACCCGGCCAAGCATACGGGAAAGGAATAGAAATGAAACGGTCAAGCATCATTGCCATTCTTACGATTGTCGCAATGGCTCTACTGGCGGGATGTTCGGGCGAACCGGTTGCCAAAAGCGGTGATACGGTAAAAGTTAAGTATCGAGTCAGTCTTGAGGACGGTACCGTGGTCGACTCCTCGGCCACCGATGATCCTCTGGAATTCACGCTCGGTTCCGGGCAGATTATTCCCGGCGTCGAAAACGCGGTCATCGGCATGAAAATCGGGGACGCGGACACAGTTATAGTTATTCCGGAAGAGGCCTATGGCCCGTACCGGCAGGAGATGATCGGACAGATCAACCGAGGCGAGTTCCCTGCGGATATGGAGCTTGTGGTGGGTGGCCAGCTTTCGATGCCGCAGCCGAACGGCGGTTTTATCCCGGTAACTATTGTCGCCGTGGATGATACCATGGTGACGCTGGATGCCAACCATCCACTGGCCGGAAAAACGCTGACCTTTGCGTTGGAACTGAAGGAAATCGTCGCGCCGGTGCCGTAAAACCCGAATTACTTAAACTGAAATTCGATTCCCGCGGTCTCGAAGCGGGAACGCACCCGGATGGTGTCAGGGTATGTCATCCAGGTTTCCGAATATGTCAACGGCAGAAGGGATCCCGCATCCGGACTGCCGTTTTCATTGCGGTCCAGATATCCGCGTAACAGGTATTTCCCCGGCGGCAGGGAAAACGTAAACGACTGACTCGGGATCATCCGTTCGAAGTCTCTCTTCAAATCAGTATTGGCAAAGAGAAGATGCGCCATCCCGGATGAATCCATGCCGGGTGCGAATGAGACGGTTCCCGAAATATACCCGAGCGAATCGTCGTCGAACGTCTTGAACTGAAACTGCACGATGGAATCCCCGGAAACATTGCCATGCCCATCGGCCAACAGCTTCTGATCGACAAGGATCAGGTTGGTGGTCCCGGAAAGCAGATCATGAACGTACACATCAAGCGTCAACGGATTGGGATATCGATAGGAAAGCGGATAGGCGTTGGCGCTGTCAGAGAAGATCCGCACCAGGCTGTCCCCCGCCAGATTTTTATCAATCGGTTCGGAAAAGCCCACGCTGATGACACTGTCGTAATTGAATACGGTGTTTTTATCATGCGATACCCGTTCGATGATCGGCGGCGTTTGATCCGGCTCGGTTTTCACGGTGAATACCGGACTGACCATCACGTCCATGCTGTCGTTTTCGGCATTTAACAGGTCATTATCGATCTCAAGAGTATATGTCCCATCGGGCAGTGATGCAAACCATAGGTGAACGGAGGAAACCGGATCCTTTCCCTGCTCTTTCAAACAAATCGGTGTGAGCCGCGGCCGGGAAGTGTCATTCGCCATCAGCCATATCCGATCCAGACTGGAAATCAATTCATCGGGAATCACTTTTCCGGAAAATTTCACTTTTATCAAACGATCGACCGTCGGCGTGACCGAAATAATCGATATCGTGGTGGTATCATATTTGGTCATATTAAAATTGATATTTTCCAATATGCCCTGCCCGCTGACAGCAATCGGACGGTCAGTCAATCCGTAGGCGTCGCGGTCGATATTAAACCGCTGGTTTTTGTTTTTATCCATAAAGGCCAGCGGGAAATAATCACCGTCCGGAAGATAGTCGAGCCGATAAGAACCGTCGGACCCCGATTGTGTGAGATACCGCGG
Organism: Candidatus Zixiibacteriota bacterium; assembly: GCA_016933695.1. Taxonomy (GTDB): domain Bacteria; phylum Zixibacteria; class MSB-5A5; order GN15; family PGXB01; genus JAFGAL01. The sequence goes on along the minus strand of JAFGAL010000010.1, from coordinate 233,541 downwards.
ATACAGGGAGTCGAATATCGTCGAACTGTCGGGAGCCGCAAAGGCAAATAAACCGACCGTCACGTTGGCGCGGGGTTCATTCTCCTGCATGACCAGGCCGGAGATTCTGCCCCGGTTTATTTGCTCACCGGTGGAGAATGCAATCGTGAAGGAACTGTCCATTTTGTTGTTGCGCAAATCGCTGACGGTCGAACCGATGGTGACAACACAGGTGGCCTCCCGCGCGAAGGAATCCGGCAGGATGATATTCAGGCGTTTTCCGTCCCACTTGTATTTGGGAGACTCATCCAGTCGGGGCGAGATAAATACGGCGTTTTCGATCGTATTTTTATTGATGCTTTCGGAAAACTGGATTGCAATACGGTCGCCAGGTGCGACGTTAATCGCATTATTCTCGGGAGTAGTGGCAAGAATGGCCGGGCCGGTTTTGTCCTCGGGACCACCCGGCGGTGCGCCGATTTCGGCACATGCCAGGAAAAGCAGTCCGATGACAAGCAATGCGGCGGCAGTCATCCTGACTCCGGTATAGATCACCGTTCCATTTTCTCCTTAACGGATGTATTGTCCGGATCAAGCTCCAGCGTTTTGCGCCAGTATTTTTCGGCATTGTCATTGTCGCCGACCGCCTTGTAGGCGTCGCCGAGATGTTCCATGACAACCGGATCGTCAGTGATAACGGTTACTGCCTTGAGAAGTTGTTCCAGAGCCTGACTATGTTTGCCGAGTTTAAACAACACCCAGCCGTAGCTGTCGATATACGCGCCGTTTTCCGGATCGAGTTCCAGGGCGCGTTCGATCATGCGGCGGGCCTCGTTGAGACGAATCCCTTTATCGGCCAGCATATATCCCAAATAATTCAATGCCGGGGCATGTTGCGGCTGGAGGTCGATGATGATCTCGAACACCTCCACCGAGCGGTCAAACCGGCCGATACGCTCGAACGCCGATCCCATCGGGAAAAGCAAGCCGATGGAATCGAGGATATTATTCATGAACGGCAGGCCTTTTTCGTACGTGGCGATTTCCAGGTCGGTGGAATCCTGAAGGCGATACACCAGACCCAAATTCAGCCAGCCGTCCGCGACGGAATCCGCCAGGGCGGTCACGCGCGTGAAGTTTTTCTTGGCTCGTTCATAATCATCGAGCATCACCGCGGTTCGCCCGGCATAGTAAAGGTCAATGGCATTGTTGCCCTCGAAATTCAGCAGACTCGTGAACAACGAATCGGCCAGACGCAGGCTGTCAACCGCATAGTATAACACCCCCAGTCGCCGGACGATGTTGTTGTCCTGCGGGGCCAGCGGGATGATTTGTTTGGCGGTTTCGATGGCCCGGTCATAGTCGTTATTGTCTTCATAGTACGTTAATAGCCGTGTCAGAATCAGCGCATCCCGGGGAGCAAGTCGCGCGGCGATTTCAAGATTTTCCAGTGCCTTGTCACGTTCTCCTCGATTTTCATAGATGAACACCAGTCCGAGAAACGACCGCACGTTGCTGACAGACGAGTCCATTGCCACCGCCTGCAAATAGCTTTCCAGCGCTTCATTGTACATCCCGGCGCGCATCTGCAACGTCGCCAGTTGTTGAAAGGTGTTGTACGCGGGACTTAAATCGGTTACTCTTCGAAATGCGACCGCCGCCGAGTCAAACATTTCAAAACGCTGGTAATAAGCCGCGATCTGATAAAACAGCTGAGCGTCGCTGCTATCATGCTCTGCCGCCCGCTGATAGGCATACAGGGCCTGCCGGGCGCTGTCCAGAACCCGATAACAGCTTGCCAACAGCAACCAGGTGCGTTCATTGTCGGGGGATAATCCCCGCGCCGCCGTCAATGCGGCATCATACTCTTTAATGCGCAAAGCCGCCGTCGCGAAAGAATACCGGATTTCCTGTGATTCGGGGTAACTGTTCAGCGCTTCACGATATTGCTGGAACGCCAGATACGGTTCGCCGATGGTTTCGAAAATGGAACCGTTCACGAAATAATTATAGGCGCGCTGATCGGCGATGTCTTCTTCGGCAATCCTCTGATTCCCCTCTTCAGCGTCCTGAACATTCTTGATCGCGCTTCGGCCGCCGCATCCCGTTGCGATCAGGATCAGCGCAATCAACGCGAATACCGGTAGATACGCTTTCATATAGAATTATAATAAACCGCGGAAGAAATGGTTCCAGCCTCCCGTCTTAGCAAACCAGCTTTAAAAAGCGCCGTTTTCCCACTTTCACCAGCATGCCGTTTTTCAACCTGACCGTGCCGTTTTCATCGGCGTATTTTTCCCCGTCGATGGTGACCCCACCGCCGCGAATTAAACGCCGGGCCTCTCCCCGCGATGCCACCAGCCGGCTGTCGGTCAGAAGCTGGACAATCCAGACTTGCTCACCATAGGCCTTGCAATCGAATTCCGGCATCTCATCGGGCATTTTACCGTCGCTGAAGACTCTGGTGAACTCCTTTTGTGCCCGTTCGGCCACATCACCGTCGTAATACATCCGCACCAGCTCGCCGGCGAGTTCCTTTTTAATCTCCATCGGATTAACCGAGGCGTCATCCAGTTTCGCCTTGATGCCGGCCAACTGCTTCGAAGAGATATCGGTGGCCAACTCATAATAGGAATAGATCAGGCTGTCGGGGATTGACATCACCTTGCCGAATATCTCTCCCGGCGGTTCATCGATACCGATATAATTGCCGATCGATTTGGACATGCGCTGATGTCCGTCGACACCGACTAGAATCGGCAGGGTCAACACCACTTGCGGTCTGACATTGTAATCCTGCTGAATTTCCCGTCCGGTCAGCAGGTTGAATTTCTGTTCGGTGGCCCCGATTTCCACGTCGGCCGTAATGGCAACCGAATCGTACGCCTGCATCAGTGGATAGATCAACTCATGGATTGATATCGGATTGCCGGCTTTGAATCGTTTGTCGAAGTCATCGCGTTCCAGAATCCGCGCCACGGTAAACCGTGCCGCCAATTGGAGGACTTCCTGAAACGACATTTTCGCGAACCATTCGCCGTTGAAATGCACCTCGGTTTTCGATTTGTCCAGAATCTTGAAAAACTGCTTCTGATAGGTTTCGGCATTGGTCATGATCTGGTCGTACGACAACTGCGGCCTGGTTGCGGAGCGCCCGGACGGGTCACCGACCAGGGCGGTGTAGTCCCCGACGATCAAGACGATTTTGTGCCCAAGGTCCTGAAACTGGCGCAATTTGCGGATTCCGACCGTATGCCCGAGATGAATATCCGGAGCGGTCGGATCGAATCCCTGCTTGACACGAAGCGGTTTGCTTTTCTTGATTGACTCTTTCAGGCGTTCGGCGAATTCGCCCTCGGGAAGCAGTTCAACCGCCCCCCGTGAAATGATCTGCCACTGATGTTCAAATTCTTTTTGCATGGTTCTTTGAATTTATTCTGTGTATCGGCTCGTCGCGGTTCGGGTTAACATGTTTTGTTTCAATACAGTGCGACAATACGAAATTGCCGCCCAAAAGGCAAGATTTTAATATTTTTATGCGGGGCACCGTGAGGAAATGAGTATAATCGATATAAGGAGACAGTGTCGTAACCGCCGTTTTATCTTGACTTGATAAGAGAAAAACGCGATGTATAGAGCCAATGAACATGGTCGTCGTTAAAAAGAAGAAATCCAAAAAGCAATTGGCCTGGAGATCGGTTGCGACTCTCGGTGTCCTGCTGGTGGTTTTCTGCATTGTCATCGGGTATCGCACCTATGTGATTTATCAGGAGGATCTCCCCTCTTTTGATCGTCTGCACAATATTGAGCCAGCGCTGAAAACCCGGATTTATGCCGCAGACGGGACAATCCTGCAGGAGTATTTTAACGAAAACCGTGTTATCACTCCTTTGAGCCAGATGCCCCCGTATCTGATCGACATGTTACTGGCCAATGAGGATCGCAAGTTTTACGATCACTGGGGGCTGCATCCGAAACGAATCATCAAGGCTTTTCTGGTCAATATCACCGAGGGGCATATTGCCGAGGGCGCCTCTACTATCACCCAGCAATTGGCGCGAATGCTGTTTCTCAATCGGAAGCAGACCATGGAGCGCAAAATCAAAGAAGCCATGACGGCGATCAAGCTGGAACGGACCTACGCCAAGGATGAAATTATCCAGATGTATCTCAATGAGTACTATTTCGGGCGCGGAGCGTATGGTATCGCGGCGGCGGCCAGAACCTATTTCGATAAACGGGTCGATGAACTGACCATTGACGACTGCGCTTTTCTGGTGGCGCTATTGCCGGGACCGGGACGGTATTCCCAGTTTGAGCATCCGGAAGAGGTCGAGGGCATTCGCAACCGCGCGCTGTATGCCTATTACGACTGGGGCAAACTGACGCGTGAGGAATACGATTCGCTGAAAGCCCTTCCGGTCGGTATCAATCCCCCCAAAACCGAGATCGGCAGCGCCCCGTATTTCACGGAGATGATCAGGCGGTACTTGTTGAATAAATACGGCGAGAAAAAGCTCTACTCCGGTGGCTTGAAAGTGATGACCACGCTTGACTGGGGATTGCAACAGGTGGCCGAAGAACAGGTGCGCACCAGGCTGGATTCCATTCAGGCGCGTATCGAACGGTCGTATCGTCTCGGAACGCCCGCGTATAGCATGATTCTCCCCGATACTGCCGACAGCCTCGGCGATTCGATTCTGGTCTACAAACAGATTCAGGGCGCGGCGATTGTCCTGAACAATGAAAACGGCGATATTCTGGCGATGGTCGGAGGCAAGGATTTTAAGCAATCCGAATGGAACCGCGCCGTCCAGTCCACCCTTCAGCCCGGATCGGCATTCAAGCCGTTTATTTATACCGCCGCGATGGACAACGGGTATCATCCGTCGGATGTCTTTTACGACAATTCCATCAAGCTGGAAATCCCCGGCGCCAAGGACTGGCGTCCACATAATTTCGACAATGAATTTATGGGAAGGATGACCCTGCGGCGAGGCTTGATGTTGTCGCGAAACCTGGTCGCCATTAAACTGCTGTTGAAGATTCATCCCGAACAGGCGATTTTTTATGCACAGAAAATGGGAATCACCACCCATCTCAATCCAGTGGCGTCGCTGGCGATCGGGACCGAATTGGTGCGACCGATCGAGCTGGTGTCGGCGTATACGGTCTTCCCTAACGGCGGTATTAAGGTTCCCTATCGGTCCATTCTGAAAATAATCGACCGCTATGGCAATGTGATCGAGGACAATTCCATGATTCAGAAGGAGGAGGTGCTTTCGGCACAAACCGCCTATATCATGGTAAGCATGTTGCAATCGGTCCTGGCTCCCGGGGGTACCGGCCAGAAAGCCCGCTGGATGGGATTCACCCGCCCGGCCGGAGGCAAAACCGGCACCTCGGATAATTTCTGCGATAACTGGTTTGTGGGATTCACGCCGCAGATTACCGCCGGAGTCTGGGTCGGTTTCGACGACAAAACTTCGATCGGCAAAAACCAGACCGGATCGACCAATGCCCTGCCGATCTGGGCGGAGATTATGAAAGCGGCTCACGACACTCTCCCGGCGCTGGATTTCGAAATGCCCGACGGCATCGTAACGGCCGATGTCTGCCTGGAGTCCGGCAAACTGGCCACTGACCGCTGTGTCGAGGTGACCACGGAGATTTTCCGGGTCGAGGATGTCCCTCAGGAAACCTGCCCTATTCATCCCTCAAAGGGATTGTATGTCAGTCCCGGAACCAGCGACGACAGATTTCTCGCGCCCGAGGATAGCTCCGACGTCTATCGGTTTTAGAGTAGTATTTCCCTGACATTAGCATTAAAGCCAGCGATTGTTTCTCCTGGTGCTGGCTGATACCAGGATCCGATGGAGTAACAGGAAATGTAAAAGCGGTCGTTGACGGGGGTCGTACCGGACAATACGGGAATACGACTGCACCCTGCTGACCAGATTAAGAAACCGCTGGATTTCAGGCAGTCCGGAATTGATATTCATCGGGTGCGGGGATTTGGTATTAACAAGAAGGGTCCCGCCGCGATTTCGTGACATGACAATAGTATCGGCCACGGTTATTCGATCCAGGCACTCCTTCGTATCCCGTCCGACGTGTTCATTGAGGCTGTGCAAAATGGCATCAGCAAAATTGCGTTCGGTGATTTTGGAAAAGCAGGTTTTATCCCGACACACCCTGGCCTTTTCGTAGCCGCAACAACAATCGTTTTCGCGATGGAACACGACCGTACTCCTGGAACCGGTGGGTTTCCACAATCGCGGCGATGTCGGGCCGAAAACAGTCACAGTCGGCGTGTTGACCGCGGCCGCCAAATGCCCAATGCCGGAGTCGTTTCCGATACATAAATCAACCCGTTGTAATAGGGCGGCCACCGTATCGAGGGTTTGATTGGTCAGCCAGTTGCGCGCATATGCGGGTAGAGCGTTATACAACTTCCGTGCCGGGTAATCCCGCCTGTCTCTGGATACGACTATGATGCGGGCGTTGAATTCGGCAATCAGCCATTTGCATACTTGAATAAAGCGATCGACCGGCCAGCGTTTGTATTTAAATCCACTTCCCGCATTGACGGCAACAACCAGAGAATCATCGGCATGCGGCAGGTTGCACTCAAACCAGTCTCGCGCCCGGGTATATGCAGCGGATGGCAGTCTTAATTTGGGCGGATAATAACTCACCGGGATATTATGTTGCGCTACTCCCGTAATTAGATTACTGCATACATGCCTTCCGTTATTCCAGTCTTCGATGCCGATATGGTTTACCCTGTTGCGCTTCAGTCGATCGGGACGATACCCATCGGGGTACCCATAGGCAATATTGATCACATATTCATATATCCCGACATATGATTGCAAGGCATTAACTGATTGAGGAGCTATGAATCCATTGACGTAGCCATTGAGAAGGGCGCGTTGTTCGGGCCTGACCATTGCGATCAGACGGTATTTTTCATAATGGGTTTTAACACTGCGGAAGACGGGAATGCCGATAATTAAGTCACCGACATTGTCGACCAGACGAACCAGAATGGATTTGGGCATGAGACAATAACTAATACCCGCCGTTATGGCCACTTACATCATCACTGCAATGGAATTGCGTCAGCGAGATCAGAGAATATGACGCCGTCACCAGCACGCCCATGCCGAGTTTTTTGAGGAATTTGCGTCGATCCGACGGGGTCTCTTTCTCGGTGTTATTTTTTCGGGAAGTTGGCTTTTTTGACACTTGCGACTGCCCTCCGAAGAATAGATTACATCCAGATTATAAAATAAACGACATATGACCTTGCCTGTCAAGTTATTAAATTGTCGGTTGTGGGGAGATATAAACATGATATTTCGGGTTCGTAATTGCCATGCGATTCATTTATCACTTGACTAATTGCGCGGGAAAAATTATTTTCACAGTCTCATGCCGGAGTGGTGAAATTGGTAGACGCAGGGGACTCAAAATCCCCCGATGGCAACATCGTGTCGGTTCGATTCCGACCTCCGGCATATTTTTATGCCCGTGTTATTTCACTGTGATTTTCCGAATAAATATTCCGCTTCGCAGTAAAACCGTTGTGATTGATAATAGTGTTACGGGCGGGAGATCCTCGTCCCGCCCGTTATAAAACCGTCAATTGGCCGGATTACGGCCAAAGGCATACTCGATCAACTCCAGCACGTCGACAAGGTTGATCAACCCATCGTTATTGTAATCACCCGCCTCGCGAAGCGGCTGGGGTTCCGGACCATCATTGTAGATGTAATAAATCAGATGCGTTATATCGGCAACATTTACCCGGCCGTCGCCATTGACATCGCCTGACACATGACCGATCATGACAACGCTCGTCTTGGTATTGAACATGGTTGCATCCTGGAACGTGCCACTGAGTGATACCGTTTGCATGGTCGTGTCATAGAGCAAACCGTACCCTTCGATAAGCGGCTTGACCGGAAATATAACTTTAAGAACATCGCCCGAAAAACCATTGGGAGATGATTCAATAGATACTGCGCTCGGCGCGATGACATCATTGATCAGGAGTTCGCCGCTAGTGACATCGGAGGCCGCATATCCTCCGATAAAATCGCCGAAATATATTGTTGCCATCATCTCCTGCACCGCATTGGCATAGATGGCATACATCGTGTCCGGTTCAAGATCAATAACACCGAACTGCATCCCCTCGTTTTCAACGCGGAGGGTATCGTCATAGGTTCCGGTCATGCCCGCATCGAGAAGGACATAGATCGAATCGGTCAGTAAAGTAAAGTCCGTGACAATGCGACAACTGGTCTGCGCACCGATTTGTACACCGGTATGATAGAACACGCTGTCACCATGAATACCGACCTGCTCGACAAAGAGATTGAAAGCTGATGCCCCGCCGAAATTGTCGATTTGCAAACCGGCATCGGGAGTGATGGCATAGACGGTCGAGTCGCCGGGGGTGATGGACATATTGGAGACTTTCACCACGATCTCGGAATCGGGGGCAATCGCAATGGTCTCCAGACTGTACAGACGACCGGTCGGATCGGGATTGTGCACACACAGCGCGCTGTCGTTGCCGGGGTAGGTCAGTTTTTCCGTCTGATCATTCGAGACATTTTTGCGCTCATAGTCGATAACGGTATTGGCGGTAAACATCGTCAGGTAGAACGTACTGTCCCCGATCCCCGAGAATTCGGACTCCCATTCTCCGTTTGGGAGGAAATAGCCCTGGATGAAAGATTCGCCTCCGGTGAACGGTATGATGGCATGCCCCTGATCGAGGGTGTTATAAGTTGCCGCAGTACCATGACCAATATTGCCATTCGTGTATGTAAAACCGGCCGAGTCAGTGGTACTTAGGAATATTTCGGTAAATTCTGTCAACTCATCGTCTTTTTTATTGGCATTATTCGGCGGTAGCAGTGGCGGAGATACATATTCACTCACCGGTTCCATAAGGAACAGGTTTTTATTTGATGGACCATATTGAGATGCAGTCCCATTAGTATATGACCATACGCCAGTATCGGTATCAATAACCACACGTGTTTTGTCATCTTCAGCGGCCATATCATTTTCATAGACATATAAAAATATTATATTTGGATTTTCAGCATCAATCTCGCATCGATAAGCGTTAACAGAATGTCCCTTATATTTTGTCTCTGAGTTTTCCACAACAACATCTATGAATGACAATATCTGTTGCGCATCTGTGGGGTTTTCAAACATGGCGCGGCAATCTTCCAATGTTTCAAGAGGAGTAATATTGTTTATGCAATAATCCTTATATTTTTTATGATTATATCCCCATTGATAAAGATGATACTTGTTTATCATCATAGGTGCTTTGTAATCGTACTCACTTCTTTCTACTTCATAAACAAATTCATTGTCCGGAAATTCATCTTCTATATTGAGCCAATTGTCATAAAAAAGAAAACATGTAGTTGAAAAACCAAAACAGGAACCTTTCCACTCAGGTTTTTTTATTCTTTGCCAGTATTCTACGGCAGCGGGTTTGGGGATATTAAAAATACCATATTCACATTGGTCACTCCCAAAAGCCTTAACAAATAAATCCCAAGAAGGAAAATCCTTACTTGCAGGCCATAGATCGCGATTGGGGAATTGCCAGTCATCCCTGCCAAATTGAAAATCCATTCCTCCGCAGTAGCGGGCGACGTTGGAAATGCGAATTTCGTCGACAAGCATCTGGCCCTCTATCACGCCGCCATCGATATATAAACTCCCGAAATCAATCGCCTCCGTAATTTCGATTTCCTGGCTGAATATCGTTTCTTCATTGTCTGTTAATGTGAATATCCCATTCGCATATTGCATGACCATATGATGCCACTGGTTGTCGAATAAATCTCGCTCTATATCCGAATAGACAGACTCAGAACCAAAACATATATAGATATAAACCATATCCTGTACTATAAATAAATCCACATATCCGGCATCTTTTTCTGGTTCGAATAAAGATAACGCAATATGGCCATCATTGTCATAATAGTCATCATCATAATCGGTTTTAAAATAGAGTTCGGCGGTAAATTCATCCATCGGCGGCATAGTGGCATCCGCGTGGTAAGATACCCCGGACCCCATATCAAGACAACTGCCATAATAACCGTCATCTATAATTAATGACTCATTATCTTTGCCACCCCAGCCAAAATCTATCATATGTATTTCATTATCGCTATTATCCGGAATACCTATAGCCGGATTGGTGCCCGCGCAGAAGCTGTAACTGCAGACGGTATAGTCGTCGAGAACATATTTCTGTTCATTTTCCGGGCACGCCTGGAAGTTTTCCCAAAACCTTGAAGTATTTGAAATCCGCATTTCGTCAAGAAGAATTCTGTTAATACCTCTGTTAATACCATCGCCAGAATAATAATTGCCAGACATCTCAAAGCCATCGAATGACATACCCGTCGCCTCGCCAATATCATACCTGTCAACAATTGAATCATCGATAAGAAGCATGATATAATTATAACTCGCATCGCAATCCAGAGATACATGATGCCATGTCCCGTCTGTTGACATGGGGAGGCTGTGCATTGAAATATAATAATCGTCAAACAAATACCCATTTACCGTGATTTCTCCATTATCGTAAACGGTAAGGATAAGATAATGATAAGATTCCGTGTCCCCTATCTCGAATTGAATCATATCGCCATCTGTCGGCACATTAACGCCTATGTTAAGATAGAATTCCAATGTGAAGGATTGCATCGCGGGAAATGTCCCCGAATAATTATAGTAGCCCCAATCTGCCAATCCCCACTCCAGACAATTCCCGTGAATTCCTCCAGTTACTACTGTTGGATAGTTATGGTATTCGTCTTTGGATTCATCGGTGCTGTCAGCATCCTTTACTCCCGGCATTTCAAATCCCAGATTTATCCCATTACCGCTATTGTCAGTTATTCCGGGAATCACACTTGCCAGTGAGCAAAAACTGTAACCGGCAACCGTGTGTTCATCAAGAGTATAAAACTGCTCACTCGAAGGGCAGGGCTCATACGGTAATGCTTCCAAATTAATGTACAGATTAACATAGTGGTGTGTGCCGTTAAGTTCATATTCTATACTCGGATCCGGACCAAAATACCAAAATAGAGATTCCACCCAAATGTCGCTTGATGGAGCATAGTCGATTGCCACATGTCCGTTGTTATCAGTATAGAATATATCGTACACACCAAAATCCGAACACTCTCTAAATCTAATCTCCAAATCTGATATAGGGTCGCCATTGGTATCAATGGCATATACATCCCAATGGGCGGATTCGCCGGGATGAATGGTTTGTGCTCCTTCGGGAATGACCGTAATATATGCTTCCGGTCCCTCGGTAACATGAATGATGCCCGGTGCGCAATCATAGACCGGGTCGTTTTCGCCGTCATAGATAAAACCCCAGATACGATAATCGCCCGCACTCAAACCCGCGCTTGCGATATCCCAGGTATAACTGTCTCCACTTTCATTGGGATCAAGCGGGATTGTCACTGAAATCCAGGTATGTCCGCCTTCGTTGCAATCGGTGTCATATGCCAGCGATAAGTACGCCGGATCGGACAACTCCTGCTCCCACGCGATTTGCACCGGTTGCGGATTATCGAGATCGACATTGATCGTGCCATCGGGATCGGTGAAGTTGAAATCAAAATCACTCGGTATCACCTGCACGGTATACTTACGCACCGGCCACCCCTGCTGATCGGTGTAGCTTGAACTCTGTGGTGCAATTTGCAGTTGATTAAACCGGTCGAACATCGAGCGCCGGTAATAAATATCAAATGACCCGACCTGGGTCGGGGTCACTTCAATTTCAATCCAGCGCAGTTGCAACGGTTGCCAGGATTCGGCATAGGCACTGAACAACGGATGAATTGCCGTTATTTCTTCCTGATTCATATTCCAAATGGTCGAACCAATCGAATAATGCGTATATGAATCCCAACCCGCTGATTGCAGGCCTTGGTCCACTTCAACCCGGCCGGGTTGCGGGAAGGAGACATCAAGATATCCCCCATTGGATGTGGCGTATTCATCATCGCCGTTTTGCAGGTATATCCTGATGGTATAGGTATGGTTGACTGTCATGGTGCCCGGGACATCCGGTTCACCGATTGGCTGATCATACGGAAATTGCCCCCACGAGACGCCACTGAGCATCAAAAAAAACAGCATGGATAAAAACAGCCGGATAGCCTGGCGTGACCACATAGTTCCTCCTCAAAAACGTATAGCGGTTAGTATTTGTCAGTTATGGCAAGATAACTTACTGCATAAAATCCCGTGTTGCCGTTCAGGTCGCTAATATTGCAGAAATTGACCTGGTTAGTAAGTATTACCCTGTCATGGATTTGCGCAGATATCAACCAGGGTTGTGGAATAATACACTGGATTGTCTTTTATGTCAAGAATAAAAAAGTCTTACGACGGTCTTTCATAAAGACAGAGACAATTTAAGCCACTTATATCTCATCGGGATAGGCAGGATTAAGGCCTAAGTACCGTCTATTTTCAAAATATCCCTACAGGCAATTGTCTAACCCGATATTTTACTTCAAGTAATACCGATTTTCTCTATATTCAAGTTATTGACAAATCGCCGATTTCACGTATATTATGTATGAAAGTTATGACCCTCATTTTGCCTCTAACCGCCCGCTTGAAGGGAATGCTATGCACAAAACACACGCCGCTCGCCTATCAGTCTTTTTGATTCTCATCATTGTCGCGGTCGCACCGGTGCGTGCGGAAATCGCCAAACTCGATGAGATGACACAGGTTTGCCGGAACTGGCTGACCTACTGGACGTATCATAACGGTTCCTGGGCGGGTTCATCCCACCCGGAAATCATTGCCGTTGAGGATATTGCACTCAACGACACGCTTCTGGCAAAATGCTTCGAAATTTCGCCGCTCGGCTTTGTTATTGTTCCGACACTCAAGGAACTGCCGCCGATTAAAGCCTTTTCCGACGAATCAAATTTCCGGTATGACGATCCCGAGGGATTCTCGGCGATGATTGCTGAGGTGATTCAGGATCGGGTGCGCTTATATGTCGGCAATTACGGCAGTATGGATGCCGTTCAGCCGGAAAAAGGCAATATTTTGCTTGGCCCCGAACATCGTCAGGCCTGGGAGCTGTACACGGTGTCATCAGATCAGTTCGCCGCGAATCTGGATGCCAAGGACGCCGGCGAATTCGCCATGGCCGGCCCGCTGTTGACTTCATCCTGGCATCAGGGATCGCCGTATAACGCCCTGTGTCCTCTTGGCGACGGCGGTCGGTGCGTGGTCGGTTGTGTCGCGACGGCCGTGGCCCAGATCATGCTCTATCACCAGTGGCCGCTGGAAGGCATGGGCTCCCGCTCGTTTTATTGGCCTGGTGACTATTCATGTAATGGAAACAGCCCGGGGCAAACCTGTTCCGCCGATTTTTCGGATTCCTATGACTGGGCCAATATTCCCAACAATTGCAACGGCGGATGTACGACCGATGAGCAAAATGCGCTTTCGGAATTGAATTACGAAGTCGGGGTGGCGTTCCATATGGACTACGGCGTGTGTGGATCCGGCGCTTATACCACCGACGTGGAATGGATCATGCCGAATTATTTTCGTTATCTGGATGAGATCGAGCGGAAACATCGCAGTTCCTACCCGGTGCAAATATGGTCGGATATTATCCGGGCCGAAGTCGACGCCTCGCGTCCGATGTTGTATACGATATCCCGCCATGCCATTGTCTGTGACGGCTGGCTGGAGGCGGGTGTGTACGACCAGGTGCATATGAACTATGGCTGGGGCGGTAGCCAAAACGCCTGGTATACGATCGACAACCTTCATTGTGACTGGGAAGGATGCGATCCCATGATCGAATATGTGCACACGAATATCATTCCGGACCGTGGAGTGTCGTTCATGGTGGATAATAACTGGGGCGACGTGCCGTTCGAGGTCAATTTCACCGGCGCCAGTTCGCTTGACGTGGACTCCTGGACCTGGTCGTTCGGCGACGGTGACTCGGCATTCGTTCAGTCGCCGACTCACGTATATACCGATAACGGACGCTATGACGTTTCCCTTCGCGTGATCGCCGGGAGCGACGTACGCGTCTACAACGCCACCAAGTATATCACCGCGCTGGCCGATTCCATGATCAGTCTCGATGCCTTCGGCGAACCCGGTACCACGGTCGAGGTAGTCATCCAGGGAAGCAATACGGTTCCGATTCGGCAGATGAAAATCCCGGTGGAATACGACGGGACCATGCGTCTGACACTGGATTCATTCTCGGTGGCCGGATGTCGCACGGAATATTTCGATAATGTCGAACCGGTTCATCAAGACACCTATTTCCGGCGAAGCACTTTTACCCTGTACAATACCGAGAGCACAACCCCTGATATGGAAGCCGGTTCGGGCGCCATATTAAAGCTATACTTTACCATTCCCGCGTCGGCAACAGAAGAGCAGGAAGCGCCGATTGTTCTCGATGGCTATATGACACATTTCCCGTATTTCAACGGACCAATATTGAACTACACGCCGCAACTCGTGGCGGGTGTGGTAGCCCTGCCAGGTGAACCGTATGTCTGCGGCGACGCCAACGGTGATGAGAATGTCAATCTGCTTGATATCCTCTTTGTGATCTCCTATTTGTACGGAACGCCGAAAGGCCCGGCTCCCGACCCTATAGAATCTGCCGATGTCAACGCCGATGACAGTGTCAATCTGCTTGATGTTCTTTATGTGATAGATTATCTCTACGGAACGCCGCAGGGACCGGAGCCATTGTGCCCGTAAACGAAAATAACCAATCCGAAAGGCAGTCGTTTACCCGACTGCCTTTTTTTATGGGATGCGGACAGTTTTCTTGACAACAAACGACAAAGGGCTATATACATACTCCCATGACCTGGCTTGGATTTCTCATTTCACTGGCGACAATTCTGTTGATCTCCAAAAAGAGTCTTCCTCTGGGGCTTATTTGCGGGGCATTGCTTCTGGGATTTTTCACGCTTTCGCCTGATATCGTGCTGGATCGGGTTATCTTGACTCTGACCGATCCGTCAATCGTTCTCTTGTCGCTGGCGATGGGGATTATCCCGATTCTTGGCGGGACCATGAAGGCAAGCGGCCAAATCGACAGCCTGGTGGCCAATGTTCGTATTCCCCAGCGATATCTTCTCGCCTTCTCGGCGGCCTTGATGGGTCTGCTTCCGATGCCGGGCGGGGCCTTGTTGTCGGCGCCGATTCTGGAGAAGGGCGGCGCGGGAGTCCCCGGAAAACTGATGGCGTCGATCAACAACTGGTTCCGGCATTTATTTATCCTGATCTACCCGTTAAGTTCGGCGCTGATCGTGTCGGCGGAGCTGTGCGATATCGACGTCTACCGGGCGGTGATCTATCTGCTCCCCGGCTTTGCGGTGGCGTTATTCTTGGGCTATCTGTTTCTTTTGCGACGGGTCAACGGCAGGTTGGTTTACCCAAATCAGTTTTCACTGAAAGAACTGCTTGTGCCGCTGGTAATAATTATCTCCGCTCCGGCGGTCGATTTCATCCTGAAGAAGCTGTTTCATCTCAATTCGGAGGCGACCCTGCTCGGAGTGCTGACCGGTCTGGCGTTGTCGATTTTCTTCAGCCGCAAACGCCTTGATCTGAAAACGATTACGATAAAAATGAAGCCCTGGAATTTCGCGCTGATCATTCTGGGGATGTTTTTGTATTTGCGCATCTTTCAGGTCACCGAAACGGGGACATTGATTGCGGCGTTACCATTGCCGCCATTGATGCTGGCACTCAGTGCGGGGTTCATCCTGGGACTTGTCACCGGCCGCGTGCAACTTCCGGCCTCGATCATTTTTCCGGTTTATCTGGCGGCCGTGAGTGTGGTCACACCGGCAATCTTCGCATTGATATATATCGCGATATACTATGGATATGTGATTTCTCCGGTTCATCCCTGCCTGGTGGTAACCTGCGAGTATTTTGGCGTGAGTATCAAAACCATGATCGGCGAATTGGCGCGTCCGACAGTGATCCTGATGGTGCTGGTGATCATCATCGCGCTGATCGTGGGCTGATAAAACCGTCGCGATAAAGCGAGACACATTGCGGGCAATATTAGGCATTGACTTCGTATAAAAGATTAATACATTCTTGGTGAATACACACAGGCCGCATTTAAGCAGGCGAATAAACCGGATGAGGTTATAGTATCATGGATAATAACTTGCGATTCAATATCGCAGACCGGCGTCTTTCTTATAACGGGCAACAGGATGAACAGGTATTCTCGCCCGATCAAATCATTGAGTTCAACCATCGACACAAATCGGCATTGCACAATTATGATATCGCACTGGATTCGTGTACTCTCATCACCCTGAGTGACAAAGTCAACTTCAAGTCCAATCTGGGAACTCTGCGCAATCGCCAGGTGCGCCAGTCGGCGGTTTTGTCGGCGGCGCTGTCCGCGATTGCGGTTGGCGTCCACGGCCGGGGAAGCATCAACAACTACCCCAAGGATAAAGTCGACAAGGACCTGACCAATTTTCTCAAGCGGGCCAACGACCGCACTTCGGCGCAAATTATGGCCGAAGTCCTGCAGAATACCACCGAAACGCTCCCGATTGGCGAGGAGGTGTTGATCGAGTCGGCCATAACGGAAGGCGTCCGGGTCAAACCGGGCAAGGAGGCCGGCGGTAACCCCACGATCGCGGTTGGTGCGGTTTTCGGCAAAGAACAGCATCGATCCCAATACGGTCTGGCCATGCCGCGTGATGTGGCACTACTGTCAATGGGCAGTGACGTGGTCGAGGGCACGACCAAATCGGTAAAGGGACTGCATTCCAGTATGACCGCGCTGTTTATCAGTGAAGCCAATGTAAAACGTCATCTTCCGGATATTTATGTCCAGCGATGGATGTCCGGTGCGTATTTCAAGGAATTCAATCCCCGCGAGCTAAAACTGCTGGATGCCGCCGAAATTATCGCGAATTCCTACAATATGTCGCAGGTCGACCAGTTGAGTTCATTCTTTTTGGATCGTCCCCGGCATTATCCGGCCATGGATATTCTCAATGAGGCCGGAATTGCCACGCCGTTCGACAAAGATGGCGACCTCATGCCCGGGTTGATTCTGGGCCTGGATGGTGTGCAATTCCCCGATCAGCGGGGATTATACTCCATGATCGGAGAGATCGGCGGTTCGGCGGAATGGGTGATTGGTGTTTTGCCACTGGTCTGGCGCGGCGGTCAGGCGTTGGGCATGCTGACCAGCCAGTCATCGCTGACGCGTAAAAACCTCTCCCCCGAAGAAAAATGGCGTGAACGGTTCCATTTTACCGAAGAGGAGTTCATGCTCATTCAGGATGCCCGTTTTGAACGCAAACCGTATTTCACTATTTCCGACATTATCGATGATCCCTTCGCGGGCGGCATCAGTGCCTTCGCCGCAATTACCGACAATTACTTCATTCCCTTCATGAAGGGCGTGGAGGTTGAGCCGGATTCCAACCGGGTCAGTTTGAGTGTGCTGGTAGTCAATTCCCTCGGCGTCATTCAATGCTGGCAGATGGTATTCAAGGCCAACAATGGCCTGAAACAGACAATCGAGTTGCTTCGGTCGCCCAAGGAGGAACTTGATGATTTGCGCGGCAAGGAACTTGAAAACGCCATTGGTCGTATGCTTGATGATCCGCATCTGCGGGAGCGGTATCGCATCTTTTTTAACAACGAATACTACCCGGCATTGATCCCGGTTCGTGACAAAATGGTGCTGTTGCACAAGGCCGTCGACGGATTGATCGAACGCAAGGCGCTTCGCCCGCACAACCGCGAAATCATTGAAATCACCGAACGCCTTGCCCGGGAGTGGTTTATCAATTCCGATTGATTTGACTTTCGCCGGACAAAACGGGGGCCGTCATCAGGCGGCCCTTTTTCTTTGCATCCGGTATTGGTTAAGGAGAATTCGGTGGGAATTCTGTCCTTTACAAAAACGGCATCCGAACGTATATTACACTAGCTGGCTTGCACTTAACAGAGTCTTATCCGGTCCGGTTAACAACCGTCTCCGGGTGTGGGGTAACAAAAAGATTACATGTCTGGCTACTCTGGTCGACAAATCACAATCCTAAGGAGACAAATCATGGGTAATGGTATTGTTAAGGCCGGTTTGACGGTTGTTTTCTTATTCATCCTGATCGGCAGTATCGCCCTGGCCGATCCCCCGTCCTACTTCGATCTGCGCGACTACAATGGCCAAAACTATGTGACATCGGTGAAAAATCAATCCGGCGGAACCTGCTGGACTCACGGAACCATGGCCGCCATTGAAAGTAATCTTCTCATGACCGGGGTCTGGACTGCCGCCGGCGAATCCGGCGAACCGAATCTGGCCGAATACCATCTGGACTGGTGGAATGGATTCAACCAGCACAACAATGATGACATTTACCCGCCCGAAGGAAGCGGCCTGGTGGTGCATCAGGGCGGCGATTACCGGGTCGCCACGGCCTACCTTGCTCGCGGCGAGGGCGCGGTCCGCGATATCGACGGCCAGATTTATGATACCGCCGCGGCGCGATTCGACCCCGACTATCACCGGTACTATGTTCGCGATGTCGAATGGCTGGTGGTCGGCGACAATCTGGAAGATATCGATTCGATTAAAACGAAAATCATGCAATACGGCGCGATGGGAACCTGTCTGTGTTCAGACGGCGGGTTTATTTCCGGATGTGTGCACTATCAGCCGGAGTATTATTATTACGATCCCAACCATGCCGTTGCGATTGTCGGATGGGATGACAACAAACCGACTCAGGCCCCCAATCCCGGTGCCTGGCTGATTAAGAACAGCTGGGGGGGATCGTATTGTGAGGGCGGCTATTTCTGGATATCCTATTACGACAAACACTGCGGGCATCATCCCGAAATGGGTGGGATCTCATTCCAGAATGTCGAACCGATGCAGTATGACCGCGTGTATTATCACGACTATCACGGCTGGCGGGACACGCTTTCCGGCGTGACCGAGGCATTCAACGCTTTCATTGCCGAAAGCGGCGAATTGCTGACATCGGTGAGTTTTTTCACCGCCGCCGACAATGTCCCCTACACGGTCAGAATCTATGACACGTTCGAAGATGGTCAATTAAAAGATGAATTGTCGGTCACGTCGGGTTTTATTGCGCATACCGGATTTCATACGATCGACCTGGATGTCCCGGTGCACTTGACATTCGATGACGAGTTCTACGTGTATGTCAATCTCGCGCATGGCGGACATCCGTATGATATGACATCCGACGTGCCGGTCCTGCTCGGCGCCGATTATCGCACGACAGTCGAATCATCGGCCGAGCCGGGACAAAGTTATTATAAAAGCGGCGCCAACTGGGTCGATCTGACCGAGTACGAAGTAACCGGCAATTTCTGTATTAAAGCTTTAACCAAGCTGGGAGTGTCGTACACACCGAATTCTTCCATCGGCTGGCTTCCGTTCGAGGTGGAATTCGAGGGATCATCGACGCTCGATGTGGTTTCCTGGCTGTGGGATTTCGATGACGGGGATTCTGCCACCGGACAGACGGTTTCGCACGTGTTCAATCATGCCGGAAGTCACAATGTCACGCTTCATGTCGAAGCCGGCGACGGCGATTACCGGTCGGTGACATATCGCGACGGGATCGTGGCGCTGGCCGACACAATGAAAAGTCTCAGCGTCATGGGTGATCCCGGAACGCAGGTCGTCGTCGACATCTACGGGTATAATTCGATTCCGATCAGCAAACTGAGTATTCCCGTGGAGTACTACGGAACCATGAAGTTGACTCTTGATTCCTTCAGTACAGCCGGATGCCGTACCGAGGTGTTCGACACTCTGGTCTGGGTGCATTACGATCCGTGGAATCGACGATCATCGTTTTTGCTGTATAACCTGTCCGATATGACACTGGAGGCCGGGGCCGGACCGGTACTGAAATTGTATTTTACCATTTCCAGCTCGACGACTGCCGGGCAGTATGCCGATATCATTCTTGACGGATACAGCGGGCACCTGCCGATGTTTTACAGCCCGCTGATCGATTACACCCCCAGGCTTTCCACCGGCACGGTTTCTCTGCCGTATACCTGTGGTGACGCCAACAATGACGATGCGGTCAACCTGCTGGATGTTTTGTATATTATCGATTATTTATACGGCACACCGCCCGGACCCGCGCCGGATCCTCGGGAATCCGGCGATGCCAATGCCGATGGGGTGATCAATCTGCTTGATATTTTATATGAGATCAGTTATCTCTACGATACTCCGCCCGGACCCGCGCCGCTGTGTCCGTAGGAGACACGAACTCCGGGGCGGCCGGTTATCGACCGCCCCGATCGAAAGAACGACAGTTTATTGACGATACATAGAATAAAAAGGTAACCACCATCCCGTCATGCCCACCTTTAACATCTCACATCAGGATATAATGCCAACTCGGGGACACTGCTTATGAAATTGTCACAATTACTCATGGCTGTATTCACACCGTGCCTGTTGTTCGCAACCGTCGCGGCCCAAACCGATTCACCAATACCGGTGCCGGATTCCGTGAAAGGCGACCGTTCCGTCGCCAACACGGTCATGACCCGCTGGGTTTCACCGGACAACAGCCGCCCGACCGGATTTGCCGACTGGCAGTCGCGTTCGGCGGTCAAGGGTAATTTCTCCATTCGTGCCGTGGAACATGTCGCGACTGCCAAAGACGTGCGTGATGCTGTCGGCTTCGACATCATCATCAACGAAACGTTGTACTATCAGGTTGCCTCATCCATCGAGCGGTATCAAATGGAACTCACCGGCGAAGGGTATGCCGCATCGCTGTTTTTATCCAGTGGCGGCACGCCGGAAGATATGCGCGGTTTTCTGCAAGGACGCCATTTCGATCATGGTATCGAGGGATTCGTGTTTATCGGCGATTTGCCGGTTGCCTGGTTCGAAACGGATTTCGGCGATCCGCCGGAACATGATGAATTTCCCTGCGATTTGTACTATCTGGATCTGGACGGAGTTTTCACCGATACTGACAGTGACGGCCGGTACGATTCTCACACCGGGAACGTTGCGCCGGAAATTTATTTTGGTCGGCTGACCGCCTCTCCCCTCACCATGACCGGTGACACCGAGGCGGAGCTGGTGCAGAATTATTTCGACAAAAACCATTTGTACCGCTGTGATCTTCTGCCGCAAACCAGCCGGGCGCTGGTGTATATCGACGACGACTGGGCGTCGGGCGGCGCCTGGTGGAATACCAATGTAGGTCAGGCATACAGCAACCGGACCTTTGTCAACGACACCTGGACCACCTGGGGGCCCGACTATCTCAGCCGGATTCCACTCGATTATGAATTCATCCAGGTCTGTGTGCATTCCTGGCCCGGCGGACATGCTTTTAAACGCCCCGTGGATGACTGGTCCTGGGTGTATATTTCCAATGTTCTGTCGACCGATCCGGCGGCGCATTTTTATAATTTGTTCGCCTGTTCCAATGCCCGGTATGTCGAGACCGATTACAGCTCCGGATGGTACATCTTCAACAAGGATCACGGTCTGGCCGCGATTGGTAGTGCCAAATCCGGTTCGATGTTGAACTTCGAGGATTTTTACGGTCCCTTCGGTCAGGGCGACAATCTCGGGGTATCATTCCGCCACTGGTTTTCGGAACAGGCCCAAGGCGGTTTCGAGGAGTGGGAAATCACCTGGTTTTATGGTATGACATTGAACGGCGATCCCACCCTGTGCAGTCAGCATCGATGCAATACCGGCATCCTGCAATCGGACAACGGTTCGGCGGCGTATATGATCCCGATGGTGTCCAGTTCCGAAGATCTGCACAATGTTCGCTTTACCGCCGAACAGGCCTGCACGTTATCATGCGTCACGGTTGACGGCAGTTTTTCCGGAAACACACCGATGCGGATGTATCTCTGGCACAGTGACGGGACCTATCCCACGAATGTATTCGACTCAGTCGATATTACCGCCGATATGATGGCTATGATCGATATCACCGCGAAAAATATTGTGTTGGATGCCGGTGAAGACGTTCATGTTGGGTTTTCCGTTCTCGATCCCGCGCCGGTCGACACGCCGTGGATTTACATGGACGACGGCACAATCCAGACCGAACATCGAAGCGGTTTGTACGACGGATCATCCTGGGTGACATTGTACGACCTGTACGGCAACAATTACAATCTGTGCATTCGGGTAGAAGTTCGTAATCCCTCAGTCCCGGAAATTCATATCACGACGACCTCGCTTCCCAGTACAAACAGCGGGGTTGATTACGCGGAGGTTCTCGCTTTCACGGGCGGAACGCCTCCTTATGATTTTGTCGTCACGGCGGGGGCACTTCCCGACGGCATGGAGTTAGATCTGCACACCGGAACGATTCTGGGGCGTGCAGGTGAGCAGGGGACTTTCCCGTTTTCGGTTCGCATTACGGACGGAAGTCCGACATCATTGACCGATGTTCAGCATCTGGGCATCACGGTTTCGACCACATGCGGCGACGCCAGTTGCGATTCGTTTATAAATTTGCTCGATGTGCTCTATGTTATCGATTATTTGTATGGCATTCCGACCGGTCCGGCACCACGACCGATAGAGGCCGGTGACGGTAATGCCGACGACGCCATCAATCTACTCGACATATTATACCTGATTGACTACCTCTACGGATCTCCCCAGGGCCCGGCGCCGCTGTGCCCCTAAACAGTCCGTGGTTTTTATTGACGATAAGACAGCTCGTATGGGCTGTCTTTTTTATGCCGCAGTGGGCGTGGGAAAAACAACCCGGAAGGTGGTGCCGTGCCCCTCACGGGAGCGGAAAGTGATCCGTCCGCCATGTTCATACACAATCTTATGTGCAACCAGAAGTCCCAGGCCGGTTCCCTCACGCCCCTTGGTGGAGAAGAAATCGTCGAACACGCTTTCCCCGACATGACCGGGTATGCCGGTACCATTGTCCTCGACTTCGAAAATATGGTTGCGATTTTCATCGTACCAGGCACGGATGACGATCGCGTAGCGGTCGCGATTTTCGATAGCATCGTTGCGGCACGCATCAATCGCGTTGGTGACCAGATTCGTCAGAAGACTGTGTAGCGCTTCGGGATCGAATCGCCCGTTGGGGAGGCTTTCCCTGGCGTCGATTTCGAAATTGATGTTTTCGTGCGCGGCCTTTCCCCGAAATAGTTCATACACGCTGTAAACGATCGGGGCCGGATCGCACTGTTCGAAATTCATTTCTCGTTCCCGCGAGCAGTAGAGTAAGTCCTTAACGATGCGCGAGACATTGGCGACATTGCGTTCGATCATCCCCCAGCCTTTTTTAATCATGGCATCGTCGCCGTCTTCCATCCCGGCATTGACCACGAAAATACCGCCTTCGAGTCCCATCAGGATGTTTTTAATGCGATGCGCCATGACTGCGATCGTCCGCCCCATATCCGCGAGTTCCTGTTCCAGACGTTTTATCTGGGAAATATCAGTGGACATCTCCATCACCGCTTCGATTTCGCCGGCGTCGTTGTAGATCGGGGAGGAATACGCAACCAGCCGCGCCGGAGTGCCGTCCTTGCGGATCACGGTCGTTTCGCGGCTGTGAATGGCGCCGTCCTCAAGTGTTTTCAACGCATGACACTCGGGACAGACCCGGTCGCGATTCTTGAAGACTTCGTAGCAGTACTTCCCGCGTGGATCGCCGAATTCCTGCTCAAAACGCTGATTACACTTGATAATACGCAGGGCACGATCCTGTATGGAAATGTAACACGGAACACGCTCGAACAGGTCCTGATATTCCTTGCGCCCCGCTTCGAGTTGATCCTGCAGTTTCTTGATTTCGGTGATATTGGTGGACATCTCCATAACACCGGTAATATTTTGTTTTTCGTCGAGAACCGGGGTGGTATACACGATCATCCGTGCCGGCCGTCCGTCCTTGGTGATCACCGTTTCTTCGGTGCTGTATGTTTTTCCGTCGGCGAAGGTCTTAATAACCGGGCAGTTGGGACAAATATCATTGGAGCCTTTGTACACTTTGTGACATTTCTCGCCGAGGCGATTACCGAAATCGCGTCGAAACAATTGATTGGCCCGAATGATGTTGAGATCCTTATCCTGAATCGAAAGATAGCAGGGCACCTGCTGAAAAAACCGATCGATCGCCGGGTATTCTCTTGCGGCATCGCTTCGCCGCGCAATGTATGCCGCACTGCCGACAACCAGGCCAATGCTCGCGATCGACAATCCCGACCAAAACGGCGGGAGAGAAAGAGAAAGCGCGACGATGACTGCCGTTAGTCCCATAACAATCGGAATCATCCGGGTCAGTGAACCGACTGCCCAAAAGTAGGCGGAAGCAAGTCCTCTGTACGCCGCCGTCGCCATCGGTTATTCCCCCAGTAATGCTTTCACGCCTGCCAACAGGGTATCGGGATTGATCGGCTTGTCCATGAATGCGGTCGGACCGCCCAGGGCCTTCGGATCGAAAAAGTCGCTGTGTCCGGAAACGCCGGAAACGACAATAACCGGCAGATTGACCGTTGCCAGTTCGTCGCGCAGGGCCTGAAAGAATTTCAGCCCGCTTTTTTGCGGCATGAGGATATCAAGTGTGATCAGGTCGGGATCGATTTCGGTCAGCCGCGCCAGGGCATCATCGCCGTTGACCGCCGTTTCAGTGGCATAGCCGGCCTTGCGAAACACCGTCTCCAGATAGATGCGCATGTCTTCTTCATCATCGATGATCAAGATTTTTTTCGGCATCGCGTTCTCCTTCAATGACGGAACGATAGCACGCCCGCCTTATGCTTGTCCCTCTGCTGAGTCGACGATCTGACGTGCGTCGGGATGATCGATGCGCTTCAGCACCGCCAGTATCTTTTCATGCAGTTCCGCCTTCTCCATCATGCGAACCATCTGCGCAATCAGTTCCGGATCACGAACCGGCACCAGTTGTTCTTCGGCGGTGAGACGAATTTCGGTCTTGGCATGCGCCAGCGCCTGAGTCAGATACTCCACCGCCACCTGTGCGGCCTCGCCTCCGCGCCGCGTGATCTCTCCCAGCGCCAAAAGGGCGGCCGGACTTCCACGGAATTTCCCCAGCGCCCGTGCCAAACGCACCCCACCATGCTTTTTTATCAGTGCGTCGATTTCCTCCGGCGTTTTGGGTTTGGCGTGTTCGCCCTGGTTCTGACTGATTTCGGACAAAAACGTCTCATCGGCGAAATTCTCAATGGCCATGCGCCGCGCCGACATGTTGTACTCACCGCTGTTGGCGATTCGCTTGAGTATTTCACGGTCGGTGATCCTGCTGAAACAGGCACCCATCAACTGCAGGTTCTTGCGAGCCCTGACAATTTCCGCCAATGTCTTCTGCGAGTCGATTTTCTCCACGGCGGCGATACGTGCGTCGATATGATCACCATCAAGCGCCACCGCCAGCAGATGTTCCGGCGCGATTATTTTGTCGATTGCCGCATGGCGAACCCGCGGCGATCCGTCGGTGCGGGCGATTTCCGCCAGCAACGTTTGATCGTCGGTTTGCAACACCGCCTGCAATCTGACTTCCGGATTGTCGGACCGATGCTTCGGTTTACCAAACCCCAAAAAAGTCATGTCCTCTCCCCCGCCGATTAGTGAAATTCATCCCACTCGATGAATCCTTCACGGACATCGGTCATCGCGTTGACGATCAATTCCACCAGACCGCCATACTGGATATGCGTGCGATCCCAGGCATCGTAGTAATTCAACAGGTCGCGAATCTGCCCCTTGCAGTTGGAGCAGGGTGCACAGACGTACTTATGGCGCGACGGGTCAAGTTCCTCGCGCGTGAACGCATTCAGGATCTGCGCGAATTTCTTGCGCCCCGGCACCGTAAACCGCCAGTTCGGAAAGTTGTTGGACTGCATGATGGCGAAACCGCTTCCCCCGCCGCAGCAGTAGTTGTGCACTCCGTGCGGTGTCATTTCGCGAAACTGCGGGCAGATCTTTTTGATAACCCGTCGTTGCGGTTCGATAATCCCCATGGAACGCGTGATATTGCAGGGGTCATGCATGGTCACCGGGAAATTGTTGCGCTCGGGATCGATCATGATTTTTTCATTCATGATCAAATCCTCCAGCGTCACCATACACGATTCGCGCGGAATATTGCTTTCATCAAGCCAGACCCGGTCGCCGATTGCCATGATCGCTTTATGGGCATGACCGCACTCGGCCACCACCACTTTTTTCACACCGAGCTTTTTGGCGACTTCGGCGTGTTTGAGGGTCACCCGCGCCAGCTGAATGTCCTCGTAAAACAATCCGTAATTGACCGAGTCATACCCGACCATCTCGCTGGACAAGGTCCAGTTCAATCCTGCGATTTCAAAAATCAACGCGAACGCCTCGATATTTTCCGGCCAGGATAGAAACTCCCCGGCGTTGTGAATCAGAAGAATATCGGCATTGGGTTTGTCGAACGGCATTTTGATATTCAATCCGGTGCGGTCATGCAGATCCTCTTCCATGAATTCGAACAGGTCCATCAGTGCGGTCGGCGAAATGCCAGTCGATGATCCCGTCTCAAGCTGTTTGACCGTTCCCTCGACATGCAATTCCGGCGCAACGATACCCAATTCCTGACTGAACAGTTTGCGGATTTCTCGTGCGATCAGGCCGTTGTCGACTCCCATCGGGCAGGTCTGCGCACAGCGTCGGCATAGCGTGCAACGATATGCCAATTGCGCCAGACGCGCGATCGTATCCCAGTTGAGATCAATGTCCGCACCGGTGAATTTCGCGGTCAGCCTGCCGCCCGGGGTAAGATGCTTTTTGATGATACGCCGAAGGACTTCGGATCGAAACAACGGACGGTACACTTCCACCCGTCCGCTCATCTCGAACATCGGGCAGGCGTCAGAACAGGTGTTGCACCGAACACAGTTGTCCAGCGACAGCATCAGCGGCTTGAGAAAGGTCCAGTTGTTCCGCGACGTCAACAGCTTCCGCAATCCCTCGAGGAATTTCGCCACCAGCTCCTCTTTTTCGGCTTCGGTTTCCGGCTCGGGAACCGGCACATTGAGAATCCCGTCAAGGCTGATATTCTTGTTGGCGCGTTTGACTTCGGGAATCTCGGGGTACGGCGGATCTTCCCAGTCCTCATAGGGGTACGGCAGTTTGGGCAGACGCGACGTGTCTATGCTCACCAGCTGATCGGTTTTCCGGCCGATATCTTTCACGCGTAACTGTTGTCTACTCATGCTTCATCTCCTTGACCACCTCACTCCAGCGGCTCCCGGTTTGGATATGCGGCGCTTTCCACTCGACATTCTGTTGCAGAAGTTTCATCAGGCTTTGTTCCAGCTTACTGCCACGTTCGTTGGGTTGGTCGTTCCAGCGGACCGAATGATATAGAAAATACTTGGCGACGAAATGCGACATGCGGGTCAGCGGGATATACATAATCAACAGGGACACCATCACAATCTCCACGGTCAGCAGTGTGCCCGGCAAAGCCGCGCGGGAAAACGATGCCAGCGACGCGGTATAACCGCGCAGGGCCACGAATCCGGGATCGGCAGTCAATTGCCCGATCAGTGTCACCGCCGCCACCGCGACAAACACAAACAGGTTGAGATACTCCGCCGGGGCATTATACGGCCGCTGATTGGTATCACTCATCCGCCATTGCAGAAGTCCCAACGCCCCCAGACCGGAGAGAATTAAACCGGCATAACCAAAAATAACCGTCAGGTAATGAACCAGCACGCCAAGAAGGTCCGCCGAAGCGGAGATAGCGATTCCGGCCAGTTCCAGAATCGCCCCGACCAGCAACATCACCAGCCACCCAATGCACAAGTACAAACCGAGATGAAACGGCAGAGAAAATCTCCAGACTTTGCGGTTGTGATGATAAACGCCTTTGAGCAGGAAGATCTCCTGCATCATTTCTTTGATTTCATTGAACAGGTCAGGGCGACGCGGCTTACTCCACCAGTCCAGCTCTTCGAGATAAGAGCCGCCGTACTCGGCGCGGCCCTTCTCATGCGGAACCGGATACAATTCCCACCGCAGGTGTTGCGGGGCGGTAAAATACTTCAACGCCTTGGCAAGCATGGCGATAAACGCTATCGCCAGTGCCACGTAGGTCAGAATCTGCACCAACGGCATGAGAGAGACTCCTTTATATGAACGTTTTCTTTTTTATCTTACGGACAACCGGGTGCCCTATTTTCCGAATCGCCCAGCATGAGATGATTGGGGCTGAGCAATGGCATATCGGGATGTTTCCGGTGCATTTCTTCCAGCCAATCCCGTCTGATCAGGTCGGCCAATGTAAATTCATTGAGCGCTTCCAGGACACGGGTATTGACATACGCCCAAACCATTCGGGTTTCGCAAAAGCCGGCGTTGAGACAGATATCCGGATGACTGACACATTCGGTAAGAGCAATCGGTCCGATTACGGCCTCGACTATTTCTCCGATATTAATCTGATCCGGAGGTTTGGCCAGTTGATACCCACCCTTCTTGCCGGAAACACCGATTACCAAACCGGAATTTTTCAGCGACATGGCCAGCTGAGCCAGATAGTTTTCCGACAATCCGGTAATTTTGGCAATTCGGCCCAGATGAACCAGATCGGTATGCTGGAGTTCACGGGCCAGCTCGACCATCATCCGCAATCCATAGCGCGCCCGGGTGGAAAATTTCATATTACATAACCTCGGTTATTATTATCATAACTATAGTAAAATGATAATAGTAATAATATTATCTGTCAAGTGAAATATTTCACGTAATTGGCTGAAAAATAAGCCGGCCCTATCCGTCCGCACTCCATCTCTCAGGCGTTATTTTAATTTCTTGACCGGTAAGCAATTAAACGTATATTATTATATATTTGCCGTCATACCGATATAGAGATATATAAGCAGGCTCGACTCCCTTTCAATCCGGTCATGCCTGTTGCACAATTACGGAGGAGTTATGATCAGGTCAATGATGATTTTCTGCATCGTTTCGGGCGTATTTTTATTAAGCACAATGTCAGTTATGGCCGACCCCCCTGCCGTCTATGACCTGCGGAATGTCGGCGGAACCAATTATGTCACATCGGTAAAAAGCCAGAGCGGCGGTACGTGCTGGACACACGGCGCCATGGCGGCAATCGAGGGGAATATGCTGATGACCGGAGTCTGGACAGCTGCCGGCGAGACCGGTGAACCGAATCTGGCCGAATACCATCTGGACTGGTGGAACGGATTTAATCAAAACAACAACGACGATCTTGATCCCCCGACCGGTTCCGGGCTGATTGTCCATGAGGGAGGCGATTACCGCGTCACGTCGGCTTATTTGTCGCGCGGCGAGGGTGCCGTGCGTGATGTCGACGCCCAGCAATACTCCACTCCCCCGCTTCGCTTCGACAGCAGTTATCACTACTATTATATCCGCGATATCGAATGGTATACGGCCGGATCGGATTTGAGTAATATCAATACGATCAAGAACATGATTATCGACTACGGGGTCATGGGAACCTGCATGTTTTACAGTGACGGATTCATTGACCCGGTCGAATTCACTCATTATCAGAACCCGGCCAGTTCGTTCGATCCCAATCATGCCATTGCCATTGTGGGCTGGGACGATACCAAGGAAACCCAGGCCCCCAATCCCGGCGCCTGGTTGTGTAAAAACAGCTGGGGCAATTCCTGGGGACTGAACGGCTATTTCTGGATTTCCTACTACGACAAACATGCCGGCAAGCACCCCGAAATGGGCGCCATATCTTTCCAGGGCGTGGAACCGATGCAGTACGACCATGTGTATTATCATGACTATCATGGCTGGCGCAATACGCTGTTGGGGTGCACGGAAGCGTTTAACACCTTCTTCGCCGAAGGAAGCGACGTCGGTGCCGAAGAATTGGATGCGGTCAGCTTCTTCACTGCCGTTGACAGTGTGGATTACACGGTTATCGTGTATGACGACTTCATCGCCGGTGAACTTGCCAATGAACTGGCTGTTAAAAACGGTTTTATCACCCATGCCGGCCTTCATACCATCGATCTGGATATACCGGTGGAGCTTCCGGCCGGCGAGGACTTTTATATCTACGTGCAGTTATCCGAGGGCGGACATCCGTACGACCAGACCTCCGACGTCCCGGTCTTATTGGGCGCCAAGTATCGCACCATCGTGGAATCCACGGCCGATGCCGGTCAGAGTTATTACCGCACCGGCGGCACCTGGGTTGATTTTCACGAAGACGATACCACCGCCAATTTCTGTATCAAGGGATTGAGCAAAGTTATTCCGTATCTGGGGATTTCATTCCCGGACGCCCTACCGGCTTATCTCGATCCGGGCACCGCCAACAGTTTCACGGTTGAGATCACCGATGGTAGTGAAGCTTATCTGCCCGGAAGCGGTATGCTGTATTATCGGTATGACGGCGATGATTTCCTGACCGAACCGCTGACCGCACTTGGCGGGAATCTCTACCAGGCGACTCTTCCCGCAACCAACTGCGATGCGCAACCGGAGTTTTATATCAGTATTGAAGGGGAATCCAGGTCGGTCGTACTCAGTCCTTCCGGCGCTCCAACATCGGTGTACACCGCCCTGGTCGGATGGGAATCACTCAGCGTGGAATACGACTTCGAGGACAACACCGGCTGGACCGTCGAAAATCTCGGCGCAACCAGTGGCGACTGGATGTGCGGCGTGCCGGTCAATGATCCCGGCTGGGCATACGATCCGGTTTCCGATGCCGATGGCAGTGGCAGTTGTTATCTGACCGACAATAATCTCGGCAACACTGATGTCGACAACGGTGCGGTGCGGCTGACCTCTCCCGTATTCGATTTAACCGGCGGAGGAACGATTTCCTATGACTACTATCTTTACCTGACGGTCGACGACGGGGCCGACCGCATTCTGGTTGAGATCAACAACAACGGCGGTTCCGGGATGTGGCATGAAATCGCGCGTCACAACAGCGACGGCGGGACCGGCTGGCGGCAGCATACAATCTACCCTGAGAACCTTGCGGCGATTCCGCTCGCTCCGACGGCCAATATGAAGATCCGCTTCACGGCCAACGACAACGGCGATCAAAGCATTGTTGAAGCGGGAATTGACAATTTCGCGGCGACCTATGTCGAGTGTTATATGTCGTACATTTGCGGCGATGCCAATGGTGATACGGATGTCAATTTGCTTGATATTCTGTATCTGATCGATTACTTATACGGCACTCCGGCGGGTGATCCTCCCGATCCGTTCGATTCCGGCGACGCCAACGCCGATGGTGCCGTTAACCTGCTGGACATTTTATATCTGATCGATTATATCTATGGTACGCCGGCGGGTCCCGAGCCGCAATGTCCATAAGAGAATACCCGCTCCATTATTATCGGGGTGGCGTCAGCCACCCCGTTTTTGTCCGCCCGATCGGTCTTGACAATATATGACAAATGGCGTATACTTAATCAGTAGTCATTGAAATCATTTCCTCGTTTGGCTTCTCAACAGATCTCAACACGCAGTCTCCTACGTCCGGACATATCTTTATTGTCTTCAAGACAGGCATCGAATCGCGGGAAGAGAAATAGAAACGCGAGAGAGCGTCTTTCATAACACATAACCCCAATACCGGAGG
This sequence comes from Candidatus Zixiibacteriota bacterium, assembly GCA_016933695.1. Classification (GTDB taxonomy): domain Bacteria; phylum Zixibacteria; class MSB-5A5; order GN15; family PGXB01; genus JAFGAL01. The sequence goes on along the minus strand of JAFGAL010000010.1, from coordinate 201,787 downwards.
AGGTCATGCGATATGTCTGTTTTCTCATGGCACTGGTCCTGTTATTGTCACTATCTGTCAGCGCCGAAGTCCCGGGAGCGATCACGTATCAGGGACGTTTGACCGATAGCGGAGGCGACCCGGTCACCAACGGACCGTATCTGATTAAATTCACAATTTATGCCGGTGAATCCGGCAACGATTCACTCTGGTCGAGCGGTTTCCAGTCGGTCACGGTAACCGACGGCTGTTTCAGTTATCAGTTGGGAGCGTCTGTACCGTTTCCATCCGGGCTGTTCAGTGCCGATACCGTCCGTTATCTCGGGATCACAATTGACGTCGATCCCGAGATCACCCCCCGCACTCGCCTGGTATCGGTCGCGTATGCGTGTCAGGCTCGCAATGCCGACACCGCCATTATGGCCATGACGGTGGTCGACGACGCGATCACCGCTGATAAAATCGCATCTGGCGCGGTGACAAGCAACAAGATCCAAAGCAATGCGGTGCACTCGTACCATATTGCCGATGGTGAGATACAATTCGCGGACATCGGTCAAAACGGGGCCGCCGATGGACAGGTCATGAAGTGGGACAATATACAGGCAGAATGGTATGCCGCCGATGATGAAACCGGTGCCGGCGGGGATATCACCGGAGTCATCGCAGGAAGCGGCCTGACCGGGGGCGGTACCGCGGGTGAAGTCACGCTGGCAATTGCCAATCTGGGGGTGACCACCGACAAAATCGCGAATGATGCCATTACCTCGACCAAAATCCAGTACAGTGCAGTCGATGACCAGGCGCTGGCGCTGGACGCCGTCACCAGTGCGCATATTCTGGACGGCGAGATTGGCGACCTGGATATTGCCGACAATGCCGTTCATGCCTACCATCTAAATGCCAATGCGGTGACATCGCCAAAGATCCAGGACGGGACTATTCTGTTTGGTGATATCGGCCAGAACGGTGCGGCTGATGGCGAAGTCATGAAATGGAACGCCGCGGCGACCCAATGGGAGGCCTCCGCCGATGCCAACAGCGGCGGTGATATCACCGGGGTAACCGCCGGGACCGGCCTGGCCGGAGGAGGCGTATCGGGAGCGGTGCAATTATACATTCCCCCTGATGGCATTACCAACAGCCTGCTGGATGACAACGCCGTCGAATCCGGCAATATCGTAAACGGCACGATTACTGATGCCGATATCAGCGCCGGAGCGGACATTTCACCTTCGAAAATATACAACACCGCCATGACGATCAATGGATATGAATCGATCTATGGGACAAAGAATTTTTATAATTTTGATTATTTTTGGGGGAACACCTATTTCCACGACAGTACAATGAGAGTTAACGGTGATGGTATCATGATGGGCAGTTCGGTCGTAACTCCGAGTACGGCCTATCTGGTCCAAATGGTACGAGGGTATAATACTGCCAGCACCAGGTCTGGTCTTTTTTCCGACTTGACCAATTCCGGCACCGGGCCCTTGTTGGGGGTTGTTGGTCGAGCATCTCATACCACAACCGGTTCCGGCGGATATGCCTACGGAATCAGTGGCTATGCCAAATCTGACGGATTATATCGCTATGGGGGATATTGCCAGGCGGAAGCACTCACAACATCCAGTACATATGGATATACCTATGGCATCAGGGCCCTGGCATCTTATGGAAATTACGCCTATGGGATCTATGCATACGCCAATGGAGCGAACACCAATTATGCCGGGTATTTCTCCGGCAGTGTAACGGTCACGGGAACGCTCAGCAAGGGGGCGGGTTCATTCAAAATCGACCATCCCCTCGACCCGGAAAATAAATATCTCTGCCACAGTTTTGTCGAATCACCCGATATGATGAATGTCTATAACGGCAATGTTGTGCTTGATGCCAACGGCTATGCGGAAGTGCAGCTTCCCGACTATTTCGATGCGCTGAACAAAGACTTCCGCTATCAGCTGACACCAATCGGCGCCCCCGGACCTGATCTGTATATTGCCGAGGAAATCAGCGATAATCGATTCGCTATCGCCGGAGGTGTTCCGGGGATGAAGGTTTCGTGGATGGTGACCGGAATTCGGCATGACAAGTATGCCGAGGCCAATCGAATCCCGGTTGAAATGGACAAACCGCCGGAGGAGAAGGGCCAATATATCCATCCGGAAGCCTTCGGACTGAGTGAGGACCGATTCATTCACTTCGAACAATATCAGGCCGAAAAACTGGCCAACGAGGAAATGAAGAGATAGAATCACGACGGTAATTTTGCCTGACCGAATGTTGCGATGTCCTCTTGGTTGTCATAACGCCAACAACGGTCGTATAATCGCTGGGGCGGGATCATCGACCCGCCCTGTCCTTTATTTTGGCATCTCCCGCAAAAAAAAACCGCTTGTCAGTTGCGAACCGATAAGCTACCTTCTCCGTTACGACGAAATAGATAAAAACAATTCGACCAATGACATTCCCGGAATGTTGCGGATAGAAAGAAGGCATTATGGGTATCCTGACGGTCAAGGACCTGACACTGAAATTTAACGGCAAATCGATACTCAATCGGCTCAATGTGGATTTCTGGGACGGACACGTGCACGCGGTGATCGGCCCCAACGGCGCGGGGAAATCAACGCTGGCATCCACCCTGGTCGGTTTATCCGGGTATCGCGATTTCGAGGGCGATATCGAATTCGAAGGCAAATCGATTCGCGATCTCGGGGTCGATGAGCGCGCCAAACGGGGTATCACGCTCGGCTGGCAGGAACCGGCGCGGTTCGAAGGCCTGCCGATTCTGGATTTTCTGCGCGCCTCAGCGAAAAATAAAAGCCGTGAACATATCGAAGCATTGCTCAACAAGGTCGGGCTGGATCCGGTCAATTACCTGTATCGCGCCGTCGATAAAACCCTCAGCGGCGGTGAGCGCAAGAAAGTCGAACTCGCCTCGATCGTCGCGATGGAACCGAAGGTGGCACTTCTCGACGAACCGGACTCGGGCATCGATATCGAGTCCATTTACCGCATTTTCGACGCGGTAAAGGTGCTGAAATCACTGGGGACGACCGTGATCCTGATCACCCACAGCCTGGCGGTACTCGATCAGGCCGAGCATGCCTTTCTCATGTGCCACGGACAGGTGGTGGACAAAGGTGAAGTGAAAAAAATCCGTCGCTATTTCGAGGATAAATGTATTCCCTGCGATCATAAAAACATCCCCGTCCAGCAGATCATCGGAGGCCAGGCATGAAAACGCAACCGGAACTGATCAGCAGTCTGTACGATTATACGGACACCGACCCGAATCTGAAAGACCCCGAAACCGCCCACCTGGTAATCAACGGGAATACCGTTATCGGTATGCACGCCGTGACCGGGCTGAATATCAAGGTGAAGGAACTCGATGACGGCGTCGAATTGCTGGTAACGCTTGATGACGGCACCATCGTGAAGAAGCCGGTCCACCTCTGTTTCGGGATGCTCCCGGAGACCGGCATCCAGCGCATTATCATGAACGTCAACATCGGCACGAACGCCCAAATATCGCTTCTGGCGCATTGCGTATTCCCGAACGCGGTTGATGTCCAGCATCTCATGGACGCCACTATTCATATCGCTGACGGCGCGAGGTATTCCTATTTCGAAAAGCACGTGCACAGTTCCAAAGGCGGTCTGAAAGTTTACCCCAAGGCGGTGGTTCATGTTGGCAAGAATGCGCATTTCAAAACCGAATTCGAACTGATCAAAGGCCGTGTCGGCCTGATCGATATCGAATATGAAACGTCATGCGATGACGGCGGGGTGGTCGATATGATGGCGCGGATCAGCGGTCGTGCCGATGATATTATTAAAATCAAGGAAATCGGTCATCTCAATGGTGAGCGTTCAAAAGGGGCACTCACCTCGAAGATCGCCGTTCGTGACAATGCCAGAGCAGAAGTATATAATAAACTGACCGCATCCGGGGCATATGCCCGGGGGCATGTCGACTGCAAGGAAATCCTTCAGGATAACGGTGTCGCCACCGCAATTCCGATTGTCGAGGTGCATCATCCCAAAGCGCATATCACGCACGAGGCCGCAATCGGAAGTGTCGACAATAAGCAGTTGGAGACATTAATGTCGCGGGGGCTGTCCGAGGATGACGCGGTGGAGATGATTATCAACGGTCTTTTGGCCAGGTAGCAAGAACGCGTATGAAGATCGCCATTACCGGAGCATCGGGACTGATCGGCTCAGCACTGGTCACGGCCCTGGTTGAAAACGGACATCAGGTCACGAAACTGGTCCGGCCGGGAGGCCCGGTCGGTGCCGGATCGATTGCCTGGGCGCCGGATCAGGGCAAACTGGAATCGGCGGCGCTTGAGGGATTCGATACCGTGTTCCATTTGGCGGGAGAAAGCATTGCTGAAGGAAAATGGACCGAGGCGAAAAAACGTAAAATCCTCGAAAGCCGGGTGCGGTCCACGTCGCTGTTATGCGGACGCCTGAAAAACCTTTCTTCTCCCCCATCAGTAGCCGTGTTTGCGTCGGCGATCGGCATTTACGGCAATCGCGGCGATGACGAACTCACCGAGGAAAGCACACCCGGCGAGGGATTTCTGGCGACCGTGACCAAAGAATGGGAAGCGGCATCGGAGATTCTGGCCGACACCGCTATTCGCGTGGTCAAACTTCGGTTCGGAGTGGTGCTTTCCGAAAAAGGCGGCGCGCTTCCTGCCATGATCAAGCCGTTCAAACTCGGTCTGGGCGGCAAAATCGGCAGGGGGACGCAATATATCAGCTGGATTTCAATCGACGATGTCATCAATATCATGCAGTTCGTGATTCGCGAAGATCAGCTGCGCGGGCCGATCAATGCCATTTCTCCGAATCCGGTAACCAACGCGGAGTTCACGACCGCCCTGGGACAGGCATTGAACCGGCCATCGGCGGCGAGCGTTCCGGCTTTTGCGATTCGTCTCATGGTCGGGCGAGAAATGGCCGATGAGATGCTTCTTGCCAGCACACGTGTCATCCCCAAGAAGCTTCAGGATGCCGGTTATCGGTTCCTTTTCCCCTATTTGCAGGAAGCCCTGCGTTATCATATCGAGCGTCTGAAGTAAAATACCCGTACAAAACAATCCCCCCGGCGCCTACCGGGGGGTTGTTCTAAACTTATAGTTGTTGCCTGTAAGGTTGCCACCTAATGTGTCGCTTTTCGCGGCGGAAACGATTGACCCGCGTTCCCAATCAGTGGTCCTTACATAATAAATATCGGAAATTTTATGTAAATGTCAAGCCGAAATTGACAGGTCAGGCCCATGTTTTTATTTTCGAGGACTTGACCAAAAACATCGTTATTAATTGTGCGACAACAAGAAACGGGGACAACGCTCCTGGTTGTCCCCGCTGACATCCCTCGCCTTACTGGCATTTTACCTACCGCAGTAACACCATCTTGCGCGTGGCGATATAATTGTCGCTTTGCAGGCGATAGAAATAAATCCCAGTTGAAACCGGATTGCCCCCGGCGTCCTTGCCGTCCCAGGTGGTATTATGTTCACCCGCCGATTTGATATCGTCGACCAGTGTCGTAATATGCTGACCCAACAGATTAAAAACCGCCAGTTCGACATGAGTGCGGTTTTCCAGCGAGTACGCAATCGTGGTTGACGGATTGAACGGATTGGGATGGTTTTGCGACAATCCGTACGTCGTGGGAAGCACCCTGTCATCATCGTCGACATCGAGAACCAGTGATGTTCCCTGCCGAACGCGTATGCCGACGTCAGTGCCGTATCCGCCGCTCAACTCAAACCAGGTTCCGTTGCCGCCGGTGGAGCTGATGTACGTATCACCGGTCGTGGTCGGGCCGAGCACGTCCGTACAGATCGGATAACCTTGCGTGGCGTTGGTAATTTTAACCACCGCATAGAAATCGTTTCCGGAAACGATATCCACTGTGGAATCAAGAGCCACGGAGTGATACCCGGCTTCCGTGAAGCTGACATTCAGTTTTTCATTCAAGAGACCGCTCAACGCGGTTCCGTTAAAACTGTCATAAAGATAAATATCAATGTCGCTGGTGACGTCGTTGGTCCAGAATTCAACCCGCGCGATCGTGAAATCCTCCGTGGGAGTGAACTTGCTCAGTCCCCACGCCGTTTGCGATGACCAGCCGTAATTGCTGTTCCAACCGGCATCGTCATGGTAGAGTAATTCCTCGTTCACATCGTAATCCTGCCAATCGGCGACATACGATGACCACATCCCGATATTGGCCGAACCATAGGCGATCGTGAAATAACCGCTCTGGGCACCATACCCACAGGTCCCGCCCCAACCGGTTCCCCAGCTATTCTTGACAATCCAGGCGCCCGTGCCACCGGCATGCACCATGTCGTCATCGTATCCCACGATCAGGACGGCATGGTTGGGATCACCTGCTCCGGCATAATACAACGTATACGAGCCATTGTATGACGCGAACTCCGACTCCCAGGCATCGCCCTGCCCGGCATTGAGGGTGGTGTACACGGGACCGTAATTGTAAACGTAATCTTTGAGGACTTCCGTCGACGGGACATTGTTGGCGCAGATGATTCGCCAGTCCAGAAGAACCTTCTCCGGCACGCAGGTGGTATTGCAGGAGACATCGCTGGCAACATACGGGTCGCAGGATTCCAGCACCAGGCCTTTTATGGCGAAAAGACTGGCCAGGTCATAATAGGTGCCGCCGTCGCAACTGAGATCGGAATAATTGCATTCTTTGGCATTGTTTTCTGAGAAGTTGAACGAGCCTTCGCCATCAACCAGCATTTTCCCCTCGAAATTGGCAATGGCCGCAAAGGCATAACAGGAACCGCAGGTACTTTGATTCTTAATCGACGTTACTTTGCCTTCGCTACGCCAGTCCCATGCTGACGGAGCCGGGGCGGTAGGCTTTTTCAAAGACGGCATGGTCTGGCCGGTGAGATGCGACAAATCCATCGGAGGCGGGACAAAGCCACATCCCGGCGGAAGGGCATTCTCTGCTTCGGGACGTTGGGGGCCCATATTGGGCTGTTGACCGAATGCCGCCGGAATCGACAGCGCCAGAATGAGAATAATGGCGGCAATAATTGAAAGATGTCTTTTCACAGTTCTGGTCATACCATGTCTCCCCTATATAACGATGTTGATATTTTCGCTTTACGGTTTTTCGGTATGTCGTCAAGCCGGGGGAATCTGCTTAGAGAAATGGTCATAAAAGGGCCATTTCAAACCGGTTACAGCAGTAATTGGGCAAGTTTTGACCAATTAATTCCCGCATTCCCCCACCTCGAAAAGACCAAATAAATGGCCGCTCGGGCGCTTTTTTATTGTCTGCACGCCTGGGGCGCCGTATTTTTTCAAAAACCAATTTCTTTAGGGAGAGGGAACCTAACATGTTCACAAAACGCATATGCTGTGTGCTGGCAATGCTGGCGTTGACATTGACCATCGGTGCCGGCGCCGCTGACGATCAACCGGTCGTGAAAAACATCAAGGCCGTCAACTGGGAAGAACTTGCCGGTTGTCTGCCCGACAAGGTGGAAGGCCTTCATGCCGGTGAAATCGACGGCGGCACGATCACCATGGCCGACCCGACCAACCCGCAAACGCAGATGAGTTATTCCGCGGCCAACCGCACATATTACAAGGGAAAAGACGAGGATGACGGTATTACCCTGACCATTCTCGATTCCAATCTTTACCAGTTTTTATTGATGCCGTTTATGATGGCGATCGAAATCGACACTCCGAACGGTTCGGTGAAATCCACCAAACTCGGCGATTTTCCATCGAAAGTAATCATCGAAAAGGATGACGGCGAGATCACCGGGGTTACCTGTTTGGTGCTGATTTCCGAACGCATTCTGGTTTCCGCCGAGGGTGATGACAGCGTTTCACAGGATGACGTGGAAAGCCTCATCAAGAAGGTTGATTTTGAAAAGCTGGCCTCACTGGTGAAGTAACTCACCGGCGAATGTGCATTACCGACGCCGCCGGGGGTTCCTGACGGCGTTTTTCTATGGGAACACCACCACAAATCCGTCCGTTACATCAATTACAAGATTATTATAGTCCATCATCTCACTTGAGTAACGAAGGAGACCGGATGAATACGCCTTTACACAATAAAACCTGTGTTCCCTGCGAAGGCGGCGTGACGCCGCTTGTCGCCGATACCATTCAGCATCTACTCGAACAGGTTCCCGACTGGGTGGTGCGTGATATATCTCAAAATGGCAACACGATCAAAACGCTGCAGAAACGGTTCCAATTCGCAAATTTCCGTAATGCGATGGCGTTTCTCCGGCAGGTGGAAGATATCGCCGAATCCGAGGGGCATCATCCCGATTTTTGCGTGCATTATAATAAAGTCGATTTCACGATCTGGACCCATGCCATCGGCGGATTGCATGAAAACGATTTTATTCTTGCCGCCAAGATTGACGCGATTGTCTCGAAATAACGCCGTTTCTCTTAAAAGCGCTTGAATGCCGCTTGCCTTTGTCTTATGTTTCGGTTGAACAAACAGACATGTGCAAATTCCGGATCGATGAATCATGAAAATACTGCAGGATAAAATCGCGTTGATCACCGGGGCGGGACGCGGCATCGGCAAGGCAACGGCATTGCTCTTTGCGCAGAATGGCGCGAATCTTATTCTGGTATCACGCACTGAATCGGAACTCGATGAAACCGCAGAGTTCTGCCGCGCCGAGGGAAGCACTGTTCTGGCTCTTCCGGTCGACATCTCACAACAGGCTGAAATCGACCGGCTTTTCGATGAAATCCGCAGGGCTTTTTCAGGGATTGACACCCTGATTAACAATGCGGCGCGGTTTGATTCCGGCCTGATGCGTGAATATGATATCGCGCGGTTTCGTTCGATGGTCGACACCAACGTACTGGCGCCGTTTTATATCGCACAGAAGTTTGTGGCAATGGTCGACAGCGCGACCGGCGGTACAATTGTCAATGTGTCATCGTTTTCCGGCTGTTTCAGTGTCGAGAAATTCCCCGGATTCGGAGCATACAATATCACCAAGTACGGCCTGTGGGGACTGACAGAAATCCTGGCGCTGGAAAACAAAGACAACAACATTCGCGTCAATCAGATCTCCCCGTCGGGAGTCGATACGGCCATGTTCAAAGCGGCCGTTCCGCCCGGTGTGCAGGCCGACCTGTCCCCCGCCGACGTTGCTGAGCGGATTCTCTATCTGGCCGGCCCGGATTCGGGCGATTTGACCGGGTACAACCTGATGATTGCGGAGCCGTCTCTGTGAGGAAATCTCCGGATCTTGAGCAATCCGAAAAACTGCCGCCGCAGTACCGCTATGTCAATATCTCCGTTTTCTGGATTTTCTATTTCCGTCAGGTAATAAAGATTCTGTATCGCTGTCGCGTTCCGCATGAAGCGGCAACGGCGCTGTCAATTCTGTTCGGTCTGATCTCCGCGTATTGTTTTTCCATCGGCCATATCATTTTGGCGGCAGTTGCGATTCATCTCAAGGATGTCTTCGACGCTTCCGATGGCGCCCTGGCGCGTCTGACCGGGCGCGGGCATTTGATCGGCCGCTATCTCGATTCACTCGGCGATTTTTTTGTCCTGTCAGCAACCATGATCGCAATCGGTTCTCATGCGGCGCCAAACGGACATACCGGATATTATCTCTGGGCGATTGTTGCGATTTTCTCGACCTTCATACAATGTTCGTTTTTCAATTTCTATCAGCTGGGATACGTTGCGGCGTTCGGAATCGACACACTCTCCTCCCGTCAGGATGAAAACTCACGCGATGACGTGCAGAGGCAGTCTTATTCACTGTTTGGCAAAGTGATCCTGAAGACTCTTCGCTTGTTCTATCTCATCGTGTACGGCTGGCAGGATAAACTGGTCCTGGCCGTTGATAACAGGTTACTGTCCAGCGGCAATATTCACGAGGGCCGGCTTCGATACGGGAATCATCAGCTGATGATTATGCAATCGGCCCTGTGTTTCGGCACGCATATTTTTGTAATAATCTTATGTGCGCTTCTGAGCCGTCCGCAGTTGGCGCTGATTTTTATCAGCATCGTCATGAACCTTTATCTTATTTTCGTGTTATATCTTCGTAAACGTTACTATCAACGGCTATCGTCGAAACCGGCGGTGTTTGCCGTCGCCACGGCGAAGCAAACGGGAATGGAACCGTGAAAACATCGATAACCAGACGGGTGACGTTCAGCGCCGGACACCGGTTGTACAATTCGGCGTTCGACGATGCCAAAAACCGGCGGATTTTCGGGGATTGCGCCAATCCCAACGGCCACGGTCATAACTATATTCTGGAGGTGACCGTCACCGGCGAGATCGATCCGGAAACCGGGATGGTGATAAATCTCAAGGACATGAAACGAATCATCACCGAACAGGTCATCGCCAAAGTGGATCATAAAAATCTCAATCTCGACGTTGATTTCATGCAGGGCGTTATTCCAACCACCGAAAACGTTGCGCATCAAATCTGGGAAATTCTGGACCGCGCTTTCGGCGAGGGGCTTCTGGAAAACATCGTTCTGCACGAATCGGAAAACAATCGGGTAAAGATCACCCGTTAACGGGGGTATTGGATGAAAGATATACAGAGTTCATACGATGATCGCAATATCGCGATCGACAAGGTCGGCATAAAAAACCTTAAGCTGCCGATCGTGGTCAAAGACCGCAACCGCACCGTGCAACACACAGTCGCCGATGTCAATTTCTATGTCGACCTGCCGCATCATTTCAAAGGGACGCACATGTCGCGGTTCGTGGAAATTCTCAACGAATACCGCGATGCGCTGGATATATCACGCCTCGATGAAATCCTGCAACACGCCCGTACCAAACTGCACGCCCTCAAGGCGCACCTGGAATTGACCTTTCCCTACTTTATTGAAAAACGGGCGCCCGTTACCGGGTCGCCCGGGTTGATCGACTATGAGTGTACCATCTCAGCCACCGGCAACGGTAAAAATAAGACAGATGTTGTTTTGACGATCAAGGTTCCGGTGACATCGCTTTGCCCCTGCTCGAAGGAAATTTCCGATTACGGCGCCCACAATCAGCGTTCGATTATCACGCTTGCGGTCCGCAAGAATACGTTCATCTGGCTTGAGGAGTTGATCCGGCTGGTCGAGGACAAGGCCTCCTGCGAAATATACTCGCTGTTGAAGCGCGAGGACGAAAAATACGTCACCGAGCACGCCTACGACAACCCGGCCTTTGTCGAGGATATCGTGCGGGCGATCACCGAAACGATCTCCAACGATGAACGGATCGACTGGTTCATGGTGGAGTCGGAAAACTTCGAGTCGATCCATAACCACAGCGCGTACGCATCGATCGAGCGAAACCTCAGGGCGGAACGTGACGAAGTCGCCAGCGGGAGAGATAATTCCCGATTGACACTGGTCTCGAAATCATCGCAGTAACTTTATCACGGGATTACGCATCCCGGTGTAATCCCCTGTCTTTTTCATTGCGCCAAACATTCCACTATTGCATTTTTACCGTCGTTATTGTATGTATGCGCATGCAGACACCGTTTATACCACAGGAAACATGACGATGAATACTGTTCATATATCACAGATCGCCGGGGAGTTGAAACTTGCCGAGAAACAGGTTGTTGCCACGGTTCGGCTTCTTGACGACGAGGCGACGGTTCCGTTTATCGCAAGATATCGCAAGGAGGCGACCGGCAGTCTTGACGAAGTTGCCATCACCTCCATTCGCGACCGGATGGCGCAATTGCGTGAGTTGGACAAGCGTCGCGATGCGATTCTCAAATCACTCGAAGAGCGCGGACTGCTCACCGATGAGTTAAAAGAGAAACTGGAGGCGGCCCAGACCCTGACCGAACTGGAGGATATCTACCTTCCCTTCCGGCCCAAACGTCGCACCCGCGCGACGATCGCCATCGAACGCGGTCTCGAACCGTTGGCACAGGTATTGTTTTTGCAGGAGCAATGTGACCCGGAGGCCGAAGCCGAGGTGTATATCAATCAGGAAAAAGAAGTCATCTCAATCGAAGAGGCTCTGGCCGGTGCGCGCGATATTATCGCAGCGTGGGTCAACGAGGATGCCGACGCCCGTGCCAAATTACGGGAGTTGTATATTGACAATGCGATGATTTCGACCCATGTGATTTCCAGCAAGGAAGCCGACGGCGCCAAATACGCCGACTATTTCGACTGGACCGAACCGCTGGCCGATGCGCCCTCGCATCGGATTCTGGCAATGCGACGCGGCGAGGCGGAAAATATTCTCAGTATGGGTATCGCCCCTGACGAAAAAGATGCACTGGCCATTCTCGAGAAGATATTCGTCGTCTCCGACAACGCCGCCTCGGAACAGGTGCGTCTGGCCGTGCATGACAGCTACAAACGGCTGTTGCATCCGGCCATGGAAACCGAAATGCGCCTGGAATCGCGCAATCGCGCCGATCAGGAGGCGATTCGCATCTTCGCCGAAAATCTGCGCGGGTTGCTGATGGCCCCTCCTCTCGGCCAGAAAGCGGTGCTGGCAATCGATCCCGGTTTTCGCACCGGATGCAAGGTGGTCTGTCTGGATGAACAGGGACGGCTGGATCATCACACCGCCGTTTTCCCGCACTCCGGCGAGGCGCGTCGCGCCGATGCCGCCTCGGAGATCAGGGCCCTGTGCGAGAAATACAAAGTAAAAGTCATCGCCATCGGCAACGGCACCGCCGGGCGGGAAACCGAAGCGTTCATCCGCGGCCTCGGCCTGCCGAAACATATTCTCATCGAAATGGTGAACGAATCGGGCGCATCGATTTATTCGGCTTCCGAAGTTGCCCGCGAGGAATTCCCGGACTACGACGTTACCGTACGCGGCGCGGTGTCGATCGGCCGACGTCTCATGGATCCACTGGCGGAACTGGTCAAGATCGATCCCAAGTCGATCGGGGTCGGGCAATACCAGCATGATGTCGACCAGACCGCCCTGCGGCAGGGACTCGATGACACCGTAATCAGTTGCGTCAACGCCGTCGGTGTGGAAGTCAACACCGCCAGCAAACAACTTTTGACCTATGTCTCCGGTCTTGGTCCGACCCTGGCGCAGAATATTATCGCTTACCGCGAGCAGAACGGACCGTTCCCGTCACGTCAGGCCCTGCAAAAAGTCACCCGCCTCGGGCCGAAAGCATTCGAGCAGGCCGCCGGGTTTTTACGTATCACCGACGCCAAAAACCCGCTGGACCGTAGTGCCGTGCATCCCGAACGGTATGCCCTCGTGCAGGCCATGGCCGACGATCTCGGGTGCAGTGTCCTTGATCTCATGAACGACGAGAACCTTCGCAGAAAAATCGACCTGGAGAAGTATATCACCGAAACGGTCGGTATGCCGACGCTGAGGGATATCATGGATGAGCTGGCCAAACCAGGACGCGATCCGCGCCAAACCTTCGAGCCGTTCAGTTACGATGACTCCGTCAATACCATCGAGGATGTCAGGCCCGGCATGCTCCTGCCGGGAATTGTCACCAACGTAACCGCGTTCGGGGCATTTGTCGATGTCGGCGTTCATCAGGACGGACTGGTGCATATCAGCGAACTGGCGGATCGCTTTGTCAAAGATCCGGCGGAGGTTGTCAAGGTCCGTCAGACGGTGAAAGTCCGGGTGCTGGATGTCGACCTTGAGCGCGGCCGGATATCGCTGTCACTGCGGCAGGCCCAAAATCCGGAAAATTGATAAAATTCGAACATATTCATCTTGACGGCATTTGTCAGGATGCGTATAATGTTATAACATTCTCACTTTTTGACTGAGAACCGTATTATGTGCATGAAACTGAAGAAGATGACACATCAAAAACACGTGAGGGCATCATGCCCCTGTCAATGGTAGGCCCGGGACAAAAGGTCCGTCTGATTTCGGTCACAGCCGGACGAAATGTCCGCAACCGTCTTGCCGCCATGGGCTTGGTACCAGGAACGGAACTGGAAGTCATCAGTCGGGGACGCGGCCCGGTTATAATCTCAGTTAACAGCAATCGATTGATTCTTGGCTACGGCATGGCCAGTAAAATCGAAGTCGCATAATGCAGGAACCTTTTCCCGGAATTTCCATTTTACAGATTACTAGTTACGCATCTCCTTGTTGAACGCCGGCAAATCGCGAAATTACTGAGTTTGCCGGCGTTTTTTTGCCGTTTGGGTCTCATAATCCAAAGAATAGCCGACGCTTAGCCGATAATCAGGATATACTTTTTATTGGCAAATCGTATTTTTTGCCTATATTTATGGGGCTTGTAGCGATGGTAACACGCCGGGTAACACCAGCATCGTGCGTTCCCGCTTTGTGATCATTGCGAGTAACCACCCGTGTTCTCGCCGTGCAACCGGCGTCTTGTGCCGCTGAAAGGAGCATTTCATGACGTTTCAACGTGAGAAGACATCAATAAAACCACTCCTGACTATTTCGTTATTATTTCTTGTGTCTATTGCGTTTATCTCTCCACCGGGATATGCGCAGTTAACATCCGATGACATCGCCGACCTGCAGAAAGAGGCGGTCGATGAGGGCTGGACTTTTACAATCAGGGAAAATTCCGCTACGCAATACTCCCTGGAGCAACTGTGTGGACTGAAAATCCCGGACAACTGGCGCGAACTGGCGCCCTTTGACGAATGCGCTCCCAAGCGAGATCTGCCGTCGTCATTTGACTGGCGCACCGAAGTCGGCGGACTTCCCGTCGTCAAGCAACAGGGTGGATGCGGCAGTTGCTGGGCATTTGCGACAGTCGGCCCGCTGGAATGCAATATCAAAATCAAGGACGGCATGATAGTCGATCTGTCCGAACAGTGGCTGGTAAACTGCAACACCGATGGCTGGGATTGCACCGGCGGGTGGTATGCCCACGATTATCACCAGTTTAAAACCGATGCCTGCGGCGGGACCGGGGCGGTGTTCGAGGACGATTGTCCGTACGTGGCCTATCTCGGATCATGTAACTGCCCGTATACGCATCATTATGTGATCGAATCCTGGGCATATGTCGGAAGCCAATATGGTATCCCCACTGTCGATGCCATGAAACAGGCTATTATGGATCACGGGCCGCTTTCTGTCGGTGTTCATGCCAACAGCGCTCTGCAGGCATACGGCGGCGGAATTTTTAACGGCTGTGACGAAAACGGTGAACTGAATCATGCCGTGACTCTGGTCGGATGGGATGACAGCCAGGGAACCGAGGGGGTCTGGTTCGTCCGTAATTCCTGGGGAACCGGCTGGGGCGAAGATGGCGGGTATGGCCGATTGGAGTACGGTTGCTCCAGCATCGGCTATGCCGCCGCATACATTGTCTATGCCGGAGCCGACCCGCTGTATTTTGAGTACCCGTCGGGAATACCAGAAATCGTCATGCCCGAGCAGACCACCGCGTTCGCGGTTAAAGTCATCCCGGGAAGCGGAACCCCGATTTCCGGCACCGGGCAGTTGCACTATTCGATCAACGGCGAAGAGATTATCACCGAGGCAATGATCGAGGCGCAAACCAATATTTATATGGCGGTTCTCCCCGCTATCGTTTGCGGTGATACGCTGGCGTTTTATGTCAGCGCCGAGGATGTCACCGAGGGACGAATGTATGATCCCGTACCGGATGCACCCAATGTGGCGCTTCCCGCTACTGACGTTGTGACGATCTTCGCCGATGATTTCGAGACGGATCAGGGTTGGACCGTATCCGGTAACGCGGTCGATGGCCACTGGGATCGTGGTGTCCCGGCCGGGGCAGGTGAACGCGGCGATCCTCCCACCGATTATGATGGTTCGGGAAGCTGCTTCTTAACCGACAATGTCTACGGCAATTCCGATGTCGACAACGGCACCACCTATCTTGATTCTCCCGTTTTCGATCTCACTTCCGGCGACGGGCTGGTGCACTATGCCCGCTGGTATTCCAACGATTACGGCAGTTCGCCTTATATCGATGTCATGCGGGTGTATGTTTCGAACGACAGCGGATACAGCTGGGTGAAGGTTGACTCCGCGGGCCCGACCGCAAACGCCTCGGGCGGATGGTTCGAACACACATTTTCCACCGGAGACTTTGTCACCCCAGGCGCCTTCATGCGTCTGCGCTTTGAGGCTTCGGATATCGGCGATGGTTCCGTGGTGGAGGCCGGGGTCGATGATCTGAGTATAACAGTGTATATCTGTGAACAAAGCAATGCCCCTGTGATTTCTACCGACTCCCTTCCGGACTGGACCGTTGCGATTCCCTATTCGCAACAACTTACTGCCGATAACGGTACCGGAACCCTGACCTGGAGTGACAAAAATGGTGACCTTGACGGCACCGGACTGATGTTATCTTCCAATGGTCAGCTGGACGGAACTCCGGTTTCCATTGGGACAATTTCCTTCACGGCGGTTGTTACCGACGAAGAACTCGAAAACGATGAGAAATTCTTTGCTTTCGAGATATTCGATGAAGTTCTGATCACGACATCGCCCCTTCCCGACTGGACACGGGGATTTGCATTCTCACAACAATTGAGATCTACCGGCGGCGCGGGGGGGATTCTCTGGAGCGATCTGAATGGCGATCTTAGTGGCACCGGGCTGGCGCTCGCATCGAATGGGCTGTTGTCCGGAACGCCGGAGGTCACGGGGACGATACGATTCACCGCTCATGTGGTCGATCAGGCCGGATCGTATGATGAAGCACCTTGCTCATTAGTCGTAAATCCCGCAATCACTATTGCCACAACATCGCTTCCGGACTGGACGGTCGGCATCGCCTATGAGCAGCCACTGGATGGTTCCGGCGGAACCGGCACACTTGCCTGGAGCGATAAGAACGACGATCTGGTTTCCCGCGGATTGATTCTGGTGGACACCGGCGTCCTCGCCGGAACGCCACTCGATACCGGTCTGTTATCGTTTATTGCGGTGCTTGCCGATTCCATCGGCGCCGCACAGGAACAGGAATTGTCTTTCACGGTCAATGCTCCGGTATCGATAGTAACCGACAGCCTTCCCGATGGCATCGAAGGGTACGAATATTCTCTGCAACTGGAATCCGTCGGCGGAACCGGCGTTCTGATCTGGTCTGACAGTGAAGCGGATCTTGACGGCACCGGATTGGCGCTGTCGCCTGAGGGTGTGCTGTCAGGGAATCCCTTGTCGCGCGGGATCATACAATTCACCGCCATGGTGATCGATGCGCCGGGCGCAATCGACAGCCGTGAATATACGTTGACGATCAAAGCCCCGTACATCTGCGGCGACGCCAATAATGACGAAGGCGTCAATTTGCTGGATATCCTGTTTGTTATCGATTTCGTATACAACGACGGACCATCGCCGGAACATCTCGAGGCCGCCGACGTCAATAACTCCGGGGAGACGAATTTGCTCGACATCCTGGATTTGATACAGCATTTGTACGGTGATGGAACGACGTTGCACTGCCCGTAGAAAACAGCCAAAAGAGAAAGACGGCATGCCTTACGCACCGGGGAATGACCGTGTCATCCCCCGGCATTGTTTGATGTTTGTTATCGCTCCGGCGGCGTTTCCGGCGGGACCATTCTCAGCGGAGGTTCCTCAGCGATTTTCTTCTTGAGATAGGCGATGGCTTCACGCAACTGATCATCGTATCCCTGCGCCAGGCGTTCCGGCGGGTTGTCGATTTCAATGTCCGGATACACACCCTCATTTTCTATCAGCCATTTCCCGTCGAAATCGTACATCCCCCCTTCGGGAATAATGCAATACCCACCGTCGGAAAGCTGATGCACCATATCAAAACCGACCACTCCCCCCCAGGTACGCGTCCCCATCAGCGGTCCCAGCTTATGGACGCGGAAACGAAACGGGAAGATATCCCCATCGGAACAGGAGAATTCATTCTGCAAAGTGATCATATGTCCGACAATACCGGTTCCCGGTGACGGCCCGTATCCAAACAGGCAATTCGACCACATGTTGATGACCTTTTTCAAAAAGCGGTCGGCGATCAGTCCGGAGACAAACCCCCCGCCGTTATACCGAACGTCGATAATCAATCCATCCCGCCGTACCTGATGATAGAACATCTTGTTAAACTGCACCAGACCGAAACCGCCCATATCCGGAATATGAATATATCCGATAGTGCCGCTTGAGACCGAATCGACATACCGCCGACGATCCTCCACCCAGTTGTAATAGCGCAGGGATTCTTCATCGGCAATCGGCGTGACAGTATATTCCCGCGCGCCTTTCAGGTCGGGTTTGTCATTGACGGTAATCGTTATGGTTTTGCCCACCGTGTTTTCCGTCAATTGATACGGATTGCCGGCGGCGGTCAGTTCGTGTCCGTTGATCGCCAGCAGGTAATCCCCCTCGTGCACGTCGATGCCCGGCTCCAGCAACGGTGATCGCAGACTCTTGTCCCAGTTTTCTCCGCGGAGAATACGTTCGATGACGATCCGGTCATGAACCTGATCCACCGCGAAATCAACGCCAAGTAAACCGACACCACCCAATGTCAATTTGGGCATATCACCGCCTCCGGTGTAGGCATGCGAACAGCACAATTCGCCGATCATTTCGCCGATCAGATAGGTCAAATCGAAACGATGACTTACATACGGAACCAGTGCCGCGTACTTGTCATACTCCTTCTGCCAGTCCACCCCGTGCATGTTCTTGTCATAGAAGAAATCCCGGTACAGCCGGCGCGCCTCATCGAGCATCTGGGCATATTCAACCGAACGATCGAGAAACATCGACATCCCCGATAAATCCAGTTTTGCACTTGAAAGATCATCCGGGCATTTATCGGTCTCGATGATATAATAATCCTGGCCTTTCTGAATCAACAGATGCTTTCCGCCGCCCGCCAGAGTGTATGCCCTGATATCGGAGACGAATTCGGCATCCCGCTTTTCGGTCATGTCGTATTTATGCACATTGCGTGTCCCCGGGAACACATTGCCGCGCAGGCCGCGCAACGGGTCGGATAAATAGAAAACCGCCTTGTCGATCGCTTCCAGGCCAGAGTATTTCCCCGCCGGAAGATTCAGGGCTATCTGGCGATTGAAAACACCGTCGAAATCGATCACGACCTCCGGTGGGGTTTTTACGTCGCCTTTTTTCTCGGCCTTGTCCTTCTCGACGGCAGTATCATCGGCAACTGACACTTCATCGCTTTCCGGTTCGAACGGCGAAGGGGTTTCGGCGGATAGAAGAATCAAATAGATATTGGTAATGCCGTTGTTCACGAACTCGAACTCGTATTCACTCAGAATGGGATTAAAACTGCGATCCGAAAGAAAATACAGATATTTGCCATCGGGACTGAAGACCGGCTCTTTGTCGTCAGTGAAATCAAGTGTGGCCTGATATACCGTATCTCGATCCAGAGAATAGATAAATATAGATTGAATATTCACATCGTTGGCTTTGGCATAAGCCAGATATTTGCTGTCCGGCGACCAGGAAAACTGATCGACAATATTCTGTTCGGTGCGGTCAAAGGCTTTGATTTTCCGGCTATCGATATCGACATAATAAAGATTCAGATCACGATCGGTTAACGCCAGTTTCTTGCTGTCCGGCGACCAGGTCATGGGGAATCGATAACAATGGCCGTCGGTTGTAAGCCGAAACTGCTGTGTCCGATCCGAAGAAATTACATACAGCTCCTGTTCGCCGGTGCTGTCGGAAGTAAACGCAATCCAGCGACCATCGGGTGACCAGACCGGGTCTTTTTCTTTGGAACCGCTGGAATTGGTCAGGTTTCTGGTATTGCCGTGTTTGGCCGGGACGGTAAAAATATCGTCACGGGCGCTGAATACGGCCCGTTTGCCGTCCGGCGACAGATCGAATTCCCTGATCTGATCGGAAACCGAGACATATCCCCCCCGCATGGCATTGCGATCGGTGGTAATGGTGACCGGCACTTTGTGGACCGTCTCCGACGGCAGTTCCATTATGTAGAGGAAGCCGGCGTTTTCGAACACGATGGCGTCAGGCCCGAGCGCCGGCCAGCGCACGTCGTATTCATCGAATTCCGTTACCTGACGGGTTTGCCCGGTATTGGTTTCATAACAATACAGGTTCAGTTTCCCGGTGCGGTCGGAATTGAAATAAATACGATCCTGATACCACATCGGCATGTTATCAGTGCCGACCCAGTCGGTGATTTTTTGTGACTCATAGGTTGACAGGTTGAAAATCCAGACATCCTGGGCCATTCCGCCCTTGTACCGCTTCCAGGTCCTGAAATCCCGGTAAATCGGGCAATAGGCCACCTGGTCGGCCTTGGGGGAAAACGAGGTAAATCCCGCGGTGGCCATCGGAAGCGGCGTCGGCAGGCCGCCGTCGACCGACACCAGATACACTCTTCCGTCCCACCAGTCCTGAGCCTGCTTGCGGGATCGGAACAAGATTTTGTTTTCGGTCGGATGCCAGTCCATGACAACGTTTTCCGGCCCGAATCGCTCACTGGTGTTCTGAATTCCCGGGTGATAGGTCAGACGCTTCGGCTCTCCGCCGGTAATCGGTATGACATATACCGCCCAGTCGCCGTCATATTGGGCAGTCATGGCGATCTGTCTCCCATCAGGAGAAAACCGGGGAAATAACTCCAATCCCTCATCGGATGTCAGGCGGACAGCCTGCCCCCCATTGCGGGCGACAATGAATACATCACCTCCATGCGCAAAGGCAATATGTTCGGCAGAAATATCCGGAAATCGCAATAAACGGGCTTCATCGGCCATAACTGTAACTGCCAGTAGTAGTAAGGCGATACAGATGACGGGAATTTTACTCATCCTTTCCTCCTGATATTGGCTGACATCGTCATTCATCATTGATGTTGTCTTTGTATTGAATGTGGCGTGTTTACAAGGAAAATCATAACACATTCCCGATTCACAGGCAATTATAATTATAAGCAAAGACCGAAGCAAATCCCGAACTAAAAACGGTTTTTGCTTGCGAAAGGCATTAAAAACGGGTTAAATATTGTCAATATCAGTTTTTACTAAAAACAGCAGAGTTTTAGATAAAAAACTTTTTTGATTTGAAAAAATGTGATTATGGCCTCGAAGAGGCGTATAACGGGCTTTTGCAGATTTATTTGCTTGACAGATGAATATAAATGGGATAAATTATAGTGAATTGCGGATTTACCTGTCTTGTTGCACTCTTTTGAGTTGCTTAAATTGATTGAATTCTTGCCACTGATGTTGCGGGATTTTATACCTATTGGATTTCTGAAAACTGAAGTATAGCTAAACACGCATACTGTGCATTTAACAATTTAATCGTTTGTAAGGAGGTGATGCTATTGGCGATAGCCCATCCAACCATTACTTTTTTGGGGGTTGGATTCACCGAGCATGGAGTAGCTAACCATTACCATTAAAGAGAGGTATGTGTATGGTTAAGTTCAAACTAACCTGTATCTTGATTCCGGTTGTTATTCTGGCGTTTGCCGCTGGTGTGTTTGCCGTGGACAAGGCAATCTCCACCAATATCAAACCCAATGATGAAACGAATCACCAAGATAGCTATGTTCCTCTTGTGAATGATCAAAATGAACCTGAAGATGTTGATCAGCCCACTGAGGAAGAACTGCAGAAACTCAATGGTATAGTCTCCCACCCCACCTGGCAGTCCCTGTCCGCGATCCGTCCGGAGAAGGCCCCGTACGACGGTCCGGAACAGATGCCGGGCGAAGGCAAAGTGGGCGGCGAAACCATTGCCACCGCTACGGTTATTGGTTCTCTGCCGTATGTCGATTTCGATTACACGTGTGACTTTCTTGACGATTACGATGAGGCCTGTAGCTGGACGTCAACGTCACCCGATGCGGTGTATTCCTTTACACCGGCTGCCGATGACACAATCGACATCAGCCTGTGTTTCGACGGCACTGATTACGACACCAAGCTTTTTGTTTATGAAAACGCCGAAACACCAGGCGCTCCGTATGCCTGTAATGATGATGCCTGCCCGGGCTATGTCTCCGAGATTCTCGGTCTGCCCGTAACCGGCGGCAACACCTATTACATTGTCGTCGACGGCTATGGCGGCGGTTGCGGCAACTATGAACTGCATGTTGATTATTACGAGGCATGCGTGGTGGAATGCCCCGCCGGCGCGACCAACGAAGGCGAAGCCTGCATTCCGGATGACGGCGATGATGTCACCAACGGCGGCTGTAACAACGATGTTCCGATTTTCTCCTCGATTTCGTGTGGAGAAACCGTTTGTGGTACCTGCAACACCTATTTGTATGGGACCGACAACTATCGTGACACCGACTGGTACATGCTGACCCTTAGTGAGACCTCAGAAGTGACAATTACCGGCCAGGCGGAATTCCCGGTCTTGATGGGATTTGCCGAATACTCTGCCGGCTCTGAAGGCTCCGGTGACTGCGCTGATATTACCGGCTATATTCTGTCCGGATATATCAATGTCGGTGCCTGCGAAGAGGCCTCGGCGAGTTTTATCCTTGGTGAAGGGGATTGGATGCTGATCGTTCTGCCGTCGGTGTTTGAAGGCATCGGCTGCGACGCTCAGTATTATCTCACCGTGGAGTGCGGAGAAGTCATCGGTCGTTGCTGTTACGGCGATCCGCTTGCGCCGGACTGCGACGATGTCAACGAAACTGACTGTCTGGCGCTCGGCGGCACCTGGGATCCTAACAAGAACTGCACCGATAATCCGTGCCCGATTGTCAGCGCCGGAGATAACTGCTCCGATCCGCTGGTTGTTCCCGATATTCCGGCCAACCTGCCGTATACCAACAATAACTATACCTGCGGCCGCAACAACGATTATCCCAGTAGTGCCATGTGCTATACGTTATACGGCGGCGGCGAGGATATGGTCTATGAACTTACGGTTACGGAAGACACTTACCTGCAGATCACTGTCGACCCGCTGGGTACCACGTATACCTACTTCCAGTTGACTGCCGAGTGTCCGCCTGTAGGCTCGACCTGTCTCTTCTACTACCGCAATTCCGCGTCCACAGCCTACAGCTCCGATTGTAAGTTCGTCCCTGCCGGCACGTATTACCTGTTGTTCGACACCTGGCCGTCACCGGACTGCATTCCGGAGTTCAATGTCACTATCGAAACCTGCACCCCGCCGACTGGCCGATGCTGTTATGGTGATCCGGCGGCTCCGGATTGCGATGATATCTATGAAGTCGACTGTCTGGCGCTCGGCGGCATGTGGGATGAACTTCTCACCTGCGCCACCGATCCGTGCCCGATTGCCACTGAAGGTGACAACTGCGCGGCGCCGGTCATGGTGAAACTGCCTGATGATCTCGTGTATACCGACGTGAACTACACCTGCGATCGTCAGAATTTCTATGATGCCACCTGCCTTGGTTATTACGACGGCGGCGAAGACATCATCTATGCTCTCGACGTCGATGGCGATATCACCGTTGATATCACGCTCGATCCGATGGGTACCACGTACGCCGGTATGGCGATTGCCACGGAGTGTCCTCCGGGCGCGACTTGCATGGATTTTGTCACTAACGGGTACAGCTCCGCTCCGATGAAGCTGGAAGCCGTCGAATTGACGACCGGTATGTACTATGTGATGATCGACACCTGGCCGTCACCCGACTGCATCCCGGAATTCACTCTGACAATCGAAGAGTGGCAGGAATGTGTGGTGACCTGCCCGTCCGGCGCCACCGATGAAGGCGAAGACTGCATCGAGGACGAAGGTGATGACGTCACCAACGGCGGCTGTAACAACGATCCGCCGATCTTCAGTTCGCTTGCCTGTGGCGAGACTATTTGTGGTTCCTGCAACACGTATGTGTTTGGCGGAAGCAATTATCGCGACACCGACTGGTATGAAATGGTTCTGACCGAAGCCACCCGCGTCACGCTTGACTTCGAATCGGAATTCCCGGCGGTCTTCGGTTTCCTCGAATACTACGCCGGTTACGAAGGCTCGGGCAGTTGCGATGATTTGAGCGGCTATATTGCGCCGTATCTCGCAGTGAATCCGTGCACTCCCGGTCAGCTCACGCTCGACATGACGGCGGGAACCTGGTTTGTCTTTGTCGGTCCGAGTGTGTATGACGGTATTGAATGCAATGGTACCAACGAATACGTTCTGACCGCCACCTGCGAAGAAATCCTGGGCCCGGTGCTGACCTATTCACCCACCGAGTTCCTCTTTGAGGCGCTTCCGGGCGAATCCGGTTCCGGCATCCTGACCATCGGTAATACCGGTGATCTCCCGCTGAATTTCGATCTTGAAATCAGCTACACCAAGGAAATCGACGGCGCGTCGATCTACACCAACGACGCCTATCAGCCCGGCACCTCAAGCACCATGACATTCTTCCTGCAGAACGCCAGTTCTGACGCGGAATGGCTGGATGCCTGCACGGTGACGTTCCCGGCTGGTGTCACGGTTGACGCCGCGGCGGCCAATTTTGTTGTGGCGGCAAGCCCGACACATTACCTGGCCTCCAATGGCGAGACTGGCGCTGGCCCGGTCACTCTGACCTGGTTTGATGATAATGGCGGTTATGGCAACATTTACAGCACTGAGCTGGCCGAAGCCGCGATTGACCTCACTTTCGATGCCAGTCTGAGCGGCAATATCACGTTCGACTGGACGATTTCCGGCGATATTTACGGTTCACCGCCGCATGATGTCTCCGGCTCGTCTGAGATTATAGTTTACGATCCGGGTTCAATGTGGCTGAGTATTGACATTGAAGAAGGCCTCATCAATCCGGGTGACCCGAATGTTGAAGTGACGGTTGCCTATGATGCCACCGGCCTTGACTTTGGTGTCTACGAAGCCTCGATCACACTCATCCATAACGGTAAGGCTGACGCCATTATCCCGGTCACATTGACTGTGGGCGGTGCGGGCGATGCCACCATTATGGTTGATCCCGATCCGCTTCTGGCGGCCGATAACTATGCCATCGAAGCCGAAGGATTTGTCTATCTCGGCGGTGACTTCGAAGAAGGATACGACGTGAACGACGTGGTCCAGTCCTCAGTCATGGTGAACACCACGATTGAACCGACTGCCATGGAAATTCTCCCCGGATTCGAAGGCTTCACCGGTGAAGTGCTGAAGATCACGGTGCCGTTGAACGAACTGGCCGCCACATACGGCTGGTTGTTCGATGTTACCACGCAAACGTACTCGGTCTCCGGTGAATTCGGAGATGCCGCGACGTTTGTCGAAGAAGGCGAATTGACCTACATCGGTCACGTTCTCGGCGATGTCAACAATGATGCCGCCCTGAACCTGCTTGACGTCCTGTATCTTGTGGACTATGTCTACAATGAAGGACCGGATCCGGTGGGATCGATTCTGGCCGGCGACGCCGACTGGAATACCAAGGTCAACCTGCTTGATATTCTCTTCCTGATTACTCATATCTATCAGGAAGGTCCGGCACCGCATGCGGTATATTAATACCGTCATGTAAATAGAACTGGGGGATGGCCCGGCTACGGCTATCCCCCGCTTTTTATGTAAGTATGTGTATAGCTTGAGAAAAATTACCAAAATGACAACACTGCTTGACAAATTGTTTGTTTTATGTATTTTACTGTTAGTGTTAGACTTACGGTTGCAGAGAGAATTGTTATGTCTTTCGTCGCCAGGCGAAAGCTCCGGTCTTACTACCGCCCGAATACTACAATACCAGATTAGAAAGTCGACAAATATTTATATAAATTTTACTGCCGCAATGGCTATTAAGGCTGAGGGTGCCTGATGCCGTTTGCGAACCGCCAGAGAGTATTGAAAAAGATATCTTAACAAAACGGAGGTTGCTTTGAAGAAAGCCCTACTGCTAACGAGCCTGCTGGGGTTGATCTTCGTGAGTCTTGCTTTTTCGGTGGAATCCGGAAAGTATGTCACGTTCGGCAATAATGAATCCGGAGTGACTGTTCTCAGTGAAGATCCCGGTGGCGTAACTCTTCAAGTATCAGTGCAAAATGTTGAGTTCATCCCGGTGCAAACCAAGGGGGGCGCGTTTGTGCTTCCGCGGGTGGACAATTTCACGCATTCCCAGAATATCGGTGAACCGAATCTACCGACCGTCAGCCGTCTGCTGGCCATTCCGTTCGATGCCGAATTGCGTGTCGAGGTCACGGCGACTGAGGTCGAACAGATCTCCATCAAGGATCTGGGATTCACCGATCCGATCATGCCGGTTCAGCCTTCTCTGTCGAAATCAGAAGACCCGGCTGATGTGCCCTTTGCATATGATGCCTCGGCCTATGCCGTTCGCGGCAGTTATTCCCTGGCCGCCGCTCAGACCTCCATCGAAGGCACCATGCGTGGCGTGCATCTGGGCATGGTTTCGGTTTCTCCGTTTTCCTACAATCCTTCCGAGGGGACAATGGAAGTCGCCCGTGAGATGACCATTCGCGTCGAGTATGTCGGCGGCGACTGGACGAAAACCGAAGACACCTGGAAACGGCATTATTCTCCTTATTTTGAACCGATATATCAGCAGATTCAAAACTATGAGGGATTCACTTCCCTGTTCGGCTCCAAATCGGATTCCATTGACCTGGTAACGTATCCGGTCAAGTATATGATTATTTCCGACCGCATGTTCGAGGATTACCTCGTTCCCTTCATTGAATGGAAGACACGGAAGGGATTTACGGTCGTGACCGCCTATACCGACGAAATCGGCACTTCCAATACCGCCATTAAATCATACATCGACAGCGCCTATCAGGCCGGCACGCCGGCTGATCCGGCCCCGTCATTCGTCCTGATCGTCGGTGATGACGACGAAATTCCCGCGTTCAGTGGATCGGCCGGTTCGCATATCACCGATTTGAAATTCTGTGAACTTACCGGCGACAATCTGCCGGAA
The DNA here is from genome assembly GCA_016933695.1 of Candidatus Zixiibacteriota bacterium. GTDB lineage: Bacteria > Zixibacteria > MSB-5A5 > GN15 > PGXB01 > JAFGAL01. The sequence continues at coordinate 174,890 of JAFGAL010000010.1, read as the reverse complement.
ATATACTATGGCCGTTTCTCGGCAAGCGACACCTCGCAATTGCGTCCGCAGATTGAAAAGACGCTGGAATACGAACAGTACCTCATGCCCGATCCGAGTTATCTGGAACATGTGACCCTGGTGTCGGGATATGACAGCTATGGTCACGACTTGACACACGGCAACGGCCAGATCAATTACGGAAGTAATCTTTATTTTAATGCCGCTCACGGCATTGATCCGTATGTCTGGCTCAGTCCGGCATCAAGTTCCGGAACCGCCCCCGCGGATATCATTCAGACCATCCGGGACGGCACCGGCTTGTATAACTACACCGCGCACTGCAGTCACGACGGCCACGGAACGCCGTCATTCGTCTCCAGTCACGTATCCACGCTGAACAACGAGCACAAGTATCTGCTCGGTATCGGCAACTGTTGCGAAGCCAATACGTTTGGCGACGATCATTCCACCCCCTGTTTCGGCGAGGTTTTCCTGCGCGCCGATAATGAGGGCGGTATCGGCTACATCGGCGGCACCAACAGCACGTACTGGGACGAAGACTATTACTGGGGCGTCGGCAATGGTCCGATCGTTGGCAGTGGTCCGTCGTATGAACAAACCGGCCAGGGCGCGTATGACGGCCTGTTCCACGATCACGGTGAGCCGGTAACAAAGCATTTCGTCACCAACGGCGCTATTATGTTTGCCGGTAACCTTGCGGTCAGCCAGAGTACCAGTACTCGCAAACAGTATTATTGGGAAATTTACACCCTGATGGGCGACCCATCGGTGATGACTTATTTGGGGGTTCCCTCGGCCAATACCGTCACGTATCCGTCGACCATTATGATGACGGCCACGACATTCTCGGTTGAAGCCGATCCGGCCTCCTATGTCGGTATCACTTTCAATGGCGAACTGCACGGTCAGGGATACATCGACGAAACCGGTATGGCGGACATCCCGCTGATCGCGTTCCCGGCCCCGGGTGAAGCCATCGTGGTTATCACCGGCCAGAACAAGGTGCCGATTATCGACACGATCGACGTCATCACGCCCGACGGCCCGTTTGTCACGTTCGACTACTGTGACGTCAATGATGCCATGGGCGGCAATGCCAATGGATTGATCGACTACGGTGAGACCATTTATATTGGCGTCCAGCTGAAAAATGTCGGTCCCGACACCGCGTACAATGTCGATGCCACCTTGTCGACCGCCGACACGTTCGTGACGATCACCGACAACTTCGAATCGTATGCAACGATTCCGGGCGATTACGGCACCGCCTATATTACCGATGCGTTCGGCTTCAAAGTCTCGCCGAACACCCCGGATCTGCATAAGATTCAGTTTCAGATGAGTATTCACGGCACCGACAAATGGGATACGACCTGGGTGAGCAATTTCAACCTGACCACCCATGCTCCGGAAGTCGGTTATGTTTCGGTCACGGTCAATGACGCCACCGGCAATAATAACGGCATTCTCGATCCCGGTGAGACCGCTGAACTCACGGTTACGGTCATCAATAACGGTTCCGGCCAGGCCTTCGATATCGTGGGCAACCTGTCGGAAACCGATGCGAATGTGACCGTGGACGACGATTACGGCTATATCGGATTCGTGGATTCCATCGGCGGCACCGCCGATAACAGTGGCGATGTGTTTGTCGTCACTGCATCATCGTCGACCGTTATGGGATACGAACTGACGTTCGATCTTACCATCACCGGCGCCGGCAACTATTTCCGCGTTCTGCAGTTCGACTTCGTGGTCGGCGATCGCGAAGCGCTGTATACCGATGACTTCTCGTCCAATCAGGGCTGGACCGGTCTCGGCGGTTCCGGCGAATGGACGATCGGTCCGGCCACTGGCGGCACGGGCAGTGACTCCTACGGCGGCCCCGATCCGGCGGAAGATCATACCGCCTCGACCGATAACCAGGTGCTCGGCAATGATCTGACCAGCGGCACCGGCGGCGATTACAGCAGTAGTATCACCTCCACGCAGTATGTGGTTTCTCCGGTTATCAACTGCGAGGATTATTCCAGCTTGCAGTTGACCTTCTATCGCTGGCTGGGCATCGAAAAGAACAACTATGACCATGTTTATCTGCAGGTGTATAACGGAAGCACCTGGACGACTCTGTTTGAAAACGGAGGTTCGGACATCGACGATCAGGCCTGGATCGAGGAATTCTACGATATCAGCGCCTATGCCGATGACAATGCCAATTTCCAGATTCGGTTCGGTATCGGCAGTACCGACGGCTCGTATCAGTTCTGCGGCTGGAATATCGACGATATCACCATCAAGGGCTATAATCAGGCCACCGGCACTCCGGAGATGGCGATCTCAGGAACCGATATTCTCGACAGTCTTGATATCGAACAGGAAATCGCGCACAATGTCCATATCAAGAACAGCGGCGACGGCAGGCTGAAAATCAGCTTCTCCTCCGAGCAGGAATGGCTGGATTTCTCCACCGCGCAAAATTATATCTACCCCGGCGACAGCATCGATTTCCCGATCACGATCAATACCAACGATCTGACGGCAGGTGACTTTGTCGGTTCGGTCGCATATGCGACCAACGATCCGGCGCATTCGTCGGGAACCATCCCGGTCAACCTCCATGTCTATGCGCCGCTGTGCGGCTTCGGTTTCACCGAAATCACCGACAGCCTCGACCCGGGTGACAATGCCGAACATCTGATTCCGATCAGTAACGATGGGCAGGGGACGCTTAAACTGCAGTTTTCATCCGAGCAGGATTGGCTGGCCTTTGCGACTGCCGAGCAGTCCATTGCGCCGGAAGACGATATGAACTTCGCGGTAACAATCGACGCCACCGATATGGTCCCCGGTGACTATATCGGCACGATTGACTATGTCACCAACGATCCGGCCAACGATGAAGGCTATATCACGGTGTACCTGAATATCTACAAGCCGGTTATCGGTGTCAGCGAGTCCGCCATCAACATGACGGTTCCGATTACCGAAGCCGATTCGACACCGGTTATCATCAGCAATACCGGCCCCGGCGAGTTGAGTTATCAGGTCGGCTGTATTATGTACTCCAAACAGGTTGCCAAAACCGCGGTCACACCGAAACCCGAACCGCTGGGCTACCGCGTGATGGATATCGAAAAGGGCGGCGAGATGGAAGCCTACTTCGCGCCGCAGACCAAGGGTGCCGGCGGCCCGGACAACTTCGGTCATTCCTGGATCGACTCGGATGATCCGTCCGGCCCGGCCTGTGTCTGGATCGATATCACTGCCACCGGAACCAGTATCATGGAACTCGACACGCTCGGTGACGACGACACCAGTCGTCATATCGAGATCGGTTTCGACTTCCCATTCTACGAAAATGCATACTCCCGGGTGGTCGTCGGCTCCAACGGCGTGATCTCGTTCGGCGCCGGAATAAGAAGTCGCAGTAACACCGAGCTTCCGCTGGTTGACGACAAGAACAACCTGATCGCGTTGTTCTGGGATGACCTCGACATTCGCAAGGGCGGCGATATTTATTATCTCTACGATGATGTCAACGAACGCTTCATCGTGAGTTATGTCGATGTCCCGATGTATTCGGGTCTTACCGGAACCGGTTCCATCAATTGTCAGGCGATTCTATATCCCAACGGCAGTATCACCTTGCAGTACGGCACTATGGATGCCGGCACCGACAGTCTCAGCGAGGCCACCATCGGTATTGAAAACGCCGGCGGAATCGACGCACTGCAGATCGTCTACAATGCCGAATACATACACAGCAATATGGCCATTGACATTTCGGCCGGCGGCTGGCTGTCGATACAGCCTCGCGGCGGAACCGTACCGTCGATGGAGGAAGATACGATCATGGTGACGCTGGATGCCACCGAACTCGGCATGGGCACCTATTCCGGCCGAATCATGATCACGTCGAATGATCCAATAACGCCGGTGTGGGATATTTCGGTTGATCTCGAAGTCGGCGCGCAGTATGTCTGCGGCGACGTCAATCAGGACGGCGGAGACGTGAATCTACTCGATATCCTGTATTTGATTGACTTCGTGTACAGCGAAGGTCCCGCTTTGCCGGTTCCGGATGCTGCCGATGTGGACAGTTCCGGTTCGTTTGACCTGCTGGATATTCTCGCCTTGATTGACCTCTTGTACGGTGAAGGAACGCCGCTCAACTGCCCGTGATTCACTGTCGATTGATACTATCGGGGAATGGGATTAACACTCCTGTTCCCCGCGTTTTTGACGCCCTCACCGCCGCAAACGTGAAATCGAGAGCAATGGCCCGACAGCATGATACAGAGGATCGCCATGAAAACGCCGCTTGCTTTTTGGCAATTCCGCGACGTATTTTCTTCGGAAGTGACGATAAAGCAGATATACGTCTGCCGGGTATGATATAGAGTAATTTGTGCAATAGGATGATCAACATGAAAAGAATTGCCATATTCCTCGTGCCGGTTCTGTTCTTGCTGACCCTGGGGACTCAGGCGCTGGCCTCGGAAATCTATTTCAAATTCAAGATTGATTCCCCATCGGAACTGGCCGAATTGACCAAAATCATTTCAATCGATAACGTCATTGCCGATGAAGTATTCGCGTATGCCAATGATGCCGAGTGGGCAATGTTTCTGGAAAAAGGCTATGACTATGAAATCCTGCCCCATCCGGGAACGCTTTTGGAAGAACCCAACATGTCGTATGACCGCGACGGCATGCGGGACTGGGACGCCTACCCGACGTTCGAAGCCTATGAGGCGATGATGTACGCGTTTGCGTCCGACCATCCCTCGCTATGTCGTATTGTCAACGCCGGCTACAGCGTGGAAGGACGCGCCATTCTCTTCGCGGTTATTTCCGACAATGTCAACACCGAAGAGGACGAACCCGAAGTCATGTACACCGGCACCATGCACGGTGACGAGACCACCGGGTATATCATGATCCTGCGCATGATCGATTCCCTGTTAACCGCGTACGGCACGGATTCGCTGGTGACACGACTCGTCGACAGTTGCGAAATCTGGATGAATCCGCTGGCCAATCCCGACGGCACCTACGCCGGCGGCAACAGCTCCGTATCCGGCGCGACCCGGTATAATGCCAACAGCATCGATATCAACCGTAATTTCCCCGATTTCGAGGAAGGTGACCATCCCGACGGCAACGCCTGGCAGGATGAAACCGTAGTCATGATGAATCTCGCCGCTGCCCAGAGTTTCGTGATATCCGCAAACTACCATGGCGGCGCGGAGGTATTCAACTACCCCTGGGATACCTGGTCTATCCGCCATGCTGATGATAACTGGTGGTACGATGTCGGACGGGATTTTGCCGATACGGCACACATTTACAGTCCCAGCGGATATATGACGTTTAAGGATGATGGTGTCACCAACGGGTATGACTGGTATACTATTTCCGGTGGACGGCAGGATTATATGAACTATTTCCACCACTGCCGTGAAGTAACGCTTGAAATATCAGACACAAAGCTTCTACCGGCGAGTCAGTTACCGGCCTTCTGGGGTTACCTGCGCTCATCGATGTTCAATTATCTTGAAATGGCCCTGTACGGCGTCCGAGGCATTGTCACCGATCAAAGCACCGGTGACCCACTCTATGCCTTGATTGAGGTAATCGGCCACGACAAGGACAGCTCGCAAGTGGTTACCGATCCCGACATCGGCAACTATCATCGCATGATCGAAGCCGGAACCTGGGATCTCGTATACAGCGCCCCCGGTTATTACCCCGACACCGTGACCAACGTGGTCGTGACCGATTACAACACGGTCGTAGTCGACATACAGTTGGAAGCCCTGCCAATCCTGCCCGACATGGCATTTGATAGCTACACCTCAGATTTCCCGGATCCGGGTGAGACCATTGATTTGTCCATCACGTTGACCAATAACGGCATGGGCAATGCCACCGGCTTGAGTGGTGTTCTTTCGACTGGAGACTCCTATGTAACCGTCACCCAACCGAACTCTGCCTATCCGACCATTTCGGCTCAGGGCGGCACCGGAACATCGCTGTCGCAATATCAATATGTTGTCTCGGCGGCTTGCCCGGCATATCATCAGGTGAACTTCACGCTCGCCCTGACCGGCGATGAAGGTTATTCGAAGAATCTCTATTTTTCCGTTACAATCGGTCAATTGATCGAAACGTACGAGTCAGGCGACTTCAATGCCTTCGAATGGGACATGGCCGGGGATCTTCCCTGGACTATTACCGATATCAATCCCTATCAGGGCGTGTATTGCGCCAAATCCGGAGGGATTACGCATAACGATTCCTCCCAGATGTCAATCACACTGGAAGTCACTGATCCCGGCACGATTTCGTTCGCGTATAAAGTCTCTTCAGAATCCGGATGGGATTATTTGCGTTTCTATATTGATAACACCCTGAAAAACCAATGGTCCGGCGAAATCGGCTGGTCGCTGGCGGCATATCAGGTTGCCGCGGGAACGCATACGTTCAAGTGGCGCTATATAAAAGACGGCTCGTTCTCGTCCGGTTCCGATTGCGGATGGATTGATGCGGTCGCCTTCCCGCCGGTCAATACCGGCAGTACTCCGGTGCAAATCGTGACGTCCTCATTGCCGAACTGGACTGCGGGGGTCGCCTATTCCCAGCAACTGGTCGCTACCGGCGGCGATGGCCCCCTGAGTTGGGCCGACAAAAACGCCAATCTGTCCGGCACCGGCTTGACGCTTTCATTGGAGGGTCTGCTATCGGGAACACCGACCGGCGCCGGCCCGATATCCTTTACCGCGCAGGTTTCCGATACCCTGGGAAGTACCGATGAAAAGCCGTACAACTTCAACATCAACGCACCCGTGTCAATCACCCCGGCAACGCTTCCGGCGATCACAGTCGGCATCGCCTATTCGCAGCAGTTGGCGGCGACCGGTGGTACGGGAGCATTAAGCTGGACCGACAAGAACGGCGATTTAACCGGCACCGGATTGACCATGAACGCGGCCGGATTGGTTTCCGGAACACCAACCTCTGATGGGACATTGAATTTCACGGCTCATGCCGAGGATCAACCCGGCGGTTTTGACGAGGAAGCCTTTGCGATAACCGTCAATCCCGCCGTTGCGATCACCACGGTTGATCTTCCCGAGGCAATTCAGGGAGAAGTTTATTCTTATCAGTTGACCGCAACCGGAGGCACCGGGACTCTGACATGGAACGATAAAAACAATGATCTGAATGGCAAGGGGCTGACTTTGTCTTCGACCGGATTGCTATCCGGCACACCGACCGGATCGGATAACATCACGTTCTGGGGCACCGTTGCGGACGCTCTCGGCAGTTCCGCCGAAAGGCAATTCACGTTGTCGGTTTCCGCGTCATATATTTGCGGTGACGTCAATGACGACCTCGCCATCAACCTGCTGGATATTCTGTATCTGATCAGCTATATATACGGGACGCCGCAGGGACCGGCGCCCGATCCGATGGAATCCGGCGATGTCAACGACGGCGACGGTAGCGTCAACTTGTTAGATATATTGTACTTGATCGACTATATTTACGGAACCCCACAGGGTCCGGCACCCTCGTGCCCGTGAATAGTGAAAACAAATGATTGGTGGGGCGACCGAAAGAGTCGTCCCTCCGGCTTTTATTGCTAAGAGAAGGATGATACGACTACACCACGCCATGTTTGTCTCACATCGAGCGCAAACGATTAAGCGTCGTCGCCGGGAACAATACCACCGTTCCTGCGATGATATCATCTCATCCCGCCATAACATAGGAACGCGACAGCACAAGCAGGAGGTAGCATGAAAACGTTCACGCTCATGATGGGATTGATTATTCTGTCATTCGGGATTGCTTTCGGGGAGCAGGCCGACGACGGATATATCGGCCCGAACTTGCTTCGGGGAAATCCCGAACTCACGATATATCAGGAAAGCGATGCCGGCATCCCGCTATTCGTCTCCGGCCGGCTTGGCCAAAACGCCGCCAAGGGATCGGAGCTGGCCACGACCATATCGTTTTTCCAAAACAACCAGGCCGCGTATCGGATGACCGATCCCGCCGAGGAATTGCATCTGGTCCGTATCGATAATGACAACCTCGACATGAAGCACGTCCGTCTGCAACAACGATATCAGGGATTGCGGGTTATCAGCGGCGATTTGATTTCGCATTTCACCGCCGAGGGCGATCTGGAAACGGTCAACGGCTACTACCATCCCGGCATTGAACTTGATGTTACGCCGTCACAGACGGCGGAAACGGCCATGCAGGTGGCGACCGACGATTTGAAAAGCTTTTTCGGATCAGCCAATCCTCAGGAACCGGAATTGGTGGTTTTTCCGCATGAGGGGTTCAATTACCTCTGCTGGCGGATGTTCCTGCTTTCCGACAGCCCGCCGGGACGCTGGGAGTATTTCATTGACGCCAAAACCGGCGACGTGGTATTCAAGGCCAATCGCATCATGGAAGCCGACGTCTGGGGAACCGGTGTCGGTGTCATGGGCGACACGCGCAGTGCCCTCGATATCTGGTATGAAGGCGGCACGTATTACATGATCGACTACACCCGTCAGTTGAACAACAACGTCCACGGGCACAAGGGATATATGCCCGACGGCAATTACATCCGCACCAATATCGCCGGATCGTCTCTTCCCGGCTCGGTTGCCACTGACGCCGACAATGTCTGGGATGATCCCAATGTGCAGTCGCCTGCGGTCGACGGCCATTATTATACCGGCATAATTTATGACTGGATGGTAAGTCATCTGGATCGCAACGGTTACGACGACAACGGCGCCTCGATGCTCACCATTGTCAATTACAGCGGTGACGGCGACAACAACGCTTACTGGGACGGCAGTCGGATCGTGATCTGGAGCTGGGGCACCGGCTGGCGATCGCTGGCGGCCTGTCCCGACGTTATTGCCCACGAATGGGGTCACGCCGTTACCGAGTACACGTCCAATCTGGCCTACCAGCTGGAATCGGGAGCATTGAATGAAGCCTATTCCGATATACAGGGGGCCGCGTTCGAATGGATGAACGATTCTCTTGACACGCCCGATTGGGATATGGGTGAAAACGGCAGATTGACCGGGGTCGGATTCCGATCCATGTCCGATCCTCATTCCGCCGGCGATCCGGATTATTACGGAACGTCCGATCCGTACTGGGTCGACGTTGAGGGATGTTCGCCCTCATATTACAACGATTACTGCGGCGTACATACCAACTGCGGCGTGGGAAACAAATGGTTTTATCTCCTTTCCGACGGTGGCGAGCATCATGGTATCACCGTTACCGGTATCGAAGTGGAAAACGCCATGTTGATCGCCTACCGGGCCAATGCCTACTACTGGACGTCGTCCAGTGATTATGAAAATGGTGCCCTGGGAACCATCTCGGCGGCCAACGATCTCGATCCGACCGGAGCATGGGCGCTTCAGGCCGCCAATGCCTGGAATGCGGTCGGCGTCAACACACCCGGACCGTCGCTGACATTCGACTATCCCGATGGTGTCCCCTCACTTCTGGCCCCGAATCAGGCGGAAACGTTCGCGATTGACATCAGCGGCATTCTGGGCGGTTCGCCGGAACCCGGCAGCGGATTGCTGCACTATGCCGTCGACGGCGGTTCATACACCGGCATCGCCCTGACCGAACTTGGCGGAAGTCAGTACGAAGCGACTCTTCCGGCAATCGGGTGTAACTCTATCATTTCGTTCTATGTGTCAGTCGATGAGCAGTCCGGGACGACCTATTACGATCCTGATCCCACTCAGCCCAACAGCGCCATTGCGGCGACGGAAACCGACGAGGTTTTCGCAGACAATTTCGAGCTCAATCTCGGCTGGACCGTAAGCGGCTCCGTGCTCGACGGCGCCTGGAATCGCGGCATCCCGGCCGGCGGCGGCGAACGCGGTGATCCGCCGACCGATTATGACGGTTCCGGTCAGTGCTATCTGACCGATAATGTCTACGGAAACTCCGACGTCGACGACGGCACCACCTATCTGACCTCGCCGACATTCGATGCCACCAACGGGACCTGCCGCATCAGCTACGCCCGCTGGTATTCCAATGACTTCGGCGCCGCGCCGAACACCGACTCGATGCTGGTCCATATTTCCAACAACAACGGCACGAGCTGGACGGTGCTGGAAGTGGTCGGCCCGATCGATCAAGCCTCCGGCGGATGGTACGAACCGTCATTCTGGGTTGCCGATTATGTCACCCCGACCAGCCAGATGAAAGTCCGGTTCGCCGCGGCTGATCTCGGTGACGGCTCGGTGGTCGAAGCCGGCGTGGATGCCTTCACTGTTACGGTGTATCGCTGTTCCGAATTCATCCCGCAGATTCTGACATCCGACATTCCGGACTGGACAGCGGGGATTCCGATTTCTCAACAGCTTGAAGCCACCGGCGGAACCGGTGCCCTGACCTGGTCCGACAAATTCGGCGATTTGTCCGGCACTGGCCTGACGCTGTCGTCCACGGGACTGTTGTCCGGGACGGTGATCAATCCGCAAACCGTCACGTTTACGGCGGTTGCAACGGATGAAGCGCTGGAAACCGACGAACAGGCATACAGTTTTATCATTAATGCCCCGGTAACGGTGCTGACGACGAGTCTACCCGACTGGACGGCCGGCCAGTACTACGTGTATCCGCTGGAAGCGACCGGCGGAACCGGCGAATTGGTCTGGAGTGACAAGTTCAGCGAATTGACCGGCACCGGTTTGTCTCTGGCGACCGACGGAACCATCGCGGGAGTCCCGACCGATCCGGGCCTGATCAGTTTTACCGCCGGCGTCAGCGACCAGGTCGGCGATCTTGAAGATGCGCCACTGACCATTACGATCAATGTCCCGGTGGAAATCACGACCGGGTCACTGGCTGACGGAGTCGCCGAGGAAGCATATTCCGTTCAGCTGGAATACTCCGGTGGAACGGCACCCGTTGTCTGGTCGGATAAATTCAATGATCTCGACGGAATGGGATTGACACTGACATCCGAGGGTCTTCTCAGTGGGACGGTCATGGCCGAGGGCGAGATAACTTTCACCGCCCGAGCGGTCGATCATGCGGGAAGTGCTGACGAACAGGCCTATTCGCTGGTGATCAACCCCGATTTTGTCTGTGGTGACGCCGACGGTGACGAGTTGATCAACCTGCTGGATGTGCTGTATATCATTGACTACCTGTACGGCGTCCCGCAGGGTCCGGCTCCCGATCCGTTGCATTCAGCCGATGTCAATGCCGACGATGGCATCAACCTGCTGGATGTGCTGTATATTATTGATTACCTGTACGGTACGCCGCAAGGCCCCGAGCCGAATTGCCCGTAATGCGGGAACTCACGATTAGATTAAAGGGCAGTGTCACCACTGCCCTTTTTTAATGCGGGTGATTTATCAATTTTTCAGAATGCGCTCGACCGCACGTCGAACCGCTGTCGTGTGATACTCATCCCCCGCCAGATTCTTGATATCGCGGCAGGGAGTGTCGGGCGGAATCGCAAGCGAATCCAGATCAAGTTCGCGATACAATTCATTCAGCGGGATATCGAACTGCACCGCCACCTCGCGAATGGTCTGGGTCCCCCGGATCGACTGCGGCGACGGCAAATCACTACTCTCTTCCGGCGGCTTTGTCATACTCTCCGAAAGAATTCGGCTGACCACTTCTCGAACACTATCGGCCTCGAAATCGTTTTTCAGGACGCTTTTGATTTCTTTCAGCTTGGTGTTGGACGGGACGATACTCGGGTCGACAGACAAACGCGCATACAAGGTATCAATCGGAATGGCAAACAACTGCGTCACGTCATCGAGCGTCATATAGCCCTTGATCTCATCGGCACTGATTGTGCCCGTCATCAGCATTTCCTTCACGGACGGTGACGTGCTTTTGTATACGCCAAGCGCCTTGGTCAATCCGATCACGCCGAAAAACACAACAATCACCATCACTCCCAGTGCAATGGGCGTCACCAGCCGTTTTTTCGCCAGGGTAAAATACAGTGTATCGGGAACCGGACAGACGGGAACGCATTCTCCGCAAGACAGACACTCCACCCTATCGATAACGGTCATGCTTTCCACCGGAATGCCAACCGGGCATTTTTTATCGCACAACATGCAGTTGATGCAGGTATCCCGATTGCGTTCCAGCCGAAAGGCCGACACCCGATCGAGAATGCCAAGAAAAACACCCATCGGGCATAAATACCGGCAAAAAAACCGCGGGATAAAAAGCGACATAATCAGGGTACTCACCAGAATCGCCAGGCCTATCGGGAATTCATCGATGGTATCCGCGAAGTTCGACAGGTGCATATACGCCACCCAGGGATCGTATGGACGAATCAGAAGTTTGCCGCCGATCCAGGCACCGACGGTAAATACCACCAGAATCGGATATCGCAAATAGCGAATCGGCCGGTCGGTCTTCAGCGACAGCGGGAATTTGCGTTTGGTGATTCTTCGACCGATCCCGCCCATAATCCCCTGAAGCGTCCCCAGCGGACAGATCCAGCCGCAAAACGATCGCCCGGAAATAAAAACCAGAATAACGGTGATCCCCAAAAGAATGAAACTCGAGATAAAAATGCGGTTGAGATATTGCCCGTGAAACAGGATACTGTACAGCGATTCCAGCCCGCCGAACGGACAGAGCGCGTCGACCGGCGGGAAGACCGTCTGCTCTCGCTGATGCATGACGCCGATGTACGTGATATATATGAGAATAAACGCCAGCAGGCCATACCGCAACCACATGGCCGGGCTGATCCATCTTTTCTTTTTGCCACTTGCCATAACCGTTTTCCCCATGGTATAAGGCAGAATAATCATGCCCTGAATTACTCTAATATAATCCGGGCGAATGTCCGATACAATTACTATTAAGTATCAATGGTCGGGGCGATATTGTCTGCGACGATATGCCCGAGTGTCATCCTGGTTTCATCCGCATGCCCATATCGGCCCCGGCATAATGTAATCTGTACCGGGTGGACGCGCCACATCTGGAATTTCATCTGTCACCCAAATGAAACAGTCGCGTTTTTATGGAAAACACTATAATCTTTACTGAATTACTGATCAGGCTGGGAGTGTACACGGCCATCGCCGGAATCCTCTATCTGATTACCCGGTTTGGCGACATGACGGTTTTAAAATGGGATTTTGCCGACGTTCGAAAATCGGGCATGACCGCCATACTCTGCATCGGCGTGTCGATTCTGCTGGGATCATTGTTTCTCTTTGCCTGCACGTTGCAGGAATCGGCCGGCCCCTCTTCCGAATCGGAAGCAACCGCCGTTGGGCAACCATCACGGGAAATCGTATCACTCGAGGATATTTATCCCGTTCGCGATTCCTGTACCGCCGCCGATTCGGCACTGACCCGCGAAATGGCGTTTGTCAGGAATTGTGTCCCCGAGGATGAGTTGTGGCAATCCGACTGCACCGATACTACAACCGGTGAATTGACGACTGTAACCGGATATCCCTCGCGACTGATACTTACTCTTCTGCTGATTCTCCCGGTTATCGCCGCGGTTAAACTCCTGCGCGAAAGGTGGGCATCGGCGGGCATTACCCGCCATAATCTAATTTCCTCATCAATTGTCGGTCTGATCGCCGGCATACTGGTCGGCACGGTGCTCCTGGCGTTGAAACAGCAACACACACCATTGACAGGCTCGCATATCGGCCTGTTGGGATATTACACCATCGTCGGACTCAGCGAGGAGTTCGTCTTTCGCGGCTATGTCCAGACGCGCCTGATCGGCTGGTTCGGCCGGACGCCCGGATGGATTGCCGCATCGGCCCTGATGGCCCTGGTGCATCTCACGCAACGTCTGGCGGTACTCGGGGCTTCGCCCGTCGATGCTCTTGCGGTTGCCTTGTTATTGTTTCCTCTCAGCCTGTTTCTGGGTTATCTCATGCTCCGCACCGGCAATGTGGTTGCCCCCGGCCTGGCGCATGCACTGGCGGGATGGGCCTCAGCACTGTAACAACACCTTTATCCGTCGCGGTTTTTCACAGGCAAGATTCCCGGAAACCTTTTTGGCCATTACGGGTTATAGATTCCATATATATGAAATGAACTTCGGATGGACAAATCAACGAAATGGGAGTAAGCCTTGGCCTTCTACGAAGTGCGAGATTTTATACAGACATTACGGCCGACCGAAAATAAAGAACCCGACCTTTCCGGTTATGGCGGGCTTGACCGCGATGCGCTGATACGGATATATCGCTCAATGGTGCTGGCGCGCCGGATCGAACTGGAAGAAAAACTGCTTTTGCGCAAAGGACTCTGCAAGTTCTTTATCGGGTGCGGCGGCAAGGAACTGATCGACGTGGTCGCGGCGGAATTGCTTCGTCATGATGATCCGTTCATCGGTTACTATCGCAACAAAGCCTTTGATATGCATCGGGGTGTCACCATCCAACAGAAAATCCGCGAGGCGGTCGGCGACGTTCGCTCCACCTCCACCGGCGGCATGCTTCAGCCGGCACATTCCAACTACCCGGAACTGGCGATTCTTCCGCAGGCCTCCCCCACCGGCTCGCACAGTCTTGAGGCCGCCGGGCTGGGCGACGCCATTAAAAACCCGACCCGGATCACTGGTCCGGTCGGCATTCCCGGCGGACGGTATAAAAACGACGCGATCGTGTTTTGTGCGATCGGCGAAGGCGCCTCGTCGTCGCCGGAATTTCATCGCGCCGTGTTCTACAGCGTGTTCGGTAAAACGCCGAACCTGTTCGGCATCTACAACTGCGGCTGGGCAATCGCCACCAGTGTCGATGAGCAATTCCCGGAAGGAAATCCCACCACGTCATTCGAGGGATTCCAGCGCTTTGGTTTGAAGATATCGAATTTCGACGGGGTTAACATCAAAGACACGATCACCCACTTCCGCGAATTGGTCGATTATGTCCGTTCAGGACAAGGCCCGGCGCTGGCAAATATCAACGTGGTGCGTCTGGAATCGCATTCCGGCTCGGATGATCAAACCCATTACATGGAATCCAAAGAGCAGAATTATCATATTAACAATGATCCCCTGCGCACGGTCGCACAGGACTATATCAACGACAACATATTATCACTCCGTGAGATACTGCAGATATTTAAAGATATAGACGAAGAGGTCAAGACCGTTTCCATCGAGACGACTGCTGATATCCGGACAAAAAAGATCGAAGACATTCTCGGAAAAGTTTACAGCTACAATCACGAAACCGCCGAAGATCGCTGGCGAAAGATGATTGCCGAACGTGGCGAAACCCGCGCCGAGCACTACCGCACATTCCACGAAATGGGGTTGTTCGAGACTGCGGAACTTCCCGAAAACCAACCCCCTATGCTGATGCGCAAGGCGATAAATTACAGCCTGTTCGACCTGATGCTGTTATCCGACGACGCTGTTTTATTCGGCGAGGATGTGGCCGATTTCCCCAAAGGGACATTCGCCAAAGGCGAAGCGGTCATGCGTAATCTCAAGGGCAAGGGCGGCGTGTTTCTGGTCACGCAACATCTCCAACGCGCGTTCGGAAGCGACCGCGTATTCAATACGCCTCTGGATGAAGCGGGCATTCTGGGGCGCGCCGTGGGCCATGCTTATCAGGGACGGGTGCCGCTTCCGGAAATTCAGTTCATCGACTATTTCAGCCCCGGCTACCAGCAGTTGAAAGACCGCATCGCAACCTGCTATCAGCGGTCGAATACGCATTTTCGCATGCCGATGGTCATCCGCACATCGTATGGCGGTTATAAACAGGGCGCGGGAGCAATGTGGCATTCCGAGGCCAATCTCGGCTCGTTTATCAATATTCCCGGTCTGCACGTGGTAATTCCGTCCAATGCCGCCGACGCGGTCGGATTGTTGCGCACCGCCTTTGTCAGCGGCGATCCCGCGATATTCTGCGAGGCGGTCGCGCTGTATAACCGTCGCGACTGGGAAGGCCGCAATATTATGGCACCCTATCCGACGATCAATGAGTTAATTCCGTTCGGCCAAGCCAAAACCTATAATGAAACCGCCACTGACATGGCCATTATCAGTTATGGCATCACCCTGCCGATCTCGCTTCGCGCGACGGATATTCTCGCCGAACGCGGCGTCAACGTGCGTGTTGTCGATCTGCGAACGGTCAAACCGATCGACTGGTTGGCGATTGACAAGGCGGTCGAGGATTGCTCGCGGGTGCTGGTGGTGTCCGAGGATCGCTTCCACGGAGGCGTGGGGCCGACCATCGCGGCGTATATCGCGAAAAACCTGTTTGATTATCTCGACGCTCCGGTACAAATTCTTCACGCGCTGGACAGCCGCGTGGCGTACGGCACGGATGGCGATGAGCACTGTCTGCCGAGTACTCAGAAAATTCTCAGGCAGGCTGAGACCTTACTGGCATATTGAAAAATCGTTGTTTTTTTTTTGGAACCGGAACGACACCGCGCAGTAAAAGAAAATTACAGATTGACAATTTCAGGATATTGTATATTTTATCGCCTTTGTGAGGTCTGGAGAATTTAATTGGTAATAATTGCCCTATGATATCGGTTCAAAATCTTACCAAGTATTACGGGACGGCGCCGGCCGTAAATAACATATCTTTTGAGATAGAAAAAGGCACGGTGCTGGGCTTTCTCGGCCCCAACGGAGCCGGCAAAACCACCACGGTCAGGATTATCACCTGTTACCTTTCCCCCACATCGGGAAACGTCCTGGTCGATAATCATTCCATCCACACCGAATCGCTCGAAGTGCGCAAACGGATCGGCTATTTGCCGGAAAACGCCCCGCTTTATCTCGACATGAATGTCGTCGATTATATCAACTTCATGCACCGCATGCGCGGCGACGGAACCGTCGACGGCAGTCGTATTAGGGAAGTGATCGCTACTTGCGGTCTCGAAGGCGTCGTACACAAAAATATCGGCGAGTTGTCCAAGGGATACCGTCAACGGGTCGGGCTGGCGCAGGCGCTGGTGCATGATCCGGAGATTTTGATACTCGACGAACCGACGGTTGGCCTCGATCCCAATCAGATTATAGAAATACGCAATCTCATAAAAAACCTCGGACGGGAAAAAACCGTTATCCTTTGTTCGCATATCCTGCATGAAGTCGAGGCGACCTGCAACCGTGTGCTGATTATCAGTGAGGGGGATCTGGTCGCTGACGGCACTCCGTCGGAATTGCAGGCATCGTTCGAGGGCAAGGGTCGGATTTCTCTGCAGGTGAAAAACAACTGCGGCACGTTTTTGGAAAAAGTAATCAACGTGCCGGGTATCGACCGGATTATCAATGACATTCAGATCACCGAGGGTCTTCACGAAGTCCAGCTTGAGTCGGTCAAGGGGATCGATCCCCGCGAAGATATCTTCCGGCTGTGCATGAACACCAATACGGTTTTGCTGGAGATGAAACGCGAAGTCACGTCGCTGGAAGACGTCTTCCGACAACTGACCGGAGGGGAGCACTGAGATGCGACAGATAGCGGTTCTCGCCAAAAAAGAATTTAAGGGCTATTTCGACTCGCCGGTCGCGTACGTTGTCATCACCCTTTTTCTCCTAATCGCGGGCTGGCAGTTTTCCACCGGCATGTTTCTCAGCAACACGCCCGATCTGCGTGGATTGTTCGGTATTATTCGGTTCATCCTGCTGTTTTTCATCCCGGCGGTATCGATGCGCCTTCTGTCCGAGGAAAAACGTCTCGGCACGATTGAGTTGCTGATGACTCTGCCGATCAAGGACTGGCAATTGGTTCTCGGCAAATACATCGCGGCGTACCTGTTGATCCTGGTGACACTGATACTGACATTGATTCATTTCATCTCGATTGCCTTTCTCGGGGAACCCGATGTCGGCGCCACGATCGCCGGATATATCGGTCTCTTTTTTGTCGTCGGTGTTTATCTTGCGATCGGCATTTTTACCTCGGCATTGACCCAGAACCAGATCGTGTCGTTTATCCTGTCCTTCGTGATTATCTTTTTCTTTTTCATTGTGGACAAGGTAGTTTTCCTCTTCCCCGGATTTATCGCCAATATTCTGGAGTTTTTGTCGATAGATTATCATTTCAACAACATCGCGCGCGGCGTGCTGGACAGCCGCGACGTGTTTTACTATCTGTCGTTGATATTTATCTTCCTCTTTTTAACCGTGCAAACCCTTGAAAGCAGGAAGTGGAAATAATGGTCAAGGAAGTTAAAACCAAATCGACCGCCGGACTGCTGATTGTGATCGTGCTGGCCATTGTCGTGATTATCAATCTGATTTCGATCAATTTGTTTTCGCGGGCCGACTTGACCGACAACAACATCTATTCGCTTTCCGAGGCGTCACGAGAGTTGATGAGCGAGTTAAACGACCGCCTGACGGTGAAAGCCTATATTACCGATGACCTTCCCGCCCCGCATAACGGCGATGCGCGGTACTTGAAAGATTTGCTGGACGACTACCGGGCGTATTCCGACGGGTATCTGCACTATGAATTTATCGACCCGGCCAAGGAGAACAAAGAAGAAGAGGCGATGGGATATCGCATTCCGCCGCTTCAGTTCAACGTCTTTCGCAATGATAAGACCGAATTCATCAAAGGCTACAAGGGCGTGGTGCTGATTTACGGCGACAAACAGGAAGTCCTGCCGTTTATCGAAAACACCAACAACCTCGAATATGATCTGTCCCGCGCCATTCGGAAACTGATCAGCACTGAAATCCCCAAAATCGGGTTCACCATGGGCAACGGTGAACCGGACATGGCCCAGGGATTGCAAACAGCGTATGAGATCCTTCAGAAGGAATATCGCGTGCAGTTCATGAATTTGGAAAATCTGAAATACATCCCCGAGGACATTCAGGCGCTGTTCGTTGTGGCACCGACCGAGGATATGTCTCCGTGGGAGTTGTATTTGATTGACCAATTTATCATGCGCGGCGGACGGGTGGCGTTTCTGTTGAACAAGGTCGATGTCAATATTCAGCAGGGCGTTGTCACGCCGGTGGTTAACGGTCTGGACAAACTCTTGAACTCATATGGGATCGGCATCAAAGAACAACTGGCGATCGATCTGCAATGCAACATGATTCCGGTCACGCGAAATATGGGGCAATTCCAGATGCAGAGTATGGCACGCTATCCCTTCTATCTGGCGATTGCCAATTTCGATCGGGAAAATCCGATTGTCAAGGATCTCAATCGGCTGGATATCATGTTTGTCAGTCCGCTGGATTTGAACTTCCCCGTCAACGACGGAGTTGAGCGGAGAATCCTGTTCGCGAGTTCCGAGCAATCCGGTATCCGTTCCATCCCGGTTGATATTTCGCCGGAAAAACAGTATGAGCAGTCCGATTTTATGATGAAAAACATTCCGCTTGGTGCGGTCCTCACCGGGAATTTCGACAGTTATTATATTCAGCACGAACAACTTCCGGAATACCAGGGTCCCGATACGCTCAGCGAAACACCGATTCCGGAAAAAATCGACCACGGCGAGGAATCGCGGCTGGTCGTGATCGGCAACGGTTCGTTTGTATCTGACGACTACCGTCGCAGTGCCGGCAGTTTCGTGGTTTTACTTAATATCGCGGACTGGCTGACACAGGATAAGGGGTTAATTTCGATCCGTTCAAAACAGGTCACCGGGCGCACGCTTCGGGTGGTCTCGGACGGTACCAAGAATTTTGTCAAATATCTGAACATGTTCGGCATGCCGTTTCTGGTTATCATCATTGGCGTAATTCGCTGGCAGATCAAACGGTCCGCCAGGAAGGGGAACGCCCGATGAAACGTCTGGCCATACCGGCGATAATTCTCGCGGCCGTCGTGGTTATCTGGATTATTCAGAGCGGTCACGAGGAGCGGCAGACATCGGGACGCACGGTCGAGAACTTTCTTGGTCTCGATGCCCATCAGATCGACCGCATTGAAATCTACTCCCCCGCCGACACCTTTCACTTCTATGTCGATGACGGTGTCTGGTATCTCGATGATTCCATCCCGCGCCGGACCGACACACTGGTGATTGCCAATATCCTGACCACGGCGGCGACAATCACGGTCGGCGATGTCATCTCGGAAAATCCGGATCGTCAGGCGGAATTTAATGTCGACAACCTGACCGGCACGCTGGTGAATTTCTATGGTGACGGCGAACTGCTGAACAGCATCATCATCGGCAAGCCGACCCCGGATTTCGGTCACACCTATATTCGCAGGCGCGATGAAAATGGCGTCCATGCCGCCGCGGGCATGCTGACGTATACGTTCACGCGCAGTCGTGGCCAGTGGCTGGACAAAATGATTTTCCCGTTCGACAGTTCCCGGGTGGCGCAGATCGACTTCGTGTATCCCGACAAGGCGATCCGGCTGGAACGTCAGGATTCGATCTGGATGGCTTCCCAAAAGCCGTTTACCGATAAAGCCCCGACCGACACCGCCAAAACCCGAGTGATGCTTGATCTGGTTGACGGGCTTCGCGCCAATGATTTCGTCAATGCCGCCGACAGCGGCAAGGTCGATTTCAGTGATGTCGATTTCACCATGAACGTGACGCTTCGTGACGGCACGACACACTCGCTGGTGTTCAGCAAGGTCGCCGAGGACAATCATCGACACTATTGCCGCCTCGATCAGGGTGCCGACACCTACGTTATATACAGCAGCGTCTACGGGATTCTGCGCGCCGATTTCGCCTCGTTCATGCCGTAGTTTTTTCCGTTGCCCACTTCCATTTCAGATACTATACTATGGCAAACCTTTACCATGGAGGGATGGTCATGGCCTTATTTATCATGGCAATGTCGATCAATCCCGGCGCCAAAAAAACACACCGAGATTTGTCGCATCAGGTCGATAATTCCCTGGAGTTGTTCAACAAACACCACGCCAAAGTGAAAAACATATTCGCCACGCTGGGACGGTACGATTACCTGGCGTTGTTCGAAGCCGACGATCAAACCACGGCCTTTCGTGTCGCGTCGGAAATCAATACCCTGGGAATTCTCGATACGGAAACCTGGCCGGTGATTCCGTACGATGATTTTTCACGGCTGTTGCCGTAATCGCGCCATTAATCAAGGAGGAGTATCATGAGAGCGGTCGGAACTGCACTGCTTATATTATTGCTTTTTTCTCAAGGAACGTTCGGGGTTACCGGCGACATCGTCGCGCAATTCGCCACACCGGGCCATTGTCCAACCGGATTGACATTCGACGGCAAATATCTCTGGATGGCCGACCGAAAAAGCGATTCGTTGTATCAGATCGATCCCTCGAACGGAGCGGTCGTGCGAGCCATTGAAGCACCGGGGTATCGAATCGAGGGGTTGACAATGCAGGATAATTTCCTCTGGGCGTTAGATGTCGAGGAAAACATGATATTCAAGCTGAACACCAGGACGCTGGTTGCGGAAAAAACTCTCTATGCCCCCTGCGATAATCCCCAGGGACTGGCCTGGGACGGCGAGTGTCTCTGGCTGGCCGACTATCGAGCCGATATGCTGTACCGCATCTCCACCGAGGACGGCACAACCATCACGGAGCTTCCGTCACCATCCGGCAATCCGCATGGTCTCTGTTTCGACGGCACGTATCTGTGGGTGTCCGACCGTATCGACGACAAAATTTATATGGTATATCCGGAAAACGGCGATGTTATTACGGCGTTCGCTTCCCCGTCGGCATTCCCCCGCGGGTTAGCCTGGGACGGGACTCATCTCTGGAATGTCGATTACCAGAGCGACAGTTTGTATCGGATTATTATCCACGACAACGACATCTATTCGCGAACCGATGCCAAACGGCAGGAACTGGAGTTCACGCATCAATTCCGCAATTACGGTCCGGGGACCATTACGTCTCTGGATATCTATTTTGCCGTGCCGCAGGACTTACCGTTCCAGACTATTCTCGACACGATCGTCTACACTCCGGCTCCGACTGATTTTGTCAGTGATCGCTGGGATCAGCGAATGGCGCACTATCATTTCGAGAATATCCCCGCCGGCGGCACGGTTGCCGCGTCGATGACGATTGCGGCCGAGCTGTATAAAACGCGGTTCCACCTGTTTCCCGATCGGGTCGGCACCCTCGATGATATCCCCGAGAAGATCAGCGGGAAATATCTGGTTGATGACACCAAGTACTGGGTCGATGATCCCGTTATCCAGAACACGGTCGAATCCGTGGTCGGCGACGAAACCAACTGCTACTGGATCGCCCGCAAGCTGTATGACCATGTCATCGCCAATATGCACTACGAATTGGCCGGCGGATGGAATGTCGCCCCGACCGTCTTACAACGCGGAAGCGGGTCCTGTTCCGAATACAGCTTCGTGTATATCGCCTTGTGCCGGGCCGCGGGTCTTCCCGCCCGCTATGCCGGATCAGTGGTCATTCGCAATGATGACGCTTCCACCGACGAGGTCTTTCATCGCTGGGTGGAAGTCTATTTGCCGGCGTACGGATGGATTCCGATCGATCCCTCCGGCGGTGACAGCGATCGCCCGGCGGATCAGGCCGAAGCCATCGGCTATCTAAACAACCGCTTCCTGATCACCACCATCGGCGGCGGCGGTTCGGAATACATGGAATGGAATTACAACTCCAATGAAATCTGGCAGTCACGGGGACGATGCAAAGTCTACTCGGAACATATCGGTGAATGGTCGCCCCTGCCGAATTCGACGGAGAGTTCCGAATAACCGCATTCAGGGAATGCGATTGACGACGCTGTCGGCCTCGTGTTTGGCCCGGATAATGTCATTGGCAAGATGCGGATTGAGTTCGACCGCGCGCTCGAACAGCCTGTCGGCGTCCGTCCGATATTCCGGTCTCTGCAGGTAATAGCCGAGTTTATACAGCGTGAAGGCCTGATCGAAGTACAGCGAATAATCGTTTGGATGGTCCGAGCGCATCAGATCGTAAACCCGCAGAGCGCTGTCGACTGCCGTCATGCTCAGGTAATACTCCGACAGCAAGGTCATCGCCGATAAATTCCCGGGGTATTTTCCCATAAAGCGTTTTATATACAACAGGGTGCTGTCATGAGTCGGGCCGAGAAAATGCGATCGAGCCAGTTCGTATTCGCTGGGAAGATAGGGTTTCCCATCGTATCCCCACACCGGGTCCGGCCGCTGTAAAATCCGCACGGTCACGTCTCGAAACCAGTACCGGCCGACCATTCGTGTTTCCGACAAAAAAGGATAATCGCGCTGGGCCGGGCCGAAATTACTGAGATCGACCGCCAGATGCGTAATCGGGAAACGGTCAAACAGGTCCGGTTCCTTTTGTGTCAATCCGAACATGTATATGAACGATCGAATGTCGTTGTCAATGGTCAACGCCGAGGAAAACGGCCCGGCGACAACCGCATTCGGTCCAAGAATCTGGTGCATATCCTCACCGGCATCACGCATCATATACGCCGGACGGTGGAGCCATGTATAAATCCATACCCCCTGCACCATGACCATACCAACCAGCAGAACGATAAACGCCATCGCTCGGCACGCCGCAAGAATCCGTATGACATATTGTCGATACCGATAGAAAAAAAACCCCGCCGGCAGGGCAATGCCCAGAGCATATAAGACAATACCCGGCTGATCGTCCGGGGTAATGCCACCATGGCCAGCGACAAAAAACACCTGCGTCGCAACATACCAGCAAAGGAGGATCACCGCCACCAGTCGCCATCCTCCCGGCATGATCCGTCGCTTTCCGGAACCGCTATCGGTAATAGCCGTTGCAACTATGCCGGAGAGCGGTAGTAATAAAAACAACTGGTAACGCAATGGCCGGTAATTGAACAGCATCAACAGTAAAAATCCCGCCATCAGCCAGACCACATTGAACAGCGTCCGGTTATCCCGATGCTGATGGTCCTTTATTTCGCGGCCGGTCAGCAACAGGTACACCGCCGCGAATAAAACCAGACCCAGTAAAAAAGGAGCATAACTGAAAACTCGAGACGATCCTCCCAAAGTAACCAGATGTTCAAAAAACGTTAACGGCGACAACAATGATTCGGGAATACCATACATCCCGGTCGACTGTTCGGTCACATAGCGATAAACAATCATGATATTTGTGCCATAGAACAGCAACGTCAGCAGTATGCCCGACAATACTGTTACCGATCCCAGCAGAAGCATCTCGCTTTTATACCGGACATGACGTGCATTCCAGATAACAACCAATGGCGGCAGAAGGACCACGATGCCGAACGCCTTGCCGGACAGCACCGCCAGTGCAATCAAAACGCCGGTTGCCACAATCACAATCCGATTCGGATACCAGCGCGTAAAAACGTAGAAAGACAGACCACTGATGAAAATCAGTCCGTTTTCAAGAAACGGATACCGCCCATACACTATCAGTGTCATATTGGAAAAAAGAATCACCGCGCTGATCAGCGCCGCCCGTCGGGATTGGCGCGCCATCCCGAACACGAAAAACAGCAGGCCGCCGAGATTCAACACCATCGCCGACAGGTTGGCCGTTACGCGCGAAACGCCGCCAAAGGCAAAAAACAAATAGCTGAATCCCGATGACAGCGAATACTTGAACACATCCCAGCGGTGATAGTCGAAGATATCCCACTGGTCATACAGGGCTTTGTTGCGGGCGAAGTGAATGACATTATACGGATCGGTCAGCAATGCCTGGGTGGTGCCGGTAAAGAACAGTGGGGGATCGGCGTCTAAATATAAAAACCGCACCAGCAATCCGACGGCGATCACCAACAGGGCCGGGACAGGGGCATAGGCACGATAACGGTTACCGGCTTGGACACAATCGGGAGATGCTGAATTCATACGGCCAGTTTAAACTCGTTCGCGGCATTTGGCAATAAGCATGGTGATATCATCGGTTTGTGCAGCCTGTTGGCGAAATACACGCAGGGCAGTGAGAATATGTGAACCGAGCTCTGCCGCAGACACGCTACAGTACTCAGTCAATAGCGCCTGCAGGCGATCATCCAGAAACTGGGCGTCATCCGTGTTTTTCTGATCCGTAACGCCGTCGGTGTACAAAAAGAAGGTGTCATTACATGCCAGCTGAATTTGGCGAAGTTCATAATTGACATCGGGAAGGACACCCAACACCATATTGGATCCGTTGACCGGGGTTAGTTTTCCATCAGGATGCACGACAATCGGGGCGTTGTGGCCGGCATTGATATAATGAAAGCTCCTGCTGGAAGTGTTAAAAATGCCGAAGATTGCCGTGATAAACTGCATGGGGGATGCAAACTGACAGATCAGGTGATTGAGGGCACGCGCCATGCTTGACAGCATGGTTTCATTCACCCCCCGCAGTTGCGAACGCAACACCGCCTGCGCGTTAGCCATCAGCAATGCCGCCGGGATACCCTTGCCGGAAACATCACCGATCGACATAAAATAGCACTCATGCCCAATATCGATAATGTCGTAATAGTCTCCCCCCATGTCGGTCGCGGGATGATTGAATCCTGCGATTTCACAGGATTCACGGACAACGTTTTCCGACGGCAGAAATCCCTTTTGAATTTCCCGGGCGACCCGCAATTCTTCTTCAATTGCCTTGAGTCGTTGTTCCCGTTCGAACAGCCGGGCGTTTTCTATCACCTTGGCCGTCTGGGTGGCGACAATCCCCGTAAAGCGCTTATCGGAATCGGAAAAACCGCCATCGTCGTTCTTGTTAAAAAGCACCAGCACGCCGATCAGGCCGCTACGTGACAGCAGGGGGACTGCCAGAATCGAGTGAATCCCCAATTTGGCAAAATCCAGTCCGGAAAACCGGTCATCCCGTTGCGGATCATTGGTCAGCAGGATTTGCTTGTGTTTGATCATCCATCCGGTCAGGCTGATATTCAACCGGTACGGTACCTGCTCCGACCCGGGGTCCATCTGGCGAATGAAGGTGGTAAACCTGGCATCTCCCGTTGGCTCATCATCCAGCAGAAAAATCGCCCCCTGCGCGGCATTGACCCGTTTTAAACACCGATCCACGATGATACGTGTGATTTTGTCAATCGACATGGAAACATTGATTGCACTGGCAATCTGGTTGAGGACCGATAACTCTTCAACCGCATGTTTCAACCGGCTAAATTCGCTTTCAGAAATGCTTGGCATAGGCGTTAAAGCTTCTTACATTGTGTTTATAGAAACCACGGATTATCCAATAATAGGCATAATCGAATCGGCAATCAATGCATAAATGGAAAATCCGTGGAAAAATCGAAACGGGTAACAAACATGATCTCACCAGGTTCAATTTTCGGCAATTACCGTATCGAAGCCGTCCAGGGACGAGGTGCCATGGGTGTTGTCTACAAGGCTGTAGATACCCGTCTGGATCGCATTGTCGCGTTGAAATTAATAAATGAGACTCTGGCGGCCAGTGCCGAATACCGCGACCGGCTGGCAAGCGAAGCCAAAATCGCGGCCAAGATCGATTCACCCTATGTCGTCAAGGTTTGGGAACATGCCGAAATCGACGGGATCCCCTATATCTCACTGGAATATGTGTCGGGGCGGGATTTACGGGTGGTCATGGCCGACCTTGATATGGACACCAAACTGGCCATGAGCCTCCGTCTGGCCGAAGGCATTAAGGCCGCCCATGACCAGGGCCTGATCCATCGGGATCTCAAGCCCGAAAATATCAGGCTGACGGCTCACGACTCGATTAAAATACTCGATTTCGGACTGGCCAAAACAGTACAAACCGACTCGGTCGACGACCAGGGAAACATCGAAGGTTCGTTACATTACCTCTCACCGGAACAACTGTCCGGAGAGCCGCTGACCCCCCAATCCGACCTGTTCAGTTTCGGGATCATCCTTTATGAGGTATTCACGAATCAACGACCGTTTGAGGGTGTGCATTCGGCCAGTATTATGTATTCGATTCTGCACGAGAACCCGCTTCCCCCCCGCGATCTGAACGACAATGTGCCCGGCTGGCTCGACACCCTGATTATGCGCCTTTTGATGAAAAGCCCGCAGGAGCGGCCGGTTGATATGGCCGAGGTTATCGCGGCCATTGTCGACGGCATGAAAACGGGGGCGGAAGCACCGACCGGTGCAATTTGCCGCCCGCGTCAGACGGTTACCGTAGTCGATATCAAGAACCTTTCCGGCGATGCCGAATGGAATTACTTCTGCGAGGGATTCACGGAAAACGTCATCACGGAGTTGTCGCGTCGGACCGATCTGATTGTAACCGCTCAGCCGGCGACATCGGTATCACGGAATATTCGCGAAATATTCGAACGCTGTCGTACCGATTTTGTTATTGTCGGTTCCCTGATGAAATGGCAGGAGACGATCCGTCTCAATTTGAATATTTATGGTAACGGCGGTGACAATCTGGTGTCGAGCCGTAATTACGAAGACCGCGCCTCGGCGCTGTTTACCCTGCTGACTTCCGCCGCCGAAGAAACCTCGGTTACCCTGGCGGAAGTTACGGGATTTTCATCGATTGAGGCCGATGAAATATTGAAAACCGATATTTCCGCCTATGACTATTATCTCAAAGGCAAAAGCTATTATCAAACCAACAAACCCCGGGAATTGGTCTTTGCGGCCGAAATGTTCCAGAAGGCCCTGCATATCGATCCGCGGTTTGCCCCGGCCTATGCCGGACTGGCCGACGTCTACGCCTTTCAATACATGGGATATTACGACCGCACCCTGGAACGCATTACCGCCGCCCAAAACGCCGCAGAGCAGGCAATTGCAATTGACCCCCGTCTGCCGGAAGCCCATCGGTCGCTGGGACGGTGTTTCATGTTTACCGGGTTGTTTGATACTGCCGAACGGTCTTTTCTCAAGGCGGTTGAAATCAACCCCAAGTATGCAATCGGGTATCGCACCCTGGCCTGGTTGAGTGACGTCCGGGGCGATCAGGAAAGAGCCATGTACTGGGCACGCAAGGCACTGCAACTCGCTCCGACAGATCTTGAAACCCTGTTGTTGATAAGCCTGCTAAATATGGATCAGCGCCGGTACACATTGGCTCTGGCGACCCTTCAGCGCGCCATTGAGTTGGGACCGGACTACGGTCGCGCCTATTTTAATCTCGGTACCGTATATATTAAACTCGGAGTGGTGGACCTGGCGCTGGAGAATTTTAATCTGGCGATTAAATACAAAGGCGACCCGGGGTGCTATATCGCCGCAGGGTATTGCCACCTGATCAACCGGCAGTACGATCACGCCCACACCATGTTTACGGAATCAATCGCCAAGGATTACCTGCCGTTTATGGCGCATTACTATTTGGGTTTTCTGAAGACACAACGCCAGAACCCGTCCGGCGCCGCCGAATCATATGCGGCCGCAATCGCATTGGCGGAAAAACACTCGCAACATGATCCGGATGATGTGTACGCAAAGGTCTACCGGGCAATGGCGCTGGCATCGCTGGGCAAAGCCGATACCGCCGGGCTGTTGCTGGATGAGATTCTGACTGAAGAAAACCTGATGGGTGATGTCCTCAGTGATGTCGCCCGCACGTATGCCATTATCGGGGATATTTCCCGCGTCAAACAACTGCTTGAGCGGGCCATCCAGGCGCACGCCGGAGTAACCGAAAAGGAAATCCGTCTTGATCCACATTTTGCCATGGTGTCGGATTAGCGGTTAGGCTACCAGGTGCAGAAGCCAGGCCGCCGCATAGGCTCCGTAATTGCCGATCGCATATCCCAGCAGTGCCATCAGGATACTGACCGGCACCAGGCTTTCATTGTGATACGCCGCCACGATCGGCGCACTGGCGGCTCCGCCGATATTGGCCGCCGAAGCGATGGCGGTCGAATGCACGTCGACCCGAAACAACCGCGCCCCCAGAAGGCAAAACGCACCGTGCACGAAAATCCAGATGTACGCCCCCAGCAAAAACCATGGGGCCTGCCCGGCGAGGTCATCGACATGCGCGCGTGCCCCCATGTTGGCGACAAAGAGATACACCAGCGCCATGGCAATCGAATGCGAACCGGGGATTCTGCGCGCCGGCGTGGTCGAAAGAATCAATCCCAGCGTGGTGATCAACAGTATTTTCCAGGCGCTGGCCGTGAGAATCGGTTTGACTTCGGGCAATTGGTGGGAAATCAATCCGGAAACCCACGCGATAAACAATCCCAGGAAAATCAAATACAGCAGATGCCGCATTTCCATCCGTCCCTTGTCCTTAATCAATTCTCCGGATGCCTGTTTGAGTCGCTCGATTCGCTTCTCATCGACGCGCGTAAACCGATTAAACCATTTGGCAATATTTTTCGACCCGAGCATGATCGGCAACCAGATGATATACACGAAATTGTCGGCAATGGCCGCCAGCCCGAAATCGGTTGGCGACGTATGCAATCCCTCACTCACCGCCGCCATATTCCCCGTGCCCCCGATCCAGCTTCCCGCTAACGCCCCGAATCCTTTCCAGGCCTCCGGACCGAGATGGGACTTAACCACCCAGTACCCGATCGGTGCGCCGATAATTACTCCCACCGTTCCCAGCAACATGACAAAAATCCCTCGCCCCATTACGCGCACCGCCGGAACAATATCAACATCGAGCAACATGATCACCAGAAACATGGGAAGAATCGTCCCGCTCATCCAGGAATACACGGGGGAATCATTGGTGATAATCCCCGTATTGGACAGCACCAGCGGAACCAGATAAATGAACAACAACGGCGGAAAATAATTAAACAGCTTCCAGCCGGTGCGCTTTTCCAGAAAGAAAAAAAACGAAGTTACCCCGGCGAGAACCATCAGAATCCCGTGCGGGCTTGTAATTAAAGCATCATCCATGTATATTACTTCCGGATGGTATCGAATGTAGAGCTTTTAATGGGAAAAATCAAGCGTTAATCCGTCTGGCCAAAGGAGAACGCCATGAAATATCTTCTGTTGATCGGCACACTAATGATTATGACTCTGCCCGTGTACGGCGACAGTACCGCGATGTCAATCGGTGAACGATTTCATCACGAAACCGGCTATGGGGATTCCGGCGCCAAGGGAGACGACCTCAAAATGGGTCAGTCCCTTCCGTTGTACAAAACCTACGACCGTGCGACGATCGTCCATCTTCCGGTAACACAATCTGACGATTTCCCGGTTGCCAAGGCTATGCAACTACGCCGTTCGGTGCGCACGTATTCCGACAAAGCGCTGACGCTCCCCCAGCTTACCCGGGTATGTCTGGCGGCATGCGGCATCACGCATGAATTGGGCGCGATGGATATTGCACTTCGCGCCGCACCGTCGGGAGGCGCCCTCTACCCGATCGAGTTGTACGTGATCGCACATACTGTCGATTCTCTTGCCGATGGCCTGTATCATTATCAGGTCAAGGATACCACCCTGGAATTGATCCGCGAGGGGGATTTCGGCGACGAAATCAACGACGCCGCATTCGATCAGGATTGGGTGGGCACAACAGCCGTGACCCTGGTTCTTTCCGCACGATTTGCCCGTTCCACCCACAAGTATTTCGACCGCGGTTACCGATATACCTACATGGAGGTGGGCTCGATTTGTGAGAATATCTACTTGCAGGCCACGGCATCGGGATTGGGAACCGTGTCGGTCGGGGCGTTCAATGATGACGCGCTCAATGCATTTCTCGGAATCGACGGCACTAACGAAGCGGCGCTGTTGATTATGCCGCTTGGCGTTCCGACGCAATAGGCAGAGGCAATGAAACTGAAAGAAGATTACATCCTCGCCAATTGCTGTTCACCCGGCGAAAATGACTCAATCGTCGGGTACTACAGCCATAACAACATCATCAAAGTCCACCGCGTCGATTGTCCGAATCTCACCAAAGCCGATCCGGAGCGATTAATGACATTACGCTGGGCGGATATTGTGGACGCGGAGGATTTTGCGCCCGATGATGATTTCCATGATCTCGATGAGACGGATTTTGTCATCCTGGCGCATCATGAAACATATGGCGTCGATTATTCACTCAAGGTCGCGGCCGTTATTCATCTGGATAAGCAGACTGTGTTCGACTGTCATACCAGACTGCGCGAGATGGGGCTTGTGAAACGGGTCAAACCGCTGATAATCCAGTATCGCAAAAACATCGTTAAAAACCGCTGGATCAAGCACCGCAACCACACCTATTACGAGTTGACCGAAAAAGGTAAAAATTATCTGGCTTATTACAAAAAACCATGAAATTTACTATTGAATAATTCTCCTTTTCAATCGGTATATTGGGCAAAACAGGAGTATATAGATGTCAGCAGGAATGATTCCCATAATGGGCGGCATGGCGGCAATCGCCGCATCGGCCGCGAGAAAAAAACGAATGGAAGAACAAGAGGAAAAGATGACCACCTATGATAAAAACGATTTGCAGGGGTGGGAATTCAAAATCGTCCGCTCCGCGTTCGGCGCCTTTCGGAATCCCGAAAAAGTGCGCCGGTTGTGCGAAGAAGAAGCGCGAACCGGCTGGGAAATGCTGGAGAAGTTCGATGATAGCCGGATCCGGTTCAAACGCCGCACCGACCGCCGGTCATCCGACCAGTATTTGGAAAAAAGCGTCGATCCGTATCGCACCGGGTACTCTTCAGGCGGCTCTGCGCCGGCGATCATCATCGGCGCGATAGTTGCCCTGTTTGTCGGCATACTGACTTTCGTGGGCATCACGATCGGGTTTGAACGCCCCGCGATCGGCGGCTTGACTGTCGCCGGAACTGTATTTCTGATTGCCTTTATACTGATTTTGCTGGCCCTGATTCTCATCATCCGAACTGTCCGACGCGGCTGAGATTGTATCGACGGTAAACGCCTTACTGCATAAAAAAAGCCGGCGGGCCGATCAAGCCCGCCGGTTTGTTGATGTCCTGTCTTTCAGGTAAATCAGGCTCCGTACATCTCGATAATTTTATCTTTGGTCTTGCCGAGGATTTTGTATTTCTCCGCAATTTTCGTAAAGGCCGAAATCGCCTTCTGAATATGTTCTTTCTCATGCCCGGCGGATATCTGCACCCGGATTCGCGCCTGCCCTTTCGGGACCACCGGATAGAAAAAGCCGATCACATAGATGCCTTCGTAGTACAAATCGCGGGCGATATCCTGCGACAGTTTGGCGTTGTACAGCATGATTGGGACAATCGGGTGAAATCCCGGGACAATATCGAATCCCCGCGATGTCATCTCGGCGCGAAAGAACTTGGTCAACTCCTCGAGTTTGTCGCGACGTTCCGTGGTTGCGGAAATGATATCCATAACCTTATTTGCGGCCGCGGCAATTACCGGCGGAAGTGAATTCGAAAACAGATAGGTGCGCGCCCTTTGCCGTAATATATCGACCATCTCTTGGCGCGCGCTGATACAGCCGCCGGAAGCACCTCCCAGCGCCTTACCCAGCGTGGTCGTGATGATGTCGATCTTGCCCATGACATTATAATGCTCATGCGTGCCGCGTCCGGTCTTGCCGATAAAGCCGGTGGCGTGCGAATCATCGACGAAGGTCAGCGCGTCGTATTTTTCCGCAAGCGCGCATATTTCATCGAGTTTCGCCAGATCACCGTCCATCGAAAACACCCCATCGGTGACAATCACCCGGAACCGCGCGCCCCGCGTCTCTTTCAGCTTTTGTTCCAGCATCGCCATATCGGAATGCTCGTAGATATGCCGCTGGGCCTTGCAAAGACGAATCCCGTCGATAATCGAGGCATGAATCAGCCGGTCGGAGATCAGCGCGTCCTTGTCATCGAACAGCGCTTCGAACACCGCCGCATTGGCGTCCATGCACGATGAAAACAATATCGTCGCCTCGGTTCCCAGAAATGTGCTGATCTTGTTTTCCAGTTCGCGATGAATATCCTGTGTTCCGCAGATAAAGCGCACCGATGATACGCCGTATCCCCGGCTTTCGAGTCCGTCGTGCGCCGCCTTGATAACCTCGGGATGGCTGGACAATCCCAGATAGTTATTGGCGCACAAGTTGATCACATTCGACGCGTTCGAACCTTCGGGATACTCCACCTTGATGTCCGCCGCCTGCGGTGAATGAATATATCGTTCTTCCTTTAACAGACCGTCGTTTTTTATCGCATCGAGAGTTTCTCTATAGAATGCTTGCGCACGATCATATGGCATGACAACCTCCCTATCTATGACAACTGCCGTATCTGCAACAATCCCTCTTTCAGGAAATGAAACATACCATGTTGCCGGGAAAATGTCAATTTGATAAGACAAAAACGGGGATCCCGAAAGGAATCCCCGTTAAACTGATCGGATGTGCCAATGGTCAGATCGCCATTTCGGCCTCTTCCAAAGCCGGAATATGCTCTACCCCAAGACAGGTGTCGAGTGATATCGCGGTTTTCAACAGCGAGGAATCCAGCGGCACTTTGCGCACTTTTCCGGCCACGTCGCTGATCGGCACATTGCCGATTTCACTGCCGCGAAGGGCGACCATTTTGCCGTACTCGCCCTTGTAGGCCAGATGCACGGCCTGCGAGCCGAACCGGCTGGCAAGGATGCGGTCGAACGCGGTCGGCGTGCCGCCGCGCAGCAAATGCCCGAGGATTGTCACGCGTGTTTCCAGCGTGGTTAATCCCTCAATTTGCGCCGCCAGACGGTTGGAGACTCCGCCGAGGCGAAGCTGATCGGGACTGTGTTCGATTTTGCGCTGAACTACCATCTCCCCGCCTTCCGCATGCGCGCCTTCACCGATAACGATGATGCTGAAATTCTTGCCCTTGCGGTTGCGCTCTTTGATCTTGTCGCAGATGACATCGATTTGATACGGCAGTTCGGGAATCAGAATAATGTCGCCGCCGCCGGCCACACCGGACGCCAGCGCCAGCCATCCGGCATACCGACCCATGACCTCGATAATCATCACTCGATGATGTGATTGCGCGGTGGAATGGATTTTGTCAATCGCCTCCGCCGCCGAAGCCAGCGCCGAATCGAAACCGAACGTTTGATCGGTTCCGAACAGATCGTTGTCAATCGTTTTCGGGACACCGACAATTTTCAATCCCTTTTGCGCCATCCCGTGCGACGCCGACATCGTCCCGTCGCCGCCGATCGCAATCAGCGCGTCCAGCCCGAGTCGCTCGAAATTCTGCACCGCCTGTGAGGAACGGTCCAGATAGATGTACTCATCGCCCTGGAGTACCGGGAATTTGAATGGATCGGCCCGATTGGAGGTCCCCAGAATGGTCCCACCGAGAGTCAGGATACCGGAAACGTCGGCGGATTTCAATTGTCGATAGCGGTTCTCGACCAGCCCCTCATAACCGTCCATGAACCCGACGACTTCCATATCATAGTCATTAATGGCGGTTTTTACAACCGCACGAATGACGGCGTTCAGTCCGGGACAGTCGCCGCCGCCGGTCAGAACACCCAGTTTCATCTTTTCCGCCATACAATTCCTTCTGCTATTTCAACGCTGAGACATTTCTGGTTTGATTGTCTTTTATAAATTCAGTATACACATTATCAAACATCCGGGCAAGTTTTTCAGCCTGGGTCCGATACTCGTTCTTATCGTCCCATCCCGAAGCGGGATCGAGCACGAACGACGGAACCTCAGGGCATTCCTGCGGAATTTCCAGCCCGAACGTCTTATCGCTTCGATAGGTAGCTTTGGAGAGCGTTCCATTGAGAATCGCCCGGATAATCGCCCGGGTATGCTGAATGCTGATACGCTCGCCGATTCCATACGGCCCGTTGATCCAGCCGGTATTGACCAGCCAGCAGTTGACCTTATGCTTGGCGATCTTTTTAGCCAGAAGATTGGCGTATACGGTCGGTTCCAGCGCCATAAACGGCGCCCCGAAACAGGAACTGAAGGCCGCCTGCGGTTCGGTGATACCGCTTTCGGTACCGGCCACCTTGGCGGTGTACCCGATCAGGAAATACCGCTGGGCTTGTTCCGCCGTAAGTTTCGCCACCGGCGGCATCACTCCGAACGCATCGGCGGTCAGCAGGATGATATTCTGGGGATGACCGCCCATTCCGTCCGGAATGGAATTCTCGATATGCGTGATCGGATAGGCCGCTCGGGTGTTTTCCGTCAGACTGGAATCATTCAGATCGATCCGGCGGGTTTCAATGTCGATCGCGACATTTTCCAAAATCGTACCGAATTTGCGCGTACATTCATAAATATCCGGCTCGCCATCCTGTGACAGACGAATCACCTTGGCATAACAGCCGCCCTCGAAATTGAATACGCCGTTGTCGCTCCAACCGTGCTCATCGTCGCCGATCAGCCGCCGTTCCGGATCGGTTGACAATGTGGTTTTGCCGGTTCCGGAAAGACCGAAAAAGATCGCGGTATCGCCCTCTTTTCCGATATTGGCCGAACAGTGCATGGAGAGGACATCCTTCTGCGGAAGGAAATAATTCATCACCGTGAACACCGCCTTTTTAATTTCTCCGGCGTAGCTGGTGCCGCCGATCAGGGCCATTTTGCGTTCGAAATTGAGAATGATAAACGCCTCGGAATTGGTGGCGTCCAGGTCAGGAACCGCATGGAAATTCGGAATATGCACCACGCAGAATTGCGGGTCGAAGTTCGCCAGCTTGTCGCGGTCATACTCGCGAATGAACATGTTCCGCGCAAACAAATTATGCCAGGCCGTTTCGGTGACGACCCGAATCGGCAGACGATACCCCTGGTCGGCTCCGGCGTAACAATCCTGAACATACAGCTGCTTGCCCTGCAGATACGCCATAATGCGATAATACAGGGCATCGAAATGTGCCTTGTCAAACGGCCGGTTCTCTTTCCCCCACCAGATTTTATTCTCGGAACTGGATTCCTTGACAATGAATTTATCCTTGGGTGATCGCCCGGTATGATGTCCGGTGCGAACGACATATGGTCCCAGATGAGCAATAAAGCCTTCACGATTTCTCACCGATTCCGCATATAATGCGGGTGTCGGCAGATTCCAGTACACCACCCCGGTATTGACCAGTCCATACATGGAGAGATTTTTTTCCTGCACCGGCGACTCCTTTCTTTGGTTAACATGCCCCTGTAAAACAGCAAATCGGAATATTACCTATCATATTCATCGGCAAATTATCTTGAATATCAAACGTTTAAGATGTAAATTCATTTGCGGTTATGACGAAACGATGATATATAGGAACCGGTTTGTTAATATAATAAACCGCAGGGGATATAAACAGCTTTAAATATCGGGTTACCATGAAAGTTAAGCAATTTCTCGTACTGCCCAATCTTCCCGAACGTATTCAGCGTCTGCGCGAGTTGGCGATGAATCTCTGGTTTTCGTGGAACTGGGATATCGTAAAACTGTTCATCCGCATCGATTCCGAATTGTGGGAAAAATCGTACCAGAATCCCATTGAGATGCTGGCGTATTTGCCACAAAACAAACTGGAGGAAGTCGCCAGGGACGATGCCTTTCTGGCCAGTCTGGACCGCGTCTACGGGCATTTTCAGGAATATATCAAGTCCCCACGCTGGTTCGACAAGACCTTTCCCGACCATAAAAAGGCGACCATCGCCTATTTCTCCTGTGAATACGGCATCGATACCGGCCTGCCCATCTATTCCGGCGGCCTTGGCCTGCTTTCCGGCGACCATTTAAAGGCCGCCAGCGACATGGGCATTCCACTGGTGGCGGTGGGCCTCTTGTATCGCTATGGTTATTTCCGGCAGTTTTTATCATCGGACGGCTGGCAACAGGAACGCTATGAGGAAAACGACTGGTACCACATGCCGGTGACACTGGAAAAGGACGCCAACGGCAACCCGATCCGGTTTTCGCTGGACTTCTCCGGAACCCCGGTTCATGTGCAGATCTGGAAAGTCATGGTGGGGATTACCCCGCTGTATCTTCTGGACACCAATATCCCCGAAAACCCAACCAAATACCGTGAAATCACGTCCGTTCTTTACAGCGGCGACAAGGACACCCGCGTCCGGCAGGAAATCCTGCTCGGCATCGGCGGCGTCAAAGCCCTCAATGCGCTGGGTATCACACCGTCGGTGTATCATCTCAATGAAGGCCATTCGATGTTTCTGCTTCTGGAACGGGTCAAAGACCTGATTGAAACCAAAGGCCTTTCATATGATGAAGCAGTGCAGGCGGTCTGGCCGACCACCGTGTTCACGTCGCATACTCCGGTTCCCGCCGGAAATGAAACTTTCGATCCCAAACTGCTGGAGCGTTATCTGAAAGACTACGTCAACAAAATCGGCATGAGCTGGGAGCAGTTTCTGGCGCTGGGACGGGTCTTCCCGTCCGACGACAACGAACCGTTCTGTATGACCGTGGCGGCCTTGAAACTGGCCGCATTCAACAATGGCGTTTCGCAACTCCACGGCATTGTCACGCGCAATATGTGGCACAATATCTGGCCGAGTCTGCCGGTCGAGGAAGTCCCCGTCATCGGCATCACCAACGGCGTGCATATCCGCTCCTGGCTCAGCCATGACATGATTGACCTGTACGACACCTATTTTGGCCCGAAATTCACCAAACAGCCTTCAAGTTTCCAGGACTGGGGGAGTATTCATAAAATACCCGACGCAGAAATCTGGCGCGTGCATCAGCGTCGCCGCGAACGACTGGTCTTCTTTGCCCGCAAGCGACTGAAAAACCAGCTCGCCCGTCGAGGCGCCAGTGCGCTTGACATTAAAATGGCCGATGAAGTACTCGATCCGCAAATTCTTACGATCGGGTTTGCCAGACGGTTTTCGTCATATAAGCGCGCATTTCTGCTGTTCAAAGACATTGACCGGCTTCGCCGCCTGATCCATAATCCGGATATGCCGGTGCAGTTCGTGCTGGCCGGTAAGGCGCATCCGCTGGACAATCCCGGTAAGGAAATTATCAAGAACATCCTGCAGATCGCCTCGCGCGACGAATTCCGTCGTCGAATCGTGTTCCTGGAAGATTATGATATCAACGTGGCCCGCTATCTGGTGCAGGGCACCGATGTCTGGCTCAACAATCCCCGCCGTCCACAGGAAGCCTCCGGCACCAGCGGCATGAAAGCGGCCTGCAACGGCGCCATCAATGTTTCAATTCTCGATGGCTGGTGGTGCGAGGGATACAGCCCCGATACCGGCTTTAAGATCGGCAACGGCGAAGAATACGATAATTTGGAACTGCAGGACAGTCTGGAAAGCCAGTTCTTGTATGATACCCTGGAGCGCGAGGTAATTCCGCAGTTTTACAAAATCAATAGCGCCAACCTGCCTCTGGACTGGGTCAAAATGATGAAAAACTCGATGATTATGGCCAGCAGGGATTTCAGTTCGTACCGCATGGTGCGTGATTATACCGAGAAATCCTACATTCCGGCCATCAACGCGTACAACAAGTTTTTCGCCGATGATTTCGCCACAACCAGAAAAATGGCCAAGTGGCAGAATGACTTAAGCGCCAACTGGGATCAACTAATTATTGAAAAAGTGGAGACCCCGTCACTTGAAACCTCGCCTAAAGTCGGGGACCGCATTCCCGTCGATATTCGCGTCCGGCTGGGGAACATCTCCCCCGACGATATCATGGTCGAGGTGATCGCCGGGAATCTCAATTCGCTGGAGCAGATGAACCAGTACCGGCCGGTCATTGCCACCATCAACAATGGTTCCGATGCACCGCACAAAGGCTATGGCGAGTATCAGGCCGAAGTGGTTTGTGAAGAATCGGGACGTTTCGGCATTGCGGCCCGCGTGGTTCCCCGTAATCCCAATTTGATTCATAACCGCATCCCGAAACTGATTAAATGGTGGTAATGGCGGATTTCAGCGCCCGATAATGCAATGTGGACGCCCTTTCTCTTCCAGGGAAAGGGCGTTTTTTTTCCCACCACAAAACTTTTATTATCCTTATTCGTATGGATACTGAAAATGATCGGGACACATGCATTAACCAAGAATACGCCGCATAATCCGCATATCATTCGTTTCCGGAATCTCCCCATGGGCACAATTGCGGGTTTTTATTGTTGGTGATATGTAAGAAAGCCGCGCAATATGCAACCGGGAACATAACCGGAGAGTGGAACGAAATGACCTGTAATATATATTTGCCTGCCAGCCGTCTGCCCGTCTTTTTGAACCGGGTCTTGACAAACCATCTGCAACAAGTTAAACTTGAGCAATTTAACAGAGGGATAAGTTTGAGGAGTGAATCACATTAACTGAGCTTTGTATCTGTGTTGGTGATCCCGTTGAAAAATATCGCATCATATATGTAGTATAGAACCATTGGAGGAGTAAAATGAAAGGTAATCGCACTGGATTGGTTTTGATCTTCGTGCTGTTGTTAAGCTTGGCCTCAACCGCCTTTTCCTTCGATTTCTCGGAAATCGAGGATCGTGTCGTTGAGTTTACGCTGGACAACGGTCTGAAATTCATCGTCCTGCCGCGCCACGATGCCCCGGTGGCGTCGTTTGTCACACAGGTCGACGCCGGATGCGCCGATGATCCCAAAGGCGCCATGGGACAAGCGCACATGTTCGAACACATGGCATTCAAAGGCACCAGGGAAATCGGCACCACTGATCTGAAAAAGGAATTGAAATGGATGGCCGTTGAGGACAGTCTGTTTAATCTGATTCTCAAGGAGCGCGCCAAACGTGATCTGGCCGACTCCGCCCGACTGGCGGAACTGGATGCGCAAATGAAAATCGCCACCGATTCGGCCGCATCATATTCGAAAATGAATGAATTCAGCGAATTGGTCAGCGCTCAGGGCGGAACCGGCTTGAATGCCGGAACCGGCTACGACAACACCACCTATTATGTCAACTACCCCTCCAATAAACTGGAGTTGTGGATGGCGATGGAATCCGACCGTTTCGCCAACCCGGTGTTGCGCGAACTGTTTAAGGAAAAACAGGTGGTGGCCGAGGAACGTCGGTACCGCGTGGAATCCAGCCCGACCGGCCGTCTGCTGTTCGGAGAATATCTCGAACTGGCATTCAATGCTCACCCCTACGGCATGTGCATGATCGGTGAGATGTCTGAAATTCAGGATTATAACCGTCCGCAAATGATCGAGCATTTCAAGGAATATTACGTCCCACGCAATATAGTCATTGCGATTGTCGGCGACGTCGATCCGAAAGAAGTGAAGAAACTCGCGGAAAAGTATTTCGGGCCGTTGGAAGACAAACCGGATCCGAAACCGGTGATGGTAATCGAACCGGATCCGTTCGGCATCCGTGAAGTCACTCTTCACGAAAATTCACAGCCGCTGTTTGTCATGGGGTATCATATACCGGCGATTACTCATCCCGATTATCTGGCGCTGGACGCCCTCGCCACCTATCTCGGATCGGGACGCACGTCGGTGCTGTATAAAGACCTGGTGAAAGAGAAAAAGAGTGCGGTGAGCGTGCAGGCATTCGCGGGCTATCCGGCCAACAAATACCCTACGCTGTTCAATGTTTTTTGTATCCCTTCCAATGAATCCACTAATGCCGAAAACCTGGAATCGGTTTTACAACATATCGAAAGAGTCCGCACCGAGTTGATCCCGGTCGAAGAACTCGACAAAATCAAAGCCCAGGCCAAAGCCCAGTTGATTAACACACTGGCGTCAAGTAACGGTCTGGCCAATCAGCTGGTCAGCTATCAGACCAAGCTGGGCGACTGGCGTAAATTGTTCCAGGAACTGGATCGGGTCAATGCCCTCACTCCCGAAGACATCAAACGGGTTGCGGAGAAATATCTTGATCCGGAAAAGCGAATTATCGCCTATCTGGAAAAACCGGAAGAAGGAATTTAGTATAGGAGAGGACGATGCGTAGGAATACACTGCTTATAGGATATTTCCTGATCGGGGTGATGTGCCTGATCGGTGTGAACGGGTTGGACGCCCGAACCATCGACAATCTAAAATATCCCCCGTTGAACGAGATCAAAATGCCGGACGTCGAGAAAATCGCACTCGACAACGGCATCACCCTGTACATACTGGAAGACCACGAGCTTCCGATTGTCAGAGCATCGGTCCGGCTGGCGGCCGGCGCGTATCTGGAACCGGCTGAACTGATCGGCCTGGCCGGCATCACCGGTGAAGTCATGCGGACCGGCGGAACCGCCGCCATGACCGGCGACGAAATCGATGAAACCCTTGAGGCAATCGGTGCGTCAGTCGAGGTCGGCATTGACAACATCAGTGGCTATGCCTCGATGAACATCCTGTCCGATCACGTCGACACCGGTCTGGAAATCCTGGCCGGAGTCTTGCGCACGCCGCAGTTCAATGAGGATAAAATCGAACTGGCGAAAACAGCACGGCGGACTGAAATCTCCAGTCGTAATGATGATCCCTTCACGATTTGCATTCGCGAATTCAAGAAGGTCATATACGGCACGGATTCCCCCTATGCCCGACACACGGAATACGCCACGATCAATGCCATTACCCGCGACGATTTAATTGCATTTCATAATAAATTCGTCACGCCCGAAAACGTAATGATTGCAATCTGGGGTGATTTCAAGAAGAATGAGATGATTGACAAGATTAGGCAGTACTTCGGCGACTGGGCGCCCGGGACGGGCAAAGTGCCGAAACTGCCGGAAGTCACTTACGAATTCAAGAACGCCGTCCACTACATTGAAAAAGAAAAGGTCACGCAGTCGACCGTATTGATGGGACATATCGGCGGCCTCACCAATGATCCCGACTATTTCGCCCTGACCGTTGCCAACAATGTCCTCAGCGGCGGTGCCGTGGTCGGCGGCCGGATGGTCAATGAGATTCGCACCAAACGCGGTCTGGCATACAGCACCGGCAGTAATTATACATCAAACCTGGCCTACCCCGGCATATATTACAACTTCGTAATCACCAAACTGGAGTCCACGATCGACGCATCCAAGGCCATTCTTGAAGTCGTTGAGAACATGAAGGTTGAACCGCCCACGCCGGAGGAATTACAGCAGGCCAAGGATGCCTATCTGAATTCATTCGTTTTCAATTTCGACTCCAAGGGCGAAGTCATCAACCGCATGATGACCTATGATTATTATGGTTACCCGCAGGACTTCCTGTTCAAGGTCAAAGAAGGCATTGAGAAAGTAACCGCTGAGGATGTGCGCGATGTCGCCAAGCGCCGTTTCCAACCCGACAAGATGCACATCATGGTGGTCGGACTGGCTGATCAACTCGATGCGCCGTTGAGTGAACTGGGGCCGGTCGACACGATCGACATCACCATTCCCACCGGTCATGTCGAAGAGGAAGTCGCGGTTACCGATGAGGCTCTGGCCAGGGGTATGGATCTGCTGAAAAAAGCCGCCAAGGCATGCGGCGGAGCCGAGAATTTCAAAAAAGTCACGGCCATCGCAAAGTCCAGTGACCTGGTTTTAAGTATGCCGCAGGGGGATATCAGTATGGGCGTCTCGGAACTTACCGTGTATCCCGACAAGACCAGACAGGAGATTAACACTCCGATGGGCAAGATGGTTACGGTAAGCACCGCTGACGGCGGCTGGATGCAACAAGGATCCCAGGTGATGGAAATGGGATCCGAGGAATTGGAATCCGGCAAAGAAGAGGATTTCCGCAGTACCATGCGCCTGTTCCGGGAACTGGATGATCCAAAATTCCAGGCGGTATATGTCGCCACTGAGGAGTTCAACGGCAAGACGGCCGACATCCTGAATCTGAAATCCCTCGAAGGCGATTATTCCTTCAAGCTGGCGCTTGATGCCGAAACACACATGCCGCTGGGTCAGATGTATTTCGGCGAAACGATGATGGGGCCGGCCAATCTGACGGTACAGGTTGGCGATTATCGTGAAATCAACGGAGTCAAAGTGCCGTTTTCCGTGTCCATATTGGCCGACGGCAAAAAGACCATGCAGATGACGGTCAAGGATTGTCAGATCAATCCCGACATTCCGGCCGGTGCCTTCGACAAACCGTAATTTCCATTGCTATTTCTGAAGAGCAGAAACCACCGGGCTTCCCCCCGGTGGTTTTTTATTGCCCGACGATAAAACGAATCCGACTCGATTTTTGGTAGACAGCGAGCGCGGTGTGTATTACCTTTGTACAAAAACACGTCACGGGCGTCTTATACACCGACAACGATAAATGACACCCGTCCCAGATTCCGTATGGAGTGGGCTTATCCGGAAAGGGTTTGATATGAATCTTGTTAAATATGCCGTATCAGCAATCTTGACTGCCGTTATTCTCCTTTCGGCGAATCAGCCGTCCATGGCACGGGCGAAATACGATTCTGATGCACAATCCTCCCGCCTTTTCAAAACAAATGCCATTAACGTTCCCTGCACCCAGCTGGCGGTGCATAATATCAACAAGCTGGGACTCACGATTACCAACGGCGGGCAGTTCGGAAGCGGTTTCGCCAATGACATGGGCATACCGCTTATTGACCAGGTGACCGGCGCACCCGCTGCGTCCGCCATTTATCCCTACCCGGGAACCAACAAGTATCTGTTTGCGGGATCATTCTGGATCGGCGCGGTCGTCGGTCGCGACACCCTGGTGTCGGTCGGCTGTGAAGGATGGAGCTACATCATAGAAATGATGCCTCCGCCATGCGGTTCTCCCTATAATGGCGAGATTGAACGACTGTCGATATCAAACCCGGAAGACATCCTATTGGGTGCCAAATCGGAACAGGATTTCATCGCGACGTACACCGACACCGTTACCGATCCGTCCTATGTGCAGTCCGATCCCAAAGACGGCCGGCCGCATATTCCGTTGAATATCGAGATCACACAACGAAGTTATGCCTGGAGTTACGATTACGCCGCCGATTTCGTGCTGTTCGATTATGAGATTAAAAGCCTCGGACGCAAGGACCTGAACGGCGTCTATATGGGATTCTATGTCGATGGTGACGTCACGCCTCTTAGTGACGAGCACGAAGGTGCTCAGGATGACATCTGCGGGTTCAAAGCCGAAATTCCCTATCCGTTCGCTCCCCCGGAATGCGGGATAATCGATCCC
Source organism: Candidatus Zixiibacteriota bacterium (assembly GCA_016933695.1). GTDB lineage: Bacteria > Zixibacteria > MSB-5A5 > GN15 > PGXB01 > JAFGAL01. The sequence goes on along the minus strand of JAFGAL010000010.1, from coordinate 130,880 downwards.
ATTCGCATCGCCTGGATCGCCGACAACGACGGCCGACATTCCGACGAGATACAGTGTCCCGGCGGGTTTGAATTGACCGGCGTCACCGGCATGCGTGTGGTCAGAACCCCCTCGGATTCCCTGAACTATTCGTTTAACTGGTGGATTTCGAATGGCAATGCAGCCAAGGACTTCGGTCCCCGCATGGCCGGAACTCCTTCCGATCCGTTTCGTGATTTCGGCGGCTATCTGGGAACACCGGAGGGAGACCGCAATAAGTACTATATCATGCGCCACGAAGAATTCGATTACGATCAATTATTCACCGCATGCGACAATACCGTCAATGGATGGCTGCCGCCGTCATCTGATGCCGGCGATTTCGCGGACGGTTACGACACCCGCTATTTATTGTCATTCGGACCGTTTGATATCGCTCCAGGTGAAGTCCTGCGGGTCAGTTTTGCCTATGTCGCCGGTGAAGATTTTCATTCGGAATGTCAGGCTTTCGAAAACCTGTGGAATCCCGGCTTTCCACAGGAGTACTACAACCAACTGAATTTCGACAAATTCGGCCGCAATGCCTCCTGGGCAGCCCGGATTTACGACAATCCCGGACGCGATACCAACGGCGACAGCACTTTCGGCGAATTCGCGGTTTGCTGCTATGACACGTCGTACGTGTACGACACCACCGAGGTCGAACCCGGCGTCTATCTGATCGATACGCAACTGGTCTGTCTCGATGCCGACACCTTCTGGCTGACCGGCGACGGCGTTCCGGATTTCGAGGGGGCGCGCCCTCCCTATCCTCCCAAAATGTGGATCTATCCGAGTCTCGACGATTACAATCGCGGGGTCCTGCGCGTGCGGTTCAACGGGTTCGAATCGGAAACCCGCAGGGATGATTTCAGCGGCGACTATGATTTCGAGGGGTATCGCATTTATCAGGGGATTACCACCATCCCCAGCGACTTCGTCATGCTGGTCACATATGATCGCGAGGATTACAACCGGTATGAATACAATAACACCCGTAATGAGTGGGTTCTGATCGAAACCCCGTTTACCCTGGAAGAACTTCAGGAGAAATACGGGCCGGAATTCGACCCGAATGTGTACAATGTCGACAACCTCTTTTATGACGCCGCGGATACCGCCCTGTATTACTTCACTCCGCAGGACTGGAACCAGGCCGATCTGACCAACCCCGATCTGATTCACAAGATCTACCCCGACGAACCGCCGCCGACGGTTCTCAACGCCGACAGCGCTTTGTTGTACTATCCCGAGGAGTTAACCGACGACGGATATTTCAAGTACTACGAATATGAATATACCATTAAAAATCTTCTGCCGTCGCAGTTGTACTACATCTCCGTCACGGCGTTCGATTACGGCTCGCCGATCAGCGGCTTGCCGTCGCTGGAAACCGCCAAAAACCAGAACATGGTTGCCGAGTACGCCCAGAACACCAATGCCATCGTGGAAGAACAACGACTGAACGTGATCGTCTATCCGAATCCGTACCGCAACGATGCCGGGTACGCGTCCGCGACGGGCGGTAATTTCGAGGGGCGTGATGCCGTTACGGGGGGATCGCTCAATCCCGAACGCATTCGCCGCGTGCATTTCACCAACTTACCTCATAAGTGCACGATCCGCATTTTCACCCTTGACGGCGATCTGGTGCGGGAGATAGACCATGATTTTCCCGAAGGTGATCCGCAGAGTATGCACGACACCTGGGACTTGATCACCCGCAACACCCAGGCTGCCGTGTCGGGCATTTACTATTATTCCGTTGAATCGGAACAGGGCAGTCAAATCGGCAAACTGGTGATTATTATGTAAAACCTGACCTGCTCGGCCGGTGTGAAGGACCGGTTAAAAGATATCAATCGATTCGTCGATTCCGCCCTGATGGATCCGCAAAGATTGAGATATTTTCCCTTTTTTCCCTTTGCACAATTTTCCGGGGGTATTCGTATAACCCTATGAAGTAAAATGCCATACCCTCACACGCAAAAATCTGAGAATTTGCGGTTTTCAGACTTGCGTTTTTGGCCCAATTATCATAACATTAGGAGTTATGAAATCGGCAAATGACATACGTTTATATAATGGAGGGCGGAATATGAATTCCCGCAAGCTTGGTGCGATCATAGTATATTCATCACTGATACTACTTATCATCGGATTGAATACCGGCTATGGACGCGCCAGAGTGGATATTGGCGAGTATGGCTCATCTTTGTATAAGCCGGCGGTTCTTAATTACCCGTGTAAGGAACTTGCGGTTCACAGCATTAACCGATTGGGACTGTCAATCACCAATATGGGGCATTTCGGCAACGGTTTTGCCGACGGTCAGGTAGCCCTGGTTGATCAGGTTACCGGTGTTCCGGGGGTCTCGGCGGTGTATCCGTATCCCGGTGCCAATGAATACCTGTTTGCCGGTTCCTTCTGGATTGGCGCCGTGGTCGGCCGCGATACCCTGGTATCGGTTGGAGCCGATGGATGGCAGGCCACCAGGGAAATGTGGCCTCCCCCATGCGAATCGCCGTATAATGGCGGCATTGAGCGGTTGTCAATTTCAAACGAAGAAGATATCCTGTTGGGCGCCAAATCCGAACAGGATTTCATCGCGGTGTATACCGATACCGTGACCGACCCCGGACTGGTCGCCAACGATCCCCGCGATGGTCGCCCGCACCAGCCGCTGCAGATAGAAATCACCCAGCGCAGTTTTGCCTGGAGTTATGATTATGCCGCTGATTTTGTTCTGTTTGACTATGAAATTAAAAGCATCAACCGCCGGGATCTCGAAGGCGTCTATATGGGCATTTATGTCGATGGCGACGTCGGTCCGACCGGGGCTGATATTACCGAGGCAACCGACGATATATGCGGATTTAAAGATAGTGTTTTGTATCCTTTTGCCAAAGAGGAATGCAACATCTGGGATCCTATCAGGATCGCCTGGATCGCCGACAATGACGGCCGGAAAAATGACGCCTCATTGCAATGCCCGTCAGGTTTCGACCTTCCTTCGGTGACTGGTGTGCGGGTGGTCAGAACCCCTTCGGATTCTCTCAAATACTCTTTTAACTGGTGGATTTCAAACGGGGACGCCTCTAAGGATTTCGGTCCGCGTAAAGCCGGCACTCCCGAGGATCCCTTCCGGGATTTCGGCGGCTTTCTGGGAACGCCTGAAGGCGACCGCAATAAATATTACATCATGCGGCACGAAGAGTTCGATTATGATCAGCTCTTTACCGCTCGGGACAACAGCGCCGACGGCTGGCTGGCACCCCTTGCATCCGCAAGCGACTTTGCCGACGGGTACGATACCAGGTACTTGTTGTCATTCGGCCCGTTCAATATCGCTCCGGGAGAGGTCCTTCGCGTCAGTTTCGCCTACGTGGCCGGCGAGGATTTTCATCGCGAGTGCGAGGCCTTCGATGAATTGTGGAATCCAAGTTTCCCCGAAGAATACTATAATCAGTTGAACTTTGACAAATTCGGTACCAATGCCGTATGGGCCGCACAGATTTATGACAATCCGGGTCGCGATTCCAACGGCGACAGTACCTTTGGAACATTCCAGATCTGCTGTTACGATTCAGCCTATGTCTATGATACAACACAGACTGAACCGGAGATTATCATTGACACGCAACTGCTTTGCCTTGATGCCGATACGTTTTGGTTGACCGGTGACGGCGTTCCCGATTTTGAGGGAGCACGACCGCCGTACCCGCCCAAAATGTGGGTTTACCCGAGTATCGATGAATTCGATCGTGGACAGATGCGGGTTCGGTTCAACGGTTTTGAATCCGAAACCCGTCGCGATGATTTCAGCGGCGACTTCGATTTTGAAGGGTATCGCATTTATCAGGCATTGACAACCAGAGCGGGCGCTTTCGTTCTGCAGACTTCCTATGACCGCGAAGATTATAATCGCTATGAGTACGACGATAGCCGTAACGAATGGGTACTGATCGAAACGCCGTTTACCCTTGAAGAATTGCAGACCATGTACGGACCGGAGTTTGATCCCAATCTGTACAGTGTTGACAACCTGTTTTACGATTCTGATGCTGATGAACTGTATTATTTTACCCAGCAGGACTGGAATCAATCGGATTTGACCAACCCCAATCTGATTCACAAAATCTATCCGGATGAACCGCCGCCGACAGTTCTCAATCTGGACTCGGCCAAGCTGTATTATCCGGAAGAATTGACCGACGACGGGTATTTCAAATACTACGAGTACGAATACACGATCAAGAATCTGCTTCCATCCCAGTTGTATTACATCTCCGTCACCGCATTCGATTACGGTTCACCGATCAGTGGTCTGCCGTCACTGGAAACGGCCAGAAGCCAGAATATGATCGCGGAATACGCGCAAAACACCAACTCGATCGTGGAAGAGGAAGGATTGAATGTTATCGTCTATCCCAATCCCTATCGAAGTGATGCGGGGTATTCCTCAGAAGTGGGCGGTAGTTTCGAGGGTCGCGACGTTCCATCGGGAAAAGCCGCCAACCCGGAACGTATCCGGCGCATCAATTTCACCAACCTGCCGCATAAATGCACGATTCGCATTTTTACCATCGACGGTGACCTGGTGCGCGAAATCGAACATGATTATCCCAAGGATGATCCGCAGGGCATGCACGACTCCTGGGATTTGATAACACGTAATACCCAGGCGGCGGTCTCCGGCATTTATTACTATTCGGTCGAATCCGAATATGGCAACCAAATAGGAAAACTGGTCATCATTATGTAAATTCCAAAGGGCGGGTTCCACTTCGGAATCCGCCTTTTTTTTGCCCTCGCCTTTTAACACCCTTTACCGTATAAATTGAAAAAGCGTATCACGGCATTTAATGCTGTTGCATTGAATAGCGATATGTTATACATTGATTTGATGTATTAGAATCGATATCGTGTAACGGCTAAGAGCGGATTGCAAAATGAGAATCTTCCTGGCGTCGGTGATTTTCCTGATGAGCTTTCAACTGGGAGCGGCCTTTGAATCTCCTAAAATAGCAACACAAAACAGGCCGGGCCAGGCCCTCCTGAAAAATATGGCTTTTGACGAACCTTATCTCGATATTGGTGTGCATGGCATGAGGATCGGCAATGTCGCCATTTCCGTTAAAAACAATGGCCAATTCGGTCTTGCCGGCCAGTCCCAGGTTGACCCTGTAACCGGCAATCCCGCTCCCTCCTGCATCTTTCCCACCAACTCCGGTGTCGAACACCTGTATGTCGGAGCATTCTGGATCGGCGCCATTGTGGGCCGTGACACGCTGGTCTCGGTGGGGGTGGATGATTATTACAGTGTCCAGGAATTCTGGGCCGACCCGTATCCGGCCGGCAAAATGATTCATCGTTCCATCCAGCCCGGCAACCAGTTCTACTCCGACGTTGCCAAGTCGGAACAGGATATTATCGCCAAATACACCGATACCGTCACCAATTCATCCTATGTCAGTTCCGATCAATACGACGGACGTCCCCATGTCCCGCTGAACATTGAAATCATCCAACGCAGTTATGTCTGGAGTTACTCCTATGCGCAGGACTTTGTGCTGTTTGATTACTCGATAAAAAACATCGGCAGAAAAGAGCTTAACCAGATATACATGGCGATTTATGTCGATGGCGACGTCCATCATGAATCGGTTTCCGGAGATGCCGGCTGGGGCGACGATGTGTGCGGATTCCGGCGGGATTTTCCATCCAATTCCCCATGCGGCTTTCTCGACACCATAAATATCGCCTATATCACCGACAACGACGGCGACCCCAGCGATCAGGGAATGTTTACGTCGACCAGCGCCACCAGCGTGGCCGGAGTGCGTGTCGTACGCACACCATCGGATTCGCTGAAGTATTCTTTTAACTGGTGGATCACCGACTATTCCGGTCCGACCGGGGATTTCGGACCTCGTCGCGCGGGAACTCCCACCGATCCTTTTCGCGACATGAACGGTATCCTGGGAACACCACTGGGCGATCGGAATAAATACTATGTCATGAAACATCAGGAGTTTGATTACGACCAGCTGTTCACCGGGAAAAACCATTCCGAGAGCGGCTGGCTCGCTCCGCCACCGGAAGCCCCCGATTACGCCGACGGGTATGATGCCCGTTTTTTGCTTTCTTTCGGGCCATTTGAAATCGCCCCGGGAGAGGTCCTCCCGGTCAGTTTCGCCTATGTCTGCGGTGAAGATCTTCATGTCACGGCCACCGATTTCGAGGAGTATTTCAACCATAACACTCCGGAGGAGTACTATGAGCGACTCGACTTCTCCGATCTGGCACTGAATTCCGTATGGGCGTCATGGGTATATGATAACCCCGGCGTCGATTCCAACGACGACAGTCTGTACGGGAAATGGCGCATTTGTTGTATGGATACGAATATCATTATTGACAATTCCGTTGAACCTCCGGAAACGACCATTGTCTTCGGCGCCTGCGATACGACGTACTACGAAGGCGATGGGGTTCCCGATTTTCGCGGTGCGTCTCCCCCGCCGCCACCCGACTTGCGAATCTATCCGGAAGTGGATGAGTTCAGCCGGGGGCATCTGGTCATTCGCTGGAACGGTTTTGCATCGGAAAACACGCCCGATCCCTTCAGCGGCGATCTTGATTTCGAGGGGTATCGCGTATATACGTCATTGACGCCGCAGGCGGCCGATTTTACGCTTCATTCTTCATATGACAGAATCGACTTCAACCGGTGGTTTTTCGATCAGTCCCGCAACGCCTGGCGACTGCTTGATTTGCCGTTTACCTTGGAAGCCTTGCGGGAATTGTACGGGGATGATTTTGACCCCCTGTACTATAACGTCGACAATCCCCTGTATGTCAGCACCCCGGACGCCGATGACACGCTGTATTATTTCGCGCCGCAGGACTGGAACACGGGAGACCTTACCGATACGATGCTGATTCACAAAGTGTACCCCTATCAGCAATACCCTTCCACACTGGACCCGGCGGAGGCGGCGGTGCTGTTTCCCGATGAATTGACCGAAAGCGGCGAGTTCAAGTATTTCGAGTACGAATATGTCATCAGAAATGTCCTGCCGGCACAACTGTACTTTATCACCGTCACCGCCTTTGACTACGGCTCGCCCGGATTCGGTCTGCAGGCACTGGAATCCTCCCCCCTGCTGAATATGGTTTCCGAATACGCCCAGAATTCCGCGGAAACGGTTGAACGGGACAAGCTGAATGTTATCGTCTATCCCAATCCCTATCGCATCGATGCCAATTACCAGGACATTGAAGGCGGTTCCTTTGAGGGACGCGACGCCTTAACCGGAGTGATTAATCCGGAACGACTCCGTGCCATCCACTTTGCCAACCTTCCACATAAATGCACCATCCGCATCTTTACGATTGACGGCGATTTGGTGCGTGAAATTGAACACAACAAGGCCCCGGGCGATCCCCAGGCCATGCACGCCACCTGGGATTTGATTACGCGCAACACCCAGGCCGCCGTATCGGGCATTTATTACTATTCAGTGGAATCCGCGTTAGGAAACCAAATTGGAAAAATCGTCATCATTATGTAGCCACACATCCCGGGAATTATCATGAAATCTGTGTATTATCACCTTTTGCTATTGGCGGGAATGCTCTGTGCCGCCAGTGGTCTGACCCGACCGATTTGTCCGCCGCAGGACGGGCAACGGCAGTCATTGACGTCGGTCAAAGCCGACACCGAACACCAACCATACGAGACGGTTGCCGTACACAATGTCGGCAAACTTGCCATGACCCTTACCAATTACGGGGTATTCGGAAGCGGATCCTATACACCGCTGGTCGATCCATTAACCGGTCTGGAGGCGCCGTCGTTGGAATATCCGCAGAACAAAAACGTCAACTATCTGTTTCAGATGCAACTCTGGGTCGGCGCTCTGGTGGGGAAAGACACGCTGGTTTCAACCGCCGGTGGCGAGGTCTATGCCGTTTCGCGGGAGTTCTGGCCGGATTCCTTTCCGTCCGGAGATATTGTCTATCGTTCCATCAGTAATCCCAACGCACCGGAATTCGACAGCGCCATATCCCAGCAGGATTTTATCGCCTATTACATGGATACGATCATTGATCCCAATCTTACCCACCACGATCACTATACTAATCGCTACCATCAGGCAATCGGCGTAAAGGTGACCCAGCGTTCGTATGCCTGGGGGTACGACTATGCCGAGGACTTCCTTTTGGTGGATTTGGATGTTGCCAATATAACGTTCCGGAATATCAGCAATGTTTACATCGGGCTGTATGTCGACAACGATATCGGCAAGACCACGCATGACAGTTATGGCAACGATGACTGGGCCGGCTTTAAGAAAACCACCCCGTCCAAATACATCGCGGGATTGATAGACACGATCAACTGTGCCTGGACGGCGGATAACAACGGCGAACCTGATCCGGTTTCCGGGCAGTTTCAGGGATTGAATTCTCCCACATCGATTGCGGCCATTAGTATTTTGCGGACACCGCGCAAGAACGACGACTTTAATTTCAACTGGTGGGCGGCCAGTTGGTACCAGAACTATAACTGGGGCCCGATGAAAGCCCCGGCCGAGGGCGAACCGGTCCATACCTTCTTCGGCGATTACGGCTCACCGCATTCCGATGGTGACAAATACTACATGATGGCCAATGACGAGTTCGATTATGACTCCTGGGAGTGCCAGTATGACCACACCAGCCAGGGTTGGTTGCCCCCGCCTCCCAACTCATGGGGTATTCATAACGGGGCGGACGTGCATTATCTGATTTCCTGCGGACCCTATAGCATTGGCCCCGGTCAATCCATCCCCCTGACCTTTGCTGTGGTCATGGGCCAGCATTTCCATCGGGACGGCGTTATTGCCCCGTATCCCACCCGGAACTTCAGCGATCTGGAATTGAACGCCCTGTGGGCATCGTGGGTGTACGATAATCCCGGAGTCGACACCGACGGTGACGGATACCGCGGAGAATGTCATGTGTACGGCATCGGCGGACATTCCGCCAAGCCGTACCCGTACGATCCCCAGGAACCGGCCTCCGAGTACGAATACGTCGATACACTCTGGTATCGCGGCGATGGTGTTCCCGACTTTTCCGGCGCCGCTCCGCCGCCCGCTCCCGAGTTTTCACTTGACGCCTGGATCAACGACAAGAACCAGGGCATTATCGACATTTACTGGGACGGGATGACAACCGAAAACACCCGTGACCAGTTCAACCAGTCAATCGACTTTGAGGGATATCGCGTCTATTTATCCATTACCGGAATGGCTGGTGATTTTGACCTTGTGTCATCATACGACATGGATAACTATGATCGTTGGGAATTCGATGACGATTATGAGGAATGGGGCATTGTCTACGCGCCGTTCACCAGAGCACAATTGCAGGGATGGTACGGTGAGAACTTCGATCCCGACAAGTTTTACGACATTGATAATCTGTTTCCCTTTTATAATATCCGCACCGGTCAGGATGAGTTTTTCTATTTCACCCGGCATGACTGGAATCAATCCTCTTTGACCGATACGACGCTTATTCATAAACTGTATCCCCTGGAACCGCCGCCCCCGACGCTTGATTATGACAGCGCCAGGATTTATTATCCCGACGTCCTGACCGAAGACGGCAAATTCAAGTATTACCAGTACCATTACCGTCTGCGACGACTTCTGCCATCACAGCCGTACTATGTTTCCGTAACGGCATTCGATCACGGCGACCCGGCCAAAAACCTCACCCCCCGGGAAACGCCGCCATACACCAATGCCCAGCGGGAGTTCGCCCAGAACTCAGCGGCGAAGGTTGAAGCCGAAGGACTCAATGTCGTGGTATACCCCAATCCATACCGCATCGACGGTCGGTATCGTGAGCATTTCGAGGGATGGGAACAACCGGATCTCCCGGCCGAGCGCACCCGCGCGATTCATTTCGCCAATCTGCCGCATAAATGCGTTATCCGCATTTTTACCATTGACGGCGATTTGATCCGTGAAATCTTCCACGACTATCCCCAGGGAGCACCGGGAAGTTCGCATGATCAATGGGATATGATTTCGCGCAACACGATGACGGTTATGTCGGGAATATATTACTATGTGGTCGATTCCGATATGGGAAAACAGATCGGCAAGCTGGTGATTATCATGTAAGCTATTGACGGTACAGGTTGAATTCTTTCGGAATGCGTCCGGACTGACGCAAAAAGCCGATTGCGGTTATCAGCGCCAGCACCACGACGATCCCCCAGGCATACATGAAATCCGGCTTGGCCCAGTCCAGAAGCGTTCCCCCCAACAGCGGTCCCAAAGACCACCCGCCGGAAACAGCGAATCCATACACTCCCATGTACCGTCCGATATATCCCGTCGGCGCGAGATTCGCGGTGATCGACAGCGCCGGCGGTGAGATGCAGTTTTCACCGGTGGTGATAATGATAATGGCCAGAAGAAACAGCGGGAAGGTCGAGGACATCCCCACGCAGAAATACCCAATCCCGTAAATGGCCGCTCCCAGGGCCAGTTGACTGGAATATCGCAACGGACGCAACAGCCGTGTCACCGGAATTTGCAGGCTCGCCACCATCAGGCCGTTGATCGTGTACAAAAAGCCCAACTGCCCTTCGGTGAGACCGCGAAGTTCCACCGCATACAGCGACAGCGGCGCGATTAACTGCGCAACCACCAGATAAATCATGAACACCAGGACGATATGACGGAGCATGTTGCGATCCTTGCGAATGGCAAAAACGTCACGCATACGGAATGAATCGCGACGGGATTGCTTGTGTCGAATATCCCGAAGGAAGATCGCAATGATCGAGCTCGATACCAGCGCCATTACGCCCGACATGACAAACAGCACTGAATATGACATCCCTGCCATATACCCACCAAGCGCCGGTCCAGCGGCCCATCCCAGATTCGCCGCCGCCCGCACGATGGCGTATCCCTCGGTGCGAAATTTACTGTCGACCACATCGGCTACGGTGGCATTGGCGGCCGGCTGGAACGACGCCCCGAAAATCGAATTGAAAATCAACAGCGCCGCAATGGGGATAAACCCTGCTCCGCTTGACATGACATACGCGATCACCAGAAACAAAACGGCCCGTACCGACTGCGCAATAACCATGACATAGTACCGTCCCAGACGATCGGAAAGCTCGCCTCCCATTGTCTGGAAAAACGTGCGGATAACCGCCGAAATGCCGAAAAACAGACCGATCCCGGTCAGCGAGATACCAAGCTCGGAATGAAAATAAATCGAGATAAACGGCAGAGACAGCGAAAAGCCGACCGCCGAGGAAAACCATCCCAGCGATAGTATCCAGAGTCGATGATCGAATTTCTTAAAATAGGCCAGCATTACGATACATGTCCGATGTCATGTACAAGGTAATCCGCAACGGCGGCAAAGCCATGGATCTCATATTTCCCCCACCCCTTTCGGGCCATCGCGGCCAAACGTCCGTCGGTACGCATTGCCGTGACGGTTTCCCCAAGCGCTTCCGGTTCATGCAGATCAACCGCCACTGACTGATCGAGCATGATCCGACGATTCAACGGCGAAAACGGCCCGATCACGGGATGCAGGATGAACATCGGCACCCCGAGTCCAATCGCCCAGTTGGTGCGCTCATGCGAGGGCGCCACGATAAAATCGAAATATCGGAACAGCAGCGAAGTCAACCGATCCAGCGCCTCACGTCCGCTGTAAATGACCACCAGTATCTTTCTTTCATGAAGGGTCTTCTCAAACGAAAAGCCGTCCTGATCAGGTCTGATCCGAAATGCCTCCGCAATTCGGCTCAATGCCGCTTCCAGCCGTCCCCCGGCCGCGCAATACACCAGCGGTTGATGTCCGGCGCGCAACAACGCCTGCGCCCCGGTACAAATACTTTGCACGTGTTCTGCCGGTTCCGCCCCCGATGAAAAAAACGCCCCGGATAAAAACGCCGCCTGTTCGATACGAAACTGCCGGTTATCGTAATTATTCTGCGCCGATTTTTCCAGCGGAGATTCGATACACAAACCGGTCACGACCAGATTATCAGGCGTTATCCCCTGTTCAACGAAGCGCGTTTTGCACGCCTCGGTCGGGACAAAAATCCTGTGTGCCCCATCAACCGCCGCCTGTACAGGGGCAGACACTTCGCCGTGCTGATAGTACACCGGGACCAAATCCTTTATCATCGGCACTACCAGTGGATGCGCCACCAGCGTCGGCCCGGGATGAGCGGTGAAATACTTACGAATCCCTCCGGCCAACAAACCCGCACCGATGCCATAACCAAAAGGTCTGTGGTCACTTCGCAATATCCGGTACACGGCCTGCCCGATCCCCCTCTGTCCGCCGCGACGATATATCCCTCGCACCATTCGCCATCCCGTCAATGCCAATCCATGCGACAGGGAAAATACGTCGGTGATCCGCACCGCCGGCCTTTCCGCATAGTCAGCAGTCAGCGCTGTCACCACACCATCAAGATAATAGGGATGCCCCCTGCCGATTGCCGTATAGAGGACATGTAGGATCGGTGTTTTCATCAATGTCGACGTTTGCCGGTTAAATCGCCAGCGGCATGCCAGAGCATCTGCATATTACTTTCCGGCCCGCACCAGCGCCAGGATTCCCTCTAGCGAAAGGACCGAACAACGCTGATCGTCCCAGAGAAGAGTGCCTGATATCGGTCTTTGGCCTTGTTCGTATTCGGAGTCGCTGACCTCGTCGATCTGCGCATTATCCGGGCACAGGATGCGTTCCGTCGAATCGACCAGTAGTGCCAGCCGATGATCGCCGTGATGCGCGATTAGGATGCGACACGAATCGCCCGAGACTCCCGCCGGATCATCGAATACCCGCCGCAAATCGACCATTGGCAGGTTGCGATCGCCAAAAACCAGATTACTTTTGCCGGCAACGATCTGTTCGGTCAGTCGGCGGTCCTGACCGGGATTGACAATCTCGTCAATATGCGAGACCGGCACACATACCGCCCGCTCACCGACAGTCACCTCTAAATATCGTTCACCCCGATTGTATTCAGTCATGACAAATCCTTTCCCTGTCCGATGTCCGGTTAGGGGTAATTTGCATCAGAACAATCCCGAACACAAGCTAATTTGCAACTACGAAGATAATTATGGATTGAGAACGGACGCGTTACGACTGAAGCATGTCAATCAGATGCCGGGCGGTGGTCGGCGAATGTCCGCTGTAATGATTGTTGATATACGCATACACCTCGCCCCGTTCCCGTGAGAATTCCTCGACCAGTTTCGTCCACCACTGCAAATCTCCGATACGATCGTTACGGATGTAACTGAAATCGTTATCGATCTTCTTGCGGTCACCAAGAAGACGGATGTATAAAAAATCCGCTGTCAGGGCGCTTTCCCTTGGCATCCAGGGATGATCGACCAGACACAGCGCGATGTTGCGTGATTTCAACAGGCCGTAAAATTCATCAGTCAGCCATTTGCGATTGCGGACTTCGAGCGCGATCCGAACGTCGCCCGGAAGATCGGCCACCAGATCACGCAACAGTGTCCCGTGTTCCGACGGCTTGAAACTGTAAGGGAACTGAAGCAGTAACGGCCCGAGTTTCTCCTCAAGCGGTTTCATGGCATTCACGAATTGTTCGGCATTGGCCAGCCGCATCGCGGTCGTCCCTTCATGCGTTACCGTGCGTGGAAATTTGGCCGTAAACACAAAATGTTCCGGCGTCGTTTTATACCATCCCGCCACGGTCTTTTCCGTCGGGATGCGATAAAACGTGGAGTCGATTTCCACGGTTGCAAACACACAGGCATAAAAACGTAAAAAGTCCTTCGCCGGACAGAATTGCGGATAGAAATTGCCCAGCCAGTCTTTATAGCTGAAGCCCGAAGTCCCAATGCGAACGACGTGTGTACGGATATCTTCCATGTTTACGAGAACAAACAAAGCATTGTGAATGTTCACGAAAATATCCCCGGATAATCGGCCCGGATCGCTTGCCAAACCGAATAGTATGCCTTATTTTCCGGGCAAACAGAAAGGAATTATCTATGAAAGATCCACGCAATACGCTACTCGCAAAGAATCTGATAGACTACTCGGTTGATCTTCAACCCGGTGAAATCGTCTATATCGAAGTTAAAGGACTGGCCGCACTGGAACTGGGCAAGGAATTGATTCGCCACGCCACCGAAAAAGGCGGCGTGCCGTTCTGGTATTATAACGACGAATCACTCATGCGGCAGTATATGAAAACCGCGACCGACGACCAGTTCAAACGTCTTGCCGATTTTCATCTCGACATGATGAAAAAGGCCGCGGCCTATATCGGCATTCGCGGCTCGGAAAACTCGTTCGATCTTGCCGATATCCCGCAGGAACGCCGCGAGGCTTTCCAGAAAATATTCTACAAACCGGTGCACCTCGAAGAGCGCGTCAAACGCACCAAGTGGGTGGTGATGCGGTACCCCAACAGCGCCATGGCCCAGCTTGCGGAAACCTCCCAGGAGAAATTCGAGGATTTCTACTATGATGTCTGCAATCTCGACTACGCCAAAATGTCCAAAGCCATGGACCCGCTGGTCGAGTTGATGGAAAAAACCGACAAAGTCCATATTGTTAGCCCCGGTACCGATTTGACCTTTTCCATCAAGGATATCGGCGTCGTAAAATGCGACGGCACCCGCAATATCCCCGACGGCGAAGTCTATACCGCTCCGGTGCGCGATTCGGTCAACGGCACGATCACCTATAACACACCGTCCCTGTACGAGGGAACGGTGTACACCGATATCAGCTTCACGTTCGAAAACGGCAAAATCGTCAAGGCCACCTGCGCCGGCGACAACGACAAGCTTAACAAGATTCTGGATACCGACGACAGTGCCCGGTATATCGGCGAGTTCGCGATCGGCGTCAATCCCTTTGTCCTGCACCCGATGAAAGACACGCTTTTCGACGAGAAGATCCGCGGTTCATTCCATTTCACGCCCGGATGCTCTTACGACGAGGCCCCCAACGGTAACGTCTCGGCCATCCACTGGGATCTGGTGCTGATCCAACGCGCCGAATACGGCGGCGGTGAGATATATTTCGATGATACGCTGATTCGCAAGGACGGTATTTTCACCGACCCGGTACTGGAGAAAGCCTTCTCCGAAAAGAACCTGGCCGGTTGATAGCCAACCGAACGGAAAAACAAAAGGCCGGAACGCATCCGGCCTTTTTCTTTGCATATGGGCTTTGTCTAAATGGCGCGGGACAGGCGCACTTCCTCGTATCCTTCCTTGATTATCCGCACGACCTCTTTGGGATCGTCGGTCAGAGAAAAATACGACAAATCTTCTTTCGACAGCGTGCCGTTTTTTATCGGCCCGGAAACAATCCAATCGATCAGGCCACCCCAGAATTCCGATCCGACCAGCACCACCGGAAGGTTAAATATCTTCTTGGTCTGCATCAAGGTCAGCGATTCGAATAATTCATCGAGCGTTCCGAATCCGCCCGGCATGATAACAAACGCCGAGGCGTATTTGACAAACATCACCTTGCGCGCAAAAAAGTAACGGAAATGAAGCGAGATATCCTGATAGGGATTTGCCGTCTGTTCAGTGGGAATTTCGATATTCAGTCCGACCGATTTGGACTTACCCGCTTTCGCACCGCGATTGGCCGCCTCCATGATACTCGGACCACCGCCGGTAATGACGGCGAATCCGGCATCGCTGAGCATCTTTCCGATATCGACCGCCAGCTTGTAATACTTGCTGTCTTCCGGAAGAGCCGATGATCCGAAAATGGATACCGCCGGATGCAGATACCGCAGGGTTTCGTATCCTTCCACGAATTCCGACATGATGCGGAACACCGACCAGGTTTCACTACCGGTATCGTTTTTTAAGTAATCATCCATATCCTGAACATACCTGTCTTGGGGTTGTCTATTTTTCTGGTTCATCGTCATAATATACATCTCGCTTGAGATTCCGTCATCTAATTTCCGTCAGAATCACTCCGCCGATCACGATTGCGCCACCCAGAATTAAAGAGCCGGTGATCGGCTCGCTGAGGAGAACCGCCGCGACCGCGGTGGCCACAATCGGCTGGATATTTTGCATAATTGCCGCCCGTGAGGCCTCGAGATATTTCAAAACCCAGTACCAGAGCACATAGGCGCCCGCTGAGATCACAATCGCCATGTATCCGACCGAGAACCACCCCTGCCAGTTGACGGCGCCGTAATCGGCCCGCAGGGCGAAAAACAGACCAAACGGCAAATACACCAATGATCCATATACCAGTGCCGAGCCCGTCACCCGAAACGCCCCATAACGACTCGCCAGCGGTTTGCCCATCACCGTTGCCGCCGCCCAGGCTATCACCGCCACCAATACCAGCAGATCACCCAGGACATACTCCCGACCGAATCGGATATTGCCCCCGGAGAGAATAATGTACACGCCGCCCAGCGCGATAATTATGCCGAACGCTCGTCTTGCCGACGCTTTCTCTTTCAGGAAAAAAATCGCCAGGATATAAATAAACACCGGCGTGGTGGCAAACAGCAGACTCGAGTGCCCCGCACTCGTCAATGACTGACCGATCAGAAACACCAGCTGATTGATCGGGATCAAGAGCAAACCGATTCCCAGGAATTTCAGATGATCATGACGGGCGATCTTGCTTTTTCGATTCTGCCAGTATAAAACCGGGATATAAATGGCCGAAGAAATTACAAACCGAAAGAATGCATATACCAGCGGGTCAAGCTGATTCAAACCGATTTTGGCAAAGGGAAAGGCACAGGCGGAAATCACCTGATGAAAAATCAGCACCCCGAAGACAAACCAAAACGGCCGTGCCGGCGGTTTGGGGGTTCGATCAGCGTCAAGCAACGCATGTCCGGCTTGATGCGTATACCACTTATAATTTATACGATACCCCTGTCACTTAAAGCAACCCTTTAATATAACCACCATCTACGGGAATCGCCGTGCCCGTAATATACGCCGCGCGTCGCGACGCCAGAAAACAGATGAGATCCGCCGGTTCTTCCGGCTCACCCAGACGTTTGCAGGGGATACTCTCTTTCCATCCGCGAAACACATCCGCAATCGACTGTCCGGTCTGTTCCGAGATATTTTTGGCCAGATACCCCAACCGTTCGGTATTGGTGTATCCCGGGCATACCGTATTGACCGTTATCCCCTCCGACGCGAACTCGTTGGAGATGGTTTTGGCGAATCCCGTCAGCCCGGCCCGCAAGGTGTTTGAGATAATCAAATTATCCGCCGGTTGCCTGACCGCCATCGAGGTGATATAAATAATCCTCCCCCATCTTTTCGCCTGCATCAGGGGAAGCACCGCCCGCGTTAAATCAATAGCGGAATGAAGTGTCAATTCGGCGGCCTGTCGCCAGGTGTCCGGATCATGCTTCAGAAACGGGCCGGCCGGCGGTCCCCCCGCATTCGATACCAGGATATCGACCGCACCCAGTCGGTCGGCGGCGGCCCTGGCAATCACCTCGGCAGTTCCGGTCCCGCTCAGGTCGCCGACCACGGTAATCGGCCGACGCCCGGTTTCATCCTCTATTTTATCCGCCGCTTTACTGAGATTTTCTTTCGAACGGGAATTGATCGCCAGTGATACTCCCTCACGGACCAGTGCCATGGCCGAAGCGAATCCCAACCCGCTTGATGCCCCCGTAACCAGTGCCGTTTTATCTTTCAGGCCCAGATCCATCTTACACCTTCACCTTCGCCAACTCATCGATCAGCGCCAGTGCGGTGTAACAGCCGCGCTCGAAATCATCGACCGCAAACCGCTCATTGGGCGAATGGGCATTGTCATCGCTTTGCCCCCATCCCAATAGAAGAGTATCGATGCCAAGCACTTCTTTAAATGTCCCCACCACCGGAATCGAGCCGCCTTCCTTGGTGAATACCGGATCGATACCGAATCCGGTCTTAATCGCCCGTCCGGCCGCTTCCAGCCACGGACCGTCGGTCGGCACCACCACCGCCGCCGCTCCGCCATGCTTGATTATTTCCAGATGGACGGTATCGGGACAGAGCTTCTTCAGACAGGCTTCCAGCTTGTCGGCAATATCGGATTCCTTCTGGTGCGGAACCAGACGGCAGGTGATTTTACAGCTGGCCCATGACGGAATAATGGTTTTGCCGCCCTCGCCCTGATAACCGCCGGTGATGCCATTGACATCAAGTGTTGGACGACACCAGATGCGCTCCAGCACCGAATACCCCTTTTCGCCGGTTAACTTCTTCGCGCCGGTCTTGGTCAGGTACTCTTTTTCGTCGAACGGCAATTTGTTAAACTGCCCACGTTCCCAGTCGGATACCTCCATCACGTCGTCATAGAAACCGTCGACCGCAATCCGTCCGTTCGCATCGTGCAAAGCACCGATCATTTTGGCCAGGACATTGATCGGATTCGCCACCGATCCGCCGAAACTGCCGGAATGCAAATCGCGGTCCGGCCCCGTCACCTTGACCTCGACAAAGGTCACCCCGCGCAATCCGTATGTGACCGCGGGAAGATTGCGGCCGTACTGGGCACTGTCGGAGACGACGATAATATCGGCCTTGAGTAAATCCGCGTTTTTCTTGACGAAATTGGCCAGATTCTCCGCGCCGGACTCCTCCTCGCCTTCAACAATTACTTTAATATTAATCGGTAACTCCTTGCCCGATGATAGATACGCCTCAAGTGCCTTAACATGCGTCCAGAGTTGTCCCTTGTCGTCGGTCGCCCCGCGTGCCATAATATACCCGTCTTTGATAACCGGTTCAAAGGGCCCTGATTTCCACAATTCCAAAGGTTCCTGCGGTTGTACATCATAGTGACCGTAATACAGCACCGTCAGTTTATCCGGCGACACAATCCGGCTTCCGAACACCACCGGATGTCCCCCGGTCGGCATAACCTTGGATTCGATGCCGATCGAATTGAGATGATTACACAGCCAGTCGGCACAGGCCAGCACGTCTTTGGTATGTTCGCTTTTTGCCGAGACCGATGGAAATCGCAAAAAGGCAAATAACTGTTCCATTCGCTCGTCTTGGTGAGCATCGAGAAACGCTTTCGGGTCCATTATGTTACTCCCTATGATAAATAGACAATTGTCGTTATATGCAAAGCACGGATAAACCGCGACTTCAAAACGCTAACATACTCATTGCCGGGCAAAAAATCAACTCGACGCCGGTTCGGATCAGAAAAATATTGCGATTTAACCGGAACCACGTATACTTAGGGGTTTACAAGAAGATAAAAGCCTCGCCAAAAGGATAGAGTCGTGATTAAAACCACAATGTATTGCCTTGCCATGCTTGTTCTTGTCGCCACCGCGGCCATGGCCGACGCCAAAATCGAGATTGATAACGACACCGTTGAGTTTGGCCTGGTTCCACAACGCGCGCATTTCGTGCACGTCTTCAAAATTCGCTCCATCGGCGATGAACCGCTGATCATCCACGAAGTCGAAACGTTTTCCGACTGCCTGACCGTGACGGTCGGGAAACACACCATCCCGCCCGGCGACAGCACGTTTATTCATGTCGTCTTCGACAGCCAGAGCTTTGTCGGGCATCGCGATCGGCACCCCAAACTGCACACCAATGCGGTCAACACGGGGATACGTACCCTTCGCCTGCATATCAAGGCGCGGGTTATCGACAATATCGAAAACCTCTTTCCCGTGTATGTGACACCGTACTTTCTGATCGCATCGCAATATGGTGATTCAACCCAACGGGAATTCAAGGTGTCGATCGTCAACCACTGGGACAACTACATTCCTCTGACCCTGGCCCAGGCCGACACCACTTATTACCATCTGGAATTTCCAACCTATATCGAACCGAATGACACCATTCCGGTCAAAATCATCCTGAATGATCTCGGCCTGAAAACCAGCTTTGAAAACTCGATCACTTTCTGGTATATCAACGATAAAGAGGAACAGCAGTATTATTCCATACCGGTCAAGCGGAAAATCTATCGTCCCGCATCCAGTCCGGAATAAAACCCCGTCCCGACAACAACTTTATGCCGCGCAAAACGTTGAAAAGAGCCGCAAACCGTATCGATGAAAAAGCGTATAAAATCTAAACAGCTGACTGACCTATTGGCCGAAGGGAGGCGATAGCGTACGCGGGATCGCGAATGCACCATAACCGCCGGCGAGAAAATCGAGTCGGAAGGGGTGAACTAACCCGTTGTAACAGGACAATTTCCTTGACAGATTCCGTGTATATGTTATTTTTCACATAATACCCGTGATTACATTCAGTACGGCGTATAATGTGTCGAATGAATAGAAAAACAAAACGTTTGTTTGGAGGATATATATGAAACATACCAAGGGCATATTACTACTGATGCTCGGCATTTTCCTCTGGTCCGGCGTAGCCCTTGCGCAACCGAAACTGACGATCCCGGAATCGATTTTCGATTTCGGCTATGTTCCGCAGAACTCCAAGATCAGTCATGCCTTCTGGCTGCATTCCACCGGCACGGAAGATCTAAAAATCCTCAGCGTAAAACCTGGCTGAGGATGCACAAAAGCTCCGCTTAAAACACAGGAGCTTGCTGTCGGTGACAGCACTGATTTGGAGATCATTTTCTCGACGGGACGTCGGCAGGGCAAACAGTCAAAGCGCCCGCGCATTGAGACCAACGAAGGCGAACTGGCCAAGTATGTGCAGATTAAATCGGAAGTCGTCGCCAATCCCGATTCGACCTTCCCGGTTCGGATTTCGCCATACAAATTCGATGTCTCGCAGTTCGGCGATAAAGAAGTTGCGGAACGCAAGTTTGTAATTGAAAACGTCTCTGACCAGGATCTGGACATAAAACTGGTCGACATGCCCTACGGCATGTTCAAGCTGGAATTGCCCAAGAAGGTTAAGGCCGGAAAATCCGAAGGTGGGAAGATTGTCATTCTTGACGAATGGCTGAAAGAAGAATTCGAGAAGTCGGTCACGATTGAACTGAATGATGCCAACAACACTCGATTCACCATACCGGTTAAGCGCACAATCCGCGTCCCCGGTCAAACCGCTTCAACCAAACCGGAAAGCGCAACCGGCTCTCATTAACTTCGATATCCGTGTATATTACAAGGCCCGATATTGCCATCGGGCCTTTTTTTATTGTCCGGGTTTCACTCGGCGTTGCCAGTCAGTAACCTGCCGCGCCCTTGCCCCGCCGCAGGAACAACGCAATCACCCTGATATGCCCATCGACAATTTTCAATAAAGGAGAATGTAATGCGTTTAATCCACGGGATGTGCCTTGTGATTATCGGAATGATTTTCCTGGTCGATACCTCCTGGTCCGATCCGGCATTGACCATTCCCAATTCCATTTTCGACTTCGGCCTGGTGCCCCAGAATTCCCAGGTCAGCTGTACATTTTGGCTCCATTCAACCGGGACCGACACGCTGAACATCACCGATGTCAAACCGGGATGCGGCTGTACCAAAACACCGCTGAATAAGACCGTCCTGGCTTCCGGCGACAGCACTGATCTTGAAGTCATCTTCTCGACCGGCAGACGGAGCGGTAAGCAATCGAAACGGCCGAGTATCGAAACCAACGAGGGGGAACTGGCCAAATACGTGGAAATCAAGGCCGATGTCATCACCGCGCCCGATTCCACCTACCCGATTCGTATCGCCCCCTACAAATTCGATATCTCGCAATTCGGAGACATGGAAGTGAAGGAAAGGAAGTTCGTCATTGAAAACGTCTCCGATCAGGACCTTGCAATCAGCCTGGTCTATATGCCTGAAGGAATATTCCGACTCGATCTTCCCCAGAAGGTCAAGGCCGGCGATTCCGAGGGCGGCAAGGTCACCTTGCGTGACGATGCACTTGATGATGAATTCGAGAAGTCGATCACCATCGAGGTAAACGATGATAAACACACGCGCTTTTCCATCCCGGTCAAACGCACCATTCGCACTGTGGGTTTATCGACATCATCCCCTGCCAATCGAGGCGACGCTTCGCATTGAATCGACCACCCCGCAAAAAAAAGGCCCGGCGATGTGCCGGGCCCCTTTATAAAGCCGGGTTGTTTTATCGAATAAACGGTTCATCCGGTTGGAGAATGTCCGGATCCTCTTCCGAGAGTTTGTATTTCCATTCGGGATCATAGACTTCCCCCTTGGCGGTTGAATGCGCCAGTTTGAAATCGCCGAAGCCGCCGACGTCGACAAACACGAATACAATGCCGCTGGTGACCTGACCCGGCAGTCGATCGTACCGCCAGATTTCATACCGCCGCCCGTAGCTGGGGGCGATGTGTTCCTCGCGGTTGTCCCATTGTCCGTATTGCTGTAGCACGCGCCCGCGATCCGTTCGCCATCCGTCCTGCACCTCCGGCAGGGTTGAGAACTTCTCGTTGGCGAAGGCGTATCGTGCCAGCACATCGTTGAGATATTCATTTTCCGGCGTGCCGGGCGACGGATCGCGGTCGACGAAAAACTGCTCGACAAAACGTGCCTTGCCCGAATCCGTCAGGGCGTTATACAGCACCCATTCGTCGGCTTCCACCAGAAAACGGATAATCTCACTTTTGGTTTTGATACTCGCCGAGTCCAGCGGCGTTTTCATGCTGTACGACACCACTTCCGGCAATTCCCCGGTGCGCGGGAAGATTACAAACCGCTTGAAACTGGTGTCGGCCTGATGCGAGACCAAATCAGTCGCCGTTAGAATCAGATCGTACCGTCCGGGCTGCCAGCCCGCAACCGACAGTTTCCGGCAGAGAACCGCCGAATTGCCCGGCATGACGTTGACGCTTGTGCCGAAATCATACGCCAGTCCGCCATCGGTTCGCCGTACTGAATACGATACCGCGAACTGCTCATCATTACTCCCGTCATCATACGCGAGATTATACAACTCCGTATATACGAACATCACCGTATCATCAACCGAATAAATCGCCATCGGATTCGGCAAAATCTCCCGATCGTTTTTCACCAGATGCGGCATTCTGACCGGAGAGGAGTCGGAAACCACGGCGATATCATACGCCATTTCAATCGTACTCAACGTCAGTCGGTTTTCAACCGGGCCGTCGATCTCAAGTTGATTGTACAAAAAGGCCCCTTCCCGCTTGCTGACCGCATCGATCACGGTTAAAACGGCTTTGTACGTCCCCGGCGGTATCATCAGCACGAGTTTATTGAAGACTTTGATTCCGGCCTGTTTCGCCTGCATGATCGATCCCGCCTGCGTGTAAAAATACGTTTCCGCCGAATCAACCGGTCTTCCCTGCTGGTCGGTCAGAAGAATTTGCGCGTATATCGAGGCGCGAACTCCCCCTCCGATGCCTTCTGTCGGCAGGAATGTCAGCTGGGCACGATCGATGACAAACGGAAACTCGACATAGGTTTCCGGACCGGTTTCGGGATTGTTATACACCGAGATCCCGGCCTGGATGGTCAGGCGACTTTCGGCAACGGCGCTGTGCCCCAAACACCCGGTCATGATAATAACGGCACACGATATGGCAATCACGTAACGCACTGTATCATACTCTCCTTGTCAGATCAATATGCTATCGTATTATACCATCGTAGGGATACTGCAGACGATAATCACCGTCATCCCAGCGATCCACAAACGTGAATTTTCTCTGAATGCCGATCTGATAATAATACCAAACCTGATAGGCGAACTGACTGGCCGCTTCGAACGGAAAATCTTCGATCTGATCCGGCTCACCGTACTGAATATAAATGCGGCCGCGATCGGTGCGCCAGCCCTCCTTGCCCAACAGGCTGAAATACCGATTGGTGTACTCAATCCGCCGGTAGTAGTCCTCCTTGGCCTCGTTTCGGGCGGTATTCGGCGTGGGATCGCGCCTCAGCCAGAAATTATTCCAGGCATTCATGCGCTCTTCCGGGGTGGCCGCGGCTTTTAACTTATCCAGTTCATCCGACTCGGCAATATATTCCAACTGCCTCAGCGCGGTCTTGAAATCATTGCGATACAGCGCCTCCGGCGACCAGCTGATACGAAACGGCGTCCTGACATGATCGACATCCTTGTTGCGCCGTCCCCGTAAAATGATGTCGAGATAGTAATCGCCGGACGGTATTCCGCTGAGCGTAACATGGCGAATCTGCCGGATCGTCCGATCCGAGAACACCGATGTCAGCGTGTCGTAGTAAACTGGATCGTACTTATGATCGAGAATTCTCGTGTCGATAAACACGTTCTCCCGTCCGTCGCGCCCCTGGTAAATCTCGAAGTAGTACATCAGCGGCACCACCGAATCGCCGCCGTAGGATCGAATCACCGACGGAATCACCGACCAGTCATCCTTATTGAACGGCGAGTTCTCCTGGGCCGAATCGACCATATACACGAATTCGATTCCCGACAATTGCGCGAAACGCCCGTCGAAAGCGTCAAATTCCGCTTTCAATTCCTGATTGATTGTTGTTCCGGCATTTTTGTCCACCAGCGAGCCCTTGATTTTGTATTTACCGGGCGAAACCACGAAATCCACCTGACTGACCCGAAAATCGACATCCGAAAGCGTCTTGCTGTATGACGGAACGGTGATTGTCCGCTGTTTGACATTCCCGTCGACCTGTTCGTCACGGTCGGTATACACGGTAACGGTCACCTCGTACGTGGCCTGATACTCACCCGCTTCACGCACGAACGTAAGATATTTATTGAACACCTTGTAGTATACTTCCAGCAGAATTTTCCCCTCTTGATTGGAATCGAACCAGGCATAATCGAGATGAAAACCGATCTTCTGCCCGGGATCGGCCATGGGATACAACTGCTGGGCGCCGACACTGCCCGCCATTGCCAGACATCCGGCGATGATTATGAGTAATAACCGTTTGATAACGATAACCCTCCTGCCTTGGTCAAACTTCTCTAATCTATATAGACGTTAAACTTTAGGCAATATCTAATTCCCTCAATGATAAATACGCAAAATCTGAAGGGGACATCGGCCTTGCGGGACCTTATTGATAACCGGCCGAAGGGTATAACCATGCCGGCGGAACAT
The DNA here is from genome assembly GCA_016933695.1 of Candidatus Zixiibacteriota bacterium. GTDB lineage: Bacteria > Zixibacteria > MSB-5A5 > GN15 > PGXB01 > JAFGAL01. The sequence continues at coordinate 105,757 of JAFGAL010000010.1, read as the reverse complement.
TATTCGTAACGCAGGGATTCGATCGGATCGACCGCCGCCGCCCGATAGGCCGGGTAAATCCCTGCAATCAGCCCGACCGAAACCGCCACGATAAATCCCAGCGACACGTAAAACAGCGAAATGCCGAACGGAAGCGGGGTCAATAGGTCGATAACGACCGCCGTCAGCACCCCGACACCGATTCCCAACAGGCCGCCCGTGCCGGACAGCGTCATCGCTTCGATTAAGAATTGCCAGATGATATTGACGCGACGGGCGCCAATCGCCTTGCGCACCCCGATCTCGCGGGTTCGCTCCGTCACCGACACCAGCATGATGTTCATGACCCCCACACCACCGACCATCAGGCCCACCGATGAGATAACAATCATCGCGATATAAATATAACTGGTAATATTGCCCACCTGCTCGCGGATATTCTCCTGCCCGAATATCGCGAAATCGTTTTCCGCGTCATACGGCACCTTACGCAGAAGACGCAGGGCGGTAATCATCTGTTCTTCCGCCTCGTCGATCTCCGCCGCCGAACGGGCACTGACCGCCAGCCATAACTCCTCCTCCCAGGGATACATCTTCATGAATGTTTCCAGAGGAATAAACGCCTTGTTGTTGTCACTTTCGTCGAACATCGAGTCTTTTTTCTCGAAAACGCCGATCACCAGGAAACGATAATTGTTGATTCGAATCTGTTTGCCAATAGGATCATCATCGGGAAACAGCGAGTGCACAATATCATCGCCGATCACACACACCTTGAGTCGATTTTGATTGTCGACCGCACTGATAAACCGCCCCATCGCCAGCGGCGTCTTGTGCACCCGGATAAAATCGGGCATTACCCCCACGACATACGGATTGCTGGCGCGGCGGCTTTTGTATTTGATCACGTTGCCGCCCGGCGCAAAATAATAATCCTCGGGCGACACCGCCGCGACCGCCGGGCAGTTGGCCCGAATCGCATCCGCCTCCCTCTGCGTTATCGGCTTGCGGTGACGTTGCTCCTCGGTCAGGTCTTCATAATCCGTATCCGGCGGATACTTGCTGACAAACAGAATATTACTGCCCAAAGCACTGATCGACTCCTGCACCGAGTCATCCAGCCCCTTGATCAGCGATGTCATCGCAATAACCGACCAGACCCCGATCAACACCCCCAGGATGGTCAGACCGGATCGAAATTTGTTGGCATTCAGCGAGCCCAATGCCAGCAATACCCCGTCCTTTAGTTCAGCCGATGTCATGGATATCCCCTTTCATGGACTCATGCCGGTAACATGATCACGATATTGCCAATCATGAAAGGTTATTCATAGCGCAGGGATTCAATCGGATCGACACTGGCGGCCCGATAGGCGGGATACATGCCCGCCACTAAACCGACCGATATTGCGACCAGAAATCCCAGAGAAAGAAAGAGCGGCGACACCCCGAACGGCACAGGCGTCAGCATACCGATCAACAGCGCCGTCAAGATTCCCGTGCCAATGCCGATCACACCGCCGGTTCCGGACAGTGTCATGGCTTCCACCAGAAATTGCCAGAGAATATTATTGCGCCGTGCGCCGATCGCCTTGCGCACACCGATTTCACGCGTTCGTTCGGTTACCGATACCAGCATGATATTCATCACGCCGACACCACCGACCATCAATCCCACCGATGAGATCACGACCATCGCAATATAGATGTACTTGGTTATATCTCCCACCATCTCCCGGATATTCTCCTGCCCGAAAATGGCGAAGTTGTTTTCCTTGTCGTACGGAACATTACGCACTCGCCGCAGAACCGACGTCATCTGTTCAATGGCGATGTCCATTTGATCCGGTGCAACCACGCCGACCGTCAGCGTTAAATAGATATCCCATGGATACAACTTCATAAACGTTTCCAGCGGAATCAGCGCCTTGTTGTTCTCGCCGTCGTCCTCACCGAACAGCGTCTCATTCTTTTCGCGGACGCCGATAACCGTGAACCGTTCGTTATTGATGCGGATTTCCTTGTTGATGGGGTCCTCATTGGGAAACAGTGCGTCTTTGATATCCGCACCGATCACGCATACTTTGGCGCGGACGTTATTGTCAACCTCGGTGATAAAACGCCCCGACGAAACCGCTACGTCGCGGACTTTCTGATAGTCGGGCAGGATACCACAGATTGCCGGCTGGCTGGCTTTGCGGTCGCGGTATTTGATAATATTGCCGCCGTTTGCCCAGAAATGGTTTTCCGGAGAAACCGCCAGGACGGCCGGGCAGTTATCCTTGATTGCCGTCGCTTCCACCATCGACATGTGTTTATAATTACGCTGTTCCTCGGTAAGGTCTTCATAATGGGTTTCCGGCGGAAAGCGATCGACAAACAGAATATTGCTTCCCAGCGAGCTGATCGATTGCTGCACCGCGTCGTCAAGACCCTTGATCAGCGACGACATCGCAATAACCGACCAAACCCCGATCAGCACACCGAGAATCGTCAAACCGGACCGAAATTTATTGGCCGACAGCGAGCCAATCGCCAGAATCATCCCTTCTTTGACTTCCATCAATGTCATAACTGCCCGTCACTTCCTTTATTCATAACTCAGGGCTTTTACCGGCTGAAGCCGTGCCGCTTTCATGGCCGGATAGATGCCGAAAAACAGACCGGTTCCCATCGAGATAATCAGGCCGATTGAAATGGCGAACATCGACGGCGTCATATTCATCTCGATCAAACCGATCAGCACGTCTCCGAGAAACACGCCGATGGCAATGCCGATCAGGCCGCCTCCCAGCGACAGGATCAGTGATTCGTACAGAAACTGCAGAAGGATATCCCGCTGTCTGGCGCCGACCGACTTGCGAATGCCGATTTCGCGCGTCCGCTCCGTTACCGACACCATCATGATATTCATAATAATAATCCCGCCCACCACCAGGGCGATGGAGGAAATGCCGATCAAGCCGAAACGAATGACTTTGGTGATATCATTGATGACCGCCATAACCGCATCCGCCGTGACAATGCCGAAATCGTCATCCTTGTTGTACGGGACATGGCGAAACGCGCGAAGGACCGCGCGCGCCTGATCCATCGCCTCCGGAAGCAGTTCCACCGAAGCGGCCTTGACATAAATGGACAATCCCATGCCGCGGTAGGCGAAATCCTTGACAAAGGTCGCGTACGGAATCGAGACGAAACGATCGGAATTGTCGTCGAATGTCGATCCTTTTTCTTTGGCCACACCGATCACCCGGTACTTGATATTGTTCAATTTGATCCATTTACCGATGGGATCGACGCCCGGATAGAGTTCTTCCTGAACGTTGGAACCGATAAAGGCCACCCGACTGCGGGTGTGTTCCTCTTCTTCCGAGAAATAACGGCCATACTCGACTTCTGTGTCAACAATGTCGATAATCCCCGCCGACGCTCCCTCGACCAGAACCCGCCGCAGTTTGCGGTTGTCATGCTTGGCTTCGACCCGAAAATGCGACGCCACCGCCATCCGTTCACACAAATCACACCCGTCGCGAATGGCCTCCATATGTTCGTACTTCAGCGGTTTTCGCTTGACCGCCTCCAGAAACTCCTCTTCACTGCGGATAATGCCGAATCTGGTCACGATAAACGTCGACGGTCCCAGCGCTTCGAGTTCGGCCCGAATCGACTGCGACAATCCCTCCAGTGCGGAGATGATCGTGATCACACTGGTAACCCCGATAATGACACCCAGCAGAGTCAGAAAGCCGCGCAGACGATTGGTGTTCAGCGCCGACACCGACATTTTGAACACTTCCCAGAAAATCATTGCCGCGTCTCACTTGTGGTTTGGCCCGTTTTATCGATAAATTCCTCGCGCTCGATCATGCCGTCGCGAATATGGTACACCCGGTTGGCAAACTGCGCCACTTCGTGATCGTGCGTCACCACGATAATCGTGTTGCCGTCCTGGTGCAGACGAGCGAGCAAGTCCATAATTTCCAGACTGGTTTTGGAGTCCAGGTTACCGGTCGGCTCGTCGGCGAGAATCAGCGACGGTTCATTGACCAGGGCGCGGGCGATCGCCACCCGCTGTCGCTGTCCGCCGGATAATTCGTTGGGACGATGGGTCATGCGATCCGCCAGGTCCACCTGTTCCAGTGCCTTTTTGGCCATCGCCTCCCGCACCGTCCGGGATTTCCCGCTGTACACCAGCGGCAGTTCGACATTGTGCAGGGCAGTGGCACGGGGCAACAGGTTGAATGTTTGAAAGACAAACCCGATTTCCTTGTTGCGAATATAGGCCAGCTCGTCATCGGTCAACGTACTGACCAGTTTATCGTTCAAAAAGTACTCCCCGCTGGTCGGGGTATCCAGACATCCGATCAGGTTCATCAGCGTCGATTTGCCGGAACCGGACGGCCCCATGATGGCCACGTAGTCGCCCTTATTGATCGCCAGAGTAATCCCCTGAAGCGCATGGACCTGAACAGCCCCCATTTCGAACGTTTTCCACAGATCCTTGGTATCAATCAGTGCCATCAAAACGATTTCTCCTCTTCCGACTCCAGATTGTAGTTGATCGTGGCGCCGCTTTCCAGAGTCCGAAGCGTTCGGAACGGTCCGGTTATGACAATGTCGTCCCTGGTGATACCGGTCATTACTTCGATGTTTTTCTGATCCGCAATGCCGGTTTCCACCGGTACGAACACCGCCTTCTCGTCCCGGATGACAAACACCCCCTTGACATCCTTCTTTTCTTTCTCTTTGCCGTTATGACGCTTTTCGGTTAACGAGTCGGGCCCCTGTTCGGCGGCATGCGCCGATTGCACTAGGCCGCCGGAACTGTCGGAATGGCGATCGGCATTGGCCAGGGAGTCGGGATCAAGCGACCGCATGACAATTGCCCCGTAGGGAACCGCACACGCATCGATACGAGTATTGGTGATAATATCAACCGTGGCCGACATTCCGGGGCGAATCGGCACGTCGGTATCCTTGAACAAAACCTTCACTTTGAAATTGGTGGATTGCTCGGTGGTGCCGGCGCCGCTGATCACGGCCGTGTTGCCGATTTCAACCACTTCACCCTGGAAAACCGTGTCGGGAAATGCATCGACTTCGATTTTCGCCTCGTGCCCGAAACGCACCTTGTTGATCTCCGTCTCATCGACGTCGACCTGGACCTCGAAACGCGACAGATTGGACAGCGTCATCAGCGTTTTCCCCTGCGTGTATGCGGTCTGGGCAGGGGCGATTTCCCCGATCTCGGCGTCCATGTACGTAATCACGCCGGACATCGGCGCCACGATTCTGGTCTTGTTCAGATTGTCCAGAGCCTTCTCATACATCGCCCCTGTCTGCTGAGTCTGACTCTTGGCCGCCTCATAGATATATTTGTTATTCAAGTAGGAATATTCGGCGTTTTCCATCAATGTTTCCGAGGAATGGTCGCGATCATACAGCTTCTTCTCACGCTCATACACCAGTTCGGCCTGCTCGAACGACGCCTTGGCGGCTCCAGTGCGCGCCTCCATTTCCTCGAGAGAATAGCGCAACTGGTCCACGTCTTTCTGCAACTGCACCGTGTCGAGTTGAATCAGCAACTGCCCTTTGGTGACCGTCTGCCCTTCCTTAACCGGCAGACCGATAATTTCCGCGGTCACTTCCGACGTGATATTGACCCGCGTTTCCGGCTGGATATACCCCGATGCCGAAACTTCTTCGGTGATATCCAGCGTTTCGACCTTCTGGGCCTGAACGTGGATTCCCTTGTTGCCGCCCCCCATAAGATTGGCGATGATAATCGCCACGACGACGACGATTCCTCCGCCGATGAACAGTCGTTTTTTACCTTTACTCATACCTATACACCCCGTGGCTGATTTCCGTGTTTAGCGCTTGACCCCCATTGCCTTTTCCAAACTGGCAACGGATAGATTATAATCGTACCTGGCTTCCACCAGTGAATTTTCCGCTTCGACCAAGCTGACCTGCGCATCCAGGACCTCAAGAATGGTCGCGGCACCCAGATTGTATTTTTCCTGAACAAGGTTGAAATCCTCTTTGGCGGCGGCGACGGTTTCTTCCGCCACCACCAGAGCCTGTTTGGTCCGCTCCTGTTCCAGAAAGGCCCGCTTGATTTCCGCCGCAATATAATTGCGAGTATAGGACTCCGCCACCCGCGCGTTATTCAGTAACGCCCGGCTCCGGGACAGTTCGTACTTACGACCGAATTGCTCGAAAATCGGGATACTGATACTGGTACTGATCGTCCACTGACCGTCGATGTCGTCGAGTTTGCTGACCTCACTCCAGGTACTTCCGGAATAATCGCGCGAGACATTGATCGATACCGAAGGCAGAAAACGTCCCCACGCCGACTTAACATCGTATTGTGCGGAGGTGACATTCTTGACACTGGCCAAAAGCCCCGGGTGATGCGCCAGCCCGTATTTCAGGGCGTTTTCCTCGGTGTTTTCGTATTCCCGCTGCTGGAACTGCGTGGAAAACTCCACACCGGAATTGACGTCAATCCCGATCAGGTAACACAAATTGGCATGGGTCGTTTTAACGGCATTCTCGGCCGCCAGCAACATCAGTTTGTCATTACCATACTGCACCTGTGCTTTCAAAACGTCGGACTTCGATGCCGCACCGACTTCGTACCGCGATGATGCCAGTTTGTACTGCTCCTCACCGCGTTTAACGGCTTCTTCGCTGTTTTTCTGGTTGTCCTGCGCTTTCAGGTAGTTGAAATAGGTCTGCTTGACCGTAAGGATAATGTCCTGCTCGGTCGATTCCAGCAGGTATTCCATCCGTTTCTTATCCGCCCGCGCGCCGAGATAGTTAAAAATCGAACGTCCGCCGTTAAACAGCGTCATACTGCCGCTGATACCGAGACCATAGAACTTTGACACTCCCGATACAATGCGACCGGTTTCAATCCCGCTGACAACTTCCGCACCGCTGGCGTGCGACTCGCGGACCGAGCCTGATGCCGAGATATATGGCAGAAAAGCACTGCCGGCGGCATTCCAGAGATACCCGTTGTACATCTCCACCTGTCCCCGTGCCTCGACCATATTCTGGTGATTCTGCAAAGCCAGCTCAAGGCAATCATCAAGTGTGAGTTCATCTCCGACCGCGGTGCCGCCCAATAATAGAATTGTGACGGCGGTAATCATGAGGAGGGAATATCGAAAGGCCATGCGATTGTCTCCTTATATCCTATATGACTTCATACGTTTCACTGTAAATGAAATATGCGGATTGTTTCGTGAAGCGGATTCCCGCGCGATACCGATCGGTTGTATTACCTGTTGTATCAGCCATGCTTCACATTCCGTCCGGCCCGGCCCGGTATACCCGTTCAGACCAAAGGGTGGCCGGGTGTATCCATGTTCCTTGTCGTTTTTTTAAGTTAGACGATTGAGCGCATAAAAAGTTGCACTTGGTTCAAAACCTATACCGTCAATAAACATAAAATATTCGGGAAAGAAAACCGAAAATCGCAAATTATCCCCCGCCCATAAAAAAAGGCCGGTGTCGGTGGCGACCTCCGGCCTGTGTCGAATTCGTCTATATGTTATTTTCTGTCGATCGTTACCAGCAACGCCGGCCATCCATGCGGATCGTCATTAAGCGCCTGGAAGCGATTGATCAGATCGAATATCTGCGAATGCCATTCTTGGTTTGAGACGTTTTGATACGACGGTATTCCCCCGGTCATGAGAATTAACGGGAAATTGGTGGTGTCCGACTCAAAATTGTCCGGTTCCACCGTAATAAACACTGTTCCTCCCGCTACCGCTGGATGCGCCGCATCGCATAGCGTCAACGGCGGATGCCCGCCCGGAAGATTCTGCAGGAAATCCTCACCGGGATACGGAGGCACTCGCCCCTTCATCGAATATGGATTTTCATCGTCCGGCAGATAGAAACTCTTGAACGATCCCGTCGATATCATCCCGCCGGTAGACGGACTGAGAAAGACCTCATACTGAACAGGAAGCCAGACCGGTTTGGACAACTTCCCGAATGTTACCGTGTCGATATACGGCGAAATCACCCAGCCTTTGTAATGCCAGTCGGTTCCCTGCAAATCGGGCAGGTCATCAAAGGCATCGGTGAATCGATCGATAAATACAGTCCGGGCTCGCAGACCATATGAAAAAAACCATTTAACATCTGTAAACGGCGGAATGGTTGCGGTAACCGCGGTGGTTCCGGATGGGGTTATTATCAACCGAACCGTGTCAATTCGATTCGTCGTGCCGACATTAACCGGCGTCGCAACAACATCATATCGTATATACTCATATGCCAACGTATCCAGGGCAACAATCGAATCATTGCCAAGTCCGTCGGTCAGCGTATCCAGAATACTGACAAACACATTTCCGATCAGAGTAGTATCAAGATTTCTATAGCCGATTGTATCCAGGGTATTGGCCAGTTCTTCAAGATTCAGCGTATCGACAATTCGCCAGTCATATGGATCTGCCGACGTCACTTCAGTTGAATCGATACAATCCGGGCCGCTGTACTCGTTACAAACCCAGTATGTGGTATCGATTTCAAGCTCGCGATCCTCAAACTGCAGTGTCGAAACCAGGAACCCCAAAGTATCGTTTACCAATACCGAATCGTACACATAAATGGCAAACCAGATGCCGCCATCATCATTCGAATTGGAATTCTTGTCGGTCGGGGTTTCCACGCAAAACGAACCCGTTCCGTCCCAGAGATTATACGGGAATACCATCTTGATGGGTTCTTCCTCCGGATCGTGAATATCCGATTGCAACATCACCGGCCCCATCTCGGTCGTGTCCGTAAATTCATCAAGTTTTTCAATGGTCAGCGACAGATAAGCGTAACTGGAATGAAGAACATCAATGTTAAGCGTCCAGACCGGCTCGATTTGATTATTCTCGACATCGGTCGTATCCGTGAACTTGTATAATTCACTATTCCAATCAAAAATGTCGATAAAAATGGGGTCACCCTCTACCGGCTCAACCCAGAGCGCATACGCATACCCCTCCGGAGGAGCCGGCAGGCGTTGGGGATTAATGGAGATCTGAGTTGACGCCACCGGTGCGGCAACATTATCCGACTGAGTGCATCCCAATCCCAGCAATAGCAATATCGCAAATAAGGCGGTGCCAAACAAGCGGTTAGATCGCTCGTTCATACTCTTCATTTCCTCCTCAATACATATGTTATTAGTCAATAGACGATTATACCCAATAGCCCAGTTACTGTCAAGCCTTAAATTGGAGATTCCTAAGCGGTTGGCCGATCCCGCCATAGGTTTTACCTCCTAAAGAAATGACGGATCAGGTCGATAAATATCATAAAATTTCTTTATATTTTTTGCCCGGAGCATTGGTTTGAAAATATGTCCAAATTGCAAGGCGGAAAACGAATTTGACGGAGCGCAATTCTGCCACAACTGCGGCGCGCCCCTGTCAAACGTCGAGGAAACCGCCAATAGCGTCGATCCTCAGCCCCAGGCCGAGGATGACAAACTGGATTTTGTGGTCACCGAAGCAGGTGACAACAGTCCGTCAATGACGACGTCGGAAACGACGTCGGAAAACGAAAACCCGCCGACGCCTCCTGAAACTGTATCGAAATTGCGCAATCAGGATGACGATCTGGAGATAACGTCAAACGCCAATCTCCTTGACAATGATATTCTTCAGGAACAATCGGCCTCACATCACGAAGACTATGCGTCTCAGATCGGTGACTCGGCGCCCCACCTGGCGTCGGAATCATCGCCGGAATCGATCCAATCGGCTTCCGATCCGACCCATTCGCAGGAAAACGAATCCGAGCAACAGGATGATGGTTTCAGAAAACTGTCCCAAAACGAAGTCGTGAATATTCGCAAACAACTCTACGGATCGCAGGATTATTCCACACCGAAAGACAAGCAGGATAAGAAGCCGGCCGCGATCCCGCAATCCCCGACTCCTCAATCGGCTGAGACAACCAAATCACAACCGAATAACATTACTCCCATACAGGATCCCGCGGAACTGCCGCCGGTGGAAAAGGCCCCGCGAATTCGAGGAGTGGCCTATTATAAAAATAACTTCATCCAGGTCGCCGGAAGTCCGCATTTGCATTCCGGCGATGAAATCGTTATCAACGGTCGTCCCTATTTACTGAGACCCAAAAAGCTCAGCAAAAAAGTCGCGATCGGCGCCTTTGCGGCGGTGCTGGTTGTGGTCCTGACCATTATCGGGGTGCAGTTCATATCGCCCACGGTTTCCGGTGAAGGCATCATTATCGGTATGATTCTGGATGAATACGGACAGCCCTATCTGGAGGGCGCCCGTGTTACGCTTCCGGACCTGAACAAGACGGTCATGACCAATCCCCAGGGATTTTTCCGAATCGACCAGGTTCCCACCGGAACCTACGAGATCGTCTATGATCTCAACGGTGTGTATTTCGGGACCGGCAATATCACGGTCACCGAAGGACAAACCACGTTGATGAGTTTCAATGACCTCGAACCGGTCGTCGCGGAAAAAAAAAGCCCGGTAGCAGACGATAATCGCAAATCGTCTGCCGATGCAGACAAAAAAGCGGCATCCGCAAAATCCTCTTCCTCATCGTCTGCATCCAATGCGAAGAAAGGCGTGTCGTCTTCGAGCGACGATAAATCGTCCTCGTCCGAATTTGCCAAACTGAAGCTGGTCGCCAATGTCCCCGACGCCAAAATCGAAATCGACAATCAGACTATCGGGGCCGGCAATAACACGTACAATCGTTTACCGGCAGGCAAACGGAAAATCACGATCTCAAAAGCGGGATACGAACCCTATCAGACCACTATGACGTTAAAATCGGGAAAAACTTCCACGCTCGAAGTCACATTGAAACCGCTGGACAAAGCATCAAAATCTCTCGGTGCCGAAGACTTGCTTGCCCTGGGTGATGACGCCGCCTCCAAACACGACTATGATGCGGCTATCGCCGATTACACCAAGGCATTGGAGATGTCACCAGGCCTGCTCGAGGGCTACGAAAAACGGGCCGAGGCCTATATTGCATTGAATCAGAATGACAAAGCCATCGAGGACTTCGTTCGAGCCGGTGAGATCGCCCGGATGAAAAAGATGAAAAACCAGGCTTTGCGCTCATTCACGTCGGCTCTGACCTATGATCCGAAAAACAGCAATGCTCTGGCCGGGCGGGCGGGAACCAAACTGGATGACGGCGATTATCGACCGGCCCTGGTGGACTATGAAAACGCCCTGAAATACTCTGAAGATTTTTATCCGGCCCTGTTCGGCGCCGGAATTTGCGAATTTAAACTCGGCAACAATAAAAAGGCCGAGAAGTACTTTAAAAAAGCTTATGATCTCAATACCGGTGATCCCTACCTCTACCAGTACATGATGCTTAATTATCTGGCGCGTGATAATATCAAAAAGGTTCGGGAAACCTACGCCGAATTTAAAATCGTCGCCTCGCCGGCGGAACTGGCCGAGGTCAAATCATCCTCACGATTCGCTCCGGTTATCAGGCTTATTAAGGAAGAAGATCGCTGATATGGCGGAAACTCACAAACTCAATTGCTGGGAATTCCGTAATTGCGGTATGGAACCGGACGGCATTTTTGCCCGTATCTACGGTCCCTGCCCCGTTGCCGCCAACTCCATGAAATACGACGGCATCAATGACGGTCGGGGCGCGGGACGTGTCTGCTGGCGCTTTTTACAGGAAAACAGCCGCGGACTGGAACAGCAGGTGTGCCGCTTCGGAAGATCATCCTGTGTGGAATGCGCATTTTACCGTCGCGTCCATAACGAGGAAGACCTCACCGTCACCGAAACCGCAGCTACGTTCGCGTAATTTTCGGTCTCAAAACCAAACTTCTCCTCCAACATTCCGTCTAAATTTGCAGGTTTGCCTGACAGGCAGTATTTTCGTATATTGAATGATTGTTGACAACACTGTTATCTGTCATATTTACGCGGAGGAGGAAGAATGACGTGCACGCGAACGATGTTCCGGTGTTTCACCATTGCCGCAGTTCTGCTGGCCGGCGTTGCGACGGTTTTCGCCGATGATGCCGGATCACAACCACAGGAGCCTTACATCCCCGATATCGGCACCTTCATGAAAATCGGCGGAGCCAGCTCTCCCGATTACAGCCGCAGTCTGGATGCCGTTTTGTTTTCCAGTTTTATGAGCGGGGCATCACAGCTGTACCGCCTGACCGAAGAGGGCTGGCCGTATCAGTTGACATTGTTTGACGACGGTGTCGACGGCGCATCGCTGAATTACGCCGGAGATCAGGCCATCGTTCGGGCCTCGGTCGGAGGCTCGGAACAGTCCCAGATGTACCTCATGGATGTCTTCAGCGGTCGCATGGAAAAACTGACCGACAAGCCCGAAGTGCAATTCGGCTCGATAATCTGGAAAAAAGACGGCAGCGGGTTTTTCTTCCGTTCCAACGAGGAAAACCTGCGCGATTTCAAGGTCTACTTCCACGACCTGTCCGATCATGCGATCACGAAGGTTTTCGACATGGAAGGCGCCAATTATCCGGCCAGCCTGTCACCGGATGAATCACTCATGCTGGTTCTGCACCTGACCTCGAATGCCGATGATGACCTGTACCTGGTTAATCTCGAATCCGGTAAATACGAACATCTCACCCCCCATGAAGGCGACGTGTTCTATGACTACCCGACCATCATGCCGGACAACCAGACCATCTATCTCACCTGCAATAAAAACAAACTGGGAATCGACAAACGTGCCCGTCTTGATAGCAAGACCAAGAAACTCGAATATCTCGATCCGGAATCGATCTGGACCGTTGAGGGATTCGGCTTTTCGGATAATTTCCGGTACATGATTTGGCGCATCAATAAAGACGGGTACTCCACGGTTCACCTGCAGGACATGCAAACCGGACAGACCCTGCCCGCACCGCCGCTTATGGGATATACGTCGGAAGCGAAAGTGCTCGACGACGGTCGCGTGCTGTTGTCATTCACCAGCCCTTCCCGCGCCCCGGATATCTGGATGTGGGACTGGCACGCACCGGAACTCACCAAACTGACTCATGCCAATTATGCCGGCATCGACCGCACCAATTTCGTCGAGCCGCAACTGATACATTTCAAATCGTTCGACGGGCTGGAAATCCCCGCTTTCCTGTACCTCCCGCCGAACTACAACGGCGAACCGGTGCCGTTTGTGCTGGACATACACGGCGGTCCTGAAAGCCAGTTCCGGCCGTACTTCCAGCGTAATTTCCAGTACCTGCTCCTGCACGGTTTCGGTGTTCTCGCTCCCAACATCCGGGGATCATCCGGCTACGGTATTGAATATCAGAACCTCGACAATTACAAGAACCGGCTGAATTCCATCAAGGATATCAAGGCCGGCGTCGAATACCTGATTAAAAACAACTATACCCGCAAAGGCATGATCGGCATCAAAGGCGGCAGTTACGGCGGCTACGCCGTGCTGGCCTGTATCACGGAGTATCCCGATTTGTTCGCGGCGGCGGTCGACGAAGTCGGCATCGCCAATTTCGTGACCTTTCTTAAAAACACCAGCGAATATCGCCGGTACCTGCGTGAGGCGGAATACGGCCCGCTGTCCGATTCGGCCTTCCTGGAATCGATCTCCCCCATCCACAAGGCATCGAATATAAAAACGCCGCTGTTGGTGGTTCATGGAGAAAACGATCCGAGAGTCCCGGTCGATGAGGCCCGACAGATCATTAAAGCGATTCAGATCACTGGCGGCGTGGTCGATTCACTTATCTTTCCCGACGAGGGTCACGGCATCGGCAAGCGGGAAAACAACCTGACCGTGTACCGCACCATGATGGAGTTTTTCCATACCCATCTGGATAACAAATAGCGATTTTTCAGGGATAATAAGAAAGCCCGCCGACGGCGGGCTTTTTTTATTCGCCGATAATTTTGATTATCACCCGTTTGTTGCGCCGCCCGTCGAATTCGGCATAATATACCTGTTGCCAGGGGCCTAAATCAAGCCGCCCGTCGGTGATCGGAACGATAACCTGATGACCGATCAACAGATTCTTCAAGTGTGCATCACCGTTGTCCTCACCGGTGCGATGATGACGGTAATCCACGCCGTCGGGCGCCAGCTTCTGCAACCACTCGTCGATATCCGCAATCAAACCCGATTCGGCATCGTTAATATATACGCCGGCGGTGATATGCATCGCACCGACCATCAACAATCCTTCGCGAATACCGCTCTTGCGAAGCGCCCCCTCGACCTGATCGGTAATATTCAGATACTCGCGGCGTTTGCTGGTAGTAAAGGTCAGATATTCCGTGTGGCTTTTCATCAGATATTTTGGTCAATCCAGAACGAAACCGAAAACTTGTCATGTAATTCCATCGCCATCGCCCTGGCTTCGGTCAGCGTCTCGTAATTGCCGATCCGGATGCGATAAAATGTCTCACCCTCAACTTGAATCTCAGTGACATACGCTTCATACCCCCGATCGAGAAACAGGTTGACCTGCTCCCGGGCATATACCGGATTGGTGCCGGCCGCCACCTGGACGGTATATCCCGATCCGGCCGGTCGCGACGGCATCGGCGCCGGACGGTCTTCTTCGGGAGCCGCTTCGGGAGTCATGGCGTATTCGTCGGTTTCGCCGGCAACGGCCACACCTTCACCGCCCGCATCCGAGGAGGAATCGGCCAGATAATCCGTTCCCTGCTGATCAAGAACTTCCTGTTCCAGCTCCGCAACCTCATCGGAGTCCTTACTGCATCCGGTCATCCCGATAATCAGGCATACCATTGCCAACAGCATCAGAATCGGAATACTGACTTTTTTCATATGTCCTCCTTGATATTATCGTCCCTTATTCCTGTCCGCAATTAAGGAAGCCCGACGATTATTTGTCAAGATAAAATCACCGTCCAAAACGGTGCGTGAACGCCAACAATTATATTGCATATGAAACATTTATCGTATAAAATGTTATAAATCTTGAGGAGTAATAATGAACTATAGAGACAACATCCTTGATTTGATCGGCAATACCCCGCTGGTCAAAATCCACAACGGCCGCCGGGATGGCGGGCCGCTTCTGCTTGCCAAAATCGAATTTGTCAACCCCGGCGGCTCGGTAAAAGACCGTATGGCCTATTTTATCCTGAAAAAAGCCCTCAAGGAAGGGAAAATCAAGCCCGGGGGGACTGTAATTGACAATACTTCCGGCAATGCCGGCGTGGCGCTGGCCATGGCGGCCACTGTCCTCGGCCTGAATGCGATTTTAACCACTCCGGAAAAGACCAGCAAGGAAAAGGTCGATCAGATTAAGGCCTTTGGCGCCGAAGTTATTGTCACCCCGGCTGATCTGGATCATGATGACCCTGAGGGGTGCGTGATGAAAGCGATTAATCTGGCAAAAGAACACGGCTATTTCCATATGAATCAGTATCATAGTCAGGATAATATCCTGGCGCACTATACCCACACCGGTCCGGAAATCTGGGATGCCACCGAAGGCCGAATCACCCATCTGGTGGCCGGAATCGGCACCGGCGGGACCCTCTCCGGCGCGGCCCGTTTCTTGAAAGAAAAAAACCCGAATATCCGGGCGATCGCGGTTGATCCGGTCGGCTCGATTTTCTCGGAATTTATCAAACACCATAAAAACGTTCCCCCTCAGGCCTATAAAATCGAAGGAATCGGCTCCGATGTCGAAACGCAGGCTCTTGATCCGTCCGTGGTGGACGAAGTAATTACCGTTTCCGACGAGATCGCGTTTCAGACCGCCCGCAAACTGGCCCGCGAGGAAGGAATCCTCGGAGGCGGTTCGTCAGGGGCAGCGGTTTATGCGGCACGGCAGGTGGCCGAGCGGCTGGACGGCAATACCGTTATGGTGGTGATTATCCCCGATTCCGGAACCAAATATTTGAGTAAGTGCTTTAACGACGACTGGATGCGCGCCAACGGATTTTTGGTGGAAGCGGCCGAATATAAACGCGCTGAGGTTACCTGATATGCTTAAAATGCCGAAAACGATGTCTACCCTGTTACTGGTAATGCTGACGATGACGACAACCGGTATCGCCTCGAAGGGATCGGGGACTATTTCAGTCGACAAGAGAATCCATGACTTCGGCAGTGTTCCGATTGATTATCGATTGGTGCACGTCTACACCATTGCCAACACCGGAACCGGCGACCTGATTATCACCGGTATTATCCCCAATTGCGATTGCACCATCACCAGTATCGGCGATACCGTCCTGGCGCCGAACGAATCGACCGAATTGCGGATGCTGTTTTACACGAAAGACTATTACGGGCAGACGAGAAAAACCATCATGGTTACCTCGACCGACCCGGTCCATCCGACTATCGAATTGGAGTACCGGGCCAATATTGGCATCTTTCACCGTTTTTATACGGCGGAACCGAAATCGCTGTTTTTTCTGCCCAGTCCCAAACATAAAACCGTGACCATCAGCAATTCGTCGGATAAAAACCTTCCGTTTACCCTTGAAGTTTCGCGCGACTCCATTTTTACCATTGCCTGCGAATCGACTGAAATCAAGGCCGGTAAATCAGTCGAACTGGATATTGCCCCCCGGGAAGACCTTCCCAAGGGAACTCATTACGGGAACTTTACGGTGATTATCGATGAAGGGGATAAAGTCTTTTATCGCCTGACTGTCCCGATCAAAATCGTTCGTTACTAGTCTGCAGATTAAGCCATAAAAAAAAGGTGAATATTGACCTTTACCCCAAACCGACCAATATTCACCAGAGAAGCTCACCCCCTGATTCAGAAGCCACTCCAAACCGCGGACGCGGCCGGGCTACTCCCAAATCAAGAGAGTAGATGCATATACCATCAATATAATATGTTTTCAAAATAAATTATGCAAGACTAATAATATGCCCGCGTAATACGTATAGATTACTTCGCCCTAAATATCTTTAAGAAACGACGCCAGATTTATCTTTTTATTGGAAATATCAAACTTTTTACGGATGGTTTCGCGATGCTTTTTAACCGTTGCGACTGTCACGAACAACGTATCGGCAATCTCCTGCGATGACAACCCCGACTTGATCAGATTACAGATTTCCACTTCGCGCGGCGAAAGGCGCGCCTGCAAACGCATCAAACCACCCGACACACTGGCCAGGCTCTCCAATCCATCGATCACAAATCCGAGCAGTCGCTTGTTGACCGTCCCGTCCGGTTTCATTGCCTTCTTGAGGGCGGGAAGGATATTCTGGTCGACGTTTTTGGCGACTTCCTGCTTGATACTCTGTTTTTCCTCTTCGATATGTTCAAGCACTTCCTTTAATGCGATATTCTTTTCGCGAAGCGCGACCCGCTCTCGGTTTAACTGCCCCACCCACTCGATACGGCGCAAATCCTTGGCGACAATTTCCACCAATTCCTCAAGGAACACCACGTCATCATTGCCCGGCGATTCCTGATCAGGTCCACCCTCAACCATCAGCCATCCGTCATACCTATTCTCTTCATTGATCACCGGGACAAACAGGCGAAAACCCGGTTCTTCGACTGCCGATGTTTCCTTTCCCCGTTGTCTTTGACCGCGTTCAGCTTCCTGCCGTAACATCGACCCCGTTATCAAATATGATTTCCTGATTCGGCATTTTTCACCGCCTTGTGTTCCGACCACCCGCATCATCAATCCCTTCATCAGCCGGGCAATCAACCGGTCGGATCCGGAATCATACCCCACGTCGCCGCGATTTGTCACCTTGCCGTTTTTGTCCAGTTTGACAAACGCCGACCGATTGTAAAAACCGGTTTCCCGCAAAACCAGACAGCAGGTGGCCAGCAAATCGTTTAGATTGGTAATCGTGCGAAGACGGTCCAGCAGCTGCAGGCGCGCGGTATTGCGCAATTCGTTGGTTTTACGCTCAGTGATATCTTCCGCGAGAAGAAGTGCCGACGCAATATCATCCTTGCGGGATTGAATCGGTTGAATGATGGTTTTAAACCAGCGCGTCCCCATCGGAAACGAGACTCGGCTTTCGGTGACAATCCGACGTCCCGAACTGATCGACTCCCGCAGGTATTTCATCTGGAATTCGGCGTCGGTGGGATGAAACAGCTCAGCCATATTCTTGCCGACAAAATCTTCGGCGCGTCCGCCCAGATACCGCGCGGCCACCTCGTTGAAGTATAAAAACGTCCCATTGACATTAATGGTAAAGATCGCCTGGGCGGCGTTTTCCACCAGAATACGGTATTTCTCCTCGCTCTCCCGCAAAATTTCTTCGGCCCGTTTGCGGTCGGTAATATCTATCCCGACCGACTGGAACCCGATAACCTGATTGGCATCATCAAGAAGCACCCGGTTACGCCATTCCTGCCATCGCACTTCACCGTTGGACAATAACACCCGATGCTCCGACACCAGGTTGGGACGTTGGGGCGACAACTGCCGTAATTGCTCCTGTAATCTGTCCCGCTCCTGTTCCGGGATGAACTGGAAGAAATTATGGCCGATCAGTCGTTCGGGAGACTTCTGGAAATAGCGGCAATACGCGCTGTTGACATAGGTCAGGATGCCGTCCGCATCGAAGCGACACATTAATGCCGGCATATCCTCCACCAGCGTGCGATACCGTTCCTCGCTCAGCGCCAGCGCCTCTTCGGCCCGGATACGATCCGTAATGTCGATCAGTACCCCCCGCAATCCAGCCGGATGACCGTTACGATAAATAACGCTGGAATAAATCAGCACCGGAACAATTCGTCCGTCCCGGGTGATCATTCTATAACCGTGATCGTCTCGCGATTCGCCCTTGAATAGCCGTTCGAGATTGTCTCGCAAACGCTGATGATCCTCTTTTACGACCACATCGAACACACTTATTCCCCGGTCAATATCATTCTGACTGTACCCGGAGAATTCAAATCCGTGCTTATTGGTCAGGGTGAAATGAAGATCGAGATCAACCTCGAAGACGGTTTGCGGAAGCAGGTTGGTCAACTCACGATAGCGTTCCTCGCTTTCGCCCAACGCCTCCAGGGCGGCCTTGTACTCGGTGATATCATGCCCGACCGCCAGGGCCGTTAACTCATCGGAATCGGCAGAGAAAATGGCGGAAGTTGACCAGAGAATGGTCCTGATTTCGCCCGATTTCGTTTTCACCGGGCCTTCATATTGATCGGAGGGATGTTGGCGGACCCACTCGGCGAAACTTTTTAGACGATGGTGCGGATGGTCAGCCGGGAGAAATAAGGCCTGCCATTTCCTGCCGAGCACTTCCTCCTGCAAATACCCCGTGACCCGCTCACATTCCTTGTTGAATACGGTAATGTGTGCATCCTTGTCGAGGCAGAAAATCAGGCTGTTGGCGGTATCCAAAAGTGACCGCCAGTGTTCTTCGCGATTTCGCAGGACTTCCTCGGACATCTTCTGCGCCGTGATGTCGCGGACACTCCCGATGATATACCGCGGGACTCCGGCGACATCGCGCAATACGACATGGCTGTCGCTCAACCAGCGATAGGTTCCTCTCTTTTCGCGAATGCGGTACTCGGTGGTGGTTGAGACCGGTTCGTCAAGTTGTGACGCGAGAATATGCCGACGGTGCAATGCCTGCCTTTTCAGATCGTCCTGCGGGACCAGCGTCCGCATCAACCCCAGGCCTCCGGCGATAATCTCTTCCGGCGTATATCCCAGCATGTCGATTACCGCCCGGGAAACATAATCATAGGTCTCGGTCTCAAGATTCAGCCGATACATCACGTCGCGTGAATTCTCAAGCACTTCCGTAAACCGCGATTCGACCTCTTTTAATGTCAGCTCCGTCAGTTTGCTTGAAGTAATATTGCGCGCCACAATCTGAATGGCGGGCTTTCCGTTATAGTCGGCCAGGTGTGATGGGAGTATTTCCAGCCAATGGGGCTGTTCTTTGATATACACTTTCGCTTCAAACGGCCCGATGTCGTTGCCGTCGGCCAACTGCCGCAGAATATTCAGATACCGGCTGATATCATCGACCTGAAACAGGTCATGACCGTAAAACGGTCTTCCGATTATATCGGATTTGACAGCACCGGTGAATTTCAGCGCGGCATTGTTGCAATCAAGTATTACTCCGTCATACGATACAATAATCACCGCCCCCTGCGAAAACTCGAACAGGTTGTGATACTTTTCTTCGCTCTTGCGCAGGGCCGCTTCCGCCTCCCGACGAGCCGTAATATCCATATCGGTTCCAACCAGGCGTATCGCCGTGCCGTCCCGATCCCGGATCGCCTGTCCCCGCGAAAACACCCAGCGTACGGAACCATCCTTGTGAATCATACGCTGTTCATGCACATACTCGGATGTCTCTCCGTCGACATGCGCCTTGATGGCTGCCATAACGTCATCCAAATCATCGGGATAGATATGTTTGTCCCAGGATGTGAGATCATTCGGAATTTCATCGTCACGATATCCCAGAATGGCCTTAATGCCGGGATCAAGATAGAACTCATTGGTGATCAGGTCCAAATCCCACACGCCGATCCGCCCGACAGAGGTGGCCAGGGCATACCGTTCCTCGCTGATGCGAAGCAATTCCTCGACTTTTTTGGTTTCGGTGATATCGGCGACCAACCCCCACAGTCCCACCGGGCGATTGTCTTCAATAATCGGAGCCGAGTAAATCAATACCGACAAGACCTGACCATTCCGATGTTGCAGACGGTATTCGTGCTTATCGATATGCTCTCCCCGTAAAACCTTGGACACATCACTCAGGATTCGTTCCCGATCCTCGAAAACCATTATATCATATGCGCACAAACCGGCCGCAATATCCTCGCGCGTGTATCCGCACAATCTTAGGCCATAACTGTTGATGTACTGAATGGTACCGGTCAGATCCATTTCATAATAGGCCTGCGGAAGCAAGTCGGCCAGTTCCCGATATCGCGCCTGTCCCTTGCCATAATAACCGTCGATCCGCTTTTGCTCGGTGATATCGATGAAAGTGATAAAATCTGCCATTTTGCCGTCATACCTGCAGGCGGCGGAATACTGATCCAGCCAGCGAAGTTTGCCGCTTTTGGTGTATATACGATACGTATAGCGGTGAACCACGTCCCCTTTTTCTTCATGCTGTTTACGGTGAGCCTGCTCCATGACAAAGGGCCGATCCTGCTCATGCACGATCTGTGCAATCCGGTCATAGGATTTGGACCGCAGCTCCGCTTCAGAATATTCCATAATCAGTGCGGCCGCCCGATTGGCATAGACAACCCTGTCGTTCTGAAATATAATGATCCCCATTTTCGTCTGGCTGTCCAGCAAATCCGCAATAGGGTCTCCCTTCAAAGCGGGATCGGATTCACTGTCAACCGCACTGACTCCTGATCCTTGCACAACCATGCCGATCCGGCCGTCCGAACCGGCAATGGCATAAAGCTCCACTGCAAAAGCATTCTCGCCTGAGGGGAGATCATTGAATCGTAGCGTCAACTTCGCCGTATCCGTGTTTCCGGCCGCAATATCGCCGATGGCCTTTTCCACGCCGACGATATCATCGGCATTCAGCAAATCAATCAGAGGTTTTTCCGGTATCAGGTCTGGTTTCAAGCCGAATATACTGCTAAGGGCAACACTCGCCCTTATCATATTCCCCTTTGACGACAGAATTGCGGCCGCTAAATCGTTGGAATCGACTAGTCGCCGAGCCGCTTCCGGAGAGGAAAAATCACTACGCTTAACCACTCGGCTTATAAGTTTCTGTATATCTTTGTCTTGTCTGTTGTGATTATCTGTCGTCGATGAAGTATGGCGAGAGGCGTTGAAATCTTCATCGCGCTTGTTCATGGCGTCAGCCCTTAATACTATCGCCCCCACGTCTGTTGCCAGATGGTGTCGCCGCGACCCATATGCCTATAAAATGCAGATAAAATACGAAATTGGCAAGCTCTTTGTTTATTTGCTCCTTTTTTATATAACCGGCATTTTCGACCTAATATTTAGTCGACAGATGACGAAAATAGAAAAAACAGCTTGACAAATCTCAAAAGTTTTTCATAATTAAAGAAGTCTCGAGGGTGACTCTCTGCTGTCCCTGGGTAGTTTCCTAGCCCCCTCTACCCAACCAGAGTAGCACCCTCTTTTAATGTACCGTTTTTAATTAATCAATCAGAGATATCTATACTATATGGATCGATTCAGAGGATAAAAAGCCTTATCCCTTGACGTTCAGAACCGGATGAAACCGAGCGACTTTCCGGGAGATCCCCGCGGCATGCACCGCGTCGACCACCTCGTCGATATCCTTATACGCATACGCGGCTTCCTCCGCCAATCCCGGCATATACCCGGTTTTGACCAGAATACCACACTCTTTCATGCGTTGCTTGACCGCCTCGCCGCGCATGGCCTTTTTGGCTTTCATCCGCGACATGGTACGCCCGGCCCCGTGAAGCGACGATCCGAAGGTCTCCCGATCGGCGACAGTCGTTCCGCACAGCAACGCCGAGCCGGTTTCCATTGAGCCGCCCACGATTACCGGCTGACCGATATCCCGATACGCCGCAGGAACCTCATCACGCCCCGGTCCGAACGACCGGGTCGCGCCCTTGCGATGCACCAAGACCTCCTGTTCCCGTCCTTCAATGGTATACCGTTCCCGCTTGGCGATATTATGTGCCACATCGTACACCGTCTGGATGCCGAGCTTGGCCGCATCACGACCGAATATCCGGCTGAACACCTGCCGCACGCCGTGGGTTATCAACTGACGATTCACGAACGCCGCATTGGCCGCACAGCACATGGCCTTGAAATACCGCTGTCCCTCAGTGGAGGTAACTGGCGCGGACAGCAACTCCCGGTCACGGACCGCCAAACCGTATCTTTTGGCGCAGTCGGAGAAAACCTGAAGGTAATCGGTTGCGATCTGATGGCCGAACCCCCGTGAGCCGCAATGGATCGAAATTACGATCTGGTTTTCGCGGTCAATGCCGAATCGATTGGCAATGTTACGGTCATAGATATGTTCCGGCTTTGCCACTGCGATTTCCAGATAGTGATTACCCGAACCGAGTGTCCCCATCTGGTTGATCCCCCGCGAAATCGCCTTCTGCGACACCGCCGTTGAATCGGCGCCGTCCAGTCGTCCCCGGTTTTCGATATGATCCAGGTCATGATCGACGGCGTAGTCATTATCCAGGCACCAGTCCAGGCCTCGTTCCATGACATCCCGAAACTGATCCTGTTTAAGTTTCACATAACCGCTTGACCCAACCCCGGACGGTATCGTCTGATACAACTCATTGAGCAGTTGTTCCTTGCGGGGTTCAAGCTCCGCCAGTGTTAAATCGGTTCGCAGAAGACGCATGCCGCAGTTGATATCGAATCCGATTCCGCCCGGCGAAATAACTCCGTCATCGATACTGAACGCCGCGACGCCGCCGATCGGGAAACCGTATCCCATATGACCGTCGGGCATGCACAAAGCGTACCGGCGTATCCCCGGAAGACAGGCCACGTTGGTGATCTGGTCGATCACTTTTTCATCGATCCCGTCGATCAACGCCCGCGACGACAGTACGCGCGCCGGGACCAGCATACCGTCTTTGTAATCCGGGGCGATTTCCCAGACCGAATCACTGATCTGCGTGAATGTTTCTCTACTCATAAATCAAGCACCACCTCGGCCTGCCAATCCTGATTGCCTTTTATCAATTTGAATTTATAGTACGTTACCGCCTTGATATCCGCCATCAGCACGTGACGGTCGGGGTCGATACGATCCCCGAACAACTCCGCTTTCAATCGCGGCGGGTTTTCATCAAGCAAGCTGAATTCGCACCGCCTAAAAAGGAAACACTCGGCATCCTTGTAATATACGATTTCCGAAAGCCACCCCAGAAACAAATTCTCAAGGTTTTCGGCACTCAGTTCCACCTCGATACGCCGCCTCTCCTCCAGCCGGTCGGGATCGGTCATGATCGCGGTCACACCCAAAGCGGCATCGGCAAACAACTCTTCCAGGCTCTTTCCGGAAATCACCAGGCCGACATCGGCGCTGGTATGTTCATCACTGATACGAAATGGCATGGTGTACAATAAAAAAAACGCCGCCTGCATGCAAGCGACGTTTTTCTGAATCTACGTCTGATTTAATCCGCTTTTTCGATACATTCAACCGGGCAGACCTCGACACAATGGGGGCCGTTTTCCTGGTCCTCGCACTCGTTGCAGGTGTCGGGATTAATGATGTAGATGTCGCCCTCTTCGATCGAACTGGTCGGACATTCCGGAAGACACAACCCACAGGCCGTGCATTCATCAGTAATACGCATTGCCATCTCTATGCACCTCCTAAAAACAAATACGGCAGTTCTATTTATTTTAAGGAAGGAATATAGAAAAATTATCCGTCATGTAAAGCAAAATAAGAACGATCCGGCCATTTTTTTGCACCATGTTTACCAAATGGTGGAGATTGCGGCAGGGCAAAAAAAAAGGCGGCTTCCGGACTCGAACCGGAGAATAGAGGTTTTGCAGACCTCTGCCTTACCACTTGGCTAAGCCGCCATAAAAAAAAGCGGGAAACGAGACTCGAACTCGCGACAGCCACCTTGGCAAGGTGGTGCTCTACCAACTGAGCTATTCCCGCTTGTTGTCTCGTCCTAATATATATCGGAAAAACCGTTTGTCAACTTTTTTGAAGCGTTCCCGCTTTTTTTCATGACGAGTGTTTGTTATTCCGGGGACACATCTATCCGACCATCGCACAAGGCATTCGAGCTACAAATTCCCCACCAGTGAATCCAGACGGGGCACATACCACGGCACCAGATCAAGCAGACGCTTCCGGCAGTGCTCCACTTCCGCCATGTTCTTGGTCATGCTATATTCGTAATAATATAAATCCTTATAGACCTGGTATATCAGCGAATCCTCCTGCATGATATCCTTCAGCATCATATAACAGGTCCGGTGGTCACCCATCAGGCGATATAACTCCGCAATGCAATACGAGGTGTACTGATACCGCATTTCTCCGAGATATTTGTCGGCCTTTTGATGGCATTGAATCCCGCGGGCAAACTCCCCGGAAGTGCGGTAATTCATGCCCTTATTGTAATTCTGAACGAAGCCGACATCGATATCACGCGAGACATCCTCCGCAATGGCATAATATCGCTTGTAGACGTCGTGCAAAACCCCGCCGAATGAAAAACCCACCGTCCGATAACTTCGTAAAAAGGCGCTGTATAAAAATAATGCGCGTTCGGCGGGAGCCGACGGTTTCATGCCGGTGGAAAACAGGATATAGTCCGGATTGCGTGACAGGAGATACGGCGTATTGAAATGGCGTTCCCGCCAGGTCGTTTCAAGTCCCTCGATCGGCTCTTCGGGATACCGGGCAATGGTCGTATCGGTCAGCCCCAGCACGTCGATAACGATATGTCCGGGAAGATAATAGCCGATCACTCCGATGGTCGACACCGCCAGGGAAAAATCGCCGCTGTCAATCATGCGCAGATTGTCCGCCATTTTGCGCATCTTGGATGTCAATTCGTTTTCGTAAAAATGATAGGTATTGACATGATCGCGGGGAACGATCATCTGCCAGACCAACAGCCCCGCCAGTCCAATCGTACCCACCAGGCGCGGGTTCGGCATGGCGCGCCAGCCCGCCACCGCCAGCACGGCCAGCACCGGCATGATGGGGACAAAAAAGCGATGCACTTTCAATACGTCGCCCCCGATAAGAATGATATACACGATATATATCGCCGCAAACGCCCCAAGCAAGATCGTTTCTCTTTGCTTCTTTTTAAAGATGGCATACAGTGCCGGGAGCAGAAACGCCCCCGCGCCGAGATAATGCCAGAAATACGTTCCGACATACTCGATCCCGTCGCCGACCTTGGCCACGGTAAATCCCGCCTTCGCATAGAACGGATTGGGAAGCAGTCCGCCGAAATACACCAGCTTGAATACCGCATACGGTATCAACCCCAAAGCGGAAACAACCAGCGTGATTATGGCAAATTCCGATAGGCGCCGTGATGCGACGATTTCGTAACCGACCAGAAACGCCAGTACCAACGCGCCTTCCGGGCGAAGCAATGTCGCCACCACCAGCATCGGTGCCGCCACGTACGATCGCCTGAGATACATATACAGAGATGTCATCACCGCCAGTGCAAAGGCCGCAGTTTCCAGGCCGGCCACCGCCCAATAGGCAAAGGAATACGCGGCACCCAAAAGAACACAGGCCACACCCCGCCAGGGCGATGATGTTCCGAGTACCCGTCCGGCCAACAGATACAGCACACACAGCGTCCCGATCCCGCACAAAACGCCCAGAACGCGCGAAACCATGACAAGATCAAGCCCGACCAACTTCACCGGAATCAGCAGGACCAGCCAGAGGAAATTGGTATATCCCTCCACCCGCTCGCCAACGTTAAACACCAACCCATGTCCAGTGACATAATTATCAACATAGCGAAACGTGATATACGCATCATCCTGAGTGAAATTGTACATGACGGCGAAGGCCAGAAACAGCAAAACGGAAAATACCAGCAAAGCGGAACCGACCCAGTGAAACTGATGCGGTGTTTTCTTCCCCCTGTTTCCGGTGTCTCGCACTCGTTTTTTCATCAGGTAGTGGGATGGACGATAGCGTGATACAACTCAAGATACTGCCGCGCCGAATTGTCCCAGGAAAAATCTTTCTGCATACCCTGTTTGACCAGTTTGTGCCATGTTTTTCGACGGGCGTACAGCCGGACAGCGCGTTTGATCGCATCCAGTAACGGCCCGGAATCGTATTCATCGAAAACAAATCCGGTCCCCTCAAGTGTCACTTCGTTAAAATCAACAACGGTATCGGCCAACCCACCGGTCTTGCGAACGATCGGCACCGTGCCGTATTTGAGGCTGTACATCTGGTTGAGGCCGCATGGCTCGAAACGCGACGGCATCAAAAAGACATCCGCTCCCGCCTCGATCAAATGCGCCAGCTTGTTGTCGAATTTTAGGAACGCCTTGAAACGGTCGGGATAGCGTTGTTCGGTTTGCGCAAACAGCATATGATATTCTTCCGCACCGGTTCCCAGCACGATCATCTGCAAATCAAGCGACATCATCTCGTCGATAATACTCGCGATCAAATCAAGCCCTTTCTGGTTGTCCAGACGACCGATCAACCCGAACAGCGGTTGATCGACCCGAAGCGGCAATCCCGCCAGATGAAGCAGTTCCAGTTTGTTGCGTTTCTTGCCGGAGAGATTCGCGGGAATGTACTTGTAGGGTATATCCGTATCCTTCTGCGGCGACCAGACTGAATAATCCACGCCGTTGATGATCCCCACCAGATCGTCGCAGCGGTCTTTCAAAACCCCTTCCAGCCCCATGCCGAACTCATTGGATTCCTGAATCTCGCGGGCATAACTCGGAGAGACCGTCGTAATCTTGTCGGAAAGCAATATGGCCGATTTCAGGAAGTTGATCTTCCCCCAGTACTCAAACGGTCCCGGTGCGCGAAGCAGGGTCGGGTCCACGCCGAGTTTTAATCCGGTTTCCATCGGGAATTGCCCCTGATACGCCATATTGTGAATGGTCAGCACCGTTTTCGTCTTCTGAAATAGCGACTCCTGGCCGGCCGTCGTTTTCAAAAACGATGAGACCAGTGCCGACTGCCAGTCATTGACATGCACGATATCCGGCGCCCAATCCAGTCTGCGAAACACATCCAATACCGCCTGTGAGAAGAAAATAAACCGGTCGGCGTTGTCTTCATAATCGTTGCCCGTGACCGGGTCACGATATAATTCGGAACGATCGAAAAACGACCCGTTCTCGATGAAATACACTTCCAAACCGGTGGCGCGGTCATGAAGCCGATACAGCGAGCCGTCGAATTGCTTGCTTCCAACGACCGCATTGAGATGTACATCCAGGCGTTCCGCATTCGGATAATTATCCTTAATACAGCGATGAAACGGAAGAATAAGCTTAACTGTGTGGCCGCGTTGCGCAAACAGCGACGGAAGCACCCCGGAGACGTCGGCCAGTCCCCCGGTCTTGGCAAACGGGACGGCTTCCGGCGTTACAAAGGCGATCTTCAGTTCATTCATACCATTTTCATGGCGGCCTGCGGCCCGAACAACCGCTCCGCCTGCGATGAATCGATTTCCCGCATATATCCGGCGGCGTCCTCCGGCTTGGTGGGATTGATATAAAACCCCGATCCCCACTCAAACCCGGCCACCTTGGTCAATTTGGGGATAATTTCAAAATGCCAGTGATAGACTTCGTCGTATTCATTGCCGAACGGCGCGGTGTGAATGATAAAATTGAACGGCGGATTGTTCAGCGCCACCCGCAGTCGATTCAGCACGTCTTTAAGCGCCTCGGCAAGATAGATATAGTTGTTCGGCGCCAGATCGGTGAAATGCGCCAGATGTTGTTTCGGCAGAAGCCAGGTCTCGAACGGATGTCGTGAGGCAAACGGCGAAAACGCGATAAAATCGCCGTAATCACTAATAATACGCTCCTTGTCGGTTAACTCCTGACGGATAATATCACAGAATATACATCGTTCCTTGAAATCATAATACTTGTTGGCCCCGTCGATTTCCTCTTCAACCCGTCGCGGGATAATCGGCGTCGCGATCAGCTGGCTGTGCGAATGTTCCAGCGATGCGCCGGCGGCCTCACCGTGATTCTTGAAAATCAACACGTATTTGAAGCGACGATCCCTTTGCAGGTCAAGCGAACGCTCACGAAACGCCCACAATACGTTTTTTATCTCTTCGTGCGACAAATCGGCCAGATCCTTGTAATGATCCGGCGTTTCGATAATCACCTCGTGTGCGCCGACCCCGTTCATTTTATCATATAATCCCATCGGCTCCCGGTTGAGACTTCCCTCAACACGCAAAGCCGGATATTTATTCGAAATCACCCGAAGAAACCAGCCCGGCTTGTTCGGTTGGGTGCCGTTTTCGCGAAATGCCAGCACCTCCGGTGGCGTACTGGATTCATTCCCGGGGCAAAACGGGCACATTTTGGGTTCTTCCTGCTTGGGAACATTGCCGAAACTCGACGGCCGCTTCCCGCGATCGGTGGAAATAATCACCCATCGGCCGATTACGGGATCTCTGCGAAACTCTGGCATGAGCAATCCTCTCTAAGCTGTGTGAACCTGTAACATATTATCCCGGTAATACAAGATCAAGCCCCATTTCTTATTCCTGCGGACACAAATAGCATATTTTCCTATTATCGTCATTTCCAGCGGGATTTTATACCCTGTCCTTTTTGGCATGAATCGGGGAGGCCTGACATACCTCCTCCAGCCGCCTTTTCATCGCATCGGTCGGTTTTTTGTCCCGACGCGACATCGTCCGTTCAATAGTCTCCAATGCTTGAACAATCATATAGGCCATTTTGTGTCGCGATGAATACCAGGTAAACGACGGAATCTCTTTCTCCGCAACCAGGCCATTTCCGAGGATATTGCAGGACAGGCCGATGGTAATGCCGGTATTCAACAGGGTGCCGATGGCGGTTTTCGTGAAGTCCCCGATAAACGAACCGACCTTCAACAGACCGGTATCATGGCTCTGGCCGTTGACCGTTACCGCTACCGACTTATAATTATTCTTCAAATCCGAATTGGTGGTCATCGCGCCGAAATTCACCCATTCCCCGACATAACTGTGCCCGATAAATCCGGCGTGATACTTGTTGGTATACCCCTGAATGATCGACTCCTCCAGTTCTCCGCCGATACGGCACACCGGACCGATCGAACTCCCCTCGATCTTGCCCCCGACCAGTCGCGAATGTTCACCCAGGTACAGCGGCCCGATCACATATGTATGCGGCTCGATCCGGCCGCCGCGTTCGATCAGAATCGGCCCGTGCGAGGCATCAAGCACCGTTCCCGGAAGAATCTCGGCATCCGGCGCGATCAGGATATGTTCCGGCTTGATAAATGACGCCCCGGGATATTTATCCGGATCAGGAGTCATATAGCCATCGCCGCGGCTTGCCCGAATATAATCGAAGTCCGCCTGCAGTTGTACGGGAAGATCGTGCATCAGCTCCCAGAGATAATTATAAAACGGAATGTCAATCGTCATTCGTTCGGCACGCGTGGCGACGGTATTGATAAAGCCTTCCAGATCACCGTTTATCAGGTTTTCAAATTCCGAATCCGTCAGTTGGCCGACCGCCTTCACCGCGACAATGTCCCCGTCCGGCGTGGAAATCACCGCCGACGCGTCGGCTTTTTTCAAGGCGGCCATGAATTCCGGGTTGGGTTTCAATGCCCCGTTGATCAGATACGTTTCCGCGGCATGACGGCCGTTAAAGGCATTAACCGGATATTCCGTTTGTTCCCGCGTCATATCCTCGATTTCCGGACGGCAGAACAGCGACGGCTGACATCCCGGCAAACTGTCGATCAGCTTCTGACACAGGTTTCGCATCCCCGGCCGCAGAAAATAAATCGGACGGAGATAGGTCAGGGGATAGAAATTCCCGAACCGGGCATCCTCAAAAACGATCAAACAGGTATTCATGGTTTATGTCCCAGTAAAATAAATGGTTTCGGATTCAATACGGATGGTGCATTACGGCTTTTCGATGCAATAAAAACAACAACAATGGAATCCCCAGCACATAGCAGGCGCCCACCTGCCCCAGGCCGATCATCTGCACCACGAAGAAATACGGCATGCCGGTAATCGGCGCCAGATACAGGGAAACCCCGAAAGCGTTAATCAGAACCGGCGCCAGCGGTGCCAGCGCAATACCCAGCTTTTGCGATTTTATCATGGCCGTCAAATGAGTGAGATAGGCGGCAAACAGCGTTAGTAACGATCCGAAGACAATATCCTGAAGACCGTTGCCGCCGAAAATATTGGCGATCAGACAGCCGATAAACAGACCAAATACTGCGGGGAAATACAGAAATGGCAAAACCGTCAATGCCTCGGCTACCCGTATCTGATACACTCCGTAACTGACCGGAGCCAGAATGATGGATATTACGGCATAGATCGCGGCAATGACGCCCGCGTACGCCACGTCTTTGGCACTCCAGACGCCCATATTGCATCAAGAAACGGATATCGGCGTTGTTGTCAACCAAAAACGCATTTCGCGACGGCCGCTTTTATTGAAGCATCAACCCCGTCCGACCGTGCTTCGAAGACTGCGAATTTTGTCAACCCGATCCAGTTGGACCCGTTTTGTCCTGCCGCCGTTGGCATCGGTAAAACGAAACCACCAGCTGGGGCCGCAGACCTCCAAACCGGACGGATACACTCCTGTCAACTCGCGGCGTTTGCCCTGCATGACAACATCCACCGCACTGTGTTCCACACACGCCTTGAAAAACAATTCAATCAGCTTATCCTGTTTGGGGGTGAACGGCTTCTCGGAATTGTCGGAGCCGATCAATAGAGAATTGAGACGCCCCTGCTTGCGATCCCTGAGAGTCGACAGGATTTTCAGTTCGATATTCTTGATGATACCGCGCAGGCGAGGCGATTTGACCAGCGGCGAATTGCGCAGGCAATACCCGATGATTTCCTGCTCGTCCCGCGTAAACGCCAGCGGCGGCAACGATACTCCTTTCGTCAGCCGATACCCGCCGTCATAGTAGATCGGAACGTTTAGATTCGACAGCGATACAATATCGCGATAAATCGTTCGGGTTGACACCTCACATTCCCTCGCCAGTTCTTCCAGTGTTATCCGTCTCCTCACCCGGAAGAGATTGACAAGAAATAACAACCTCTCCGCTTTTGTCATGGTCTTTCCTCCCCTTTGGGATTGTCGGCCCGTCCGACAACCCGTCGCCCGAACATTGCCAGTGGCAACACCCTGAAATCGTCCACCATCAGGCCTTAAACGATTTCGTTGAATCAATAACCGTATTCGCCGGCGGCGAACCTTCCTGTCGATAATATAGAGTACACCCCTGACAGAGTATGTCAGTAAAAATTCATCCGCCGTGATTTTTTATCATTTTTTGGGCGTGATCCACCAATTCCCGGCGAAGACGGTCCGGACGAACCACCGTAACCTCCCCGCCAAAACTCAAAATCCAGCGCCCGATCTCATCGGTCCCGCTCACCTTTACCCGGTAGCGAATCCGACCGCCGGAAAGTTCGGTTTTCCTTTCGCCCGGATGATGCCGCCCCGAACCGATTACCCGCGCCGCCTTCCCGGAAAACACCAGTTCCACCTCGACCGGCTCCCCGTGACAGACTCCCCAGCTATCGGCGAAATACGCATCCGGATCGACCGCCCGCGGTTTGAACCGTGCCGACATAACCGTCACCGACTGCACCCGGTCCAGACGAAACGTCCGCATAGCGCCGCGCAGGCGGCAATATGCCACAAAATAAAACGCCCGCTCGATAAAGATCATAAACAGCGGCTCCACATCGCGCGTCAGGGTCTCCCCGGCCAAAGACCGGTAGGCTATGCGCACCACCCGATGCGTGCGGATACCCCGTTCGATTGCGGCATAATACGCGGTCCCGGAGTCGGGCACGGCGGTAGATTTAATACTGACGCTGACCGGTTGATGACCGAGACGATCCCGTCTCACGCGCGATGACAGCGAGGCCTCGATTTTGGACGTGATAGCGCGAATGGTATGCCGCGAAGGACCGCCGCGATTCAAAGGAGACGATTCCAGTGCGGTTTTCAGGACTAAATATTCATCCACGGTGAAATTCAGCGGCGGCAGAAAACTGTCCGATGCCAGTTTATATCCCCGATCATAGTACACGGGAATATTGGCCTCGGATAGCGTCATTATGTCACGGTACACGGTCCGCTCCGTCACACCGCATTCCCGCGCGATCATGGATGCATTCAGATTTCTTCGACCTCGAATCAGGTTAAGAATAAACAACAGCCGATCATATTTCCCCATTCCCATACACTAATAGTACTATTCGCTTGCGGCATTGTCAATCATCTTCTGAGTATTGCCCCTTCCCCATACTTTATCCGGGGCACCGTTACCTCACATTCCGCTTATTTGCCTGTCCGCCAGCGGTTTGCACCACACGGCACACCGCTTGCGGCTTACTGGCCCAAAAACTATAACCTGATTTCAGGGGGAGATATGACTGAATCATCCGCAACTGCCATTCCGCGACCGAGGCGACGAAATCGCCCGGCCATCGCGGATTCCTTCCTGGTCAAATACGGCCTGAAAATCCTGCTGGCCATTATTGTCATATTCGTGTTTCTGACAATGGTACAATGCAGTATCAAAAAGCCGGAGTCCCCGACCTGGACCACCAATCTCACCGTGCCGCTGGTCAATCGCACGTATCTGATGCCGGAAATCATCGATAAAATCGACCAGCCCGGCATCACCATGGACAGTACCGGTGAAATCGTTTTCTCGTACAGTGAGGAAATCGACACGGTCCGCGTCGACGACGATCTGAATACGTCGGACATCTCCACGTCCATCGACGAAACTCTGGGCGCGGTGATCATCAGGCCGAGTGCACCGGCGCCGGTTACGGTGGATCTGGAAGATATCCTCACGCCAGTCGGAAATGATATTCCAGCCTGTTCGTTTGATGTCACCAATAACATGCCGGTCATCGAGGATTACAGCTGGGCAACAATCTCGTCCGGCGGCATATATATCGTCATCGTCAACGATCTCGGTGTAAATCTGGACACCGTGCTATTTGACGTCCTTGATGTCATCAACTCCGTATCGCTGACTCCCACCCCACTGTCGTTTCCGGGCGGTGTCGGTGTCGGCGACCGCGACTCGGTTTTCCTCAGCCTCTCCGGCAAAACCGTATCGAATACCCTGCAACTGCAGATTCATTGCCATACCCCGGGCGGGACTGTGCTGACCCTGGCGGATAAATCAATGGCCTCCGCGGCGGCATTCAACACCATCTCGGTCACCGCGGCCGAGGCCAAAATACCGGAAATCGTCAAAAACCTGACCACTGGTGTCGCTATTGACGACGGCAATACTATCATGTCGGCAGATCTGGAATCGGGCACGGTGATTCTG
The DNA here is from genome assembly GCA_016933695.1 of Candidatus Zixiibacteriota bacterium. Classification (GTDB taxonomy): domain Bacteria; phylum Zixibacteria; class MSB-5A5; order GN15; family PGXB01; genus JAFGAL01. The sequence goes on along the minus strand of JAFGAL010000010.1, from coordinate 71,692 downwards.
TCCCTGACCAACGGATCCGAGCTCGAAGCCGACGTGGATGTTTATTTGCCGGACTTTACTCTCGACGGCGTCCCGCTAACCAGACATCTGACAATAGCCGGCAACAGTTACGACAACGTCTTCATCGACCTGAGTGGCTATACCTTCGAACCGCTGGACCAGGCTCTTCCGCAGAATGTGGCCTGCAGTGTTTTGGCGGTGATCGATTCCACCGGCCCGGCGATGGCGGTTGTTGATGCGAGCGACAATTTCCATTTCTCCGCCGATATCAGCGATCTGGCGTTTTCATCGCTGACCGGCGTCTTCGAACCGACCGAAGCGGCCTTCGACAATATCGATCTCGACATCGACTTGCCCAAGGGATTCGATTCCCTTCAGCTGGTCAATGCCGAACTGCTTCTGGAAATTGAAAACACCGCCGATCTGACCGGCGAGCTTGATATCACCGTAACCGGCAATAACGGTCAGACTCTGCACTATGTCAAAAACATCCCCACCGGGTCGGTCGCGGAACCGAGTTACACGTATATTCTCGACACCAATCTGGCGGCGTTTCTGAATCCCGTTCCGTCGGTGATTACTGTCGACGGCGCCGCATCGTTCGGTGACGGTGCTACGGCCGGGACGATTCACGCTGAGGATTACGTCACCGCACGTGTGACAATCAGTTCACCGCTGGAAGTTGTCGTCGGCACGGCGACCTTTGACGGTGATGTGTCGTCCGAGGAAATCGAACAGGACGATATCGATCTGATTACCGACCACGTTGTCGAAGCGACCTTTACGACCAATATCATCAACCACCTGCCACTCGGGACCACCGTGGCAATCCATTTAAGCGGTGATTCGGCCACGATCTATGCCGATCCCGAAGTCGTGATCGGCCCGATCTCGGTCGACGCCGGTGTTTTCGGCCCCGATGGCGTCGTGACCGAAGCGACCGCCACGGAAAACATCGTGGTCCTCGACAGCATCGAAATACAAGTTCTGGAAAATCCGATACTGTACTCAACCCAGGTGATCACCCTCAACGGCTCAGGCGGTCAGCCGGTGAAAATATCCGGCACGGATTATATTGTCGCCCAGGGAGTCATCAGCGTGGAATATATTTTTGACGGTGAATTTTAAGAAAGAGGCATGCCATGAATACCAGTAGCAATTACAAAGCACAATTTCGGAATCGGTCGCGGACCGTGGCGTTTGCCGCTCTCAGCGCGATTCTGCTGATACTGGCCGTCGGCGGCGACGCGCATGCCTATGGTCTGTCTTCCGCCCGCGCGGTGGCGATGGGCGGCGCGTATACCGGCCTGGCCAAAGGCGTCTACGCCGGGCTGTACAATCCGGCCAACCTCGGGCTGGACGGGTATCGCCAGAACGGTTTGGAAATTATCGGCGCCGGGGCTAGAATAAGTAACAACAGCTTCACGCTCAATGACTATAACGACTACACCGGTGCGATTCTGACCACCGACGACAAGAACACCATCCTCAATAAAATCCCGGTGGAAGGCCTGAAAATATCGGCCGACGCCGAAGCCACGGCGATGTCGCTGTCGTTCGGGAATATCGCCCTGACCTTCAACGGCCTGGCGGCAACCGAATCAAATCTCGGCAAAGACGCCATGCGGCTGATTCTCAACGGTAATGGATTCAACGAGACGTTCTCGCTGGACGGAATGTACAGTGAAGCGATCGCCTATGCCACCGGCGGTGTTTCGTACGGGACGTCACTCTTGAAACTGGGAAGCCGCCAGCTTTCCATCGGCGCGACCGCCAAATACATCCGCGGTATCGCCTACGAGGAAGTCACCGATATCTCCGGCGGCGCCACCACGCTGATTACCGGTTTCGAAGGTGAAGGCAATATCAATATCAGAACCGCCACCGGCGGCACCGGCTATGGTCTCGATCTCGGTGCGGCACTGAAGCTGTCCCACGACTATACGATTGGCGTAACGTTTACCAACCTGTTCAGCCATATCACCTGGAATAACGAAACGCAGGAACACGGTTATTACTTTCAGTTCGATACCACCACCACCGACAATATGGATGACGATTCGGTTGTGATCTCCGAGGATTATTCCCGCGATATCGACGATTTCACCTCTTCCCTTCCGACCGTCATGCGTCTGGGTATCGCCAATACCAGCGGCCGCCTGCTCTGGGCGATCGACTGGGAACAGGGCTTTCGCCTTGGCGCGGGGACATCATCCAAACCCCGCATCGCAGTCGGTGCGGAATACCATCTGATCCCCTTCATGCCGCTTCGGGCCGGTTATGCCGCCGGTGGCGGCAAGGCCGCGGCGTTGTCGGGCGGCTCGGGGTTCGATTTCGGTCTGGCCTATATGGACTTTGCAGTCTCCAATCATAGTACATTCAATTTTTCTGAGTCCAAGGGTCTGCACTTTGCGATCTCAGCGGGCATTCGCCTGTAATACAATAATCGTTTACAGCATGCCTCTCAAGGGCGGGAAAATTCCCGCCCTTTTTTATTTTACCCATAGAGAGTCACTCCCGAATACACCATACGGTATGGGACAATCCCCATAAGAACACTATGGGCGCACACCCATAAAGCCCCACTTATCCTAATGGCACTCTATAGCTTACAGACAATTCTCCACCCGGCATCCGGATTGCCATGACCAATGGTGATAACAATTAACCCAGGGGGAGAACATGGGTGAAACTATTATACATCGCAACAAAAGAACCGGCGCCGTCGGCGTTCTGGCATATCGACGGGACATATTCGGATGGCTTATATGCACTCTGGTATTCCTGATGATCTGGTGCGCCGCCGCTTCTGCCATGCCGCCGCATCCCGAAACCTACACGACTCTGAAGGCCGGCGGCCAGACCATGCCGTACTACCTGCAACACCGTCCGGAATTCCTGCAGAACCAGCGGAACGTGCAAACGTCGTCGCTGACCGCCCGCAGTACCGCCTATGGCGGCGAATTCCATGCGCTGGCGATATTGATTGAATTCTCGGATCAGGCCAATTCGGTTTCCGCCTCAGAATTCGACGACCTGCTCTTTGTTAACCAGCAGGGTTCCCTGCGTCACTATTATCGCGAAGTCTCGTATGACAATTTCGACGTGGTCTCGGTGAATCTGCCCTCTTCACTCGGCTGGATCACCGCGCCGCAAACGTATGAGTACTATTGCAACGCCAATAATGGCACCGGCGCCTATCCGCACAACAGTCAGAAACTGTGCGAGGACGTCGTCGCCGCGATCGATCCGATGGTTGATTTTTCGCAGTATGACAACGACAACGACGGATTCGTCGACGCCGTCATTTTGGTGCATACCGGCCCCGGAGCGGAGTTCACCATGAGTAACGATGATATCTGGTCGCATATGTGGGCAACCGCAAGCCCGGTAGTGGTCGACGGCGTTCGGGTCTGGAAATATTCCATCCAGCCTGAGTACTGGATGTCCCCCGGTGACATCACCCTCGGTGTATTCTGTCATGAATTCGGCCATATTCTCGGTCTGCCCGACCTGTACGACACCGACCGCCCGTCCGATGCCTACGGTATCGGCAACTGGTCGATCATGTCCTACGGAAGCTGGCTCGGCGCCGGTAACATGGGCGGCTCGCCCGCGCATTTCGATGCCTGGTGCCGCATTCAACTCGGCTTTGTAACACCCACGGTCGTTTCCGACAGCACCAGCAGTGCCTCACTGAGCGCCATCGAGACCACGCCGCAGGTATACCGCCTCTGGTACGAAGACGATGGCGGTCCGGAGTACTTTTTAATAGAGAATCGCCAGAAAACCGGCTATGACTCTTACCTCGCGGGAAGCGGCCTTTTGATCTGGCATATCGACGAAACACAGTCCGACAACGATGACGAATGGTATCCCGACCACACCACCTCCGGAAATCTGCTGGTGGCGCTGGAACAGGCCGACGGTCTCTTCGAACTGGAACAAAAGCAATCGGTCGGCAACTCCGGCGATCCATTTCCCGGCTCCACTAACGCCGACATGTTCAGCCCGGCCACGACACCGAACACCAATTCCTATACCGGTGACAATACCGGCCTGGCCATTACGAATATCTCTTCGTCGGCGGCGGTTATGACCATGGATTTCCAGGTCTCGTTTTCCACCGGTGAGGAAGAGGAGGAGGAGGAAGAAGAGGAACCGACCGATATGCTTCCCGTTGGGATTCATCTTGGACAAAACTACCCGAATCCCTTCAATCCGCAGACCAGCATAGATTTCTTCCTGCCATCAACCGCCACGGCCACGATTGTCGTGCACGACCTGCTCGGCCGCGCGGTCAAGACACTGATCGACGAACCATGCCCGGCCGGAACCCTGACCGTAACCTGGGACGGCACCGATGACGACGGCAATCGCATGGCGTCGGGTGTGTACTTTTACCGACTGCAAACCGAACGCGAGTTGCGGATCAAAAAGATGATTCTCGTGAAGTGACCCCTTTTGCAAAGCACGACCGAGCTATTCAGCCGTTTCCTCCCCCGCGGCTGACTCGGTCCGAGGCGAAGCCCCTGTCGTTACGACAGGGGCTTTTCATTTGGCGCGACCGAAGTACGATGCATCCTGTTGTGAGATAAAATTGCCGTTCCGTGAGGTGGCTTGTCCCTTCTTGTCTCGCTTGTACTTCATGTAGCAGTGCTTGCACCGTTTGGGTTCTTCCGTGTACCCTTTGTCGGCGAAGTATTCCTGGGCCTGGGCGGTGAAAACAAATTCCTCGCCGCAGTCTTCACAGATTAAGATCTTCGGTTCGAAACCTCCGACCATTTATCCCCCTCTCTGTGTGACGAGGTAAACTTCCGTGTTACCTCTGAACCAATCGACTGGTAATTAAGATGTAGTATCCTCTATCCATACTTTCTATAACAGATTCAACAATTTAAGTCAAGAATAAAAATCTCAATCGCTCCATATTTTTGCATTTCAAATCGAATTACCGTACTATCCGTACAATTCACGCCATTGCGCTTTTTTCTTTTTTGAGGTTATCATGTTCGTGATGGAACGGTCAATTGCGACAAAAACCGGAAAATATTTCCTGTTCTCTGTCACATACTGTCATCTGGCGTGAAATCAGGGACGATATACCACCGGCGCGGGACCGTCTTGGTAGACGTAATCGATCAGATACAGTATGTCCAGAAGATTGATTCGGCCTGAACCGTCGGCATCACCCATGTAATAGTCGTAAGCGGGCGGAAGTCCGCCGCTGTACAAATTTCCGATCAGCAGAAGGATATCAAGAAGGTTTATCTCACCCGAGCCGTCGGCATCGCCGAACGGCAGAATTGCCATATCAAAAACATAGGTATGATTGTACTGGAACGGAGAGATCACCGCCGGGATAAACACCAGCGAATCATACCGCAGATAATCATAAATCGCGACCTTGGTACGCCCGTACAAATCGACATCGCAATCGGCGACCACCAGCACGTCATCATCGGCAAATGCCACATAGGAAAATCCCCAAACCGCCGAGTTGGCGCCGTCGAAATTCAATTTCAGTCCCCCGTTCTCACTGGAATCGGGATAGGCGACAATATAGTTACACCCCATTCCATCCGGAGTTTTTACCGGTGTCAAACCCATGAACGGACAACTGCCCGCGGTCTGATCCAACGGCGACATCGGATAATCGGCCGCGTCGACATAATACGATGTGGTTTCCGCACGTGCCCCCGTGAAATAATTCCACACCGTGAATTCCGAAAACACCGAACGCACCGTCTCGTCATGCCCGGCCAGGGCGCTGTCAAGCGACGGGATGATCGAAAAATACCGGGCATACTCGAAAGCCGATTTGATCACGTCGTACCCGTACAGGTCGACAAGATACATCGGCCAGACAAACGCGCCATAGGCGTGATACGAATCGATCAATAGCGACGTGTCGGGATAATCATAAAAGTACGGCAGGAAATTGTAATTGTCATTCACCTCGGGAAACAGCAATTCCTCGTGAAACACCGCCGTGCATTCCATCCACCAGTCATCCTCGAACGTGTCATATGCACACTGCGTGGCATGGAAATACTCATGCACAACCGTTACCTTCAACGCGCCGATCGGATCGCCCTCGGGATCGTCGTTCGGCAGGACATTGGCCATATTGCAGTCGATATCGATATAGGAAACGTAATCGTCCCACGAAGAATCGCCGGGAATCGTCGGCAGGGTCTGACCGTACACATGCAACAACTTCTTCAAGTTGATCGTATACAGCGAATCGTTCTTCAGCGGCGGCGGCAGATAACCGTAAATTTCCTGGTATACGTGGTAGGCGCTGTCGGCATACAATGCCGTTCGCTCGACATAATCGGGGATGCCGGAACTGTCGAAATCATCGGCCGGCACCGAGTCGGGATTGGTAAAGCCATACCGGATACGAAAATGATTGCCCGGCGAGATATAAACCGAGTCCAGCGGGGCACGTTCCATCATAACCACGGCCTGCGCCTGTTGCTCCGGACTCATAGCGTCCCAGTTTTTCAGCGCCTGCAAGATATATGGCGTGCCGCTTTTCATCGGTGTCGGATTAATCGGCTGATAGTCGGCCGGAAGTGCGCCCGGATCGCGTAGTGCCTGAATCGTTAAAAACGCGCGATCTCCTTCGGAGAGGTCACCCGCCTGATACGCCTGATCGATCAGGGTCATAACCGACGTCGGGTACGCGCGGCGTTCCATCTCTCCCACGGCAGTCAACGGCAAAACGACTGCGAAAAACAGAATAAAAATACATGCTTTTCCCGGTAATCTTGTCATCATGCTATTTCCTATCCACTCGGCGAGACCATACATTCGCGCGATATGACCATTTACCCTCACACATAATGTACGTCAAAAGCCGTGATTGTCAAGTCCTATAAGTACTTACGGCTGACCCGGCCAAAACATTAGTTAATAAACTGCCCCATCCCGAATGAAATCTCCCAGGTTTTCGAGCGTCCGGCATACGCCAGATCGATTCGCAGAACTTCTTCCTGCGCAATGCGTTCCGCGCCGATCCGGATCCCCGCGCCGATTGTCCAGTTCAAATCGGACATCTCCAGTGTCTCGCCGTGATTCCAGCACTGTCCCAAATCCACAAACATCGCCGCGCCGACCTCATGTGCCATCACTCGTATCCCCGGGAAAAACCTCGGCTCGACATTTATCAATAAACGCTTCTCGCCATTGCAGTAATTACGGGGATATCCCCGTATTCCTTCATTTCCACCAAGATATAAAAACCGCATCCGATCCAGCCTGATGTCGCGGGTATGCTGGATCGAAACCAGCGGCGTTAGCCATTTCAGCCCGTTATAATAATACCTTATCGAAACATCCTGGCGCTTTCTGAAGCTGACCTCGCCGTTATACCACTCGTTGCGTTCATAATCGATCAACAGCAAATGTCGGCGCCAATAGCGGTCCAGATGCGCTTCCAGCGTGAATTTGTCATACAGCTTCGCCCCACTTCCGGCATTCCAGGCCCGACCCAGTTTTAAATATACCCCCGTGACCAGATCGACATCCTCGTCACGGGAAAACATATTGATTCGCCGGGTCTTGATATACTGAATATGCTCGACACCCACCTGCCCTTCAGCGAAATGATACAGGCTGTCGGATGAGAATGTTACCGAAACATCGTCGGCATACTGCCGCCGATTGCAAGACCGCACGTCCATGTACTTGTAATACAGCGCGGTAAGGAATTTGTAATGATATCCCCCGAGACGTTGCGACACCTTGCCGACAAAATCATCCCCCCTGACTTCATCCTGCGCGACAATCACTCCGTCACGATAGTAATCATTACGACGGTCGGTATGCTCGTACGCGGTCAGAAACGAATACCGCTGTGACAGGGACAACCACGGCAAAGATACCTGAAGCCAGCTGATACCGATTCCGGGGGCGGTATTACGATACCCGTCAAATGTCAACCCGCCTCCAAATAAACGCGGATAAACATATGCCAGACTGTAAAAATCATCGTCGAAATCCCGCACGAAAACGTTCACACCGACAAAATGCCCATAACCGAGAAAATTGGTTTCCTCGAACCCGAGTTGATAGGTCGTTTCCCCCGCCGAACGGTTAACCGACGGTCCTCCCACCAGCGACCAGCGATCCGATGTCGTCACCTGAAGAATGGTGGCGCTGTCGACCTGCCGCAGACAGACCCCGGCGTTCCAGATATATGGAAGCGACCTCAGGTTGTGGGCGGTCTCCTCTGCCAGCACCTCGGAATACACGTCCCCCTTGTCGAGCAGGAGCTCCTGATGGATAACCCACTTTTTAGTCTTGATATTGAAAGCATTGGCCAACCGGAAAATCCAGTGATCATACTGCGGATCGTCAAGATCATAGATATTGCGATTGTCGATAATCACCGAGTCTATGACCACGCCGCAGGATGCGGAATCCGTTGCATCGGCAAAGGACAACGCCGCCCACAATACCGCAACAACGACCCAAATACCCTGTTTTATCATATACCGCCAATATCGGATGTCGAACACGCCTGTTTAACTCCCCTGCGTTTATCTGTCAAGGTATCGGTCGTCCGATACAAATGCAACCATTAACATATCGCCGGCCTTACCGAAAGTTAAGAGAATACGGCAATTGACCGATTATGAAGGTGAACCCTTAAATGCATGTTGTGGTATGGCTCGAAAGAAAATAGGCGACATTCTTATCGAAAAGGGCCTGATTACTCAGGCCGAATTGCAGGATGCGCTAAAGGATCAGAAAAAAACCGGTTCCAAGGTCGGCAATATCCTGGTTGAAAAGGGTTTAATTACCCAGGATCAACTCCTCGACACACTGTCCGAACGGCTAAACATCCCCAAAATCGCACTGAATACGCTGGTTATCGATCCCCATGTCATTACCATGGTTCCGGTCGAGGTGGCGCGACGGTATGGCCTCATTCCGGTATTCAAAATCGCCAACACCCTCACAATCGCCATGGCCGATCCGCTGAATATAATCGCCATTGAGGAATTGAAGTATCTCACCCGGTGCGATATCAAACGCGTGGTCAGTCCCGAAAACGAAATCATCGCATCCATCGACCAGTATTATTCCGTGGCCGATTCGCTTCAGGGTGTTATCGGAACCTATCCCGAGGATCGCGCCCGCGAGGATGCCGCCGCCGCGGAACAGGCGCTGGGAAACGAACAGGATACGCCGGTCGTCAAACTGGTCAATCTGCTGATCAATCAGGCTGTCAAGGACAGGGCGTCGGATATTCATATCGAACCGGATGAAAAGCAACTGCGTGTCCGCTATCGAATCAACGGTGTTATGCGCGAAGAAGCCTCTCCGCCCAAGAACCTTCAGGCGGAAATTGTCTCCCGTATCAAAGTCGCCGCCAATATGGACGTCTCGGAAAAGCGCCTGCCGCAGGATGGACGCATGCTGGTGACGGTCGATGGACATGATATTGACCTGCGTATTTCGACCCTGCCCACCATTCACGGCGAAAAAGTCGTCATCCGAATTCTGGATCGCCGAGTGTTGAACGTCGGACTGGAGCGGCTGGGTTTCGATGAAACCCTGCTGGAAAAATGGCGGGAATTGATCCGGCTGAAAGAAGGCCTGATTCTGATTACCGGGCCGACTTCCAGCGGAAAAACCACTACCCTGTATTCGGTTCTGCAGGAAATCAATTCCATCGCGAAAAATATCATCACTGTGGAAGACCCTGTGGAGTATTCACTGCCTCTGATCAACCAGGTGCAGGCCAATGAAAAAGCCGGGCTGACGTTCGCCTCCTCCCTGCGCTCGATTCTCCGCCAGAATCCCGATATTATCATGATCGGTGAAATCCGCGATACGGAAACCGCCGCAATGGCGGTTCGGTCGGCCTTGACCGGTCATTTGGTCTTTTCCACCATGCATACCAACGACGCCCCTACCGGGGTCAATCGCCTGGTTGATATGGGCATCGAAAAATACCTGGTCGCCTCGGCCCTGAAAGGCGTTCTGGCCCAGCGTCTGGTTCGCACCAATTGTCCGCATTGCACCGAAACCTATCAGCCGCCCGAATACGAATTGCGGCTGGCCGGACTCGATGCCGGCGAGCTACCCATCACCTTCAAACGGAGTGTCGGCTGTTCCCAATGCCGTCGTACCGGCTTTCTGGGACAGTCCGCCATATATGAATTAATCCAGATCGACGATGCCATGATTGAGATGATTATCACCGGCGCGTCGGAAGTCCATCTTCGCAACTATGCCATACAGAAAGGATACCGGCCGCTGTTCCAGTCCGGTCTGGATAAAGTAAAGGCGGGACAGGTCTCGCTCGAAGAACTCCTGCGGTGTATTTCCATTCGCGAACGTGACACCGTTTCCGCCGGCACGGAAAGAGTGACAGTCAGTGCCTGATACCTTCACCTATACGGCCCGCACCCGCGACGGCGTAATCCGTCGGGGCGCAATCAAGGCCGACAGCCCGGAACGAGTGGTTGCCATTCTGGCTGAGCAGGATTTGCTTCCCAGTGAAATCAAAGCGGAACGTCAAAACCGGGGCGCCGGCCTGTTCGGATTTCTCAAAGCCAAACGCACCGAGAATCTCATCATTTTCACCCGCAACCTGGCGACATTGTACCGTGCCGGCATTCCGATTCTCCGCTCACTGGCGATTATTCGCATCGGCCCAGAAAACGGCCGATTTAACGAAGTCATCGATTCCATCCGCGACAGTGTGGAATCCGGAAAATCGCTTGCCGACGCCATGGCCCACTACCCCGGATTCTTCCCGGGGATTTATACCGCCTCCATTGCCGCCGGCGAGGCCTCCGGCAGTCTCGATTTGATCCTCGATTCGCTCGGCGTTATGCTTGAAAAAGATTTACAGCTCAGCCGCCAGATAAAATCGTCGATCCGCTACCCTATCATCGTCAGCGCCGCGATCGCGATGGCCTTCATCGTGCTGATTACATTCGTCATCCCGCGTTTTGTCGGTTTTTACGGCGGCATGGGCGCCGAACTTCCCGCTCCCACCCGCTTGATGATCTGGCTGAATCAAATGGTCACGCAGTATTGGATCATTGTCGGCGCGGTGGTCGTCTCAGCGGCTTTTATCCTGAAGAAAATCTATGGAACTGCCGACGGTCGTCTGTATTTCGATATGCTGTTTCTTAAAACACCGATTTTCGGAGACTTGCTAATCAAGGGCAATGTTGCCCGTTTTTCCTATATGTTTCAGATCCTGATCATGAGCGGCACCCCGGTCGTGCGTTCGCTGGAGCTTCTGGCGGAGGTCATTCGCAACAGCTGTCTCTCGACCGAAATTAAACTGCTGACCGACTCGTTTCGCGAAGGCCGCGAGATCAAGAATTTAATCAGCCGGTTCCGCTTCTTTCCCGAGATGGCGCTTCAAATGATTCAAATCGGACTGGAAAGCGGATCGCTGGAGTCCATGCTTAACGAAGTCGCCGAGCACTACAATAAAGAGGTCGATTACAAATCGCGCCACCTGACCGCGCTTTTGGAGCCGATTTTGACTGTCTGTCTGGCCGGTTTCGTGCTGGTGGTCGCCCTGGCGATATTTTTGCCGATGTGGAACCTGATTCAGGTCTTCCGCAATTAGCTCTAACTTAAAGAATTATCAGCCGTTACCGATAACAAGAGAGAAATACTCTGTCTATTAAACAGTGGTTTGGAAAGGAGTCGCTATGTCACTGCGCACACTTCGTGAAAACCGTGGTTTTACCCTGATTGAACTGGTGATCATTATCGTCATTCTCGGTATTCTGGCCGCCGTGGCCATTCCCAAGTATCAGGATGTTTCAACCGAGGCCCGCGAGGCCGCCGCCCGCGCCGCCCTTGGCGGACTGCGTTCCGGAATCGCCATCTGGTACGCCAATCAAGCCGTCACGACCGGAACCGCCACCTGGCCGTCGCTGGACAGCCTGAGGACCGCCGGCGCCGTCATGGAACATGCCATCCCGAAAAACCCGTATCAAAGCGATACCAATGCACCTGACAGTATTGTCGCCGGGGTGGCCAAAGGAACAACCGTGGGAACACGCGGGGGATGGGTTTATAATGAATCCACCGGCGAACTTTGGCCCAACACCAGTGGCGTCGGCGAAAACAACTGGTAAACCATAAAAAGAGCTAACCGATGTTCGCACCGGTAAAAACGAATCACTTCGGATTCACACTCGTGGAGCTGGTGATTGTCATCGTGATTTTGGGAATCGTGGCGGCCGTGGCCGTTCCGAGATTCGGAGCGTTAACCGAAAACTCCAAAATCAACGCCACCAAAGATGAAATCGCGAGGATAAAAACCGCCATTATCGGCGATTCCCGCGTCGTCAGCGGCGGCGAATACACCAATCGCGGATTCGAGGGTGATGTCGGCTACGCGCCGTCACGGCTGGTGGATTTGGTCCATCGGCCGGATTCCATTCCATCCTATAACAAATTCACCCGCATCGGCTGGAATGGCCCCTATCTCGACAGCGCCGAACAGCACTACCTTACCGATGCCTGGCAAAGCCCCTACGTGTACGACCCGAATGCCAGAACCATCACGTCGACCAGTGTCACCCCCAACATTTCGACCACGTTTTAGGAGTGACAAATCATGCGATTCAATGAACAGGGCATGACGCTGATCGAGCTGGTGATGGTGATTATCATCATCGGCATTATCGCCGGGGTGGCGATGAAATCCATGGACGCCGCGATCGAAACCGGACGAGTCGAAGCCACCAAAAAAGAGATGCTCGCACTCGTGCACGCCATCGCCGGCAATCCCGACCTGATCAGTAACGGCGTGCGGTCGGATTTCGGCTATGTCGGTGACGTCGGCGCTCTGCCGCCGAATCTCGAAGCCCTGGTAACCAATCCCGGTTACGCCACCTGGAACGGCCCGTATCTGCGCAATGACTTTATCCAGAACGGCGATGATTATAAAACCGATGCCTGGGGAACCCAGTACACGTACGTCGGCGACGTGGTGCTTTCATCCAGCGGATCGGGAAGCACCATCTCAAGGCAGATCGCCAATCGCGCCGCGGACCTGACCTCAAACGGCATCCAGGGAACCATACAGGATGCCGGCGGCCTGCCCCCCGGTTCGCAAAACGGCAATGTCGCCATTACTCTGACATATCCCGACGGCGCCGGTTCCATGACCACCACGCCGGTGGCCACACCGAACGCCTCGGGCAATTTCAGCTTTGCGGGGATTCCCGTCGGACACCACACCCTGCGCGCCATAAATACTCCGACCAGTGATACCGTCATTTCCTATGTTTCCGTGAATCCCGGAAGCAACGCCATCTGCAATCTGCATTTCGGGGTGTCGCTCTGGAGCGGTTCCTCACCATCGGGAAGTGATGATCTGGAACTGGTTGCCGGCACACCGACGACCATGGGCGGCGGTGATGAGATCCAATTCGAAATCCGTAACAATTCCGGCGAAAGCAAAACCATTAACTGGATTGAAGTATCGTACACTCGTTCGCCGACGACATATTTCGAAGAGGTGGTCTGGAACGGATTTATCGTTGCCTTTAAGTTTAATGACCGGTATACCTCGGATGACCATGTGACGTTCTTCTTCTCGCGGACAATCAACAACGGCAGTACGGCAACCATCACCATCGGGGGATTTACGGACAGACAAAACGGCAATGGCAGTCATGAAAACATGGCGGGCACCGATTTTACCGTCATGTTCAGCGACGGATCGATCATAACATTTAGCGTATAACGAGTCAGAGACATGACACCGGAACACGGAACACAACCGCAACTGATACGTAAATCGGAACTATGGGCGCGTCTGCGACCCGGCCGGCATTATCGTCTGGGGCGAACCATCGCCATCCTGATCGACGAAAACGCCGTCCAGCTGGCAACCGCCCATCATGGACCGACCGGCGTCAGACTGCTGGATGTGACCAGGATTCACATTCCGCTGTCTTATGAATCCGATGTCACCCGTTCAGCGTTTATCATTGCCGAGGTGACGTCGTATTTGAAAGAACACGCGCGATCAAAAACCCATATCATTCTCGGCATCACCGGCAACGATTCGGTTTATCGTGTCATCACACTCCCGAACATGAGTAAGAAAGAACTGCCGGGCGCAATTTACTGGGAGGCCAACCGTCAGATTCCGTTCAAACTCGATCAGGCTTATTACGACTACCGCAGAATAAAAACACCACTGAGCGAAAACAAAGAAAGCACGTTTGCGGTGACCGCGATTCCCCGCCGCACCATCGCTACCCGACTGGAACAGTTCCAGACCGCAGATATTAAAATCGACGCCGTTCATCACGAACTGGAAGCGATCGGGCAGTTTTTGCCGAATATGGATGATTACCGGCCGGATCAAACTTACGTGCTGGTCAATGTCAAAGGCAATCACACCGACATCAGCTATTACGACGGGAACCAGTTGAGTTTTATCCATACCTGCTCGATCGGCGCGCAGGCCCTGAATGCCGAGGCATCTGAATTCGATGATATTGCCAAATTCGCCGAGGCGTTGGAAGGAGAGGTCCAGAACTCATTGGACTATTATGCCGGTTTGCACCCCAAGGCAAACGTCGAGACGGCCTATGTCTATGGCAGTCTGGCCTACTCGGAGGAGTTAATCGACAAACTGACCCAGCGCTTCGGCATCGCATTCAAACGCTTTCCCCTGAATACCTGGGTTGCCGGACAATCGCATCTGGCCGATCAGGTTGAGATTGTGCCGACCGTCCTGGGTGCGATCGCCCTGGCGGTCACCGGCTATCGTTTGAGCGACTTTCTCCCGCATCCCCTGCGTGCGACTCATATGGCGAATGCCTTCTACCGACATACCGTTCCGATCTTTGCGGCGATACTTGTAATCATGGCCATGTTCTGGCTTTCGTCGTCGACCGCACTAAAGACCGAACGCGCGGTACTGGACCGCCTGCACCGTCAGGTGGAGCAGTACACTGCGTCGCCGTCGTACCGGTTATACCGTCGGATAAAACGCAATACCGCCGCCGACCGGGCCATTGTCAATATGCTGGAAAGCAATCCCACCTTTTTGCATCTGGGATTAAAAGAGCTGTCGCGCATCACTCCACAGGGCGTGGTCCTCGATCATTTCGAATTGCTTCCAACCGATTCCGGCTACGGCCTGCAGTTGATGGGCCGGGCTATCGCCTCCGATCCCCCACCCGAGGTTATTCTGGCGGAGTTCGTGGCACAGCTGGAGCACTCGCCGTTTTTTAACCGCATTGATTTGCGCAAACACGACAAGCGCTACCGTCGCGGGCAGTTCGTGGTGGATTTCCAGATCGAAATGAGGGTTGTGCTGTGAAAAAAGAACATCTGATCATGCTGACCGCTCTGATCATCGTTACGGTCGGATGGTATTTCGGATTCTTGCGGCCCGTGTACACCGAACGGCAGACCGTCAAAGACGAAATCGCCAACACCTCCGCGCAAATCGCCGATTTCGAACGAATTTTCAAAGACCTGCCGGCATTCTTTGATTCGCAAAAAGAACTGGTCCGGCAAAAACACCAGCTGATGTCGCAATTGGCCTCCAAGGGCGACCTGCTTCGCCTGTTCAGCGAATTTGAAACTCTGGCAAAAAACCATCAATTGCGGCTGATTGAAATCACCCCTTCGATTGATGAATTGCTGATTTTGAACCGCGCCGCCGTCGGAGATACCCTGCCGCAAATTC
Organism: Candidatus Zixiibacteriota bacterium; assembly: GCA_016933695.1. Classification (GTDB taxonomy): domain Bacteria; phylum Zixibacteria; class MSB-5A5; order GN15; family PGXB01; genus JAFGAL01. Next base: position 55,980 of record JAFGAL010000010.1, on the reverse strand, counting down.
TGCCCATTTCTCTTTCTCTGAACGGGAAGTACCCCGACATCGGTAAATTCGTCGGCGACCTTGAAAAAGCGAACTTCTACAAGGGTCTGACGTTTTGCCGTATTACCAACGACGTCGACGGACGTGCCACATCGGATATCACGTTCACCTTTAACGCCATTCTCGGCATTGCGGGGAAAAGCTGATGAATCCCAAAACCCGGCAGATTAGTATCGGCATCGTCTTCGTGGCGGCGCTTATTTACGGCATCAGTGAATTCACCGCAACCGACTCCAAAACCGCCAAACCGGTTGAGTCGCAACCACAGGCGGCATCCACGATCATGCATCCGCAAACAGCAGAGAAAAATACCATTGATCTGGGAAAATACGAACAACTCCCATGGGGACGTGATCCTTTCTATCTCGCCCAGGGTGAACAGCCGACGACACCGGCCTCCTCCCCGAATTCGACGTCCTGGACGTTGAACGGCATCCTGTTTAACGCCCTTGCCCCCTCGGCGGTAATCAACAAGCGCGTGGTCAGAACCGGCGACCAGATCAACGGCGCCCGGGTGGTAAAAATAGATAAACGGCAGGTGACACTGGAAAAAGACGGAGAGCAGATCATTCTCCACATGAATAAGGAAACATCATGAGACACATAATACTGCACATACTGGTATTGATGATGGTGCTGGCCGCAACCGCGATGGCCGAGCCGCCCAAGCTGGAGGAAAAACTGAGCCTGCAATTCGAAGATGTTCCCATGACGACGGTACTGAACATGATGGCTGACCAGTACGGCCTGAATATGGTGCTCTCCGGCGATATGACCCAGAACATTTCAATCCGCCTGGTCGATGTCACCCTGCGCGATGCCCTTCAGGCAGTGCTATCATCCAACGGCTATAATTATTACTTCTCCGGCGATGTGATCGTTGTCAAACCGTTCGAAATGGATGCTGTCGGAGAAACGACCGTACGACTGATGACCCTCGACCACATCACCCCCGCCGCCGCCATCAATGCCGCCTCCGATTTGCTTTCTCCCAAGGGGAAAATAAAAATTATCGAAAATCCGCAGGCCGCGGCCCAAAACGCCGCATCGATGGCCCCGTCGAAAATCACCATCATCGACCTGCCGGACGTGGTCGAGCAAATCGCCCGGCTGATCAAAGAAATCGACACACCCGAAAAACAGATATCCATCCAGGTCCGCATGATCGAAACCGGAGTTAATAACAATTCTGATCTGGGCTTTTCCTGGCCGACCTCCCTCTCGGCGCGCGGTCACGGGATTGAAATGTCGTCCTCCGGCGATTCCGATTCCGATGAATCCGAGGCGATCGGGCAAATCAATCTACCCGACGGCGCCTGGAACTGGGGCACGCTGTCGGTCGGCGAAGTCAACCTGATGCTGGACTATCTGGTCAGCAAGGGCAGCACCAAACTGCTGTCTGATCCCAAGGTTACCACCCTGAACAACCATGAAGCCGAGATCAGTGTGACCACCAATATTCCAATCCAGACCATCAACCGATTCAGCGAAGGCGGGTCGGTACAGGATATCGTCTCATTTCAGGACGAAGAGGTTGGAATCTCGCTCCTGGTAACGCCGCATATCACCCGCTCCGGGGAAATCCTGCTGGACGTGAACCCCTCGGTGTCGGAAATTATCGGCTACTCCGGAACCATTGAAAATCAGAAACCGATCACCTCCGAGCGTTCGGTGCGCACTCGCCTTATGGTTAAAAACGGCGAAACCGCGGTCATGGGCGGCCTGCTCAAGGAAAGCACGCTCGAACAGGAAGAATCGGTATTTTTACTGGGATCACTGCCGATTCTCGGCAATATCTTCAAACACAAATCAGTGGAAAAAAGCACCACCGATCTGGTGATATTGATAACGCCGATAATCGTGAATGATTAAGAACGAGATTTGATCAGGTCGAACCGAACCGACCGATTGATCAAAAGATAAATGCCGACTGCCAAAAGGCCGATATCCCGCAACAAAAGCCCCCAGGCATGCTCTTTGGACTTGGAACTGACCGAGAAACACCCGCATTCCAGATCGACATTGCGAAACAGGTTGATACCGATCGCTACCATGAACACCACCAGCATGACATTGATTAACAGGAGACTGCCTTTTTTCTGAATCCCCAGAATTAAAACGATCCCGCAGAGAAGCTCCACCCACGGCATGATAATCGCCAGCAGATTGATCAATGTTTCCGGAAGCAGATGATAATTGTAAATAATGCGGGCGAATTGCGACGGTTCGACGATTTTGTCGATTGACGCATACACAAACACCACGCCAACAAAGACACGCAACACCAACGCCAGATAATCATTGTGCAGTATTTTGTCGCGGGCGTCCATCGGCTATTCCCCCCGCTCCACCGGCAAGCCGGCGCGTTCCCACTCCCGCCATCCGCCGAAAAACACATACACCTTCTCATACCCCTGATACACCATCTCCCGCCCCAATAACAGCGATGTTTCGCATTCGTCGCCGGAGCAATACACAACGTATTCCCGGTCTTTCGGCATGTTCAATGTCACGCGGTCCCAAAAGTCCTCAATCAATTCAAACGGAAGATTGATCGATCCGGCAATACGACCATAAACATAATCCTCCGGATAGCGGGAATCCACGAAGATGACACGTGATGACTGCGACAGCGCCGCGGCCTCATCAAGGGAAATAAACGGCGGGTCGCCTTCCTGGGCCGATGGGGGAACGATGACCGAATCCGACCCGGCCAGCGAAGGCCAGTTGCCGATATAGGGGATGCGATTGGGAAGGACGACGTTGGACACGACCGCCAAAATCAATGCAAGTATAACCAGTGGAACGGCTTGTCGAATCGCGGTGCTCATGTTATATCATACAATAAAAATCTAAAATGGTTCGCCGTTTTCTTGCGCCATCAAGTGGGCTAATATCTTACTTATCGGATGGTTTGTCAACCCCTTTGATGATGATGAATTCATATGTTATAAAAAATCAGTCGGCGGAAAAACAACAATATAATCTGTTCGGCGGCTACCGCCCTGATAATGTATTACTTTAACACACAACCGTAAGATTCTGCTATAATAAAACATGAGATCGACATAGATCGATCTCATGTCAAAAACTTTGACAACCTGCCACAAACAGGTTTCGGGTCCGTTCAGCAAGCAATAAGCGTCGTCTTCTTAATGTAAGGGCCACCTCACTTCGGCGACCTTATCATATCGTAATCCCAGTAGTGCGAATTTTCCTTTCAGGATCAATGAGGTAACAGCGGCAAATTTCTCGGGTGCCAGACTCTGCAACCCGTAGGGGTGCCAACAGTCTTTTACAGCTACTTTTGCGAAGCGCTCGGCTCCTTTTCTCGCAGGCATTGGATTCCCCTATAGCCTAAAGGTTTACGAGGTATAGTATGACGGGCTACATGGGGTCGGTGTTAATGTTTCGTATCACCTCCTTACCTTTAGAGGTTTTGAAACCTGTAAAACATATCTAAAGATACTACGTTTTGTATCAGTATCTTGGCGGTACTTTGGCAGTTTTTTCTGCCGACTTGCTCAGATCCGCGTCTGTAGTAATTCAAGAATCGTCGCAGTTCCTACTATAGTTAAAAAAGAACAAACTTCTTGCAAAGTCAAGGCAAAATCTTTTGCGGCGCAACATTTGCGACCCCGCTTCTCAATTGCACACTCAGCAATAAAGCACTTTCTGCGCTAACTCGAGGAATTCACGATTGCTGTCACCGAATCCGGTGATATTTTATATTCTTTTGATATCTCGACGGTTATTTCTTTTAGCGCCACTCGTTTCTCATATGCGGTCAAGTCCCGGGGCAAGTCGCCTATTTTCCTCTGATACATCAACTTAACCTTTTTTATCAGCGGATCGACCTTGGGCTTCGATTGCTTCTTGGCCGGAGGGGGGTCTTCGTTCTTTTTCGCAACAACTGCGGCAGCTTCTTTGACCTGCTTCTGCAAATCCGCCGTCACCGAATCGTAGTAGTCATTCAAACTGTCGATATTGCTTTGGTAAAACGCTTCAAGATCAATCAGCGAATCAAGATACCGCCGTGTGGAGTCCGATAGCATCTTGCGGTAGACACTGTCCTGTGTCGCAAAATACTCGCGCTTGATTGTCTCCAGATCGGCCTCGCGACGATTGGCGGAAACCATCGACTTAATCACCGAAATACCGATCAACACCGCCAGCAGGACTAAAAAAGCCGCTATTTTCACGCCGGTTTTATGCATAACTCGTCACCTTGCCAAAAGGAATATCCGACCGATACCGATGTCAAGTTTGAAACGAAATGGATACCATGAAAAAACCCGATTCATCCATGAATCGGGCTTTCCTGCTGACACTACCTGTAACCCGCCTGGGAGTGGACGGATTGCTGTTCCTCAGTTTCCGTATTTGTTTTACCGAGACACTCCCCTGAGGTTCCGATCATTTTCGCAGTTTTAAATATAAAAACAGCCACGGACGGATCATCGACCACCACCCGACCAGCGGCTTGATCTTGCTGTAATTTTTCTTCTCTTGGGGATACACCATCGACACCGGCACCTCCCGCAGTCGGTAGCCGCCATGGAGGACATGATAATGAATGTAATATTCCAATTCATACTTTTCCAGCCAATCCTGATCGAGATTGAACCGCGTATTATCGAACAGCCCCAGACGATAGGCCCGGAATCCGCAAGTGATATCGGTTCCCCTGTATCCGGAGAGTAAATTGATAATCGCCGTGAACACCCGGATCATCACCCGGCGAAATGTCGGCAAATTCGGCGACTGTCCCCCTTCAAGATAGCGCGACCCCTGCACGTAGTCGCAGTCACCATCAAGAATCGGCTGAACCAGTCGCGGAATCTCCTCCGGCAACATCTTCCCGTTGGCGGCCATGATAACGATTATTTCATTGCCCCGGTCCCGCCCGAAACGAATCGCCTCGCGAATACCGTAGCCGATACCGCGATTGCGTTCATGACGTATCAGGTGCACGTCCACGGTCTGCAGAAACGCATAACTGCCGTCGTCGGAGCCGTCGTCGACAAACAACACATCATACGGGCGATCCGTGCCGAATCGCTCCACCAGCCGTTTCAGCTTCCCGCCTTCGTTATACGAAAAAACCGCGACCAGTATCTTTTTCGGAGTCTCGGACATTATTCTCCGCTGTTTTCATACGGCGGCCAGGAGTACACCCTCTCGTACGCTCCGATCCGGCAGGTTAACTTGCTGACCGGTTTGATCACTCGCGCCGGATTGCCCGCCGCCACCATGCCTTCCGGAATATCGCCGACAACAACCGATCCCGCCCCGATCAGCGCTCCCCGGCCAATTTTGACCGCCGGCAAAAACGTGCAGTTGGCGCCAATTTTAACCAGATCCGCAACCACCGCGCCGCCGCCGCACTCTTTCCATTTCGGGCAGTTCATCGGATGCGGGTCGTCGGTAAATACCGTATGCGGCCCCACAAAGACGTTCCTGCCCAGCGTTACCATCTCCAGAAAACAGCCGGAATGTACCCGGCTGTCATCGTCGATCCGGTTCTCATACTCCAAAATGGCATGGGTGCCGACCGACACCCGATTGCCGATATAATTGTCCTCGCGAATCGAACTCCCCTGTCCGGTCTGGAAATCGTCCCCAATCACGTTGCCGGCGTAAATCGTGGTAAACGGACGGATCACCGCCCGGGCACCGATTATCAGGGGAAGTTCCCCCTCGGCCTTGCCGCGTGGCGGCTGACCGAGAATGGCCGGTCCATAGACAATGCCTCCCTCGCCGATCGTCACATTGTCATATATGCGGACATCGCCGATAAGCGTCACGTTCTTCATAGTTTGATTACCTTTCCCCCGGCCTTCAGCGACGTATTGGCCGCCTCCAGCATGCGCACCGTACGATACCCGGCAGTGCCATCGGTCAGCGCCGGACGATCCTCGGCGACCGCGTCGACAAATTCCCGTGCGATCCGATGCAAAGCCTCGGTCAGGTCGATATGCGGCGCGGTCATGTCACCGGTCCGATACTGTACCAGAATATCGTAGACTTCATCCCGGTTCTGAAGGTACTCCACGCCTTTGTTGTACACCTTGACTTTTTCCGACGGTTCGACATCGTCGTACACAATCATTTTCTTCGACCCGCAGATCAACGTCTTGCGAACCTTCACCGGCGCCAGCCAGTTGACATGAATATGCCCGATCAGGTTGTCGTCGTACTGCACCGCAATATAGGCGATATTCTCGACGTCGGTGTCGAAATGCGCCACGCCGGTCGCGGAAATCGCGCGCGGGGTACGGGCCAGCAGGTGATCCATGATATACACGTCATGCGGCGCCAGATCCCAGATAACGTTGACGTCATGCTGGAACATCCCGAGATTGACCCGCACCGAATCGAAATAGTACAACTCGCCCAGTTCGCCGCTGGTGATAATTTCCTTGATCTTTCGTATCGCGCCGGTATAGATAAACGTGTGGTCGACCATCAGCACCAGTTTGCTGCGTTCGGCGGTTTCGATCAGCACTTCGGCCTGTTCCGACGTCGCCGTCATCGGCTTTTCCATCAGAACGTGTTTGCCGTGTTCCAGCGCCTCCATCCCGAGTGAAAAATGCGTCGACACCGGTGTCGCGATAACGATGGCATCAATGGTCTTGTGATGCAATAATTCATTGCAGTCGGTGGTCAGCGTCTTGATATTGGGATACAGGCTCCCGATATAGTTTAACCGCTCCGGGCGCAAATCCGATACGCCGACGACCGTACAGCCGTCGACCGCATTGAAATTCCTGACCAGATTCGGTCCCCAGTACCCGCATCCGATAACACCCAGCTTCATGATTCTATTCTCCTACAAATGATCTTTCGTACGATTCAGCCGCATTGCCTCGATGTATATCCGGTATCGCCCCGACTGTACGCCCCACGCGGGCGATAAATCCACCCGATCGGCGCGTCCGGTATGCGCATCATCACTATAATACGAAACGACCGAATCCGAACAAAGCGCATATTTGACCCATATCCGGGGATCACCCTTTTCCACAAACCGTTCGATCGAGGAATAATTCAAATCGGGAATCATCACCCGGCCTGTTCCCTCCAAAGTATAATTGCCGAACAGGTCGATATAACCGCCGTCACGGACAAGCGTCTCGGACGCCGACAATTCCACCTTGACATATCCGTCGCGATCCGCCAGCGTATTGAACGTTTCCGGCTCGATGACGACAAACGACCAGAACCGCATTTGTTCGCGGTCCATTCGGCGCAGTCGCTCAAACACGGGGTACGTCATCTTTTTGTAATAGAAATTGGTCAGGGGCGGCTTTCCGGCCTGCAGAGTCACTCGCCTGTCACCAATCGTGACATCGAAAACATTTTTGCTATCCGGCCCGCCGATCAAATCGATTCCGATCCGCACCAGTTCGTTTGGTTGCAGGCGATAATCAGCGGGCACATACACCCGCACTCCCGCCTTCTGCTCCGGGCGTTCCAGACGGCATTTCCACTCCGCCCAGCCGTCCGATGTTCCGCCCGCAACCGTTATCACGACAAGCAGTATCAGCATCGGTATCATCAGGACACGAATCGTTCCAATCTGTACCCCTTCATTCCAGGCCAACCAACCGGAGAACAAAAACAGGCCGATGAGTATCACCGCCTTGAGTATCAGGACGACTGCCATACCTGTTTCCCCGTTAAATAGACGGGCACCGATTGACGACGGCAAACAGAACACCAGAAGTACCGCCACCACGACCCCGATTGCAATCCGTATATGTTTGCCGTTGTTTAACGACAGCTTCAATTTCTTCAGGTAATCATATCCCGCCGCCATCGCACCGGCCGATGCGATCATCACCAGCGGCATGGCATTGAGATTGTACCGGGCCAATGAATGAAATACCATGTGCACGATCGTATAGTATAATGGAATCAGTAACAAATAAACCGGCCCGGGACGCCGATGACGCATAAAATAGAATATTCCGAACAGACCGAAAAGCACAATGATTACATGCACGATACGCCCCGCCTCCGGGCTCTGCAGGAACGACTGCGCAAAATCATTGTAGGGTTGCGCCCAGAGACGGATAAACTTTTTAATCAGCAAATGGGCATACCCGGGCAAATCCCCGGCAATCGTATCCCCGATCGAATACAGCCAGAAATCCGGCGCGGTATAATCGAGATCGTAACCGTCGTACTGAATCGACGAACTTGACCGAAGATTGGCTTCGGAATAATCAGGATCGCGAACGGTCAGCACACCGAAATACGCCGTCGCGAACAACACCCACGGCAGAACCACGGCGACATACGGCAACAGTGCCCGCAGTGTCATCACGGCCGCGCTTTTCAGATCACGCCGCAAATCAAACAGAAATCCCGCCAGAAACGGCAGGCACAGAAGCGTCGCGGTGGGACGCGTCAACACCAGCAATCCCAGAAACAAACCGGTCAGATAGATCCGTCGCGTTTTATGATCATCATACCATGCAATGAGATTATACAGCGCCGCCAGAATCAGAAGAATCGTAATCTGATCCGGTGAGACCATTCCGCATAACAGCGTGAAAGGCAGAGACAGAATATACATCACTCCGGCGATAACGGCCGCCCTGCGCCCGAACAGACGCAATGCAATCAGCATGAGTAGCAGCGCGCTCAATCCGTCGAGAAAACAATTCACCACCCGCACCGCGACAAAATCACCACCGATACCCTGAAGGAAAATCAGCCCCAGCCAGGCCGGATATACCGGCCCCGACAGGAAGACATAATCCTGCGCCTCGGCCAGTGTCGGCACGGCATAGTACAACCACTCGATCTTCTCCCCCCGGATATGGCTATTCAGGGAACGGAGAAACAGATTGCGGCTGACAACGGAATCGGCGGCGGACAGCGTTTCCGGGTGACCGAACCCGCCTCCTTCGGAAACGGCGTGAATCAGGCCGATCCCCGCCGAGGAATAGATCCGCGCGTCCCACATCACCGGAATCGGCTCGGTCGCAAACACGAACACCAGCCGCATGAACACGCATACGGCCGCTAAAATCAGCGGGATTCGTCTGGAACATTCCGGCGTAGCCATGGCGCGCCACTGTTATCCGGTCTTGCCGGTGGACGCATAATACCAGGCCACGGTCCGGCGCAGTCCCTCGCGAATCGTGACCCGGGGTTGCCAGCGCAGACGGGTGCGAATACGTTCGATATTTAGTACCCGCCGACGGATATTGTCGATATCGCGACGGTCGATATGTTCACATTCGATCTCCCGCTTCATTACCTCACCCAGCGTCTGCACAATATCGAGGATACTGGTTTCGGTACCGGTCCCGATATTGAACACCATCCCCTCCGCACGCGGCGATAACAACGCCGACAAAGTCGCCTCGACCGCATCGTCGACATACGTGAAATCTCTGGTCTGATGCCCGTCGCCGTGAATTTGCGGTTTCTCGCCGTGATCGATCGACTGGATAAACTTGGAGATGACGCCACAATACGGATTGGCGGGATTCTGCTTGGGACCGTAAATGTTCGAATAGCGCACCACCGCCGCCGGGACGAAAAACGTCTCGTAGAACGAATAGCAGTAATTCTCCCCCGCCAGTTTGGAAACCGAATACGGAGAAAACGTCAGCGGCGTTTCATCCTCGGCAATCGGCAAAATGCGCGGGTTGCCGTAAATGGACGCCGACGACGTGTACACGATACGCGTCGGCTTGGTTTCGCGCGCCGCCATCAATATGTTCAGCGTGCCGCCGATATTGGAGCGGTAATCCTCCATCGGGTTCTTGGTCGAGATGATAATATTGCGCGCCGCCAGATGCGCGACATAGTCGCATCGAGCCATGGTATCACGTACCAGATCGTAATCGGTAACCGATCCCTCGATGAATTCATACGGGATATCGGCATCGATATTGTCACGGCTCCCGGTGAACAAATCATCAAGGACAATGACTGCGCCGCCTGTCCGAACGATTCTTGCCACCAGATTCGATCCGACAAAACCCGCGCCGCCGGTCACCAGAACCGTCTTGCCGGTAAAATCAATTGGTATCATGCTATTTCCTCAGTCGCAATGCCAGATACACCATCGGCTTGGCCAGCCGCCACCAGTCCCGAAACGGTCGCATTTTGGTGTACGATTTGGGATCCTGATGATAATATATCGTAATCGGCACTTCTTTCAGCCGTATCTGCTTGGTCTTTATCGCCTGGTATAGTATATAGGGTTCCAGCTCATACCTGTCAAGCCAGTCCTGATTGAGATCAATGCCATGTTTCTCGAACAGCGATACCCGAAACGCCCGAAAACCGTTGGTGGCATCGGTGATTCGCTTCCGCACCAACAGCGAAAATAACAGCGAATACAATTGCGTGGTGATCATCCGAAACGGACGATCATTGACCACCTTTCCCCCCGCCATGCGCCGCGATCCCTGGATAAAATCGTACTCGCCCGCGATAATCGGCCCGACCACCCGGTCGATCTCGGTCGGTTCATGCTGGTCGTCGCCCGAAAGAATCGTGCAAATATCGAATCCGTTTGCGATACCATATGCAATCCCCGTGCGAATCGCCGCTCCGACTCCCCGGTTGATCTCGTGCCGCACCACCTCGGCGCCCGCCGCACGGGCTTCAGCCGATGTGGCATCCGAAGAGCAGTCGTCCACTACCACGATCCGTTCGACCGTTGTGATCTTCCTTACCTTCTCGACCACCCGGCCGATTTTGCCCGCCTCGTTATAAGCCGGCAAAACGACATATATGCGATCACTGTTTGACATGGTTCTGATTACTATCCAGAGCTTCCTTTTGCAACTGCTTCAGCGACAAATGCTCTTTTTTCAGGTAATAAAAACCCAACAGCGTGATGGGAAGAAACTGCGCCGCGTGCAACACGATGGCACAGGAAATGGCACTGCTTTGCTCGATGTTAAAAAAGTGCAGGGTCCAGATTACTCCGCCATGATACACTCCGATAAAACCGGGCGACGACGGAATCAATATGGATATCGACACCACCACCAACAGGACATATGAGGCATATATCGGCAGATCGAAACCGAACGCGTAGAAAATAAAAATGTTCGAGATCCCCATGAACAGCCAGAGAAAGATCGTATGCGCCGTTACCCAGGCGGTCTGGCGCCAGTCCTTGAGAAACAACAGTCCCTTGGAAAACTTCAACACCGTGTTTTGAATCTTGGCCTTGATCGAATCCGGCAGGAAGAATAGATATTTGGTCAACAGCCGTCCGGAGCCTTCTGGCTTGAGAACGATCACTACCGCAAACACCAGACCGACAATCGCAATCACCAGCGACAACATCGCGCCGAGTTTGAAATGTTCATCCACCGGAATCGGCACGATCAGGAGAATCACCGCCAAAATCAGTAACAATGCCAGAAGATCGAACACCATGCGTTCGACAAAAATGGTCGCCAGTGACGCCGACTTGGTGATTTTCGGTTCCTGCGTTGACAGTGAATACGCCCGCACGAATTCCCCCAATCTCAGCGGCAGAACATTGTTGGCCATGAAACCGATGCAGGTCGCGGCCAGCAGTTTGCGATAACTGGGCGATGCGATCGGCCGGACCATGAATTTCCAGCGTTCCGCCCGCTGATACATGGCAAACACCACGAAAAAGATATTCGGGATGATCCAGATGTAATTGGCCTGTTTGAGTGCGGTCAGCAACTCGGGAAAATCGACATTGCGGAAAATCAAATACAGACAGATCACCGAGATTGCAATCCCGATCAGAAATGACCAGAGTTTCTTCTTCGGCATGGTGTTTATTTCTTGCTCGTAATGGACGCCAGCACCGTGACAAACTCGGCGGCGGCGTCATCCCAGTTGAACCTTTTTACCCATTCCAGACCGCCCCGCTCCAGTTTCGCGCGGGTGTCATGATCGGTCAGGATCGTTTTCAGCTTTCCCGCCAGCGCTTCGATATTGCCGTACTCGTACAAAAATCCCGTGGTGCCGTCCACCACCGAGTCGCGCAGGCCGGGCGAATCGGCCGCGATCACCGCCGTCCCGCAGGCGTTGGCCTCGATATTGGTCAACCCCCACCCCTCCTTGAGCGAGGGATATACCGCCACATGACTGCGGCGAAGCATATCGACCTTGGTCGGCTGATCCACATACCCCGGGAACTCGACCCGATCCTCGATTTTCAACTGCCTCGCCAGACTCTTTAATGGATCGACATAATCGCCAGTCCCGACAATTTTCAGGCGCGCCTCGGGAATATCGTCCAGCACGCGCTTGAACGCCACTACCAGATGATCGACCGACTTGTATTTCTTGATTCGCCCCAGATACAGCACCGTCGGATCGTCGTCCTTGGCGACGTGTTCGTCGTAATAATACAAGCCGCCGTCAATTCCGCAATGGATCACCGAGATGTCCTCACGCGGCACTCCCCGATGCGCGATATCATCGCGGGTCGATTCCGAAATAACATTGAATTTGCGCCCGCGATACACCGACACCATCGGAAGTTCGCACAGGTAGATATACAATCCCAGCGCGAAATTGATTTCCTTGAACACCGACGTGGAAAACAGGTGCGGAATCACCACCAGTGTCGGAATTTTTAAAAACCACGGCGTGTAAAAGGGGATTTTGTTGATATCTTCCACCAGTACGTCGAAGTTGCCTTCGCGTACCAGCTTGCGCAGGGTAAACGGTGCGATCAGGTTGAAATTGTATCGATTTCCCTTGCGGATGATTTTCACACCGGCGATCTCCTCGACCGGCCTGGCACCCGTGTACGATGAACAGAACAGCGTAACCTCATGCCCCATCTTCACCAGCCGGCGCAACAATTGTTCCAGGTGCACTTCCGCACCGCCGGCCTGCGGATTGGTGCGATCCTGCCAGTTCAGGGCGAGAATTTTCATTGGTCGTCCTTCCAAATGCTGTCAAATTCCGCCATGATCGAATCCAGGTCACTGCGCAACATCCGGGTCTGATAGTCTTCCGGATGCTTCGCCAACCAGCCGTCGACCAGCTCGCTGAGATCGGAGTACCGCTTCAATTGATAGTACATCGCCCCCAATTGCCGGAACGCCTCGACATAATCCGGGTAACGGGTGCGGATAATTTTCAACACCTCGATGGCGTCGCCCGTGCGACCGCTGATCCGTGCCGACACCGCCCAGTTGAAAAACAATTCCTTCTTGCGCAAAGTCGGCGCTTCGTTGACAAACGCCATCAGCGTGTCCAGCCGTCCCATCTCGGCCAGCAACTGTGACGCGTACGCATAGTTGTCGAACGACCCCGGCACCAGCTCCAGTGACTGTTCGACATACCGCATCGCTTCGTCGTACTGCCCGGCGCGTCGCAAGGAATCCGCCAGGATTAAAAAGCCCTGAACGTAATTATTGACGATCCGGTCGGTGGCTTCGTCCTTGTAGATCGACGAATCATTCACCCCGCGATAGACATAATCATCCATATACAACTGCCGCGTTCGGTCAAAATCCATTTCATATTCGCGTTGCTGCGGCGACAGCGTATACACCATCCCCTCCAGCACCAGGTTGCTGTCCAGCGACTGCCCCCGGAAAGTACGGTTGTTCCCGGGAACCGTGAACGCGAACTGCATCGGATACTTCCAGCGGTTCGCGACAATAATATTGTCGATCAACTGATCCTGAATACGAAAGGCGCGCCCGTCGCGGGTGCGATACGGAAACAACCGGTCGATCTCGGAATCGGTGAAGCTGATCGGGACATTATGCTGATCGCGAAGTTGTTTGATATACCAGCCGGTGTTGGCCAGCGACAGGTTGACTATCCGCACGTCCTTGCGGATGCCGTACACTTCCTGGATACACCACAGCGGGAACGTGTCATTGTCGCCGTTGGTGACTAAAATCGCATCCTGGCGGCAGGATTTCAAAAAGTTGTTGGCGTAATCAAAAGGAATGTAATTTTGCGAACGGTCGTTGTAATAGTAATTTTGCGTCAGCGGAAACAGCGGCATCAATACCAGCAGGGTCGATGCCCCGAACGCCGCCTTCTCGACCCTCGGTCCGAACGCCCGGAACGTGTCGCGGATCAAATCCATCAGCGCCGCCAGCCCCAGCCCGATCGCCAGACCGAAAATGATAAAACCGGGCGTGAAGAAATAATCGCGGTCACGCACTTCCATGTAATCCAGACCCGTCGTGGGGTTCTGCCGCGTCCCGTCGGCGAAATTCATATATAAAATCAACCCCGCCGTACACAACAACAAAATCGCCAATAGCGGCAGTCCGATCACCGCCCGACGCCGGATCGTCTCCCAGATTCCGAACAATCCCAGAATCAGCGGGATGAAAAACTTCGGACCGTTCAGACCGTACTGATCCTTGAAGAAATGCCAGAATCCCATGCGCGGGCTGTCACCGAACTGATTCGACCATTCCGCGCGACGCTGGAACATCCGTTCCACCATCGACTCCTGACCGTACTGTTTGCGTTCCAGATACCCGACGAACGCACTGAACGATTCGGACGGATTATTCTCATCGATGGACGGACTATGCGCCGAACGAATCGGGATGAACAAATGCACCGAAAAACCGATCGCCGCCAAAAGGATGATAGTAACCGCCGTTTTCCAGTTCCGGTCGCGCAGGACGATGCCCAGAACGATCAGCAGTACCGCGCCGATACTCATCCCGATCGTAAACTGCCAGAACCCCAGAATAATCATCGACATCGCTCCCAGTCCCACCAACACCAGCCAGTTGATGTACCGCCACAACAGCACCACCACGCCAATCAATCCCAGCGCTGACAGACCCAGAAAAGCACCGTAGCCGCTGAACACTTCACCGATACCGTAAAGCGCCACCGGCCCCAGGCAATACAATCCCGTCATAAGCCAGATGGCATGCTGTTGGGTATCATCCGATGTAAACCGACGATACAACGCATACAATCCCCACACGCTCAATCCGGCGAATCCCAGCCAGCCGACCGGCAGGGTCTGCATGGTCTGTGCAAACGCCGAACTGCGTCCGGTGAGATTGATCGCCACAGCATTGACAACCGTAAAATAGAACGGGAACAGCGTAATCACATATAAACCCAGCGCGATCTTGATCGGCGACGCAAACTGCTGGATGTACACACAGTGAAACAGGAATGCGATCAAGGCCACGATAAATGTCAAATAGTACGGCACCTCACCGGGACGCGCCGACAAGAGAAAAATCAGATACAATTCTACAATAAAATACAGCGAGAGTATCCCCCACTCGCGTGTTCCCGCCTCACGCTTGAGAATGAAATACAGCCCCAGAATCGGCACCACCACGTACAGCGTCAGGTGAATCCCGACACCCAGCATCCCCAGATACAGCGCCACCAGCATGAACTTACTGCCGGTCGTGGTTTCCCGCATATCGTAGTACTTCAACGTCAGCCAGTAGATCGCCATCATGATCAGCATCGATGGTGCATACACCTCGGCTTCCACGGCATTACTCCAGTTGGTGTCGGAAAACGCCATAAACAACGCCCCGGTGAAACCGCCGATATAGGCAATAATCCGGTTATAGACACGGTCGTGATCAGCAAACCAGAATCGAATCAGCCGTACCGTCACCAGATAGGTAAACATCGCGGCGACCGCCGATGATACCACCGAAAACAGGTTGATCCGCACCGCAATATCCCCGGCAATCGGCAACACCGAAAAAACGCGCCCGATCAAAACGTACAGCGGCGATCCGGGTGGATGCGGGATACCCAGAATGTACGAGCAGGCGATAAACTCCCCGCAATCCCAGAATGAAAAAGTGGGGGCCTTGGTCAGGTAGTATACAAGTACGGCAATAAGAAAAACTCCCGCCGCCAGGATGGCATTCAAGCGGTCAACGGGACGGGAAACGGCGATGTTTTTTCCGGAGCTGGTCACTGCTACCTCATATCATCGGAGTGCGCTAAATCTTTATACTAGCTAAAGTTGGCAATATACGCTTTTTTTCGGAGATGTCCAGCCGGAAATACATGACACGAGTATTTCCATACGACATCTCCCGTCTCAAATCCAATCATAAAAAAGGGCCGGGAGTATCATCTCTCCCGGCCCAAAACGACTTGCCGGTGAATCAGTGACCGTGTTTACTCGTTCGCTTCGTGTTCGTGCAGAACCCGGTCCAGAATGCCGTTGACAAACGCCGCCGATTCCAACGTGCTGTATCGTTTGGCGAGTTCGATCGCCTCGTTCACCGCCACGCGAATCGGCACCTCCGGCATATATTCCACCTCGGCGATGGCCATCCTCAGGATATTTTTGTCGACAATGGCGATTCGCTCCAGTTTCCAGTTCGTGGCCAGCTGATCGATATGCTTGTCGATGTCATCCAGATGATCGACTACCCTGCCAAATAAAGTCCTGGCGAATTTCAGCGCATTGGCGTCAAGACCGTTTTTTTCGATAACCCGGTCGAACACCTCGACCGTGGCCTGATCCCCGATCTCGAAAGCGTAAAGCGCCTTCAAGACGTGTTCCCGGGCGCGACGGCGACTGCTCATGTCTTGTCGATTTCGCGATAGAGATTGACCATCTCGATCCCGGCCAGCGCGGCATCCCAGCCCTTGTTGCCCGCTTTGGTGCCGGCCCGTTCGATTGCCTGATCCAGCGTATCAGCGGTAATTACGCCATAGATCACCGGACGGCCCGATTCCATCGCCGCCTTGGCGATCCCCTTGGTGGCTTCCGCCGCGATATAGTCGAAATGCGGGGTATCGCCGCGGATTACCGTCCCCAGGCAAAGCACCGCGTCGTATTTCTTCGATTCGGCCATCTTGGCGGCGGCATACGGAATCTCAAACGATCCCGGAACCCGCGCCACGGTGATTTTCTTCTCGTCGGCATTGTGCCGAAGCAGGCAGTCAATCGCCCCCTCCAGCAGTTTCGACGTCAGCAGTTCGTTGAAACGGCTGACAACAATGCCGAATGTCATTCCGGAAGCGTCGAGCTTCCCCGTTATTTCCCGGTAGTGCATGTCTTCACCCTATATGATATTGGATAATAAATGTCCCATTTTGTCACGTTTGGTCTTGAGATATTTCGCATTGTGCTCGGTGACATCCCCCTGGATCGGCACCCGCGCCGCAACTTTCAAGCCATGCCCCTCCAGCCCGACAATCTTGCGAGGATTGTTCGTCATCAGGCGGATACTCTTCAACCCCAGATCAGCCAGAATCTGCGCCCCGATTCCGTAGTCGCGCAAATCGGCCGGAAATCCGAGATCATGATTCGCCTCAACCGTATCGCGGCCGTTATCCTGAAGCGCATAGGCCATGATTTTATTGGTCAGGCCGATTCCCCGACCTTCCTGCCGCATATATAAAAACACGCCCAGTCCTTCCCGCTCGATGCGCTTCAACGCCGCCGCCAGCTGACCGCCGCAGTCGCACCGCTCCGAACCGAACACGTCGCCGGTCAGGCATTCCGAGTGCACCCGCACCAGCACCTCTTCCTTGTTCTTGATGTCTCCCTTCACCAGCGCCAGGTGGCTTTTCTCATCGAGATCACTGCCGTACAAATAGAGACGAAAATCACCGAACCTGGTCGGGAAATCGACCTCTGTCATCCGACGGACATGTTTTTCGGTGCGCCGACGGTACTCGATCAAATCCTGCACCGTCACCAGTTTCAACCTGAACTTTTGCGCGATCTCATACAGGCGGGGGACCCGCGCCATCGTGCCGTCATCATCCATGATTTCACACAGCACGCCAACCGGTTTCAATCCGGCCAGGCGAGCCAGATCGACCGATGTCTCCGTATGTCCGGCGCGACGCAATACTCCGCCCGGCACCGCCTGGATCGGAAAAATGTGCCCGGGACGGCTTAAATCATCGGGAACGGCATCATCATCGGCCAGCACCTGCACCGTGATCGCCCGATCCGACGCCGAGATACCGGTTGTCGTCCCCTTATGCGCGTCCACGGAAACCGTGAACCGCGTTCCGTACTTGGAGCTATTGGCCTGTACCATCGGGTACAACTGCAGTTTGTCGAGCCGCTCCTTGGTCAGCGCGGCGCAAATCAATCCCCGCCCGTGCGTGGCCATGAAATTTATCGCCTCCGGCGTGGCTTTCTCCGCCGCCATGATGAAATCGCCTTCGTTTTCGCGATCCTCATCGTCGACAACGATTACCATCTTGCCGTCGCGGATATCTTCGATTGCTTCCGAAATCTTGTTGAACGTAACCATGTCTACTCCACCTGTATTACCATCCGCTCTCGATCAGCTTATTGAGAGTCAGATTACCTTTGGTTTCTATGTCAAGAAGCCTGACCATGTACTTACCAAGCAGATCAAACTCCAGATTTACCTCAACTCCCGCACGCCACCGGCCCGAATTGGTTTCGGCCTGCGTGTGCGGAATCAGGTTGACCGCAAATTCATTCCCGGCCAGCCGGTTGACCGTCAGGCTGATCCCGTCAATCGCTACCGATCCTTTCGCCACCAGAAACCGCTTGAATGTATCCGGGTATTTGATCGCATACTCGATTGAATCCCCGATCGCCGTCGCCTTTGTTACTTTTCCGACACAGTCCACATGTCCCGAAACGAAATGCCCGCCCAGGCGGCTGGTCGGAAAAAGCGCCCGCTCCAGATTCACTTTGGTGCCGTTGGCATATGTTCTGACAATGCTCATCGCCAGTGTCTCCTGCGATGCCTCCACGGTGAAATGCGTCTCATCGAATTCCGTCACCGTCAGGCAACACCCATCCACCGCAATCGACTCACCCAACACGATATTGTCAAACGGCCGGTTCGGTGCAATCGTCAGCAGTTTGTAATTGGCCCGTGGCCTGATTTGCTTGATTACACCAACTGTCTCGATTATTCCCGTAAACATCATTTCCCCTTCGGATATCCCGTAAACAGTATATCTCCACCGCTCGGCGTGAATGCATAATTGGTGAAACGAATCGCCTTGGCGATATTGGTCACATGCAAATCATCAACTCCCGCCATTCCCTTGCCGATAATCATCGGCGCGGTAAACAACATCACTTTATCGACTAATCCGGCATGTAAAAACGACGTCGCCAACGCGCCGCCCCCTTCCACCAGCATCGACATAATGCCGAACCGTCCGGCCTTCTCCAGAAAATCCTCAAGATCGATCCCGCCGCGTCTCTTTTTCAACGACCATACCGTCAGATTCTTGCCTGAGAGTCTCTCCGCCGCCGCTTTGGTGGTGGCAATGATTGTGCGCGCGTCATCGTTGTTCGTAAACAGCTTCAATGAACGTTTGAAATCGGGATGCGAGGAAAGCACAATCCGATACGGATTGCGGCCTTTCACCATCCGCACCGTCAATCCGGGATTGTCGGCATGTACGGTGCCGGAGCCGACCACCACCGCATCGGATTCGGCGCGCAGGCGATGCACCATGCGCCGCGACTCCATGTCGGAAATCCACGCCGCGTCACCGGTCGAGGCGGCAATTCGGCCGTCGAGTGACTGTGCCAATTTCAGCGTCACGAACGGCCGCCCGGTGGTAACAAATTTCAGATATACTTCATTTAGACGAGAAGCCTCGGATCGCATCGGCCCGGCCTGTGTCTCAACTCCGCCTTTGCGAAGCATCGCCGCGCCCCGACCGTTCACCAGTGGATTGGGATCCTTGATTGCGTAATAGACCCTTTTGATACCGGCATCAATCACCGCCATTGCGCACGGTCCGGTGCGTCCGAAATGACAGCACGGTTCCAGCGTGACATACATCGTCGCACCGCGCGCCGCCCTGGCCGCGTCTTTCAGTGCGACAATTTCCGCGTGAGCGGTTCCGGCCTTTTTATGATATCCCCGGCCGACAACACGGCCGTTCTTGACAATAACCGCTCCCACCATGGGGTTCGGTGTTGTTTTCCCCCGCCCTCGTTCGGCCAACTCCAGGGCCATCTTCATGTATGTGCGGTCGTGTGCGTCAGTCACAAAAAAACCCCAATATATATCGGGGTGTATAGAGCGGATGTAGATATATTCCTATCTATATCGCTTTCTTCTCCCATCCGGACTATACCGTCGGGACCGGAATTGCACCGGTTCAACCGGTTGTTTATAAACCGGCTCGCGGCCTGTCACCGCCGGTTGAGGAGTTACGCCTCACCCCGAAGAAATCGATTACTAATATACGCATCTCCGCCGCAAAATCAAGCGGTATTTGCCGGAATAATGAATTTTCGACCGGGTGTCCATTTTAGAATCCAATAAACATAAGTCAAAAGCTGCCTCCCGAGTCCCAAGCGGAAGTGATGTTGTGACAATAGCCGCCATGACTGATTTTCATTAAGAGATCATGCGTACCCCTGTGATCGGCGGATCCTCAGACCCGCTGAAAAAACTGCCAATGGTATAAGCAGGGACGCACAATAGGGTGTGACAATTTTACTACCAATACAATGGTTATTTCAAAAACGCACTCTTTTATAGATAAGACAACAATCAACAAAGGAATCAGTATGGTTATGTGCAGTATTGCAGGGAAGGGTCCTGGTCTGTCGCGGCAGATGCCGTGATCCTGCCGTCTTCTATCGGTATGCGGAAAAAAGACCGCGAGGAGAGAAAAAATACATTGGGGAAACGAACCCGTTTTCGAATAATAGTAACACATTGTGGTATAATAGAATATAGAGATTAGCCTGCGGTTGACCGCGACTAAAACAAACCCAATACACTGCCAGCACGCCATGTTTCACACAGGCCGAAATCGCCGCATCGTGCGCGATACCTCTCGAACTCTTCACAAAGACCTTATCAAAATCTCAATTGTGTTGGGAATAAACAGCATATTACTATTGATCCGATAACCGTAAAACTATATCATTTTGTATGGAAACGTACACCGCCGCAAAACCATTTGTCGATGATCCCGGATTTGCATTTCGACGAGCCAAATCCCTTAAAGGCCTCGATCTGAACTCCATTGACCCACCGATTGTCGACATTATCGATACGTTGTCGCATGTCGCTCATTGCTTCACCTTGCAATGTTGCTGGGGACATTTTGTGCATGACGGACAACCTTCTCCCCACGGGATTGCCCCGCTGGCGAATTATGCAGACACCACCACCGTCGAATACCGCATTGCCTATATGGCGATGTGCATTCAAAACAGCCCCGCCGGATTGCGCTTCTATAACGACCTGAAACGTATCGTGCAGATCGACTCGAAATACATCCAGTTCGCCAGCGCGGACTGGTTCTGGAATCAGCATGTCAATTCGTACATCATCCAAACCGAACCGGATCGATTCAAGACGTTCGACACCGCGAAGGTGGCTGTTGCCGAAGCCCTTCACTTACAATCCATCCGCAACCGCATGTATGAGGCCATCGGCAAAATTTGCAATCATCACAAAACCTAGCCAGAAATCCAAAGATCGGGTGGCTCAATCCGTCAGGGCTGGCTTTATGCAATATCCATTATGCGATATGCAGAAACCCCAAGTTTAAAGACTGGGGCCACTGGCCATATAAAAAGGCAGGATCCGCACTTGCGCCCTGATCCTGCCACATGTTTTTTCGGTGAGATTGTATGGCGAATTTACGATTCGTTCAACAAAGACATAATCCGGTCGGTCGAGCGTTCCATCGCATGCATCAACTCGTCCGCGTACACCTCATCGTGCATGCCGCGAATCTTCAGCAGGTCGAGTGAGCCGCGAAGCGATGTCACCGGGCTTTTCAGCTCGCGGAACCGGTCATTCTCCGTTCCAATCACCGGCGCCGGCTGGCTTTCAGCCTTTGACGATGAAATAATCCGGCTCATTTGCAACAGCTTGATCCCGCTGACCAGCCGCGCAATAACCTCCCGTCCGAACGTGATCGCCAGGGAATCATACGAGAACCGCTCCCAGCGACGCATCTCACCCAATGTCACCAGACCGATCACCAGTCCGTTAACCGCAATCGGAAGAATCAGCGCCGACTGCATCCCCGGCATCACCAGGCTGTCCATTTCCGGTTTATCCATCGCCGTCTCGGGATCGCGCTGATTTAACAACAGCGGCCTCTGCTGATCCAGCACCATCTCATGCCAGCGGGTCATCTGCCTCGACACCGCAACCGCATCGGTCCGCACCTCGTCAAACGGCCGCACTGTCTTGATCGCCTGCGTCTCCAGAACCTGATGTTGCCGGTCAAGCGTGGTCACCCGCACCAGCGAAGTCCCGATCCCCTTCAGGAGCGTCTCGGCGGCGGCATCAAACAGCGTGTCGACGTCGTGAGCGCTTTCCATCGCGGCGTTGAATGACATCAAGGCACTCAACTGGCGATCCCGCATCAGAATCGCGCGACGATGCAACTCGCTCGCAACCACCGGCGTCATGGCTTGCGCCAGCATCTCCGCGCGAAGCAGGTCGCGCCGGGAAAACCGGTTGGGCGCGCGATGCCCCAGTGTCAGCACCGCAATCACACTGCCGCCCTGCAGTACCGGAACCGCCATCAAACTGCGTTGCCCGCAACTGAGACTGAGGGAATCGACATTCTCGATCCGCTCATTGCGGACATCGGCCACGCGAAGGCCACGAGCCTGATCGACTACCTGGGTAAAACAGGAACTCGCCCCGGTCGGATTGGTAACACCGTCAAGCAGGACACTGGCATTAACCCCGATCGTGAATCGTTTGACATTCTCCCGCCCGGATTCGATCAGCCCCAGCGATAAATACTCGGCGCCGACCGCTTGACGGAACAGGTAATAAAACGATTGCAAATTGCTTTTCAAATCTTTCCGGGAGGTCAGGATATCGCGTACCTGTGCGAAGTGTCGCCAGCTTCCCTCGTAGTATTCGCTCTTGATGTCCAGATAACGGGTATCCAATACCGACGATAGCGCCGTCGACAATCGCCGAAGCGCGTTCAGTTCCTCTTCGCAGAGTTTTTCCGGATGGTCTTTCCAGAACAGAATCGCCCCCACAGTCCGCGCGCCGATTGTCAACGGGATTTCACCCACCGGTCCGGTCGCTTTTCGCACCGCCTCCACCAGTTTCGGTACCGACCCCGTCAGGCGCAGACTGCGTTTGATATCGCCGCGAATCGACGACGCCAGATTGCTTTCATCGGTCAGCATGATCCGCTTATGGCTGTGATGACGGCGGAATACCGCCAGCGAATCGAATCCGAACCGGTCGGCGATCATACGCGGAATTTCATCAAATAATGTCGCCGTCGCGTCGACCCGCATAAGACGCAGAAGAATATCATCGATGGCAACCCGACTGCGAGAGGTTTTCTCCGTCTCCGTATTGCCGCGCCGTCCCGGAATCCAGACCGATATACCGGAAATCAGTAATGTGATCCCCGTGATAATCCCGATAATTTCAATTACTTCAAGATAAATCGGCTCCGACAATAACGGCACCTGATGCAACAACTCCTGATGTGAAACCAATTGAATGACCGACACTATGCCCAGCGAGAACAATCCGCCCACCGTACAACGATAGCTTTCGCGGTTATCCCGGAAAACACGCTCACGAACTCTGACCAGAAGGCCGAGCAGGACAACAAATGTCAGGGCGAAGAAGAGATCAAGAATAAATAACGACACAAGCCGCTCCCCATTATCCGGCGGTTTTGCTGTTTATTTCGACATATAGAATAATTCGGCACTTTTCAGCCATTACTTAGCCCGGCCCCCATCATTGCGCCATCCCAACAACAATTGGCAAGATCCCTCAATTTACCCGAATCCGCCCCCACCAAACCGACCTGCAAAACCCTCTTATCCTGTTACAGCACAATATGATACCGCCGCGCCCTTGCCTTGGCACCCGGATTGCATAAACCCGTCGTGTATAAACGAAAACCCAGATGACTCGCAGTATGCGGGGGGGAGGTATAATTTGAAACGCTATCCAAGTATCCTGATCACCCTGGCGCTGAGTATGCTGGCTCTGGCTGGCTTCTATGGCTGTTCCGATGATTCGCCGACCGATGCGGAGTTATCTTCCGGCATTGACGCGTTTAATGCTGTCGTGGAGTATTTCCCGGTGCAGGAGGGCGTCTCTGCCGATTTTACGATTACCGACAATGTCAATAGCTCAGAAGGCCACCAGCGCATCTGCATCGGCAAATCGGTTCGTGTCAACGGCCGTCAGGTCTATCAGTGGCTGTTTACCAATCTTGATTATCCCTCACTGGTCGATACCGGTTATCTCTATGGCGAAAACAACGCCCTGTACTATTTCGAGCTGGGAGACAGCCAGGCTGAAAGAATACTCGAGGCTCCGTTTATTCAGGGACGAAGCTGGGAGCGCTATGACGTTGACATCACCGCCGAAGATGAGGAAGAAACATACACATATGCGCTCGATTCCAATCTGACCGGATACAACGGCAAAGAGCAGGTCGATGACCCGCAGGACGATTACATCGAATACAATGAGTCGGCTCCCGCCCTGACGACCCCGGTCACCGGTTCCAATGAACTGAAAATTCGCGCAGTCGAAGAAGCGCTGGAAACCGAATCCGGCCTGGAATTCGATGACTGTCTCCGCGTGGAAAACCTCGATGGCGGCTATGTCAACCGATACTGGTACGCCGCCGGAGTTGGTCTGGTTCGCTATGCACTCCGGATCTCGGAGAAATATCCCGAAGGTGAGATTGTGGGCGAGGTAACCTCCTCCAGTCCGTCGTTGTGATTGACAGATGCAATGCGGTAAAAGGCCGGGTGGATCACCGCCCGGTCTTTTTCATTGCGTTAATGAGTTCACGGGATGTCACAACGCCCCGATCTGAGATAAACCGATCCGCCAGATTCAGGGCAACTGTTTCAAAATACGGATTGCAAACGGTCACTTTCGCTCGAGCTCTCCCCATCCAGAGTTCAGTGCGGGGATACTCCCGAATCAATTCGGCCGGGCTTTCATCAGGCCTGATCTTGAGCGACTCGAAAACCACTGCCCGCGTGCATCCCGTGTCGCACGCCAGACGAAGCAACGCCGCCGTTCCGATCTTGTTAATGAAGCCCTCCTGACCAATGCTATCAGCGCCAACCAGCAACAGGTCGGTCTCCGTTAAAAACGACGGCAACAATGCATCCGTGCAATATGTCACCGGTATCCCAAGATCGGCACAATAGTCGGCAACTTCGCGGCCTTCACCGGCCGGACGTGCCTCTGACACATACAGACGGCGGATCTTTTTGGCATAGCGGCTGACAATTTTCCGCACCAGCCCGGAATTGCTATATGTCATTACTGAAGTCTTTTTGGTAAACAATCCCCGACAGTTACGCACAACGCCGTCGCTCATTTGATCGATAGCATCCCGCAGGTTCTTCAACGCCAATCGGATTTCGGCCGTATTGTCCTTTCTTTCCAAACATGCCATCGCTCGTTCGGCTCCGCCGACAACCATCGCCATCGCCGAAAATCGTTTTGTCAAAACGCGAAGAAATCCCCGGGCATTCGTACGGGCCCGATATTGGTCTTTAGTCTGACCCATGCTCCGCAGAACGCAATCCAGAGCAGAAATAAGTATGTCTGATGATCCTGAGGTGTTGTCGTGAAGAATGCGATGTTCAGCGGGGCCGAATTTCATCCCATCACTTTCCGGTAATTCTTGAAATGTGTTTTGGCTACTTTCGCCAGCACGGCCGGACCGTGCTTTTTTACCAGTGCGACCGCCGCCAGATCGACCGGGGTCCCCGCCCCCAGCGGGATTTTCAACCCGTACTGCTTTGTCAAGCCGTTCATGAACT
This sequence comes from Candidatus Zixiibacteriota bacterium, assembly GCA_016933695.1. Lineage (GTDB taxonomy): Bacteria > Zixibacteria > MSB-5A5 > GN15 > PGXB01 > JAFGAL01. The sequence continues at coordinate 30,197 of JAFGAL010000010.1, read as the reverse complement.
CGACAAACCGCGCCCGCGCCACGATCGATGCCGCGGCGACCTGGATAATACTCTCCCCCCGCACTTTCTGTACCAGCTCGATTGTCCGCCCCTTTTCCATCAGGGCGCTTTCAATACGGTCCGAACGGCCGAACTTATCGGATACCGCCAGCTCGACCTTGTTTTCCAGAGCGATATTTTCAATCACCCGGCTGTGCCCCCAGGCCAGCAGGCGATTGAGATTTTTAATTTTACTGTACAGCTGATTGTATTTTTCCGGGCCGATCAAGACGACCGTGTGAATGAAATTGCCCGTAATCCAGGCACTCAGTTCCGCGATTTTGCCGTCAGAAATTTTCTTGGAATCCCGCACTCCGCGCGAGCGCATCAACTCCACGCCGGCATCATCGGCCAGCACTCCGGCAATCACCAGCGGTCCGAAAAAATCTCCCTTGCCCGACTCGTCGATCCCCAGCAGGCGTTTGCCGGCAAACGTCTCAGTTTGCTCGTTCAATGTACTCCCCGGTGCGGGTATCGATCTTGACCTTGTCCCCTTCTTTCACGAACGGGGGCACTTTAATTTGCAAACCGGTTTCCACTTTGGCCGGCTTGGTGATATTCGACACCGTGTCGCCCTTGACCGCCGGTTCCGACTCAATCACCGTGAGAATGACCGATGCCGGTAGATCGACCGAAATCGGGTTACCCTCGTACAGCAGGACGCTGTATTCCTCGTTTTCCATCAGATACCAGCGCGAATCCCCGAGCGTGTCGGCCTTGACATGCATCTGATCGAAGTTCTTGGAATCCATAAAAACATATTCATCATCCTGCACATATAGAAATTGCATCATCCGCGATTCCATATCCGGTTGATCGAACGACTCGGTGGTCAGAAACGACTTCTCAATAACATTTCCGGACAGCAGGCCTTTCATTTTGACTTTTACATGCGGGCGTCCACGACCCATTTTCACATGCATAAAATCGACGACGATATAAGGCGCGCCTTCATACATCAGCTTTGCGCCTTTTCTAAGATCACCAGAAGAAATCATTAAACCTCCATCATTTTTCAGGGCGAATATAGGAAATAGCGGTCGGACTGGCAACTGTTTTATGCGGAATGCCCGTTCTGTGCGAATTCGACACTTGCCGCATCCGACCAGGCGGATTTCGGCAGGGTAATGGTAAACGTTGTGCCGCCATCGTCGCCGCAGTAAAAATCCAGCATACCGTCGTGAAGGGTGACGATTTTGCGGGCCAGTGGGAGACCCAAACCGGTGCCGGACGGACTTCCTGAGAAAAACGGCGTAAAAATGTTCTCCCGGTATTCCTCCGGGATTCCGGAACCGTTGTCGGAAATGCGAATCGTAATCTCCTGCCCGATTGACACGTCAATCACGACTTCACCGCAGGGGTTTTCTTCCCCGGCAACCGCCGCGCAGGCGTTGTGAACGATATTGGAGATCGCTTGTTTCAGCAGAAGCTCATCCCCGACCATCAGGTTGCGACTCGTTTCCATCCGTTTCAGCCGCAAATTGACATTCTGATACTTCGGCGCATACAAACCGACAATGCTCTCAAGCAGGCGATATAAGTCAAACTCCACCGGCGACAAATGCAATGGCCTGGCGAAATCGAGAAAACGCGCGACCAGCGCTTCGACCTCTTTTGCCTCTTTCAACAGGAATTCGGCGTTCTGACGCACCGGGTCATCCCCCGCAGTCTTTTTGCTGATCAGATTGGCAAAACCGACCATTGCCGCCGCGGCATTGCGAAGCTGATGTGCCAGCCCGGTCGACATCTCACCCAGAGACGCCATCCGTCGGTTCAGTTCCACCTCTTCCTGCAGTCTCATCAACGCGGTCTGGTCGTTCACCAGCAGCGACAGACCGATTCGCCCGCCGTCGCTGTCGGTCAGATGAGAAACCGACACCGCCAGCATTTTGCCATCGTTGCCCCGTTCGGGAATAGGCACCGGAACATTGTGCACCGGCTCGCCCGATGCGATAACAGCCGTCAGCAATTCATCCAGTGCGGGGTATTCACCATACACCGCGCAGAACGGTTTGCCCTGATATGACTCTCCAACAGGATGTAAAATCTCCTCGGCAGCCCGGTTGATGGTCGAAATCTTCTGATCGAGGTCGAAGGTGATAATCCCGGTCGGAATCGATCGGAGAATATGGTCATTATACACTTCGAGATTTTCAGCGTGCTTGGTGATAATCCGGTTCAGTCGTACCAGTTCCTCTTCATTGGCGCGCAAATCATCGATAATCTGCTCATAGGAACTGATCAACTCAGTCACCTCATCGTCAGCGGAACTGTCAAATCGTCCACTCTCCTCGGCCTTCTGGCGAAGTCGAATAAAGGGATCCATCACCAGCCGTGCGAAACGGGTGGCAACATAGGTGATGATGAGAATCCCCAGCACCGCGAAAAAGACCAGGATTTTTCCGGCATTTTCCAGCGATCCCAGAAGACTGTTTCTATCCGCGACATTGATCACATAATCCGATCCGGTGAATTTGGCCGGGAACAGCAGATGCGTGATTTCACTACCGGAGGCATGCAGATATATTGGCTGATTCTGCAATAACGGCATTAACCGATTACCGGTCAGCGCGACATCGATATGGCCCAGCACCGTATCGATTGGTTGTCCCGCCTGAATCGCAAGAATGCGCTCATAATTCATATGAATCACACGCAAATAGTCCAGATTGTACGTATACGATATGTCCGCAATCAGACTGTCCGCCAGTTCCGTCGTTGCCTGCTTTAGAATCGTATTGGAGACCACCACCGCGGCCTCAGAAAGACGGTCCTTGATCGAGTCATCGAGCGATTGCCGAACCCGGTGAAGGGTATAATGCGAGGCGAAATTCAAAATGACCAGCACCAGCACAATCAATGCCAGTCCCAATCGGACTTCCCAGCGAAATGCTTTCGTTTTACTACTCATACGCCTCCAGTGTGAGTATCGTCAGGAAAAGGCGTCGTTTGAGTGAGAATAGGCCGCGACAGCCTATACGAAGAAAAAGTGTTCAATATAAAACGCGATGATGGCATCACCGTACAAAATCGCCAGAAACGCGGCGATGGCCAGAAACGGCCCGAACGGGATAATCCGCGATGAGCGCACCTGTCTGGAAAACATCATCACCACCACCGAGATAATCAACCCGATAAACGCTCCGGCGAAAAAGATAATGACGATTTTCTGCCAGCCCAGAAACGCCCCCAGCATGGCGGTCATTTTGATATCGCCGCCGCCCATGCTTTCTTTCTTGAACAGCCAGTCACCCAGAATTGCGATCAGATACAGCACCCCGCCACCGACCAGAAGGCCGATGAGCGAAGAGATAATGCCGATCCCCGACGGCAACAGCGACACCCCCAACCCAATTACCATGCCTGGAATCGTCAGTAAATCAGGAATGATCTGAAATTCGACATCGATGAAAATAATGGTTAACAGGATTGCGCCCAGAAACCCATACACCGCAAATTGCCAGCTCAGCCCGTAGAGCCAGAAGAAACATACGAACATGCCGGCGGTGAGAAGCTCCACCATCGGGTAGCGCGGCGAAATCTCCGCCCGGCAATACCGGCATTTCCCGGCCAACAGCAGGTAGCTGATAACCGGGATATTGTCATAAAACCTGATCGGCATCCGGCAACAGGGACAGGTTGAACGACTGAAACCGATCCTGATATGACGCGGGAGACGATAAATCAGCACATTGAGAAATGAACCGATACACAGTCCCAACACCATCACCCAGATGTACATAAAGATAAACTCCATATTCAGTTGTATCGGCAAAAAACCGAATCAACTGAATTCGCCCAATGTATACATGATCACCGCCAGCGCCGTCGGCGCGGCATTCTCGGTTCGCAAAATTCTGCCCCCAAGCGATACGATCTGTGCCCCCCTGACACAGGCCAGATCGACCTCCGCTCGCGAAAACCCCGATTCCGGCCCGATCAGAACGGTCAAACCGCCGTTTTCCCGCGTCAATTCCAATTGCTGAACCGCTACGCCGCCGGAATTCGGATCGAAAAGCAATACCCGGCCCAAATCCTCATGAGTCTCCAGAAACCGTGTCAGCGTCACTGGAGTCTCGATTGCAGGCAAATATGCCCGGCCACATTGCTTGATCGATGCCACCGCGACTTTATTCCACCTGTTGACTTTGGCTTTAGCCTTCTTCTCGTCCTCAATTTTCACCTTCGACTTTTCCGTGATCAGTGGCACAAACCTGGCCACCCCCAGCTCTGTCGCCCGCTGAATAACGTCGTCGAATTTATACCCAACCGACAATCCCGCCGCCAACGTTACCCGGGTCAAGGGCTCACCGAAATTGCGACTGCGGGTCAGGATTTTTGCCGTCACGACTTTCTTCTCGAGTTTTTCGATCTCACAGCGAAAGGCGTTACCAATCCCGTCGACCACCATAATCGGCTCACCTTTTTTCATCCGCATTACCTTCTGTAAGTGATGCGCCTCCTGGCCGTCGATAAGAATCGCCTCCGTGCCGACCCGATCCGGCAGAACATAAAACACTGACATCATCCTATAACCACCTCAACGGCAATCCATTCACCCTCTTTACGAAAGTAACACTTCATATCTTCCCGGCGCGGTATCAAATTCAAAAGATCCTCTTGTTCCTCTTCAAGCAAACCGGCCAGCACGATTGTCCCTCCCGGCCGAACCGCTTCGCACATACTGTCGAAAAGTTCAACGATAACATTTTTAAGGATATTGGCAACCAGAAAATCATACGGCCCTGTCGCCACGGCAATCGCAACCGATCCCTGTTTGATTTCGACATTGTCCGACACCTGATTGATCTCGACATTTTCACGCGCGTTGTCTACCGCCACATCGTCGATATCGACTCCGACCGCCTTAATCGCGCCGAGCTTCGCCGCCAGTATTGATAAAATCCCCGAGCCGCACCCCAGATCGAAAAACCGATCTCCCGCTTTCAGTCCCGCCAGCATCGCCCGCATACAGAGCCGGGTCGATTCATGATGTCCGGTGCCAAATGCCATTTTTGGTTCGATGATGATTTCCGTCTTACCGGGAAAGAGTTCTTCGCCCCATGGCGGCCGAATCACCACTCCGTCGATTTCAATCGGCGTTATCGCCTCCTGAAAGGCGGTTTCCCATGTATCGCTGGACACTTCCATAATCATCACCGCGTTTGGATTGACCGGCGGCATGGAGTTCAGGCCGTTAATAAACGATGTCAACTGCTCTCGGAATCCCACGCCCCGTCCGACAGGCACATAAAATGTAATTGTCATCATCTCGGACTGAGGATCATCCTCAAGTGTGATTCCGTCGGCGTAGTTTTCCATGATATGTATGCCGACAATGTCATGGATTGTTGAGGGAACAGTGATGCGGGCTTCGAAATAGCGATCCGATTTGGAACCTGAACCCGCCATAATCAGAACCCAAGTGAATCTTTCAATTTACGGAAAAACGATTTATCCGACTCAGGCGGTGAAAACGATGGTGACCGATTCAGCGCCTGCAGTAAATCCCTGTCCTCCGCACTGAGTTTGGTCGGCGTCCATACCGTCACCTGCACCAGCTCGTCGCCACTGCCATAGGCGTTCACATGCGGGATCCCCTTGTTGCGCAGTTTAAACACCTTGCCGCTCTGCGTCCCGGGCGGAATTTTCAGCATTTCGTCGCCATTGAGCGTCGGAACACCAATCTCTCCCCCCAGCGCCGCCAGCGTGAACGATATTGGAAGCTGGTAAATCACGTTGTTGCCCTGCCGCGTGAAAATCTTATGCTCTTTTTCCTCGAAAACCACCACCAAGTTGCCGGGCAAACCGTTATTGCGGCCGACATTTCCCTGTCCTTCGAGTGTCATGTAATTGCCCGATGACACTCCCGCGGGCACGTGCACTTTCACACTTGATGTCCCTGCGATTCTCCCCTCACCCCTGCAATTCGGGCACGGGTTGGTTACCACCTCGCCCGTTCCGCGGCAACGCGGACAGGTTTTCACCTGCTGTATCGTTCCGAACAGGGTTCGGGCCATTGTCCGTACCTGGCCGTTTCCCCGGCAATCGGGACAGGTCTGCCGCGATGCCCCCGGGGCCAGCCCCGAACCGCCACAGGTGTCGCAGGCCTGAAGACGTTTCACTTTCAGTGTTTTATTAACTCCCGAGTGGATTTCTTCAAGCGTCAGATCGAGACGGATACGTAAATCCTCACCGCGATTATATCGCTCCTGCGAACGTGCGCCACCAAAGAATTCATCAAAAATACTGCCGCCGCCGAATCCGCCGAAATCGCGCATAAACGCCCGCAAGGCATCGCTCAAATCGAACCCGCCGAATCCCGCACCACCGAAACCGGCGCCGGCGCCGCTCAATCCGGCATGGCCAAACTGGTCGTAGGTTTGGCGCTTCTGCGGGTCCTTGAGCACCTCGTACGCCTCGGTGGCCTCCTTAAATTTATCCTCGGCTCCTTTGTCGCCGGGATTGCGATCCGGATGATATTTCAATGCCATCTTTCGATAAGCGGACTTTATTTCATCCTCGGACGCGGACCGTCCCACTCCGAGAACCTCGTAATAATCACGTTTCTCCATTAACATAACACTTTATATTGTCATTGCAATAAACACAACTGCAACTACTTATCCTTATCGTCGTCGACAACCTCGAAATCAGCATCGACTGCGCCGTCCTCTTTCTGGGCGCCACCCGGCTCCGGTCCGGCATCCTGATCCTGCGGTTTCGCCCCGGTCTGACCACCACCTGCTGCCTGCTGTTGTTGAGCCGCCTGCTTATACATTTCTTCTGCCAGCTTGTGCGACGCCTGCATTAGCTCTTCTCTGGCCTGAGTGATCGCCTCGGCCGAATCACCGCCAACGGCCGCTCTCAGTTTCTCGATTTTTTCGGTGATTGACTTTTTCTCATCTTCAGAGACTTTGTCCCCCTGCTCCTTGAGCATTTTCTCCGTGGAATAGATAAACTGATCCGCCTCGTTGCGAGCTTTGATCAATTCCTCTTTTTTCTTGTCCTCTTCCGAATGCGCCTCGGCGTCCTTGACCATCTTGTCGATTTCCTCGTCGGATAGTCCCGATGACGACTGAATCTTGATCGACTGTTCCTTGCCGGTTCCGAGATCTTTGGCGGAAACATGCACGATCCCATTGGCATCGATATCAAATGTTACCTCGATCTGCGGGATACCGCGTGGCGCCGGTGGAATCCCCACCAAATCGAACCGCCCCAGCGTTCGGTTGTCGATCGCCATCTGACGTTCCCCCTGCAGGACATGAATACTCACCGATGGTTGATTGTCGCTGGCCGTGGAGAAAATCTGGCTTTTCTTGGTCGGGATGGTCGTGTTGCGTTCGATCAGGCGCGTCATTACGCTTCCAAGTGTCTCGATCCCGAGTGACAGCGGGGTTACATCGAGCAGGACGACGTCTTTCATATCGCCGGAAAGCACCCCACCCTGAATCGCCGCACCGATCGCCACCACTTCATCAGGGTTGACTCCCTTGTGCGGTTCCTTCCCGAACAGGTCCTTGACAATCTCATGCACCTTGGGCATTCGGGTCTGACCACCGACCAGAATCACCTCGTCGATTTCCGACGCACTCAGTTTGGCGTCCTGCAAGGCCTGACGGCACGGACCGATCGTTCTCTGCAGTAAATCCTCGGTCAATTGCTCCAGCTTGGCCCGGCTGAGGGTCAAATCAAGATGCTTGGGACCGGACTGATCGGCGGTAATGAATGGCAGATTAATATTGGTCTGCATCGTCGTCGACAGTTCGCATTTGGCCTTCTCCGCCGCCTCTTTCAGGCGTTGAAGGGCCATCCGATCCTGACGCAGGTCGATTCCCTGCGATTTCTTGAATTCCTCGGCCATCCAGTCGATCACACGCTGATCGAAATCGTCGCCGCCCAGATGCCCGTCGCCATTGGTCGAACGGACTTCAAAGACCCCATCGCCCAGCTCCAGAATCGAAATATCAAATGTTCCGCCGCCGAGATCATACACCGCGATTTTTTCATTTTTCTTCTTGTGCAGGCCGTATGCCAGCGATGCCGCGGTCGGCTCATTGATAATGCGAAGGACCTCAAGTCCGGCGATTTTGCCGGCATCCTTGGTTGCCTGACGTTGGGAGTCGTTAAAATAAGCCGGAACCGTGATCACGGCCTGAGTGACTTCGCCACCGAGATAATTCTCTGCGGTCTTTTTCAACGACTGCAGAATCATTGCCGAAATCTGCGGCGGGGCATAGTTCTCATCATTGACCGTCACGACGACTTCTCCCTTGTCGTCGGAACTCACTTTGTACGGCACGATTTTTTCCTCGGCCTGGACTTCGCCGTGCCGACGTCCCATAAAACGTTTGATCGAGAAAATCGTATTGTCCGGATTGGTAACCGCCTGACGTTTCGCCGCCGCGCCGACCAGCCGTTCGCCGGACTTCGTGAATGCCACAATCGACGGCGTCGTGCGGCCGCCCTCCTGATTGGGGATAACCACCGGGTCGTTGCCTTCCAGCACCGCCACGCATGAATTTGTCGTGCCCAGATCAATGCCGATTATCTTGCCCATTTTTTATCTCCTTCGCATCCGTAAATTATCAATATGAATCTGCTATGTTCAATAACATTCGGTGACATTATCACTTGTTTTCATCATCCGGCGGCCCGGTGCTAACTGCCACCCGCGAGTGCCGGACCACTTTGCCGTTAAGCGTATACCCCTTCGTCAACTCCCGCGCAACTATTCCTTCGGCGTATTCCTCCGACGGTGTCTGCATCATGGCTTCATGGACATTCGGATCGAACTCCTTGCCGATCGCCTCGATCGGCGCCAATCCCTGTTTTTCCAGAATGCCGAACAGACTCTGGTATACCAGCTCGATCCCCTTGCGCAGAGAGTCGCCGTCGGAACCGGTGGATTCAACCTCCAGCGCCCGCTGGAAATTGTCCACCACCTCAAGCAGATCCGAGATAAGATTCTGGTTGGCGGCTTTGACCATCTCATCGTACTGGCGCGCGGTGCGCTTGCGGAAATTATCGAATTCCGCCGCCAGGCGAAGATATTTGTCCTCCGCGGCGTTTAGCTTCTCTTTCAGTTCGGCGATCTCGGCCGCCGTCTTTTCCTCCGGCGTCAGCGGTTTTTCTTCCGATTCCGCCGTTTCCGATGACCCTTCCGCCTTGTTTTTGGAATTTCGTATTTCAACTTCGATTTTGTCGCTGTTTTCTTCCGCCGTCGTTTCCTCGACCGGCGCAGTATTTTCATCGCGTTCGGCTTCTTTGGTCATAGCAATCCTCACGATCCCGACAATGCCTTCGTCAGCGATTTGGCGGTATATTCCACAATCGAAATCAGTCGGGAATACGGCATCCGCGTCGGGCCAATAATGCCGATTGTCCCACTGACATTACCGGCGCGGTATTTCGACGCCACCACCGAGCAACTCTGCATCTGATCCAGATCGTTTTCACTGCCGATGGTGATCACAATCCCCTCGCCGATTGATTTCGAATTGATGAATTCAATTAATTCCTTTTTCTCTTCCAGCGCTTTCATCAGACTGGACAACTTGTCGCGGTCGGCGAATTCCGGTTGCTTGATCAAATTGTCGGTTCCGGTGGCATGCAGGATACTCTGGTTTCGGTCCTGCCAGATTTCCGACTCCGCGTTTACAAACAACTTCAACAGTTTCGGCGACAGACCGGTATCGGCCAGACGTTCGCTGATTGTCTTGCGGATATGCCCCAGTGTCAAACCGCTGAGACGTTCATTGAGTACTAATTCCATCTGCCGTAATTCATCGATGGGTATTCCCGATTCGAATTCCATCAAAATTGACCGCGCCAGCCCGGATTTCACCGCTATGATCACCAGAATTTTGCCTTCTGAAATCGGAATGAGATCAAGGCGGGTCAAGACCCCTTCATCGAATCTGGGTGCGATACTGATTCCCAGCTGACTGGTAATCTCCCCAAGAACCTTGCTGGCCTGGCCGAGAATGGCGTCGATGCCCCCCTTACTACCCGACATCAGGACCTTAATCTTGCCCCGGTCGGCTTCAGTAAGCGGTTCAGCTTTTAACAGCGTGTCGACAAACACCCGATAGCCGGTATCCGTGGGAACACGCCCGGCCGACGTATGCGGCTGAGCGATCAGGCCCAATTCCTCCAAATCCTGCATGGTATTACGGATAGTCGCCGGCGACAGCCCCATACGGTATTTGTTGGCAATAACCCGCGAACCGACCGGATCGGCAGTCTGAACGTAATGGACGATCAGATTCTGCAAAACCCGCTTTTCCCGATCTGTCAGATTCTCAAAACTCATCTTACTTCTACTTAAACAACAACTTAATCAAAAAGTTTAGCAATCTCAACTTGAGAGTGCCAAAAAATAAACCACAAAGCAGTATCATTGTCAAGGGATAAATAAAAAAGGGCGCGGGGTAACCACGCCCTGGTGAGAAAAGCTAAAACCTACAGAGAGTCTGAAGGGTTTTTGTCTTTGGCCGGAGCTTTCTGTTTTTCGGGAGTCGGTTTTTCATGCTTTTGCTCGGCTCGATCATCGATGCCGTTATTGTTTCGATCTACGAAATTATCGAAGTCTTTCTGCACCGGTTTCTGGGCATTATCGGCCGTTCCGCCCGAACTCGTGTCTTTTTTGACATCCGCTTCAGTTTTCTGCGGTTCGGGTTTTTGCACCTGAACCGGCTTTTCCTGCAACGGTTTCTCTGTTTTACGAACCTCCACCGCCGAAACCGTGGTGGTCAGTAGAAACGCCGCCAGCATAGCCACTATGATAACCGGTGCTTTCATTATCGTTCCCTCGATAGATCTTTCTTCAGTATAGTCCTTTCAATTTCCCAGTCAATACTAAATTGTTTATCGCTTCGGTTGCGTCCGGCTTTCACTGCCGGAGGACGTCGACGATTGCGAGGAACTCGGTCGCGAAGACGATGATGAACTGCCACTCGACTTTGACGAACTCCGCACGCTTGACGACGAACCGCTTCGAGAGCCCGAGGACTGCGACCGGCCCGAATCCGATCGGCTGGTACCGGATGACTTTTGTATTGTCGAGGAACGGCTCGAGTTTCGCGATGACTTGTCCGACGATGACGACCGGCTTGACGATGACTTTCGGTCGACCGTCGCATCGCGGCTTCCGCTTGAACTCCGCGATTTTGTCGAACGATCCGAAGACCCTACCGAGCGGGTCGAACGGATGTCATTCGATGATGACCGGCGCGAGCTGGTTGAGAGTTTTTCACGGTCGTACGACGTTCCTCGGGAACGACTCGACTCGCCGGTGTAACGACTGTCGCCGGAGCGCGACGTCGACGTTGACATCTTCGAACTCGAGTACCGCGACGTTGTCGAGGTCATGGTCTGGCGAATCTCCTTTTTGGTCGCCGCCTGTCGTTCGTATTCCGGGTAGCCGTTCTTGACCGGATTAAGATACCCGCGCTCGCGCACGTCGCGATAGCGTGATTTCACGTTCTCCTTGGTGCGCACGATCGTCTCGTCGATCACCACCGACCGTCGGCGTACCACCGTGACCCGGTCTTCCCAGCAGTGTCCCCAATGATCGTACACCGTAATCCAGTGATAGCCGTAGTATATCCGGGGGATATACAGCGGCGCACAACCCCAGTAAATGCCGTCGATATAAATCGACGCGCCGAACGGGTAGTCGATGAATACCGAACCGCACATACTCCAGTGCGGGTAGTCATACACGTACACCGGGCGGAAATACGCCTCATTCCACTCGTTGACCACGAACGATGCCAAATCGTATGCCCGACGGCAACCGAAGTCACAGCCGAAATACGATGCGTTAATGAATTCCATGTAGTCGTACGGATCATCGTTGCAGTACAATCCCGAACCGTTACCCCAGTTCGGAAGCGGAATCGGTTCGCGCGACGCGATAATCTGAATGTATTCGATCCCCTCCGGGCCGCGTACCGTCAGGTCATAATCGTCCTGACTGTCTGGTATATGATAGATTCGCCCCCCCTCTACCTTTACGTCATCATTGAGATCAACCGGATACAGCAGATGTACGTCGCCGCGCGAATCGATATTATATACCGCGACAAAACAATCTTCATCGGCGCGGAATGAAATCTGAATGCTCTCGCCATCGTAATACTCGTCGTCGTCCGTCCACACCTCGACACTCAGATACGGGTCATAGCGAAGGTAACCGCCGTAATCCACGGCACGATCATATTTGACCACATCCGCACCTGCCCCGGCGCCCATTGTCAGCGCGGCCGCCAGTGCCGTCAGCGTAATTATCAAGCGTTTCATGATACTTACCTCGTTCCTTTATTCGTTTCGGCCATTGGCGGCCGTCATATTTACGGAAGGACGTTGCTTGAGAAACGTATTGTCGTCCGAAGCCCGAGGGCGAAGTTGCGGATTGCCGATGTCTTCCTGGTGCGCCCACTGAAACTCGACATAGCCGTTGACATAGTCGGCATACGTCACCCGCAGTTTGGCGAACGTGTTTTCATGCGTCCAGATAATATAGGTATGTCCTTCGATTATTTCCAGCCAGCCGACATAGGACCAGCCGACGGTCGTATCGGGCGCCATCGTAATCTCGTCGAAACTGTACGTGAATCCCATATCCTGAATGTCCGTGGTGTCCCGACCGATATTGAGAAAAAACGTCTCCAGCCCGGCATCATAGTCGATAAAGACATCAGTCATGGCATAGTCCCACGGACGAATCGCCTGAGCCGAGAAATCGAATCCGGAAAAATTCGGATTGGTATTGGAATCATACAACGCCAGACCGGACCCCTCGGGGCGCGGCGTATCCCAGACAAACTCATAGGATAACCGCGACTCCTCACGATCCCAGCCATAGGTGGTCACGGCATAATAATACGTATTGCCGTTGGAAACACCCAGATCGACGTACGAGGTCGTCAGTGCCGTGTCATACAAATAGTAGTCGTTGCCGCCGTCGGTATTCCGCCATATCCGATAAAAGCGAAGATTGTCGTATTCGACCGGCAACCAGTACAGATAGACCGCCTCGTCCGCGGTTATGGAATACACCCCCTGCGGAGCCTGTGGATCGGCAATATCATCAATTACGATATAATCGTCGTCATCTTCATCACATCCGACAAAAGCCACTGTCAGCATCGCCATCGTCATTATCAGAAATATCTTTTTCATATCAATCTCCTTTGTTTCCATGAGAATGTAATACAAACCTCGTGCCAAGCTTCGTATCTGTCTACACGGCAATAGGATAACAACAAGCCATTATTGCTAAACAGCCCAATTCGGCACAATTACTGTTCATGGGGAACATCCCCCTGCACCGATTTTAGATTGACTTGTTAGAGATTATAATCTTTGATCTTGGCACGCAGGGTATTGCGATGAATACCAAGCACTTCCGCCGACTTGCCGATATTGCCCCCCATCTGGTCCAGAATCCGGCGAATATGCGCCTTTTCCACGTCCGCCAGCTTTTCCATGGTTTCCACGTGGATATCTCCGCCCGGATGCAATCCTGGAAGTTCGGCAATACCGATGGTGTCATTTCGTGCCAGCACCACCGCCCGTTCGATCACATTTTGCAGTTCCCGCACGTTGCCCGGCCATTGGTATTGTGTCAGCGCGCCCGCCGCCTCGGGGCTGAATCCCGAGATAGTCTTGCCCAGCTTGGTGCAAAAATCGGCAAGGAATTTCTCCGCGAGAAGCAGAATGTCTCCGGGATGTTCCGCCAGGGTCGGCATCCGGATCGACACCACGTTAATACGATAATATAAATCCTCACGGAAATCTCCCGCCTCGATCAGCTTCTCCAGATCGCGATTGGTGGCCGCAATTACCCGCACGTCCAGCGTGACACTGTCCTCCGCTCCCAGACGTTCGATCTGACGTTCTTCGAGCACCCGTAGTAGTTTTGCCTGCATCACCGTCGGCATATCACCGATTTCATCGAGAAAGATCGTCCCCCCGTCGGCCAGCTCGAATTTTCCCAGTTTGCGTCTGATTGCCCCGGTGAATGCCCCTTTCTCATGGCCGAACAACTCCGCCTCAAGCAGGTTTTCCGGCATCGCGGCGCAGTTGACCGCCACAAACCGTCCGTCTTTGCGTGGTGACAGCGAATGGATCGCTCGCGCCGCCAGTTCCTTGCCGGTGCCCGACGCCCCGGTCACCAGTACTGTGGTATCTCCCGGCGCCGCCAGATGAATCAATTCCAATGCTTTGGTAATCGCCGGCGAGTGCCCGATGATTTCACCACTTCCGAAGCGCTCAGTGACTGTGTCATTGAGGACCCGATGTTCCACCACCAGGCGATGTTGTTCGGACGCCTTGCGCAGATTCACGAGTAATTCTTCCAGCTCCACCGGCTTGGTCTGATAATGGAATGCTCCGACCCGCATCGCCTCCACCGCCGTCTCCACCGAACCGAACGCGGTCAGTACAATAATCTGCACAAACGGATTGATTTCCCTGAGACGGCCGATCAGTTCGATCCCGTTCATGCCGGGCATTTTCATATCCACCACCGCCACCGGGGAGAAAAACGACGGGTACAGCTTTACCGCCTCCTCGCCGGAGCCGGCTTCTTTCACCGTGAAATCGTGTTTGGACAGATATCCGGCCAGCATCTTTCTTTGCGCGGCTTCGTCGTCAACTAATAGCAGTTTGGTTGTCGGCATGAAGTCAGTATAGGCAATTCCCAACGTGCAATAAACAAAAAAATGCCCCTTCGATGCGAAGGGGCATGAAAATCGATATGTGCGACTATTAATCTTCAGGGCCAAAAAAGACCGATACCCCGACTCGCATCTGGATATAATTGACATTGCTTTCGAGCTTATAAGTCTCACCGGCATATTCGGCTTCGACATCCTTGGTCAGATCGTTATGAAATCCCACCTCGGCATAAATGCCGCCGAAATCTGACGTGTAATATAACACGCCGGCCATCACTCCGAGACTGATCGCGGGATCATAGGACAATTCCCGCAGAAGGTTGCGATCGGGAGTCACCCAGGTGGCGAATTTCGGAGCCAGTGCGCCGCCGGACAGTTTCACGTACGGTTCCCAGTTGGACTCGCCGGTAAAGGCATACTTGAGATATCCGCCGATATCATACATTTTATAGCCGAGATCGTAATTATCCGTGCCATGATCGGAATAGGTAAAATACAGGCCCGCCGAAAACCGTTCGGTAAAATAATAGCCGGCGGCGAGACCGACCGTAAAGCCGAAATTCGCGCCGAGCGTATCCGACCAATCTTTAAAATCACCCATCGGAAGACTGCCGCCGCCGATCAGGGTAACCTCAAAATCACGCCACTTTTCTTCCTCTTCATCCTCCTGGGCCATTGCCGCCACCGACAGCGCCAGCACCAGCGCCAGGGCGATAAAAATCTGAGACTTCCTCATTATCACGTCCTCGATATGTATTGCGTTATCGCTATTTTTCGTTTTCCGCCGGCGGGCGTATTAGCCGACACCCGACCGGATTAAATCTTGAATTAATCACTTCATAGACGATTTGTCAACCGATTTGTAAAATTTATAAATGCCATTGAAACACTATTTTACTCCCCGCAGTCTGTCAATACAGACACCACGGATACAAATAGCGCGGGACAGTGTATTCGCCGACAGGATTTTCCACCAGATTGATCGTCGCAGTCAGATACTCCTCTTCATTCAAATACAGGCCCATTATCACAAGGGTATACACACCGGGCGGAAGGCCGGTTACCTGGTATTCGACATCAAAAAGACAAAGACAGGTGCAGGGTTCCCCATGCTCATACGTCTCGTATTCTTCAATGGTGATTTGCTGTTGACTGCGACTGATAGTCGCGTGGATAATCGGACAGCAGTTGAATCCGGCATTCGTATGTTTAATATTCAATACATCGGTCCCGTTATAAGAATAGGTAATGCCATCAGGCAGACAATAATCATGTTCGAAATCGACATTATCCTTGGCATAAGACAAACAACCGGAATGACGGATTATTTCGCCGACTATCGGGGCGGTAAAAACGGTGTGAATCAATGTGAGCATATCCCGCAGGTCAACATTGCCATCCAGATCAGCATCACCGGCCAAAAGCGGAACCGGCGCCGGGCCGGGAGGATTGCCGTAGATATAGTTCATAAGGAAATAGATGTCGAGGATATTGACTTTGCCATCCCGATTGGCATCCCCAACCCCTTTGGACATCGTAAAATCAGTTTCCCCGGAAGACGATGTCACAAACAAAAGCAGTATCGCAACCGATGCAATCACTGCATATTTGCGTAAGTCCATAATCCCCCCTGTTATTTAAAATATATAATTGACATTTTTGACTAATATATATCCAATAAAGAAAACGCGGCATTGCCGTTTTTGTCAAATTTAAATTTCATTGTGGTGCCACGATGTTTGCGATGGGATAGACAGTTGCGGTATTGGGTTCGTTTTGCTCGCGGCCGATTGCGGGCATATTGCCGTAATCTTTTATATCACAAGGTGTTATTTCTTTGCAAAATGGGTTCGTTTCCCCAATGTATTTGTTTATTGGTTGCCGTCTTTTCTTGAAATTTGAGACGGCAAAATCATTGGGATTCCGCCGGACAATATTTTTGACCATATCGACTCCTTTGTTGATCGTTATCGTATCTATAGAAGGGTGCATTGGGGAATCACCATTGAGTTGGTAGTGAAATTGCGGCACCATGTTTTACATTGTGCATTAGATCGGTCGATCCTCAGATCGACCGCTGATGATTTGACCATGTTATGGCGTGGGATTTAAAGACGCTTCGCGCGGCGGGTCTGAGGACCCGCCGATCACGGCCGGGGGGGCCTCCCGCAAATGGCAAAGGCATCCCGGACATTGTTTTCATTTTAACCCAACAAGTAGGCCCCTGCATGTGATCGGTCGATCCTCAGATCGACCGCTGATGTCTTTTCTTCCCCCCTCACAAAATCACTATCAAACCGATGCTAATTGCATAATATCCCCGTTTAATGAGACGAGTACCGTCTATACCTATACGCAAAGGGTGCATTGCAGTGGATTGTCATAATTATGTAACTTACAATTTTGCTAGCAAACTACTATCGAATAATAAAAAATAGGGAAACGAACCCAAATGTCTCGTGCAGGGAAAACGTCATATTTCAAAACGAAGCCATTTCGGAATTCGCGTATCGCTTTATCCGGACAGGCGTTACAACGGTTTTTGACATTTTTTGAACTCGCTTCGCATCCCTACACCACGAAGAACAGGATTGATAACAGGGCGATGATCCACATGGCCGGTTTGATGTCGCTGAATTTGCGCGAGACCGTCTTTAACAATACATACGCGATGAACCCGAACGCCAGACCGCGGCTGATCGAATAACTCAGTGCGATCATCACGATAATCACGAACGACGGGAACGCCTCATCGAGTTTCTTGAAATCGATCTTGACCACTTCGGCCATCATGAACAGCCCCACCATCACCAGCGCCGGCCCGGTGGCGAATTTCGGCACCATCCCGATCACCGGGATAAACACCAGACTCAGCAGGAACAGCACTCCGGTGACAATCGATGTCAGCCCGGTGCGTCCCCCCTGCTCGATTCCCGCGCCGGATTCGATATACGACGTCGTGGTCGACGTTCCCAGCGCCGCGCCGATCATGGTCGCGAGCGCATCGATCCCCAGGAGGCGGTCGATCCGGCGGATATGACCGTCCCTGTCCACCAGCCCCGCCTTGTGCGAACAGGCGATAATCGTCCCGATCGAATCGAACATATCGATAAACATCATCGCGAAAATCGTCCCAAACAAACTTCCCTTCAGCGCTCCCAGAATATCCAGCTTGAACGCGATCGGCGACAGGTCGATATCCAGCGTGACGAATTGCGCCGGCGGTTTGACATAGCCGAACAGCAGCGCGAGCAACGTGGCGAACACGATCCCGATAATCAGCGATCCGCGCACTTTGAGATTCTGCAGGATGACCATCACCAGAAGTGCGCTCAGGCCGAGCAGCACCGGCCCGGTCAGCGCCCCGGCGGACACCAGCGTGGCATCGTTCTTGACAATGATCCCGATATCGACCAGTCCCATAAACGTGATAAACATTCCGATCCCGACCGCAATTGCGAAAATCAGCGAGTTCGGAATCGCCTCGACCAGACGTTTGCGGATACCGACCGTGGTCAGCAGAAAAAAGAACAGCCCGGAGATAAACACGATCCCCAGCGCGGTCGGCCAGGCGACTTTTTCCCCGAGTACCACCGAATAAGTGAAATACGAGTTCAAGCCCATCCCCGGTGCCATCGCGATCGGCGTATCGGCCAGCACGCCGACCAGAATTGTCCCGATCGCCGCGGCGATACAGGTCACCGCGATCAGGGCGTCCCTGTCCATGCCGGTATTCGACAGCATTTCCGGGTGCACGAAAAGAATGTATGCCATCGCCAGAAACGTGGTTGCCCCGGCGAGGACTTCGGTTTTTATATCCGTCTGTCCGGTAAGAAATTTCACGATCTCCTCCCTTATGTCATGTTCCGCTATATAGATATAAAAATGGACGGGCGTCAATGTCTTTTTGGGGATATCCCCTTGCTTTTGTCATCACAATCCCTATATTCCTCGCGAAAAAACACTCCGGCACATATTTTAACGCCATGTTCACTGAAGGGGTTAATGAGTTGGTTGGGAAAAACATGTACCAAAAAGGGAACGGATATAATCTGACCGACGTTTACGTGGAAAGTTCAATGCCAATTATAAACCAGATAGATGGGAGGTAAGGTCAGACATGGAAGACATTATGGCAACCTTAACGGATTGGGCCACCCTGTACGGACTGAAAATCGTCGGCGCGATTGCCATCCTGGTTATCGGTCGTATCGCGGTCGGTATCCTGGCCGGAGTCGTACGGCGGCTGATGACCCGCAGCAATGTGGATGATACGCTGGCCAAATTCGTCGTCAGCCTGACCAGGATCGCCCTGATGGCCTTTATCATCATCGCGGCGTTGGGAACGGTCGGTGTTCAAACCGGTTCTTTCGTGGCCGTGGTCGGTGCCGCCGGTCTGGCGATCGGTTTCGCGCTTCAGGGATCGTTATCCAACTTCGCGGCGGGCGTGATGTTGATCGCGTTTCGTCCATTCAAGGCGGGTGATTATGTCGAAGCCGGCGGAACCGCCGGATCGGTGGAATCGGTCCAGATTTTCAACACGGTTCTCAACACACCGGACAACAAGAAAGTGATTGTTCCCAACAGTAAAATAACCAGCGACAATATCACCAACTATTCCGCAATGGAAATGCGGCGGGTCGATCTGGTGTTCGGTATCGGTTACGGCGACGATATCAAGAAAGCCAAGACCACACTGGAGCGGATTCTGTCCGAGGACTCGCGCATTCTCAAAGACCCGGCTCCAACCGTGGCGGTATCCGAATTGGCCGACAGCTCGGTGAATTTCGTGGTTCGCCCGTGGGTAAAAACCGGGGATTACTGGGGCGTGTATTTCGACATAACGGAAAAAGTCAAGCTGACCTTCGACCGGGAAGGCATCTCGATTCCGTTCCCGCAACAGGACGTTCACATGCATCAGGTAACGGCATAAATCAGGGAGGTAGAATACTTATGACAATAACATCCAAAACCATAGTCGGCATACTGGGGGCGCTCATCCTGTCGACAGGCCTTGTCGCGGCGCAGGAAATCGACACCAGTCATGTCGGGTGGAAAAAGTCGCTGGTGGTCGATGTGACCACCACCCAGACCGCCTATTCGGATTCCTGGGAAGGCGGCGAGTCGGGGGCGTTCAGCTGGGTCGGCAATCTCAACGGTGCCGCCGAAAAACGGCTTAGCGACTGGTTTCACCTGCGCTCAACGCTGAAACTGTCGTTCGGACAAACCATCACGCAAAATGAAGACAAGTCGTGGAATCACCCGAAGAAATCAACCGACCTGATCGATTTCGAAAACGTCGGACGGTTCCTGCTTCATCGTGCTTACATTGATCCCTATGTTGCGTTTCGAGTGGAATCGCAGTTTCTCAATGCCTCGTTTACGCCCAAGAAACGCAATTTCACGCCGACCAAGCTGACCGAATCGGCGGGTATCGCACGGCGGTTTTATGAGAAGGAAAACGACCTGATTACCAGCCGCCTGGGTCTGGCCCTGCGACAGATTATCAAGCGCGACGTGATTATCGACAGCGTGAATATAATAACCGAGGATTCCACCCTGACCGACGGCGGTATCGAATCGGTGACGGATGTTTCGCTGACGCTCAATCACCAGATGCAGTATACCGGCAAGCTGACACTGTACAAAGCCTTCTTCTTCTCCGGCAAAGATGACGTAGCGGGCACACCGTTCGAGGATGACTGGAAAGCAATCGATGTCAACTGGGAGAATATAATCGCGGCATCGCTCTCGAAAATCATCACGGTGAATTTCTATACGCAACTTTTGTATGACAAGCAGGTGAGCAAGAAAGGACGTCTCAAAGAGACGCTCGGCATCGGTTTTGTTTTCAAGATGATTTAGCGATACCGTTTTAGAGTAATCGCAAAAGCCCGCCGTCGGTGGGCTTTTTTTTGTGATCCGGCAATACTGCGGGACATTCCAAGAAGAGCATTTGTCACTTGACAAAATCGTCGTCAATGCCCATATTTAAAGGGGTTTGGGCACGACCCGTAATGTATTTTTATCTTTACCGGCATGACATTGCAAAATGACAATACATGGTTAAAAACGGATTTTTCGGGGAGTGGCTATGGCGTATCGAACACTGATTCTTTTGTTTGCAATTCTACTTGCAATAGGGGGGTTTTCCAATGTCTTCGGTACCTGCGGGGATGTGAATAACCATGACGGTATTAATTTAGGTGATGTCTCATGTATTCTTTCATACATTGTTTTAAATACACCAACGCCAACACCTATCAGTGACGCTAATGTCGACAACACCTGCAGCATTAATATTGCCGACGTTGTATATCTTAGCAATTACATCTGTTGGGGCGGCCCTGCACCCTCCTGCACCGACACTTTGGCCTGTTCCTATATGACCCAAACCGGATACAGTGTTCGTATCGGCTCTCCGCTGTACGATGCCTACCCCGGCAGTGATTCGATTGCGGTTCCGATTTATATTACAAATGCAACCGAGCTTTACGGTTTGTCGCTGGGATTTCATTATAACTCGGACGATATCGAGGTGACCTCAATCGACTTCACCGGCGGGGTTATACCAAATTTAAATAGAGTATTCGCAATCCGCCCTACCGACAATGATGTGGTGATTGCCTGGTCATTATGGTGTTCGGGGTTGTCGGTTCAGACCGACGCGTTATTGGGTACATTGAATGTGCAGATTCTGGCCGGCGAAACGAATCAGGAGATTCCATTGGATAGTGCGTTTGTCTCCCCCGGCGTGGATTTTATGTTTGTGACGTCGGCAGGGGCATCAATTCGGCCGGAGTTGGAATATCCAACGGGTTTGCCATCATTCACTTTTACAGACATTGCGGCGGCGGCCGGCGTGGATATGCCTACCAACTGGGCCGATGTGCAGTTTGTTGACTACAATGGTGACAATTTGCTGGATATTTATCAGCACGGGACTTTGCTTCGCAACAACGGCGATTCCACTTTCAGCGATGTGACCGGGAGTTCCGGCATTGATGCATCGGACTATTTATCGGGAGCCTGGGCGGATTACGACAATGACGGCCATATCGATGCCGCCATCAGCAAGAATGGCGAGACCAACAGTATCCGGCTGTATCATAATGACGGCGACGGGACATTTACCAATGTGACAGCAAGTGCGCAGATCAATATGCCGGGCCGGAAGGTCAACTGGGTCGATTATGACAATGACGGTTTTGTAGATCTGTTTTCCTCCTACGATCCGGGAGGGGTACCCAATGGTGTAATGAGTCTCTGGAAAAACAACGGGGACGGGACCTTCACCGATGTAACAGTTGATGCCGGTTTGGACAGCTCAATTGATGTTTCGGCATCATCATTTTTTGATCATAATAATGATTCCTATCAGGATTTGGTGGTCAGCGCTTTCTGGAATACTTCCCGCATATTTGAAAATAACGGCGATGGAACATTTACCGATAAAACGGGAGAATATGGCCTCGGTGTGCGGCCATCTCAGGGAATAACTTCCGGCGATTTTAATTTCGACGGTTGGCTTGATTTTTTTGTGGGAGTCTATTATGACACGTACAGCAGGTTGTATCGCAATGATGCCGGTTCCGGATTTACCGACGTAACGGTGGATTTCAACGCGATCGGCCCCACCGGTGATGTTATCCGGGTTGTCAATTTCGCTGATTTTAATAATGATTCCTATCTTGATATCTATGAATCCAATTACAACTCCGGTGACCCCAGCATTCTCTTTTTATATGATTCTGACCTTAATGAATTTTACAGGGCGGAAAATTCGGCCGGTGTCGCAAACACTTCCAGTCACAAAGCATCACATGCCATTGGCGATTTCGACAATGATGGTGATCTGGACATTCTTGCCGAGGGACAATCAGGAGATGCCAATAGACTATACAGTAATAACCTGTATCCGGGCAACAGCACCCGGCACTGGATCGGGTTTCGTCTGACGGGGATAATGTCAAATCGTTCCGCGATCGGGGCGCGGGTTATGGTTTATTGTGATTCCGTGCTGATGCGCGAAATCAATACCGGCGGCGGCTGGTCACAAAATCAGCTCTGGCCCCATTTTGGTATCGGAGAACAAACCGCAGTCGATAGTGTCCGTATCTTGTGGCCGTCAGGTGAAGTTGACCGTCTTCTCAATCCGGCGATCGACCAATATCATTCTATTAATGAAGGATCCTATGCACATCGCGCCTGGCATGTAGCGACAACCGGGAGCGATCTCACCGGCGACGGGAGTGCAGGCAATCCCTATGAAACAATTCAGCACGCGATCGATCAGAGTGCCGACGGCGATACGGTGCTGGTGCATGACGGAACCTATGACGGGGTCGGCAACCGTGAGATCGATTTCTCCGGCAAGCAGATCATCGTGCAATCCGAAAACGGCCCGGAGGTCACGATTATTGAGTCAAAAACTAATCCATTCACCTATGAATTAATCTATTTTCAAAATGACGAAGATACGTTGACTCAACTGCAGGGATTTACCATCAGGTATGGAAAACGTGGTATTCGTATTGACGGCGCTTCACCCAAGATTGTCGACTGCAACATCACAGTGAACATTGGTTTATTCAGCGATGGCAATGGCGTCTATATCACCAACGGATCGCCGCATTTTCTGCACTGCGAGTTTGACACCAATGGTTGTTTTGATCCCGCCTATGGTGCCGCAATAACATGCAATACCGGTGATCCAGTGTTTGACAGTTGCCTGTTTATCGGTAATGGGGCATCCGTTAGTGATGCCACGGGTGCAATGGCATTTTACAATTCTTCTCCTGTTTTGCGAAACTGCACATTCTCCCATAATTCCAACCCTGGAAGTAATATCTTTAAGGCTAATCAATCTGACATAAATATGGTCAATTGTATACTGGCATACTCCGATTCCGATGATGACGCGGTAGTTTGTTATTCCGGTGGAACCGTTAATCTTTCCTGTTGCAATATATATGGAAACACCGGCGGCGATTATGTGGGTTGTCTGGTCGGACAGGAGGGGATCAACGGCAATACCTCCGCCGATCCGCTGTTCTGCAACACAGCCAACAGTGATTTTCATATCAAGTACGGTTCGCCTTGCGCGCCGGTCAATAATAGTTGTCATGAGTTGATCGGAGCGTTGAATTACGGCGGCGCGGTGGTGGTGGATAATCTCGACAACGACGGCCGGGGATCATTGCGCTGGGCAATCGACTCGGCCAATACCAACGCCGGATGCGACACGATTCTGTTCACGATGGAAGGCGCGGTCGCGCTGACCTCTTCCCTGCCGACGGTTACCGATAATGAGACGGTGATACTCGGCAACTCAGCCCCGGGCGGAGACGGATCGGTGGTGCTGGACGGTTCCGGATTCGGCAAAACGCTTAACAGCGGCATCGTACTAAACAGCTCAGACAATGTCATCAGCGGATTAACCATCGCCGGTTTCGCCGGTAACGGAATCGAGATAACCGGAGCCGGATCGGTCAATAATACCATTACGAATATTCTCATCTATGACAACGGGGGGCTGGGGATTGATTTGAATGATGACGGCGTGACGGCAAATGACGCGGGGGACACCGACACCGGCGCCAACGAATTGCTGAACTACCCGGAATTCGATTCGGTTGTTTTCACGCCTGATACCACGTTCATGCTGTACGGCCATGCTCTCGCCAATGCACTAATCGACCTCTATGTGGCCCATCCGGGTGGCGATACGCTCGAACCGGAGGATGGATCCGGTCATGGGGAGGCATACTCATATGTCGGTCGTGATACGGCCGATGCCGGCGGGGATTTTGTCCATGAAATCGGAACGGCGTTTTCGCAATTCAGCAAGATTACGGCAACCGCCACAGATCACCATGGCAATACCTCGGAGTTTTCGGAGAATGTCACTCTCACCCCCGCGCCATTGATTATTGTGGGGTATTCGCCGATTAACCTGCAGATCTTCGATCCGGCCGGTGACAGTATCGGCAAAACACCGGACGGGATATTTTTCACGAGTATCGTTCCGGCCAGTTACACGGAAATCACCAACGACTCGGTCCATATCGACTATCCCCTGCCCGGGGATTATGAGATCATCGTCGTGCCCGAAAACGATGCCCCGCCGGGAGGGGTGTATTCGATCGGGATCCGTCTGGACGGATCACTGCAGTGCATCATTATCGAGGATGCCGAAGTGCCCGCCGATGGTCAGGCCGACACCCTGGGGTATGAGGTTGTCGAGAATTTCCATTATCTCAACGGTGACGCCACTCGTGATGATACGATCAATCTGCTCGACATCTTGCACCTGATCAGCTACATTTACGGTCAACCGCCGGGCCCGGCACCATATCCGGAGGGATCGGGTGATGCCAACTGCGATCAGGTATTGAATCTTCTGGATATTTTGTATCTGATTGACAATTTGTATGGCACTCCGCTCGGCCCGCCGCCGTGTGATTTGTCCCGATAAGAGCATAAAGCCCCCACGCTGGGGGCTTTTATTTGTGGACCTGGTAAGACAGAGATCTTGCGGCAGGGACAGTCCAGTTCACCCGATCAACAATGTGCTTTACATCGTGTTACTTGTTGACAAACAAGACGAATTCGGTATTTTATTATATATCAAGATTCCAATTAATTCGGGACTTCTTCACCTTTACCGGGGGGACATATGCGTAATGCACTTTTTTATACTCTCAGTGTATTTCTGGCTTTTGTCTGTTTTGCCGTTCCGACCAGCGGCACCATTATTCATGTTACCCAGGCCAACGGGCGGACCATCCAGGACGGAATAGACCTGGCATCGGATAATGATACGGTGTTGGTTGAAGCCCGGACCTGGACGGGAGCCGGAAATCGCAATATCACGTTCGACGGCAAGGCAATCTTGGTGCTTGCGGAAAACTCCGAAACCACTATCATCGATGTCCAGAGCCAGAGTTATAATGGATTTGAACTGGAGCTGAGTTTCGAGGACAACAATACGATTATTGACGGCTTTACCGTGCAAAACAGTCGGAACGGCGTGTATATTCTTCAATCGGCGCCCACCATACGCAACATGACTTTTATGAATAATGGAACCGGGGTGAGAATCGATACCCCAGCGGGCACACCTCGAATTCGCAACTGCCAGTTCAATTTCAATGACAGCGGGGTGATCAGCCTGGCGTATACCGGCAGTCCCTGTGTGATTGACAGCAGTTACTTCCTCTTGAACGATTATGGCGTCTTCGGGGATTTCACGCTTAATTATTCCACGATCGACAGTGGGAATATTGCGCTGGGGTGCAATGTCGATTACCCGGGATACCAGTTTGCGGCCAATGATTGCTTTATCACCAAACAGGCGGTGCAAGTGCTGGAACCCGGTGACCAATCCTATTTCACCAATTGCCGCATTCAGGAGAATCATAACACCATTGCCTACGGCATGACGCTGTCAAGCGATTACATTCATTTGACCTTCACCGATTGCCAGATCGACAACAACGACGGCGGGATCGAAGTTATCGGAGAGGATGTCTATGTCACCATGACCAATACCAGGTATGCCGGTAACAGCGAAGGTGTTCGGCATCGGGGATCCAGCCGGGGAGCCTTGACGATCACCAATTGCACGTTTACCGATAATAACGCCCGTCCGATCTATGTCGAGGCACTTGAACCTGATGTTACGGTCACCGGAACCCTTATCGCCAACAATGAGGGGATCGGAGTGTATGTTTCATACTGCGGCGGGGATGTTTTATTGCAGTCCAATACCATCGCCAATAATGATTTCGGGATATATTTAAACACACTGGACGGCGCTTTCACGCTCGCCAATAGCATCGTAGCCTACTGCGATACCAATGGAATCGTTCTTTCCGGGAGTATCGCTGGGGCCACCACGATCACCTGTAATGACGTATTCGGCAACGGCGACGGGAATTATGCCGGGATCAGTGATTATACCGGTATAAACGGCAACATATCGGCCAATCCGCAATTTTGCGATTTCGTGAGTCGGAACTACCGGATTCACTCTGCGTCACCCTGTAGCCCATTGCATAACACGTGCGGCGTGCTGATGGGCGCACGGGAAGTGGACTGCGATGAACTACGCCCCCTGTATATCACCGCCTATTCACCGGTCAATCTCTGGGTAACCGACCCCGATGGGTATTTTATCGGCAAGGATGCATATGGGGCATTGTCTCAAAATATCTACCCTGCCGATTATGATGAGGAAGCCCCGGAGTATTATGATATTGTCACGATCTATTATCCCATCCCGGGTGAATATCTCATTGAGGTGATTCCGGAGGATGGGGCGCCACCGGGGATGACGTATTCGGTTGGCATTCGACTTGACGGTTCGATGCAATGTATTATCGTGGAAGATGCCGATGTGCCCGCTGATGGTTCGGTGGACTCGCTGGTGTATGTCGTGGAAGAGGGGTATCATTATTTGAACGGCGATGCCAATCGCGACGATGCAATCAATCTGCTGGATATTCTGTATATTATCGATTATCTGTATGCCACGCCGGCCGGACCGGCGCCGGACCCGTTCGGGGCCGCCGATGCCACTTGTGACCTGGTGGTGAACCTGCTGGATGTATTATATCTGATCGATCACCTCTATGGGGATCCGCTCGGCCCGCCGCCGTGTGATTTGACAGAATGACGGCAAATAAAAAAGGCCCTTACGACAGGGCCTTTTTTTGTATTGAAACGAAATAACTATTCTTCTTTGGACTGCTTGACCTCTTCGATGACCTTGTCCATAATCTCACGCGGGACCTCTTCATAATGCGAGAATGTCCGCGAGTAAATGCCCTGCCCCGAAGTCATCGAACGAAGATCGACCGAGTAGTTATACAGCTCCGCCTGGGGAACGGTCGCCCGGACTTTCTGATAGCGCCCTTCCGGATCCATCCCGGCGATCTTGCCTCTCCGGCTGGACAAATCACCCATCACGTCGCCGGTATACTCGTCCGGAACCAGAACTTCGACATTATAGACCGGCTCCAGTAGAATCGGGGTGCATTTGAGGAATCCCTCACGGAACGCCATCAGCCCCGCCATCTTAAAGGCCATATCGGAAGAGTCCACGGCATGATAGGAGCCATAGAACACGGCCACTTTCACATCCACCACGGGTGATCCGGACAGACCACCGTCAATCATGGCTTCCACGACACCTTTTTCCACCGATGGGATAAACTTGCCGGGAATCACGCCGCCTTTGATTTCGTCTAAAAACTCGAATCCGCCGCCCCGAACATTCGGCTCGATCCGCAAATGGACGTCGCCATACTGCCCACGACCGCCGGACTGCTTTTTGTACCGATGCTGGATTTCGGTCTTGCCCTTGATGGTTTCACGGTAGGGTATTCTGGGCTTGAACTGCTCGATATCAACCCCGAACTTCTTGTTGAGTTTTCCGGTGATAATTTCGGTATGCGTCGACCCCTGGGTAAACAACACCGTCTGACGCAGGGCAGGATCGATAACAATCTTGAACGTGGGATCTTCATCGTTGAGCCGCTGAAGTCCGGTCGATAGCTTTTCCTCGTCGCCTTTGGCCTTCGGGCGAACCCCGACATCCATAACCGGCTCGGGATACTCCACCTTCGGCATCATAACCGGTATATCCTTCAGCGCCAGGGTATCGCCCATCTTGGTTGATTTCAGCTTAACCAGTGCGGCGATGTCACCGGCATTGACGGCATCGATCTCCTTGCGCTCCTTGCCGCTGATGGAGTATATCTGGCTGAGGCGTTCCGAGGTGGACTGGTTAAAATTCTGGACGTCCGCACCCTGCAACGCCTTGCCGGAGATTACCTTAAACAGCGAAATATCCCCGATGTGGGCTTCGGAAAGAGATTTAAACACATACAGCGCCAGTTTGCCGTCGGAAGCGATATCCACGCCGATAATTTCGTCCGCTTTCTGATTTCCCTTAAGCATATTGATCGGCGAGAGCGCTTTGGGCGACGGCATGTATTCCGCCACGAAATCCATAAACAACTGGACTCCGGAATTTCTGTCGGCGGAACCCATCAAAATCGGGTAAATGGTCTTGGAGACAATCGCCTTTTTCAATCCCTCAAGAATCTCCGCATCGGAAAGCTCTCCCCGATCGAAAAATTTCTCCAGAAGGGCGTCATCGGCCTCGGCAACCGCCTCCACGATTTTCTGACGAGCTTCATCCACGGCGTCGGTAAGATCGGCAGGAATATCGGTCAGGGTCGGTTTGCCCTTGTCGTCGAAAGTATACGCTTTTTTCTTCAGGACGTCCACCACGCCCTTGTATTCCAGGCCGGAGCCAATCGGCAATTGCACCGGAACCGCTTTAATTCCAAAACGATCCTGGAGTTGCCTGATAATCTCAATAATCTTCACATGTTCTTTTTCGATTTTATTGATAAAGAATGCCCGCGGAAGGTTGAAATTCTTGATGTATTTATACTGGATTTCGGTTCCGACCTCGATTCCGGCGGTGGCATTAATAACCATGATGGCGGTTTCCGAAACATAAAGACCGGTAATTAACTCGCCGATCATGTCCGGATGGCCGGGCAGATCCAGCACGTTGATCTTGCAGTCTTTCCAGGGACAGGCCAGGAGCGACAGGCCAACGGATGTTTTGCGGTTGATTTCCTCATCGGTAAAATCGGAAAGCGACGTGCCGTCATCCACTTTTCCAAGTCGGTTGGTAATGCCGGATGAGTATGCGATAGCGTCAGCCAGGCTGGTCTTACCACATCCCCGCTGACCGACCAGGGCGACATTTCTAATCTGTTCAGTTTCAAATATCTTCACAAGGATAACCTCCGTTGGATAGTTCCATATCTGCTACAGGACGCTAATTATAACCCGGCCAGCAGGTTTTGTCAAACTTTTTTATCCGTTATTTGCCGCCCGACATCCATCTCTCCCGATCATGTTCACAGCATGCACTCACTGCTTTACTACCGGTCTATCCCTCCCCTTTTGGGTCGTTTTAATCAGGTGATTTACCCTTTAGTAAAGCGGCCGACTCCCCAATTTCACTCGCTAATAATACCTCTCTGGCGCCATGTTTGCCATATTCCGCCCAACTTAGAAATGCCGTATTTTGTGATATTATTCACATACTATAAGGCCGGGATGGTTTTTGCCGTGGCACCCCTAATAGCCCATAGGTGTTACTATCGGTCTATCAGAACCTTCTGTTTTTCGTTTTGCAAACACAGGAAACCACTCCCTATCCCTCCCTCAAAGGGGAGACTCATTATTCACATTATTGGTATTATTATTCTATTATTTTCCGCTGGAGTCAGCTTGTTTTGACCGGTGATTTCTTGTTTTTTGCCCTTGGTGTAATAAACGATTATCTCAATGACAGCACCTGCTATCATTACTACTATTATTAGTATTTCATTATTTTGGTGATATTTATCTTGACATGAGAGTTATTTGGGTTATTTT
>JAFGAL010000031.1 GCA_016933695.1 Candidatus Zixiibacteriota bacterium | reverse complement strand
GCGTCGTACCCCGGCGGCGATCCCGGTTTCCAGCGTGATCAGAAACGGCCCAATCTGTGCGATATTGTCGACATGCGTGCCGCCGCACAATTCTTTCGAGAACTCATCCACCGTTACCACCCGCACCCGGCTGTCGTACTTCTCGCCGAAAATCGCCATTGCGCCTTCCTGTTTGGCGGTCTCGATGTCTTCTTCTTTAGTATGGACAGCCTTGCCTTTGAGAATTTGTTCGTTGACAATACGTTCCACCTCGGTTAGTTCCTCCGGTGTCATCGGTTTGAAATGCGAGAAATCGAAACGCAATTTGTCCGGGCCAACGTATGATCCCGACTGGTACACATGGTCGCCGAGGACTTTTCGCAGGGCCGCATGAAGCAGGTGCGTGGCGGTATGATGGCGCATGATATCCCACCGCCGTTCGGTGTCGATGCTCAGTATCGCCGGTTTGCCGGTGATATCTTCAGGCTTAATACTTGCGGGACTATCACAGATATGCACAACTGTTTTATCCTGTTTGAGTAATAATGTTATTATGAATGTCTCTTTGCCTATCTGTATCGTTCCCCAGTCGCTGATCTGTCCGCCCGCCTCGACATAAAACGGTGTTTCATGTGTTATGATTCCAAGTTCGTTCTGACGTTTATAATGAAAGGGGATAGCCGCTACCACGTCGGATTGTATCTCGAAATTCTTTCTTACGAATACCGTTTCGACGGCCGCTTTTTTATTATTATCCAACGATGAACGAATCGCATTCTGGTAAAAGACGCGATCACCTTCATCGAAATTCGATGCTGAACGAGACAGGTCTTTTCGCCACGCCATTGCCTTCTCGAATCCAGCCATGTCGAGGGTCAGGCCGTTTTCCTCGGCCATGATCTGCGTGAGGTCGGCCGGGAAACCGTATGTATCGTACAACCGGAACACGTCCTCGCCGGCGATGGTCTTTTTGCCGTCTTTACGCATCGTTTTGACGATGTCATCGAAATGCATCAGACCGCTGTCGAGCGTCCGGCCAAACGATTCCTCTTCGGATTTGATCACGTTTTCCACATGTTCCTGACGGGCCTTGATCTCGGGGTACACGTCGCCCATGAGATCAACCAGAGTCGGCACCAGCTTATGGATGAACGGCCCTTCGATTTCCAGCAGGCGACCGTGACGAGCCGCACGGCGCAATATCCGCCGCAGGACATAGCCCTGTTTTTCGTTTGACAGCCCGCCGCCGTCGGCGATGCAAAAAGTCAACGCCCGCACGTGGTCCGCGATCACCCGATGCGAGATCCCGCGATCGTCGGTGTAATAATTCTTTCCGCTGATTTCAGCGACATGGCTGATAATGTTCCGGAACAGGTCGATTTCATAGTTGCTTTCGG
The DNA here is from genome assembly GCA_016933695.1 of Candidatus Zixiibacteriota bacterium. Classification (GTDB taxonomy): domain Bacteria; phylum Zixibacteria; class MSB-5A5; order GN15; family PGXB01; genus JAFGAL01. Next base: position 14,944 of record JAFGAL010000031.1, on the reverse strand, counting down.
CATTCTGGATAATGCATGCCAAACGTTCCAGCCCGGCGCCGGTGTCGACTGAAGGTTTCGGAAGCGGGACCACGGAGCCGTCCGGTTTCTGGTCGAACTGCATGAACACCAGGTTCCAGAATTCCACGAACCGGTCGGATTCGCCGTTGACCACCGCATCGGGACCGGTACCGTATTTTTCGCCCCGGTCGAAATGAATCTCCGACGATGGCCCGCACGGTCCAACCTCGCCCATCGACCAGAAGTTATCCTTTTTATCGAACCGCATAACCCGGCCGCCTTTCAACTCCGGTGCGATTTTCTCCCAGAGCGAAAAAGCCTCATCGTCCTCACGATAGACCGACACATACAGCTTGTCTTTAGGGAGTTTGATCTCTTTGGTTACCCAGTCCCAGCAGTATTTGATCGCCGCCTCTTTGAAATAATCCCCAAACGAGAAATTGCCCAGCATCTCGAAAAAGGTATGATGCCTTCCGGTGCGGCCCACGTTTTCGAGATCATTGTGCTTGCCGCCGGCGCGCATGCATTTCTGCGATGATACCGCGCGCGGATGTTCGGCCCTCTTTTTGCCGGTGAAAATGTCCTTAAACTGGTTCATCCCGGCATTGGTGAACATAATCGTCGGGTCATCGAACGGGATGACCGGCGACGACGGATACACCTTGTGGTCATCGTTTTTGAAAAAATCTATAAACGATTGCCTGATTTCGGACGTTTTAATGGCCTGCCTCCTCTTCCGCTATCCTGTCAAATGCCTGTTTCGCCGCTTCATAGCCAATAGCCCGGCGTGACAGATAATTATACGCTTTCCTTCGGGCCGTTTCAAGGTCAAATTTGGATAAATACCGCCACCGCGCGCGTATCAAACGCTCCGCCAGCGCGGTTTCATCGGTTTCCGCCAGGTACTCATCGACCACGCTTTCGGCGATCTTATGCGGGACCAGGCTCGACCGCAACCGTCCGATCAGATACCGTCGCCCGGCCGGTTTATGCATCAGCATCGACTCCACCATCAACCGCGCGAAACGCAGATCATCGAGGATTCCCATCGCCAAGAAATCGCCGATGACATGCTTGAGAATCGGTTCGCCGTATCCTTTCTGCTTCAGTTTGCGGATCATCTGTCCGACCGAATAATTGCGGCGGGAGAGCAGATAGGTGGCGTAGTTTTCCGCACGTTTCCGGTCAGAAACCGCCACCACCTGTTCGAGCTGGTCGAGGGTGAGCCCGGCACCCTCTTTCAGGCCGAACTGCTCGATTACCGAGGCAAGCACGATCACGTCGTTGTCACCGCCGGCGACGGCGAGATAACACAAACTGCCTTTACGGCGGATATGTTCGATAATCACTGTCATACTCAAACCTGAAATCTACGGTATTTCACGAATTCGGGAAACAAAAAACCTTTTCTTGCCATTAACAGGGTAGGCGCATACATTGGAATAACACGAGAGACGAAAGGAGATCATCATGCCGGTTCGCAAATATACCGACGTTACGGAAATACAGGTCAAGATGGATGGTGTCGCGGGCGAGGTCACCAAGAAAGTCCCGATCGGCAAAGCCGAGGGGTGGGACGGGTACACCATGCGCGTGTTCAAGATCAGCCCGGGCGGCAACACCCCGAAGCACAAACACGACTGGGAGCATGTCAATTATATCATGTCGGGACGGGGGCGTTTGCTGATAGACGGTGAGATTTTCGACGTGGAAGAAAAAGATTTCGCGCTGGTTCCGCCGAACGCCGAGCACCAGTTCACGAATCCGTACGACCAGCCGTTCGAATTCATCTGCATCGTCCCCAACCGCGGGGAGTATTAATTCGATATATACCTATAGGTTTATGGGGCAGAATCCTTGTCGAAGACCCTACCGAAGGTCCTGAGTCTTCGAAGGGTTTGCAAAAAATCTATTGATTTAATTATCCTTTCTCCCTTTTTTGCGATAAGTTTTGGCACCGATCATAGTGGCTGAAATATATGACCATTCAATTACCCGATACCAAAAATATGATTATCCTGGCCTTTTTATTGGCCTATTTCCTGATCGGCGTCTATTTCTTCACGGCCGATCAAGGCAACTATAACTATGATTCGGTGCAAAAGAGCGAGGATTTGGTTCAGGCGAAAATATGGTTGCTTTTATCGTTGCTGTCGGCTGTCCTGTTGCACCTTTCGGCGTTGAAACGGCGCGCGAAGGTTTGGGGATGGGTCCTGCTTCTGTCGGTGTATTTCGTTGTCCTATATGGCTTGCTTTACAAGGGGACGTATTTCGGATTCGGCGGCCAATGGGGCGATAACGGAAATCGTTTGGCATTGGTCTTGAAGTTTCAAGCGTTTTCGTCGGTTTTTCAGGATTGGTATTTCAAAGATCTCCCGTCGTTCTATCCACCGCTGTGGTTTTTCCTGTCCGGCAAATTGGCGTGGCTGTTCAATATCGAGGGGTATCAGACAATCCGGTATGGCTATTTTGTCATTTACGCCCTGTATCCCGCACTGTTGTTTATCGCCTGGCGAAAACTGGTCACGATACGCGTGGCGTTCTTCATAACGTTTCTCACCATCTTCCTGAGAGATATATATTTCGATTTCGTATACTACGAATATATCGCGGCGGCCTTTTTCATCCCCTGGTGGTTGTACTATATCGAGGATGTCAAACACGTCGCCGATAAGAATATCCGCTGGTTTTTTCTGGGGGGTTTTCTGGGTGCGCTGTTGTTCATGACGTTTTATTACTGGTTTTTTATCGGTATTGTCTCGCTGCTGCTGCGCCCGGGAATTTATGTCATCGCCGACAGGCAAAGCCACTGGCGTCATTTCGGCTGGCGCAATATGGCGATTCTGTTCGGATCGGTCGCGGTGTTTTCGTCAATATACTGGGGACCGCTTCTGATAAGCATGTTGCAATATGGTTCGGATTCCATGCAGAACAAATGGTTCAGCTATGGGTATATCAGTTTTGCCAACGTGTATTTTTCCGCCACGCTGATATCGCTGATCAACCTGATCGGGCTGGCCTATCTCGCGGCTCGCCGGCGCAGCCACATCGCGTCGGTGATGATTTTGCTGTTGGTTTCCGTGCTGGGGTTGTTCATGCTGGAACGTGTTTTGAATCTCATGGAACTGTCCATACAGACACGCAAGCTGACCGGGTTGATCGGCATTTTCCTGGCGGTGCCGTCGGGATATGGGCTGGCGCTGGTGTACGGTATCGTCAAGCGCCGTTATCCGTTCGCCCGCCGCATGATCGTGGCGATCGGGATGATGGCGCTTTTATTTGTCGGTAATACCCACAGTGAAATTCTCACTGTCACCAATTACCGCTGGGCCATGAATGATTTCGTGCGCGATTATGAACTGGCGGTGTTTCGGGCGGTCGACTATGAGGGCAAAGTGTTTCTGACCGATCGCTATGTCGAGGCGGTCTATTTGCCGTACTATTTGTTTGTTTGTCCCAACGGTGCCACCGCGCATCCGGCGTCGCAGTACAACGCGAGAATCGCCATGTTGCGGTACCTTTCGCGATTGCATGATCCCGCGCAGGTGGCGGCCCTGTTGAAATATAATCGTTTCGACACGGTCGATTATTTCTTTCTGCCGTTTACCGAAAACCGCAATGCGGTGTATTACAATATGTATCCCCTCTATTTTCCGGGGAAAAACATCGAACTGCATATTGAATTCCCGGCGGCAACCACGGTGGCATCGGAGTACTTCGCGCAACGCCATGATAAGGGACTGTACGCAGTGACCGCCCCCGATCGATCCATCCGCGACATCTTCCATGCCGATCTCACGATCGGGCCTTTACAAAGCATACTCGATGAGTACAACCGGGTCAACCTGGCCTGTGATTTTCTGGCCCGGCCGTTCGCCGATTCGCTTCGGGCGGATCGGGAACGTCTCCTGCAGAATCTGAACGATTCGATCACCGTCGGAAAGCTGTACACGTTCGATCATGATATCGAACTGTCGGCAATTCAGTTTCTGCCGTCCGGGGAACGGGGAACGTATACCATGCGTATGATACTGAAATACGGACAGCGCGTGCGCGATACTTACAACGTCTTCGTCCACGCCGTGCCCGAGGATAAACGCCTGCTCGAGCAGGATGACCAGTCCACGGCCTTTATCAATATCGACATGCATTCGTCGCAGCCGCCGGACAGTATCATTGCGGGAAGTTATTATCTGTACAGCAGAACGGTATCCCTGCAACCGGGGACGTACCGACTGCACATGGGGTTATTCAGCAAAGACCAGGGGCGTCTTGACCGCGACTATCACACCCCGCCGATCGAAATCAAATAATCAAATCGCAATTCCAATCAGCCAATCATCCGCAGGTCGGATAGCCGGACGGGCGGGAATGACAATATTCGTCAGATAAAGATTGTCGAAACACCCTTCCTCACGTTGTTCGGGAGGGGGATTTCGACCTACGCTGTCTCATGGATTTTTCACAAAAAGCGCGGCGGGAACCTGTCATCCTCTAACATTGCACTTATGTCAGCAAGGGCAAAATCCCGATTACGTTGACGCTGGCAAAGGAGTTGGGGTACACGCCATTTAAATATTGCAATCCGTAGCATGTCGTGTCGGGTTTTTCGTGTGATAAAATCACACTCAGAACCCGACCTACTTGGCTGCATGCTTGAAGGTGATTCGCAGGGCGGGATTCCTGTGATCCCGCCATATTGTCTTAATATCGTTCTATATATTCCCTGCTGTGGCGAGGACGTAGTTTTTCGTGTCGAAATGCTTCTGCGCCGCATCGGATACCTGCTGGGGTGTCACCGCGCGGATCGCGTTGATGTACGATTCCAGATAGTTGTACCCCAGACCGAGATACTCGTATACCCCCAGATAGTACGCCTGGTTGATGCGCGCCAGATTGGCCGACAGGAACGATCCCCAGATGCCGTTGACCGCATCGGAGAGTTCCTGTTCGGTCGGCGGCTCGGTTTTGAGGCGTTCGATTTCCGCGATGATCCCGTCGCGGGCGCGTTCGTAATTTTCCGCACTAGTGCCCATCGAGCAGATCAGCCACCCGAAATGCCTGTCGAGTGTCGCGGACGCGCCGACCGAATAGGCCAGACCCTGTTTTTCGCGGAGGTTTGCCGCCAGACGGTTCGACAGGACTTCCCCGGCCACTTTCAGCGCGGTGGCATCGGGCGTTCCGCAGGCGGGAAGCAGACCGCCAAGATAAATCTGCACCTGTTCTTTTTCCATCTGTTCGTGGGCGGTTTTTATGCCGCGTGGCGGGGATGGTGCGGTCGGTTCCACGGGCGTGAACCCGGTCGCCGGCATCGAGCCGAGGGTTTCCTTGATCAGGCGCATGATAAAACTCGCATCCTGATTGGAGCATACCGAGACAATCATGTTCTCGGGCGAATATACCCGGTGATGATGCGCCTTGACATCATCGAGCGTGATCGCATTGAGCGAACGATACGTTCCCTCTATCGTGCTGGCGTACGGTGTTTCCGCGAACAGCGTCTCGTAGAATTCCTTGCGGGCCGCCTGGTACGGCGACGCGGCTCGTCGGCCGATCAGTCCGAACATCTCGTTATGCACTTCCGCGAATGCCGCCGAATCGAACGCCGGGTTGGCGATCATGTCGGTGAACAGCGCGATGCCCGGTTCGGTGAACTCGTCGATCGTTTCGAATTTCATGAACGAAAACTGCCGTGTGGTGTAGCGGTCGTCATGCGATATCCAGGCGTTGTCGGTCAGGGTGACTTTGGCGCCGATCGCGCCCAGCGCGGTACTCAGCTGCCGGGCGGAACGGGAGGTGGTGCCTTTGGTGATCATGCGGTTGACGAAATCGGTAATCCCGTCGCGTCCCTCCGGTTCGGTGGCGGAGCGGTTTTTCCCCAGCACATTGAGCGCCAGCACCCGGCTGTCGGGATTGGATTTGACAATAACGGTCAAGCCGTTGTCCAGCACCTCGCGCAAATAGGTGGCATTATGCGTTTCGGCCACGGCCGGCGACGTGTGTGACACCGCCGGGAGTGCGAAATCCTTGTTCTCGGCAAGCTCATGTGCGGGAATCTCTATTTGTTGATAGTATGCGATCACTTCCTCAGCACTCGGTCCGGCCGCAAATTCACTTGCACTTCCCGGAGTGACCACCGTGGCGATATAGGCGGGATTGTCGAGAAAGCGCCGTGATGCTTCGGTGATATCCGCCGCCGTTACCGAGTCGATCCGGTCGGAGAAGGTCGAGAAATAATCCCAGCCGGTGACCGCCAGCAGGGGCGCAATGATAAATCCGTAATAGTGCAATCGTTCGGAAAGAAAAATATCCTGACAGCGACGGCTGACCTGATACCCGTGCACCAACTCCTCCGACGGGGCGCGCCAGGATAACCGTTTCAGGACGTCATCACATACCGCCAGAATCGAATCGGTGCGGTCGTTTCGCTGTGAGATAATTTCGATATTGAGCCGGGTGAACTCCTCAGTCGTTTGCACGTAGGCGGAAACCTCGGACGCCAGCGGGCGGCTTCCGGTCTTCAGCGGTTGCATCAGCGGGGAATGTTCGCGATCATTGAGATAATCCTCCAGCAGGACGAACGCGGGATATGCCGAATCGCTAAAATGCGGTCCCTCGATGGAAAGATTGACGTGAGTCGACTTCACCGGTGCCGTGGTTTGATACACCGCAACGGTATCCAGCTTCTTATAGGCGATTTCCGGAGCAGGGGGGAGTTGTACCGACGGAAATCCGCCGAACACGCGTTTGACGGTCGCGGTCATCTCGGCGGATTCGAAATCGCCGATGATCAGCGCCATGATATTGTTCGGCGCGTAGAATCGTTTGTAATAGTCGATAATCGCTTCGCGCGGGATATTGGCGATGATCGATTCATAGCCTATGATGGGACGGGCGTACGGGGTTCCGACCAGCGCCTTTTGCTCGAAGAAGCTTTCGGCCGCGGCGGTGGCGGCGTCGTTACCCATCTTGATTTCCTCGATTACGATGCCGCGTTCCTTGGGGAATCGCTCCTCGGGGAAAACCGAGTTGAACAGCATATCGGCCTGGGTCGCCATACCGTATTCGATGTACTCTTTGGGCAGGAGCACCAGATACGCCGTGAACTCCTTGCGGGTGAACGCATTGAGATATCCGCCGAGTCGTTCGATTCCGGTCTGCAGTTGTTCCTGGGTCTGATTCGCGGTGCCGTTGAACAGCAGGTGCTCCAGAAAATGCGTGGCGCCGTTGTTGTAATCGTTTTCGTATTTACTGCCCGCCTTCACGAACAGCATGCAGGTAATCATGGGGGATGCGTGGTTTTCTTTCAGGACCACGTCCATTCCGTTGTCAAGCGTGAGCCTGGTGATATCGGTTGCGGTGTGGTCCGCTTCGCCGCCACACCCCGCGAATAACAGCACGACCGCCATCAGCATCGGCAGTAATGCCCCTTTTGCCATACCGTAAACCTTATTCATCCTGTGCTCCCTGGCGTCTTGAGATTATTGTGCAAAAATATTACATTATTCTGCATGAGTCGGTCGGGGGGAATATGATAACCGCCCTTACCGTAGTATGTTAAGCTATGTAACCGGATCGCCCGTGTCAAGGACAAACCCGAGAATTGCGTTGACAATCAGCCGATTACCGATATATTGAGAAATCGTTATGGTGCGTATTTTGCATAATAAAGTGGAAGTATCAGCCCGGGGGTTGATGATAACCGCCTGCCTGCTGTCGATGTTGTTGTTCGGCTCGGCGCTGGATATCGTGGTGCGCGTGACGGCCGATCAGAGTTCCGATGAATCGACGCACAGTTATCAGGTGCTGGCGGAAATCAGGATTCCCACCGACCACGGCGAGATGGCGGGTCATTCGTCGGCATCGACGGAAAAGGCGTTTTACATCACCATTCCCGCCACCCTGGGAAACGGCGGTGTGGACAACCACAAGCCGATTCTGAAAGCGATTCCGCATCGCATCACCACCAGAGCCGCCAGCCGCCCGGTGGTGGAACTGATTGCCGCGGCCGAGATTTCCTCGCATAAGACCAGAGAGTTCACTCTTGTCGGTGCCAAGCCATCAGGCACCAGCTGACGCCCGCCTTTTTCTTTTCTCCGATACAAATCACTTAAACAGCACGAAGATAATAAGTATCTCTATCAGAAGGAGTCTATAGATGAAAAATCAAACCTGGCGATTTATTATTACCGCCGCTCTCATTGTTCTGGCCTTTGTCGGCTTCTGGAATACGCTGAAGCTCTGGACGCTTTCCGATGAAGACCGTGTCGAGATGGAGGAGCGCAAGCCGGGTTCGGTCAATGAACTCGAACGAAAAGCCATGCGGCTGGGACTGGATCTGCAGGGTGGTATCCATGTCGTCCTCCGCGTGAAAAAGGAAGAGATCGAACCGTCGGCGCGCGAAGATGCCGTTGAGCGGGCCATTCAGGTTATTCGCAACCGTGTCGACTTCACCGGTGTCACCGAGCCGATTATCCAGAAACAGGGTGATGATCGGATCATTGTCGATCTGCCGGGATACACCGACGCCGATCGAGCCGAGGATATCATCGGCCAGACCGCGCAGTTGGAATTCAAACTGATGGAAACGTACGAAAACGCTTCCATTATCCTGGAGAAAATCGATTCGGTGGTGGCGGACATTCGCAAAGCGGAACAAGAGGCCGCCGGAGAGAATCTCGATGAGTTGGCGGCGACCGCCGCCGAGGCCAAGGTTGACAAGCCGAAAACCGGCGATGTGTCGCCGGTGCCGAGCGACAGCTCCGATGATCCTTTTGCCGATTTCCTGGGCGAGGATACCAGCGAGAGTTTCGACGACCTGTTGTTCGACAGCGTGGAACAGCCGTTCACCCAGTATCTGGAGCCGGCGCTGTCGAATCGCAATAATGTGCCGTGGCCGGGTTATATCGTTCCCGCCAAGGATCGTAAACTGCTGGAACAGTGGCTGGCCCGACCGGAAGTGCAACGCGTGATTCCATCGGACGTGCAATTTGCGTTCTCGACCCGCTCGATCGTTCGATCGGCACAGGAAGTGTATACATTGTATGTGCTGAAGAGCAAAACACAGTTTTTGGGCAAGTATTTGGAACGGATCAAACTCGGACGCGGGCAGTTTCAGGAGCATACGGTTGATTTCCGTCTTTCCGGACAGGCCGCGGCGACCTTCGCCCGTTTGACCGGCGCCAATGTCGACAAGCCGCTGGCCATCGTTATCGACGGCAAAGTTGAATCCTCGCCGTTTATCAATTCCAAGATTCGCAATGACGGACAAATTCAGATGGGTAGCGGCGCGACTCTCAAGGACGCCCAGAATATGGAAATCGTACTCAAGGCCGGCGCGCTTCCCGCACCGGTTGAAATCATCGAGAAGAACGTGGTCGGTCCGTCACTCGGATCGGACTCCATCCGCAAGGGCTTGATTTCCTGCCTGGTCGGTCTGCTGTTGGTCGTGCTTTTATTGGCCGTCTATTACCGGGTGTCGGGCATGATCGCCGATCTGGCCGTAGTGTTCAATATCTTTTTCCTTCTGGCAATCATGGCCGGCTTGAAGGCCACCTTAACAATGCCGGGTATTGCCGGTATCATTTTGACCGTGGGTATCTCTGTTGACGCGAACGTGCTGATTTTCGAGCGCATTCGCGAAGAATTGCGCACCGGAAAAACCGTGCGGGCGTCAATCGACGCCGGGTATAACCGGGCTTTGCTGACCATTATCGACAGTCACGTAACCACCCTGATCACCGCCGGAGCGCTGTTCTTGTTCGGTTCCGGGCCGATCAAGGGATTTGCGGTGTCGTTGTTCTGGGGGGTATTGATCTCGCTGTATACGGCGGTGGTTATCACCAAGACCGTCTTCGACGTTCGCAAAAGCTACAAAACGCTCAGCATATAAAGGAGATGCCTCATGCTTAGGATAATAAAAGAGACCAATTTCGACTTCATCGGTCAACGGAAAAAGGCATTTATTTTTTCTGCCTTGTTGATCGCATTGGGGTTGGTGGCGTTTGCGATGGTCCTGCTGGATAAGGCCAATATGGGGATCGACTTCGCGGGCGGCACCATGCTTCAGGGAAATTTCGAACAGGCCATCAATATCAGTGATTTGCGCAACGCGGTCGCATCGAACGGTTTCCCGGAAGCGAACATTCAGGAATTACATCGTCATGGTGTCACCAATTCCTATATCATCAGGGTCAAAGAAACCACCGTTGGAGATGAGAAGGCCGTGAACCGGCTCATGCAGATTATCGGCGACGCGTTCCCCGGCAACACCTTCCAAAAGGATTCCGAACACACCATCGGTCCCGCGGTCGGTGAATCCCTGAAGAAGAGCGCCCGCTGGGCGATTCTGATTTCGATTCTCGGAATGGTCATTTATATCGGTCTGCGTTTCGATTTCCGCTCGGGCGTGGCCGCCACGATCGCCACGTTTCATGACGTGCTGGCGGTCCTGGGGATCTTTTATCTTTTGAACGTTGAAATCACCCTGCTGGTCGTGACCGCGCTGTTGACTTTGGCGGGATATTCACTGACCGACACGGTGGTGGTGTATGATCGTATCCGTGAAAACGCCAAGAAGTTCCGCAAAAAAGGCGAATTCGTCGCGACCGTCAACAGCTCGATCAACGAGGTGCTGTCGCGTACCATTATGACTTCGCTGACTTCGCTGTTGGTGGTGATTACGCTGTTCGTTTTCGGCGGCGAAGTGGTGCATGATTTCGCGCTGGCCATGATCATCGGTATCATCGTGGGAACGTACTCATCGGTGTTTGTCGCCAGTCCGATTGTCGTGGAATGGGAAGCCCGTTCTCCGAAACGGTTCAAATAGACGATGTGAGTGTAAAAAAGCCGTTCCGATCCGGAACGGCTTTTTTTATATTGGTATTTCAATGAACGACACGGAAATCGAAATAAAACTGGATCTTGTCGACCGGGGCAATTATCTGAAACTACTCGACCACTTCGACGAGGGATATCATCCCCGATTGCAGAAAAACCACTTTTTCGATTCTGCGGATCGGGCGCTGGGACAACGCCAGCTGGCTTTACGGGTGAGAATCGAAGAAGACAGGGCGTTTCTGACAATCAAGGGACCGGCCTCCAAAACCGCTGATGGTGTCACGACCCGCCCCGAAGTGGAGACGGGGATAGCGATGTCATTCGCGCGGTATTATATCGAAAACGGCATCTGCCCGAAAGATCTTCCCTCGGCATTTCGCCGTCTGCTGACCGGCCTGCCCGATGATTTGCATTTGTCCGTCTTTATTTGTTTTGACAATCAGCGGACTTCGGTTGTTTATACCGATTCGGGGCTGACACTGGAGCTTGAGCTTGACCGCACCGAATTCGCCGACGGGACAGAGGATTATGAGTTGGAAGTTGAGCTGTCGCAACGAGATATGGCGTTCCGCGCTCTGCCGGTTATCCATCGTCTCATGAATATGCTCGAGATTCCGATTATTCCTCAGATGGAGGGGAAGTTTTCCCGGGCATTAAAGCGGAAACCCAGCGCCTGATTGCGCATAAAAGGTATACAAGAATTGAGTGTAATAAGATGTTTGAGAGGTACATGATGAAAAAACCGGTGTTGCTATTGGTAATCGGACTTATAATAACGGCGGGGAGTCTGTTCGGACAAAAAGGTACACCCCGTTTATATCCCTTTTCATTCGAATATAACCCCCAGCGAACCCTGCTCCTGGCGTGTCCCGAACCGGACGGATATACCCGGGTGCCGCTTGGCGAACTGAGTAAATACCAGGTCTGGCTGACCAATATCGGGTTGCGAAATCCCGGCAAAAACGTCCACAACTGGGAAGGACAAATCAAGCTCGAGGACAGCCTGGTGTATGGCGTGCTGGATATCAGTATCGGCACACCCCAGCAGAAAGACGCCGATTTGCCGCTATATCTGCGCTGGATATATTACCGGGTCAATGATCTTTTGGATTCCATGTCGGTTGTCGTTTCGCTGTCCGACACAATTTCCTATCCCCGCTGGCTGAACGGTGTCTATCGCCTGCTTCCGAGGGGACAGGGATTCAACTATGAGCCGGGCGAAGGTCGCATCCCAAGCCAGACGGAGTTTTACCGATGCCTGGAGCTGGCGATGGGGCAACTCAACAATAAGAACCTTCTGTTTAATGTCACGCCAATTGCCAACAAGGATATCATGCCGGGCGACGTATTCATCCAGTTCGATCCGAACAATCCCGATTCCAGCGGACACACCGCCATGATTTTCGACGTGTGCCGGGGAAAGACCAACACCGATGTTCTGGTGCTGGCCGGTTGGAGCGGTGATCCGCCCCACTCGGTGTATCTGCCGCGTGATGTGAATTTCAAGCACGGTCCCTGGATGAGTGTGGCCGAACTGCAAGAACATCTGGCGGAATTTGGTGAAGGGCGGTTTTACCGTTTCAAATAACGGAATTTCCGTTGCATCCGAACGCCGACTGTCGTATGTTTCATCCGGATGGATATTCATTCGCTTTCAAAGACAGTCCGGAATTTACTGGTGTGGGTGACCCTGTTTGCCGTGCCGATTGTGTCGGCTCGGACCCTGACCGTTGAACGCGGCTCCGATTTACAGGCGGTGATCGACTATGCCGCCGACGGCGACACGATCATGATCGGTCCCAAGGTCTTTGCGGCATCGCCGACATCATGTATCGATTCCCTGTGCGGCAATTGTGCCGAACAGCGAACACCGGTAACGGCCAGTTACGGTTTTATCATCAAAGACAAATCTCTGCATCTGATCGGCGAGGACCGGGCAAGGTCGATTCTGCGCACCCGCGCCGGATACGGCATCTTTATAGAGCATTCGCCGCATTCCTCGATTCGCAACCTGACTGTCACCGGGGGGATACGTGATGACGACGGCAATGCCACCGATGCCGGGATTGTCGTCCGCAATGCGAACGTCCTGATTGTCGATGTCGACGTCGTCGACAACGGCCATCGCATCGATACGGTAACGGTCGGTATCGGTGGGATTATCGGACGGGAGGGGGCGGAACTGATTATTGACCGGTGTACGATAGCCGACAATGGCTGGGATGGAATCGCCCTGTACCGGGGCGCTTCGGCAGTGGTCACCGATTGCACGATCAAGGATGGACGGGGGGCCGGTATCGGCGTCACCTGGGATGCGACCTGTATCGCTTTTCGCAATACGATTTCCGGGTACTGGAAGGGTATCGGGGCATTCGGAACTTCCTGGGTGGTGGCGCATAACAATATCGTGCGGGACAATCTGGGATGGGGGATGATCGCCACCGGTTCGTCGTTTATGGATATGGCCAACAACCTGGTATATCATAACGGCAACTGCGGCGTGGCGCCGTGGTCGACCGAAAGCCGGGGACGGATCATCAACAACATCATTGTCGACAACGGCTGGCGCAAGGAATGGGTGTGTCCCTGTGTGGGCGTATGGAATTACGGCGATTGGGCCAAATGGGAATTCTCTCATAATATCGTCTGGAACAATGCCGAGGGAAATTACCGCGATATCTGGGATCAAACCGATATCAAGGGCAATCTTTCGGTCGATCCGCTGTTTTTTGACACTGTCTCGTTTCTGTTGCAGAGTGATTCTCCGGCGATTGACGCGGGACATCATGAGGTATCGGACCCCGACGGCACGCGGTCGGATATCGGGCCGCACGGCGGACCACAGGCGAAGATGCATTAGGGCACGATGATACGGCGATGACAGGGTCGTACCATCTTTTTTTACTTTACACGAATATGGTTATATGCGATACTCGACTTTGATATTCTGCCAACACATTATACCAGTCTGAGGAGGTTTGCGTATGAAAAAGCTGTTTGTTCTGAGTATGGCGTTTTTGCTGGGTCTGGGGCTGATCCTGGTGAGTGGCTGCTCGGAGGACGATGAAAACGGACTGGCGACCGGTGACCCTGATGATCCGAATTATGAATTTGTCGCTGATATTGCGGGCCCGGTGAATTTCCAGATGAATACCCAGATGCTGGAGTTGACGTTTAGTATCGTCGATTATCTGGGCAGTCGAGCCACTATCACTCCGGGACAACTCACCGGGACGGAGAAAATCGGAGCGGATTATTTTGAAGTTATCGATTACGATACCGCCAATTACTGGCATATCGTCTCCTGCAGTGTCGAGGTGACCGATGATGACGGCGTCTTTTTCGCCTATATGGGCATCGATTCCCTGCGATTGTATGACGGTTCGTCGTACACCTATGTCGCCGATGCAGATGTCACGGAAATGGATATCCACGCGCATTTCCATGTCAATTTCGAGTTTTCCGAAGACGATGAAACCACCAGCGGATCAATCGGCAATCATTGTTTATTCGATCTTGACATCATTGATTACAATGACGGCGAATTCACACTGGACGGACATGCCTACGATTCGCTCGATTTTGAAGTCACCAATCCTTCGGGGACCTGTGATTTGACCATGGGATTCAGGGAAACCGTGACTGATTTATACATTGATCCTCTTGTCATAAACGAAGGGTATTGCCCGCTTGACGGCAGTATCTCGCTTGTCTACGGCATCAGCATGGCCTGCACCGGAGATGATGAATTGAGTGAATTGGATATCAACGGCAACTGGTCGGCATCATTCGAGTTCGATGGCGGAACGGTCAATTTCGTGTATGAAAACGATACGTACCGCTGGACCGGTTCGGATGAGTGCCGTCCAATCCCCGTCACCAGCGGTTTCAGGCGGGCAATTGCGCCGGTGCGATAGCCAGTGCCGACACAAGTATGTCAAGGGCGCCGGTGAGCGCCCTTTTTTAATCTTCTGTTGACAGACCGGGCATTTCCGATTTAATTGTCCTAGCCTTGAATCGACGGAGGAGTGGCTGAGTGGTCGAAAGCGGCGGTCTTGAAAACCGTTGTACCGCAAGGTACCGTGGGTTCGAATCCTACCTCCTC
>JAFGAL010000030.1 GCA_016933695.1 Candidatus Zixiibacteriota bacterium | reverse complement strand
CATATAATCTGGAGCCCAAATACAAGGACGGATGGGGATATTCCAACGCGCCACCGGTTATCACCGGAGTTATTGCCCTGATGAAAAGCGCGAACCCGAATCTGACCACCGATGATATCAGAACAATTATCAAAGAAACGGCGTTCGACTACGACGGATTCCGCTGTCTCGACGCCGAAGCGGCTGTAAAAAAGGCGCAGGCACTAAATCAGTCATCCCGACCTTAATTGCCGAAACATCCGATAAAAAGGGCCGCACCATGCGACCCTTTTCATATCAGAGATCGCAGCTATTTTATTAGGGGCATTCCGGCTCAGGTCCGGGAGGATTGCCGTAGAGGTAATCAATCAAATACAGAATATCCAGCAGATTAATCGCACTATCACCATTGGCATCCCCGGCCTCCGGCGGTTCCGGCGGCGGACCGATTGGATTACCGTAAAGGTAACTTATCAAAAATAATACATCGAGCAAATTAACCGACCCGTCACCCGATGCATCACCGCAAGTATACGGCAGTTTGATAATTCGGACAATGGGGCCGTTTTCCGGCGCTTTCAACCAGGCATTATAATCAAATCGAATCCATGCCGTATTGGCGATCTCCGTATATTCCGGCAAACCTTTTTTCGGCGAAATTGAATAAACAAAATACCCTTCTCCCTCGGGCGGATTTACATTCGGGGGAAGCATGATATTGTTGCAGGTCCAGGTGATGACCCCGGTGTAGGGATCAAACCGGTGCTCACAGCAACTCGGGTGACTCATCGCGCCGAATGCCAGCGTACTCCAATCCAGATCAGCATCCAGCGTATCCACAACCCGGACATAGATGGCAGAAGCCGTCGCCTCAGGTTTGTTTTCAAATTGAATTGTGTAAATTACGCGCGCATCCGGCGATATGTCAAATAACAGCTTCTTGCCTCCCGGTGCCGCCAGTTTGTCATTGGGATCGATTGAGCCCACGACTTCGATATCGTGAACGGTCCGGTTATTTTCATAATCCCCATCCGGGGATGATGAAACCAGCCATGCCTCGGCAATCAACGTGTCGCCGATCGGCGTGAATTCCGACAACGTTCCGATCAACTCAACACAGCCGCCGTTGTACTCAGATGGGGCAATGCTGTCCAGGGCAATTGTAACAGTATCCCCGTTGAGGCTGAATCCGCCATATGTTCCGGTGATGTTATTGTCGCACTCGAACACATCATGCAGGGACAGGTATTCCGGGAGGACCACCAGTAACGTACAATCGCCGGCACCACACGTCCCGATATTTGTCCAGTAGGCATGAAGCTTCAAATCGAATCCCGGACGGGCCTCCACATGGCTGAGTTCGACTTCAAGATCCGGAAACAGGCTGTCGCCAACATGAATATACTGTATACGGAGAAGGCTATCAGTATCATCATAACCGTTATCAACACGCAAAAAGACATCATACACGCCTGCGGTATCATACGTATGTATCGGCTCTGAACCGGCACCAGCACTCCCATCGCCGAATTCCCAGTACCAATTATTCGGCAATCCCAGGCTCTCATCGAAGAAATGTACCGTGAGTGGGGCGATACCCGCGGTGACATCGGCGACAAAGTGGGTTTCCAACTCACTCACCACAATAAAATCTTCAACGATGATCGAATCGACATGAAGACAATTGTCGAGATTCAATTCGACTTTCAGTTTCACATCATAACGACCCTGCGACGTGTATTCATGAATGGGGTTTCGTATTGTCGAAGTACTGCCATCGCCAAAATCCCAATAATAATCATTTGCGACACCGGACAAAACCGGCTCAAACATAACGGTCAGCGGCGCGCGTCCGCTGTTGGGAATTCCGGCAAAATCGGCCGAGACACTATCCTGCGCAATGATGAAATCCTCTTGTGTCAAGGTATCCGCTCCCAGACCATCCGATACGATCAATGTCACAGTATAACTGCCGGCTGAATCATACCGGTGGACCGGCAATGGATTATCATACTCGAATTCCCCGTCACCAAAATCCCAATAGTAATCGATGACGCCATAGGAACCGTACGACTCATCCATAAACGAAACATCAAGCGGCAATCCGCCACACTGAATATCTGCCGAAAATGCAGCCGTTACATCCGAAACCGATACATAGTTTTCCTTTTCCATGCTGTCTTGGAATCCGGCGTATGCAGCAACCAGTGTGACATCATATGATCCGATGGCATCATAAACATGCGTTGGATTCAAATCAAGACTGGAATCTCCGTCTCCGAAGAACCAGACAATGTTCGATGGAATAACATTGCAGAGCGCTTCAAAAGAGGTTGTCAGGGGAATACGCCCCTGCACCGGGTCTGCGGCAAAATCAATCGTGAGCGTATCAAAAACAGAAATATAATACGGTTTTGTCAGAGTGTCGGTGTATTCGCCGTCACTGGTTATCAACGTAACATCAAACCCCTCGGCATCGATAGGACATAATTCGGCATTGATAAGAAACCCGTAATCCTTCCCCCAGCCATCTGCCATCAGCCACCAGTTATCTTCCCAGTATTCCAGCGAACGATAGGATTCCCAGGGCGTATGTTCCTCACCATTGTCAACCACAATGCACATGGTATCGGACGGATTAATAGTGGTAAAACCAATATGAAAATCTCCAGCAAGCAGCAATTCATGATCAGTAACATTGACCTCAGTCCAATCCGGCCAGTACGCAAGCTCTTCACAGGCGATATCCACGCTGTCGATAATGTCACTGGGAATACCATTCCGGCTATTCCAGATGTAAAAGCGAAGTCCTTCACCCGTACAGTGAGTATAATCCGCATGGGAATAAAGCATGATCCTGATCGTTATCAGTTTATACAGCCCTTCGGCGGTGAATCTGATATTGCGAAGATCGTCGCCAAATTGATCCGGACTAAGCATAAGACATGCGGGATCCGAATAGTAAGCAAACGTGGAACAGGCAACCCGACTCTTTACGTGTGACAGATACGGTGTCAGATCCTCATTGAGGATAATGGGAGTCCGGGCAAGACGACAATCGTCTGTCTGTGATATACCAGAGATCGACTGATCAGCATCGGCCCGCTCGGCAATCAACCGTTCCTGATAATACGGAAATTGCGGCGATTTTCCGGACACAGCTTGATAGACATGGATCGGGTCCTTGACCGAAGATGAATCCCCATCACCGAAGTACCATTTCCAGACGGTGGGATTCCCTTCCGTCAGGTCGGTAAAATTGACCTCAAGCGGTCGATACCCGCGCGTCTTGTCAGCTGAAAATGCCACGCCCATCGATGATACGCGAATCAAGTCTTCATAATAAAGGGAGTCTTCAAAATCGTCATAAAAATAGTGCAACGTAACGTCGTAAAATCCGGGGTTCGCATACATATATTCTGTCGTCTGATAATATGCTTCCGGCATGTCGATGGAATCCCCTGTCCCCGGGTCAATCCAGGCAAAAGTGGGATAGGGACTCCCCGCGTTGAACATACCGCTGATAGTGAAATAAAATTCGGCGGTGAAAGGCGCCTTGCCGTATGTGGAAATCGATGTCATTTCAACAAACGGCGGCGTTGTTATTACAGCGGCTTCTTTGACAATGGTATCGGATTTTCCCGAATATGTATATCTGAGTTCCACATCGAAGGTGTCGATCGTAGTATAGCGATGATAATTAACCGTCCCGACCGTATCGTCGCCATAATCCCATTCAACCGATTCCAGTGGAATGTTGGAATTGATCTCAAACGTGACGTCAAGGTTAATCGGCCCGGTAGCGGGATGTGCGGAAAAGTCGACATTCGGCGTCTCGTTGACATGGATATACCCGGCCTTCATCAGGCTATCGGAGAAATTGCCGTCCGATATTATCAACATGACATCAAAGTATCCGGTATCAGCATAGAGATGCGTGGGATTTTGCATGGTGCTTGAGTCATTGTCACCGAAATGCCACTTCCATTCGCTGATAGTCCCGGTTGCAATGGATGTATCCAAAAAGGCCACCTCCAGGGGCATATAACCGAAAACGACATCTGCCGCAAAGGCAACCAACCCCGGGTCGCACTGATCGCCCCGTCCATCGCCATCAGTATCCCCCTGGTCAGGATTGGTAACGGTTGGACAATTATCGCACACGTCACCGTACTCGTCGGCATCGCTGTTCTCCTGACCTGCATTGGCGCTGCCGGGGCAGTTGTCGCATGGGTTGCCAAAGTCGTCACCGTCACTGTCCTCCTGATCGGGATTATGCCGTCCCGGGCAATTGTCAAGGGAATCATCAATGCCGTCGATATCCAGATCACCCGGCCAAAGCCGCCAGCTTCCCAGACTGGCGCACATTTGACAAAAACCCCAGGTGAATGTCCCGCCGACATAAAGGCGTTCATCAAATTCGATCAGGGTATTAATCACACCGTTTATTGTCGAATCAACAGGAAGCCAATCGGAGCCGTTCCAGAGGGTGAGATTCAGGCACTCGTGCCCCCCCGCTTGTGTGAATGCGCCGCCAACTGCAAGCATCTCCTGATAAGACGCCAGCGCCATAATCAAACCGTTGGGACTTGCATCCAATCCAGCCCATGACGCGCCGTTCCATAGCGCAATATTATTGCATGCGATACCCCCGACAGTATCAAACTGCCCTCCGGCAACAAGCGTTCCGTTGAATACAGTCAACACTGAATCATATCCCCAGCCATGGATGCCCGAGCCCAGTGGCGACCACGAGACGCCATCCCAGCGGGCAATCCGGGCACAAGAGACACCACCGGCCGAATCAAAAGATCCTCCCGCGATTAATTCACCATTGTATGTTGCCAGGGCATAAACCTCACTGTTAATGCCTGATCCGAGTGAATACCAGTTTGATCCATCCCACCGGGCGATTCCCCGACACGATGAGCCACCGGCGGTGCTAAACCAGCCCGCCGCAATCAGGTCGCCGTTATACTCGGTCAGGCAGGCAATGTGACCATCGGTGCCGGTTCCCAGCGGCGACCAGTTCGATCCGTTCCATTTGGCAATGCTATGGCATTCGCTTCCCCCGGCGGTATCAAAATACCCTCCGGCAATCAACTCGCCATCGTAGACAGTCAACGCCGAAACACCAGAACTCATCCCCTCTCCAAGTCCTGACCAGGCGGTGCCGTCCCAGCGGGCAATATTGTTGCACGCAACTGCTCCCGCCGTATCAAACGAGCCCCCGACAATCAGGGCATTGCCATAAACCGTCAAGGCGTATCCCTGACCATGAATGCCTCCGCCAGGGCATGTACATCCGGGGCTGTCAGGATCACAGACGTCACCGATGTTATCATTATCGCTGTCCTCCTGATAGGGATTGTACACGTCCCGACAATTGTCAATGTCATTATAAATCCCATCATCATCGTCATCTTCCAGGTTCTTACACGCCGGTTCCAAAGCACCGATTAACTGCCCGAGGACATTGAGTGGAAATTCATTCGAACACTGTGACAGCGAATCGATATGAAAATCCGCCCCCGCCGAATCACAGAAAAAGGGATTAACCGACAGGTTATAATTTCGATCTGCGAATCCGGCCAGGCTGTCATCCCAATCACCGGACTCATTGCCATACATATTGCAATTGGCATAATCAACCAGTTCCCCCATTTCACCCCAGAAGGCGACCTCACCCCCGGTATTATACGCAAAAAGACAATGCTCAATCTGCAGGTCACTATACTCGTGATAGAGAGCGCTCCCGGCAACACCGCTGTTTTCAACAAACGTATTATTGCTTATTGTCGATTCATTGTTGCCTTTATTGCTGAACCAAAGCGCACCGCCGGTGTCGGCAACGTTTCGATAAAATAGATTATATTCGATATATGAGGGGTATCCTGTATACATGCCACCGCCATACATGGCCTGATTGCTGTCAATAATATTATATTCAAAATAAGCCGAAGAGACCGAATCGTAGATACCGCCTCCCCTGGCGGCAATATTGTTCGATATGCGATTGTGCCTGACAATGGCGCCATCGGAATCGTACAGTACAATGCCGCCCCCTTCATTCTGCGCGGTATTATTGATAATCCTGTTGTATATTATCTGCGGCGTTGCATATGGCCCGCAGAAGATGCCCCCGCCGTTATTGCCGGGCATATATATGCCGTTTGTACCGGTTCCGCCCTGAATGGTGAATCCGATCAACAGTGACAAAGAATCCTCATTATTGTTAAAAAACACCACACTGCCGGTATCGCTGGTCCCCAGCACCAGGGTATCGCCATCGATGATTGTGGCGGAAATGGCCGCGGTGTCACCGCTTATGAGATACTCACTTCCGACCACAATGCCCTTGCCGTTAAAATTGATTCTTTCGTAATAATGTCCATTGGCGGCCAGAACCGTATCGCCGTTATCGGCCTGATCAATGGCGTGCTGGATTGTCGCAAAGGGCTGACTCTCGTTGCCGTAACCGGTTTCATCGTTGCCGGTCGGGGAAACATACCAAAAATTGCGTTCGGTCATACACCCCACCGGATAAACGCCAATCAATGTGCCGCAGGCATTGTTTTCAGGCGCACATTCGGATTCGTTGGCCAGATGCAAATCCCCGGTGGCGGGATTACAATACAGCGGATCGACATGCAGATTATTGCTTATGGCATCCATGCCCGTGAGACACCCGGTCCAATCCCCTCCCTGATTGCCGTAAATGTTGGTGCAACTGATTGTAATATCATCGGCGCGATCGCGGAAGGCTTCCGAGTCCGTCGCCGACATGTTCGGGTCAGATTCTTCCCGCACTATCGTCGTTATCCTGCGTATCCCTCCTTCATACGTTAAGGCTGGAATTCTCCTGGAACCGGCCTCATAACAGTGAATGACATCGCCGAATCCGCCATCGGTTATGAGACAGTTATTCAGTGAAAATACGGACTGGTATGTTATGAAGGCACTGCCGGTTAATTCCGCCAGGTTGCCGTGAAACGTACAGTTGGTAAAGACAAAAGTCGTACAGGATTCAAGGCAAATCGCGCCGCCGTACACATGGGATGTATTTGTGGCAAACAGACAGCTGTCAATCGTCCCACTCGCATGATAGGCATACATGCCCGCCCCGGCATGTGTCGCCGTATCAGTCGGCTCCGGTCCGGTTACATTGTCTGTAATTTTACAATCGATAATGGATATGGAAGAGTTGTTCACAAAAATCGCCGCACCGTATAATTGATCAAGACCTTCGGCAACATAATTGTCTTTAAACACACACGAGTCGATCGTCAGCGGCGCTTCCCAGGTCGAGATGGCACCGCCAAGTGACGTTGGCAAATCAAAAGCCATGGTGTTGTTGACATTAAAAGCGCACTTGTAGACCTCCGGCATCCCGCCGTTATAGAAGCTGATGGCGCCGCCGACATTGTCAGCGATATTGCCGTTAAAGGCGCAGTTGGCGATATAGGGAGAACAACTGTCACTGCACTCAATAGCTCCCCCCCAGAATCCCATATTATTCAGAAATTCGCAATTGAGAATTTTGGGGGAGGCCTTGTCGTAGCACGATATTCCGCCGCCAAAGCCCGCTACCTGGCTGGCATTATTGCCTTCAAATCGGCACTCCGTAATCATCGGGGACGACTGATAACAGAGAATTCCCGCCCCGGCCAGATACGCCAGACCGTCATCCGGCGGACAGCCGTTGTTAATGGCAAGACCCTGTATCTGGGTGGTGGAATCTTCACCGCTGTGGAAAGAAAACCCGCGATGCGGTTCAGATGCACTCCCCCCGCAATTAATGACGGTATGATCCGGCCCGTTTTCCGACTTGATGACAATAGCCTTGCCATAAACATCAAGATCGCGATTGCCCTCACCGGAAAAGGTTCCGTCCCGGACAATCACCGTATCGCCGTCAACGGACATGTTGATCGCGAATTGAATCGTCTCAAAAGGCGCACTGGGACTGCCGTCACCCGTTATATTGTCACCGGATGGCGATACGAACCAGGTGAATGTTCCCGCCTGGCAGGCATCGCCGACCCCGTCGCCATTCGTATCCTCCTGCAATGGATTGGCAACGGCCGGACAATTGTCGCAACCGTTCGGGATGCCGTCGGAATCATAATCCGCCAGATCATCGAATCCGGCGCAGACATCACAGGAATCACCGACCGTATCGGAATCCGTATCTTCCTGCATCGGATTCACCATCTCCGGGCAGTTGTCGCACAAATCCCCCACAAAATCGGCATCACCGTCTTCCTGAAGCGGATTGTAAACGACAGGACAATTATCGCAGCTGTCCGGCATGCCATCGGCGTCGACATCTTCACGGTCATCGAATCCCGGACATAGATCGCACACATCACCGACCTCATCAGTGTCGGCGTCCTCCTGCAGAGGGTTTTCATCTTCCGGGCAATTATCACAACTGTCCGGCATTCCATCGGCATCAAAATCGGCAAAATCATCATACCCGGGACAAATATCGCAGGAATCGCCGGCACCATCAGCATCTGCATCGGTCTGATCGGGATTATATATCTCCCAGCAATTGTCATCGGGGCAATCATTCTGGGGATATCCCGGATCGCCATACCCATCTCCATCCGTATCGATGCACACGTGTGGAATCAGGGAGACATTTGCCGTGGTCGTGTTTCCCATCGTCACCACAACCCCCACAACAGTGGAATCGATAAAATCAGGATGCGAAAACAGAACATCATATGTTCCGGTCGACAATCCTGTTAAGGTATAGTCTCCATCAACATCAGTGGTGTCGATGCGATTCGGATCCGCAATCGAAACGAAAACGCCTTCAACCGGCACTCCGAAAGTATCGGTAACAATACCGCTTATCTTTCCGTAATCGACATCCATTGCCACATTCAAGGTAGTGATAGCGCCTGCGGTTACCGTTAGACCGCTGATAACCGTGTCGGTATATTCGGGATGAGAAAACGATACACTATATATGCCCGAAAGAAGTCCCATTAACGAGTACTGCCCCGAAACCAAAGAGGTGTCGGCAATGGCGGTATCAATGACGGCAACCACAACATCCTCGATAGGGCTTCCGGTTGTGTCCGAAACGACCCCGGCAATTGTTCCATATAAATAACTGGGTTCGATACACGGGACTCGGAACCATTTAAGAGGATTAGTCGTCCACACTCCCGCATCCAGGATACAACCGCCGGGATGTTTGTCATTGACATACATAACATCCAGAAAGGCACTGCCGGTATAACCGCCGGTGGGATCGACAATCGGGACATCGGTGAAATCCCCTGTCGTGGTAACCATCCCATACCGCGAGACCGATGGCCACATATCGGATTCACACGGCGTTGATCCTGCAGATGTGTCGCAGTGCGGCGTATAGGAATTGGTCAGGTTTCTGGCGATATCCCATTGCAGTCCCCCGTTATCGGAGATCGAAATATAGAGTTCCCCATTGGCGGTTCCGGATTGATCCAGTAATGTCCAGTTCCGTTGGGCACAGTCATCACAGATGCCGTTGGCAATATCATTGAACTGGACAAAAATCGCATACAGCTTGTTGTTACATTCGGAAATCTGCATTTTGACAATACTCATTTCGTTCCAGCTACCCCCGGTACAGGGGTAGTCGCCATCAAGATCCCAGTTGGCGTCTTTTATCGTAATCAAACTGTCGGGATATTGCTCTGACCAGTGGAACAGGCGCGATCCATAAAAATGCGGAAAGGAGCCGTACGGCGGCGGTGATGGTGAGTACTCCCTGGCATTCCAGATAACATGCAGATAATCATCACCACTTATCAGACAGGACAGGTCGGTTTGCGCCCGCCATCCGCCTTCCGACGAATCGGATTGCGTAATATTCGTCTTGGGCCCCCAGGAGGCGCCCATATCATCCGATTCCATATAGTAGATATCATTGGAGTAAATTTGCCCGTGGTCAACTGATTCGGAACCTCCCGCAAATTCGGGAAGATTGGCAATCCAGACCAGAGCAACCTTGCCCGAGGTGCGTGACGCGGCAACCGTTTGAGATACCGACCGAACCGTATCCACCACCAGCGGCGGATAATCCCAAACCGGAGCGGTGGGGCTGTTCAGGCATCGAAAATAGTGTATTATTTCGTAATCGCCGTAATTACCGGTCATTTCGTAGGCAAACACATGCGTCACGGTATCGCCGTCATATATCTGATAGTCAATGGAAGGGAACATAAACTGGCCTGATGGAGATCCGCCATAATCATCCAATGTATCCGGCATGGGGTTTTTATATGGCGAGAAAAAGCCGGTCAGCGGCATAAAATCGGGCCAGAGAGTTGTATGATAATTAGAACCACGTGTATAATGATTCCCGATAAGAACACGCCCATCGTCACAAACATCAAGACCGACATAGCCGGAATATTCATTTCCGCCACCCATACGCGGATGGACGTCCGTCCCTCCCATCGTGCCTTTGAATTTCAAATCCCCGGCGGACGCATCCCAGGCCTCATAGGACGTCCCGCGGTCGCCGCCAAGAGTTTTATTACTTTGGACGGTCCAGACAAAATGCATATTTTGGGTAGTGCGCCAGTCAACCTGGCGATTCATCCGTCCCACACTCTGGATATCCCAGGTCGTGATACCGATCTGCTCCCCCGGGGATTGTGACCTGATTCTGTCAGTACCCAGGCTTTGTGGTGTTGGTTCTCCGGCCACGGCGGTCGAGACGCCGGCTAACGGCTCAATCGGTAATGTCGGATTTTGAATCGAATCCAGGCGGACATGGTTTACCAGGCCGGTGCCGGTGGTCATGAGTGGTGTTAGGAAAAGAAACAGCAATAAAACAGCAAAAAGATTGAGGAGCGTAACCCGTGATTGTTGCATAGTTCCCTCCCGGCGAGTATTTCAGCTTTTTCGATAATCCGGGTTGTGCTCGAAACCCTCATGAAATATACCGATTTCCGAACTGAAGTCAATTTAAATATGGTGTGATATGACCTCAATGCCTCTCCTGATTCTCCATTCAGACGACCGTTTTTCCAACCATCTTCAACCTCGCTAACCTTAAACCGGACATACTTTCCCTCTTAATATATGGGATATACCTCTTATGGGTCAGCAGTAGATTGTGGGCTGTTTCGCGACAGGTAAATCGTGATTCCCTCAAACCAATGCAAACACTGATGCGCTTGGCCCTGCACCAATTCGCGCATTCACCTATATTCCGATCATATTCTGCATAAACAATTCTCAGGCTTGACAGAACTTGTCAATATAGTATATTATATAAGTCGTATCCATTTTATCTGACATCGTCATTCATAGGTATTGTGAGAAATCGCTCATGTTCAACAAGTGAGGTGACCATGCGGCCTCGTTTATATTTATTTCTATCCATCATGCTTATTATAATGGCATCAGTGGCGCAGTCACAAATCCCCCAGGTCTCAGCCGCCAGCCCCACCCGATGCGATATCGGCGTATCCGTTGCAACCGACATTACCGTCGTGTTCAATGTCTACCTCATGCCGGAAACCGTTAATGATAACACCTTCCTGGTGTATTCCCGATACCGGGGACTGATTTCCGGAACCGTCAGTTACGATCTTCCCACCTACACGGCGACATTCACTCCGGATGAGGATCTCCCTATGGGCGATCGCATATCGGTTGTGCTGACCACCGGGATCGCATCGTTCCCCTTTTATCAGTATATGCTCACGTCCTATTCCTGGTCGTTTACCACGGAGGTTGGCGCAGGCACGGCGACCTTTAACACGTATAGTGGCGTCGGTGTCGGCGACTACCCCAGATCCCTGTGTGCTGGGGACTTTGACGGCAATCAAACGGTCGATGTTGCCGTCGCCAATGCCGATTCCGACAATCTCACCGTGCTGTTTAACAATGGACAGGGTTCTTTGGCGGGCGCCACCACCTATGGAACCGGGCTCGAACCCCGCGATATTTATGCGGCCGATCTCGACAATGATCACGACCTTGACCTGGTGACCGCCAATTTTCAGACCTGCGATTTTTCGGTCCTGCTGAATAATGGCGATGGAACCTTCGGCTCTGCGACGAATTATGTTACCGCCTGCAGCACCATATCAGTGTATGCGGCGCATCTCAACGGCGACGCCTTCTGTGATCTTGCCGTGGCCGCGCAAGCCGGCAATCTGGTGCACATCTTTCTCAATAACGGCAATGGCACTTTCAGTTTATACGCCTCATATGTCTCCGGTGCCCACCAGCCGCAAACGGTGTCTGCACTTGATCTCAACCATGATGGGATTCCGGACATTGCCACCTCCAACTGGAATAACAGCGGCGGCACTTCCATTTCAGTCCTGTTTGGCAATGGGAACGGCGGATTAGGTTCCTATACATCATATAGCGTCATCGGTTTTGCGCAGGAGACAATTGCGGAAGATCTGGACAAAGATTATAACCCGGATCTGGCCACTGTCGGCCTCCATAATTTTGTAGACATCATTCTCAATAATGGAAGTGGTGGCTTCTCCAACCACTATTATTACACGACGAACGGCAATCAGGGAGTGGCTCTCGACTATGGCGACCTGGATGGTGACCTTGATTATGACCTGGTCACTGCCAATTGGTTTTCTCAAAATCTGTCCCTCCTTTTCAATAACGGAGATGGCACATTTGCCCCTTCCACTGAATTTCCGGCATCTCAACCCTGGGATGTCTGTGTCGCCGATATAACCTCCGATGGCGCCTTGGATCTCATTAGCTTGAATAACAACAGTAACAGCGTTGTCGTGAACAAAAACCGGATGTATCCGCAGATTACGGCGTTGTCGCCGTCGACTAACCGGATTAATGTCCCCGACAATGCCGATCTTGTAGCGACTTTCGGCACTCGACTGCTTGTCACGTATCCCAATATATACTGGACGACAATCCACGGACAAACTTCCGGGTACCATACCAGAAATCTCTCGTATAATGACGGCGCACGGACGCTCACGCTGAATCCCGATGATGATTTCGCTGCCGGTGAAGTTGTGGAGGTTGCATTTACACACAGTATTCGTTCAACAGACCAAATTTACATGGATACCGGGTATGTGTATGCTTTCGTGGTTGCCGCCGGTGGCAGTGACGGCAGGTTCGGAACCGCCGATCTTTTTTATATCGGTGATGATGCCCGATCCATCGCGGCGACCGATATTGATAACGATTATGATATCGACCTGATTACCGCGCACTATGCCTATGATAGCCTGTCAGTCCTGCTGAATGACGGCTATGGCAATTATGCCTGGCCGACGACATATCCGTCTGGTGATGGTCCCACTTGTGTTTGCGCCGCGGACATTAACTACGATGGCCATACCGACCTGATCGCGGCCAACTATCTGGGAGGGAATCTCTCAATATACCAAAACACCGGTTCGGGTTTTCAGACTCCAGCCTACTACTCATCGGGATACGCGCCGGTGGCTGTTACGGTGGCAAATATGGATTGTAACGGTTTTCTTGATATCGTCACCGCCAATCCCGATGACGACAATGTGTCGGTCTTTTTAAACAACTACGGTCCTTTTATTCACCTGACGGATATTGGCGTTGAGAATTATCCCACTGCGGTCTATACCGCCGATGTTGACAACGACGGCACAATGGATATCATCACAACCTGTCGCGATGCGAACAAGGTCTGTGTAATTCGCAATAACGGGGATAGCACCTTCCAGCCGGCGATCGGCTATGATGTCGGTTTCGCGCCGAACTCCGTGGTCGCTCTGGACTATGACAATGATGGCTGGGTGGACATCGCCACCGCCAACAGCGTCTCCGATAATGTTTCTCTTCTCTTCAATGATGCGAACGGGGCGTTTTCGGCTTACGATACGATCCCGGTCATCGATGAACCCCGGGCAATCCATGCCGCGGATGTGAACGGCGATGGATATCTTGATCTCATTACCGCCAATGCTTCGTCCGGCGATATTGCCGTATTGCGCAACAACGGCGACCGCACTTTCACACTGGATAGCTCCTATGCCGCCGGAGGAAGTCCCGTTGCAATCTTTGGCGCCGATGTGAACGACGATGGATTGGTCGATCTGACCGCTGTCAATTCCAACACCAATTCGGTTGCGGTATTCATCAACGGACGCGTTCCGCCGGAAGTTCCTTCGGTCTTCCCCGCCCAAAATGAACTGTTCCTTCCGATCGACACCAACATCCACATCACTTTCGATATGGCAATGGATGAAACATCATTCACTGACACCTCGATTATTGTCTATGGCACGATTCATGGCATATATACCACCACCAACACCTATGATGCCAATTATCATATTCTGACACTGGATCCCGACGATGATTTCGCATATGGTGAGTTGATTACCGTTATCCTGACTACCGCGGTCAAATCCGCAGCCGGAGCTTCTCTATCCCAAAGCAGGATCTGGTCGTTTACGACATGGGTTATGGGAAGCGATGGTTCGTTGTGTCCTTCACGCTTTTTCGAAGCCGGCGACGGCGCCCGGGGCGTGTGCGCATCGGATCTGGATCGCGACGGCGATCTGGACCTGGCCACCGCCAATGTCCATTCGGGAACGGCCTCGATCTTGTTCAATAACGGAAATTGTCAATTCACTCATGACACCCTGTATACTGTGGGTAGCGGACCGTGGAATATTATCTCCGCCGATCTGGAAAACGACTATGACATGGACCTGGTCACCGCAAACCAGCCGTATGATCATGTATCGGTACTGTTGAACAATGGCGATGGAACCTTTCCGTCATACACGACATACTCCGCCGGAACCGATACCCGTCATGTCCATGCCATTGATCTTAACGGCGATGGGCACCTGGATCTGGCTTGCGCCAATTCGTACAATCATTCGATATCCATATTCCTCAACAACGGTGATGGAACATATGGTCCGCAAGTCCAATATGCCTGCGGACAGTTTCCGTATGGTATTTATGGTGCCGATCTCGATGGTGACTGGGATATTGATCTGGCCACTGCCAATTTCCTCGGCAACAGTGTTTCGGTCTTTCTTAATAACGGCGACGGCACCTTTGCCGCCCATGTTGATTATGGAAGCGGAAGTTCACCGGCATCGGTCATCGCCGCCGATCTGGACGCCGATGGAGATCTCGACCTGGCCACCGCCAATTACTGGTCAGACAATATTGCGGTGCTTTTCAATAACGGCACTGGCACATTTGGCTCGTCCGTGCTTTATGCCTCAAACAGTAATCCTCGGTGCATCATTGCCTGCGATCTCGATGGCGATATTGATCTGGACCTGGTGGCATCAAACCTTTATTCCAATACATTATCTGTTTATGTCAATGACGGGAGCGGCGTCATGAGTGACCAGGTGAATTACGCCACCGGCGTGCAACCGGATGCATGTATCGCCGTTGACCTCAATGACAACGGTCTGCTTGATCTGGTCGTGGCAAATAAGGAATCGGACAATGTCTCAGTCTTTCTGAATCTGGTCTGTGTTGATTCCGATAATGACGGGTACGGCGATCCGGATCATCCCGAAAACACCTGTTTCACCGACAACTGCCCCCATGTCTATAACCCCGCTCAGGAGGATGCCGATTTTGATGCCGTCGGTGACAGCTGTGACAATTGCATCAGCGTTGCCAATGAAGAGCAAACTAATTCGGACGGAGACAGTTTTGGGGATGCCTGCGATAACTGCCCCGATGTCGACAATGAAGATCAGGCCGACGGCGACAGCGATACGGTTGGCGATCTCTGCGACAATTGCCCGGAAGAATCCAACGGTGACCAAATCAATTCCGACGGTGACAGTTTTGGGGATGCCTGCGATAACTGCCCCGATATCGACAATGAAGATCAGGTCGATGGTGACAGCGATACGGTTGGCGATCTCTGCGACAATTGCCCGGAAGAACCCAATGGCGACCAGGTCGACACCGATGAAGACACGGTCGGGGATGCCTGTGACAACTGCATCCTGGCGAGTAATGTTCTGCAGGAGGATCTCGATGCGGATGGTGTTGGCGATGCATGTGATAATTGCCTTGAAACGTACAATCCCGACCAGAATGATGCCGATGGCGATTCGATCGGTGATGCCTGTGATTACATTTGCGGTGATGCCAATAACGACGAGGCCATTAACCTGCTGGATATCCTGTTCTTGATTGATTATATCTACGGTGATCCGGCCGGCCCTCCCCCGGTGTATCCCCAGGCGGCAGATGTCAATGCCGACACCAGAATTGATCTTCTGGATATTCTGGCATTAATCGATTTCATATACGGCGCCGGAATCCCTTTGATATGTTTCTGAATGAGGGAAGGAGACTGGTAACAGGGGCGGAAGTATGTGATTCCGTCCCTGTTTATATAGTATCAGGATTCATTTATGTATTTCTTTCTTGCCTCTTCCCCGCTCGTCTCGTAGCTTAAATTTAAAAGAATATTTTAGGGACGAGGATGCTGTCATGCATAATGCCGCCATAGACCGAAATAACCGCAATCGCGAACTTTTCCATCCAGGAAACGAGTATATCAAACAAAACAACTTGTCGCTTGATATCTCATACATCGTCAATCCCGCCGACGGCGAGCCGTTTATTTCCCGCGATGAACTCGAGTCATTCACGCCCGACATCATCACCAAACATGTCATGCTGAAAAACGGCGAGGGCGACTGCAAGGACGGTGATATTCCCATGCTTGGCTGGCAATCGCTTCCCGATGAAATCACGATCGGGCATCTCGACGAAATCACATCCGTTACGGATGAGTTGGCCGGCAAAATTGACGCGTTTGTATCGCTTGGCATCGGCGGGTCATATCTGGGTATCGAGGCGACGTTTAGGGCGCTTTCACATACCTGGTTCAATCAGCTTTCCCGCGAACAGCGCGGTGGTCTTCCGGAAATCTATTTTCTCGGCCAGAACACCGACCCCGACTTTTTCTCGGACACGCTTGATCTGCTCAAAGGCAAACGGATCGGCCTGAATGTTATCTCCAAATCCGGGACCACCACCGAAACCGCCATCGCCTTTCGTATCCTTCGCGCCATGCTGGAAAAAGACAAAGGCACGAACTCGGCCGAATATATCATCGCCACCACTGACAAAAACAAAGGTGCCCTGCGCGAACTGACCGGGCAAAAAAACTATCCGTCGTTTGTCGTTCCGGACAATGTCGGCGGACGGTTCTCGGTACTTACTGATGTTGGTTTGGTCGGGCTGGCCATGGCCGGGATCAACATCTATGAATTCGTCGCCGGTTTCCGCCACATGAAAAAGAGCACCGAACATGATGATTTTTGGACTAATCCCGCGTTGGTGCACGCGGCGGTGCGGCATCTGGCGCATGAAAAAGGCAAGAAAATCGAAGTGGTCGCAACCAATTCATCGGCGATGTATCAACTCACGCGCTGGATGGAGCAACTCTTCCCCGAAAGCGAGGGACATCACGGATTCGGCATGTGGGTCTCTCCGTCGATGTATTCCGAGAAACTGCACGCCAACGGCCAGATGGTCCAGGACGGTGAGCGCAACATCCTTGAGACCTTTTTAAAACTCACCGAATGCAATCATACCGTCGCCATTCCAACCGATCCCGACAATTTCGACAACCTGAATTACCTTGCCGACTCCGGCATGACCATGAATGACGTCAATGCACTGGTTATCGATGGTCCGGCGTATGCGCATTTTCGCGGCGGGGTGCCAAACATGACGCTCACCATTCCGGGTCGCAACGCCTTCAATGTCGGGCAGTTTTATTACCTGATGGAACGGTCGGTGGCACTATCGGGATACCTGGCCGGGCACAATCCGTTTATCCAGCCGGGAGTTGAGGCCTATAAAAAAGCCATGTTCGCACTAGCCGGGAAACCGGGAAGCGAGGCCCGGGGCGAGAAAATACGCGCCGAAATAAACGGCATGGATCGTACTGTTATATAACGCACGGACCCAGCACCATGCCCATGCTTGATCCCAATCGTCTGCCGGAATTCGTCAAACGATACCATGACAATCTGAATGACCGTTTGGTCGGGCGAGGACTGCGGCAGGAATCATATTATACCGACCTTGTCCGTTTCTTTGGACATTCGGCGATGGATCCCAAAAGAGTCACAGTTGATTATCTTGACCAACCGTTTCACATCGGCGACCCGCTCATACGAAAATTCAGCGGCATAGTGGAAAAGCAACTGCGTGATGAAGGGCGTCTGTATGATGGCCCGCTCGCCATGAAAATCGCCGATTTCAAACCACGGGTTACACCTCCGACAATCACTGTCCAGCCGATCGAGTACGGTCAGTTCGCCGGAAGTTGTTTCGCCCTTGACCTTGAACATGAATTGTTTCGGCAATATGGCGGAACATTGCGTGAGTATTACAAACGCACGTATCCTTCCAACGATATCACCGATAATCCCCTGGCGATATGTCTCGGTGTTTGCGGAATGGTTCTGCTTGAAAAGCCGTCACCCATGCTACTTCGTGTCAAGCGCGCGGGGAAACTGGCCTCGCTGGAATCAAGCTGTGGGCCGTCGGTTTCCGGAGGGGTTGATTACAGCACTCAGCATGATAATCTGTATGATCTCTTCAACAATGCACTGGTGAAGGAAATCCATGAGGAAATAGACTTACAGCCGGGCGAATATCACATCACCCCTCTGGCCTACGCCCGCGAAATTCTCCGGGGCGATCATCCGCAGATATTTTGCCTGATCCGGACATCTGTCCACCAGAATGAGTTTTCCCAACGCCTGCACAACAAAACCGGCCCCGATTGCGAATTCGACTCATTCGATTTTGTCCCGTTACGTCCCGACCTGACTCTTGATCCGAACACCATCGCCACGTTCAATCGTGAGGGACGTATGAATTACTACCTGCTCGAAGAATATCTTACAAAATAAAAAGCCGGGATAAAACCTCATCCCGGCCATTTCAATCAAGCAATGATGATTACTTGTTCTTTTTCATGAAATCACTCATGAACTCCGCCAGTCTCTGGGCGCCTTCGAGCGGCAGGGCGTTATACAGCGAAACCCGTACGCCGCCGACCGAGCGATGGCCTTTCAGCCCCACGAATCCGGCCGCCTTGGCCTCGGAGATAAATTTCTTCTCCAGATCCTCACTGGGCAGGCGAAGCGTGATATTCATCCAGCTCCTGCTGCCGGGTTGCACCGTGCCTTTGTAGAAATCCGGGTTGCCGTCGATCATGCCATAGATCGCGTCTTTCTTGGCGCGGTTGACTTTCTCCACCGCGGCGAGACCGCCCTGATTCTTGATCCACTCGAACACCAGCTTCATGATATACACACACAGTGACGGCGGCGTATTGTACAGCGACTTCTGTTCGGCATGCGTCTTATAGCTGAACATGGTCGGCAGACCGTCTTTGCATTTTTGCAGAAATTCGTCGCGGATCAGTACCAGCGTTACGCCCGATGGCCCCAGATTCTTCTGGGCCCCCGCATAAATCAGCGAGAACTTCGTAAAATCGAGCACCCGCGAGGCAATATCCGATGACATGTCGCACACCAGCGGGACAGCGCCGGCATTCGGCCACTCGTGATACTGCGTCCCCTTGATGGTGTTATTCGAGGTAATATGCAGATACGCCGCATTGCCCGGTATCGTGATGTCACTCATGTTCGGGATAAATTTGTATTCGGCGGCCTTCGACGACGCAATGACCTCGGCCGTGCCGATGATGTTGGCTTCCTTGATCGCCTTGGCAGACCAGGAACCGGTATCGACATACGCACCGACCTGTCCGTCATTCAGGAAATTCAGCGGAATGAAGGCGAACTGCGACGATGCCCCGCCGGTCATGAACAGCACATGATAATCATCGCCGAGTCCGAACAACTCACGGGCCAGTGACATCGCCGATTCATTGATCTCATCGTATTCCGGTGAGCGGTGCGAACTCTCTATTATCGACATTCCCGTCCCGCGATAGTCGAGCAATTCCGCCTGGACAATTTTCAACACGTCCAGCGGCAGTGTCGACGGTCCCGGATTAAAATTAAATACACGTCCCATACTCGTATAACCTCATTTCATGTGATCACAGCAAACGTTACTTTTTAACGTACTCCCCGATCAGTTCATCGATGATATCGCCGATGCGAAGCAGGTTTTCATTGGTTGAGGCTCCGATATGCGGGGCCATCAGCACATTCGGGGCCGACATCAACGGCGAGTTTTCCGGCGGATCGGAATACCAGACGTCCGTCGCGAATCCGGCCAGCTTGCCCGATTTGAGTGCCTCGACCATGTCTTCTTCGATCACGCATTTGCCGCGACCGGTATTGACGATATATGCGCCATTCTTACAGGCCGCCAGAGTATCCCTGTTGAGAATGCCCCTGGTCTCGTCGGTCAGCGGCATGTTCAGCGACACGTAATCCGACATGCCCAGCATGTCCTTCAAATCGGTTTTCATCTCCGCCAGATCGCTGGATTTCACGTACGGATCGTACGCCAGCACCTTCATCCCGAACGCTTTGGCGCGTTTGGCCACTTCGGATCCGATCCGTCCCATACCCATAATGCCCAGCGTCTTCTGATACA
This sequence comes from Candidatus Zixiibacteriota bacterium, assembly GCA_016933695.1. GTDB lineage: Bacteria > Zixibacteria > MSB-5A5 > GN15 > PGXB01 > JAFGAL01. Next base: position 175,630 of record JAFGAL010000030.1, on the reverse strand, counting down.
GCTCAGTCCGCTTCAATTCCTTTTTCAGCCACTGGCCGTTATGCATCGAGCTGTCCGCTTTCGCGATATGATTCGGCATGGCGATCATCATTGCGAATGCCAGTTCCGCCACGGCAACCGATGATGCCGCCGCGGTGTTGTGCACGATGATGCCCTTCTGTTTGGCATACTCGCGGTCGACGTTGTCCAGTCCGACTCCGCCGCGAATTACCAGTTTCATTTTCGGGGCGCCATCGATATACTCCCTGGTCACCTTGGTCTTGGAGCGAATCAACACCACCTCGGCCTCGGCCACGCGCCCTTTATCATCGGTTACTTCGCCGTACTTCTTCAACTTGTCCGGCAAACCGGGATCAAAAGCATCAGACAAAAGAATTAACATCGTTCTGTCCTTGTCTAGTAATCGGTTAATAAGTTTACTACCATGCCGCTGCGAAGTTTCGGCTCGAACCAGGTTGACTTCGGCGGCATTACTTCCCCGGCGTCGGCAACGTTCAGCAATTGCCGAATTGACGTCGGATATAAAGAAAACGCCAGCGTATACTCGCCGGAATCCACCAGCTTCACCAGCTCTTTGGTTCCGCGAATTCCGCCGACGAAATCGATTCGCTTATCGGTCTTGGGATTTTCGATTCCCAGAATCGGCGCTATCAGGTTGTCACCCAGAATGGACGCGTCGATCGACCGCGTCGGGCTGTCGGCATCGAACGTTCCCGGCTTCGCCGTCAACGCATACCACTGCCGACCGAGATACAGCCCGAATGTGTGCGCGATTTCAGGATTAATATCCCCCTGATGCTGTGCCACGTCGAATTTGTCGCTGATTTTCTTCAGGAATTCTTCGGTGGTCATTGTGCCCAAATCCTTGATCACGCGGTTATACGGAAGAATACTCAACTCCTTATCCGCAAAACAGACGTGCAGGAAAAAGTTGTACAATTCCTTCCCGGTATGGTTGGGATTTTGTTCCTGCTTGCGCCGCCGCACTTCCGACGCCGAAGCACTGCGATGATGTCCGTCGGCGATATAGAGTTCCGGGATTTCCCCGAACGCCTTTGTGATGGCATCGACTGTTGCCGAATCGTCCACCACCCAGAGTTCATGTCGCACGCCGTCATCCGCGACAAAATCGGTTTCCGCTTTCTGAGCCGTGATATTCTTGAAAATGGCGTCGACCGTCTCGCGATACTTGAACGTCGTAAACACCGGCCCGACCTGCGCCTCGAGATAGGCGATATGATTGGCGCGATCGGCGACCTTTTCCGGGCGGGTATGTTCATGTTTTTTAATCGTGCCTTGATCGTATTCATCGACCGACGCCAGCGAGACCAGTCCGGTCTGCGGACGGCCGTTCATGGTCAGGCGGTAAATATAAAACGACGGTTCCTCGTCGCGAATCATCACACCGTCGCGGTACAATTTCATTAAATTGTCTTTACCCCGCTTGTACACCTCTTCACTATATGGATCAGTGCCGGGATCGAATTCCAGTTCCGCCTTGTTGACGCGTAAAAACGAATAGGGGTTATTCTGCGCGATATTACGTGCTTCTTCCGTGCTGAGAACATCATACGGCGGAGAGGCAACCTTTTTCGCCATGTCCGGCTTCGGACGTAGCCCCTTGAAAGGTCGTACTATAGCCATCGGTAACCTCGCTTTCAATGTCAGCTTTTTCAAACATATCCACAGCTCGCGGAATATAATGAATCGCAGAATTTTTTCAACCGAATTCGGCGTCTTCCCGCCTATAATCCGCACACTAAAATATCCCCCGTTTTTGGTCGGTTTTCAGAAAATTCTTTCCTAAAATAAAAAATTGCATACATTGTGACCTTAAACCAGGTGATTGGATATGGCAGAAAAGCACAAAAACGATAAAGTCACGCCGAAAGTCCTGAAAGGTTTCCGGGATTACCAGCCCGAAGAGGAAATCGCGCGCGCGGATTTAATCGAAAAAGCCCGCACCGTGGTCGAACGTTTTGGATTTTTGCCCATCCAAACCCCTTCGCTGGAATTCGCGGAGACCCTTCTGGGCGGCGACTACACCAGCGACAATCTCAAGGAATTGTTCGGATTCGAAGGTCCCGAACAGGTGGCGATGGCCCTTCGCTACGAGTTTACCGTCTCGCTGGCTCGCTATGTGGCCGCCCGGCCGCAACTGACGCTTCCCTTTCGACGTTACCAGTATGGCAACGTCTGGCGGGTTGACAAACCCGGGCCAGGACGATTTCGCGAGTTTACTCAGTTCGATTTTGACATCGTCGGAACCGCGTCCATGCTGGCCGACGCCGAGATCATCTCCGTCATGACCGGAATTCTGGAGCAGTTGGGAATTGAACGCTATTTGGTCCGCTTTTCCAACCGCAAATTACTTAACGGCCTGACTGCTTACGCCGGAATTCCACCCGAGCAGGCCCCGGACGTGTTTCGTGTCATCGACAAACTCGAAAAACAGGGGCGCGAAGCGGTCGTTCTCGAACTCGGCCCCGGGCGCATCGATATCTCCGGTGACAAAATCCCCGGTTTGCATTTAACCGACGACCAAGTCAAACAGATAACCGATTTTCTCGATATCGCCGAAAAACCCGGCGATGATATTCTCGAACGGGCGCAGGAACTGCTGGGCAACATCGAGACTTCCCGCCGGGGAATCGATGAACTCCGACAAGTAAACGGTTACCTGGCTGATCTGGGCATATCCGGAGAAAAAACGCAAATCGATATTACCATCGTTCGCGGGCTGGGATATTACACCGGTCCGGTGTACGAAACCACCCTGACTGATCTTCCCGAATACGGATCGGTCATTTCCGGTGGGCGTTACGACAACATGATTCATCGCTTTTCCAATCGTCAGGTGCCGGCGGTCGGCTCATCATTCGGTGTCGACCGCATGCTGGCGGCATTGGTGGCATTGAACACGAGGGAATTGAAAAGCGCCACCGCCGATGTCATTGTCACCACCATGGACAAAGACCGTCTGACTGACTATCTCGCCATGGTCCGGGAAATCAGGAACGCCGGTATCAATGCCGAGTTATACCTGGGCGAAACCAAAAACATCAACAAGCAGTTGAAATACGCCGACAAAATCGGCATTCCCGTCGCGGTCATAGCCGGTTCCGATGAATTCGCCAACGGGATGGTGACGGTCAAGGACCTTCGCGCCGGGAGCGCCAAATCCGAAGAGGTTGCCGACCGGAAGGAATGGCTGAAGGCGGACGAAATCCAGGTCACGATCAAACGGAAAGAACTCATTTCCCAGATTAAAAAACTGCTGACACTCCATGCATCGTAGTACCAGGTCGCGGCGCCCGTCGGAGCTGAGTTTTCACCGGGAATTTAAGTTTGACATTGAATTATCCGTATGCTATTTTCCCTGCGAATGTTACCGAATAACCTCTGTACGGAGGGTTTGACCGCTATGCCGAAAATATCTGCAAGAGGCGAGATGATGCCCCAGTCGCCGATTCGCAAACTGGTGCCATATGCCGAGGCCGCGAAAAAGAAAGGGCGTATTGTCTATCATCTCAATATCGGACAGCCGGATATTGAAACACCGGACACGTCCCGAAATGCCATAAAAAACAATGCTCTCAAGGTGGTGGCATACAGCCATTCCGCCGGGAACGAAACCTATCGACGGAAACTGGCCGAATACTACCGTCGTTTCGATATTCATGTCGACTATTCCGATATTCTGATCACCACCGGGGGCTCGGAAGCCATCATGTTTGCGCTGTTATCCTGCCTGAATCCCGGACAGGAAGTGATCATCTCCGAACCGTTTTATGCCAATTATAACGGTTTTGCGATTCAGGCCGGGGTGACCGTGAAACCGATCACCGCCAAAATCGAAAACGGATTCGGCCTGCCCTCCATGTCGGAATTCGAAAAGCTGATCACCCCCAAAACGGGAGCGATTCTGATCTGCAATCCCAACAATCCGACCGGGTACATGTATTCCCGCGACGAGTTGAACGCCCTGCGGGATATTATTAAAAAACGTGACTTATACCTGTTCGCCGACGAAGTCTACAAGGAATTCTGCTATGACGGCCGCGAGTTTGTCTCCGTGATGCACCTGGAAGACATCGCGGAGAATGTCGTGGTTTTGGATTCCATCTCCAAGCGCTACAGCGCCTGCGGGGCGCGGATCGGCTCGATGGTGTCGAAGAACAAAACCGTCATTGGCACCGCCCTGAAATTCGCCCAGGCCCGGCTTTCTCCGCCGTCGTACGGGCAAATCGTCGGTGAGTCCGCCATTGACACGCCTGATTCGTATTTCGACGACGTGCTGGTGGAATATACGAAACGGCGTAACTTGGTCGTGTCGACGTTGAACAAAATCGACGGAGTGGTCTGCCCCACCCCCGGCGGCGCCTTTTATGTGGCGGCCCGCCTGCCGATCGACGATGCGGACAAATTCTGCCGGTGGTTGCTCGAGGAATTTGAATACGAGAACCAGACCGTCATGCTGGCGCCGATGACCGGTTTTTATTCCACGCCCGGATTGGGAAAAGATGAAATACGCCTGGGATACGTGCTTAACGTCGACGCCCTTGCCAAGGCCATGACCTGCCTGGAAAAGGCGCTGGCGATTTATCCCGGTCGAACCATGCAAACCGTGGTCAGTGACAAAGCTCGCTAAATCGGGGGTCATGACCGCAAACCAGTAAGGCCATTACCACCGCCGCCGGCGGTGCCAACAGATATCTATGAGTACATTGGACTATTTTGCCGGTATTGACATCGGCGCCTCGAACATCAAATACGGTATCGTCAATTCCAACGGCGAGATCATCTTTCGCGACCGCAAACCGGCCCGGGTCGATAAAGGCGCCATTCCCCTTTTGCATTTAATCACCAATATCGCCGAAAACCTGCTTCTGCGCGCCGCCGAGGATGATATCACCGTCCCCTGGCTGGGCGTCGGATCGCCCGGAACCGTCGATAATCTCAACGGCTCTATCAAAGGCAACAGCCCCAATATCCCCAACTGGGTTGGCACGGGAATCGGCGAACATTTGCGCAATTACTTGAATATGCCGGTCTATGTCGACAACGACGCCAATGCCATGGCCCTGGCCGAACTCCGCTTCGGCGCGGCGAAACGATTCAATTCCGCCGTGTGTATAACGCTCGGCACCGGGATCGGCTCCGGAATAATTGTAAACAAACAGCTCTGGCGCGGAAGTGATTTCTCCGCTGGTGAGATCGGTCATATCGTGATCGACTATAATGGAAAAAAGTGCCGATGCGGAAACATTGGATGCCTGGAGGCGTATTGTTCATCACAGGCGATATTGGATCGCACCCGGGATAAATGCCGCAATGGGATGACGGAAATACTCAGTGAGGCGCTCGACGGTGATCTTTCGAACCTGAGCGTGAAAAAGATGTTCGCCGCCGCCAAGAAAGGCGATGAAATCGCCCTGGCGGTGGTCGAGGAAACCGGAACCATCCTCGGCGCGGGTCTCAGTGGAGTCGTGAACCTGCTCAATCCCGAGGCGCTGATATTCGGCGGCGGGATTATCGATGGCGGCGCCGGATTGATTGAGATTATCGGCGCGGAAATCCGCCGGCGATGCTTTGCGGCGGCATCGGAGAATCTGCGGATTCTCAAAGCCGAACTGGGTAACGATGCCGGCTTTATCGGAGCCGGCCTGCTGGGTGAATATAAAACCAAAACCGGTGGTTGATAACAAAATGACTACGAACAACCCCACACAGCCGACGTCGATTAAAATCCTCGGCGGATTCGGCATTGTCATCGCCGTCATGTTCTTTCTCGTCGGCGGCGTGAACAGCGTTCTTTCTATTCTCGACCGTACCTACAGTAATTTCATGGAGAACATCCTGATCGGATTGATGGGTGTCCCGATGCTGGCGGTCAGCCTCGGCCTGAAAAACCTTCAGCGCTGGGGATGGTATGGCTATACCGCCCTGGCCGTACTCTGGGTGATCTGGACCCTGTTTCACTACCAGGACATCAACGGCATCATCGTCGGCATCTTTTTCGCCGCCGCGTTGATCTGGTCGCTGACCCCGGAAGTGCGAAAGCATTTCTTTCCGGTCTAAAAAACGGTTGACATTGGACGAAAAAAGAATAGATTGGACTCTGTTTCCGTAAGCGAAACAATGGCGCCCTAGCTCAGTTGGTAGAGCAACGGACTGAAAATCCGTGTGTCCCCAGTTCAATTCTGGGGGGCGCCACTTTTTATTGCCGCCGATTGCCGAGGATACCTTTTCCCCATCGCGTTCGGGTATTTTTTCTTGACAATAATTGACACCATACGTATCTTGGAGTAGAATTTCTTCATTGATACAATGGTCGGGGAATCAACAGGACAGACAGCGGGACGTCTGCAATTGTGTCAGGACAATGTAAACAGCTTTCCGGGAGGTGACGCATGTTTCGAAGACACGCTATCTATTTTTCCATGCTTTTGCTCGGTGTCCTGACACTGGGCGCCACACCTGCCATGGCCGTCGGGATTCCCGATGTTATGGTCAATGAAGAAAACTACCTGTCGGATTTTGAGCAACAAGGCCTTTCAACCGGCCATGACGCCGATGGGAATTTCGTGGTCTGCTGGAGTGATATGCGTGAATCCACCTCGTATGGATTCTTTCAGCTGTTTCACGCCGACGGAACCCCCAACGGGCCGAATCGGAAATTCGAAACCGACCCCTTGTATCCGGGTCATGAAATTCGCAATCCATGTCCCCGTCTTGCGATGAACTCCGCCGGTTATTTCGCCATTATTTACTGCTTGCGGACCGACGGCTACGGCATGCCGCCTCAGATTGTAATGCGCCGTTATGATCCCGCAGGCAATGAAATCGGTGACCGTCTGCAGATTTCGTCTCGCGGATATAGCCATTCCGGTATCGAAAATACCGCCATCGGAATCAACGACAATCAACAAATTGTCGTGCTGTTTGAAACGAGAGGCGACGGCGCGGCTGATACGTATGGTCAGTTTCTCACGATGTCGGGGGATTTTATCGGCGATAATTTCCCGGTTCTCATGATGGACTCACTCTTTACTCAGATTCCACATGTCGCACTGAACAACCAGGGTCAGGTTTTTGCCGCCGTCCTGGTCAGTACACTATCGAGTGCCGACTTACTCCTTGGAAATGCTTTTCCATTCGGCATGCCTCCGACACAAACCGCACAATGCATCGATACCGGCATCTATATCCAGGATGGCCCGAGGTACGTAATTGACTGGTCGGAACTCGCGTATCAAAGGAATGGCAATTTCTGTCTTGCCTGGCATGTCAGGGAATGTGAAATACATTGGGAATGGGAGTATCGCTATTACGCCCAGTTGTTTGACGGCACCGGTCAAAACCTGTCCGATCGCCTGCCGGTGTTTGCGACGATTATGGACAGCCTGAGTCGTGTGACAACGGCCGCCACACCCGACGGTTTCTTCGTGTCGACCAAGAATCGCCATGACAAAACATTCGTCATACAGGAAATAAGCAATACCGGAGAGACGGATTACGACTATTTTCGTACCGTTGCCGACACCAGTGTATTCCCGCTGGGAGATGTCAACCTGTTCAAGAACAGCCAGGGTGATTTGATGTACACCATGTACGACTATACCAACGAGGATATGCATAACTATGACATGTATTTGCAGGGATATCATGCCGACGGTCAGTTATCCATCGAAATGCAGCGAATCAACGATGATTTCGGCGCAGTCCAAAGCGCCCCGGCAGTCGCGATTGCCCCGGATGGATCATCGCTGACACTCTGGATCGATTACCGGCTGTCACACAGTGGTGATATTTTCGGCCAGGTGTTGGATGCCGACGGTAATCCGGTGGGATCGAACTTCCGTGTCAACACCTATGACGAACCGGGTAACGGGTACTGCCGCGATTTGGAGATGGGCTATAACAAATCCGGTCATGCTGTCGCGGTTTGGACCGGGCGTGGCAATTCTGAGGATTACGCCGTCCACGCCGCGGCATTCGTTCCCCCCTCATTTACGCAAAACGGTGAAGGTGTCCTGATTTATGAACCGTCGTATAGCTTCTATGATTTCATGCCCGATGCCGCCGTTGATAGCGCCGGCAATTTCGTTGTTGCCTGGCGCCATCGACCGAGTGAGAATGAATACGTCTATCACGCATACATGCAGTATTACCTCACCGACCTCACTCCCCTCACCGGTTTAAGGAAGATTAACACCTCCACTGGTTTCGAAGGCACCAGTATTGCGGACAACATGGTACCCCGGCTGGCAATGAAACCCAGCGGCGACTTCGGCGTCACCTGGATAGAGACGTTCATTCCCCCCGGTGAAGTCCTTCCCCACCCGTTTGTCTTTTTTAAGACCTATGACCGTTATCTGTTCGCTCAAACCGATGACATCGTTATAAGTCCCATACATTCTCTGTTAAGCTATATTTATCCGGACATAGCGGTAAATGAATTCGGCGAGTACGCCGTCGCCTGGTCCGGAGGGGAGAGTTGTATCTGGGATGGTCTGGTTGCGCGCGTAATCAAGGAAGACGGCACATTCATGTGCGACGCCTTTTTGTATGTCAATTATGATGTATTTGGCAATCAGTTAAAACCACGTATTGCTGCCGGTCCGAGTCGCGAATTCATAGGAGTCTGGTATAATAGCGGTGCGGAACAAATGGATATTTTCACGCAGAAATTCATTTACAACGGTACCCTGAAAGGTACGGTAACCCGTGTGAACGAAGATCCCGGCGGGTATTCGCAATTTCTCCCCGATATCGCGGCGTTCAATAACAAAGTGGTCTTTGCTTGGGAGGATTATCGCAATGGTCGTGGCAATGCCGATATTTTCGTCAATTCTAGAATCTGGCAGGAGCTGAGTGGCACTACCGGCGATGTCAACCTCGACGGCAACGGCGATCTTTTGGATCTGTTATTCCTGATCGACTTCCTCTATGGCGATCCTCCCGGACCCGAACCAATCATATATGATCTGGGAGACATCAATGCGGATGGCGCAATCAACCTGCTTGATCTTTTGATGCTGATCAGTCTCTTTTACAGTTAAGAAATATTCGGAAAGATAGGTAACGGGGTCGCGCCGGCGACCCCGTTTTTAGTGACCAAAAACCAGACCGCCACTATCCGGATTACCCCGTATTACATCTTGACAAAATGAGACACCTCCCCTATTATTAGAGTGTAAGATCTTATTTACTCATTGGGCAATCGTCGCTGACACTATCGATTCCGTTGACCTTAAATATGCACGTTTTACGTCATGGTATAAGGGAGGTGGACTATGCAGTTATCCTCACGCAGTCTATTGATCTATGGGGCAATCCTGTTTCTTTTGTGCTTTTCCGGCGCGATGGCCGTCGAAAAACCCGATTTCATGGTTAACGAGGAAGATTATCAGGCAATCTTCCCCCAGATCGGCGTGTCCATGGACGGGAATGCCGCGGGGAACTTTGTCATCTGCTGGCATGATGAACGTGAATCGGAACCATATGCTTACTTTCAACTCTACGGGCCCGATGGTTTGCCGATCGGCACGAATCAACGCGTCGATGATGTTCCGCTTTACACTCAGACCCATTCCTATCCCAGAGTTGTCATGAAGGATGATGGCCAGTTTGTCATTATGTATGTTGCACATATACCCGGGCATACCATGTACCAGGCCGCAATGCGGTTTTTTGATGCCGCCGGCAATCCGATCGGCGATCGGCTGGTGGTCACCTCGGTTGGAGTGGATCACCGCAATGTCACCAATTTCGACCTCGCCATGAATAATCTCGGACATATTGTGGCCGTTTTCGACGCTTACATCGTGGGTGGATATGACGAATACCTGCAGTATGTCGAATTCCCGGGAACGCTGGTCGGCGAAAACGTTCTTATCCCGTACGACGGATTCGAGTATCTAGCCGATGTCACTGTCGCCATTAACGACGACGATCAGGTCATGATGCTTTCGCGGAGTGGGTATGGCGATGGGATTCCCTGTATGACCGCCGGAAGTTTCGCATTCGGCGCCACGCTCCCGTCGGCCGGGACGATGCTTGACACCGGCGTCGCGTCCGCTCCGGACACAGTGTATTTTCATTTCAATTATCCGGACGTCGTCGTGCAGGATGACGGCATCTTTTGTGCGTTCTGGGCAACGTCGGAGCAGTACACCTTCGGGGTTTGGGAATACAATCACTATGCCCATATCTTCACCGCCGACGGTAACCCGCTGGGTGATCGCTTGACTCTTTTCGAAAACCTCGGCGATAGTCTCAGTGTTCTGACCGGCCCGGCCATCAGCGCCGCAGCCGATGATTTCATCGTCTGCCGTGACCATCGTCTCGATGACACGTTCGTCTATCAGCGAATTGCCACCGACGGTGCCACGGTCGGTCCGTGCCTGCGAACGGCATCGAATGCCGATTTTCCCTTGGGTATGTATATGGATATGTATGTCTCCCCCGCCGACCGGGTGATCCTGTCCGCCAATTCGGGAACCACTACGGCCGCCTATAAAAACGACGTTTATTACCACGTATATGATAGCGACGGCTCGGAAGTGCTTGCCACCCGGATGGTCAACGATGATATCGGTGCCGATCAGTGTTTTCCCGTGATGGCCTTTGACCCCGACGGTTACGCCCTGGCTCTGTGGATCGATAAACGCCAGTCCGTCAATGGCGATCTTTACGGACAGGTATACGATCCCAACGGCAATCCGGTCGGGGCGAATTTCAAAGTCAACATTTATGATAATCCCGGCAATGGCTACTGCGACCACCTTTCGCTACAGGGCAATGCCAACGGTCGCGCGGTTGCGGTCTGGACCGGAAACGGCGTTAATTTCAAGGCCGTCAGAGCGGCGGTTTTCGATTATCCTTATTTTACCCAATATGGCACTTGTCTGAATGTTCATGATCCCACACACAACTTCTACAGCTTCCAACCGGATGTCGGTGTCGATCAGGACGGCAATTTCGTTGTGACCTGGCGTGATCGTGTTTCCCAATATGAATATGTATACAATGCCTACGCCAGGGCATACTGGGCGAATGTGACGGTCAGAACCGCTGAAATTCAGATCAATGATACCGAAGGTGACGAAATACCATACGGTGGGGAGAGCCTGGTGTTTAACTATGTCCCCAGAATCGCCATGCAACCCAGCGGACGATTCGGTGTCGCCTGGATCGATGAATACGATCATTTCGTACTTCCCGCTGACTATCATATCAGGTTGCGCCGATTCAATGGTGCTATCGTACCGGTCGACACCAGTATCGTGATGAGTCCGGAGCTGAGTGTGGCTTCCGGAGCCAATGAGGAGATTCCGCCGTCAATCGCAGTCAACCATTACGGCGACTTCGCCGTTGCCTGGACCGGAAGCAGAAACTATGCCGGTATACACTATGACGGCATCTGGGCTCAAATCGCCGATAAAGACGGCAATTTGCGGGGCAACGCTCTGCAGATTACCGATCATACTCTATTCCAGTACTTCCCCCCCGCGCGCATAATTGCCGGCACTGAGGGCATTTTTATGGGAGTGTGGTTCACAATCGGGTACGATGATCCGCAAATCCAGACACAAAAATTCAATCGCGATGGATTGAAATGCGGTCTTCCCACTCGGATTGACAATGATGAACTCGGCTACAGACAAAGCTACCCCACGGCCGCGTATTGCACCAATACCCTCGGATTCATCTGGGAGGATTTTCGCAATGGTCTCGGTAATCCCGACATTTTCGCCTGTTTCACGGATTGGATCATACAAGGTGATGTTTATGGCGATGTCAACATTGACGGAGAAGCCAATCTGCTGGATATACTCTTTTTAATCTCGTATTTGTACGACACGCCCCCCGGTCCGGCGCCGGATCCGTTCGAACTCGGCGACATTAATGTTGACGGGTATGTCAATCTCCTGGATATTCTGACATTGATCGATTTCGTATACGGTTGACGAACGATCGACAATCATTTCCACAGGGCCACCGATGTGGCCCTTTTTATGTACATATTCGGGCAAATGCGGAAGTAATCATCCCGCAATAAAATGTCATTGTCATACCCGTGAAAAATCCCTAATTTATAAAAACAATTGTCAAAAAAGGACACGTACCATGACCAAAGCCGTTTTACCAATGTTGATTCTAATAGCCGTTTGCCTGCTGTTGACCATATCTCCCGCCGATGCCTGCACCAATCTGCTGGTCACCAAAGGTGCATCAGCCGACTGCGGGACCATGATTACCTATACCTGCGATGGAGAGTTTGTCCCGCACCTGGCATATCGACCCGCCGCCGATCATGCCCCCGGTGATTCGGTGAAAATCGAGAACTGGCACGGTGACGTTCGGGGCTGGATCAAACAAGTTCCGCACACATACGCCGTGGTCGACATGATAAACGAACACCAGCTCGCCATCAGCGAAACCACTTCCAGCGGCCGCGAAGAACTGGTCAACCCCGACGGCATACTGGGATACTGGGACCTGATCGATCTGGCGCTCCAGCGTGCCAAAACCGCCCGCGAAGCGATCACGGTCATGACTGATCTGGTCGCTGAATATGGGTACAACTCCTCGGGCGAAACTTTCTCTATTGCCGACCCACATGAGGTCTGGATTATGGAAATGTTCGGGCCGGGACCGGGCGGCACCGGTGCCGAATGGGTCGCGCTTCGCATCCCCGACGGCTATATTTCCTGCCACGCCAACAAGGCCCGCATCGGCCAATTCCCGCTGGATGATCCCCAAAACTGCCGGTATTCCGACAATGCCATCTCGTTTGCCGTCGAAAAGGGGTTCTACGATCCCGACTCCGGCGAACCGTTCCGGTTCTGCGAAGCCTACTGCCCCGCTACGCCGAAAAACCAGCGCTACGCCGACACCCGGGTCTGGAGCATCTTTCGTCGAGCCGCACCCTCGCAGGACTTCTCTCCTGATTATCATCGGGCGGTCGCAGGCACCGAACCGTATCCTCTCTGGATCAAGCCGGATGCCAGACTGTCTCTCGAAGATGTTATGACGCTCATGCGCGACCATTATGAGGGCACTCCGTACGACATGACCCTGGGCGTCGATGCCGGCCCGTACGGTTCTCCCTACCGCTGGCGCCCCATGCACTGGGTGGTCGACTCGCTGGAATACGCCTGGGAACGCCCGATCTCGACCCAGCAAACCGGGTTTTCATTCATCGCACAGTGTCGCGACTGGCTTCCCGATCCTATCGGCGGCGTGTACTGGTACGGAGTCGACGACACCTGGTTCACCTGCTATACACCACTCTACTGCGGCATTACCGATATTCCAAAGTCCCACACCGTCGGGGATTTGAATGAATTCTCCTGGGAATCGGCCTGGTGGGTGTTTAATTTCGTGTCGAATATCTGCAATTTGAAATACAGCTACATGATCGAGGATATCCTGGCGGTTCGGCAGGAGCTTGAGGGTAGCCTGCTGGCCATGCAAGCGCCGGTGGAAAAAACCGCGAAAGAACTGGCCAAAGGCGACCCGGAACTTCTGGCCCGCTTTCTCACCAATTATTCCGTGCAACACGCCGAACAGATTGTGCGGCGGTGGCGGCAACTCGGCGAAGAACTTCTGGTGAAATACAATGACGGCTACGTCAAAAACGAAAAAGGCCGCCCCACCGAACAGGGGTATCCCGAAACCTGGTTGCGCAAAGTCATCAGAGAACGACCTGAGCAGTTCTTGCTTCCGGTTATCGATGAAGTCCAGCCAGAATCGAGATTAATCGATTAAGCTTTGCACACACATTTCCTGCACCCGGCAGAATCCACTGCCGGGTGTTTTTTCGTGAAATTCGCGCACGGGAACTTTATCCGCCATTTTCCGGTTTCCCTACTTAGGAGGCGAAACAAAAAATAACAGTGAATTGGTAGTAATAATGCCCCACGATCAGAATGCTTTACCGCATTGGACAACCACAATCCTGAAAGCCGCCGCGTTTTTCAATATCGCATGGGGAATCTGGATCGTCTTTTTTCCCTCGGCCTATTTTTCTCTCCTTGGTATGGATCTCCCCCGTTATCCGGTAATCTGGCAGGGTCTGGGCATGATTGTCGCCCTGTTCGGTGTCGGCTATGCCATCGCCGCGGGTAATCCGCTCAGGCACTGGCTGGTAATCTTGATCGGGTTTTTCGGGAAAGCCGGGGTGCCGTTCGGTCTTTTATGGGCGTATGGCACGGGAGAACTGCCTTTGCGTTTCGGCCTGATACTGATCGTCAACGATTTGATCTGGTGGATTCCGTTTCTGATAATTCTCTATCGGATTACCCGCGTTCTGCAAAACCGCAATGCCCTTGACAGCGATTCGGATTCAGACATATACCATATTCTGGAAAGCGTGTGCACGGCATCCGGCAACAGCGTTGTAGACCTTTCGCAGTCCGGCCCGGTACACTTGATTTTTCTTCGCCATTTCGGGTGTACATTCTGCCGGGAGACATTGGCCGAATTCGGCTCCCGGCGTCAACGTGAGTCAGCGCTGGCATCGGCGCATCTGGTATTCGTGCACATGGGCTCACCCTGCCGGGGCGAGATGATGTTGAACCGCTACCACCTGTCCGGTATGGAACATATCAGCGATCCGCACCGTCGCCTGTATCGGGCATTCGGTTTCGAGCGCGCCCGTCTCGGACAACTACTGGGGCCGAAAGTGATCCTGCGCGGTATTCGCGCCATCCTGACCGGCGGCCATTGGGCGGGACGGCTCGAAGGGGACGGTTTTCAACTGCCCGGGCGCGTTCTGATGCACCGGGGCAAAGTCGTGCAGGTCGTTCACTATAAAACCGCCGCCGATCATCCCGATTTCACTGAGCTGACGAAACTCAATCCGGTCTTAGCGGACACGTAAACCGGAGATTTTCACCGCGCCGCGGTGGTACCCATCCGGGAACAGTGCCTCGAATTCATTCAGTTCCAGACCGAAGGCGTCACAGGTTTCATACACCGTTGGGACCACTCCATCTTTGGCGAATGCATCTCGCAGGAACGTGATGATATCCCAGTGCCGGCCGGACAGACCATCGGACATTTTTAGTTCCCCGGCCTTGAATACCGCAAACCGTTCGTCCCATTCCTCGGGATCGACCAAAAATCCCCGCACATCCATCCGGTATACTTTTTCCACTTCCGGTTTCTGGGCCTGCGGAGCTTTCAGCCAGGCGGCGTTGATAAAGCCCTCCCGATAGGTAATTCCCGCCAGCTTGCAGGCGCCGCGAAGGTACCCGGCCGGGAACAGCTTCTGCATGGCATGCAAATGCAGGTTGTTGGCACGGCAGGTGTGGTACACCAGCGGGCATTTGCCATCATCACGATAGGCATTGCGGATAAAGTTGATCACTTTCCAGTGATCAAGGGTCAGCCCGTTATGAATTTTGACACTCGCCGCGGTAGCCCGCGCGAAATCCTCATCCCACTGGTTGAAATCCAGCAGGAATCCCTCCATGTCGACTTGATACGTCTTACCGTTCGCTGATATGGAATGCATAATCACTCCTTGATATGGATGACGATCGTTATCAACCACTTATAATATACCAATTCGTAGATTATATCAAAAAGAAAAAAAAGGCGGCGGAAAGGTCATCCGCCGCCATAGAACCAGTTACTTGCGCAATAATCGCGACATCGGATCCCAGGCCGGAATGACTTCCGGTTCCCGGTCGAAAATCTTCAGAATCTTTTCCGGCACGTATTGCCGGTGTATCACCACGTCGAAGACGTACATATCGAACCAGTCGTCGTACATCGTGAAATATCCCTTGGCCCCGTCATCGTCACCCCAGCTGTTTTCCACCAGCCATTTGACCGGTTTGCCGTCGACCGTATCCACCCCGATCAATGCCATCATGTGATCCGAGGAACTTTCGAAATACCGCGCCCGATCCTCTTTGGACATCTCCAGATTACAGCCGAACAGCGAACCGTAATCGTAAATATTCGCCGCCATAATGCCCTTGCCGCGCACCTGATCCTTGCCGACGTCGCATGAAAACACCACCACCTGGCTGTCCAGAAGTGCTTTCAGCGCCAACTCTTTAAGAACGCTCATCTCCATATTGACATAGTGAAAATCTTCCGCGTCATACATATCCCGCGACAACGCACAGCTATAATGCTCGCCGTACGGTTTGAGCGGGTTGTTGAATATCGTGACATATTCACTCAGATCGATAGCGACAAATTCCTTATAGAAACCGCGTGGGGTGTAGGCCTTCTTCTCGCTGATAGACGAGTCTTTCGATTCATAGCGCCAGACAAAATCCGTCGGCGGCTGACCGAGGTTCATCACCAGCATGCCGTATATCTCCCCCAGAATCCGCTCTTTCGCCGTTCGCAATTCCGCAATGGATTTGCCGTCGGTGTGCATTGCGCGCAAAGTCGCCGCGCCCTGCCGAAGTTTGTTGCTGATCACGCGATTCATGGTTCCGGTTTTTCCGGAGCTGTTGGTCTCCGGCATGATCTCTTTCGGCATCGCGCCGTATTTGTCGATCAGGGCGGTCACATAACTCCAATAGCCGCCGTCGCCGAACGGATGTTCGAGAAGCAGCTGCAATTCCCGATCCTGCACGTCGCGGTCGCGAAATTCGATCACATACTCCAAAAAGCTGTTGGCCTTCTCCAATTTATCCCAGAACGCCAGGTAATTTTGCGAAAACTCGAAATCTTTCAGGTTGTGCTTTTTCATGACGATCGGACGAAGGGCATTCAAGCTGGCGAACAGCCAGCATCGGCCGCTTGATTTCTGGTCGGTGATACCCCCGACGTCGATTTTAAAATTGAAATGATCGTTGTGACAGTTGAGGACATCGCGATTCAACGCCAGATTATTGATATCGTTGTTCGTGACGGCATTATACACCGCCCGTCCCCGGATATCGGGGTGGAATGCCGTCCGGAATTCCGCGATGGCATCGGATGTCAATCCGCCCTCGCCGGCCGCCCACACGGGCAGGCCTGCCGTCAATACGAGAAGCACACCTATTGCTAAAAAACGGGAAATTGCTTTCATAGACTCTCCTGCATGGTGGTATGGTGACACATTTTATGGAATATAGCATTTCGGGATATGCCTGTCAATCGGTCAACCTTCCAGGCCGGGCTTGAAATCCTTGCGTTTCCCCAGAATTTCCATACCTTGTCTATCCTATGAACGAGAGTAATATGGACGATCATATATGAATACCTACCTGGCCTGTTTTCCCTGTTTTGTCCGGCAGGCGTACGACGCCGCGCGGTTTGCCACCGATGACAAAACCATCCATGAACGGGTCCTTCGCGATGTCCTGCACACCGCCGCGACCATGGACATGCATTTGACCCCTCCGGAAATGGGGCAGTTTATTCACAAGCGCATCCGCGAACTGACCGGCAATGCCGATCCCTATCACGAGGTTAAAAAGCGGTTCAATCGACTTGCGCTGGATTTCTATCCCAACCTGCAGCGTCGCATCCACAGTCATGCTGATCCCCTGGCGATGGCCGTGCGACTGGCGATTGCCGGGAATATTATCGACTTCGGCCCTCGCTGTGATATCCCGGTCGAGACGGTACGTGACTCTATCGACTCGGCGCTGACCGCATCGATTGATATGAACGCGCTCGTGAGTCTGCGATCCGAAATCAATTCCGCGAAAACTATTCTCTTTCTCGGCGACAATGCCGGCGAAATTGTCTTCGATAAACTACTCCTGGAGATTCTGCCGTGTGAGAAAATCTCGTACGTCGTCAAAGGCGCGCCGATTATCAACGATGCCACCATGGACGATGCCGTCGAGGTCGGACTGACCGATCTGGTCGAGGTGATCGACAACGGCGCCGATGTGCCCGGGACGATTCTGCCGCAGTGTTCGGAAGCATTCCGCGCACGATTCGAAACCGCCGATCTGGTTATCGCCAAGGGGCAGGGAAATTACGAGTCGCTCAGCGACGTCGATATAAACATTGTCTTCCTCTTGAAAGCCAAATGCCCGGTTATCGCCGAACATTTGCACTGCCCGGTGGGAAGCATGGTCATTGCCGGAACGCGGAATAATCCATAAAAATAATCGGGGTTGCCGAAACAATAGCCGACAACCCCACACTGCGCGACGTCCGCGAGTACATTGCCATGTACCAGGACTATGTCCCACCGGGACACTCCATGTCCTCGGACAGCTGCAATATTCGCTCGTAGGGTAAAGCCAACCAGCTTTCCACCTGAGCCGCGCCGTGCGACCGGGTCAGCATTGAAACCTTCGCAGCCGTTTCTTCATCAGGAGCTTCGTAAATGTGCATGGAGTCCCAATAACCCATTAGTGCATAATGGGCCTTGAATACCACCGAAGGGCACTTCTCCTCAATCTCCTTTAGCCAGGTACGACCTCGTCTGGCCCGGTCTTTATGCTTTGCACCGATTTCAACGATCTGCGCGTTCTGTGACGCCAGCTTCGTCATAAGAACAAATATTTTCATCAGACCGCCTCCTGTCTTTTTGCCCCGGATGTGCTTGCCTGATGCTGAGTCGAAATGGTGAAATCAAAGATGGACAACAAAGAATGACCGTGAACTGTCGCTATATTAATATACCACAAACGGCATAAAATAAAATAAAAAAGTATGGAATTCTCGAGTTTCCCGGACGAGTGCCCGGCCATGATGACCGCTAAGCTATTGTACAGCTATATGATACAGAAACCAACGGACAATTGCGAGGGACTGTGTCAGTCACGGTCACAAGCGAAATTCCTCGGCCAATGCCAGCTTGTTGACCTTGCCGGACTGATATTTGGGAAGCGCCTCGTAAAACCGCACATGCTTCGGCGCCTTGTGTATCGCCAGCCGTTGTTTGCAGTGATCCTGCACCTCTTTTTCCGTCAATGCACATCCTGTTTTTAAAACGATCGCCGCGGTGATCGCCTCGCCGAGAATATCATCCTTCACCGGAAAGACCGCGGCCTCGAGAATGTTCTCGTTCTCGAGAATGCGCTCTTCGATTTCTTTTGCGCTGACCCGGTTGCCACCGACTTTCATAATTTCCTTCTTGCGCGAGACGACATAGATGTACCCCTCCTCGTCACGTCGCGCCAGATCGCCGGTAAACAGACGACCGTTTCTCAGCACACCCTCTTCGTCGGCGGAGTTGTTCCAGTAGCCCAGCATCACGTTCGGTCCGGAAACCACGATCTCCCCCACCTCGCCGGTCGGCATTTCGTTGCCGGATTCATCGCCGACGGTAATAGTCACGCCCGGCACCGGGATACCGATCGAGCCGACCTTTTCGGGCAGGCGTTCCGGCGGAAGCCAGGTCACGCGCGGCGCGGCCTCAGTCTGGCCGTACATGATGAAGATTTCCTTGCCCGCCAGCGCGTCCATGACCCGACGGATTACCTCCGGCGCCATCCCGCCGCCCGCCTGGGTGATATAGCGGAGGTCGGGAAGTTTATCCGCGCGGAAATTGGCATTGTTCAACAGGATCATGAAATTCGACGGCACGCCGGAAAATCCGGTCGTCCGTTTCTGGATCATGGTCTGAAGGATCACCTGCGGGAACGCGAAACGGTTGTCGATTACGCATCGCCCGCCCACCTGTACGTGGGTCAGCAGAAGCGAATTGCCGTAAATATAATAAAACGGCAGGATCACCATGATCGAATCGTCATGCGTCAGCCGCAGATACTCCACCGTTGCGATCGTGTTCGACACCAGGTTCAGATGCGACAGCATCACCCCTTTCGGCGAGCCGGTGGAACCCGATGTGTAAAAAATCGCGGCGAGTTCATGCGGGCAGTCCGGCATGGTGTCATGACGCAGTTTGTCAGCGGGTGCGACCTGGTCGATATCCGCCACGATTTCGGCCAGTCGTATCCGTCGGAAATCCTCAAGAATATCGGGCAGTGATGCCACCGGAAATCCGACTCGTTCCGCATTGACGCTTTTCTCCGCGATGGCATGCTGAACCGGCGAATCCGCCCCCATCAAGTCATCGCTGAATCGCAAATACTTGGTCTGCACCAACAGCGCGCACGCGTTGCAATCCTTAAGAATGAACCGGAATTTGTCCGACTTAAGTGATGTATCCAGCGGCACCGCCACATAGTCCGCTGATAACACCGCGAAAAAGAATATGACATATTCAATCGAATTTTCGCACAGCACCGCCACCCGCGCATTGGCGGGCATATCAAGCTGTCTGAGGTATTTGGCCAGTATTGCGACCGACTCGATCAACTCGCGATAGGTGATTTTCCGCTCGCCGTGTTCAACCGCGATCGCATTGGGGTAATCCGCCGCCCCCCGCCGTAATAGATCAAAAACCTTCATTGTACCTCATAAGATTGGCCCCACCGCAAGCGGTGGGTTACCGGTGCGTCGCAACCCTGTCACCGGCATAGTATACATACATATCTGATTATCGGCAAGAGGGATAACGGCTTGAATACAAGCCGGGACATGTCAATCACTTACCTGCTTTGATCGTTAATTCGTCATAAACCGGGCATTTTCAATGCGGTTTTATATCTTGACTTATTTCCGGGATTTCCCTAATAATAAAATACAGGCACAATGCCCACCATCAGGGTATCTTCTGAAACCCTTTCACAGGGAGAAAAAACTATGTGTAATTTGCGCCACTATATTATCAAGGGTTTCTGGGTTGCCCTGCTCATCGGTATCATGATAATGGGATGCTCCGACGATGACACTCCCGCCGGTCCAAGCGGAACCTGGGAATGGTCGGCGCTCGGCGATGGAGTCAATGACCGCGTGTTTTCACTGGTGGAATATGACGGCAACCTTATTGTCGGCGGATATTTCACCACCGCCGGTGGTGTCGCGGCAAACAATATCGCCGCCTGGGACGGCACCGACTGGTCCGCAATGGGTTCCGGCATGAACGACGAAGTTGCCGCACTGGCTGTGTATGACAATAAGCTTTTCGCCGGTGGCACCTTTGGCACTGCCAATGGCGTCAGTGCCCACACCATTGCCTCCTATGACGGGTCGGTCTGGTCGGCACTGGGCGACGGCACCAATGGACGGATTTACGCCCTGCTGGTGTACGATAACAAACTGGTCGTGGGCGGAGACTTCGATCAGGCCGGCGGTCAGGACGCCAACAATATCGCCGAGTGGGACGGCAGTGCCTGGTCGGCATTGGGTAACGGGACGGATGGGCCGGTTCATGCCCTCGCCGAGTATAACGGCAAACTGTATGCCGGCGGACATTTCGAACATGCCGGCGGCGTTATTGCATATAGCGTGGCCGGATGGTACAACAATACCTGGATGCCTCTGGTGGCGTCGTTCGATGACACTCTCACGGTATTTGCGCTTCTGGGACAAACCGACCGGATGTACGTCGGCGGCAAGTTTGCCGAAGTCGGCGATCATGATGCCAACAATATTGCCGTTTACCGCAACTCATACTGGCAGGACTTGGGCACGTTGGCGGAGGATCGCCAGGTGAAATGCATCTATGAATTCAATGGTGAAGTCATTGTCGGCGGGTACAACAAAAATCTCAGTGCTCTCGATTATACCGACTACATTGCCGCTTATGACGGAGCGGAGTGGCACGCCCTCGGGACGGGCATCGACGGGGATTATTATCCGCACATATGGACCTGTTATGAATATAATGGGAGTCTCATTGCGGGCGGACGGTTTGATATTGCCGGGACCGACAGCGCCGCCAATATCGCCGCGTGGTCCTTCGTCCCGGACAAATAAGCACATTATTTCACTGACCAACCATACCGGTGCTGATATAAACAGATCGAACAAACCGTAGGGACGGTTCGCGAACCGCCCTTTTTCTTGTAGCCAATCAATCCCACCGCAAGCGGCGGGGCACCGGATTTGTTATTGCACGATCATACCGACCCACAGCAGAGCTGTGGGCCTCCCATCCATATAAAAAAGCCACCGTGCGGATTTGACATCTTTTTTAATTGAATTCAGAAAGAATTAACCAATTTGAACCATCACTAATAACTGTAATACTTTGGCGAGTGGATAGCCCCCATGATCCTGTACTGCCTTCCAAAGTTTCTCCACCGCTTGCATAGACCTCGGTTCCTGCACCTGTTAAATTGCTTTTTATTATAAAGATTCGCCCCTGATTGCCCACTGCGGAAGGAAGCATAATGTTAATATCCGATGTGCCTGACGTTATAATAATATAGTCATTGTATGTCAGGATATAATCTGTCGTTACGATTTTGGTGACACATGAAATTGTTCCATTATTGATCCACACCATCTGGCCGCTTCCATCGGTCGCCAAAACCTGACCCGACGTTCCATCTGTTGTAGGGAATTCATAGCCACTGGTTTCATTTCCGAACCTGATATGCGGCAAATCAACCATAAATGTTGAATCTTCGGTGAGTTTACTTCCTATTCCGAACAAGTATGAATAATTGGCATCCACTGATATCGTGTCGGCATAACCACCTAAAATAAACGAGTAATCGCTTTTCACCAAATTCCTCCATCCTCCCACGATACCAGCATATTCCGAATTAACTCTATTGTCTTCGCCTCCTAACACTGCAGAATGTGAACCGGAAACGAAGTTGGATGTCCCCCCGCAGATAATACTTCTGAAGGAATTTGTTGAATTACAGTATCCCCCCGATACTACAGAGTGTTCTCCCGTAGCATAATTGCAGGTACCTCCTCCCACATATGAGCCGGATTTGGATACCATATTGTATAAACCGCCTGATATCGTACTCACGTCGCCCGATGCAATATTACCGATTCCACCGCCTATTGTTACAAACTCGGCAAGTTCGCTTTCTGATCCTGTGGTGCAACCAGTTCCTAAATTCACAATTGTCGATGCTCCTGATCCCAAATGTATATTGTTACAACCGCGAGCAATTCCTCTGATCTCTTTCGTATAAAGGATTTCATTGCTGTCTATCCAATTGCAGTTTCCGTAAGTTGCAAAAGTGGCCGTATCCGCCACACCGGCATGAATAGCATAAGGAGTAGATACTATCTCAATACGAGGCAACATCTCTCCTTCATCATTAACATCGAGTGACATGTATCGTTCGTGATCTTCGTACAGGCTTTCACCTGAACCCGTAACGGCTTGTAAATAGGCTTGAAACAATCCATCTTTAACGGCAACGGTTTCATGAACTTCTTCCCAAATTGGCTCCCCACCCTCAGCCGTATTGTAATATCTGAAGGTTATTTTATAGGTGCTATCTTGAACAGGTTGCCCGCTTTCATCAGTAATCCTTCCCTGATAGCTAATTAACTGCGGTATTTCCGCAATAGAAGAAGCAATTAATATCAAGAAAATTAAAAACAGAAACAGATATCGCATAGAAACCTCCCATAAAAAATATTGACAAACAGAAAACCTCGCTCTAATTTATAATATAGTCATTTTGGTCTTTATTGTAAAGACCAAATGGCTCTCTTTAAGCCTATTCGAGGCTACATCTTTTCTTTGTCCCGCCGCGTCTTGAACTCGACAAAGTCGCGTTCCGTCGGTCGAAATGTCGTAGACTTTCGACATCTTATGCTTTCACTAAAACACATTTTCCCTACCAAACCGATGGTGAATGCGATACCGCTCTTATTTATAGAAAGTATGAGGTGAACTATGGCTGTATCGCAAAAACAAATCGATGCCAATCAGCGTAACGCCCGAAAATCGACCGGGCCGAAAACCGCCCGGGGCAAACGGATCTCATCCAGGAACGCCGTCAAACACGGCGCCTTCACCAATGCCGTTCTCATCGAATCCCCCTCTCTCAGGGAAGACCGACAAAAATACTATCGCCTCCTGTATAAAATCCGCAACCGGCTGAACCCCACCGACTCGTTTCAGGAACGACTCACCCGCGAAGTTGCCGATTGCGTCTGGCGCGCCAACCGCATCATCCGCACCAGAAACCGCCTGGCCGCCTCCCTGTGCGACCTCATTCTGTCTGCCAACCCATCGAAAACCGCATGTATCGATAAAGCTAGCCAAATCGCGAAACTCATTCGCTACGAACGCTATCGTCGTCACCAGGATTATCTGGCCTGCCGCCTGTTCACCTATATCCGCCAATTACAGGAAGACGACGATGACAACGATCAAAAAACCGACCTCGCGACAAAACAAACCCATTTTAAAAAGCCCGATTTATCTCCGCAATCCCATGACAATCAACCATGTGATTCGCCGAAATACGCTCAAATGCCTGTTTTTACATTGCGGCCCAAAGCCATGATTTCGGCCCTGATAATCTCTCGAATTCTCGATAGAATCGCGCCAAAACAGCGAAATTTTCGTTTACAATTACCGAAAAATGATGTATATATTGCGTCTGCAATCAAGCCACCGTAGCTCAGCTGGTAGAGCAGCTGATTCGTAATCAGCAGGTCTGCGGTTCGATTCCGCACGGTGGCTTTTTTCTATGGAATCAACCACCCACATCTCCGGATAACGGCCCCAAAAGTCATTGCGAGAAGCGACAGCGACGAAGCAATCTCGGCCGTGTCATATCACCCCTTGTTGGGGGCGGTGATGGCACAGATGTGTTTCTCGTAGTCCAGGCGGTCGCCGACATACATCCGCAGTGACGGTTGGGTATAACAGAAGCCGTGCGCCAACAATATGGTCACCGCATCGCGGGAGACCTCAGGGACACCGATGGTCAGCGCATGATCATGGTAGCGGCCGACAATGGCGCGGATAAGCGATTCGAAATCCTCGGCGTTTTTCGCCACCGCCGGGCCGATACAGCGGACTCCCCGCTCGGCCGGGCGGACAATCGCGTAGGCGTCGATGCCGCCGTCGCCGACGACATACACGTCACGGGCAAACTCTTCGCAGAAGCGACGAATCACCCGTCCCCGTTTGAGGCCGGTCATGGTGTGGTCGAACTCGACCACACGGTCGACCGTGGGAACATTGACGGTCACGGTGGTTGATTCGTATTCGGACGGACGGCGAAGGAAGCGCAGGGAGAGATATTTGTCCTTGAATCCGAGACGACGATAGATTGGCACCGCCCGTATCTCCCCGTCGAGTTCGATATTTTCGATGTCGCGGGAGCGGACATAATAGATGACGCGTTTCATCAGTTCGGTGCCGATTCCGCGTCCGCGGCAGTCACGGCTGACGATCAGATTGGCGAGGAAGGCGTAATCGCCGTAGGTGATCGAGGTGATCATCCCGACGCGACGTTCGTCCTCACGCGCGATGAAGCATCCCTCGGGTTCGAATCCGTAGATCCGATGATAATCGACCTCAAGATCCCCCCAGCGCTCCATCTCGGAGAGCTCGGCGGCGAATGGGATGTCAGCTTTTGTCATAAGAGAAATGTCGACCATGCTCATCTCCGTCGGTCTGATGGGTTTCGGCGGAAACATACGATGTTAAACGCGGCCCGGAAATAAAAAAAGCCCGCCGGGTCGCGGCGGGCGTGATTCGAAGCGGTGCGGTCTTCCCGACTATTCAATGGGTCCGCATTTGGCTTCCCACTCGATGATGGTACAGGACCGGGCAGAGTGAGGCGGTTCGCTGTACAGCCAGTCTATCATGGCAAGAACATCCAGCAGGTTTCCCTCGCAGTCGCAGTTGAAATCGATATTGAAGGTCGGCAGTTCCAGTCCGCCGGGCGTGTACAACTCCTGGATAATCATCAGGATGTCGAGCAGGTTGTATGATCCGTCCGCGTTGGCATCGCCCGACCACAATGGTACGCCGATGATGACGGTCCCGTCCTGAATATAAAAGCAGGAAAGGTAAAGGTACGGTTCGGAAAAATACCGGACATCAATGGAGTCGTACGGCGGCTCGAACACGCGTTCATAGCCGGCGCAGATGGAATCATCCTCGCCTACCGGAAGCCAGAGGTAACACCGGTAGAACGCGGTATCGGGCACATCGTGCCAGTACACGCACAGCGAGTCATTGTTTTCATTGCAGAAGATCGGCATCAGATCGATCATGTCTTTCTCGACTATAACATTCGCATAGGCGAAATCCTCGCCCGGCGGCAGAGGCAGAGCCTCGAGATTCAGTTTGACCAGCGGGACAGTGCCGTATTGCGGCGGGATTCCCGGTGTGGTCAGGGGATCATCGAGATCGGCCGTGGCCCGTATCAGCAGGTCGTATCCCTCTCCCCCCAGTGAGCGCACATCGATATACTCCCATCCGCTGATCAGGGTATTAACGGTATCAAGAGCGTCGAAAAACGACACGCGGGTATCGATATACATCCGGTCGTACGGATATTCCGGGTTGTTGCGGACGCTGTCGGAAACGTCGAGCGAGTCGATGCAATCCCAGTCGATCCACTCAAGGCATTGCCACCAGGTGGTATCGACCAGCGTGTCGCCGTTGGATATGAAGCGCGCGACATCGGGACGGTCGAGTTTCAGCCAGAAACGAAGACTCTCGACCGAATCAAGGTAATTGCGCATAAAAACATTCAGGGTCGGATTGGCTCCGATGATGGTGTCACCGACGATCAATTCGACTTCCGGGACCTGCGCAAAGACATCCGGCGCAAGCGCCGGACATAAAACCGCAATCACGGCCATGATGACCATGGCGTTTCGACATTGTGAGGTTAAGGTGTTGATTGCGTACACGTTCATACTCCTAATGATTGGTTGGTGCCTTAACGATTCACAATACGCGGCGGGTTACCTTTCGTTTTTATAGTCCGGTCAATAAAAATGCCGGGCATTGTATCGGCAATGCCCGGATACTTTACTGAATTCGCTATTAGTACACTCCCGGGCAAATCGGGGGCGGGCCCGGGGGATCACCGTAAAGATGGTCGATCAGGAATAAAATGTCGAGCAGGTTGACTTGACCGTCACCATTGGCATCCGCGGCGGGCAGAAGCTCGAACTGGTCGTCTTTGCCCTGGCCGTACAGCACATCGATAAACTCGAGAATATCCAGCAGGTTGACCGAGCGGTCGCAGTTGGCATCGCCGCACGGCAGGACGATCATACTGCCGTCGGTGACCCGTGCGATGGTCGTGTCCAGACTGGAGACGACGATGTCTTCGATACTGAATGAGTCGGCGGGCGGTGCGGAGATGCGTTCCCAGTTCAGACAGATCTCCTCATTGGGAGGATCGGCCCAGACGGTACATTCCCACCAGCTGGTATCGGGGACAGTGTCGATGCGAATGCCGACACTGTTGCCGTACTTGTCGGCAAAGCAGAAATGACTCAGGTTCTCAACAATAAAATGCTGGACCGCGACGCTGTCGGTAAGCGTGTCGGGGACGGTGTAGGCATCGGCCATGATTTTCAGCAGGGGGATACTGCCGTCCTGCGGCAGGATGGCATCGGGGTAACTCGGCGGATCGCCGGCCCCGGCGACGATATAGAAGTCATGGTTTTGACCGCCGAGCGAGGAGATGGTATATCCCCAGTTTTCCAGGAGCATGCCCTCGGTAATAATGGAGTCGAATGTGAACTCCACCAGATCGGGATTACTCATGATAAGCCAGAATTGCACGCCGACGATAGTGTCGGAGGTGTTGCGCATGTATATGGGAAACTCGATGTTTTGCTGGCCGGAAACAGCGATCACATCGCCGGCCCATAACTCAAAGGCGCGGTCCTGGGCGGCCGCCGGGATACCGAGAAGAACGATCGCGATGATGACAGACAGGTATTGATAGGCGGCAGACTGCAACAGACGGGTGAGAAACATAGTCTTCCCTTCGCTAAAAGTTTGCGTTACGCTGGTTTACGCGTTAGCAACGGAAAGATGCGAGCCTACCTTTCGTTAGACATATTGTATCGGCCAAAAGAGGATAAATCAAACGATGCTTATTAAATATAGCCGATATTGCCCACCTGTCAAGCAAAAATGAGGGTAAACAACTGCCGGAGGCCGGACTCGAACCGGCACGTACTTTACAGTACAAGGGATTTTAAGTCCCTGGTGTCTACCAATTCCACCACTCCGGCAAGCAATGAGGATAAATTACATGATTGGATTGCGTGATGCAAGCAGGTTTTTGCATCATCGGAAATAAGGTCGTCGGAAATCCAATGGGTCAGAGCCGATGCCCTACACCTCGGCGGTGGTGATGATCGGGTGTTTGATTTCGCCCAGGACGCTTGCGGCCGAGAGTCCTCCGCCGAACGCAAACCATAAAAAGCGTCGTCCGACCTGCAACTGGTCGCCGTGAAGCGCCATCGCCAGCGGGATGGTGGCCGAGGTGGTGTTGCCGAACATGCCATCGGCAGTCAGGATTTGTCCCTTGAAGCCGTTTTTGCGCCAACGATTGATAATGTCCTCGTTCATGACCAGGTTGGCTTCGTGCAGAATGGCGATATCGAGCATGTCCATGTTCCAGCCGGCCTTTTGCAGGGCGGCGTCGATTCCCGGTCCGCCGACCAGCGGCACCATGCGCTCTTTCACCAGCGCACCGTCCATAGTCAGTTTGTTGCGATACTCGGTGATATCATCCATACTGCTGACGGGCTGACTCGATCCCCCCTTCGGGGTGACAATCACCTGTCCGTCGGATCCGCGCGACCAGTTCCAGAAGTTGTTGCGGTCGAACCAGTCCTCTTCGGGCGGGACGACGGAGCACAGCGTGGCGGTGCCGGCATCGCCGAGAACGGTGGCAAAGGCGCGGTCGCGCCAGTTGATGGTACTGCTCATTTTATCGGCGCCAATCACGACGATATTTTTTGCGGCGCCGGTGGAGATCAATAAATAGGCATGACGCAATGAGGCCACCCAGGTACTGCAGGCCAGCGAGCAGTCAATGCAGTGGAATTCACGCGGGGATTGATCGCCGTTGGACGAGGAAACACCCAGCCGATCCTGCAAAAGCGAGGAATCGGGCGGGCTGTTGAGATACGAGGGGGTGACGGTGCCGAATACGACGCCATCGATATCGCCGGCGGGAATGCCGGTTTTTTCCAGAAGCAGGTTCGCGGCGCGGGCGGCGAGGTCGATAGTCGCCTCGTCATCGGCGGCGAAACGCCGCTCCTTGAATCCGATAAACCGCTGAATCCAGCGGTCGCTGGTTTTATAGACTTTTTCCTGTTTTTTGTCGAGCTGTTCCAGCCCCTTGAATCGATTTTCCCGGTTGACCCGCATCCGTTCCATGCGGAGTCGAGCGGAAATGCGGCGGTTGGTTATCCGAAACCGCGGTGCATACGCGGCAATCCCGCCGATACGCATGCCAAATCCTATCATACCAGTCATGAATAATCCCTAATAAGCCATATTGTGCAGGATGAACCACACCCTCCGCGTGTCCTGCCTTCATGTATTGTTTGATAATCGCTCCGATTCATACCTGCAAAACCGTTGAATATAATTATTGTTCCCGCTTCAAACAGTCTTGCCCATTTTCACGTTTGCCCTGCCGCCGGATTAGCTTTGATCGGAGGGAGTATAACCTGTCCGGTAAAAGTCAAACAGGAGGCATCGTATTAATAAGAGTATAGCGGTCACAATTGGCGGGGTCAAGAAATATTCTATCGGCGGCAAGAAATAAACCAGCTGACGGGTTATGTCTCCGCCGGCCGGGCACATGGATCAGCTAATGGCCGGCCAACAGCCAGCCGTCTCTGCCGGCCGATTGTCGCCCGGCAAAGGTGTTCAAGGCATTTTTATACACAGGATGGAGTCTCCCCTGCGGAGATACCGGCCGGAGATGGGTAAAAAAAGAGGGAGCAGGATGAATCCTGCTCCCTGGCGTGTGTATACCTGGATGCCGATTAGAGCGTCCAAGCTCCGATCGGATCGAAACCACCGTTAAAGTAGTAGTCGATCAGATACTGCACGTCTATGGAATTAATAACACCGTTGGCATCTACGTCGCCGAGATACTCAAACGGATACGGGCCATTTCCGCCATTGACGGAATTGGCCAGATAAATGATATCGACGAGATTGATAGCGCCGTCGTTGTTGACGTCACCACGACCAAATCCGCACCACTTGTTGACCATGTTGGCCAGGTCGAAGTATTCGGCCGGATCGGAACCATCGGCATCGGCGAATTTGCCGAAGTTGGCAAACGCGATGACGGTAGTATCCGTCGCGCCCAGCGGGAAGTGACCGAAGGTGATAAATCCGTCACGATCATTCGCATCGGGATTGCACGGAATGATACCGGGCTGGTGATTCAACTGATAGTCCCACGCGGACATCCAGTTGTAGAGAGAATCCATCCAGATATCGGAATCGTTCCACGCGGCCTGAAGCGCGGTCAGCGACCGGGCATTGAGCAGAGGCTCGTAGCAGCCGCCAAACGGGACTTTCACAAAGCCGAAGCCGCGATCAGGATTGGTGCAATCGAAGCAGAACGCCACCGAGTGATCCTTGTCATAGCCCATGACGTTAGCCTTGTTGTTCGGCAGCACGTCATAGTCAACGAAGGCACCAGCATAGAGATTCGGCTGAGCCACGCCATAGCGACTGAACATCGCATAGCGGAACAGGACGAAGTTGGCCAGTTCCGGAACATCGTACACGCCGATGGCCTTGGCACAGACCTTAAAGCCCATGGTCAAGGTATCATCGTACGGCGGCGGGAATCCGTTATCCTCTTCGAACTGCCAGTTCCACTTTGCGGGATCCTGGGACAGCGTATCGAAGAAGTTCGGCACCGAGTCGATGAAGGAATAAGTAACCACTTCGCCATACACCGGATCATAGTTGGCACCCTGGTCGGTGGAGATGTAGCCGAGAAGCGCATTCACTTCATGGCCCATTTCGCACTCGTCAGGGTCATCACACTGGGTATCTGCCAGGAGGCCGCGATATTCCCAGTCATAGCCGTGCCAGTTGTCGACATGGAACGCATTGCGTTTCGGGCCGACACCAAAAATCACACCAGCCTGCCAGAAGGATGCGCCGTCACCTTCAATGTTCAAGTTGTCGGTGAGGTCACCATCAGCAAGCTTACCGGAGTTGAAGATTCTGGCGATGTTTTCATTACCGCCGGTCACATCACCAAACTCCAGGTATTCAATGGCATCATACAAGCAACCACCCTGGATTGACAGCATGATTTCCGGCACGAGGTAGTCGGCCGGGTTGTCCATATAGGCATAATCAAGGAAGTAATCCGGGTCGTCGGTATCAATCAAAGCATAGAAAGAATGCAGACCTCTGGTAATCTGGGTCGCATCCACGTTGATGACAATGCTCCTATCCGGGTCACCCGGATTGACAATGGTTCCCGGAGCCGGGGACACAACGTAGTTGATCCATGCCGGAGGCGCATACGAGGACAGGTTGCGGGAAAGGCGCATGTCTTCGGTGACGATATCGGACAGGTCGCTGACCGATTTCACCAGATTGGCGGCCTGGTCACCCATCTTGCCAATCTTGACCTGCATTCTTTCCGCACGATCTTCACCGGTGTACGCAACAGCAACCGGCGGGATCAGGTCTCCACCATCGGCAATAGTCACACTATTGACGGTGAGCGGAGCACACCCGGTGTTGTTGAAAGCGGATGGGAAGGTTATGTTTTCACTGGTAGTGCCGCCGAATTCCACCGGAACGGTGATCTTGTAATTGAGGATATTAAGGCGAGCACGATCGGTCTGATTGGTCAGACAGATCAATTTCCAGCCAAATCCCACAATCACGTGACCATCATCCATAATCGGAGCAATACGATGACCGCGATAGCCATCGAGGTCATTGAAGCGACGGTGCCAGAGTTGTTCACCGGTATCGGCATTGTAGACGTTCACGAAGTTTTCGCGAGCGATCGCGAAATAGAAATCAGAAGCGTCTTCCTCGCAGGTGAGCATGCCGTCCATCAACCAGTTGTGGGTTGCACCACCATCGTCGGCGTCATAGACACCGGGATTGTCAGTGGTGTTAAACCAGGCTTCGGTACCCGTGCCCTTGAAGTAGGCAATCGGGCCGCGACGCTGACCGGAATTGGTCCACGGCGTCCACCCCTGGAAGATGATTCTGCTGGCATCAACAGCCGGAGCGGCATAGGAGGATGCCAGACCACCAGTGGCGAGCTGTACCCAGTTCACCGTGCCGGTGGCGGGATTGATGGAATACATCACACCACCATCCTGAACCGGTGAGCTGTTGTCAGCCGGATCATAGGAGGAAGCGGTGTAGAGTTGTCCACCAACAAAGAACTCGTCAAAGGCGATTCCCGCATAGAAGCCTTCGTTGCCCGGGTAGTCTTTCGCCGGAACAACGGTGCCGCCGAGCAGGCCGCCGTTGACATCGTACATCGACCACACCTGGGAACCATCGGCGGGATCGAGCGCGATCACGTCGCCATAGGTTACATTCAGGTCACGGCCGATAAAGACCAGATCACCATCAGTGGTAATACTTCTGGTGACCGCGCCACCAACCGACCGATAGCTGCCGGTCGGGTCGGAACCCCACAGGGGAGCGCCGGTGAGCGCATTCACGCCGTAGACGTCGCCGTCATCCGACGAGTACACCAGAACCGGAACGCCGCCGACATCAACGATGACACAGCAGTTCCAGGTGAAGGTGTTGGTGCCATGGACGGAGAAGCCGCGAGACCAAACCGTATCGAGCGTGGCCAGGTCGAAGCAGGACATGGCACGCGCGCCGCCGCCGGTAACGTAGGCGTAGGTTTTGGTTACACCATAAGCATCAAAGTTAAAAATGGTGGGGGTCTCGAGCAGACCGGAGGCCAGCACAAAGCCGCCGAAATCGCCGGCGTATTTGATTTTGAGTATGGCACCGGTATTGATATCAACCGTCGCCACGCGATCGAGCCAGACACCGAGAATGGTATCCTGCCAGATGACCGGTGACGCAAACGCCATCACCTGACCCAGATCGGCTTCCCAGGCTTTCGTGAGATTGCACTGGGCGTCGCCAACGGAGTTCAGGGAGTGGTTGGTGCGAGCGAAGGACTTGCCCATAGTCGGCCAGTCTTCACCCGCGGCACACGGAATGGCCGGAATCGGGACGCAGCAGACGTCAATATCCATGAAGAAATTGCAATCTGCACCCCAGTCATCGGTCATGTAACCGAAGAAACCGGCCCAGTTTTCACAGGAACGTCCGAGCGGATTGACATCCCAATCATCGGCCAAAACACTGATACCGGTCAGGGTATCCGTGGCGAAGGATTCAATACCGCACCAGATATCGGCGTCAAAGCGGATATTCTGATCGTGGAAGCTCCTCTGGTTGAACGCATAGTAACCCGGAACCGCAAAGTAGTCGGCCGGAAGCAGATCGATCGTGCCCAGGACAGTTCCCGGGAGGGCGTTAGATCCGTCAGCGGCAAAGACCTGCAATTGCGAGTTTTCGGTATAGCGCGGCCATGAAGCCTGTGTGCCCGGCCAGTAGAGGGCATACCAGAATGTTTCCAGACGGCAGCCTTCGCCAAGCGGGGTGTATCTCACATAATATCCGATATCACCGTACCGGTCGGGAGCGTAGAATGCTCTCGCGGGGGCGCCATAGTAGGCAATATTACGGCAGTCGGAGAATTCATCTTTGCAGAGATCTGCATAGATCAGGAAGTTGACATCGACGCCCCAGTCATTGAGCATGGAGCCCCAAGTGTCAACATAGAGTTCGGAACTCCGTCCGGTACCTTCCGACCCATCGTCGGACAAACCAGCCAGGGTTCCCCCGGAAACATCATTGGTTGACCAGCCCACATGATAGTCACCCTGCACAACGATGTTGAGGGCGGACAGGTCGACATGGTTCCAATCCGGGAAGTAGACGATACTCGCAAACGGAATAGTCGTCTGGAAAATCACATTAGTCGTATCCGGGAAACCGAATCCGTCGTCACCCCAGACGAAGACATCCAGGTCGGGGGTTCCGATCGGCTCGAAATACAGCGGATTACTGAACATGGCCACACCGACGGCCATCAAAGTTTCCGGACCGGCCGAGGTGAAGCGCATGTTGAAGTAGTCGTCGCCATAGGCATCCGGCTGGGTCCAGTAGTAGTAGTCGCTGGTCCAGTATTCCTGGCGATAGCAATCGGTGAACGGAATCCGGTCGCAACAGAGATCGGCGCCGAACAGGAAGGCATAGTCTCCCGACCAGGAGTACCAGCCACCCCACAGCGCGAACACGTGGCGATCGGTTGCCGATGAGCCATCGTCGGAGAGGAATGCCAGGACGTCGCCGGGATCGTTCTGACTGACGGCGCATCCAATGTAGAACTCCTCATTGGAGAACACAAAAGGACCACCGGCATTCAGCGTCGAAAAGTCGGCGCAAACATATCCGGCCGAGCCGGCATCCGGCAACTCCGAATTGTCAACCAGGATGGAGTCAATCGGATTCAGACTACCGTCGTACAACAAAACCCACATATCGGGGGCCCCAACAAGTGCCGGGCCATAGACACCAATGCACACCGTCAGCAGGGTACAATTGTATCCTTCTTCGGGGGTGATCCTCATGAGGTAGTTCTCAATCGGATAGGTGTCATCCGGAAGCGTCCAGTAGTATGCAGAGGCACCGCCGGAATAGTCAATGAACTCACAGAAATAATCTGGAGGCAAGACTGTCATCGGCGTCGCCAGAGCCACTGCCGGGACCGGACGATCGAAGACTTCGATCGGCTTGGTCGCCATCTTCAGATCGGCCACTTTCGGGGCATTGGGGTTATAGGTTTCGTAGGCCAGCGGATAGTCAGGAGTCGGTTTCTTGGGGGAATCGGAACTAAAAGCCGCACTACCCAAGGTCAACAACAACCCTAAAGTAAGTACCGCAATTGTCAGCTTTTTGTTAAGCAACATTTATTTCCTCCTTAAAATTAGGAACTAGGTAAAATTTGTCATCCAAAGCCTGAAATGAAACCAAACACAGAAGTCTCTCTATTGTCGGCAAGAAGTTGCAATTCTTTTCCGAACCAGAGGGGGTTCTTCCGGTCATGCGGCCTCTTTTCAAAAATCCACTAATGTCCAGGGAAGTGTGGATATATGCCTCAGTCAACAAATTCATAGTCATTCCTATTGGAGTAAGGAATCAAATTACAGCCGTCAATCGACTGTATTTAACCCCGAAATGTTGTGTTGTCTTCTTTTCATAACTTCTGAGCTCTCATATCAGCCTTAATTGGCAGTTATATGTTCACCTCCTGAAATACTAAATATTATTCTTCGCACTGACATATGAAGAAATGAGGCGAATCTTGATCCGGATTGCAGAAGAGAGTAAAGCTCGATTTTATCGCCCTTTGTTTTACCAACGACCGGTTAATAAATCAGGCGTTAAAATGTCGCACTCCACCCTTTCGGGTAGTTTTCCCTTTAGCAGTCGGACGTGATAAAAGAAGTAATCAGTTCATCAAGTTACAGCCGCGTACGATTTAATGTGGCTCTCTCGGCGGTCATAACTCAACAGAGCATAGGCACTAACTGGAACTCGTGTCAAAGACACGAATTCATGAAGTAAAATCAAGTTGTCAGGCACAGATGCCTAAAACACACGCTCATTGTCAAGATATGCTTCGCGGGCGTTTTGTCAAGCAAAAAAATGCCATAAAAGCCCATCTTTACGAGGTTCGCGGCGACATCGCCAATCTGTTGCGGCGGAACCGACTAGCTTTATGATGACGGGATTGATCCGGAGACCGGCGGCCTCAGGCGGGAGTGGAAACACACCACCACGAAAACATATAATACAATACCCCACATAATCTTACAATATATTTTTATAGTTACACGTGAAGATGGCCTCACCCTGTCCCCTTTTCTCATTTTTTATTGACGGTTATAGACGTACTGTATAATAACTGAACAGGGACGGAGGTAATAAGCCAATAAGCCTTTGACACAATCCCGGTATGGCCATATATTGTTTTCTTTACTCCCACCCGGGTTGAGACAGGTCAGGGTTCAAGGATGAAACCGTCCGGTTGCTGACCGGCTATTTCCATTTTATTGGAGTAGCCTTTGGCGGTATCTGACGGCCCATGGATCCTCGGGCGGGACCAGGGATGTTACAACGAAACCCGCCTGCGGGGTTTACGCGGGAGGACATTGACATGCCAAAACTTAGCGCCTCTCGACAGGCCAAAATCGCCGGTCGGACTTTCAAAAATATATTGACGGGCAAACCCGTCACCGTGTCATTCGAAGTCACCTACAGTTGCAATGCCAACTGTGAGCATTGTGATCTGGGCGGCTATATCAAGGATGAGCCCAGGATGCCGCCGGAGGCTTTCGCCAAATGGATCACGGAATTAACGCCGTCGGTGGCCCAGATATCGGGCGGCGAGCCGCTGATCCGGAAGGATTTGCCGGACATTATCCGGGCCATGCGGGCGCGCGACCCGATTCCGGTTTTCGTGGTGACCACCAACGTGGCGGTCCTCAATGAAGACCGGTATCATATGTATCGGGAAGCCGGGGTCGACCAGTGGTCGTTTTCGCTCGATTACCCCGATGAGCGTCACAACGACTACCGTCACCTGCACAAGAATTTCGAGCATATCCGTGATTTATGCAAGAAAGTGTCTCCATACGGCAATGACGATATTGTGCTGGCCTGCGTGGTACAAAGCGACAATATGCGCGATCTGCCGAAAATGGCTGAGTTGGCCCGTGACTGGGGAGTCGCAGTCAATTTCAGCACGTATAATTCTCTGCGAACCGGCAAGGATCATTATCTGATTAACACGAAAGAGGGCCTCGCGATCCTAACCGGGATTGTCGACCGGCTGGTGGCAATGCAGAAGGATGGGTATCCGATCCTGACGTCGGAATGGACGATGCGCCAGATGATAGATTTTTTCCGCACCGGCCGTCAGCCGAACTGTCAGGCCGGGAAACGGTTTATGATTGTCGGCCCGACGGCGCAGTTGACACCGTGCGGGATGGTACGTGAAACGTACGATTCACAGAAAGAACTGATCTGCAAATTTTCCAAACACAATCGGTGTGAGCAGTGTTTCACGGCGATTCGAGCGAATTCGGAGAAATCCCCCTATCGCCTGCTGGTCGACGCGCTTCGCGTCGTTCGCAAATAGCCAACTCTTTCATATATTAAAAGGGCCCGTGATCCTTCGGGCCCTTTTTCATAAACAGGAGCCGCACCTATCGAAACGTCTCGGCCTTTAGAGGTGACGAGGTGACGACCGATCTTTCGACAGGCGGACTCGCCTGCGAGGAGTTGTGATTCATACGAATCGGGAGATTGCAGTTGACAAACCAGGACGCGCAATTGCACAGGGCGGGTTCCCCCTCCGGTTCCTGGTAAATGTGCTCGATGAGCAGTAAAATATCAATCAGATTGACCGCACAATCGCAGTTGGGATCGCCGGAGCAGGTATCATACGGTGTCGGGGGCGGGCCGGCGGGCGTGGCATAGAGATAGTCGATGACATACAGAATATCGAGCAGGTTGAATTTCTCGTCGTTGTTGGCATCACCGGGGACGCAGTCGCATCCGGGGCCGCAGTTAATATTGGGATAGCGGTCGACGGTTCCGGCGGAACCGAAAATCGGGTACGGATCGCCGATCTCCCCATCGAAATCCCCCCAGCAGTTCCCTTCCGAAGATCCGTTATCCCAATAGCCGCCGACGACATCATCTTCGGCATTGAGATAATTATCGAACATGTTGTGATGAATGGTCAGGTTATAAGCGCTGTTGCCCGGGCCGGAGTATTCCTTGACAACAATGCCCTGGTAATTGTCAAGGATGGTATTTTGCGTCAAAAAGGCGCTGATTTCGCCGTTACCACTGGTGGCGATATAAATGCCGTAATCGCCGTTATTATCAATGGTGTTATTGACAAGAGAAGCCGAGACCGACGATCCGACGTCTCTCCCCTCATCAATCAGCACCAGTCCGCCGGAAGAATAGGAACCCATGGTGGCGTTGTCGCGGATATCGTTGTCATTGATTTCCGCGATAATATCGACATCGCCGCTGAGCCCCTGGTGGGAATTTCCCACATATATGCCATACTGGCATAGACTGATGGAATTGTATTCAATGGTCACCGGTTTAGAGTACGGTCCCTGCCCGGTGGTATAGGCGTTTTCGATCAGGATCGCCGCGGCCACCGATTGATCGGAGGCGTAGGTATCGAAATGGGCGAAATCGTTGTCACGGATGACGGCGGTTGCGGAAGACCCGATTTCCACACCATAGCCAAAATCATCATCGTCATTATTGAAATCATTGCATTCTATGCGCAGATCGACAAAATCGTGGGCCACGACGCCCAGCCGCCCGGTATTGCGAAAAATATTGTTCAGGATATCGACATGGGCGCGATTGGCATCGTCGTATTCCGGGTTTTCGGCACGAATATAACAGGTCAGTTCCCGATAGCCTCCGGAGGCATCGGGAATACTCATATTGGCCAGAGTGTTGCCGGATATTTCGCCCGAGGCGTTCCAGTATAAGATTCCGGAGACGTCATTTCCCTTAATAAGATCGAAATTGAACCGCAGACGTTTCAGCGCCACGGCGGTGGAGTTCACGACGCGGATTCCGGTGACTCGGGTGATGCCGTAGCCGCCGACATTCCATCCCAAAACGAAACTGGGATGAATTACGGTGTTTTTGCTTTCGCCATAGATGGTGACGTTCTCGCGGTTTTCGACATTAATGGTTCCGGGGTAGGTGCCGTTTTTCACATTGACGGTGCCTCCCGACGTGGCGATCATATCGACGCCTTCCTGAATGCGTCCGACACCACCAATCTGCGGACCGTCATCGTCGACCCAGAGATCGGCAAAACTTCCCTGAAATCCGGGTGCCACGGGATCGCTGTCCGCACCATTGATCAACCATGGTGTATAGTCGATATTGTCATGAATTTTCGACGTTACCCCCCCGGCGGTAGCGGATCCCCACCAATTGCCTGACGCGTCAACCTCGCCGGCGAGATCGACACTGTAAAACAAGTTCCAGTAATTGCCGACCATGCTGTTGCCGAAGACGGTGACCCCGACGGGATCGAAGTCGCCGATTCCCCAGTTGGAACCGACCAGGATGGCGGAGTTTTTATATATCCGGCCGCCGACAGTTTTCTCATCGGCATAGGTGAAGCCCATGTCATGGATAAAATTGTTGATAATGCTGACATCATCGGCCCAGGTTTGAATGCCGTTGATGCCATCGGAGACGGTGTTGGCTTCGATGACACAACCGACTGCCGAGGATTCCAGATGGATGGAGGCGTAATCCCAGTCGCCGGTACCGTCGGAGCCGTAATAGTTGCAGTGATCAAGCATGTTGCCATACACATGGGTGTAGGCCCCGGTTACACTGATACCGGCGTATGAAGTAAATGAAACGCTATTACCGGAGACCAGCACACCATTTCCTTTGCCAGTCCCGGCATAGTCGATTCTGATGCCGTTATAGCAGTTAATCACGGTATTATTCAGCACCTCGGACTTCCCGGAGACCAGTATCGGCCAGCTATCAAACTGATCAACGATGTAATTGCCGACTATTGAAACATCGTCGGCGCCGAAATTGACAATGCTTTCCCAATCGGAATTGCCGACGGTGTTGCACTGAATCAGGGCGCGATCGGCCGCTTCGCCGACGGCGACGCCATGACCGGTGCTGTTGAGGATAATGCAATAAGAAATCTGCACGTCGGCGGCATTGTTAAGGTATATCCGACGTCCGGTTCCGGAGGTTTCATTGCCGAATTTGAATCCGTTAATGATCGCACCGGCCGCTTCCGGTTGCACCCAGAAGGCGCTCCCGTCATCACGCGTCAACACCGCCTCCCCCCCGCGATCGGTGCTTCCGGCCGGGTCCACTCCGGCCTGCGGGCCATAAAGCGACACCAGCTTGGTCAGCCAGTGGATATCATTGTGATATGTCCCGGCCGCGACATACACGGTCCCGCCGTCGGCGACAGCGGTAACGCCGTCATCAATAACGGCAAACGCATCATATCCCCAGGTATGCCCGTCATTGGCGCCGCCGTCGTAGTAGTCATCGTCAACCCAAACTTCGGTAGCGGCCTGTATCGTAAACTCACAATTGGAAAAGGTCTCATTGCACCAGGGTTCGAATGTCACGTTGTCGCTGACCGGATCGCCGGTTCCCAGCGGATTGGTGGCATGATTCGGACCGCTGAGCATTCCCCACCAGTTTTCCGCGGCATCGACTCCGTTGGTCAAATCGGCACTGTAAAACAATCCCCAGTAATTGTTATGGATTTTATTATGACCAATCGCAAGGCCGGTCGGATCGTAGTCGGAACTGCCCCAGTTACTGCCGACCAGAATGGCGGAATTTTTATAGATGCGCCCGCCGACGTCTTTTTCCTCGCCGTAGGTCACTCCCATGTCATAAATGTCATTGCCGGTGATGAGAACGCCATCGGCCCAGGCTTGAATGCCGTTGACACCGTCGGACACGGTATTGTCCATGATGATGCAATTGACGGCGGAGGCTTCAAGGTGAATCGACGCGTAGTCCCAGTCTCCGAGACCGTCGGAGCCGAAGTAGTTGCAGTTATCGACGCTATTGCCGTATACATAGGCACTCGAACCGGTGACGTTGATACCGGCGTATTTGACATAGGAAATATTGTTGCCGATAATTTCGACACGATCGCCCGGTCCGGTGCCGGGGTAGTCGGCCCGGATACCGTCCATGCAATCGGTGACGGTATTACCGGTAATCGACGCGCGGGCATCGGTAAAAATGGCGAAGCCGTTGATACCATCGGTTCCGGAGACATCATTACCGGAAATAACGGCGTCGTTGCCGCCCCAGTAACTGATTCCCTTATTGCCGCCGACGGTGACATTTCCGGTGATAGTAATATCCGTACCGGTGTGATTGTTGGATTCGATACAGGGTTCGGTGGCGGGAACACCAGTAACATGGTTTCCGGAAATTGTCACGCCGGTGTTTTGGGAATTGCAAATTCCCTGTGCGCCCGGATCGGCCACGGTGTTGTACAGGATTTGTGCGTCGGGAGCATCAAGTCCCGCATAAAAGCCAATGCCAATCCCTTTTGCCGTGGCATTAACGATGATATTGTTACTGACAACCACATTGGGGCCGCGCGCGACATGGATGGTGCTTCGTCCCGGTGTCACCACGGAACCGTCGAGTTTGAAACCATTCAGCGAGACACCGCTTCCGTTGCTGTTGACCATGACCTGCCCCACGATCAGGGATTCATCGCCACGATCGGTACTCCCGGCAGGATCAAAGTCAGCATGGGCGCCGCGCACATGGAGGATTTTATCAGGCGCGACCGGATCGGTATTGAGCACGAACGGCCAGACAGACGTGTCCCAATAGTCGCCAATCATGACGTCCCCGGTATAGGTTCCGGGTGATACGGCAATGGTATCACCGCTTGAGGCCATTACGACTGCATCCTGGATGGAGTCATCGGTTCCCCAGAGCCAGGGAGATACGTGGGCATTATTCAGATAGTCGCGTCCCCACCAAGGGCTGTAGTCGACGTTTTCAGAGACGGCATTGCCCCCCTTGCCTTCTGTGTCAGGTCCGTCGACGGCCCCCCAGTAATTGGCTTCGGCGGTAACGCCGTTGATCAGATCGGCACTATGGTACAATCCCCAGTAATTGTCATAGACGGCATTGCCCGTGACAACGACGCCGACCGGATCATAATCATCAACGCCCCAGTTGCTTCCAACCACGATGCCGGCATTGACATAATCGCGTCCGCCCTGATTGGCGGTTTCGGGATAGCTTTGCCCCATGTCGTGAATTTCATTGCCGGAAATAACGACATAATCCGACCAGGTCTGGATACCGTTGACACCATCGGTGACGACATTGTCGACAATGGTACAGGAGTCGGCGTTTTCGCCGCCATACGGACCGACATGGATCGTGGCATAATCCCAATCCCCGTCATAATTACAATTGCTCAGGACGTTGCCGGAAATAAGCGTATAGGCGCGACCATGCACGGCGATACCTTCGGTTTTGGTCATATAGATTGTGTTGCCGACAATGGTACTCTTTTGGGAATCGTCGGCAGGGGCGGCTTTGTAGATCATGATGCCGCCGGTTTCGCAGTCAGAGATATCATTGCCGCTGATGGTAATCGGCGCGACATGATTGTGCGCCAGGATTCCCGCGCCGGAGGCATATGCAATTTGATTTCCCCGAACGATACTGGCGGTATCGTTGCCGTTGTAATCGGCCAGAATAATGCCGCCATACCCGCAGGTATTGATGACGTTGTATTCGATAGTCGCCCTGGTGTCGGTGTAAATCGCTTCATGTTCGGTCCCGTAAATCTGATTGTGGGCGATCAGAACATTGGGGCCTCCCCAGTAATTGATTCCCTTGTTGCCGGTCGAGCCGGAGATGACATTGTAGGTTATTTCAATGCCGGCACCGGTATGGTTCGACGATTCGATCACCCGCTGATCGGTCACGCCGGTGATGTGATTGTGCGCGATAATCACGCCGTCATTGCCGACGTTGACGATGCCGTCCCAGTTCGGGTGAGAGACAGTGCTGTATACGATTTGTGTGTTGGGCGATGATGGCTCGATATAAACGCCGTGATAATCGGCATCGACGATGACGTTATAACCGGCATAGACATTGTCGGCGCCGTTGATGTAGAGTCTGCCGCCGACAAGGCGCACCCCGTTGACCACGGTGCCGTCGGCAGTGGCGGAAACGGTCAGTTGACCGGTGATGGTGGTTTCACTTCCACGATTGGTACTTCCCGCCGGATCGACCCCGGAGCGCGCCCCGAGAAGCACCAGGCATTTGTCGATGGTCGGGCTTTCCGCGTACGATCCCAGTCCGACCTGAATGGTATCGCCGGATGATGCGGCGTTAATGGCGGACTGGATGGTGGTGTAATCACCCGGAACAGAGATAACGGCGGCGGACAACGCGGCCGCGGTCAGGATAAGAATTATTCCAACGGATACTGCTTTTATGGCCTTCACTTTTTCCCTCGAATTCAATAACCACTGTTTACTGCTTTTATTCCTTTGCAATCAGTCGATCATGTGAGGGTATTTACACGCGATAACTCAAGGCCGCCGATTGCATCGATTACATGTTAACAAAGACAGAGTCCGAGTCTGGACCGACGGTCACCTCCCTTCACACATCTGATGTCGCCATGATGGTATGATACCCGCGTTTTCAGGGCATACCACTTCCAGAATAGAACATGGTAGACGATTTAAGTTTTAGGGAATTGATAAAAAGCACGCAGATGCCATATCCGGGGGGTGTGCTCATGCCCCGCATTCCCGATACTATAAGTATATGCGGAACGGCGGAATTGTCAAGGTTTTTCCGGTTTCCGGCGACCGGATAATGGATTTGTCAAACGGCTTTGTTCGACAGGATTATTCGATATGGATTCGTCCGGAATAAAAAAGGCGCGGGTCCCTCCGCGCCTTTTTTCATTGCCTTTTTAGAAGGCTGTATGAAAATCCCCCTTCATTCATACAACCGACGTAGTTCGTCGCCACAACACGTACTCACAGTAAAAGCAATGCTGTTATTGTGACTCTATCACGGCTGTCCCAACCCTCGACTTCCTCAGTTGCTCCCCCTCGTCGAAGGACCAATGTGAATTCTGTACTGCCGTACTCGGCGAATCCCCCTTACACAGGAATGAAAATCCCCTCCATTAAAAGTCAACGGTTTATGCGGTTGTCTTGGGAATGCGACACACGGCATGATGTTGTTATTGTTTTCAGGCGAAAAAGACATCAGTAATTTCCCCGATGATGTTATTCCTGGTCCTTATTATATCATGATCGGAATATCGCGTCAACTCTTTATCCCCAAACCACATAAAATCGTATCATTCGAAACCGGTGGAAATCCGGTTGTCAGATTTTGACATGAAGCCACTGGCCGCGACGGTAATACCAGAGGAAGGCAAAGGCGGAAACGGCGGCGGCGGCGGAGATCGCCCACCAGACGGCGTTCTGGCTCAGGTGCAGAACCTGGGTGAGAATCAGAATGGACGGGATTTCCAGGATCCAGGAATGGCCGATGGAAACTATCATGGCAGGCGTATTCAGGCCAACGCCGGTATAAATCTGTTCGAACATGATATGCATGCCCATGAAAGGAAATCCCAGCGCCAGAATACGAAGCAGGGTGACGCCATAGGCAATCGTTTCCGGCGAGCTGAAATACAATTTCATTATGAATTCGGCGCCAAAATACACCAGCAGGCCACAGGTCGTCATCAAGGCCACCGACAGCCAAAGCGCCTGATCGCCGGTTTTTTTGGCTCGTTCCTTTTTCTGCCCGCCGAGATTGTGGCCGATCAATGCCGCCAGACCCAGGCCGATTCCAACCAAAACGCTGATTCCGATTGCCGAGATCTGGGTGCCGACCCCGTAGGCGGCAACGACGGAGTTGCCGAAAG
The DNA here is from genome assembly GCA_016933695.1 of Candidatus Zixiibacteriota bacterium. GTDB lineage: Bacteria > Zixibacteria > MSB-5A5 > GN15 > PGXB01 > JAFGAL01. The sequence continues at coordinate 131,258 of JAFGAL010000030.1, read as the reverse complement.
ACGCAATCATCGGCATGACAATCAGCCGCGAACCGGAAAACGACATCGATGATATCCATGAAGGAATGCCGATCTTGACGATTTTGCACATGGTGCCGATCGACATCGGGACTTTGCCCCGGAAGTGCAGGCGAATGTTGGTCACGCCGCTGTATAGCAGAATCAGTCCTGCGGATAAAGCCAGGACATAGGATGTGACGGATGCGACCGCGGCACCGGCCACACCCAAACACGGGAAGCCAAGCCAGCCGAAAATAAACAGCGGATCGAGAAGCATGTTCAGGACGGTCGATCCGAGCATGATCCCCATCGCCAGATTGGGATTGGCGATTCCGCGCATGGCGGTATAGATGGTATAGGTGCAGTACGAGATTCCCAGTCCGGCGAACACGATCCGCCCGTATTGTGTTCCGAGCGTGACGGCTTCGCCCCGCGCCCCGGCGAGATAGACCATTTCAGGCACAAAGATCATCCCGACAATGCCGAACACAGTGCCAATGACAAGTTTGAGAACGATACTTTCCTTGATGGCGGTTTCGGCCTGATCGAACTGTTTCTCACCATAACGGCGGGAGATTATGGCCACCGAACCCGGACCAACCAGGCTGTTGAACGAATAAAAAAACCACATGATATTCGAAAAGATGGTGACGGCGGCAACGGCAGTTTCCTTTTCCGGCAATCGTGCCAGCCACCACATATCGGCCAGGTAGTAGATATGCCCGGATAAAAAGCCGATCATCGACGGCAGGCCCATCATCAATATCGATTTGATAATCGACCCTTCAGTGTAATCGACCGGGGTTTTTCCGGTTGTTTTCGAGTTCATCAGTCCCATAATACGTAAGGAACCAATATACGCGGTTTCTTTCGGAATGGTTACCGGAAAGTACCATCGGAACTCAAAATGTGATATCGTATTGCGAGCGTAAACCGGTCAGTCGCGGGGGAATGCTTTCAGGAATTTCTCGATACCGACACGAATTGCCCTAGCCGTTTTCTTTTGGAATTTCTCGGTTTTAAGCAGGGCTTCCTGATCCGGGAGAATGATAAAGGCGCATTCGACAAGAACCGCCGGGTACTGTGTGGGGCGATTGACCGCCAGATTGCCATGATACAAGCCGTAATCGTTGAGATCCAGACGGTCGATCAATTCGGCCTGAATAGAACGAGCCAATGCGATTGAATGCGGATGATAATAGTAAGACGAGACGCCGTTATTGGTCAGGGGATCGACGCCGTCGGGAAGCGCGTTATTGTGAACGGAAACAAACAGGTCGGCCTTGCTGGCGACGGCGATTTCGGGACGCTGATAGAGTGTCACCGCGGACATGTCATCGCGGGTCATGATCACTCGGGCGCCCTTTTTTTCCAGCTCCTTTTTCAGCGCCAATGCGATGGTCAAATTGGCGACGGATTCTTTCAGGCCGGTGGGGCCGATGGCACCGGGATCAGGAGAGTGGCCCGGATCAACCACTATCACTTTATTATTAAGGCTTGCAATATCTTGCGGTGGTTTGTTTACCTGCAACTTGAAGATACTGCCGTCAAAACAGGTGTCATATCCCCAGATGGGCCGGTTGAAGTGCAAGGTAAAGCAATACAGGTCCGGCTCAACCTGTTTCCAGGTGGCCAGGCGCAGATCTTTGTCGCCGAAGTCATAACGAATCCAGTCGGTGTCGGAGTTGACGCCATAGAGATAGACCGCAAGGGTGTATTCGTCCTCCTCCTCGATGCGGAACGGATGACGATTTTTCAACGGGAATTCAATTGTGAGATTGTCCGGTTTCAGATATGAACGCACCGCCCGCAAATATGACACGCCCGGCGGACAGGCTGGATCAAGACCGGTTACGGAGTTTTTATTCACCCAACCGTATTGGGTTGCCGACAGGCGGAGTTTCAGCCAGTCATCGTGTGCCCCCACCGCCCATGCCTGCACCCCGGCAGGCTGGAACACCGCCAGATATCCCTTGCGCGGTCCAACCCGCATGATCTGCACCGAATCGGTGAATTCAACCATACGCGGATAGGTTGGTGGATTCACCAGAACATGGCAGACGGAGCTGTCGACCACGGCGGTATCGCCGAGTCTCAGCAGGGTCAGGGCGTCGAAGTCGATTTGTTCATGGGGACGACTGAGGAAATAGTCCACGATTCCCCCGATTCCCGGGCTATGGAGGTGATAATAGATGCGGCATGAATCCGGCATCGGTTCGGGGCCGATTTCGAGATACCCTTCGTAATGACCGCGGACTTTCAATGAATCCGGAACGGCGCCGACGCCGAACACAGTTTCACCCCAGTACGGCTGGATTTGTGGTAACAATTCCACCAGCGGAATGGAATCGCGATAACCGGGAAGCGAGCACCAGGCGACACATCCAGGGGTCCCGTCGATGGCAAAGGTCAGGCGGTCGCCGTTTGCCAGCACCAGTTGCTCGTTGGCTGTTGGAAGCGGGATCATATGAAGCGAATCATAGCCAAGTGATTTGCGAGGGATCGGGACCGACACCGGCCAGTCCAGACGTGAGATCTCCTGTCCATGGGATGCCGTCAGGTGAAATACAAAAGCGCCCGGATTCAGCGGCAGAAAAGCGATATATCCCCCATCGCGATGGACGGGGATTTCATGGCCGTTGATATCAAGCCGTGAACCGGGTGTGACCGAACCGAATATGAACGACGAATCGACCGCTCCGATGGCGGAATTGACTTTCGGGTAGACGACGCGAATTTCCGGCGCGGCCGCTGAGGCGATCCCGGCCAGAATCAGCCAAAGCGCAATACTATTAATGATCCCCGGCGATATCATTCGGCAATACCTTTTCATTCAGTTTCGGTCCACCGATAATGGTTTCATCCACATATACTTTATCGTCGATATAGCGGATTCCCTCAGCGACGTCGCGTTCCAGCAGAAGCGGTCCGTCGAGATCGAAATAATCGGCCAGCGACGACATATACACTGATGAGGCGATGGCGACAGACGATTCCACCATGCACCCCAGCATGACTTTGCGGTGATCTTTTTGGGCCCGACGGGCGATTGCCAACGCGGTCATAATGCCGCCGGATTTCGCCATCTTGATATTGATGCCATCGACGAATTCTGCCATACGTTCATAGTCATTCAATTCGTTCAATCCCTCATCAACACACAATTCCACCGGCACTCTCCCCTTGAGATGCGGCCATTCGGCGATCAGTGAGACATCGGTCGGTTGCTCGATCAGGGTGATTCCGGCGCGATGCAATTCATAAATCATATGCTCGGCCTTTTCCACATTCCAGCCGCCATTGGCATCGACCCGAAACAGATAACCGGACAGGTTTTTCAGGATAGCCGGAAGTTTTTCATCGCCGTCAAAACCCATCTTGATTTTTATTATTTTATATGGTAATGACGTTATCTCCGCGATCATGTTTTCGATGGAGTCGATACTGACCGTGAACGACGTCTGCACTACGCGCGGTTCATCGAGATGCACCACATGCCAGGGGTATTCCCGATGGTCGGCGGACAGCCGGTGTAAAACGGCACTTGTGATTCCGGCGCGGGAGACATTATTGATATCCATGTCGCGCAAATCTTCGAGCGCCGAGGGGGTTACGGTCTTCAGTGATTGTAGATAATCGCGGGCTTTTTCCAGATCGGCGATGACTTCGTTTTCGTTCGGCCCGTAAAACACCGACCCGGAACACTCGCCGCAAAACCGTCTGTCGATGGTGACAAACACATTGCGTTTGGTTTCAACCTCGCCGCGTGAGATACGAAAGGTCTTTTTAAGCGGCAGGTTTACGGAAAAGATGCGGATATCTATGGCAGTGCCCTCCGCGCCGTCCGGAACGATTCGTAGAGGTCTTTACGGAAACCGGGTGTATTCGGGACGAGTGAGTTGACCGCCACGCCGCCCTCACCGAGTGAGGCGTGAATGATGCGGCCACGCCCCAGGGCAATCGCCACGTGGCCGGGGAAAAACAACAGGTCGCCAGGACGAATATCGGCGTGATCGACCGGGTTTCCGCATCTCATCTGATCTTTGCTGTCACGCGGGAGTGCAACACCCGCCATACGGAACACTGTCTGCACCAAGCCGGAGCAGTCGAATCCGAACGGGGTCATCCCTCCCCATACGTACGGCACGCCCAGAAACCGCCGGGCTTCTTTCAGGATATATCCGGCGTCGCCCCGAAATGCTTTCATTTCTTTCGCCCGGGTGATTTTGGACATGGCGATTTGATATTGCTTTCCACCCGGCATGGAGATGGTCCCCCGTTGCCCGATGCGTCGTTTTACAGCCAGGGTCGTACCGTAAAACAGAAAGGGCGGGATGGGGTATCCTCCCTGGTCAGACACAAGACGGGCGGTAATGCCGGTGACAATATGAGTCGCAGCAGTTTGCAATTCTTTATAGGCGGTTTTTGCAATCGGATACACTGCCTTTTCGTCCACCCATCCGGAATAACCGTCGGGAAGCGTGACTTTCAGATATCCTTTTTGCCGTGAGGAAATGGTCACGGTTTCATTGAGCAGTAGTTGGCTTTTGCGCTCGGAACGAAAGATCGGATGGGCGCGCAAATCGGTTACGTTTCTGATGATGACACCGTATTTCATGACGATCTATTATGATACGATTCGTAACACAGATCAAGATAAAAACAGGCAGGGGCCTGTTCAGTGAAATTGAGAATCAGTATTATTTCAGGTTCAACAGTTTTACGGCACGATCGGCGACATACTCCGCCGACAGCCCGAATTCCCGGACCAGTTGCCAGGGCAGGCCGGATTCGCCGAACCGATCGTTGACACCGACCATCGCGAAGGGGACCTTTTTGCTGTTCTGATCTGACAGGATCACCGCGGCGATCTGATTGCCGAGGCCGCCGACCTGATGTTCCTCGGCGGTGATAATCGCGCCGGTTTCGCGGGCAGCGGTTATAATGGCGGTTTTATCGAGCGGCTTGAGGGTGTGCATATTGATCACGCGTGTTTCGATATCATATTCGGTTTTCAAAATCCATGCGGCGCGCAGGGCCTCGGCGGTTTCCGGCCCGCAGGAGATGATACTGAGGTGTTCGTTTTCCGATTTATATTTGTCTGAAAGGGTAACGTCGAAAGCGGAGACGAATTGTTCTCGTTCTTCCCGGAAACGATAGATATTGGCTTTTCCGAATACAAACGGCGTTTGATCGGTGGTGACAATCGGGGTGGCCTCGCGGGCAAAGCGCAGGTATTTCGGACCGATGATGTCAAACAGCAAGGCGCGGGTCATGCGTTTGGTTTCCAGTGAATCGGCGGGGACACCGACGTGCATATTCGGCAGGCCGCAGATTTGAAAGAGCGCCTCCAGTTCCTGATGCGTGGCGCCGTCGGGACCGACCGATACGCCGCCATGCGCGCCAACGATCAGCACGTTGTAGTCGGCGTAGCAGACCGAGACCCGAAGCTGGTCGAGATTGCGCGCGGAGGAAAACACGCCATAGGTTCCGAAAACGGGGATTTTTCCCTCTTTTGCCAGACCGGCGGCGATCGTGGTTGCGCCTTGTTCGGCAACACCGACCGAGATCCATCGGGATTTACGTTCAGGATGATTCTTGTAAAAATCGGCAATGGTGATCGAATCGGAAATGTCCGCACCGATGCAGACAACGCGTTCGTCGCCGCCGTACTCATCGAGCGCGCGGCCCATTCCCTTGCGGGTGGGGTCCATATCGACCCGCATGGTCATACCTGCGTTCCACCAGAAGTCGCGGGAGAATTTCGGGAGATTCTCGGCTAATCGTTTTTCAACCCGGGTTTGGTAATCCGTACCGACTTTGAGAAAGGCATCGATATCGAATTTTTCACGCACACCGAGGTCATCAAGCGCTATTTCCAATTCTTCGCGGATCGGTGGTTTACCGTGCCAGCCGACAACATTTTCCATAAAGCCAACGCCTTTGCCCTTGATGGTATTGGCGATTATCAGGGTTGGTTTGGTTTCGGACTTTGCGGCGGTTTCAAGACCGGAAAGCACGGCAGTAATATCGTGACCGTCGATTTCGATAACACCCCAGCCGAAAGCATGAAATTTGTCGGCCAGCGGTTCGAGGCATTGCACGTCTTTTGTGGCACCGTCGATTTGGAGACGGTTACGATCGAGAACAACGATCAAGTTGTTCAATTTGAAATTGCCCGCTTCCATTGCGGCTTCCCACAACGAGCCTTCCTGAAATTCGCCGTCGGATGTAATGGCGTACACCCGGTAGTCCTTGCGGTCAAGTTTGGCGGACAGTGCGACGCCGACCGCGACGGATATCCCCTGCCCGAGGGAGCCGGAGGAGATCTCGACACCGGGGCAATCCTTGCGATGCGGGTGCCCCTGGTACGGTGCACCGAGCATGCGTAATTTGGCCAGATCGGATTCGGGGAAATAGCCACAGACAGATAATACAGTATATAGCGCCGGGGCTTTGTGGCCGGCCGACCAGATGATGCGGTCGCGGTCGGGCCAGTCGGGACAGGCCGGATCGTGGCGGGCGATTTTCAGATACAATGCCGCCAGGATATCGAACATGGACAGCGTTCCGCCGGAGTGCCCGGACTGCGCCGAGCAGAGTGACAGCAGGTTCAGACCGCGCATGTACCGGGCGCGTTCGCGAAGTTCATCGGGGGAATAGTCTTTTCGTATCTTACCGGTTCGGGAATCTAGTAACGGCATGTCACCTCCGGGTCACGATGATCGGCACTGTGGTTTGCAACGGAAGATATTCGGCGCAGGCGTTCAAGTCAAACGGTTTTAGCCAGACGACTAATCAGGCGGCGGATTTTGGTTTCCAGTTTCGCACGGGTGGTGTTGTTCAGGACGGCAACATCGGCCTGTTTGCGCAGGGTGCGATACGGCAGTTGCGATCTGAGACGCTGACGGACTTCGGCAAGATCATACCCCTTGGCGCGAAGGCGTTTGGTCTGGGTTTCGACTCCGGCATGTATTAACACGGTCAGGTCGACTTTTTTCTGCCATCCCCAGTCGATCAGCAGGGCGGCGTCTATCACGACCAGGGTATGCGTTTTCTGTGCCGCTTTGACCTGCCGATCGAGTTCCTTGAGGAGTGCCGGATGCACGATGGCATTCAGTTTGCGTTTGGTGTCATCCGATGCGAAAGCGATTTCGCCAAGTTTGCGTCTTCGGAGTTTGCCGGCCGGAGTGAGGATATCTGTGCCGAAAGTCTTGGCGAGCTGTTTAAGAACCGATGGATTTTTCTCGACGACATCGCGTCCGATTTTATCAGCGGAGATGACATACGCCCCGTATTTTTCAAAGATTTCCGCGGCGGTGGATTTCCCCGCGCCGATTCGTCCGACGATCCCGACGAGCATACGAACAGCGCTCTCCCCTATTTCGCTTCCAGCCAGTTGGGGCCGACGCCCATATCGACCACCACCGGGACTTTGAGCTTAACTGCTTTTTCCATGCCGTTCTTGACGATCAGTTTGAGATCATCCAGTTCATCCTCGTGCGCATCGAAGACGAGTTCATCGTGCACCTGCAGGATCATTTTCGATTTCATATTCGCCATCTGCCTGTGGATGTCGATCATGGCGACTTTGATCATATCGGCGGCGGTTCCCTGAATGGGGGTATTGATCGCGGTGCGCTCCGCGAATTGCCGCACCTGGAAGTTTTTCGAATTGATTTCCGGCAGGTAGCGGATACGATTGAACATGGTGGTCACATAGCCGTTCTTTTTAGCCAAAGCGATCGTACTATCGATATACTTTTTTATTCCGGGATAGCGTTTGAAATAGGTGTCGATAAATTCTTTCGACTGCGTGACATCAAGCTCGGTCTGTTGCGAAAGCCCGTAGGCGGTCACGCCGTAGATGACGGCGAAATTGGCGGTCTTGGCCGACCGTCGCATCTCCGGTGTCACTTCCAGCGGACTCACCCCAAACACATCGGCGGCGGTACGGGTGTGAATATCCTCCTGTTGCCGGAAGGCTTTAATGAGCGCCATGTCATCGGAAAAATGCGCCAGAATCCGTAATTCGACCTGCGAGTAATCCGCGGCCAGGATGCGATGGTGCTGGCCGGTCGGAATGAACGCCTTGCGAATACGTCGTCCGATTTCGGTACGAATCGGGATGTTTTGCAAATTCGGGTCGGTCGAGGACAGCCGTCCGGTAGCGGCGATGGCCTGATTGAACGATGTATGCACCCGTCCGCTTTCTTTGTTAATCAGTCGCGGGATGGCATCGATGTATGTATTCTGCAATTTATTCAGCTGGCGGTATTCCAGAATGAGTCGCGGCAGGTCGTGGATTTTCGCGAGGTCTTCGAGAACGCGCACATCGGTGGAATAACCGGTTTTCTTGGCGGTTTTGCCCTTGGTCGGCAGTTTTATTTCTTCAAACAGAATTCTGGCCAATTGCTGGGTGGAATTGATATTGAATTCCTGCCCGGCTTCGGTGTAGATGTCTTTTGTCAGCTTTTCCAGCAGTCCGTCCATTTCCCTGGACATTTCGGCCAGATAGTCGGCGTCGACTTTGACACCGTTTTCCTCCATACGGCACAGTACCGGAATCAACGGCAGTTCGATATTGTAGTATAGGTTTTCCAGATTCAGATCGGTGATTTTCGGCGCCAGCGCTCCGCGCAGGCGATACGTGTAATCGGCATCTTCGGCAGCGTAGAAGGTCGCGCGATCGACATCGACTTCCGCGAACGACATCTGCTTTGGGCCGCTTCCGATCAGATCGGAGATGGGTTGCATGCGATAGTTGAAATACTCGAACGCGAGCGCATCGAGGCTGTTGCCCCGCCCGGACGGATTGATGATGTACGACGCCAGCATGGTGTCGAAACTGACGGGGTCAAGTTCGAATCCGGCGCGATGCAGGATTTCCAGATCGTATTTGATATTCTGTCCGAACTTCTGCAGCTTCTTGTTCAAAAACAGCTTCGACAGCGGTTTGACGGCCTTATCAAGCGGAAGATTGCGGTCAGTATCACGGTGACCGAACGGCAGATAGTACGCCTTGCCGGCGTCGGCACACAGCGAAATCCCGACCAGGTCGGCAGAGAACGGATCAAGCGAGGTGGTTTCGGTATCGACGGCGACTTCTTTTTTGGTCGACAGCTCTTTGACCAATCTTTCCAGCTGTTTGATATTGGAGATGCAGGTATACTCGGCTTTGGCATTGGACGGGACTTTGCCCTTGTCGGCGTCGTTGAGCTTGAGATCAAGCTCTCCAGTTTGTTTCGCCAGCTCTTCCAGAAGGTTGACAAACTCCAGTTCGAGAAACAGCTTCTTGGCCTTTTCGAAATCGATTTCGCCGCGTTTCATGTCTTTAAGATCGAATTCGATCGGGACGGCGGTGTCGATAGTCACCAGTTTGCGGGACAGTTCGGCTTTGTCGATGTTTTCACTGACCTTGGTACGAGCCGATTTGGTTTTGATTTTATCCGGGGCGGCGAGAATGCTGTCCAGATCGCCGAATTGTTCAAGTAACATTTTGGCGGTTTTGGGGCCGATACCGGGAACGCCGGGGACATTATCGGAGGAATCGCCCATCAGCGCCAGCATGTCGATGACGCGTTCCGGGGGAACGCCGAATTTTTCTTTTACACCATCGGGATCGAGTTTTTCCGGCGGGTTGTTACCTTTCTGGGGATTGTAAATTCGGACACGGTCGGTGACCAGCTGGAAAAAATCCTTATCGCCGGTTACCAGCCAGACCTCCATCCCGCGCTTTTCCCCCTCTTTGGCGAGGGTGCCGATAATATCGTCGGCTTCGTATCCCTCTTTTTCCAGACAGGGCAGATTGAGCGCATCGGCGGCCTCGCGAATGCGCGGAAGCTGGACGACCAGTTCCTCGGGCATTTTCTCGCGGGTGGCTTTGTACTCTTCGTACATTTTATGGCGAAAGGTCGGGGCTTTGGTGTCGAAGACCACCGCCATGTAGTCGGGATTTTCATGCCTGATGATTTTCAGGAGCGAATTGATAAAACCGAACGTGGCCGAGGTGTTTTCGCCTTTGGAGTTGAACAACGGATTGCGGATAAAGGCGAAATAGGCGCGGTAGAAAATCGCCGAGCCATCTACCAGAAACAGGGTTTTACCGTTCATCGGTACAGTCCCCGGGTTTCGACAAAGCGACGCACGTCGTCGGGCAATAAATACCGAATGGATTTATTCTTTTTGATTCGATCGCGAATGACGGTCGAGGAGATTTCAATCAGCGGCATCGGAAATATCGTGATCAGATCGTACCATACCGATTGCTTCAGAGCGTCATCGACTCCGGGTCGTTGTCCCACGAGGATTTTGACGCGTTCGACCAGTTCATTCGGTTTATGCCAGGAATCGAAAATGGCGATATTGTCGGCGCCAAGAATGAGATGCCATTCGGGTTTGGGATAGGTTTGCCTGAGATAATCGACCACCGCCAGGGTATATCCCGGTGATGCCAGGTGGATTTCCAGATCGGAGAAGATGAAACGGTCATTACCTTCGATGGCGAGTTTGACCATAGTGCAACGGTCGGCAAACGGTACAATCGGCTTGGCGGATCGATGCGGGGGATCAAGACTCGGCACGAACAGGACACCGACCAGACCACAGGCCTGGCGGGCCGATTCTGCGAGAATCAGGTGTCCGTAATGCACGGGATCGAAAATCCCGCCCATGATGCCCCATTTTCCGGGCCGTTCAGGAGTCGTCGCCGGCGACATCGGACGTTTCCCGTTTTTCCGATATTTTTTCGAGATATTCGTTGGCATCGTGCACCAACTCGCTGTTCTCATAGATGCTGATGAACTGGTTGAAGCGCTCGGAGGCGGCGGCATAGTTTTTCTGTCTGTATTCGATTTCAGCCAGTTTAAACAGCGCCTTGGGAGCGTATTCGGTATCGGTGTATTCGTCGATCACGTATTGGAAATATATCTTTGCGGCGGTGTAATCCAGAACCTTGAAATACAACACGCCGTTTTCGTATTCTTTTCGGGCCAGTTTGGTCTGGGCCCCGATAATCATGGTGCGGGCTTCTTCGATCAGCGGTGATTCGGGATTATCCAGTATGAAATTGTTGAGTGCGGTAATGGCACGTTTCAGATCCTCCTGGTCCAGCCCGTAGTGTTTCGGGGTGTTTTTCACATAGCATACGCCGGCCATGTACTGAGCATCATCGCTGAGTTCTGATTGCGGGTAGCTGTTGACCAGACGCTGGAATTCCACGGCGGCGATTTCGTGATCTTTGTTTCCATAGTATGAGTGCGCCAGGAAATACTGGGCAGAGTCGATGAAATCGGCACCGGGGAAGTTGTACACGAGAACCTGGAAATCCTCAATGGCATTGAGGAATTTTCCTTTTTCGTATTGCTTCATGGCCCGTTCAAACTGGACCCGGGCGTTTTCCGAAGCTTTGGTCCTGTTTCCGCCGCACCCGAGCGACATGGTCAGCACGGCCAGAACCATCAGGGCGATAATAACAGGTATGTATTTCAAATCCGGTATTTCTCCTTTAGCATTTCATAGTTGCTCATGACTTTGTTCAGGAACGATTTGGGAAGGGGTTCGTTCAACTTCACCCGGCTTCGCAGGGCTGTTTCCCCCAGATTATATGAAACAATTGCCTTGCGCACGTCCTTAAACTTAAGAATCATTTCAAACAGGTGCAATGATCCCATCTGGATATTCAACTCCGGCTGAAACAGGGTTTGGGATCCTTCCCAGTCGATTCCGATTTTATCGGCCAGCGACCGCCCCACAAACGGCCTGATCTGCATCAGTCCCCGCGCTCCCACGGATGATACCTGTCCGCGTTTGAATGATGATTCGGTCAGGATCACCGCCATGAGAAACATCGGGTCATAGTCGTATTTCCGGCATTCGGTTGAGATGACATTGACCAGTTCGGCTTTTTCCTGATCGGAGAATCCGATCTGGAAGTCCTCGATGACCTGCAGGATTTGCAGTTTTTCCTCAAGCTCGCTGATCCGTTTGCGCTGAAATTCGATCTGTTTTTCGAGATCGAATTTATCCTGCACCAGAATAATGATAAATACCGACTGGGACAGGTAGATCAGCACAAAAAGCAGGGCCAGCGGTTTCGACAGGAACAGCCCGAGTCTGTCCAGTTTCAGGGTCGTCATAGATCTTTATTCCCGGCAATCAAGTCATATCCTTCGGCCATGGTGATTTCGACGTCGAGCATATCGCCGACGGCGAGTTTTCTTCCGCGAATGATCACGCTCTGGTCGATTTCCGGGCAGTCTCCCCGGGTTCGTCCCACAGCGTCGTTCCGGTCGTCGGACTGGTCAATAATAACGTGTTGAGTGCTACCGATCAAGGCAATATTTTTCAGGAAAGCAATCTGCTGCTGAAGCATCATCAGGCGGTCGCGACGCTCTTCCGCGAGTTTATCCGGGATTTGATCGTTAAATCCGGCGGCGGCGGTGTTTTCCTCGCAGGAATAGGCAAAAACGCCCAGGCGGTCGAATTCGATATCAGCAATAAACGCTTCCAGCTCGTCGAATTCCTTATCCGTCTCCCCTGGAAATCCCGCGATGAACGTCGTGCGGATGATATTGTCCGGTGAGGCGTCGCGAATTGTCGTGATCAGGCGTTCAATGCGGTCGCGGGTGATTCGCCGGTTCATCTTTTTCAGGATGCGTTTATTGATATGCTGCAGCGGCATATCGAAATATCCCAGCACTTTTTCGGATGCGGTCATATATTCGATCAGTTTCTCAGTGAGAGATTCCGGGTGAAGATACATCAGGCGAATCCATGCAATTCCATCGATTGTCTCCAGGGCGCGAAGCAAGTCGATGACTGAAACATCACCGCGATCCCGACCGTAGGCGGTTCCCTCCTGCGAGACCAGAATCACTTCTTTTTTCCCGTGTTCGGCCAGAAGACGGGCTTCGGTGACGATGTCATCCAGCGGGCGACTGCGATAGCGCCCGCGTATCAGCGGGATGGCGCAATAGGAGCAGAAACGATCGCATCCGTCGGATATTTTCAGATACTCATAGGGATAGATGGTATCAACAAAGCGCTTTGATCCGGCGATATATCCCGAATCGACGGCCTGGCCGAGTCCATTGCCCAGCCTGATCGCCGAGTCGGCCTGTATTGTCTGTCGCAGTTGTTCCAGCTGGCCGATCCCGAAGATGCCGTCGACACCATCGATTTCTTTGAGTATCTCCGAGCCGTATCGCTGAGACAGACACCCGGTGAGATACAGGCGGAAGATGGCACCGGCTTTGCGGAGTTTTTCGTAATACAGGATTTCCGCGATGGATTCTTCCTTGGCGGGAAGAATAAAGCCACAGGTGTTGACCACGACCGCGTCGGCATCGACATCGCAATCGACCCGCGTATGGCCGTCGGCGATCAACATGCCGGCAATGTAGTCGGCATCAACGTCGTTCTTGGGACATCCCAGTTTTTTTATATAGAATTTCATTCGGATCAGGGCACTACGATGATTTCGGTCGAATCCGGAATAGTGATATGATACAGGCTGTCGGTGACAACGGAATCGCACTGTTGACTTTGGATCATGACGGTGTTGAGGTCGTTATTGAGATCATAATAACTGATACGCGACAGGTTCTTGTCTGCAAGAGACAGATTCAACGAATCCGGCAGAGAGCTATCTTCGTCGTTTAAACGACGCAGGATATATAAGGAATCGGGGCGTAGTGTTGAAGCTTCATAATGACGATCGAGGTTTTTAATAAACGACAGCTTGCTTTTAAAATATTCGTCATCATCGAGACAGTCTTTGGTAACCTGGTTATTCTCGGCGGAATACTCCCAGATGCATTTTCCATCGAAAAGATACACATCATCGATAATCCTGGCATAATACCTTCCATCGGCGGCAATGTATATGACGCCGTCGGCGCTGTCGACGGTGCCGAACATGTCGGAATCGACGGTAATCAGGACGTCCAGGGTAATCTGCGCGGCCGCGGCGAACCGCGTTTTCAACGCGGTATAGGCGTCAGTCGCCGTTGCCACGACAGGAAGGATTACCAGCAGGGCAATTGCGATTATCCGTGTCATGAGTTGTTTTACACCGCAGTTTGTCAGGAGTTCAAATCAGTCAGCGACCGTGCCGACAACAATTGTTCCAGATGGGCTTTGTCGACCAGCACCTCGCGAGCCTTGCTTCCGTCGTAGGCGGACACGATACCGGCCGATTCCAGCTTGTCAATCAACCGCGCCGCACGCTGATATCCGATTCCCAGTTTGCGCTGGAGCAATGAAACCGATCCCTGCTTGTGCCGGACCACGGTCTGAGCGGCCTCGACAAAGATCGGGTCATCGAGATCAAGTGCGTCCTCGACCTCTTCCGCATCGTCATCCGGTTCGGATTCGACTCTAACCATCTGCGGGAATTGGTCGACGATGAATTTGACCAATCCTTCGGTTTCCTGTCCGGCAAGATAGGGACCGTGCAGACGAACCGGTTCCGGTTGACCGGAGGCGAGATAAAGCATATCGCCATTGCCCAAAAGCTTCTCGGCGCCGTTACCGTCGAGAATAGTGCGCGAGTCGATCCGGGAGGCAACCTGGAACGCAATACGCGCGGGGAAATTGGCCTTGATCAGGCCGGTGATGACATCGACTGACGGACGCTGGGTGGCCAGAATCAGGTGGATACCGACGGCGCGTGCCATTTGCGCCAGCCGGGTGATCAGCATTTCGATGCGCGATGAGGAGGCGGCCATCATCATATCGGCGAGTTCATCGACAACGATGACGATATAGGGAATTTTGTCGTCTTCATTTTTCTGTCGGGCGTTGAAATCCTCGATATTTCGCACCGCCTGCCCGGCCAGTCTTTTATATCGTTTTTCCATTTCGACCACGGCATCGGACAGGACTTTTTCGGCGCGTTTGGGATTGGTGACCACCGGGCGTCCCAGATGCGGGATACCGCCGTACATAGTCAGCTCGAGCATTTTGGGATCGATAAAAATGAATTTCAGCTGTTTCGGATGCAGACGATACATCAGCGACGTAATCAGCACGTTGATGCACACCGATTTCCCCGATCCGGTCGCACCGGCAATAAGCAGATGCGGCATTTTGGCCAGATCGGCGGCAAACGGTTTCCCGGAGATGGTCTTTCCCAGCGCCAACGGCAGACGCAGGCGGGCATCGCCGTATTGTTCGGACGCCAGGATATCTTTGAGATAAACCATGCGTGGATTGCGGTTGGGAATCTCCACCCCAACCGCGGCCTTGCCGGGAATCGGCGCGACAATACGGATACGCCGGGCTTTGAGCGCCAACGCCAGATCATCGGACAGGTTGGTAATCTGGTGGACTTTCACTCCCGCCGAGGGTTTGAATTCATAGCGGGTGATTACCGGCCCGGGATGTTTTTCGATTTCGCCCTCAATGCGAACGCCGAATGTTTCCAGCGTATCCTTGAGAGAGCGGGCCGTAAAGGCCAATTCGTCGGGACTTACTGAAAGTCCCGGTTCGGGATTGTCGGTCAAAAGGTCAAGTCCCGGGAATTTATAGTCTTTGGTTTCGATACCGATCGGTGCGGCTTTTTTGGCGATCGTTACTTTGCGTTTGGATTTCTGCCGCTTCGTTTCCTCAATCGATTCCGAATTATCGTATTCCGATGCACCGGAAACGGAGTACGCAACGAGCGGCTCCAGCGGCGGTGAGGCCGGACGAGGGGCCTCTTCCCAGTCTTCCTCTTCACGTGATTCTCGACGGAAAATGTCTCGCACAAACTCCCAGATCCGTCCCGGGATGGTTTTCGCCCAGTTTCCCAGATGGGTCAAAGCCTGGGCAAACGGCATACCGAGACGTTCGGTCAACGCCGTATACTTGTATCCCAGCACCACCAGCCAGGCGATGATGCCGGTGCCGAGGATAACAAACGATCCTGCGGAACCGACGATCTTGATAAAGAACAGCGAGAAATAAAAGCCGAGATATCCACCGTTGGTATCGGGATAGGATATCGGCATACCAGCATGGTGAATCAGGTAGACATCGGTCATCAGAGTTACCAGAATGCAGGTGGAACAACCGAACCAGAATGCGGGATTGATCCGTTTGCGCCAGGAGAAATTCAGCAAACGAAAAGCGCCCAGCACCAGCATGAACGGGACAAAAATGGACAGCCACCCGAAAAAGAAAAAGAACAAGTACGAGGTGTACGCTCCAACCACGCCGACCTGATTGCGGAAGGCGGTTTTAAGAGGATTGTCCTGCGAGGTGATCCGACGGTCGTCCCATTCGGAATGCGTCACCAGTGAAATAAACAGAAGAGCCGCAAAGAGGATCAGCAGGATTCCCAGCAGTTTGCGTTTTTTTTCGCCGTTTCCGTTCTTATTCTTGCGCGATGCCATGTCAATTACCCTCTCACAAACCAATAAAGTACTTTGCCAATCGTACCCGGTCAACCATAAAAAAAGGCAGAGCAGGTGCTCTGCCTCATACTTTGCCGGCGCGAGGCGTTATTTCTTGATCGCTTCACGCAGTGATTTTCCGGCGCGGAAGTGCGGGACTTTGGAGGCCGGGATGTTGATCTGGGCGCCGGTCTGAGGATTGCGGCCGACTCTGGCTTTTCTTTTGTTGACGGTAAAGGTGCCGAATCCGACAAAACTGACCTTTTTGCCCTTCTTCAACGAATAGGTGACGTTCTCGAAAAAGCTGTTGAGGGCATCCGATGCCTGACGCTTGTTAATATTGGCGTCGGTGGCAATCTTGGCAATCATTTCTTCCTTGGTCATTCTACCATTCCTCTCCTGTTAAGGGTTTTACTCATGACTGCTCTACTTTTCTATGTAAAAAAAAGCCCGTCACCTTATATGATGTCAACAAAAAACATTTATTACACCGTCAAATAAAGCTGTAATAACGGGGGTTTGGCGGGTGGTGCAGACGTGAGACTTAGAAGAACGCGCCTCTGACACCGGACTCCGATTTTTCGAATTTGATATCGGGGATTTGAATCACGTTGATTCTGAAATAATATCCACGGTTGGAGCCGTCGGGAATCCAGTAAAACGAACCCTCCCAACAATGTAGCTTCTTGGTGATTTCGATACGGCGGCTGATGGTTTTGTGGTTGGCGACATCATAATATTGGCTGTAGGAGATATGCAGATTGGGAGTCGGCTCGATTTCTCCTGAGAAATTCACGGCATGGGTTTTATAAAAACCGCTCCCCCTCCCGGATTCGGAATATTGATGGCTGAGCGAAAAACGCCAGGTCTGTTCAGCGGTTTCGATGCCGCTATCATCGCATTCCGGGCCATGGCAATGCGACCTGGTGGTATAGGTGCCGATCGATCCGCTGGTGTTGAAACCGCTCCGCACGCTGATATTCAGCAAATACGGCGACCACCAGTGAAGGTTGTCGGTGTTCGGTTCGTACAGGCTGTGAGTCATCGAACCGGTCAGGGTGATATATTTCAGCAGGTTGGTCTGCGCGGAGGTGGTCACGTTGGAGAATTTTTGCCCCTCGGCCTCGAAATTATAGGAACAACTGCTGGTGAGTGTCAATAGGTCGAGGGTTTTGGTACTTTCCCCGGCCTTCACTTTTGCCTGAAACAGCTGTTTCAATGAAAAGGTCATTGATTTGCTTTCGGAACTGCTTCCCCCACCGGCACCGGTATAGGTTTTCAGCAGATTGTTTTTATTGATTGCCGGTGACCAGGAAAACCCCACGTTCGGTGTCAGGACATGACGCAGTCCTTCCAGTCCCGCCAAATGCGGTTCAACCGTTCCGTACAGGTCGGTTGAGGCATTGACACTGGCGCTGTATGCATAGCGGCGATAGATTTCGGAAGCATCAATACCGGCATCAAGACTCTGGTCGGTTTCAAAGACTTTGTACCAGGTTTCCTGGTACGGGACGCTTAATCCGAGTTTCAGGTATTTCAGCAGAGAAAACGACGTGGAAATGCCAGTAGAGTGATGGATGGTTAAAAACTCCTTGCGGGTGCGGGTGCTGTCGTCCAGTGTCGAACGCGAGCTGTAATTGTTCACACTTACTTTATAGCTGGTGTAGATATCGTGATAGAAATGCCGTTTTTCGTTGCCGTCGGCATCTTTTTGGGGACTGCCAAACAGCGCCCGCGACGGAAACGAGATCGACGCGGTCGGCAGATTATCGGTGCGGGATTCCGCATCCAGCGCCTCGGTGTGAATAAACTGGGCGCTGATCGAGGCGTTGCCCAATTTCTTCGACAGCGACAGCTGACTGCGCAGGTTGCGATTCAACCGATCATCCTGATCATTGGAGAAATCGGTATAGAAACTCTTATCCGAAACGAAGGTCCCGCTGGCCCTGATACTGAATGTCGGTGAAACGGTTTGGCTGTGATCAAAGTTGACGTTCCAGCGGATGTCCTTCTGTTTTTGATAGGTGTTATCGTATTCCGTATCGGTGGTATATGAACCGCTGACGCTTCCTGACAAGAGGTAGCGGACATTATACCGAACGTTGCCGTTGAATTTCAGGCCGTAATCTTCATAATAGTTCAGCCAGGCTCTGCAATCCCAGTATTGCGACGCGGCCCAGTAATACCCCACGTTTTCCAGATAGCGGTCACCCCGCTCGAAATTGCCGAATTTAAACGTCAGGAAGCCGGAATGCCGTCCGGGTTTGATCGGAAAGACATAGTACGGAAAAACCAGAATGGGGACTTGTTCGATATAAAACACCACGGGACGGACGATGATACGGTCGCCCCGGATCATTTTCATGTGTCGTGACCAGAAATGAAAATGAGGGTTATCCAAATTGCAACTGGTATAGGTTCCCCCGTCGACATAGAACACTTCTTTTTCGTGACGGTACAAATCTTTGCCCCGGTAATACGCCTCCTGATATTCCGATTTGGCCTGATGCAACAATCCGCGCTCGGTATCCAGCGAGTATTCCAGATAGGAACCGAACAATTCATCGGAGCCGTCGTTGAGGATTACCGGGATATAGACGAAATGCGAATCGACTGTTGCGGAATCATCGTAGGCCTTCACCAAATCACGGGCGGTCAGGTATTCGATTCGGGCCGCGGTCAGCGACATTTCGGCGCTCGACACGCCGGCCGCGCCGGACAGTGTGATGGTTGAATCAATCATCCGGTAATCGATGGCATGACCGGAATACTGCACCGAATCGACCGTGAAGACAAATCCGGAATCGCTCTCGGTCTTTTTGCCGTTCAGGTATTCTCCCTCGGCGCCGCCGATGACGGTGACCGCCGTGAGGTTTTCCTCTTCCAGATAAAACGTGATCGTGTCGCCAGAGGCGTAATTCTCGATCACTTCGGCACTGTCGCCGGGGGCCGGGGCATAGAATGAATACGCCTGCTTGGCGGCGCGGACCTGTTCCAGTTCGCCATCGACCAGATGGAAATCCAGTTCGCCGCCGGTGAGATCAAACTTGTCGTTTTGAGTCGAATCGGTCCGATTCGGTTCGGAGAAATCACCAACGGCATTACCCTGCACGTTAATCCGTTCGAGAGTCTGTTCGTTGGAGTAAAAGATCAGGGTATCGCCGGAAATCTCGGAGTTCTTGCGACGGGTGCGGGGATCATCGTGCAGGATCAGCACGTTGTCCTGAGCATACATGATGGCGCGTCCGGAATGCGATTCGGTTTCGGCTTGACGGATGGAAACGTCACCGTCGGCATAGCCGATACGGGCATCGCCGTCATATACAATCTGATTGGCGATGATCTGCACGGTGCGCGCGGTGTCCAGATACTGCAGGGACATAATGGGGCGATCGTGCATCCGGAACAGACGGCTGTCGCGATCAAACCAGGCATTGGTGCCGACCGCCTTGACCGAATCGGCCAGTGAAATCAGAATCACTTCGTCTCCGACGGCGCGTGAGGCGTTTTCATTGATATCGTAGGTTACTTTGTCCGCCCAGAGCTGGTACAGCGAATCCTCAATATAGACGTCCTTTTCGAGAATAACGGCCTGTCCCTTGATCCAGATGGCGCGATCAGCCATAATCATGGCTTCGCCGAGAGTGAACAACACCGAATCGGTAATAAAAATAGTGTCGGCATCGAGACCGCGAATATATTCATAGGAACCGGACCGTTCCAATACCAGCGGCGATCGCTCATCGGCGAAAACCGATCCGACGGCGATGGTCAGGATAACCAGGCAGCCCAGCAGTATACATTGTTTATCTATCAAGGCGTTCCCGTATCAGTTGCACCGTGCTTTCCACAATATCTGTCATCCGGGCCGGATCGATGCCGCCGCATTGCGCCAGCACCGGATTCCCCCCACCCTTGAGATCGTGCCGTTCGGCAAGGTGCCGGATGAGGTCGCCGGCATGCAGACCGCTATCTTTCGACGATGCGACCAGGAGTTTATCATCGGCATATAGCACCGCCACCGCCGTATACTCCCCCGTGATTTTCAGGGCCTGATCCTTGAGGACTTTCATATCGTCACTGCCGGTTTCCCTGACGACCAATCCGACTGCCCCGACTTTCTCGGCGGTGTTCATGATCTCGGGTAATTCCCGTTCGAACAGCTGATTGCGCAATTGGGCGGTTTCACGGCGTGATGAAATTATCTGGTCGGTTTTCCTTTCGATAACCTCGACCAGATCGGTATGGTGGCAGGTCAGCCTGGCACTGAGTTCAGCCGTGGTGCGGTGTTTTTGCTGATAATCGGTCAGCGCCGGTTGCCCCACCAGAAAGGTCACGCGGATATGTCCCCGGATTTTTGCCGATCCGATGATTTTGATCAGCCCGATTTCGCCGGTGTGTCCGCAATGCGTGCCGCCACAAGCGGTATAATCGAAGTCGCCGATTCGGACGATGCGCAGACGTCCCTCGCGGTTCGGGATTTTACGAATCGGCATGGTTTGCAGTTGCTCGCGGTCATACCAGGACGTGGTAACTGTCAGGTTTTGCCGAACGATGTCATTGGCGGCGGACTCGACACGGTCGAAATCCTCCGGAGTGAGATCTTCACGCGCCAGCTCGATCGTGCATTCGATATCGCTCAGATGGGAGCTGACCGTGCGGGCGTCGGCCGCCCGGACGAATGCCTGCGAGAGAATATGCTGACCAGTATGCTTGCGCATGTTGTCCAGCCGTCGGGCCTGGTCTATTTTTCCGGCGACCGTCTGGCCGGGACGGAAGACGCCATCCTGGACCAGATGAATGATTTGTTCCCGGTCGTTTTCATAGACATTGACGACCGCGTGATTATCGAGCGATCCCAAGTCGTACAACTGACCGCCCGATTCGGGATAAAACGCGGTGGCATCGAGGATGACTTCGTTTTCATTGTCACGCGCCCGGCATTCCAACACCTCGGCGGTGAATACGAACAGATACGCATCATCCTGGTACAGTTTCCGGGTCATAATCCGGTTTTTCCCTTCCGGCATAAATCAAGTGTCCCTGGCATCGGCAGTCCGATGAACCAAACTTACGGATAATTTTCGCGCCGCGCAAGGTTTGAGCGCGGTGTTTGTTGATTATACACTCGTCGAAACGATCAGGAAAGTAAAATACCTGTATCAGTTCGGCCCGTTCGCGGAGATAATCGATATGCCAGCGTTTGATTTTGTCCGTTCTGCGATGGCGTTCGATACGCTGGCGCAGGTATCTTTTGGCCCGCCCGGTATAGAAATAATAACCGTCTGTAAATGACAGCTTCCCCAGCGCCCCAATAGTGATACCAACAGGATTGTCGAGCCGAAGCAGTAATTGATAACAGCCGGAATTGGAATCAGCGTGCGTCAAGATTCAGTTCGATCTGTTTGGGAAGAAATCTTCCCTGATTGGTTTTCCTGAAATCCTGCCCCAGATAGAATAAAAACCACAGTTTCTGCCCGGTGCGAACCGCCGCGGCCAGTTGAAACAAGATGAACTCCAGAAAGATACCGACCAATCCGCCGATTTCTCCGGTTGCCTTCAAGGCCAACCATTCCACCAGTGCCCAGAGGATGAAAAACGGAAGATACGTAATGATATACGCACCGGTCAGGGCGGCGAAACCTGGTTTGAAATAGGTCGAGGCTGTTTTCAGAATTTCACGGAACGGGCGATCCGGATAGGCGGCAACCGTGGCACGCGCGGAATCGGAAAATACCGACGCGGCCAGCAGGATCAAGAAGACGATCAGCAGTTTGCCCAGAAGCATAATCAGGGCGGCGGTTCCCATCAGGTTCTGCCCTGTGGCACCGAAGAGGCTGACGACGAACATCGATGACGAAAACAGCAGGATGTATACCAGCAACATCAGCAGGGTGATTTTGACATGCAACAGAAAACAGGCGCCGCACTCGGCAAAAAATTCCCGCCAATTGATCGGTGAGGTATGACCGGATACGATCACATAGTATACTCCGCCGTTAAGGAATTGTATGATCGTCATGTAAACCAGCGTCCCGGCCAGAATCATCAGGATAAATGCCGGAAGCAGTTCGCCGGCATTACCGAATAATTCCAGAATGACCGATATATCCCAGCCGGTCATAAGCGTTTTTGCGAATGCGGATCGCGCCAGGTCGGCATTGACCGTGAACAGAAATGGGAGCACCAGCAGAAAAGCCAGCAGGGCTTTCAGCAGATACAACATCAGCCAGAGTTTGCGGGCCTCGCGAACGCGGGGTAACTGACGGATGATGTCGAGCATCACCACCCTCCCACAACACTGAGCAGTGATTCGACAAGAAACATCACCCCCGACGACAGTCTCAGGCCGGGGCGATTGTCGGCGGCGGCCAGAACGGAGTTGTTGATCAAATCGATGTCGACAGCGACAAGGTGTTCCGGATCGATGATGATTTCGCGGGCCGGCGACGGAGCGGTAATCGTGATTCTTTCGGCCCGGTATTCCGGTTTCCATTCATAGCGCAGAGTGTCATTGTTATACAGGATAATCCAATACGGAATCGCGATGTCGAGCTTGCCGGTGCGTGACAGGGTAAAGCCGATTTCGGCGACACTGTCGACGCGGGTGTTGGTCAGTTCGGTGACACGGTAATCGAGCGCTTCCGCGTCATTGAGCAAGCACAACAGGGCTTTGTGAATATCACTGCCGCTGATTTCTTCGGCGAGAGTGACAAAATCATCGGCAGTAACATGACGAAATGTATTTCGTGCAACATACTCACGCCAGAAAATCCCGGAGAGGGAATCGCCAAGCAGGTTATCGAATGTTTCCAGCGCCAGTGCACCGTGGCTATATATCACGCTGAAGAAATCCGCCGACGAGACAAGGCTTTCGGCAGGGCGATTGAGTCTTCCTGCTCCGCCGGGAGTCTGCGCGGTCAGCCGCAGATAATCACGGCTTGACAATGATAGTCCCGCCAGATCGAGAAGACCGTCTTCCTCACCCCATAAATGAGAGAAAACGCGATCGGTCCAGAAATTGGTAACGGATTCATCCAGCCAGGGTTCGCGAACCTGATCGGACGCCACCATGGCGTAAAACCACTGATGTATGGTTTCATGCACGACCACCAGTTCATACATCCGCGACAGCATCGCACCGCCGCGCGGTGAATACAGGGAAATCAGTCCGGGGAATTCGATTCCGCCGCCGATCGCGGTCGGAGTCAGCACAAAACCGAGGCGGCCGTAGGCGTTTTCGCCGACAGTTTTATTCATATAAACATAGGTCGATTCGGCGGCAGTTTTAATCTCCGGCAGAATCGGTTGTTCCTCGGCGTGATAGTAATAAAGCAGGGTGGCGTTGCCAAGGCGGGTCGAGTCGATCAGGTAATACGGTGACATTGCCAGGCCAAAGTCATGTGCCGGACCGAAGTGGTATCGATAGCAGGTTGTTTCCCCCTGTTTATCACCGGATTCCGGTGGGACCGGTGCGGCAACGATCATACCGGAGGGAACGGCGATGTGTATATCATAGTGCATAAACGGCCCCACCAACTCGGCGTTGGCATTATAATCGGGATTGTACCAACTGCCGTCATCACGCAACAGCGCCGGAAACGGGAACCACCCGTCGAGCAGATAATCCTCGCCGAAATATGACAGGCGATCCCCCAGTCGGGGAATGCGCGTGGTGAAATACAGGCGGACAGTTCGTCCATTGAGTCGGTTTTTATCCTGAGGTTGGAATCCCCCCTTCGTATACTCGACCGTTACCCGTTCGGTACTGTTGTCACCATCAAGTAAAGCCGAATCGATTGTCATACCGCCCCATTCGTTGGTTGATTCGAAAATATTCAGCAGTTGCGGTTTCGACTTAAGATACGGCGTATTTCTTTCGGCGTACATATTCGGCACCAGCTGGAATTCGAACGTGGCAATTTCCGGGGTATCCGGCAGACGATACGTCATCACGCCTACCACCTGTTTGCGCAGGGTGTCGAGTTCGGCGGTGACATGCAGGGTATCGACCGCGACGGCGGTGATACCCGTCAGGAAAAGCACAGAGAGAATAAAAGCGAGTTTACACGACATCATTAACCAGTGATCCGATTCCCTCGATACGGACTTCCACGCGGTCGCCGGCATTCATGGGACTGATTCCTCTCGGGGTTCCGGTGGAGATCAGATCGCCCGGAAACAGGGTCATCACTTTGGAGATATAACTTATCAGGATCGGAACCGGGAAGATCATTTTAGACGTGCGCGATGACTGCTTCAGTTCACCATTGAGAAAGGTCTCTATGCGCAAATCCTCATAATTGAGATCACGCGTAACCCACGGCCCGGTCGGACAGAAGGTGTCAAAGCCCTTGGCGCGGGTCCACTGCCCGTCCTTGCGCTGAAGATCGCGGGCGGTAACGTCGTTGACACAGGTAAATCCGAAAATGAAATCCTCGGCCTCGACCGGAGCGACATTGCGACAGGGCCGTCCGATGATGATCCCGAGTTCGCCTTCGTAGTCGACACGATCGGACATCGGGGGGCGGATAATTTTCGCACCGGGACCGATCAGGGCCGACGGCGGCTTGGAAAACAGCAACGGCTCATCCGGCGGTTTGTCGGCGGATTGTGATTCATCGACATGTTCCTTGTAGTTCAAACCGACACAGATAATTTTCGACGGTGTCACCGGTGCCAGCAGACGGACCGCCGACGGTTCATGCAGTTTGCCGGACTCCTCGACACCCAGCGCGGGATTGTGGGTCAGGCCGACGATTTTACCGTCTTCGAACAAACCCCACTCGGTGCCGTCCGGGGTGTCGTATCTGATAAATCTATCCATAGGTCGCATGTGCTCCTTTGCCAAAATTATGCCAGTAAGATATACATGGGACGGGGGTTAAAGTCAAGGCGATAAAAATCACAACTGCTTCTTTTTCCAGTCGCCGCGCCGGAACCAGAAGAGTAAAATCACGGCTTTGAAAAACGAGGTGATGGTCAGCGACCACCAGATGCCGTTGATGCCCCACCCCAGGGTCAGACTGAAAAAGTATGCCAGCGGAAGGCGCATGATCGACAGCGACCCGGAGATAATCATCGGGGGAAGAGTATTTCCGGCGCCGGAGAAAGCCCCCTCAAGCACGATTTCAACGCCCATAAAAACCTGCGACAGCCCGAGAATGATCAGGTAGTCTACGGCGATTTCAAGCGTGGCGGGGTCGGAGGTAAAAATGCCGGCAATGACTCGCGGAATGCTTATGAATAAGATTGAAACGACCAGGGTCTCGGCGACAATGATGCCGACCGTCCACCAGGCGCATCGGGCGGCGCGCTCAGTTTTTTTCGCGCCGAGATTCTGTCCCACCAGAGTCGAGGCGGCGACGGAAAACGCCACCGCCACCAGGTACGACAACGCTTCCATCCGGTGGCCGACCCCCATCGCGGCACCGGCGGCATCGCCATAATGGTGCACCAGTTGTATCAGAAACCAGTAGATAAAAACAAAGATCAGGTTTTGCAGGGATATCGGCAGACCGATTTTGATGATCTTGCGGATCATCGCAAAATCGGTTTTCCGGCGATACCAGTCACGCAGGGAAAATTCCAGCTGGTTTTTATACAGCACGATGATAAAGATAATAAAACAGATAACTACCGAGAGTGAAGTCGCAATAGCCGCACCGACCACGCCCATGGCGGGGATCGGTCCCCAGCCGAATATCAGGATGGGGTCGAGAATGATATTGATTACAGTTCCGGCGGCAAAGGCGATCGTTGGGGATTTGGTGTTTCCGGTGGCGCGGAAAATCGCTCCGAGTGCGTCGTTGACAAACAGGAAAACCATCGCCAAAAAGTAGATGCGAAGATACGGAACGCCGATGGCGACGACATTGGGAGCGGCTTTCATGAAATCGAGAATCGCCGGTGTCAGAGTGAACCCGAGGGTGCTGAAAACCAAGCCGATACCGATCCCGAGCTGGATTCCCTGTTTGGAAACATAGGCGGCGGCGGGAGTATCATTGGCACCGATCGCGCGCGACACCAATGCGGTCAAACCGGTGATAACAATCGCGATGGTGGCAAACACTGTCCAGGTCACGATCATCGACGTCGTAATGGCGTCCTGTTCGGGAGTCCCCAGAAAACCGACCCAGAAGTAATCGGTGATGGACAAGGCCAATTCCAGAAACATGGAGGCCACCACCGGCCAGGCGAGACGGAAGATCGTGGAGACAATCGGGCCTTCGGTTATGCTTTTGACCTTGGGCATGAGTTATTGGTTCTGCAGTGAACGGTTCGGAATCTACGGCAATTCGGCCGCGCTCACCCGTTCCAGCCAGTACTGCGGATTGAGTTTTTCCCCGGTCGCCCATTCCAGAATATGCGGCCAGTCGTGCCGACGCCCGAACCGGTAGAAATTTTGTACGAGATAATGCCGGACGGCCTTGTTGGCCGCGATTTTCTCGCTGTCCTGTCTGATATGATGATACATCTGGGCAGCGATCAACTCCCCGAGCAGATAATTATGCGCATACAGTGGACGAAAGAAGTGATCGGCCCCGGCGGCCCACACGTGGCGGTACTGATCGGCC
Source organism: Candidatus Zixiibacteriota bacterium (assembly GCA_016933695.1). GTDB lineage: Bacteria > Zixibacteria > MSB-5A5 > GN15 > PGXB01 > JAFGAL01. The sequence continues at coordinate 104,305 of JAFGAL010000030.1, read as the reverse complement.
GGCAACAGCATGATCTGCTCCATCAATTGGGCGTATACCTGTTCCGGGGCGCGGTAGACGTCACGATACAGCTCCCGTTCGAACATGGTGCGAAGCAGCAGCATGCGCATGGAGATGACGGCTTCCCGGTCAAAATATCCCCGCCATTCTGCGATTTGCCGGTCTGTCAATCCCAGATACTGCTCCAGCCAGGCATCCTCGCGTACCAGCAGGGAATAAAAACCGGCCATGGCTTCGGTCCAGCAGTCGGCCGGGGAACGGCGCAGAAGGTATTCCTCCTGGTCGATCGACGCGGCATAAATCGCGGATCCGCCGGCCCGCATCAGATGTTCGAGCGACGCGAAACCGTCGGTCAGGTCGGCGAGAATCCTGATGTCATCGGGATAATGAATAACATGCAGTTCAACCGCCCGCCGGGCTTCGGGGAAATAATCGAAAAAGAAATAGATCGGCATATTGGCCAGATCGAAACCGATATCGCGGAGAGTGGCCCGAAGCAGGGTTTCCTGATTGTCGCCGCGAAGAAGGCTGTCGATGGCAAACGGCAGAGACGGCGCCCCGACCCATAAATCCCAGACGTTGAGGGTATCCACCCCGAGTTCGGTTTTGATGTCGTTCAAAATGTTTGTATAGATACCGCGGGTGGCCATTTCCAGATCAAAACAAAGAGAATCCAGAAACAGGGGGTCAATGCCCTGCGCGGACATTTGCATGGAATAGTACGATTTGTAGCCGAGTCGGGACGCGGCCAGATTGCGCAGGCGGATCAGACGCGCCACACCGTCGGTCAGTTCTCCGCCGATTCGGTCGTACTCGGCGTACGCCCGTTCGCGGTTGCTTCGCTTTGACGCATACAAAAAGGTGCCCTGCAATCTGGTACGGTCACCGCGCCGCAAGAACAGCCGGGAAAGCGAATCAGACAACGCGGCAATTTCCGGCTGATGATCGATCTGATTGGCCAGCAGGGTGCGATAGACGATATCCAGCAGGCGCAGTTCAACACCGTCGGGCATGGTCTGACGCGCCAGGCGGGCTTTTTCGAACATGGCAACGTCGGAAAGAAAGGCGTTGTATGCCCGGGTGTACTGGTACGGTTCGGCCGATTTATCGCCGGTGATTCGTTTCCACTGTTCCAGGGCATACGCCGGTTCGAGTTTTTCAAACTGCTGTTCGAAGTCCGTCAGAAATGTGGTTTCGATATCGGATGATGATTTCTGCTGAGTGCATCCCCAGATCAACGCCATCATCAAAATCGTCATCAGGAGTCCGGCTTTTCTCATGGCTTCCTCCCCATTTCCGCGGGCTGTTGGCTGGTCAGTTCCATCATCATCCGCGCCAGTTTCGGATAATGATCGGTAATTAGTTCAAAGCCGTCGAAATATGATTTTCCCTTTCCGGCCAGGGCGACCAGATAAAATGCCAGGGCGACGGTGCGATTGTCGAAGGGACCGAAATCGGCGCCGTTTAATTCCCGTCCGCCCTCAATGGCGAGACCATCATCGAGCCGTCCGCATTTGATATCCATGCGGGTGAGATTTTCGATGATTTCCTCGAACGGCCGCATCAGGGCATCGTGCAACCCACCGGTGTCGCGGATGATAGTCGTGCCGTCGGACGTCGCCGCCATAACCGCCATCAGCGGGACCTGTTCAATCAGGGCAAACGCAGTGGAGCCTGAGATCTTGCGACCTTTCAACCGGTCTCCGGAGATCGACAGGTCGGCAAACGGACGGCCGTCGACCGTCTCCCGGTTGGTTGTTTCCGGTGTAACGCCGGACGCCTTTACATATTGCATGAATTTCGACAGGCGACGATCAAGCGATACACGCTGAAGGGTGAGATCATCACGCGCCAGCACCGCCAGCGCCAGCATCGCCGCACATTCATTCGTATCCGGAGGGATTTCGATAATGCCGCCATGCAGTTTGGACGAGACGCCGAGTTTGATTTCACGGGCGCAGTCCATATCGGTAGTTTTCTCGCGCTTGCGCGGATCATGGGGATCCTCGCGCCAGATTGTCTTGCGGGCGCGTTTGGTCAGATTACCGCCAAACCGTTCAATCAGGCTTTCCAAATATCCCGACGAGGCGCGTTCTTCCTTGATCGTTACCGAGCATCCCGAGCACAGGCCGATCATCAGCAGACAGTTTTTTACATACGGCAGGGGCGAATCAATACACAGTTCAATCGGCGCGAGACAGCTTTCGCGGATGATCAGTTCCTGCTCTTTGGGTTGCGCGATGTCGATCCCGGTTTTATTGAGGATATTGATCAGTTCATCGAGCAGATCGGGGTTGACATCCGGGGAGTATCGTACCCGGCAGGTCATATTCATGCCCGCCAGCATGCCGACCAGCATGGTCAACGGCATCAAGCCGCCGTCGAACGTGATTTCCGCGCAGTCGTCCCAGGAAAGGGACTCCCCGCGCTGAATACGGACTTCATCGTCGGTAAGCGACACGCGATGCCCCATTCCGGTCAGTAAAGACACCGTTCCGGCGGTATCTCTGCCGCCGTTGAAATTCTGCAGAACCAGCTGACCGTCGGTCAGACTTCCCAATAGCAACGCGGCCTGGGTGATATCATAATCGCCGTCCAGATCGGCTACGGCGGGTAGTCCGGGAATGGTCGTGATTTCTTCAATCATGCGTCTATCTCATCCTGCTACATTTCATCGGGAGCCGTGATACCGAGCAGGTACAATCCCTCCCTGATCACCACCCGAACGGCGTTGACCAGCGCCATCCGCGCGGCCGTTTGTTCGGTATCATCGGAAATAATTCTGTCAATTTTACCATCGTCGTTCTTGCGCTGGTAGACTTTGTTAAAGGCCGCGCCGAGAGTCAGCAGGTAGGTACTGATGACATACGGTTCGCAGGTCTCGGCGGATTCGCGCACCACGAACGGGAAACGGTACAGGACATCCAGCACGTTCTTTTCTTCGGGTTGATCCAGATAGCGATAATCGACCGTTTCCGGGATCGGCTGTTGGTAATGCCGCAGAAGGGAACAGAGCCGGGCATGGGTGTACTGCAGGTACGGCCCGGTTTCCCCTTCGAACGTCAGGACGGCATCCCAGTCGAAGTTGACATCGATATGCTTGCGGGTCGACAAATCGGCGAAAATAACCGCTCCGACGCCGATGATCTGCGCGGTTTTATCAAGTTCGGCGAGGTCGGGATTTTTTTCGAGGATTAATTCCCGCGCCAGAGTGGTGGCTTTATTCAGAACGTCCTCGAGAATGATAATATTGCCCTTGCGGGTCGACATGGCCTGATCCTTGAATCTGATCCAGCCGAATTCGATATGTTGCAAACGGGGACTGATGCGCTCCTCCGGCAGCGTCTGCTCGGCGTCCTCCAAAAGCTCGATGACTTTGAACACCTGTTTGAAATGATCCTGCTGGGCGGCTCCGACCACGTACAGGGCCCGTTCAAAACGGAATGTTTCCCATCGATAGAGAATGCCGGCGATATCTCGTGTGGCATAGAGCGTTGCACCGTCGGCTTTGGCCAGCAGGCAGGGCGGCAGATTGTATGCCTCCAGATTGACCACCCGCGCACCCTGGGAATCGGTGACCAGACCGGCCGCCTCCAGCCGGGCGACGGTGGCATCCATTTTATCGTTGTAAAACGACTCGCCATGATTGTAATCGAAATGCACGCCGAGCCGGTCATAGATTTGCTGAAACGACTGCAACGACAGGTCGCGGAATTCTTTCCAGAGTTCGGCCTCATCCTGATTGCCGTCCTCAAGCGCCTTGAATGCCTCACGGGCTTTTTCCGAAAGCGATGGGTCTTTCTCCTCCTCGCGGTGAAACTTGACATAGAGATCGTATAATCCGGCAATCGGCTCCTTGTTTTGCATCTCAATGCCCCAGAGATTGTATGCGACAATTAATTTACCGAACTGGGTGCCCCAGTCGCCGAGATGATTGATACCGATCGGTCGATAGCCGAGTTTCTGAAAAATGCGATACAGGGAATTGCCGATGGCGGTGGAGCGCAGGTGCCCAATCCCGAACGGTTTGGCGATATTCGGTGAGGAAAAGTCGATGACGATGTTTTTTCCCCGACCCTCATCGGAGGAGCCGTATTCATCCTCATCGGTTGCAATCGCCGACAGGACCAATTTCGCGGTTGCCCCGGCCGAGACCCGGCAGTTGTTGAATCCGCCGACCGCTTCGAAAGACAAATAATCGAATCCGTCCTTTTGGTTGATCAACGCATTCTGGGCATCGGTCAGTTGTTTATTCAAGTCGGCCGGATTGCCGTGCGCTGTTTTGGCCAGATCGAACAGCGGAAGAGCATAATTGCCCATGTCGGGATTTTTCGGTTTTTCCAGCCGTTCGGCAATGGCGACCGGATCGAAAATAAACAAGTCGGGTTGTTCTTCGTATAATTCGCCAAAAGCGGTTTCGGCCGCTTCGGCGGTCAATTCCGCAACGTCTATTTTAAACTGGTCCGGTATCATGTCTTTTCTCGATTTTCGCCTGCAACAGTATCGTTATATCGTCGGATATACAATCCTGCTGAAGAATGTGTTCAACTCCCGTTTTCGCTCGCGCCCGACTCTCGGAGAATATCGGCGATCCGGTCAACCGGGTCAAGATATAACTTCCCTGCCGTCAATAATCCCGCAACCGGCGATTTTATCGCGTTCCCTCCCCGTGCGGCAGAATGCTGTAACCGGAATGGGTGCGGTGTTCCGTGTTTCCAAAGAAGAAATAATACAAAATCGACGACAGGATGTAAAGCCCAACCGTAATCATCAAGGGAAGCGTATAGCCATGGCGTTCGATGAGACTGCCGCCGATAACGGCAGAAACCATCCACGAGGAATTCCACCCGAGCATCATCAGGGCGTTGACCAGCGCATGTTCGTGTTTTTCGACCAGTTCCATGCTGAAATTGGAGCCGATCGGTTGGCCGAGATTCATCAGCGCTCCACGAATCAGAAAGGCGAAAAACGCCAGTGGCAATGAGTAGGTGTATGCCAGAACGATCATGAACGGTATCGAAAGCAGTTGTGTCCAGACAATGGTTCGCACCATGCCGAACCTTCGCGACAACACCGGCCCGGCCATAATCCCGAGCAGCATTGTCCCATGAACCAGAAAATAAAACAAACCAATTTTGTCCGGCGGCTGACCGAACCGATCACGAAAATACAGGTTGAGAAACGGTATAATCAGTCCCGCGCCGGTTCCCACGACGAAATACGGAACGATCAGTTTGAGATATAACCCGAGTCGCTGTTTAAGTAAAGTGAATGAAAAGTCAGCGCGGCCGTTATCCTCGGAAGGATCAGCGGCCCTGATCAGCCCGAACGGAATCAGCGCCAGAAGGCCCAGCGCCGCGCCGATCAGGAAAGTCCATTGATAGGCGGAAATCATGCCGCCGGAAAGACCGGCAAGTTGCGGCACCAGCCAACCGAACAGCAGTGACCCCAGCATACTGGCGATAAGCGAGACGCCGAATGACGCCGAAAAGACAAAAGTGCGTTCGCGCGGGGTGGTATTGCGCATAAAAAACGGTGCGGCCGCGACGCGGTAAAAAGTCACCGCCACTCCGGCAAAAAAGGAAATGACCACCAAAAAATGCCCCACCGGAAGATGCGAGAGCAGAACAATCGACGTGCAATAGACGAGAATCGAACCAAGTAAGATTCGCTTCAACCGGATTCGCCGCAACAACAGGGCCGCGGGGATACAGATCACACTGGTACCGACCGCCCCGGCGGAAAGGATTGTTCCGATAAACGATTCGGGCGAGCCTTGTTCGCGCAGATACAGATTGAGAAGCAACATATATGCGGCAAAGGTCAGCCCGACCAGAAACGATCCGGACAGATACAGCCGGACGTTACGGGAAAACAGACGGAGATTTTGCGCGTAATCCCGGATGGCATTGGCAATTCGCACGCAGATCGCATTCATGAGTTTATCCACACCGCCGGAGGGTCAGCGGCTATGTATTATCGAAATCGTAAAGGCCCCCGAACACATATTCAGCGGGACCGGTGAGATAGATCCCGTCATTCGTTTCCGACCAGTCGATATGCAGAGAACCGGAGGGAAACACCACCTCGACCTGCCGATCGAGCAAGCCGTTGACCACCCCCGCGACAACCGCCGCCGAGGCACCGGTTCCGGACGAGCCGGTCGCCCCCGCTCCGCGCTCCCAATCATTGAGGATGATTTTCTTGCCGTTGACGATTTTCACGAATTCGACATTGGTGCGATGCGGGAAGGCCGGATCGACTTCGATATCGCTTCCCATCGTCTGCCAGTCGAAATCGAAATTGTCGACGAACAGCACGCAATGCGGATTGCCGACCGCCAGCGCAGTTACCGGAAGAGCAACCCCGCCGATGTTCAGCGGCTGGTTGATATGGTACTCATGCCCGGATCGCATCGGAATCTTGGAGGTGCGGAACTCCGGAGTCCCGACTGCGACGCGGACTTCCGTATTTCGTTTACCGGTTTTCATAATGCGGGCGTCTCCGATTTCCCCGGCCGTTTCGATTGTCAGGCGCTTTTTTCTCGTATGCGTTTGGTACAAATATGTCGCCACACAGCGCAGACCGTTACCGCATTTTTCCGCCCAGGAACCGTCGGCATTGAACACATCCATCGTGCAGTCGGCATTGCCGCTGTCAGTCAGCACCAGCAGGCCGTCGGCGCCGACTCCCCGGTGTCGCTCACAGATTTTGAGCGCCAGACGATTGAAATCGAGCGTCAAAGAGCGTTTGCCGATTAGGTCGACAATGATAAAATCATTGCCCAAACCGTGATATTTGGAAAATTCAATCTTTCGCATGAGCCGTAAGATACGGTTTTAATGTTGTCTGTAAAGATAAAAGCGGGCGCGAAAAACAAACGGGCCGGGGAAATCCCCAGCCCGTCATGGGATCACGCACAAAGGATTTATTTCATATGCGCCTTGAATACGCGGGCCAGCCGCTCAATCGCCTGGGAGATGGTTTCAATTGACGCATTGGAGAAATTCAAACGGAAGGTATTATCGCCGCGACCGTCCGGGAAGAACGGGAAGCCGTAGACATAGGTCACTTTTTCCTTCACGATTTCGAGCATCAGCTTCGACGCCGACATTCCCTCAGGAAGTTCGCACCAGAGAAACAGCCCGCCCTCGGGATGAGTCCAGGTGATGCCTTTCGGGAATTGTTTTTCCATTTCCTTGATCATGTGATTGCGTTTGGCGCCGTAACTCTTGATGATTTCCTTGATATGATCATCGAGTTTGCCCGACTTGATGTACTGGTAAATCATGAACTGCGTGAAGGTATTGGTGTGCAGGTCGGTTCCCTGTTTAACCTTTTCGAACAGCGGGATGATACTCGCGGGGCCGTTCATCCAGGCGATGCGCAGTCCCGGGGCGATCAGTTTGGAAAAAGTCCCGAGCGAAATCACCGCATCGCCGCCAATCGCTTTCAGACTGGGCACGGGAGTGCCGGCGAAACGAATCTCGCCGTAGGGATTGTCATCGACAATCGGGATATTGTATTTCGTTGCGATTTCCACCAGCTTATGCCGGCGATCCTCGGTCATGGTGATACCGGTCGGATTCTGGAAGGTCGAGACGGTGTAGATCAGTTTGGGACTGTGTTTCTGAATGGCTTTTTCCACCTGTTCGACAATCATCCCGTTGCGATCCATATCCACGGTGGCGTATCGCGGTTTGTAGAAATTGAACGCTTGCAAGGCGCCGACATAGGTCGGGCTTTCGGTGATGATATAATCGCCGGGTTCGAGAAAAGCCCGTCCGAGAATATCAATTCCCTGCTGTGATCCGGAAGTAATGATGATGTTATCGGTTTTTGATTCCGCCCCCTGTTTGGTTTCGCGCTGGGCGATGATTTCGCGCAGTTGCGGAATGCCCATAGAAAACGAGTACTGCAGGCAGGTCGACTGATACTCGTCGATACAGTCAATCGCGGCCTGTTTGAGATCCTCGATCGGAAACATATCCGGTGAAGGATATCCCCCCGCAAGCGAGATGACTCCCGGCTGAGCGGAGAACTTGAGGATTTCCCGGATGATCGAGGTCGACATTTTCCTCACATGGTCGGTAAACGGCCATTTGTCCGGCATGGCGCCGATTTCTTCTTCAAGAGCCACGTCATTATCCATTGTATTTACCTGTGTATATGATTTTTATTTTAGCGAGGCTATCCATATTGGTAAGATAATACATGGGCCGGGAAAGTCAACCCCTTGTATGGGTTACAACTGCGTTCCGGCGAGCTTGATCAGGGCGTCGCCGTAGCGGTCGCGGATACGGTCAATCGCTTTGCTGGTCAATGCCAGCTTGTCGAGAGTATGGTTATCCAGCAGACTGAGTTGGGTTTCGGTCTGTTTTTTGGTTAGATGCGACACTTTTACGCCCAGAAGGCGCACCGGGATTTTGAGACCGTACTCGCGCGGGATGATTTTGCGTGCGGCTTCGTAGATGATTTTGCATTGATCGGTGGGGACTGCCAGGGTATTATCGCGGGTGATGGTTTTAAACGATGCCGACCGCACTTTTACCGATACGGTTCGCCCAACATACTCTCCCCTACGTAACCGTCGCGCGACCTTGTCGGACAGCCAGAGGATGGTGGAATAGATGCGGTCGATATCGGTCAAATCGCGCACCATGGTGGTTTCGTGCGACATGGATTTTTCGTCGGGACGGTTGTCGAATGCATGCACTTCATTGGCATCATACCCGTGGGACAGCACATACAGTCCCTCGCCGTTTTTGCCGAAATGCCCGCTCAATTCCTTTTCTTTTTTCATCGCCAGGTCGGCGACGGTGTATATGCCCAGCTTGTTCAGCGCGATTTTGGTTTTCTCGCCGATCCCCCAGAGTGAGTCGACCGGCCGATGATAAAACATCCGCTTGAAATCCTCGCGATCCATGACGGTTATGCCGTCGGGTTTGTTCTCGCCGGAGGCCATTTTCGCGAGCAGTTTGGTCGGCGCGATTCCCACCGAGCAGGTCAGTTTGAGGGTGTCTTTGATCTCCCGCTTGAGCCGGTTGACCAGATTTTCGACCGATCCGAACACGCGATGACATCCGGTAATATCGAGACAGGCCTCGTCGACCGAAAACGGCTCGACCACCGGGGAGTACTTTTCAAAGATACTGACCAGGATGGTGGCGGTGTACACGTATCCCTTGAGCGTTCCCTTGATATAGATGCCGTGCGGGCAGAGTTTTTTCGCCTGCGCGACCGGCATCCCGGAATGCACGCCGTATTTACGGGCCTCGTAGGAGCAGGTGGTCACGACGGTGCGGAAGCGCGGATCGCCGCCGACAATGACCGGCTTGCCCTGCAGATGCGGGACATTGCGCATCTCGAACGCCGCGAAGAAGGCGTCCATGTCGACGTGCATTATCACCCGGTCCCAGGTTTCGGTGCGGTCTATTCCACCCATATTTTGCTGATCACCCATCCGGTTTGCCGTTCATCGAAAGTCAGCTGGAAGAAATTCGACGCGGTATCGACCACGGCGTAATGGTGCACTTTGTAGGCCCCGATATCGGTTTTCCAGTCGCCGGTGATTTCGCTGACCTTGTAGACCCGTCCGTTCCACCGGAACCGGACCGGTTTCATTTTATGTTGCTCAAAGAGCGCGACCACTTCAATCGGCTCATCCATCTCCTGATACATCGCGTCTCCACCCCCCGAGATTTATTTTGATCCGCTTCGGCGGCGGGCCTGAGGCCCCGCCGATCACATGCGGGGGCATGTTTGAGTTGAAAATCCTCTTATTGACAGCGTAACGTCATCCGGTGTTAAAACCTTATTCTTGTCCAGCATTACCACGATTCTCCCGGCGAGAGGTTTGGAAGCAGTTGTCACCGACTATACCTGCGCTTCTTCCCCAATACCTATATCATATGATATCATTAATACCGTGCTTCACTCCTTCCCGTTCTTAGGATCACGCACTGAGGCCAGTTTTTTTGTATTGAAAACAACTCACCTTTTCACGCTCTTAAGACCGTGATCGGCGGGTCCTCAGACCCGCCGTCATCTCTTGTCCTATCATATATCCTTTTGCCGAAGAATAATGATAATCTTCAGGATTCTCTACCAAACCCGCCTTGACCAGATTGTAATGGATATACTGTAATTTGACTTGAAACATCCGTTCGGTGACAATCGTCACTTCATCGAATCTCTGTTCCCAAAACTGAAAGTTATCTCCTCGCATGAAAATATTGAAATCAAACCGACTTTTATGACACAAGGCGTTGCGCATCCGATACGAGAAATACTTTTTCACATCCCGAATCAGATCGGAGACGGTTTTCTCGCCGGTCATTTCCAAAAGGAGGTGGACATGGTGGGGCATAATAACGAATCCGTGCATAACGCACTTGTCTTTCGCACAATAGAATCGCAGGTCTTCGAGGAATTCATCCGCAAACATGCGGTTGCGAAAAACCGGAACATGCTTAAAAACAGAAAAGGATACGAAATGCATCCTGCTGTCGGCTGTTATGCGTATTCGTTTCGGCATATCTTTTCGGCGGCGGGTCTGAGGACCCGCCGATCACATGTCGGGGGCATACCTAACATGCCGGGACACGCTTTGTTAAGAAACTCGTTATCAGTGTAATGTCATTGGGTGTAAGTTTTCTATTCGTATTTGACATCATCGCAATTCCTTCGGCGGCGGGTCTGAGGACCCGCCGATCACATGCAGGGGCATACTTTTCATATGGGGGCATGTCCACGTTCAGAAGCACACTGTATTTTGCTCACGTAAATCCTATCTGCCGGACTTTTCAATTCACACACCTCCTCCCGTTCACCCCAGCAGGCGGAGCAGGGGTTCGAAACTGACCGGGAACAACAACAGGACGATCACCCAGGTCCATGTTTTCTTTTGCATGACCTTTTTTCCCTCCCCGCTACATGCGTCGCATCAGTCCGACCACTTTGCCCGCGATATAAAATTCCGGCGAGTTGCGGTCGACCCGGATCGGTTCGAACTGCTCGTTTTCCGGTTGCAGGATAATATGGTCGCCCTCGGGCTGATACCGTTTGACGGTGGCTTCCTCACCGATCACCGCGACAACGATATCGCCGGGTGCGGCGCTTTCCTGCTTGCGCACCAGCACCAGATCGCCATCGAAAATCCCCGCGTCGCGCATCGAATTGCCCTGCACGCGAAGGGTGAAAGTCTCCCCGGTCGGCAGGAACGTGGTGTCGACCGCGATTTCGCCCTCGATGTTTTCGATCGCGGTCAGCGGATTACCGGCGGGCACCGAACCGACCAGCGGGATTTTGCCGACCGCTCCGGCCAGGTCGCGCACCAGCTCGATCCCGCGCGAAATCAGTTCCTGCCGCCGGATATAGCCCTTTTTCATCAGCGCCTCGAGATGGGCGCGAACGCCGTTGGTGGAACTGATCCCGAATTTCTCCCCGATTTCGCGAATCGTGGGCGATTTGCCGCGCTCGGTAATCATCTGCTCGATATACGTCAGGATATCCTTCTGACGTCCGGTCAAACGCGGTCTGACCATATTACCTCCTTGTATAACAAGCCGTTATCTTCTGAAGTCAATTTACTGCACAGATGTTCAGCTGTCAAGAATAAATATCGGCGAAACCGCCGGAGGATTTAATATGTGATAGTTTCCCCATTTGCCGTCGGGCAAAAAAAATCAGTTGAAAATCATCCAGAATTGTGTATCTATATAGTTTATAAATTTTTTGAGGAATCGCTCGTATGAAAATATTGGTCATCGGATCAGGGGGGCGCGAACACGCCATTGTCTGGCAGTTGAAACAGTCCCGACTGGTCAAGAAAATATTCGCCGCTCCGGGCAATCCGGGCATCGGCCTGATCGCCGGCTGTGTCAATATCAAGGCGGATAATATCAAGGGGCTGGCGGATTTCGCGCAGAAGAACAATATCGACCTGACCGTGGTCGGCCCGGAAATCCCCCTTACGCTGGGCATTGTCGATGAGTTCATGCGCCGCAAACTGCGGATTTTCGGCCCGAACAAGCAGGCCGCGGAAATCGAGGGTTCGAAAGCGTTCGCGAAAGAGTTCATGCGCAAGTATCATATTCCCACCGCGCCGTTTCAGATTTTCACCGAACCGCACGAGGCAATCTCGTTCGTGAAATCGGCGGGGATGCCGATCGTGATCAAGGCCAGCGGTCTGGCCGCCGGCAAGGGCGCCATTGTCGCCAAAACCCAGGAAGAGGCGGTGGAAGTTATCGAGAATATGATGGTGCAGAAGGTATTCGGCGACGCCGGCGCCAAGATCGTGATCGAGACGTTTCTTGAGGGGCAGGAAGTTTCGATGATGTGTTTCACGGACGGCAAGTCAGTCAAGATGATGTTGCCATCGCAGGATCACAAGCAAATCGGCGAGGGCGACACCGGTCCCAATACCGGTGGCATGGGGGCGTATTGCCCGGTGAATTTCGTAGATGAAGCGACGCAGGCGTTTGTAAAGGAACAGATAATCGAGCCGACGATCTCGGGTTTGCAGAAGGAAAACCGCATTTACAAGGGCGTGTTGTATGCCGGATTGATGCTGACCGAGTCGGGGCCGAAGGTGATGGAATTCAACTGCCGGTTCGGCGATCCTGAGACGCAGGCGGTGTTGCCACTGTTGAAGACCGATTTGGCCGACATTTTTATTTCTATCGTCGACGGTAATCTTGAGGTGATGGACGAACTGGAATGGCATCCGGGAGCGGCGGCATGTGTTATTCTGGCGTCGCGCGGATATCCGCAAAAAGCTGAAACCGGCAAACGGATTTTCGGGTTACGAAATTACAGTGACAAGAAATGTTTTCTCTATCATGCGGGGACGAAGCGCGAGGGTAAAAACTGGCTGACCGATGGAGGACGTGTGATCGGGGTTACCGGAGTGGACAAGGATTTGCGGTCGGCTCTGAATCGCGCCTATGAAGTGGTGGAAAGCATTAAATTCGACGGAATGACCTTCCGCAGTGATATCGGCTTCAAGGCCAATATGCAGTGGAAAAAGAGCAGGGTGTAACGTTTATGGCTCAGGTACTGATTTTAATCGGATCGAAAAGCGACATGGCATATGCCGAGGCCTGTCAGGGTGTGCTCGATGAATTCGGCATCGGCTACACGCTGGAAGTGTCATCGGCACATCGTGAACCGGACAAAACCGATCAACTGGCCAAATCGGCGGCGGATTCGGGATTCGAAGTGATTATCTGCATGGCGGGAATGGCGGCGGCGCTTCCGGGAGTGGTGGCGGCCCGCACCCATCTTCCGGTCATCGGGGTTCCCCTTCCGGCGTCGCTGGACGGGATCGATTCCCTTTTGGCGATTGCGCAAATGCCTTCAGGTGTGCCGGTGGCTACCATGGGAATCGGCAAAGCGGGCGCCAAAAATGCCGCGGTTCTTGCCGCCAGAATACTTGCCGTCAAATATCCCGAAATAGCACAAAAATTGACAAAATAGCTTTTTTCGGCGTCTTGAAAGAAAGATTGGTGTAGAATAAAGGAAGATGAAAGGAGAGACGAATATGGTTGACAAGCGAGATCGCAAACGTGTGATGTTCCCGCTGACTATCATGCTGTTATCAGGATGTCTTCTGCTGATCGCATCCGGAGTTTACGCGGATACCGAGAAGGCGAAGGAGTATTTCAATAACGGTGTGACCGCCCAGAAAGATGGCAATGATTCCCTGGCTGTCGAGGAATACAAACTGGCGTTGAAGGAGGACAACGCGTTTATCGATGCCCATATCAATCTGGGATCAATCATGTTTGGGCAGGACAAACTGAACGACGCCATCGACCATTTCAAGAAAGCGACCGAAATCGACGCCGCCAATGCGGATGCCTGGGCGAATCTGGGGCGCGTCTATTATAAGAACGAGAATTATCTCGAGGGCGAGCAGGCCCTGAAAAAGGCGTTGGAAAACGACAAGGAAAACCTTGAGTTGTACAAGGACCTCGGAAGAATTTACCATGTCCAGAAAAACTGGCCGGAACTGGTCAATGTCATGACGACGTACACGAACGGAGTTGCCGACGATTACCTGGGATTCTACCTGCTCGGCAAAGGATACCAGAAGCTGAAAAAGATGCCCGAGGCCATCGCCGCGCTGAAAAAGGTCACGCAGCTTAAGCCGGATTATTTTAACGCGTTTAACAGCCTGGGACAGATTTATCAGAGCCAGGAGCAGTATACGCAGGCGTTCCAAATGTATGACACCGCGGTCAAGCTCAAACCGGACAATTATCTGGCGGCGTACAACCTGGCAATCGCGTATGAATACGACAATCAGGAAAATATCGATCAGGTGATTTCCTACTGGAACAAGTTTTTAAAGATCGCCAAATCCAATCCGCGCGCCAAGAAACTGGTCGAGGGCACTGAGGCCCATCTTGCAGAATTGCAGGAATTGAAAACCTATCAGGAAGAAACCGAATAAACGAATAATAAGACCAGCATGACAGAGCCGGCTGACTCGGGCCGGCTTTTTTTATGCCCCGAATCGGCAATTTTCGAGAAAAACGCATTTATTCTTGACAATAATTGGCACGCTTATATAATTATAAGTGACAAGAGAGTTTCTCTTTGGTTTCATGGGCATGTCTCCTATCCCCTCTTGCTCAACCAGGGAAAACTCTCTTTTTATTGTCGGTTCTTGCCGGCCGGGCGATTCATCCCTAAAAATATCCCCTGTCGGCTATCTGGGGGGAGAGAGCCTTCAGGGGATTTTGCTGTGAGGGTATCACTTTCCCATCGAAAACAATACCTGGCTTTTAATGCGAGAATTCGACCTTTTCGAAATCCTCCCAATCCACAATGACTTCGTCTTCATCATTATCAATGATGAAGATTCCCTTGTTGTCGCCGTCGATATCATTGGAATCACGAAGCTTGAACGTACGACCATCCTTAAGCGTCACGCGACTGCTACTGAAGGAGGTTTTCTCGATGGAGGCGATCAGGCCGAATTCGATATCGAACTCAACGCCATGGCTGTTGCCGTCGAGCAATTCCCAGGTATACTCCTCGTCGTCATCCCATCTGATTTTTCCGGTGTATTTTTCGCCGTCCTCGGTATACACGGTCCCTTCCAGTCTGCGTCCCCCGTCGAAATCATCGTATTCCTGTGGTCGCGGTGCTTTGGAAAACACGACATAATCGAGATCTTCCCATTCGACCACGACGCGTCCCAGATTGAAGTCCGAAATCACGACGCCGCGGTTTCCGCTGTCGACATCGTTGGAATCATCGAGTCTTACCACTTTTCCGTTTTTCAACGTAACGGTGGCCGAACTCGAGGAACGTCGTTCGATTTTTTCGATCTCGGCGAATTCGATTTCCCGTTTGCGTCTTTTTTCACGTCCATCAAGCACGTCGGTGCTGAAAATTTCATCCATATCCCAGCAGACAAAGCCGGTGAATTCATCGCCGCGGCGGGTTACGACGGTTCCGTACAACCGCTCGCCGAACGGGCATTCCTCACGTCCGCTGGATTCGAAATCGATCCGTTCAATATCATCCCAGTACAATTCCAGCGTTCCCTCGTCTTTATCATCAATAATAATTTCGCGGATATCATCGCCGATATCGGTTGATCCCTCGCCGAGATACACCTCTTCCCCGGATTTCAACACGAAAACCGCACCATCATCACTGTCCGGCATAATCGATTTCAGATGCCCGACCCGCATGCCGGACTGTGCCGAGGAGGTTGACCAACTCCAGCCGTGGTCGTCTTCGCTGTACACGGTAACACCAAACACCTCAATTTTCTTGCGCCGATCATCGCGGTCACGGTATTTGGAATAACGGCTTTTGCGATGACGGTCGAGGTCCTTGTTTCCGTCGATGATGTCATCCCACGCACCCTCATTGCGATCCCACCGGATAAATCCTTCGAGCTCCTCATTATCCACGGTAAGGATTTTTCCATAAATCATTCCCGGATCCGCCAGTGCGGGAATCGCGAACACCACCAGCAAAACCAGGCTCCCAAAAATCACGTATGGCGTTTTCATAAGGTTTCTCCTGCGTTTGGTATCATTCCTTTATAAGATTCTGACGTAAACCAAACACGAAAGTTGCGGGAATTTTATGGCTGATAATAACTTGTCCGCAATCGGACAACTTTGGGCCGGACGGTTATTTCAGGACAATCATTTTTCTGACGGTTTTAAAACCGTCGCCGGTCAACCGGTAGAAATATACACCGCTGGGCGCGGGACGCCCCCCCTCGAACGTCCCGTCCCAGGTAAACTCATACGTTCCCCGAGTCAATGGTTCATCGACCAGCACCGCAACGGCCTGACCGAGAATATTGAAAATTTCCAGCTTCGCAGTCATGGTTTGCGGCAGATACAAGGCGATGGTCGTGGCGCTGTTAAAGGGATTGGGGTAATTTTGTTTCAGTGTCGGTTGCAAAGGGATCGCGGGGATATTATCGGTATCCACGTCGGTCGGCGTGCCGACAATCAGACTTCCCGCCCTAATGGCCGGGACCTGCTTGAACATCAGTGTATCCAGAATATAACAGCCGGAGCTGTCACTGAAAAGCGTGTCGATCTTACAAAAGGCGCTGGATTCCCCGGCAGTCAAAAAGATATTGGCGAGATAGTAATTGCCGGGCGTGACGGCGCTGTCGGACGGCATGGTATCGGGGATGCGGAATCCGATCTCACAAATCTCGTCACCAAAGAATTCCACGCGCGACGGCAGGGCCAGGGTATTGACAACGACTGAGTCGATATGCGCGGTGGGGTCGCATCCGATTGGGATATAGGCGCCCCGAGCGGGACGTGACAGTGAAAGAAACACCGGGATCAAACCCGTATTGCCGGGCATGGTGTTGTTGTTCATGAACCGAACCGTGTCGCCCGACGAGAGAAACAATTCCACCGGAATGGTCACGCCTTGATTGAACGAGGTGCTGTCGGTGATTATCACATCAGTCATATAATAACCGCTATTGAGGTCGGCAGAGTTTACGGATAATTCGATCAGATCATTATCGACTCCGGTTGTCGGATTGATGGTCAACCATGAGGCCGATGATTGTGCGTTCCAGTTCAGCGAACCGGAGCCGGCGTTGCTGATCGTGACATACTCCTGAAGCGTCTGTCCGACTGTTCCGGAAAAAGCAATCATTTCCGGCGCGGCGGATAAATATGACATGTCGCCTTCGAGTTCCAATGCCACCCATACCGTTTCCGGCGAATTGGCGGCATCGGTTGATGTGCATACTATCGGTTCGCAATAGTCGCCCGTTGCAAGACCGGATACGGAAACGTGTATCGCAATGTTATCGGGATCGCTTCCCGAAGAATGATCGGCTGTAAACCAGTCGGCCTGTTCAGTCAGTTCCCAGTTGAAAGAACCGGTTCCGGCATTGGTCATTGAGAAACTTGCGTCATCCGGATCGCCCAGTTCGGCAAGGGCGCGAAAACGCAGGGTATCCGGAGATATTTTCATCAACGGCGCGGATACGGCAAGTTGTACCGGGATAATAGCACTGGAATCCTTGTGACTGAGATCAATCAGGCGGATTTGCCCGAAGTGAGTTCCGTAACCGGGCAGATTGGTAACGCCAATCACAATTGATGCGGGAGTTTGTCCCGAATCGGGGATGACGGTCAGCCAGCTGACACTCGGCACGGCGCGCCAGTCCAACTCGCCGTAACCGGCGTTGTTCATTGTGACCACCTGTGAAGCGGGAAGCTCTCCCCCATTTTCCATCGCAAACGCAAGTTGTCCCGGAGTGGGTATCAGCGCGGGATCATTGTAGCGAATCACCGACGCATAGATATCGAAATTACCATTGCGATAATCGGCCCAAGTCACATAGAATTTGTATCCGTCGGTAGCAATATCGGGCTGTAATTGTTTGCCCTCGGTTTGTTCATGAACAATAATAATCTCGCCGTCGCGTTCGCCGGTATGGTCGATTATCTGCGCGCGCACATCCCACTGCCCGGAAGTCGAGTCGGCCCAGGCCACACCGAGATTTCCCATGCGGTCGGAGCAGATCGCCGGTTCGCGCTGGGGACGGCCACCGTCGTTGATATACATCTGAATGGCATCTTCAAGCGGATAGCCTGACGCTGAGTATCGTCGGACATAGATATCGGGATTTCCGGGATAAGCTCCGTTGCGCCAGTCCACCCAGGCAATAAAGAATCTTCCGTTCCCATCTGATGCAACCACCGGAAAGGCCTGACGTGAAGAACCCTTATCATCGTCGACACGGATATTGCTACCGACCGCGACGGCATCGGCCGTGAATCGCTGGGAGAAAATGTCATCATTGCCATTGCGGTTGTCATACCATACGACCACGAAACCGCCGTCGGAAAGCGCCGCCACCCGCGGGGAGTGTTGCTGGGCATTTCCGAGATCGCCGTTGATTTTAAAATTGCCCGCGATATACTCGCCGGAAGCGCTGAGTCGCTGGCCGTAGATATCCCAATGGAGATTGCGATAGTCGGCCCAGACGACGACCATGGTACCGTTTTCCAGTACCGCCAAATCAGGTGTGGCCAATGTGGAATCGGGAGCGAAGGCGGTCACATTGAGATTGTCAATCGTGGCATTAGTATCGATACGGGCGAAATAGACATCGGGTTGAAACGGATACGAACCGTTGCGATAGTCACGCCAGACAGCGGCGAACTGGCTGATATTATTGCCGGAAATCGCCGGCTCCAATTGCGGGGAGTTGCCGTCGTCGCGGTTCAGTCGCCGGTTGTAGCTTAACAGATTTCCGGAACTGTCAAAGAACTGCATGTAGATATCTTTCTGGCCGTTTCTTTGATCAGTCCAGACGACCACCGAGTTGCCGCTTTTATCGACGGCGATACGAGGATCCGTTTGATCTGCGGTGGAGTAATCGTCATTGACGAGAATGTCATATATATCTTCGCCGGATGCCGGACCTGCGCATATCAGGCACAGTCCAAGCAACGTCCACCATCCTATGGTTGGCACCGTTTTCATTATAATTGCCAATAGCAACCGCGATGCCGATCCTTCGGGCTTTCGACAAAAACAGCGCGGGCATTATAAT
This sequence comes from Candidatus Zixiibacteriota bacterium, assembly GCA_016933695.1. Taxonomy (GTDB): domain Bacteria; phylum Zixibacteria; class MSB-5A5; order GN15; family PGXB01; genus JAFGAL01. The sequence goes on along the minus strand of JAFGAL010000030.1, from coordinate 85,227 downwards.
CCATTGACAGGCATACGACTACAACGCCGCCCCAATGTCAGGAAATATGAATGTCGGGGAAATTAAAAATAAAGCAGGAAAACCATTCCGAAAACACGGAATGGTTTTCCCGATTTTTTGATCACAAGAAATAAGCAGTTACTGCTTAGCGTTTTTTCTTTTTATGACGATCCGCTCTTCTGCGTTTTTTCCGTTTGTGAGTTTTAATTTTCTGTCGCTTGCGCTTCTTTCCGCTGGGCATTCATCCTCCATCTCAAGTTACAGCAGAGTTAGACCGGTAGTTTGGTAATCATGTTCTTAAACTCGTTTGAGGGTTTAAAAACAGGAACCTTACGGCCGGGAACAGGGACCACTTCGCCGGTGCGAGGATTTCGGGCCTTACGTTCTTTTCTGACTTTGACTTTGAACGTACCGAAACCCCGAATCTCAATATTGTTACCAGCTTCCATTGACTTTTTTACCGTGTCCAAAAAGGCGTCCACGACAACGGCAACGTCAGTTCTGGTCAGACCAGTCCTTTCTGCCACCTTTTCGACCAGATCGGCCTTTGTCATCTCATCCTCCCTCGGTAAGTTGCTGGATTATTATTTTTTTTCATTTTCTCTTTCATATATCAATTCTCTTCATTGGGAAGAGGACTCGCTAAGTTAATGATAAAGCGATACATAAACTAAGTAATTCCAATCAATAACGCAAGAGTTTTCTTAGTTAATACAGATACAAAACGCGCGGTCCGGGTGAAGTCAACCCGGAAGCCGCTTGCCTGGCCCCTGAAAACAGGCTTGCGAACATGTCGAAAATGCCTTTTTTCGGCTCGGGGACCTTAATTGTGCGCGGATCGCCCTCGATTCCCGCCAATTCAGCGGCATAACGAACGGCATCCTCAAACCCGCCCAGCGTGTCCACCAGCCCCATATCCATGGCCTGACGGCCGTTGAACACCGAGCCGTCGGCCAGCGGATACACCTCTTCCTTATCCATGCCGCGTCCTTCGGCTACCGCTTCGACGAATTGCTCATACGTATCCATAACCATTGAAGTCAGCATCCGTCGTTCATTTTCCGTCATGGCGCGTTCCATATTCCCGACGTCTTTGAGCTCGCCGGATTTGACCACCTCATAATCGATTCCTATTTTCGTAAACAGCTTTTCGGCGGTTAAAACCTGCATAACAACCCCAATGGAGCCGGTAATCGTTCCGGGATTGGCCATGATTTTATCCGTGGCACAGGCAATATAATAACCGCCTGACGCCGCCACGGATGACATCGACGCGACCACGACTTTGCCTTCATCTTCACGGATGCGAAGGATTTCGTTATACATCTCCTGCGATGGAGCCACGGCTCCGCCCGGAGAGTTGATATGTAACACAATTGCGCCGACATTATCGGCATCACCCCATTTTTTCAGCTGGCTGATCACGTCCTCGGCATCCTCGATCACACCGAAGACTTCGACCACCGCCACGCGATCGCCGAATCCGCCGATGCCGACTTCGCCTTCCATCATGGCGCCGATAAACGCCAGTCCGAAAAACGCAAGCACCAGAATGAAAGATAATGCGATAATAACGCCAATGACGATATCTCGCTTTCGAGCCATACTGTCTCCCTAATCGCTATAAATAGTCAGCTTGTCTCCGACATTGATCCGTCCGGGGTCGGAGAGGTCGTTCCAGGCCAGAAGTTGAGCCACGGAAGTACTAAACGCATTGGCGATATCCCAGAGGGTATCACCGCGCCGGACGGTGTATATGGTAGTTCCGCCGCCACTGTGTCGCGAGGAACTCGGTTCGGGTATAATCAATTTTTGTTTGGGATAGATGCGGCTGTTGCGTCCCATCCCGTTGGCCTGGCGAAGAGCGCTGACGGTAGTGCCGAACTTGACCGCGATATCCCAGAGATTGTCGCCCTGTCTGACGGTGTATTGTCCGCCGGAAGAGGCGGCTGACGGCGATGAAGACGATTTTTGCGATGACGCCACGGTTGTGGTCTGGGATGATTTCGACTCCCAGAGTTTGAGTCGCTGGCCGACGTAAATTCTCGCCCGGCGGTCAAGATTGTTAAGGCGTCTGATATTCTCAGGCGTGGTCTTGAAGGCGCGCGCGATATCCCAGACGGTGTCGCCGGAGCGAACGATATAGGCATTGCCTTCAGATTCATATGAAGTGTTTTTTGGTTGGGAATAACTGCGATCATTGGGAACCGGGATAATCAAGGTTTTGCCTGCATATATTTTCGATCGTCGCGACAGGTTGTTGGTTTCGAAGATGGCGTATTGCGACACGCCGTATTTTGTGGCGATTGATGAAACGGTTTCGCCGCGCTTGATAATATGCTGTACGAAACTGGTTTCTTTCGATGACGGCAAATCGTTATAAGCCGCCAGGAACCGGTGTTTAGTCCCTTTGGGCAGGCGAAGCAGGTATTTCCCGGCATTGGGCGGCGTGAAATCGCGAAGCAGTTCCGGATTGTGTTCTTTAATATCACTTACCGATATGCCCAAGGCTTTGGCAATGACTTTCAGATCGAGGCATTTGTCGATGGTGACTTCATCATATTCCCATTCTTGTTGGTACTGGATATTTTCAAAGCCGAATTTCTCGGGATTCTTGGAGATAATCGTCGCGGCCATAAAAAACGGCACATAGTCCATGGTTTGCTTGCGCAGTTTCATTTTCCAGAAATCGGTGGTATTCTGTTTTTTAATCGTACCGCGCACACGCCCCGGGCCGCCGTTGTAAGCCGCCAAAGCCAGCTCCCAACTTCCGAACTGCTCATAGAGGTCTTTGAGAAACCGCGCGGCGGCATGGGTGGCTTTGACCGGATCCTTACGCTCATCGTACCACCAGCTCCGATCAAGATCATACAGACGTCCCGTCGACGCAATGAATTGCCAGAGGCCCATCGCCCGCGCCCAGGAATAGGCATGCGGGCTATAGCCCGATTCGACCGATGCCAGATAAACCAGATCGGTCGGTAGACCATATTCCGTGAATATCTTTTTAAACATCGGGAGGTATTTGGTCGATCTCGACAAATGCTTGGCGAACACGTCGCGCGCCGCCGTCTGATAGTACAGGATGCATTTTTTGACGCGCTCGTTCATGATGATCGGGACGTTGTAGGAAACCTTGTCCTGCGCGTAATCCTCGAGTTTTTTGAACTCTGCGGAATCGACCTTGATATTGTTGATTTCAGAAAATCGCGACATCAACGCGTCAATGGACACGTCGCCGGGCAGATGTCCCAGTGATAGCAATGTAAAGCGATAATTGACCGTGATCTCAGCCAGGAGACGGTTGTACTGCGCGGCCTCGGCGGTCAGCGAATCGCCCTCGACTGCCAGATCAAGATCGCCCAGAATGGACAGGCTTTTTTCGAAATAATACTGCGCCTCTTCCCAGGCCGATTCCTGATTGGCCAGCACGCCCATGGAATAGAACTCATAGGCGGAATTGAGTTGCCGCCAGATATAGTCGTCGATGGCAACGGAGACGTCGTTGATATTCTCAGATGTATCCGCCGGTCTGTCGAACGACTGGCTGAGTTTTTCCAAATCGATATCGCCATCCAGACTGGCGTATTCGTCACTGCTGATGTCCGGTTCCATCGCAAACGGCTCATCGGACGTGTTTGTCGAGGATTCTTCACTCGGGGTTACATACTTGGGACTGGCGCATGATAAAATGAAAAGCGCCAGACACGTGAGGCAAAACGTCGAAAGCCGGAGAATACTCATGAGTCGTTACTTCCTCTACTTAGTTGTTACCATCCTTGTATTTATCGGAAAGCCGCACAATCTCTTTACGGGAGATATTGCTAACTTGTTGCCATATATACAAAAGCCGACAAAGGGGTGTCAACCTTTAAATGTTTATACTCGCATAAAGTGTTTTGAGGCGGTTTAAAATCGTATCAGAATCAGCGAAATACGCAATATACGGCATCCCTTTAAACCAGGTAATCTGGCGCTTGGCAAACCGCCGGGTGTTTTGTTTGATAAGATTTACAGCGGTTTCACGCGGGATTTCTCCGTCAAAATGTGAAAACAGCTCGTGATAGCCGATCACGTTTACTTTTTCGACCATGTCTTTCAGTCCCTGAGCGGCCAGTTGACGAGCTTCCTGTTCAAGGCCCGTTTCCATCATCCGGTCGACCCGGGTGTTGATCCGCTCGTAGAGTATTTCGCGCGGCGGCATATAGCACAGGACCTCGAAATCGTACGGCGGCGTTTCCGATAACGGTTCGGCCAGGACTTCCGATTTCGATTTGCCGGTCACGCGGTAAATCTCCAGCGCCCGGATAATGCGCTTGATATTGTTGGGATGCGTTTTTCGCGCTTCGAGCGGATCGATTTCTTCCAGTTGCTCATACAGAAATTTCGGGCCCCTGGTCACCGCCAGCTCTTCGAGTTCGGTACGAATATGCAAATCATCTTCGGGCAGTTCCACGATTCCCTCGATCAGCGATTTTAAATACAGCCCGGTGCCGCCGCAAATCAGCGGATATTTGCCGCGGATGAGAATATCGGCAATCAACCTGCGGGCATCACTCACAAAATCATAGGCGGTGTAGCGATCCCCCGGCTCGACACAATCGACCAAGTGCATGGAGTATTTGGCGCGTTCTTCAGCAGTCGGTTTGTCGGTTCCGATCGCCATCTGTTTGTATATTTGACGAGAATCGGCCGAGATAAGTTCAATATTCGGCAGAGAATCCATCAGGCGATAGGCCAGCGCGGTTTTTCCCGCTCCGGTCGGCCCGGTCAACACCGGCAGACGCAGTTTATTTCCTGCCGAATTTGACATCAAGCTCGTACCGCGAGATTTTCAGAGTGATCGGCCGTCCATGCGGGCAGGTGTGGCGGTTTTCGGTTCGCGATAATTGCACCACCAGTGCACGGGCCTCATCCTCGGTGATTTTATCGCCGGACATAATCGATGCCCGGCAGGCCATTGACTGCGCGATGGATTTCTTGATATCGAAGCCGGCGCGCTGATGTTCGCCGACATCGGAGATGATCGAGACAAACAACATTTCCGGGGATTGCCGGGATAGCGCCGACGGTACCGCCGACAGCATGACGGTGCGAGGGCCGAACGGTTCGACAATAAAGCCGGACGCGGTGAGAACCTCCGAGGCTTCTTCGTAGAGTGCATACTGATCGGCGGGCAAATCAATGGTAACCGGGAACAGCAGATTTTGTGAAGCCGCTCCCCCATGGTCCACCACCCTGAGGGTTTCCTCATAGAGAATACGCTCATGGGCGGCGTGTTGATCGACCACGAACAGATTGTCTCCGGACGAAAACAGCAGATACAATCCACCGAACTGGCCCAGATAGCGGGCACGTTCCGGATCGAACGGGCCATGGTCGGATGACGTTTGTATGGGTTGTCCTGATTCTATCTCAGGCGCGGATGACAAAATTTCGACCGATTGGGATTGTGGTTCGGGCGGCGCCTGGTCACGGTACAATTCGCGCAAAAGGTTCGGATTGTCATTGGCGGAACGTGCTGGCTCGGCGGTTTTCAAGCGTCGGACGGCTTCAGAAACGGTGAAACCGTGTGGAATCGAAGTGGCATTGCCGACGACATGCGGGGTCGGCAATTCGCCGGCCTCGCGCAGGGAGCGTTTGACCGCCTGATGCAGGATGTCATGGACACGGCGTTCATCGGACAGACGCACTTCGGCCTTGGTGGGATGCACGTTGACATCGACCTGCGCGGGATCGACGGTGATAAACACCGTCCCGACCGGATAATGACCACGTTCCAACAACTCGGCATATCCCGATGTCACCCCGTGCACAATGACCTGAGAGCGGATATAACGATTGTTGATAAATACGTACAATCCGGTTTGATTGCGACGGCAATACATCGGATAACTGAGAAAGGCGCTGACGTGCATGCCTTCGCTTGCGGACTGCACGCCAAACAGCTGATCGGCATTATTGCCCAGGAGCAGTCTGGCGGTGCGTGTTTTGCGATCGGTTTCCTGATCGGTAAGCGTGAACAGTTTGCGGCCGTTGATCATGTAGGAAAATCCCGCCTGCGGCGCACTCAGTGCCAGCGCGGTGGCATTTCGGGTCAGATGCTGGGATTCGGTCGCTTCCGATTTGAGGAATTTCTTCCGCGCCGGGGTATTGAAAAAGAGATTGGCGACTTCCACAGTCGTACCGATCGGTGCTGCAACCGGTTTGACGCTTTGCACGACACCCGCTTCAACTATAATCTCGCGCCCGGAATCGGCAGCGGCGGTTTTCGACACCATCCGCGTGCGCGACACCGAGGCGACCGACGGTAGTGCCTCTCCCCTGAATCCGAAACTGGCGATATGTTCGAGATCGTCGAAATTATTGATTTTGCTGGTAGCATGGCGTCCGAAGGCGATTTCGATCTGGTCGGGATCGATGCCGCATCCATTGTCGGCGACGATAATGCTTTTGGTTCCGGATTTTTCCACGGTGATATCGATTCGGGTTGCGCCGGCATCGAGGGAGTTCTCGACCAGTTCTTTCAGTACGGCGGCGGGGCGCTCGATCACCTCACCAGCGGCGATTTTATTGATTAGCCGCTCGGGAAGCGGCCGAATCCAGCGTTTGGTTGTAACGGCGTCTTTATCGGTCATCGAGTTTGTCTTTCAGTTCACTTAACATACGCAGGGCATCCATCGGAGAGATGGCATTAATATCAAGGGCGCGGATGTCCTTCTCGATCTCTGACGGCTGCGGATCGAACAGGGAGCGCTGGTTGATATTGCGATGAATCCCGCGGGCCAATTCTGACTGGGAGAATTTCCCCGATTCCAGCAGGCGCAATAGCTCGCGGGACCGGGTGATGGTGCGGCGCGGAATTCCGGCCAGTCGTGCAACTTCGACGCCGTAGGAATCATCGCATCCACCGGGAATAATCTTGTGCAGAAAGACGATCTGGTTTTCCCAGCGTTTGACCGACACCTGGCAGTTGAAGACCCGGTCGTAAATGGCGGCCAGCCCGGTCAGTTCATGGTAATGCGTGGCAAAGACGGTGCGGGCGCGGTTTTGTTCATTGATGTATTCGACCACCGACCAGGCGATGGAAAGCCCATCGAAAGTCGAAGTTCCTCGTCCGACTTCATCGAGCAGGATGAGTGATTTCTCGGTGGCATTGTGCAGGATGTTGGAGGTCTCGATCATTTCGACCAGAAAGGTCGACTGTCCACGGGCGAGATTGTCGATGGCGCCGACCCGCGTGAAGACCCGATCGACCAATCCGATACGGGCCGATTCGGCGGGAACGAACGAACCAATCTGCGCCAGGATGACGATCAGGCCGATTTGACGCAGGTAGGTTGATTTGCCCGACATATTGGGGCCGGTGAGGATCATAATCCGGTCACCGTCGCGATCGAGTGCGAGATCATTGCTGACGAAGTTTCCCGGCGGGAGCAGATCTTCGATAACCGGGTGACGTCCGCCGGTGATTTCCAGCATGCCGCCGTCATCGATTTCCGGACAGCAGTAGTTTTTTTCGGCGGCCAGATTGGCCAGGGCAACAATCAGGTCGATTTCCGAAAGGCAATTCGCCGTCAAAAGAATGTCTTCAAGGGAAGTCGCGACTTTTTCGACCAGTTCATTGAACAGCCGTTCTTCAAGCGAGAAGATTTTCTCTTCGGCGGCGGTGATCAAATCTTCTTTCTCTTTCAATTCCTCGGTGATATATCGTTCGGCGTTGACCAGAGTCTGTTTGCGAATGTAGTTGTCGGGGACTTTGTCCTGATGGGTTTTGGTGATTTCGATATAGTACCCAAATACTTTATTATAGCCGACTTTCAGCGATGAGATATCAGTCCGTTCGCGTTCGGTTTTTTGCAGGGAGGCGATATATTCGCGCGCGCCCTTGATCGACGCCACCAGATCATCAAGTTCGGAGGAATACCCATGCCGGATCATGCCGCCCCTGGAGGCAACCAGCGGCGGTTCGTCGACCAGTGCTCCGGCAATGGTGTCGACGACATCATGCAGATCGGGGTACTGCCGCACCATGTCTGTGAACACGTCGGCGAACAGTCCGCTGACCATGGCGATGACATCAGCGCCAACCGCCAGTCCGTCGCCGAGTGACGCCAGTTGACGGGGGTTGATTTTACGCATGCCGAGCCGCCCGGCCAGCCGTTCCAGATCGGGGAGTTTTTTCAGCAGGCCGGGAAGGTCAAGCGCCGTTTCGCGGTTGGTATACAGTTCCCGAACGCCCTGCCGTCGATAGGTAATCGGTCCGAGCGTTTTGAACGGATGCAGAAGATTGTCTTTCAGTCGTCGTGCGCCGCCGGCGGTGACGGTTTTATTGACCGACCAGTATAGCGAACCCTTCTCGGTGTTTTCGGACAGGTTTTTCACCAGTTCCAGATTGCGAACGGTGTTGTAATCAAGCAGGATATGTTCATCGGATTCGGCAACCGTCAGGCGTGTGACATGATCGAGTTTGGACCGGTTGTTTTCGCGCAGGTAACGGTACACCGCTCCGGCGGCGGCCAGAGCGGTTTTCATGGCGCCGACGCCGAATCCGTCGAGAGTACTGACGCCGAAAAAGTCGCACAGTTCGCGTTCGGCAGTGGCGCAATCAAATTTCCATTCTTCGTACAGGGTCACGTTCTTTTCGCCGAAACGCCTCAGGGTTTTCACCAGGTCATCCTCGGTCTCGAAGGCGGGATAGAGAATTTCCTGCGGGGCGAGCACCTGCAATCGTTCCAGGATATCATCGCGTTCACCTTCATCCAGCGCGAATTTGCCGGTGGACAGATCAATGATCGCCATCCCGATGGTTGTTCCCGACGGAAACAGCGCCACCAGGTACAACGACGCGGTATCATCGAGCGCGCCGTCGATCGTTGCGGTTCCGGGCGTGAGGACTTCGACCACGTCGCGTTTGACAATGCCCTTTGCCAGACGCGGGTCCTCCACCTGCTCGACCACGACCACTTTCTCCCCCGCCGCCAGCAGTTTGGCCAGGTATTTATCGGCACTGTGATGCGGGACACCGGCCAGAGGAATTTTCTGTCCGTTGATATGTCCGCGCGAGGTCAGTGCGATTTGCAGAATCGGCGCGGCCTTGACCGCATCGTCGCCGAACATCTCGAAAAAATCTCCCATGCGGAAGAAGAGTATTTTGTCCGGGTATTTTTCCTTGAAGGCCTGATACTGACGCATCAGCGGCGTCATACCCTGATTTGCCGAGGATGACGCTTTCATCGTGCTACAACTTGATAGGCTTCATTTTCCAGTGATTCCAGACGGGATTTGAACGCCATCGCCTCGTCGGAGGAGTTGAATTTTCCGACATAGACGACATAGTACCGGGTATCCGATATGATTTTGGTGGCAATCTCCACGGGTTGACCGTGACGTTCGAGCCGTTCGCCGAGGCGTTTGGCGTTATCTTTCACGGAAAAGACCCCAGCCTGCACGGTATAGGTCGTGCCGGTGATTCGGTCGGCGTCAATGGTCGACTCGATGCGTTGCATACCGCTGAACAACTCGATTAGATCGTCCACCCCAACCGCATTGGGGTATCCCTCGCGCAGGAGGTTATAGTACAGAATGGCATCGTCCACCCGTTTCTGTTCCATGGCATAAAATGACAGCATATACAGCGCAGGCACGACGACTTCATCGTACTGCGTGTCCGCCAGGCGCCGGCAGACATTCTGGGCCTTGATATATTCACGGTTGCGGTAATGGCGCACCGCCTGATCCAATTGCGCGAGGTATTCCATGCGACTGCCCTCGCATTCTTTCAACAGTCGTTCGCGATGGCGGTCGGCCCGATCAGTTTCCCGGTTTTGTTCACAGGCGATGGCATACAATCGCAGGATTTCGGAACGATGCCGTCCGTTTTCCCAGTATTGCAGGTAGGCCTGGGCGGTCGATTCCAACCGGTCGAAATCTTTCGCGGCCAGATAGTACAAAGCCATGCGATAGATATTATCTTCGAGATATTCCGGCGCCATGCCGGTTTTGAATGCGGTTTCGAGATATTCCAGCGACTGGGCGCCGTCGGATTCGATCAGCGCCTGATAGTACAACAGCGTACCGTTGCGACGCGATGCGGTCGCGGTGGCATCGATTTTCTCGCGGGCTTCCACGAGGTTGCCGTCCCGAATAAGATCGTAGATTTCACCGGATACGGCTATCGACACAAAAACCGGGATCAGACACACCCCAAGTACGAGCTGTACAATCAGGCGACGCAATGCTACCCCCCCATCAGCACGTCATCCTCGACGGTGGGTGTCGGATTCACGTTTTTTTTTCGTTTTCCTTCGGCGGGTTTCTCGACCGATTCCTGACGGGACTTCAGCAGATCGATCAGATTTGACAGTCGTTTATGCTCCCCCCGGGCCAGATACAGTTTGGCCAGTTCCAGAACCGGGATATACGAATCGGGATGATCGTCGATGGCGGTCTGGAGGTGTTCGGTCGCCAATGACTGCTCGCCTTTTTTCAGATGATAGTCGGCCAGCGCCAGACGGGCCTCCAGATTCTTCGGTGACGCTTCGAGAATTTCCTCGCAGACCGTGGAGATATCGCCGAATCGTCCCAGATCAAAGAGTGCTTTTTTCAAACGTCCCAGTACCGCATTGGCTGATTCGGGAACGGTTTTCACCAGTTTTTGCCAAACCGCCACGGCGTCTTCCAGGCGATTCTCGAGTGCGTAGGAATCACCGATTTTAATATAGGCCTGCACGCAGGCGGGGTCCATATTGATAGCTTCCTTGAACAAAAGACGGGATTTGTGGTATTCTTTCCGATCATAGAGTCGTTCGCCCTGATGGAAGCGGTAGATCGCCAATCCCTTGCGGGAACGGTCCCCATCCAGCTTGATCAGTTTTTCCTTGGTATCGTAGGCTTTATCCCAGTCGGCGGCAATGGAGTAGATTTTCAGTAGTTGTGCATGCGCCCAGCGATTGCCGGCATCAAGTGCGAGGAGTTCACGCGTGGCATTCAGTGCTGCTTCGGTATCACCGAGAAGTGAGAAATCCTCACTGAGTGCCTGCAAAATTCGCCGTTTATCCTCAAGATCCAGTCCGTGGCGCAAGGTCAAATCTTTATGCACCTGCAGGGCCTTGTCGACTTTGCCGTATTTTCGCAGGATCGTTCCGATTCGCAAATACGCATCAATATTGGTACTGTCTTCGGTAACCACATCGCGAAACTTGTTAAACGCGATTTCATCGCGACCATCCAGCATCGCCCGCAAGCCGTCGATATAGGCCCTGGGGTCCTTGCTCTTTTTTTCTTTCCGGTAGCGGTCGTAGTATATATAGGTTAAAATCAGCGCAATAACCGCCAGAAGAAATATGATGATAATCGTATCCATTGCCGCTCCGTCATTCACCCTTGTTTTTCAATAAATCTCTGGTTTCCTCGATCGGCCGGTTGCGCAATGCGGTAACTTCGGCCACCAGTCCCTTAACCGCCTTGTTGGCTTCGCGAATCTGGTTGGACTGCTTGAGATATACCGAGATGAACAGCAACCAGGAAACCAGCGCTCCCAGAATGAAGGACCAGAAGACCACGGTGATAACCGGTACGTCGATTCGTTCCGTCCAGATCAAATTGACATCCACGGTCTGACCGGGACCGCTGTTATAGAGAGCGAATCCGATAATGACCGCGATTATTATCAGAATCAGGATTGACCGGAACACCCACATACTTCCTCCTTGGAAGAATATCTTTCCATCTCAACAACAAGTCGACTGCTTTTACCCCCACGGAATAGCCGTCGCGGTGATTATCAAAGACGCGACGGTTATCCCTCGGCCTCTTCCACCTCACCGCCCGGGAACTGCAATCCCTTCAGCAGATTTTCAAACACCGGGTCAAGCGATTCATAATAGCGCCATTCGCAGATAAAATGAAACATAATAATATGTTCATCATCAAGCTTGGCAAAAAAGACCGAACCGCCATAAAAATCAGTTACGACGTCGCCCAGATTTGATTCCGACCCCTGCCGCTGCACTTGGATGGTATATTGCTGTTGTCCGGTAATCCGGATGCCTTCAACCTCGCCGATTGACATTTGGGCCCGTTTTTTCAGCTGGAAGTCCCCGTACAACAGCGGGAACTCTGCCAGAATGTCCTTGCGCTGTTTGGAGTTGACTTCATCCAACAACAGGGAATCAACGAAAAGCTTAAGCGGCAGAGAGGTGGTATCGACAACTACGGTCACCTTCGGCACGGTGGTATAATTTGGCGCATGGAGAAAATGCGTCGGGATTTCATAGTTTTTCTGGGTGAGAATCAGCCGGGTATTGTCACTTTCTTTCTTAATGCTGTATTTCCAGTCATCGGAAACCTTCAGCAAATAGCCGTACTGGGAATCGGTAAACACATTATCATCCACCGATCCGGCTTTGTCTTTTTTTCGCGCCAGGGCGACATTACAGATCAGCGCGACCATAACACATACGATAATAAGCTTTTTCATCCTTACTCCTCCTCGGTGACTGACTACTAACTATTTATCGATTATACAATTAGTAGTCAAGAAGTATTTGTGTATTTTCGGCAGTTGCCATGTATACATACGATGGCATCATGCCGGAGTTCAGCGGAACCGCCTATTTTCCCGTTTTGTAGGCGTCGAAAAGCCGACCCCATTCCGTAGAGTTAAACTTGCGAATGACGGACTTTCCGACAATGGGATACCAGAACCAGTCGTGATAAATATTGCTTGCCATCGGCGCCCACACCACCAGCGGAGAATGCAGAGCGATTTTTTCGAGAAAACGAAGCGGCCCCTTGCGGAGCATCTGATCGCCCCAGATCACAAATGATTTCTTGGTTTTGAAACCGAAATTGATTTCCGAGATGTCCTGTCCGACCACCTCGATTTCCCTGATATCCGCGACGCCCAATCCGCGTTCATGGCACATGCGCAAATAAGGAATCGAAAGCGGATCGAATCCCATCAGTTTGGCGGCGACGGCGTCGATCGCCACCGAATCGGCAGAGGCCAGAATCAGGTTTTTGGCGTGGGGTGTCATGGTACGCGGTCCGGCCCCGTCGCCGCAGACGGTCCCATCCATGACGGCGAGAATATTCGGATGCAGTTCCTTTTGCATCAGCATCAAATCGACCAGGACCTCGTGCATGTACTTGTGTGCGTAATGCCGGACTTCCTTGAGCAGCCCGCCGAAGGCGTTTTTAATCGCACCGGTGGTGGTGGCATGCCCGTGGGTTTTCACGGTTGGCAGGTGAATAATCTGCTTGCCGACAAACATTTTCGGAATCTGAATACCTTCGGGGAAAATCTCATTGAGTTTGAGCAGTTTTTCCTTGAAATCGTAAACGATCCATTCCACCCCGGGCAGTTCGGTATACGACAAGCCGTATTTATTGAGGACCGGCAACCAGAGATTGTTTTTTGCCCCCTTGAGCGGATTGGTCACAACCGTTTTGTTTTCCAGCGGAAACAGCCTGTCTTTCGGGAAGCCGTCCTCGACCAGAGTCTTGACCACTCCCTCGACCTGCCAGGGCTGGGACGAACAGGCCGGGAAATACTTGGTCCAGGAGAGGTTCAGTTTGATGACGGCATCCTGATTGAAATCCAGAATCGACTTATAGTCGATCGCTTCCAGCAGTCTGCGATAATCATCGAGGATTCTGCGGGAATCAGTTTTTAGTACTGCCACACGACTTTTCATTATCTTCCAAATCCTATCGGTCTTCGCATGTTTGTGACAAGATAATCTCTTGCCGCGAAAAAATCAAACTCACGAAAGAGCTTTTCCAATTTAATCAACAGCGTTGAGATCGACCCGTATTGCCGGTATCGCTGAAAGGCCGAAAGCCCTTCCGTGCGCGGCTGATCTTCGTCTATTTCCCACGGGTGAATATAGACCACGGCGGGACGATTCTGCCGGTTGAGTCGCTTCACCATCCAGGAAGTAAACCAGTACGGCGAATGGCGCAAATAGCCGCCGCCGCCGACCGGAAAATTCTTGCCCAAAATAGATACGGTTGAGGCCGGTATTTCATAAAGTGATTTGCCGTTGGCGAGATCCATTTTGAACACCGTTCGCGGTCCCCACGGCTCGCCGTAGATGTCGTGCCGGATGGGAAAGACCGACGAGTCATACATGAATCCGAACTCGCTGAGGACCTCGAACGCCCACGGAATCGAGGAGTTGATCGACCAGCTCGGGGCACGGTATCCGACCGGCGCAATCCCGATGGCATCGGCGATGGCATTGACGGCCTGTTCGGTGTCGCGGGTGAATTCCTCACGATTAAGCGTATCGACCCGCCGATGCTGATAGCTGTGACAGCCGATTTCATGTCCGGCGTGGGAAATGGTCTGGATGATGCGGGGGTATTTGACGGCAATCCATCCCAGCACGAAGAACGTGGCACGGACGGAGTACTGGTCGAACAATTCAAGCAAACGGTCGGTGGTTTGTTCGATGCGGGCGGTTTTTTGCTCCCATTCGATGAAGCTGATGTTGTCGCGCAGGTTTTCGACCACAAACCATTCTTCGAGATCGACGGTCAGGATATTATTCATGACTCATTTCCACCTGGCGGTCCGAGGAGACATCGGCATGCGGATCAACGCGAGTTGTTGCCGTCCGACGATGAATTGGTCGGCTTGTAATGGTACCCATAATAGCCGTAATCGTAATAGTACGGCAGGGAGCGGTTAAGATTGTTGACGACCACGCCGAGAAATTTCTCTTTCCGGGTGGCCAGCAGATCCCTGGCCCGCCCCACCACGGTTTTCTGCGTGGCGCCGGCCTTTACCACCATGATTGCCCCGTCGAGTTCATCCAGAAGCACCATCGGATCCATTACCGGGACCAGCGGCGGGGAATCGACAATGATCAAGTCATAGTAGAATTTCATTTCCTCGATGATGCGGTGCACCGCCGGGCCGTTGATGATCTCCGACGGATTGGGGATTCCCTTCCCGGCCGTGATGACATCGAGTTTGTCTTCATTGGTGGATTTGATAATGGAACGAACCGCAACACCGGCCGTGAGAATATCCGACAATCCCTTTTCCAGCGGCATGCCGAACAGCCGGTGCACGGTGGGACGGCGCAGATCGAAATCGATCAGCAGGGTTTTACGCTTTTTATGCTTGGCGGCAGTGATGGTCAGAAGTGATGCGATAATCGACTTGCCCTCGGACAGCACCGCCGACGTGATCAGGATCGCGCGTTTGTCGTTCGGGGACGGTTGTCCGTTGATATGGTGCAATAACCGCCGAAACTCGGTCGATTCGGGGGACTCCAGATCGTAAAAATCGAGGACTGATGCCTTTCCGGAGGGCTGTTTGGTCACGCTCACCTCTATTCGCTTTTACGTTCCGCGATATCGAACACGGTATCGCAGGTCTTCAAATATTGCTCTTCAGCCAGATCAAGTGCCCGCTGGGCTTTTTTCAATTCCGGATTCAATTCCAGCGCCCGTTTGAAATAGTCCAGCCCGGTCTGCCAGCTGAACTTCGCCTGATGCAGATAACAAACGCCCAGCTCGAAGAACAGGTCGACATATCCCGGATTCTTGTTCAGCTCTCGTTCCAGATATTTTATACGATCCTCAATACGTGATTGTGACAACCAATCGGTATGGATGAGGAAACGATTGAAATAATCGGACTTTTCCCGGCGTTTTTTCTCCCGAATCTGAGTGCGCACCTTCCGCAGACATGCATAGGCTTCTTTCAGCCGCTCGGCGGACAGCGAGGAAATTCCCTCAGTAAAACCGGTGGTCTTGTAATCGGGGTTGATCAGAGCGGCTTTTTTCAGCAGATCGACGGTTTTATTGCGCATCTCGGAGAACAAGGAATAATCTTCATGCCGAATGCCGTTGAGGATATACGCCAGCGCCATATTGAAATAAGCATCGGCGTAATACACGTTCAACCTGACGGCTTCTTCCAGTTCAATAACCGCCCGTTTGCAGGAATTGGCTTCAAGGCACAACTCGCCCAGATTGTTGCGGTAGTCGGCGAAATGCGGTTTGATCTCCACTGCCTTTCCAGCGGCCTCCACGGCGGCATCGACATTACGCAGGGCCAGTTCGGCCTGTGATAGCGAGAAATACGCCTGATGGAATTGGGGGCGCAGGACGACGGCCATGGACAGCAACTGCCGTGATTCGGCATACATTTTCTTATACAGCAAGGTCGTGCCGAGATTGTACATCATGTCAGGATTGCCCTGTTCGGCAACGTCTTTGTACATATTCAGGAGGTATTCCAGTTCGGATTTTTTCCGGCTGTGGGTGGCTTTCACCATTTCCAGGACTTCTTCCTCGCGAATCTCATCCGCATGCGGCAAGACACTGGCATCGAGCAGTTCACCGTTGACAAACAGCGACGTCTGGATAACCCCCTGGGCGGTATCGTTGGTCGTCTTGATTAAAAACTCTTTGTCATTCTCAATAATACGACTGCTTAGATTATACAATTCCATGTCTTTCTCCCCGCGTCATCCGGTCCGTAAAAACCGATTTCGCGCAGTATTGCTTCCCATCAACATTACTCCGATGAACTGCCACCATCATCGCTGAGTTGGGTATACAGCAAAATGGCGGTCGACACCGCGCCAACCAGGGTCACGATTTCCGTGACCGATCCCAATCCGAACAAACCGCCCTTGCGGCGCGGCAGGATTACGGTATCCTCGGGACGAATGAAATACCGTCCCGGGACTCCGGTTTGCTGGTATTTATTCAGGTTGATTTTAACGCTCTGGGTGCGAAATCCGTCTTTTGTCACCACCGTCGCGTGTTTCAAATCGGCGCTTTCGGTCGGTCCGCCCGCCAGAGCGACCGCATCGAGCAGATCAAGGTTTTGCTCGAATGTCAGCGGTCCCGGCGCGTTGACCTCGCCGATAACATAGAAGATACTTTTCGTTTCGGGGCGATCCGATATCGTGCGGGTCGGCACTCCGCCGACCGTGCGCGGTATTTCAATCGTGTCGTCGGCGTACACTTTCGGAAGCTGAGAACGCTGTCCGGTCGACATCATATTGGTAACATTGACGATTTCCACCTCTCCGGCGCGTTCGCCGCCGCGTATGATGGTCACGCGCGTCAGATCCCCGGCCTCCTCGATTCCGCCGGCTTCGTTGATCAGTGTCCAGAGATCGGGAATTTTCTCGAAGGCGTATTTGCCGGGATTGCGAACCTGTCCGGAGATAAACACTTTCTGAAAGCCGTACTGCGTTACGCGCACCACGGCCTGCGAGATGGCTTTATTGTACCGGGAAATCTGGCGCACAATCAGACGTTCCAACTCCGCGGTGGTTAAGCCGGCGGCGTCGATTTCGCCGATAATGTTCAGGGATATTTTCCCATCCTGCCCCACCTTGACGGAGGCGTCGAGGGAATTGTCCTGCCAGAAACTGACCTGCAGGACGTCATCGGGGCCGATGCGATAGGATTCATCGGCGGATGTCATCGATGCCGTTGTCAATCCGAAAAGCAGTATCAGTATGGCACAAGCCGACGCGCGGCTGATCGTCTTATCATTATTCGAGAAAAACACTGAGTTCTCCATCCCTGGTTCCACCTCTTATTCATTCGGCATTATTGCCGAATGGGTTAAGGCCCCGGCGGGGCCAAATTGTGCTGAAAGCCGTTCTTTTCTTTTTACGTCAGATCGATTATTCGTTCCGGCGCCAGCCGGGTCCGATTCCGTCCCTCGGATTTCGCCTTAAGCAAGGCCATATCGGCGGCATGGATCAATGCTTCGGCGTTCTCGGCATCGGAAGGATACACCGCTCCGCCGACGGATACCGAATAGGCCAGCTTGTCTTCTGTACCCTCAATTGCGCACGGTGAAGCGCCTATTTTGTCGCGGATACGTTCCATAAAAATACGCGTGTTGTCACGATCGGTTTCCGGCATAATCAAACAGAATTCATCGCCGCCGTAGCGCGAGACGATATCATTGGAACGCACCGATGCCGTCAGTTCACCGGCAAAGGCTTTCAGCAGGCAGTCGCCCGCCAGGTGTCCATATTTATCATTCACAACTTTCAGATCATCGATATCGATAATAATCAATGCCAGCGGACGAACATACCGGCGGGCGCGATCGATTTCCTCACCGATACGTTTGATAAAAAAGCGGAAGTTATACAATCCGGTGAGCCCATCGGTGTACGACATCGCCTCGGTTTCTTCAAACAAGCGGGCATTTTCAACCAGCGGCTGGGTTTCGGCGCGGAATATTTTCAGCCGATTCGCGACTTCATCGACGACTTTGCGCCCGTTCCAGGCGAGAAGTGCCTTGCGACTGCCGCCCCACGGCAAAGTTGTCAGGTATTTCAAGTCGGTTTCTTTCAGCTTGTCCAGGCACTTGTCGCCACCGTCGAACTGACCCAAATCGTCGAGACTGCATACCTTCCCCGCTTCAATCTGACTCATGATACGGTCCAATTCCTTCCGGCAGGTCTTGTCCATTCCGTCGCTGATATGCCAGTTGACAGTGATTTCGCTTTGTTCGTCCTGTTCCGGACGAACATAAAAGATCATCCTGGTAAACTGGCAGTCCCGCCGCAAAACTCCCATGAGTTCCGATGCCAGTCGTCGGCTGTTTTTGATTTTCAACAACCGTCCCAACTCCGGTCCGCCGATTCCTTCGGCCGGTTCAGCCGTTTTATTGCGACTGCTTTCCAGGCTCTTCATCTTGTTTTCATACTGGCGCAGTTGCTGTTCCTGTGCCCCCATGTAATACGCGGTAGACAGATTAAACGCCAGAGTCATGGAAAGAAAGCGCAGGGAGGGATCAGTGAGCGGCAGATCGGTCGCGATGAAATACAATCCGTACAGTTGATCCTTGAGATACACCGGGAAATAATTGGTCAAACCCAGTTGGGAAAGCATGGTCAGATATTCGGGACGAAGAATGTTTTTCAATGATGAAATATCGTCGATTTTGCTGCTGGCTCGAAGCGAACTCTGGATATGCTGATTGAGACGCAGGCGCAATTCATTCCGGTTTAACCGATTGAGGCCGTTAGCGTAATTCAGTTCCAGATGTCCCTTGAATGAGCGCAAAAAAATAATTTTATCGCAATGCAAATGGTGTTTGAGAATATGAGATACGCGACCGGCAATATCCTGAATTTTGCCCCTCCGCAGGTTATTGGTAAAAGCAGTCAGCAAATCATCGACGGCTCTGGGATCAAGAGCGATAATGTCATTTCGGGCCCGATGACGTGTCAGAAGCAGGGCCGACAGCCCCACGACCAGCGCGCTTAAAATTATTATTAAAATCGTTTCCAGCATAAACTTATATATTTTTCCCTAATAAAAGTTACTATATAAAAACACAAAGTCAATTATTTTATCAGTAACTTTTCCAGTGACGGCGGGCAAAGCGGAAGCGGGAACGACGAAGGACCAGGCGGTGTTTGCGAAGAATGGCGAATATCCCCCACCATCCGGGACGATTTCCGGATATGGATTCCTCCACCACAACTGCCAGTTCGGAGATGGTCAGGAAGGGATCTTTTTTAATCGATTCCAACACGAGGCTTTCGATCCGGTCAAAGGCGGAATCCAACGGCCGCCGCGAATTGACCGGCGCACGAATCGGTCCTGGTGCATCCTGCAGGCCCGGAAGTTCCTCAATGGTGGTTTTAATGGGGGTTATTTGCTCTTTTTTTTTTCGGAGTTGGAGTCGGATTCAGGTTCGGCTCCGAATCCGGTTTTGGCGGTATTGACGCTTTCATAGGCACTCAGGATATTGTCGAATTCCAGGAGTTCGTAGATTTCGTAGACATTTGGCACGAGATTAGCGAGCTTGATATCGCCGCCGTTTTCACGGACCTCTTTGATTCGGGAAATGAAGATTCCCCAACCGGCGGACGAGATGTAATCGACACCTGCCAGATCAAGCACCACTTTGAAGCGACCGCGCTTATACAGACGGTCCAGGACTTCTTCAAGCTGGGTTGCGGTAAGGGTATCGATAACGCCATCGACCCGCACCACAGACAGGTCATCCTGCCGCCCGCCCTCGGAAACCGATATCCTGATATTCTCCATAACGCCGTATTATAGCTATTTTACGGATCTTTTCTCAATAAAAAAAACAAAAATATTGGCTTAAGATGGCAGAAAAAGCGGCAATTGTTCAGGATCCGACCGTTTCGGTACCCAGCGGGGGTTTCTTTTTGGCGGCAGAGGTTACCACGATAAAGGTGATATCGTCGTTTTGATCGGCGGCACCGGCATGGCGGTCGATATCGGCAAGAACGTCGGCCGAGATTTCTTCCGGCGGCTTCAGGGAATTATTCGCGATCTGCACGTTAAAATACTCCACCAGCCGATCCAGTCCGTATTTGTGGCCGCTTCGGTTCATGGACTCGGTGATGCCATCGGAATACACGAACAGCACGTCGCCATTTTTAATAGACACTTCCTGTTCACGCAGTTTCTGGGCAAAGCTGTTCGGCTTGTACATCACGCCCAGCGGCGGCCCCTTGGGATTGATCAGTTGCGTTTTCTTTTTGTCGCAATTGCAGAAGATCAACGGATTATGCCCGGCCGAGACGAAATTCATCCTGCCTTTGGCAACGTTGTAGACGCCGAGGAAAATGGTGATGAAAATGCCCGGCGGGATATCATCCATGATATAGTCGTTGACACTGACAAGGATTTCATGTGCGGAACGACGATTCCGCGCGACAATACGAATGACCGTACGGAGCATCGACATCACCAGTGACGCCGGTATTCCCTTCCCGCTTACATCGGCCACCAGCAAGCAGTAGTGCTCCTTATCGATTTCAAAGATGTCGTACAGGTCGCCGCCGATATGATAGGCGGCACGATAGAAGGCATGCAATTGCAGACCGGGGATGTCCGGGAGTTTTCCGGGAAGCAGGGTTTTCTGAATTTGACTGGCGACTTCGATTTCTTTGGCGAGGCGTTCCCGCTCGACGATATTATCGCGGTCGCGACGCAGGCGACTCATCATTTCATTGAGGGCTTTGGAGATTTCAAAGAATTCCTCGACCCCTTCCAGCGGAAGTTCGGTTTCGATATCCCCGGCGCTGAACCGTCGCACGCGCTGGGTGATCCGCACGATCGGGCTGACGAAGTAGTTCGATAACAGGTAAATACCGCCGATTCCCAGCGCCAGTCCGATAATCATCAAGAGGATCGCCTTGTGCCGTTCGGCACTGATAACCGCATCGAGTTGCCGCGAGGTGTACCACATGTATACATGGCCAATGGTTTCATCGCGTTCGGTGATGTTCGAAATCAAATAATCGGTGGCGTCGGGATCACCGGCCAGTTTCTGTGGCACGCCGATCTGAGACATATCGACATTCCGGGGCGGCTCATACTGTTTGCGCAGATTCCGGATATCGCGACTGTCGGCAAGGATGACATTATCGGCATTGGTCAGCACGATTTTGATGATCTCCGGATTGGCCTCGATATAGCTGATGACCAGTTCATCGAACTCGACATCGGAGCGGCGGTTGATAATATGCCGCGCCGCCTGATCGGCCACGGTTTTGGACAGTGAACCGACGATATCGTTAAGGTGTTCGCGGACGGTGGTGGCGGTGCGGGTTTCGATAAAAATATAGGCTCCCGCAATGATCGTCAGCATGATCAAAAACGTATAGAGCGAGAATTTCACCCGTAGCGTGAACATCCGTCCCAGAAACAACCGCGCCCATTCCGGCTGGCGGGAGATCATCTTGGTCATGCGCAGTTCGTTGAGACCGGGACTGGAGAGGTATTCCACCGAATCCATGATTTTGTTGATCATGTAAAAGCCGAGTCCTCCCTTGCGGGATGATTCCACCAGTTTTTTCAAATCCAGTTTGCCCGTCCCATCGGGCTGGAACGACCGCCCGTTGTCCATCAGGGAGAACACGATGCGTTTTTTAAAGATGATGATGCGGATGCGGATGACGCCTTTTTCGTAGAGATAGGCGTGCCGGATAATGTTCGAGGCCCCTTCTTCGATCGCCAGGATGACTGCGCTGACGTCTTTGCGGGCGAGTCCGGCGTTGACGCAGGTTTCCCGCACCAGCGTCAAAATTGACGGCAGGCTGGTATCCTCCGCCTGGTACTCGGCGTTTATTTCCTTTATCGGCCGTCCAAACATCTTACGCTAAGGTATCGGAAGGTTGGTATACTCTCAATATAAAACTGACGACGCTCTGGGGCGGGTATTATTCTTCGGGATTCAACCGGAGTTTAGCCTGCTCAATGTTATTGATGGTGTTCACATTGCCGGGATAGTACTGCAGGACCTGTTGCCACAGTTCAATCGCCTGCTGATATTCACCATCGCGGAAATGTTCAAGCGCGTTCAAATATATCTGCCACACCTGCTCGTCTTTCTGCAGGTCTTCAAGATCGGTTACTTCTTTCATGACGGCGGAGATTCTCGACAGGTATTCATTGGCCACCCGGTTGCCCGGATCGAGCTCCACGACTTGTTCGAAACGCCGTTTGGACTCCGACAGGTTTTTGGTCGTATACAGCTCGGTTCCCTCGAAAATCAACCCGGCAATGGTGATTTCCTTTTTAACATTCTCGACCGACTGTTTGACCGCCACGTTGCCGGGCGCCAAGGTCAGCACCTGATTATAAAACATCAGCGCATCGGTGAACCGTCGTTCTTTTTCGGCGGTCTTGCCATCGGCGGTAAGCTGTTCGATACGCTCGGCGCGTTTTTGGGTAATCCGGCTTTTCAGATCGTTGAAGCGCTGGTCATCGGGAAAATCGATTCGTCCCTGTTCCGCGATTCTCAAGGCGGCATCGAGAGAACCCTGCTCGGACATGGACTCGGCCTGTCGGTAATAGCTATCGGCCAGCGAGCGGTCCTGTTCCGCGCGGTTTAATTCCTCGCGAACCTGGTCTTTCTCGGTTTCCATTCGTTGAGCCAGTTCATCGATACGGTTTTTTGTCTCCTGATCATCTTCTTTATATGCCAGTGCGCGCTGATAATAGGCGTACGCGGAGTCCATCTGTTGTGAGGCATAGAAATCATCGGCGATGTTCTTATACAGGTCAAACTGACGCTGACGATCATCGAGAATGAGATAGCTTCCTCGGGCGTTTTCCAATTCGGCATCGAGGCGCAACCGTTCCGAGACCGGGGTGCCGAATTTAATCGACAGGCCGATGCGATGCGAATCGGTGATATCGTTGATAATGCGATAGGCGTAGTCGAAGCGCAGGCGATTATAGTACACGCCCAGCCCGAAAGTCACATTCTCGCGGTCGAACCCGGTGCGAAACGCGAGCAGATCGCGGTAAATCGATTCCACTCCGAGATGGAGTTTGGTGGCACGGTATTCCGGTTTTTCCAGTGCGATCACAGCGTTATTGTTGAAATCGGATCCGATCTTAATATCGCTGAAACCGACGCCCATCTGAACTGACATCGGCGTAATTTCCAGATTACCGCTCAGGCGTAAACGCGGCGCGATGATGTCCTGGAACAGGACGCCCGCTGAAACGTGCGGTGTTACCCGTGCCATGAATGATAAGTCCATACCGACACCGTAGGTCGAATTATCCCCGAGTGACTGATTGACCAGTTTGAGGGCGGTCCCGAATGAATACCCTCCCTGGAGTCTGCGGCCGTACGCGAGAATCATCTGCCCTGTGGAATAGGACATCTTGCCGACTTCGAATCCCTCGTTCATGATCGGGATATCGCCGGTTCCCAGATGCATGTAGGAAACGCCGAAACCGCCCCAAGAAGCATGCGGGTACACCAGCGAGACGACATCATAAATAGTGCCCTCAAACAGCGTGACATGCATGCCTTCGACTTCCTGTTCATTGAGCCACGGCAACGCGGCCTGATTCCAGTACACCGCAGTGGCATCATCGGCCAGCCCCACAAAACCGCCACCCATGCCGAGTGCCCGGACTCCCGCACCGAGCGAGAACGGCGACTCGCGTCCGGCATCGGCGGCAAAGACTGCACTTCCGAGTAATGCCAGAAGCAGGCAGAAAATCAGGCTATGGGCAATCCGGTTTATCATTTCACCACCGCCACTTTAAACCGGTTAAATGTCTCACCGGTGGTCTTGTTGTTCAATACGAGAATATACACACCGTTGAGGACGATATGCCCCTGCCCGTTTTTGCCGTTCCAGGTAATCTCATTGGTTCCGGCCATCCCGCCGTTGCTTCCCGCGGCAAACGACATCTCGATTGCCTTTTCTCCGGTCAGGGTAAACAGAATCAATTCCACGTCGGAGTCACGGTCGAGGTAGTAGGAGAAGCGCGCCGACTCGTAATTGGGATTGAACGGATTTTTCCACATCGTAATTTCTTTGGAGCCGGGCCGGGTCACGACGAAATTGGCGCCGATATCGAACGCGCCGCCGAATTCACCCATAACCGAAACCGGCTGACCGATTCGCGGGCCGGAGGCGTAAACCGCGTTGATATCGCGGCTGTCGATATCGATGGAAAACTCTTTTAACGTAATGGCATCGGCAAATGCCGCCCGGAATACGAGGGTGCGGGTTTCGCCGGGCGAGATGACATAATCGACAAACTCGGTGGTCAGGCGATCGTTTTCGATGACGCTGAGACTCATCTGCGTCGAATCTTCGTAGAATCCGGTGCGATCTTCGACAATGATCTGATCCGGAGAAACCAACCCCTCGAATTTGTCCCGTATTTCGACAATCATCGATTCCAGGCCGATGGCATTGATGGTGCCTTCCGCGCTGTTGCGGAGAGTCATCGAAAACAGAGCGGTTTCCTGTCCCTCGACGATCAGGGGATTCTGTTCGGCATGGCCGCTGATAATCAACTCGGCATCGCTCGGTTCGACAATGACCGGAATATGCACGGATGATATTGCCACCAACGCCGCTTGACCGGTGTTTTTGTCGATGGGGATCTCGGTAATTTTCAGTTCCAACTCGGCGGTGACAGTTTCCAACGGTGCGGTCAGCGGAATCGGGAAATATTCATCGACTTCGCCTCGAAATGTCGAGGAATCGGGCTGGCCGAAATCAAGCCCGCCGCTGAGCAGGGACACTTCGCCGGAGTCGGCCGATGCCTCCCCCAGATTTCTCATCAGGACGGCGATATTGAATTGTTGACCATAGTCGACATACGCTTCATAGGTATTGAGCAGGACATACTGCAGTTCGATATTCGCGGGAGTCTGCACCACCACCGCGGCGACATCATCCTCGGCCGGCAAAACAGTCGCACGCGCCGCGGACACGACGGCTTTGTACACATACGTCGGCATGGGCGTATCGGGTGCGGTCAAAACCAGCCCAACCTGATGACTGGAGCCCGCCGTTATGGCAAGATTGTCCATTCGCGCCAGAGTATCGGTCGCACCTTCGGCAAAGATAAACACCGACACGCTGTCGGCATCCTGATTAGTGGAATTGACTATGGTCACTTCGATGCCGAAATTCTGGTCGGTATTGACATACGGGCTGTTAACCGTATTCAATTTCGTATTGACGATTTGCAATGTGGCCTCGGCGGTGACGTAGATATTATCCGCGGAGAAATAGATGGTGTCGAGACGCGGTTGTCCAAACTCGGTTCCGTACAGGATAAGTCGCGGCAACAACGCCGTGCCAACCAGATTGCCTGGAATATAGATCGGTTCGGTGGCAAGCGAAGCAACGCCTGCGGTCAGGGTGACTTCGTCGGCATCAAGGGCGCCGGACAGAATATACGGGCCATTGAGTAATTCCAGGCGAGTATTTTCAAGATCAACCTCGACCGAACTCATGCCATCGACATTGAGGTCGAAGGAAATGGCGGTTTCATCTCCGGCGGAGACATGGGTTGGTGCAACCGAGTTTTCGACATAGGTAATTTGCGTGCGTTTGGCGATATAGAGAGAGTCGAAGTCCTCCAATTCCACGGAAAAGATGGAAGAACCGGGAAACTCAAATCTCCCCACTAGCTTCAAATTGTGAAAGCCCTCATCAAATGAAGACGGGTGTATTGATGGGATTTTCACATTGGCGAAAAGGCAGTTTAATGTATCATCGATTATTTCGATTTTATCTTTTGCGGACAACGTCAGAAAATAACCACTGTTTTCATTCCAGACTTGTATTCGGGCTTTTAAATCCGATGTCGGTATCAGTATATCATTTATAAATGAAAAACGCATAGACAATGAATCAACGGTTTGTTCTTCAAAGACGGTATCAATAGACAAGGAATGAGGCACATAACTTAATTCATAATCCGGAATAATAAAGAACTCATGTTCAAGCGATCGTGTCACCATGAAGGTATCGTCGTTGAGAACATATTGCGCTCGCAATTCATAGAGAAGAGTGTCATAGGTTAACGGTTCCAGGTTACTGCAACTGGTTGCTCTCCCGCTTTTATATTCTTCACCCGGCGGCACTGGAGATAAAAGCCTTATGCCACTGCAATTATCCGGATTACTGGAATATTGAAAAAGGAATTCCATCGGAGATATCGGCATCAGATTGCCATTATTCTTAAACTGATAATAAGTCAGAATATCAGCACTTACCAATACCGTATCGAGAGGAGTCTCGTAAAATGATAAATCGATTCCATTGAAATAAACGGACGTCGATAATGATGTTACCGTATCGCTTGCGGCATGAACATTTGCCAAACATGACGCCCCGGAATATACAATGTTTTTTCCTGTCAGATCCGCCACGCCGTTGACGAAGTCGGTTTCGCTGTCGAGGACCGACGGGGTCAGTTCGCCCTGATCGGTAACAAGTGTAACAGGATTAACGGAGGCATCGAAATCGGTTACAACGTTGCCATAGCCGTCATATACGGTCAACGTGGCCGGGCCGAGTAGTGGATAACCGACAAACTGGGTTTCGTCGATATCAAGTATTAAGGCATTGAATTCACCCGGCAAGACGGTAATCATATTCGACACCGCAGTCATTTCGCCGCAGGTCGCGCGGACTTTTCCTTGTCCAACGGTGGTTGCCTGTAAGTACCCTTCGTCGATAGTGCCGAGGACGACCGAATCCGGATCGAATGACCAGTCGCAGTCGAGTTCGGAAAGCGGATTGCCGAACCGATCACTGGCGATGGCTTTGAAAATCCGTATTTCGCCGGCATGAATTGTGACCGGATCGGATGGTTCGATTGCAAGTTCGGTCGGATCGCCCGGGAAAATCGTGAAGCGTTCGGAGAACACCGGACCGGCGACAACAAACAGAAAGCGGTTGAACATCACGCCGGTCAACTGGTATTCGGCGGCTTGGATCGGATTGCGTATCATCGCTGCGGTCAAAGTGATAATCGTCCCGGGCGGCGGGGATTGGCCCAGCCCGAAACGAAGCGCCAGAATATTATCGAACACAAAGGCCGCCCTGATATCAAGATCGGGGCCGGCGTAATTGTCGGAGTATGTTACGCTGTTGATATAATTCAGGTTGAATTCCCCGGGGAAATGAAACGCCAGTCCGCCGCGATCGGGGACACCACCCGGCGGGACAGTTATATGCAGGCGGTAAATGTCGAACTCATGCACGACACCGTTTTCGGTCGTGACGGAAAAGCCGAATTGGGGGCAGGATTTTTCCGGTTCGCACTGACCGGCAAAGCCGCCATCCTTGTCCCAAAAACGCATGTTCTGCAAGGAATCGGGCAGGCCAAATTCAACCTCCACGGCATGTCCAAGGGCGGGGACGAGAAAAGTGAGGATAGCGATGAAGAAAAATGTAGCTTGTCTTTTTTTCATTTTCACGCCGGCAAAATAGTTTGTTATATACAAAGCAAAGGATATGCCCTTTTATCCGACTGAAAGGCGTATTATGGGATTAGCCTCACAGCTTAAGAAACGAAACCAAACAACTCCACCAACTTATTGTTATACAAAATTTTAACAAAACCGCAATGTGGGAAATTCATGAGGGCTGGCAATTATAAATCTGGAAAATGGAGGCACGAAAACGGCAGACAATTGACCCTGCAGATGCCTGCCGATAAAACGCAAAACTGTGCAATTATTGAACTATTCTTCAAGTCCGGCGCGACGGCCTGCCGACTGGACGGTATTGGTCAACAGCATGGCAATGGTCATCGGGCCGACTCCGCCGGGGACCGGAGTAATGAATGATGCTTTTTCGACACAGGCATCGAAATCGACGTCACCGACCAGACGATATCCCTTCTCTGACGACGGATCTTCGATGCGGTTAATGCCGACATCGATAATTACGGCTCCATCCTTGACCATATCCACCTTAACGAACAGCGGCTGACCAATGGCCGCAATCAGGATATCGGCGCGACGGCAGACACCGGCGATGTCGGCGGTCCGGGAATGGGCAACGGTCACGGTGGCATTGGCCATCTTGTTTTTCTGCATAAGCATCGCCGCCATCGGTTTGCCGACGATATTGGATCGTCCCAGCACGACAACTTCCCTGCCGGTAGGGTTGATATCATAGCGCCGCATCAGTTCAATAACGCCGTACGGTGTACAGGAACGAAAAGTCGGCCTGCCCAAAAGCAGACAACCGACGCTATGCGGGTGGAAACCATCGACATCCTTGCGCGGATCGATTAAAAGCGTGACCGCGAATTCATTCAGATGTTTCGGAAGCGGTGATTGTACCAGAATACCGTCGATATCGTCACGGTAATTCAGTTCACGGACGATCGATTCGACTTCATCCTGAGTGGTCTCGGCGGGCCGTTTGATGATTTCGGAAAACACGCCGAGTTTCTCGCAGGCGCGGGCTTTGCTGTTAACGTAGGTTGCCGACGCCGGATCATCGCCGATCAACACCGCTGCCAGTCCGGGCACGACGCCCTTTTCGCGCAAGATTTCGACTTTCTGTTTGAGTTCCGCCTTGATATCTTTGGCAACCTGTTTTCCATCGATCAATATTGCTGACATGCTCTATGCCTCATTCTCGTCGGAGTAATCTCCATAGTCGATTTTAATCCGTTCAATATTGACCGCGGCACCATCGGAGGTGTCAATCGTAATCACAGCGCCGCTGATCTTGACATCACCCCTGGCGCAGGTAAAGCGTTTCGGCATTCCGGTCAGGAAACGATCCAGCGACGGAGTTTTGGCCATACCGATGATGGAATCATGCGGTCCGGTCATGCCGACGTCGGTGATATATGCCGTTCCTCGTTCGGAGACGATTTCATCGGCGGTTTGCACATGAGTATGGGTACCGATTATCGCCGTAACTTTGCCATCGAGAAAATATGCGAGCGCCTGTTTTTCGGAAGTGACTTCGGCGTGGAAATCGATAATGATAATGTCGGTATCCTTGCGCATGGTATCGACGAGTCGTTCACCGACGCGGAAGGGGCAGTCGATATCTTTCATGTAGGTTCGCCCCTGCAGATTGAGAATGCCGATGCGTCCTTCCGGAATCTCATCGATATAATAGCCATTTCCGGGGGTTCCGGGCGGATAATTGGCTGGTCGAAGCAGTTTCGGTTGCTGGTCAAGGTATTGCCAGATGTCCATCCGGTCCCAGATATGATTGCCGGAGGTCTGGCAATTCACCCCGTACGAAAAGATTTTTTTCGACATTTCTGGGGTAATGCCGAATCCACCGGCGGCGTTTTCGATATTGGCGATAACGTACTGCGCCCCGTATTTCTCTTTCAGTGGCTTGCACATCTGTGACAGAACAAAACGACCGGGCTTGCCGACCAAATCGGCAAAAAACAATACCTTGATTTCCGGCATCAAACTCCCCCTATTTAGCGAATTCCGTGGCCCGTGACTCGCGAATAACGGTCACCTTGATCTGGCCGGGATATTCCATTTCCTTTTCGATTTTCTTGGCAATGTCTCCGGCGAGGATCGACGCCGCCAGGTCGTCGATGATTTCGCATTCGACAATGACGCGGATTTCCCGTCCGGCCTGAATGGCAAACGCCTTGGATACGCCCTTGAACGAATCCGCGATTTCTTCGAGTTTTTCCAGCCGCTTGATATAGGCTTCCAACGGTTCGCGACGGGCACCGGGGCGCGCACCGGAGACGGCATCGGCCGCCTGCACCAGAATGGGATACGCCGATTCCTGCGGAACGTCGCCATGATGTGACGCAACCGCGTTGATCACGATCGGGTTTTCATTTAGGCGGGCCAGGAAACTGGCACCGATTTCGGTATGGGTTCCTTCGGTTTCACGATCGACCGCTTTGCCGATATCATGCAGAAGTCCGGCGCGTTTGGCAAGCATCGGATCGAGTCCCAGCTCGGCCGCCATCAGACCGCACAGCACCGCCACTTCCTTGGCATGCTGAAGCACGTTCTGGCCGTAGGAGGTCCGGTAATTGAGTTTACCCAACAGTTTGATCACATCGATATGCAGTCCCTGCACGCCGACATCGAAACAGGCCTGTTCGCCGGTTTCCCGGATAATCATCTCCATTTCCTTCTGGGTTTTTTCCACCACTTCCTCGATACGAGTGGGGTGGATACGCCCGTCGGAAATCAATTTCTCCAGCGCCATGCGGGCGATTTCGCGGCGCACCGGGTCATAACCGGAAAGGATCACGGCTTCGGGAGTGTCATCGACAATGACATCGATACCGGTTGCGGTTTCAAAGGAGCGGATATTGCGTCCCTCGCGTCCGATAATGCGGCCTTTCATTTCCTCGTTGGGAAGGTTGACCACCGAGACGGTCGATTCCACGGTATGGTCAGCGGCGCATCGATAGATGGCCGAGATGATGATCTCCTTGGCCTCCTTGTCGGCATCCTGTTCGGCCTTGTCGCGAATTTCCTTGATCATGGCGGCGGCCTCGATTTTGGCCTCACCGATCAGGTTTGCTTTCAACTCGGCTTTGGCTTCTTCGGCCGTCATCTGGGCAATGCGTTCGAGTTTTTCATTCTGGGCGCGAATCATGGTGTCGAGTTCGTTTTCCCGCAGGGTAATACCCTTTTCACGCCCGCTCATCGTGCGTTCGCGCGAAGACAAATCTTTTTCATGAACCGCGACCGATTCCTCGCGCTTGTCGAGCGAGGATTCGCGGTCGTTGAGTTTACGCTCGATTTTCTGGATTTCGTTTCGTTTATTTTGAAGTTCCCGCTCGAAATTGGATTTGACTTTGTACCATTCTTCCCTGGCTTCCAGCAGGGCCTCTTTTTTCTTGATCTCCGCCTCTTTTTCCGCCTCGGCGATGACTTTTCGTGCGAGTTCTTCGGAGTTGGCAATACGCTTGTCGCCAATACGCCGTAAAATAAACCAGGCGA
The DNA here is from genome assembly GCA_016933695.1 of Candidatus Zixiibacteriota bacterium. Classification (GTDB taxonomy): domain Bacteria; phylum Zixibacteria; class MSB-5A5; order GN15; family PGXB01; genus JAFGAL01. The sequence goes on along the minus strand of JAFGAL010000030.1, from coordinate 53,990 downwards.
TAACAAACCCGACAATCGCCGCCAGCGCCGATGCCAGCACCGTCACGAGTGTGCCGTTCATACTCTGTCCTCCTTGCTCCCATAGAAGAGCGATCTATTCAAAAGTATACAATGCGATTGAGGAAGAATAATAGACGGGTCTGAACGAAAATCAGTCTTGAGATTCAGCCAGCTTGCTGTCAAGCATATCCATGATGCTTTTGGCTCGATCTTCCACCTGGGATATGTCTTTGATCCTGGTGTCTTTAAGATCCATCAGCTCGCCGGCAATATTCAATGCCGCCAAAATGGCAATGCGATTGGGCGATTTATTCCGGGATTTAAGAGCTATCTCTTTCATCTTACTGTCAACATAGTCGGCGATACGAAGGATATAATCGGATTCAGCCTGTCCCCGAATGGTATATTCCTCGCCGAAAATGACTACTTTGACCGTTTTGTCTTTATCGTAAATATCCGCCATCTCAAAACACTATGATTTCAAAGCCGCCAGTTATCTTCCGTTACATTTATAATAAAACAATACGCTATCTCAACAATAAAATCAAGCCCTTAGTTAGTCGACCGCAACCTGTTCGAGGGCATCGAGTTTTTCCAATATATGTGACAGCCGGCCCTTTATTTTTTCCGTTTTTTCCTGTTCGGACTGTTCCAGGACAGTCAAACGTGAGCGCGCCTCATCCAGTTGTGTTTTCAGCGTCCGGTTCTCTTTTTTTAGAACCCCGTTTTCCTCTTTAAGTTTCTCTATCATGTCCAGGGCTTTGGTAATTTTCGCCTCCAGCATTTCCAGCGCGTCCATCGCGATTACCCCTCTCGTATTTCAGCGTTAAAGCGTTTCTTTAACTCGTCTGCAATTTTCTCTTGAACGCCATTAACTTCTTCGTTCTCAAGACTGCGTTCAGCAGAGCGATACACCATGGCAAACGCCAGCGATTTTTTATTTTCGCCGATTTGTTTGCCGCGATATAAATCAAAAACATCCAGCTGTTCCAGCCACGTGCCGCCCAGTTCGCGGATGGTATCGAGCATGTCGCCAACCCTGACGGTCTCATCGACAATCACGGCCAGATCTCTCGGCGCGGCCGGGAAACGCGGCAGGGGCTTATACGCCTCCAGCGGAACGCGCACGGCAAACATCGCGGCGAAATCCAGCACGGCGATAAATACCGGCTGTTTGATATCAAATCGTTTGGCGGTCTTGTCATGCATACGCCCGGCGCGTCCGACTTTATGATCGCCCAGCTTGAGCGTAAACGAACACTCCGGCACAAACGGCAGATGCGCCTCGGTTGCATAGGTCAATTCCGGAATTCGCGATGATGCGCAGAGGGCGTCAATTGCGCCTTTGACATCATAGAATTCAAATTCCCGACCCTTGTCGTACCAGTGGTCATCGGTTTTTCCGGTTACGGCCAGTCCGATCTGCATAAACTCGTTTTCCGGCGAGAAGGCTTTTCCCACCTCGAATAATCGCAAATTGAGATTGCGATGAGCCAGATTATGTCCAACCGCCTTCATTAAGGCATATATGATATCGTTTTGCATGATTGCCAAATCTTCGGCAATCGGATTGAGAATTTCCAACTGCGGTTGATCTCCGGTCAATAGTTTCATCAGTGGCGCATCGGCCAGCCCGACACCGTAAATTTCATCATATCCCTGCGCGGTCAGGGTCGCTCTGACGCGGTCGCGAAACAGATCATCCTCGCGGGCTTTTGTCAGCAACGGCCCGATATTGCGATCGGACGTGGGGATATTATCCAGCCCTTCGATGCGCGCAATCTCTTCGATCAGGTCGATTTCTCGGGTGACATCGGGTCGGAATGTCGGTACTTCGACTTTTGGCGTTTTGGTTTCGGTCAGGCCGAAATCCAGCCCCTTTAATATGGTATGCATCCGTTTTGGTGTCAATTTCGTACCCAGAATGGCATTGGCGCGTTCCGGCCTAAATTGCACTTTCAGCGGTTTAATTTTTTTCGGGTAGCAGTCAATCAATCCTTTGAGGACTTCTCCCCCGGCGTATTTCTGTAACAGGAACGCGGCCCGATCGGCGGCATTGGGGACCATGTTCGGATCGGCGCCTTTTTCGAACCGCACCGAGGATTCCGAAGTCATCCCGAGATGCAAACGTCCGCGACGAATGGTTACCGGGTTAAAATACGCCGCTTCGAGAAGTACCGTAGTGGTGGCATCGGTCACTTCGGAATCCAGACCGCCCATCACGCCCGCCGCGGCAATGCCTTTGTTGCCGTCGGTTATCATCAGGACTTCGGGTGTCAGACGGTGTTCCACTCCATCGAGGGTCGTGAACAGCTCGCCGTCTTTGGCGCGTCGAACCAGGATTTCCTTGCGTTCGAGTTTGTCGAAGTCGAACGCGTGCAGCGGATGACCGGTCTCCAGCATGACCAGATTGGTAATATCAACGACGTTTGAGATCGGCCGCATGCCGCTCATAATCAGCTTTTTCTTGATCCACCAGGGCGACGGACCGATTTTAATGTTTTTAATCATGCGCGCGGCATATCGCGGGCAGGCATCGGGGTCATCGATCGAGACGGTCGCCAACTCGGCGGCTTTTTCTTTTGATTCGGTCAGCTTATACACGGGACGCCGGACCTTTTTCCCGCACAGGCAGGCGATATCACGGGCGACCCCGAACACCGACAGCAAATCGGAGCGATTGGGAGTAAGATCGAGTTTGATGATGTGATCTTTCAGTCCGAGATAGGCGAGGATGGGCGTGCCGACCGGGGCGTCGGGATCAAGAACGATAATGCCGGAATGATCGTCGGTCAGTCCCAGCTCGCGTTCGGAGCAGATCATCCCTTGGGACTGGACACCGCGCAGTTTGACCGGTTTAATTTCCATGCCGCCATGCAGGACCGCGCCGACTTCGGCGAAAACGACCTTCTGCCCCGGCGCGACATTGGGCGCACCGCACACAACCGGCACCAGACCGTTTCCGGTATCGACCATGGCCTTTTTGAGATGGTCCGAATTTTCTATTTTCTCAAGTTCGGCGACATGACCGACCAGAATATGCTCGAATTGACCGGCGAAGGGTTCTTCGATTTCGGTTTCTTCACCGGCGATGGTCAACCGATCGGCCAGAGCCTGCGGCTCCCAGTCGACGTCGACCAGTTCCTTAATCCAGCTGTATGGTACCTGCATTATTTGAACTGCCTTATGAAGCGCACGTCGTTTTCATAGAACAGGCGGATATCGGTAATGCCGTATTTCAGCATCGCGATACGCTCGACTCCAATGCCGAAGGCGTAGCCGCTGTATTTTTCCGGATCGCAACCGACGTTACGTAACACGTTGGGATCGATCATACCGCATCCCAGAATCTCCAGCCATCCATACTGCTTGCACAGCGGGCATCCTTTCCCCTTGCACAAGAAGCAGGAAATATCGACTTCTGCGGACGGCTCGGTGAACGGGAAAAAGCTGGTGCGGAATTTCAGCCGCACGTCATCGCCGAAAAAGTCACGGCAGAAGGCGTAAATGGCGCCTTTGAGATCGGCCATGGTGACGCCTTCATCGACCAGAAAACCATCGACCTGATGGAAGATACAATGCGAGCGGGCCGAGACGGTTTCGTTGCGATAGGTTTTGCCCGGCATGATGACCTTGATCGGCGGCTGTTGCGCTTCCAGCACCCGCACCTGCACCGGTGTGGTATGGGTTCGCAGGAGTTTATTCCCCGCAACGTAGAACGTATCCTGCATATCGCGGGCGGGATGATCCGGCGGGAAGTTCAGGGCCTCGAAATTATAATAATCGGTTTCAACATCCGGGCCTTTGGCGACCCCGAATCCCATGCGAATGAATGACTGACACAGCTGATCCATGACCAGCGTGATGGGATGCAGGGCGCCGCACGGTTGTCTTATTCCAGGCAGAGTCGGGTCGAGCGCGGAGATCGCCGCTGCGGCCAGAAGCCGGTCGCGGGCCTCATTGAGTGCCTGTTCGACCGCGACGCGGGCCTTGTTGGCGGCGGCGCCGATTTCCTTGCGCTGATCGATGGGAAGTTCTTTCAGTGATTTCAGAATGGACGTAATATCCCCTTTCCGGCTCAGGAGCCGGATGCGGATTTCATCCAGAGCTTGCGTTGAAGAGGCCGATGCAATTGCCGAGAGGGCCTCGGCAAGCATTTGTTCTATCTCACTTACCCCGGCCATATGCGCCTTTCCTCCCGGTTAGGCGTTTTTGGCCATGTCGACAAGACGTCCGAACGTAGCGTTATCGCGGGCGGCGATATCCGCAAGCACCTTGCGATCCAGACCGATGCCGGCTTTTTTCAGGCCGCTGATCAGCGTGGAATAATTCATGCCGAATTGCTTGGCCCCGGCGGAAATCCTGGTGATCCAGAGGCGTCGGAACGTCCGCTTTTTATTGCGACGATCGCGATAGGCATAGGTCATGCCCTTGTGCACCGTTTCCAGTGCGGTACGATACAATCGGGAGCGGCCGTTATAGTTGCCCCGGGCTTTCCTAAGGACTTTTTTATGACGTCGATGCGCGGCGACATTGTTCATTGCGCGTGGCATATCATCAATCTCCTGTACTCAGTAGTCGTTTCGGTATCAATACGGGACCAGCCTGTTGACACGAGGGATATCGACCTCGGACACCAGGCAGGACTGACGCAGGTTGCGTTTGCGCTTGGGCGATTTTTTGGTCAGGATATGGGAATGATACGCTTTATTGCGCTTAATCTTTCCCGATCCCGTCTTCTTGAACCGCTTGGCGGCTGACTTGTTCGTTTTTATCTTCGGCATTTTCGGACCTCTTGGGTTTGCTCTTTATCGCTTGCGGCTTCGGATTCAGGATCATGTTCAGGCGTCTGCCTTCCATCTTCGGTTCCTGTCCCACCGTACTAATATCGGCCAATTCTTCAACCACTCTCTGCAGGACACGGTGCCCGTATTCCGTGTGTGCCAACTCGCGCCCGCTAAACATGACAAAGACTTTGACTTTGCTTCCCTGCAAAAGGAATTCGCGGACATGCCTGGTTTTAAACTGAAAGTCATGTTCGTCGATTTTCGGTCGATACCGCATCGATTTCAGTTCCACGGTATGCTGTTTCTTTTTTGCCTGTCGCGCTTTCTTTGACTGCTCATACTTGTATTTGCCGTAATCCATGATTCGGCAAACCGGCGGGCGACTGTTCGGGGAAACCTCCACCAGATCAAGATTGGCGTCATGCGCTCTCTGCAACGCCTCGTTGATCGGAATAATGCCAACCTGCTCCCCGTTGAGGCCGATCAGCCTGATCGGCGATACACGTATCTGGTCGTTGACACGGACTTTTTTCTGAGCTATTGTATCCTCCCTTACGTTAACTGCGATTCGGGTGCCTTGGTTTCTATTTCCGCTCGCATTTTTTCAATAAGCGTATCCACCTCAAACGAGCCCTGATCCCCCTTGCCGTGCAAGCGCACCGACAGGGTATCGGACTCGGATTCCCTGGCCCCTATTATAAGCATATATGGAATTTTCTGCAACTCCGATTCACGAATCTTATGCCCGATTTTTTCGGAACGTGAATCCAGGTCAACGCGCAGTCCGGCCCGTTTCATGCGGTCGACCACCTGGCGGCCGTACTCAATCTGGTCGTCGGTAATCGGCAGGACTCTTGCTTGTACCGGCGCCAGCCAGAGCGGGAATCTGCCGGCATAATGTTCGATCAAAACACCGAAAAACCGCTCGACCGACCCCAAAAGGGCACGGTGAATCATATACGGCCGTTTCATCTGGCCATCGCGGTCGACATAGTTCAGATCGAACCGTTCCGGCAGGCTGAAATCGAACTGAATGGTGGAGCACTGCCAGCTTCGGCCCAGCGCATCCTTGATCTTAATGTCGATTTTCGGCCCGTAGAACGCACCGCCGCCCTCATCGACGGAATACGGGAGGTTCAATAATTCCAGCGCGTGACGAAGACCGCCCTCGGCCTTGACCCAGTCGTCGGGATCTCCGATGGCTTTCTCGGGTCGCGTGGACAGATAAATATCATAATCCGGGAAATGAAAACTGTCCAGAATATGCAGGCAGAATTTCAACAGCCAGACCAGTTCGTCTTCCATCCCCTCGGGTGAGACGAAATGGTGGGCATCATCCTGTGTGAATCCGCGAACGCGCATCAGGCCGTGCAGAACACCCGGCATTTCATAGCGGTATACCGTTCCCAGTTCCGCCCAGCGCATCGGCAGATCGCGATAACTCCAGCGGCGGGACTTATACATGCTGATATGGAACGGGCAGTTCATCGGTTTGATCTGGAACCGTTCCTCATCGACCTTGACCGGCTGGTACATGTTCTCGGCGTAAAAATCGGTATGTCCCGAGCGATTCCACAAATCCAGCCTGGCGATATGCGGCGAGAAAACCAGGTCGTAGCCGTTGGCCAGATGTTCCTCGCGCCAGAAATTTTCGATCTCGTTTCGGATCAATGCGCCTTTGGGTAGCCACAGCACCAGTCCGGCTCCGACGTCGTTGGTGATATGAAACAACTCAAGCTGTTTGCCGAGGACGCGATGATCACGCTTCCTGGCTTCCTCCATGCGGTAGAGATAATCCTCAAGCATTTTCCTCTTGGGATACGACACTCCGTAAATACGCTGAAGCATGGTCCGTTTTTCATCGCCACGCCAGTATGCGCCGGAAGACGCGGTCAGTTTGAAGGCCTTAATGACGCCGGTGTCGGGAATATGCGGCCCGCGACAGAGATCCTCGAATGAGGAGTGTTTGTACACCGAAACGCGTTCATCGAGAATGTCCTCTTCGAGCATTTCGACCTTGTACTGCGCGCCGTCGCGGCGGTATTTCTCCAGCATTTCCCTGCGGGTGACATCCTCGCGATGGAACACCGCTTTCTCGTCGATAATTTCCTGCATCCGCCTTTCGATGCGTTCGAGGTCTTCCGGGGAAAATGGCTTGCTTACCTCGAAATCGTAATAAAAGCCCTCTTCGATCGGCGGCCCGATCGCCAATTTGGCTTCGGGAAACAACTCGGTCACGGCCTGCGCCATAATATGCGCGGAAGAATGCCAGAACACCTGTTTCCCTTCGGGGGTATCGAAGGTTAGGATTTCCACCGGAGCGTCGCCATCGATTTCGGCGTTTAAATCCCTGATCTTGCCGCCGACCTTGACCGCGATGGCTTCTTTGGCCAGTCGCGATGAAATCGATTTGGCGATATCAAGCCCGGTGGTCCCCTGCGGGTATACTTTGGACGATCCGTCCGGTAATGTTATATTCACGTTACTCATCGCCTGCAACTATAATAAACGGGCATAAACCTTATCATTTATCAAATAATACGGTTCATGTCCCGCTAAAAATGGTGGGCGATACTGGAATCGAACCAGTGACCTCTTGCATGTCAAGCAAGCACTCTAACCAACTGAGCTAATCGCCCGTCAAACCTGTGTCACATATCAAACCATTAAACTTTTGTAAGCCGATATCATATAGATAATTATCGAATCTGTCAAGTGAAATCTTTATGCCGTTCGAGAAATTGCCCGGCTGGCGTGCCGCTCAAGACGATCTCGAAGAACCGCAATCGACGACAATCCGCTCAGCCGTTCGACCGGTTGTCCCCCGACAAAGAACACCTGGGTCGGGATATGGGTGATATGATGGCGCAAAACGAGTTCCGGCGCATCTTCCACCTCGACCATGACCACCATCAATCGATCGGCGTAATCCGCGCAGAGTTTCATCAGCAGGCGTTTCTGCAACCGGCAGGGCGGGCAGGCGACGGAACAAAATCCGACCACCACCGGCATGTCGGCATTCCCCAGGATTTCATCAAAATCGCGGTCGGTCGCGGTCAGCGGTTCCGGCGATACAGTCGCCACTCGGTTGGATTGTCCCACTGTCGATTTCATTTTGCCACGGTTTCCGGTTCTTTGTCCATATGTTTTTTGTATTCGACTGTCCAGTCACGCAGACTGGTCAGAGCCGGTCCCAGAATACGGTCGCTGTCATCGGTCACGACCGGTTCCGAATGATGTTCGAAATATTTCATGAAATCCAGGAAGCCTTTCATTTCACTGCGACGGCTGAATTTCGACATCAGCGACAACATCCAGAGCGGAAGAGATGAAATCGCCACGTTCGGATACACCTCGGCGCAAAACAGCTCCAGCGCTTCGCGAATGGTCATTTTATCAATGCCGTGAATGTGAAAGGTTTTATTGATCGCCTCATCGGTTCGCAGGGCGTTGGATACCATCGCGCTGTAATCCGTCGCGGCGATCCACGATATGGGATGCGGCTGTTTGCCGACCAGAAAGGCCTTGTTGCCCTGAATATACAACGGCAGTGATTCCATAAACCAGCAACAGCGGAAAATGGTGTACGGAACGCCGCATTCGCGGAGGGCGCGTTCGGCGGCGACTTTGGCGGAAATATATGGGTGCGGCGAGTCTTCATCATCGACCCCGAGACCGGAGATCATGGCGATGCGTTCCAGCCGTCGTTCGGCGGCGATCCTGGCCAGATTGGCCGCGCCCTGGTGTTCGACGGTATCATAGCTATCAATATCCATCTTAGCCGACAGGTTGATATACACCGCGTCGCAGTTCCGCATGGGTTCGGACAAGGTTTGCGGATCGGTGACATTACCTTCCACCAGGCTGACGGTGTCGCCGAAAATGCGTCGTGCTCGTTCCAGATTGTGGGTCATGACCCTGACGGCATACCCATCGGCGCAGAGACGCCGCACGACCGGATAGCCGAGCATGCCGGTTCCACCGACCACCAGAACGTTGTTGACCATCTCACCTCCTCATTGAGATTCACAGATCATGACGTTCGTATCCCTCGCGAGCGTGATGAATATACACGACGATTTCGGCGCCGTCAAGGCGCGCGTGTAATTAATCCTGCAGGCGGGAATGAAAAGACGTCGAAGCTGCCAAAAAAGCCCTTGCCAGGTTCGGGGGAATGTATATATTAGTCGCGTATTTGTTATTTTTTTCACATATTCTAAGGATTGCTCAGTATGGCTTCAAATATACTGATTGTCGGAGCGGGCGTGATGGGTCAGGGTCTCGCTGAAACCATCGCCAGCACCGGCAACGAAGTGGTTCTGCTCGATCGCACCCTGAAGATTGCCCATAACGGCATTCTTCGCGTCGGTGAACGCATCGATCAGGAAATTCGCAAGTGGGGTAAAACGCAGGCGGAAAAACGCGCCATCCTGTCGCGGATCACACCGTCGGCGGACCTTCAGGACGCCAAGCATGCCGGTATCGTTATCGAAGCGATCCCGGACGATCTGCGCAAAAAGCGCGAGCTGTTCCAGATGCTCGATGATCTCTGTCCGGAGGATTCAATTTTCATCACCAACACCGCCACCCTGTCGATCACGGAGCTGGCGCAGGTGACCAATCGTCCCGACAAGGTGATCGGGATGCACTTTTTGCATCCGGTTCCGAAGATACCGCTGGTGGAAATCGTGCGTGGCCTGAAGACTTCCGAGGAGACCTATGACAAAGCCCGTCAGCTGGCCGACCTGCTCGGCAAGACGCCGATTCGGGTATACGAATATCCCGGGTACGTGACGACGCGCATTATCGTGCCACTTCTCAACGAGGCGATTCACGTATTAATGGAAGGTGTCTCGACGGCACAGGAAATCGACACCGCCATGAAGCTGGGGTACGGATTCGATATCGGTCCCCTGGCACTGGCCGACCAGATGGGGCTGGACGTGGTGATGTCGTGGATGGAAAATCTCCTGGGCGAATTGTCCGAACACAAATACAATCCCTGCCCGCTGTTGCGCAAGATGGTGCGCGCCGGACGGCTCGGCGTCAAGACCGGTCGGGGCTTTTTCAAATATGACAAAGAGGGCAACCGAATCAACGACGACAACCTCACGCAAGAAAAGTAGCGGATGGGATTATGAATATACTCGTTATCAACTGCGGATCATCATCGGTCAAGTATCAATTGTTCGATACCGACCGGAAAATGGCGCTGGCCAAAGGGGATGTCGCCCGAATCGGGATGTCCGGTGCGGTGCTGACGCATAAGCCGTTTGATCGTCAGGGCACCAAGGTCTCCGGGGAGATCCTCGATCATATAGTGGCCATCGAATACGTCATTTCGATTCTGCTGTCGCCGAATCACGGTGTTATCAAGAATAAGTCCGAGATCCATGCGGTCGGACATCGTGTCGTGCACGGCGGCGAGGAGTTTACCGGCTCGGTACTGGTGGAGCATGAGGTCATGCGGCAGATCCGCAACCTGATCGATCTCGCCCCGCTTCACAACCCGCACAACATACGCGGTATCAACGCCTGCAAGAAAAACCTTCCGGACGTCCCTCAGGTCGCGGTTTTCGACACCGCGTATCATTATAAGATGCCGCCGATGGCATATATTTATGGGTTGCCCTATGTCATGTACAAGAAGTACGGCATCCGTCGCTACGGGTTTCACGGGACATCGCATCGGTATGTCGCCGGGCGGGCCGCCGAGATGCTGGGCAAGCCGATCGATAGGGTGAAAGTTATCACCTGCCATCTTGGCAACGGCGCGTCGATTGCCGCGGTCGACCGCGGAGTTTCCATCGACACCTCGATGGGATTCACGCCACTTGAGGGGCTTCTGATGGGAACGCGTTCCGGCGATCTCGATCCGGCCGTTATCCTGCACATCATGGGCCGTGAGGAACTCTCACTGCATGAAGCCAACACCCTGATGAACAAGCATTCCGGATTAAGCGGTGTTTCGGGAGTGTCCTCTGACATGCGCGAGATTTTGACCGCCGCAAAGGACGGCAACAGCAATGCCAAACTGGCATTTGATATATACTGCTACCGTTTGAAGAAATACATCGGCGCCTACGCGGCCGCCATGGGCGGAGTGGATGCGATCGTGTTCACCGCGGGGGTCGGCGAGAACTCCCCGCCGGTTCGGACCGCCACCTGCATCGGACTGGCGTTTTTAGGGGTCGAACTCGATGAGACCAAAAACGAACAGGCCATCAGCAAAGAGATGGATATCAGTACTGATGGTGCCCGGACCCGGGTGCTGGCAATCCCCACCAACGAAGAACTGGTGATTGCTCTTGATACCGAGGAAATCGTAAAAAATCTAAAGCAAACACCATAACTACTTCGACGAAACGCCTCAGACGGCAGGGAGGTTTTTTGTACGAGATAATTGACAAGCGTGAGTTATGCGAGAAAGTCCACCAGTTCAAGATCAAGGTGCCGCATCTCGTGAACAAGGCCAGAGCCGGGCAGTTCGTGATCCTTCGCCAGGACGAAAACGGCGAACGGGTTCCGATGTCGATCGGCGGACTCGACCGAGAAAACGGTATCCTGACCGTGGTCATTCAGGAGGTCGGCAAAACATCCGGTGCGATGAACCGCATGAAGACCGGCGATCATTTCGCCGACGTGGTCGGCCCTCTGGGACTTCCCTCGCATATCGAGAAATTCGGCAACTGCGTCTGTATCGGCGGCGGCGTGGGGATCCCCCCCATTCGTCCGATTGCGCAGGCACTCAAGGATGCCGGCAACCATGTCACCACCATTATCGGCGCGCGCAGTAAGAATCTGCTGATCTTCGAGCAGGAACTGAAAGAAGCGTCGCACGAATTGAAAATATCGACCGACGACGGATCGTACGGGACGCATGGATTTGTCACGACGATACTGCAGAAGATGATTGACGACGGCGAGCAGATCGACATGGTGATCGCGATCGGCCCGGTGCCGATGATGAAAGCGGTGGTCAACACCACCCGTGAACCGAAGATCAAAACATTTGTCAGTCTCAATCCGATCATGGTCGACGGGACCGGGATGTGCGGTGCCTGCCGCGTGACGGTGGGCGGCAAGACAAAGTTTGCGTGTGTGGACGGGCCGGATTTTGACGGTCATGAGGTGGATTTCGAAGAGATGACCAAACGCATGAAGATGTACACCCGGTACGAAAAACAGGCGTACGATAAATTCCTTGAAGATGATCACTGTCGTCTGGCGAAGGCCGCGGCGGAACTTGAAAAAGAAAATATGTAGAGGGTCGCCATGTCCGAAACACCAGAAAAGAAAAAACTGACGACCAAGGAACGGATGCAACTGCCCCGCAATGTGATGCCGGAGCAGAATCCGAAAGAACGCGTCAAGAATTTCAAAGAAGTTCCGTACGGCTACACTGCCGAGCTGGCGATGGCCGAGGCTGAACGGTGCATCATGTGCCCCAAGCCGAAATGTATTACCGGCTGTCCGGTTGAAGTGGATATCCCCGGCTTTATCAAGATGGTCTCCGAAGGGAAATTCGTCGAGGCCGCGCAGAAGATCAAAGAAACCAATGCGCTCCCCGCTATTTGCGGTCGGGTTTGTCCCCAGGAAGAACAGTGCGAATCGGTTTGTGTTCTCGGGAAGAAATACAAGCCGGTGGCAATCGGTTATCTGGAACGATTTGTCGCCGACTATGAACGCGAACAGGGCAAGATCGAAGTTCCGAAACTGCCGCTATCGACCGGCAAGAAAGTCGCGGTGGTCGGTTCCGGTCCGGCCGGATTGACGGTCGCGGCGGATCTGGCGCAGATGGGCCACAAGGTGGTGATTTACGAAGCATTGCATAAAACCGGCGGCGTACTGATTTACGGTATTCCGGAGTTTCGTCTGCCCAAAAGCATTGTCGCGTCCGAGGTGGACTATCTCAAGAAGCTGGGGGTCGAAGTGCACACCAGTTTCGTGGTCGGCAAGCTGGATACGGTCGATGAGTTGTTCGAGTCGGGTTTCGACGCAGTCTTTGTCGGGACCGGGGCGGGATTGCCGAATTTCATGAAAATCGAGGGCGAGAATCTCAACGGCGTGTATTCCGCCAATGAATTTCTCACCCGTTCGAATCTGATGGCGGCATACGATTTTCCATCGCACGACACGCCGATCTTTGTCGGCAAGAACGTTGCGGTCCTCGGCGGCGGCAACACCGCGATGGATTCGGTGCGCACGTCGCTTCGCCTTGGGGCGGAGAATGGGTATATCGTGTACCGTCGCAGTCGCAAAGAAATGCCGGCACGAATCGAAGAGATTCACCATGCCGAGCAGGAAGGCGTGCAGTTCCATTTCCTGACCAATCCGGTGCGCTATATCGGCAATGAGGACGGCTGGGTGACCGGGATGGAATGTATCAAGATGGAACTGGGTGAACCGGATGCGTCGGGACGACGGCGTCCGATTCCTATCGAAGGTTCAAATTTCGTGCTTCCAGTCGATACCGTAGTAGTAGCAGTTGGAAACTCCTCGAATCCGCTGATTCCGCAAACCACGCCGGGACTTGAGACGAACAAATGGGGTAATATTGTCGTCAATGAAAAGACGATGATGACCTCACGGCCGGGTCTGTTCGCGGGCGGCGATATTGTCACCGGCGGCGCGACCGTGATTCTGGCGGCCGGAGCCGGCAAGGTTGCGGCGCGGGCGATTCACAAGTATGTGATGGGTATCCCCTTCGACGAGGAAAACAAAGAAGAAACGGAACAGGCCGCGAAGGCCGAATAGTCTGACGGATTAGTTGATATAGAGAATCTCTTCTGTTGCGAGCCCAACAGAGGACACTGCCGGGTAGGACGCCAGTCCTGCCCGGCGGTCTTTTTTTGTTTCCGAGAAGATCGAAAATCTGGTTGCGCAATGTCTTTTTAATTCAAGGACAGCATCCCACAGCAGAGCTGTGGGTAACCGGTTTGATTAACATAACAGACTATGGAATCTACAATTATGACGACACTAATATATGATCAATTAATTATAGAGACAAGACAAATACACTTCGACAAAAATAGACAGGAGCATAATGCTCCTGTCTATTTAATATCGAACGTATGAAATAGGGCTATTTCATGTTCTTGATGATCGCCTCGGCGTACTTCGAGGTGGAGAGTTTCTTCGCGCCTTTCATCTGACGGTGCAGATCGTAGGTGACCGTTTTCTTCTTGATCGTCGTCTCGATCGCCTTAGTGATCATATCGGCCGCCTTGTTCCAGCCGAGATACTCCAGCATCATCACCGCCGACAAAATCAGCGAACCCGGGTTGACCATGTCCTTATCGGCGTACTTCGGCGCGGTGCCGTGAGTCGCCTCGAACAGGCCGACATAGTCGCCGATATTCGCGCCCGGCGCCATGCCCAGTCCGCCGACCTGCGCGGCGCAGGCGTCGGAGAGATAGTCACCGTTGAGGTTCGGGGTCGCGAGGACTTCGTACTCATCGGTGCGAGTCAATATCTGCTGGAACATGGAGTCCGCGATACGATCCTTGATGACGATTTTGTTTTTCGGCTGTTTGCCTTTGTACTTCGACCAGAGTTCATCCTCGGTGATGGTCTGGCGCGAGAATTCCTTTTTAGCCAGTTGGTATCCCCAATCGCGGAACGCGCCTTCGGTGTACTTCATGATGTTGCCCTTATGGACCAGAGTCACCGATTTGCATTTACGGTCGATAGCATAAAGAATGGCCTTACGCACCAGCTGTTTGGTGCCTTTCACCGAGATCGGCTTGATGCCGATGCCGGAGTCGAGGCGAATGTTGCGCTTCATGGTCTTGTTGAGAAAGCCAATGACTTTCTTGACATCGGCGGTACCCTTGCGCCACTCGATACCGGCATAGACGTCTTCCGTGTTTTCACGGAAAATGACCACGTTCATCTTGTCGGGGCGCTGGACCGGCGACGGCACGCCCTGGAAATACCGTACCGGGCGGACGCAGGCGTACAGGTTCAAGACCTGGCGCAGGGTGACATTGAGCGAGCGGAAGCCGCCGCCGATTGGGGTGGTCAGCGGGCCTTTCAGCGCGACCAGGTAATGGCTGATTGCGTCGAAGGTTTCCTGCGGGATCCATTCGTTGTAAATGCGCTTGGCGTTTTCACCGGCATAGACATCCATCCAGGCGATCTTCTTTTTGCCCTTGTAGGCTTTCTCGACCGCCGCGTCCACCACGCACCGGGTCGCCTTCATGATGTCGCGACCGATACCATCGCCCTCGATGACCGGGATGATCGGCTTGTTCGGTATGACCAGTCTTTTCTTCTTGATCGTAATCCGTTGACCGTCTTTGGGAATTTCAATATGTTTGTATTTTGGTGCCACGTTGCATCTCCCTTAATATCCGATTTCCTTGAGAATACCCTTGTAGTTCTTGGCCGACGCCTGGAGGTCGGACATTTCCTTCTTGGTCAGTTGCAGTTCGATGACTTTTTCCACGCCGTTGGCGCCGAGGACCACCGGCACGCCGATGTAGATGTCCTTGATGCCGAATTCGCCGTTCAGGTAGGCCGAACACGGGAAAACGCGTTTTTCATCCATCAGGATGGCGCGCGCCATCTGCACCGAAGCGGCCGCCGGGGCATAATACGCCGAACCGGACTTGAGCAGTTTGACGATTTCGCCGCCGCCGTTGCGGGTGCGTTCGGAGATGGCTTTGATGCGGTCGGCCGGGATCAATTCCTTGATCGGGATGCCGGCGACGGTGGTGTAGCGCGGAAGCGGTACCATCGTGTCACCGTGTCCGCCGAGCACCATCGCGTGCACTTCGGTCATGGCGACGCCGAGTTCCATCGCCACAAAGGCGCGAAAACGGGTCGAGTCGAGAATACCGGCCTGTCCGCAGACGCGGTTGGTCGGGAATCCGGTGACCTTGAACATGTGATAGGTCATGATGTCCAGCGGGTTGGAAACGACCACGACAAACGCCTTGGGGGCGTACTTCTTGATATTCTTTGCGGCGGTGCCGACGATCTCGGCGTTCATGTTCAGCAGGTCCTCGCGCGACATACCGGGCTTGCGCGCCAGACCGGCGGTCATGACAACCAGATCGGCATCCTTGATATCCTTATAGTCATTGCTTCCGGTGACCATGCCGTTGTAATTGCGTACCGGGCCGGCCTGGGTCAGATCGAGCGCCTTGCCCTGCGGCATACCCTCGATGATGTCAATCATGACCACATCGGCGATATTGGCTTCGGCCATGTACTGCGCCACCGACGCGCCGACATTTCCCGCTCCGATAACTGCTACTTTCTTGTTCATTGTTCCTCCGTCCGATAAGTTATGAGCCAACAGATCCTTTATTGCATCGTCAGTACCGTATGCCCCGCATCATGCACCAGGGCGAACGACACCTGCGGTTTTGTTTCCACCACGCGATTCACAACCCGTTGCGGATTGCGAATAGAACTGAAGAATACATGTTCGGCAACCCCTTCGTCAAGCGTTGAATGCAAAAAAACGTCAAGGCGCCTGCCGATTTTTTCCACTCGAACCAGTTTATGGATACCGAAGGCATCGTTTATCCCGTCGCCTCCGGCGCGATACCGTTCCGCCAGATTGTAAAAATGCTCGGAACCGATTCCCTCCCGGCAGGGTGAGAACAGGATAACCGCGCCTCCGTCGCGTATCGCCGTCTGGCAGTTTTCCAGTGATTTCTGCAGTTGATACAGGTTGCTGTCGAGCGGCGGCAGGACTTCAGCCAAAACCAGATCGTACAGCTGGGTGATCCGGTTCTCGAACATCCCGCGCGAGATATCGCATGCCCGTTCGAAGGCCTCGCGCAATTCACCGCAGATCACCGCCTGCAGGCCGGTGTCGACCGCACCGACAATCTGGATGCCGAACAGCGGACGCCCGGCGACCAGTTCCATCAGTTGCTCCAGTCCCTCGGCCACGGGATTGCCGTCGAGTCGCATCGGGGCCGCATCGAAACTGACCGCCCGGCGATGATTGCGCGCGGTGGTTTCATAGTCGCAGATCCCGGGAAAAATCGACTTGCGTCCACCGGTGAATCCCGCGAAGTAATGCGGTTCCACCGATCCGATCAACGCCGGGCGACGGGCGTCATGAAAATGCCGATTGACCAGTACCCTCCCCCCATCGGTGTCTTTCCCTACTGCCACCATGTCATCAACTCTGCGGGCGTCATGTATCACCACCCGGTCGTGCAGACGATCATACATGTCGCCGAGGATGACATGCAGTTGTTCATTGGTGGGAGCCTGATGGCAACCGGTTGCGATCAGGATGTTCGCAGAGGGATTCAGGCGGCCTCCCGAATCCAGCCAGGACAGTATGCGATCGGTCGGGGTTGGGCGATAGGCGTCGTTGACAATCAGCAGATCGGCAGTACACAACGGGAACAATTCCCGCTCGGCCCGTGCGACCTGTTCCAGAAACGAAGTTTCCGTGACAGTCGCTGTCGCCGGCCGACACCGGTATTCGTCAAGCCGGCAGGAATCGGGCACTGTTAACGATAAGGCTGTTGTTCCGTAGCGTATTGTAACCTGCACCGGATATTATCCAAAGAAAAAGGCCGTTTCTTTGGCGGCGTTTTCAGGAGAATCCGATGCATGCACCGAATTCTCCTGAACGTTCAGCGCTATTTCCTGACGAATCGTTCCGCAAGCTGCTTTGGCCGGATTGGTCGCTCCGATAAATTCCCTCAGGGCGGCGATGGCGTCGTTTTTCTCCAGCGCCATGGCCACGATCGGGCCGGACGACATGTATTCGACCAGCGATTCATAAAACGATTTGTCCTTGTGTACCGCGTAAAACTCACGGGCCATCTGTCGGGAAAGACGTTCCAGGCGCATTTCCGCGATCAAGAATCCGGCCTGGTTCAGACGCCAGATGATGTATCCGGTCAGGTTGCGTTTGACGGCGTCCGGTTTGATGATCAGCAGCGTTCTTTCCACGGCGTACTCCCGTCTATTTTCGTTTGATTTTGCGGGCTTCACTCATGCCGAGTTCCAACGCCCGCTTGTTTTTCTCTTCCGTTCCCCGCGGCGCTCGTGCCAGCACCGCATCGCGGATCGCGTCTTTCGAGACAATCCCGGTCAACTCGGCAATCGCTCCGAGAGCGATCACGTTGGCGACCATGACGATGCCGATTTCCTCACGCGCCAGGCGGGTGAACGGCAGACCATAGTATTTCTTGGTCGGAACCTGGGTCACCAGGGTCGAGTCGACAATCAGCGTGCCGTTTTCCTGCATGTCGGGATAGTACTTGTCGCAGGCTTCCTGGGTCAGGGCCAGCAACATGTCGAGTTTCATCGTCTTGGGATAGTAAATCTCGCCTTCCGAGATAACCACGTCGGCGCGACTGGCACCACCGCGTGCTTCCGGTCCGTAGGACTGGGTCTGCACCACGTTTTTGCCGTCGCCGATCCCGACGCCCTCGGCCAGTATCACACCGGCCAGAATCAGCCCCTGACCACCGGATCCGGAAAGCCGAATTTCGTAACGATCGGCATCGGGAGACTTGTCCTTTTTATTGGTTTTTGCCGTTGCGGTTTTCATCGTCCCGCCTCCTTTCCGGCCAGGCGATCAACCAGCGCCTGGTATTCATCGCAAAACTCGGTCGCATCGGTCTCGTGAATCAGCCCGGTGACAAACTTGTCTTTCATTTTTTCCGGAGGAAGTTTCCGCGCGGCTTCGATCGGCATGGCGTGGGTTTTAAACCACTGGATCATCGCCACCGCGTCGCCCTCGCGATTCATGCGACCATAGTACGTATGGCAGTTCGAAAAGGCATCGACAATGGCGAACCCGCGTTTCGCGATCGCACCGGCGATAAGTTTTTCCAGCTGGGTGGAATGGTACACCGTTCCCCGCGCCACGTAGGAGGCCCCGGCACCGATGGCCAGCTTGACGACGTCAAACTGCTTTTCGTAATTGCCATAGGGCGCGGTCGTGGCGCGACTTCCACCCGGTGTCGTGGGAGCGAACTGCCCGCCGGTCATGCCATAGATTTTATTGTCAATCAGGATCGCCGTTATGTCGATATTGCGGCGGCAGGCATGAATGAAATGATTGCCACCGATGGCCAGGGCATCACCGTCGCCGGTGATCACGATCACCTTCATATGCGGTTTGGCCATTTTCACGCCGGTGGCGAATGCCAGAGCGCGGCCGTGGGTGGTATGCAGGGTATTGAAATCAAGATAAACCGGCATGCGGCTGGAACAGCCGATTCCGGAGATTACCGCGACGTTATCTTTTTCCAGTCCAAGTTTGTCGATAGCGCGGATCAGGGCTCCCATGACAATGCCGTTGCCACACCCGGCGCACCAGACATTGGGGAATTTCTTCTTGGGTCGCAGGAAGTGGTGCGTTACGTCCGAATGAATGGTTGTATTGGTCATTAGAGCACCTCCCGTATCTTGTCCAGAATCTGGTGCGGCGTCATCACTTCTCCATCGTAGCGATTGAGTGCGAACACTTCGGTATGGCGCGGGGCGACGCGTCGGATTTCATGGACCAGTTGTCCCATGTTGAGTTCAGCGACGATAACCTTGCGGCAGTTGCCCAGCATCTCGCGCAGTTTGACCTCATGTAGCGGCCAGATCGTGAACGGCTGGATGGCACCGACCTTGATGCGTCGATCACGGGCCATGCGCACCGCCTGATAGGAGGCGCGGGCGACGGTGCCGTAAGAAATCACCGCCACGTGGGCATCGTCCATCATCTCGGTGCGGAAACTGGCGATCTCATCGAGGTAGCGTTCGATTTTCAGACGCAGTTTATCGAGTTTGTCCTTGATTTCCGACGGCACCGCGGTCGGAAAACCGTCCTGATCATGCGTCAGTCCGCTGACATTGTACCGATAGCCTTCACCGAATGAGGCCATGGGGCTGACAAAACTCGGCGTGATTTCAAAATGGCGGTACCACTCATGCGGCACGTCGGGTTTGATCCGGTCAAAGACCGGCAGTTCGCCCTCTTCCGGAACGGTCATGATTTCCCGCATGTGTCCGAGAACCTCGTCGGTAAATACGGTCACCGGGGTTCGGAATCGTTCCGACAGGTTAAAGGCCCGCACTGTTTCGGAAAAACACTCGCGGGCGCTGGACGGGGCAAGTGTGACGGCGGTATAGTCGCCATGCGTTCCCCAGCGCGCCTGCATGATATCGGACTGCGCAATCTTGGTCGGCAGACCGGTTGACGGTCCGCCTCGTTGCACATTGATAATAACGCAGGGGGTTTCGGTCATGTAGGCGTACCCGATGTTTTCCTGCATCAGAGAAAAACCGGGCCCGGAGGTCGCGGTCATGGATTTGCATCCGGCATTGGAAGCGCCGATCACGGCGGCAATGGAACCGATTTCGTCCTCCATTTGAATAAACTTGCCGCCGATTTGTGGCATTAGCCTCGACATCCCTTCAGCGATTTCGGTTGAAGGCGTTATCGGATATCCGGCAAAAAACTGAGCACCGGCATACAATGCGCCTTCCACACACGCTTCATTTCCCTGCAACAGCTTGACATTTCCCTTACGAGTCATCTTCCCCCCTCATCACTTGTAGTTAGAGGTTATGGCAAAATCCGGGCAATGCAGCCAGCAGATTGCGCACTGTGTACATTTTTCGGGATGAGCCACCACGGGCTTCCCGTCGCGGTCCGGCTCAAGGACTTTCTGGGGACAGAAGGCGATACAGATATTGCAGGCCTTGCACCAGTGCAGAAAGATATTCAGGGGAGGCAGGCCTCCCTTGACATAATCCGGCGTCTTATCGGCGGCAGGCTTTTCAGCAGTCGCGTTCGCGGCACCCGTCTGTTCTGCTGGTGGTTTGTCTCCCGAAACATGCTGTTTCGGTTCCTCGTCACTCATTCTTCTTTCTCCTTCGATGCCTGTTTCAAGCATCATACGATAAGACTAACGTTTTTTCGTGGACTTCTTTTGGGTTTTCGCTTTGGGCTTTACCGTGGTCTTTTTCGTCGCGCCTTTCTTTTTGCCCGCTTTTTTCTTTTTAGCCTCTTCTTTCTTTTTGGCGCCGGCTTTGGCCCTGGCGGAAGCTTTCTTTTTCCCTGCGGAAGCCGCCTTTTTCATTGCGAGTTTTTCTTTGATCAGATCGGGGATTTCCGTCGGTGACGCTGCAACCGGAATTCCGGCGGCATTCAGCGCCTTGATTTTATCTTCCGCGGTTCCCGAACCGCCAGAAATAATGGCGCCGGCATGCCCCATGCGTTTTCCCGGAGGGGCCATCCGACCGGCGATAAAGCCGACCACCGGCTTGGTCATATGTTTTTTGACATACTGCGCCGCCTGCTCTTCATCGGTTCCGCCGATCTCACCGATCATCACCACCGCTTTGGTAGCAGAGTCAGCTTCGAACATCTCGAGCACGTCGATGAAATTGGTACCGATGATCTGATCACCGCCGATGCCGAGGCAGGTGGTCTGCCCGATGCCGGCGGACGTCAGCGCCCAGATCGCTTCGTAGGTCAATGTTCCGGAGCGGGACACAACACCGACCGATCCCTTCTTGACGATATTGCCCGGCATGATGCCGACCTTGGATTTGTCGGTTGAGATCAAACCCGGCGAGTTCGGCCCGATCAGGCGCGCGCCGTTGGCCTTCACATATTCGTAGACTTTCATCATGTCATTGGCCGGAACACCTTCCGTAATACAAATAACCAGCTTGATGCCGGCATCAACCGCCTCGTAAATTGCATCGACCGCAAACGGCGGCGGGACATAGATTACCGAAGTGTTGGCCCTGGTCTTCGCGACCGCTTCCTGCATACTGTCGAATACGGGGATTCCGTGCATTTTGGTGCCGCCCTTGCCCGGAGTTACGCCGCCGACCACGTTGGTCCCGTATTTTTTCATCTGTTCGGCATGAAAGGAGCCGTCGCGCCCGGTAATGCCCTGCACGATGAGCTTGGTCTTTTTGTCTATCAGGATACTCATGCCACCCTCCCCACGTTTGCCGCGTCGGATTCCGCAAGTTTGATGGCCATCTTCACCACGTCATCAAGCGTGGCGGCCGACTCGAGGTTGACTTTCTTGAGGATTTTGCGGGCTTCTTCCTCGTTCGTCCCGGTCAGACGGACCACGATCGGGATATCGGGCCGTAATTCCTCGTATGCCATGACGATGCCGTTGGCGACGTCATCGCAACGGGTGATGCCGCCGAAAATGTTGATCAGGATGGCCCGGACATTGGGATTGCGCAGAATGATACGCATCGCCGTCAGCACTTTCTGGGGATTCGACGAACCGCCGATATCCAGGAAGTTGGCGGGATCGCCGCCGTAATGCTTGACCAGATCCATGGTCGCCATCGCCAGTCCGGCGCCGTTGACCATGCAACCGATATTGCCGCTCAGCGACACAAACGACAAATCCCCTTCGCGAGCTTCATGTTCGGATGGATCTTCAGCATCGAGATCGCGCATGGCTTCGATTTCTTTATGGCGGAACAGGCCGTTGTCGTCGATGTTGATCTTGGCATCGATGGCCACGACTTTGCCGTCGGGCGTGGTAATCAGGGGGTTGATCTCCACCAGCGAAGCATCGACTTTCCAGTACACGTCGTAGAGTTTCATGATAATGTCAGCCGCCTGACGAACCAGGTTAATATCGCGATACAGCCTGGCGGCGAGGTCGCGGGCCTGATAGGCTCGCAATCCCATTTGCGGATCGACCGCAAGTTTGCAGATTTTTTCCGGAGTCTTGGCCGCGACTTCTTCGATATCGACACCGCCGGCCGCGGAAACCATGATCACCGGGGCCTTGCTGGCGCGATCGATAACGATCCCGACATAGGCTTCGGTGACGATGTCGGCCGCTTCGGTAACCAGCACCGTGTTGACTTTCAATCCCTTGATGTCCATGCCGAGGATTTTCTGTGCCCAGACCCGGGCGGCTTCGACGTTTTCGGCGTATTGCACGCCGCCGGCCTTGCCGCGCCCGCCGACATGCACCTGGGCTTTCACCATTACCGGCCGGGCATACTCCTCGGCGGCGGCGACGGCGTCGGCCACGGTTGAGACGGCTTTGCCGCGCGGAACAGGGATACCTGCCGAGGCAAAAATACCCCGGGCTTGATACTCATGAATTTTCATCCAGCTCTCTCCAGATGTTGCATTTTATTTATCATCTTTCTGTTTTCTATTCGCCAGATACGATCGGGCAAATTCGATCAATTTCTCGCGGGTGTTGTGGGCCGGTTCATCCAGCACCTTTTCCAGCAGATAGGACAATACCTGTCCGATCAACGGCGACGGACGCAAGCCAAACAGTTCCATCAGATCATCGCCGTTCAGCGCCAGATCGGAGAATCCGAACGGCGGTTTTTTTTCCAGTTCGGCTTTAATACGATCCTCGAATTCATCGACATCGTCGGTTATTCCACCCATTCCCTGCGCCTCGACATCGGCACGACGCAAATCAAGTAGATCGAAGATCAACTCCTGTCCGGTACGACGGATCAGCCGCCGCATGCCCTTGTCGGTCACGGCAGTGGTGAACATGTGCCGTTCCACCAGCGTGACGACGTCGGCGGTCAGATCGGAACTGAAACGCAGTCTTTTCATTACCGCGCGCGCCACTTTGGCCCCGGAGTTTTCGTGACCGTAGAAGGTCGCACCATCCTCGGTCGCTCGCTTGGCGCGGGGTTTGGTAATATCGTGAAACAGCGCCGCCAGCCGCACCCGCAAATCCTTCGGGGATGCGTCGACGGCACGAATACTGTGTTCGAAGACATCGTACTTATGATATCCGCCGGGCTGATCGACGTCGACGGTTTCCTCGAGTTCCGGCAGGATTTCCGCCAGCAGGCCGCTTTTCTGCATCAACCGGAAACCGATCGAGGGCCGGTCGGCCAGCACCAGCAGTTTGGTCAACTCCGCGGCGATTCGCTCCTGCGACACCGTGGTGATCAACGCGGCGTTTTCGCGAATCGCTTTGAAGGTTTTCGGTTCGATTTCGAATTCGAAACGGGCCGCAAACTGGATCGCCCGCAACATGCGCAGAGGGTCTTCGGGGAATGACCGTGTCGACACCATCCGAATGCGGCAGTTTTCCAGATCCACCCGCCCCCCGAGCGGATCAATCAACTCGCGATCACTCAGAGAAAAGGCCATCGCATTAATGGTAAAATCGCGACGGCCCAGATCATCCTCGATACGCATATCGGGATCAAATGAGACATCGAACTCTCGATGACCGACACCGGTCGAATACTCGCGACGCGGCAGAGTGATATCGAAAGTATAGCGGCGGTTGTTTCGGAACTGCGTAAACTTGATCACGCCGAATGACCGTCCCACCAAATCGACTTTTCCGTGTTCCTGCAGAATATTCGAGAGATCGCGATAGGGAATCCCGCAGACGAGATAATCCCGATCTTCCGGCTGGACGGTTCTCTGCAACAGGCTGTCGCGAACCGCGCCGCCGACTTCGTAAATTCGTCCCCGCGTCAAAATCGCCGAGACCACGTTATCTGAAAGCCTGCACATAATCAATCAGGCCGAATCCTTGTCCCCACCCCGGCATCGAACGCCCGTCCGGCGTTTGCAATCGAGGTGATAATGACTTCCTTTCCTCCGTCCTGTATAAACTGCATCGCCGCCCGGATTTTCGGGCCCATCGATCCTGGCGGAAAATGTCCTTCATCGTAATACTGGCGCGCCTGGGAAAGCGTGATGTCGTGCAAAAGTGTTTCATCCGATTTTCCGTAATTGATCGCCACTTTGTCCACCGACGTCAGGATCATGAGGATTTCGGAATTGATATCCCGCCCCAGCACAGCTGAGGCCAGATCCTTGTCGATCACGGCATCAAGTCCCTCGTAATTGCCTTTTTCGTCGATATACACCGGGGCGCCGCCGCCGCCGACCGCGATAACGATGGTACCCTGTTCAACCAGGGTTTTAATCGTTTCGGATTCCACCACGGACAACGGTTGCGGTGACGGGACCACGCGCCGCCAGCCGCGATTGGCGTCCGGCTTCATGACCCAGCGGCGCTCTTTGGTAAACCGATGCGCCTGCTCTTCGGTGTAAAACTGCCCGATGAACTTGGTCGGGTGCGCTATCTGCGGATCGTTGCGATCAACAATCACCTGCGAGATAATGGTCACAACCCGTCGATCCAGTCCTTCCTGCTTGAGGCGGTTCTGAAGTGACTGCTCGATCATGTATCCCATGCCGCCGCCGGTATCGGCGACGCAAATGCCCAACGGCAGAATCGGCGCTTTTCCCCGCGCCAGTTCGACCCGCAGGATGGCGTTTCCAACCTGCGGGCCATTACCATGAGATATTGCCAGATTATATCCGGCTTTCGCCAGATCAACGATTCCGTCAAGTGACCGGCGGGTATTGGCGAACTGATTGGCAATGGTGTCTTCCATCCCCGGCTGGGTGATGGCATTACCTCCCAGGGCAATAACCGCGGACTTGCCGTTCATCTGTGTCATCACTTATTTCTTTTTCCCTTTCGTCGAGGCTTTTTCGCCCTTCTTGAAATGGGACTGCAAGATACCGGCCAGCGTCGGCTCGCCGATTTCCTGCAGATCGTAGAACACACGCACGGACGGTTTCTTGATCTTGACAACGCGTGTCAGGTCGATCGGCGTCGCCACCACGACGGTATCGCAGTTGACCTTCTCAATCGTCCGGCGCAGATCGTCCAATTGCTTGCCGAAATATCCCATCGCCGGCAGAAGGGGGCCGATATCCGGGTACTTCTCGAAGGTCCGGGTGATCGTCCCGACCGTGAACGGTCTCGGATCGACGGCTTCAGCCGCACCGAACTTGATGGCGGCCATCATACCGGCGCCGTATTCCATCTCACCGTGCGTCGTGGTCGGTCCGTCCTCGATCACCAGGACACGTTTGCCACGAATCAGTTCGGGCTTCTCGACACGAAGCGGCGAGGCGGCGTCGACGACAATCGCAGTGGGATTGTATGCCTGAATATTACGGCGTACTTCCGCGATGCTTTCCGGCTCCGCAGTGTCCATCTTGTTGATGACGATCACATCGGCGAGCATAAAATTGACCTGACCGGGATAGTATTCGATTTCGTGTCCCGGACGATGCGGGTCGACCACCGTGATCTGCAGGTCGGGCTGGTAGAACGACATGTCATTGTTGCCGCCGTCCCAGAGAATCACATCGGCTTCTTTTTCCGCTTCGCGCAGAATCATTTCATAATCGACACCGGCGTAGACAATCACGCCGCGGTCGATATGCGGTTCGTACTCCTCGCGTTCCTCGATGGTGCATTTGTGCTTGTCGAGGTCGGCATAGGTGGCGAAACGCTGGCAGGCCTGCCTGGCCAGGTCACCGTACGGCATGGGATGCCGGATCGCGACGACTTTCAGGCCCATTTCCTGCAGGGCGGACGCCACGCGACGGGTGGTCTGCGATTTGCCGCATCCGGTGCGAATGGCGCATACCGCCACCACCGGTTTTTTCGCTTTCAACATGGTCGGCATCGCGCCCTCAACCGAGAACCGGGCGCCGACGGCCATCACCTGGGAAGCCTTGTCCATGACGTAATCGTACGACACGTCGGAATACGAGAAGATCACCTCATCCACCTTGTGCTTGGTGATCAGTTTCAACAAATCCTCTTCGGCGTAAATCGGAATACCCTTGGGGTATAGTTTGCCGGCCAGGGCCGCCGGGTACTTCCGTCCCTCAATTTCCGGAATCTGCGTGGCGGTGAACGCCACCACTTCGACGTCTTTATTTTCACGATAGAGCACGTTAAAGTTGTGGAAGTCTCTTCCCGCCGCGCCCATGATGATCACTTTTCTTTTAGCCATGAGAATACTCCAATTATCAATTAAGCGTTTTCATTAACGGATTTCCGGTACGTATGGCCGCTTTGTTGGCAGACATGCAACAAAAGCCAGATATACTGGATCGCGCAAAACAACATCGGGATATTCCGATGTATCGTTCTGTACATATGCCGTTTCATGATTCGCCATCACTCCTGACGCAGTTCTTCTCGCCTTAGTTATTGTCGATTTGCGCCCGTTGAATAGTCCCGGAGAAATCGACATAGATCGACTTCCATTCGGAGAATACGTCCAGTCCGGCGATACCTGCTTCGCGATGACCGTTCCCGGTTTCCTTCACGCCGCCGAACGGCAGATGCACTTCGGCTCCGATGGTCGGAGCGTTGACATAGAAAATGCCGGTGTACACGTCACGCATGGCGGCAAAGGCCTTGTTGATATCTTTCGTGTAAATCGATGCGGAAAGACCGTAAGCGGTATTGTTGCACAGTTCGATGCCCTCGTCGAATGAGCCGCACTCGGTGATTGAGGTTACCGAACCGAAGATTTCCTCCTGGAAGATGCGCATATCGGAGGTCACGTCGCCGAAAATGGTCGGCATCGTAAACCAGCCCTTGTCATAATCGCCGCCGGTGAGGCGTCCGCCGCCACACAGCAGTTTGGCGCCGTCCTGATTCCTGCCGATATCCATATAGCTGAGAACCGTATTCATCTGGCTTTCATTGACCGCCGGGCCCATGTCCACCGACTCATCGAGACCGTTGCCGACCTTGAGTGCCCTGGCGCGCGCGACGAGCTTATCGGTGAATTCCTTGATGACGTCTTTGTGGACGATCAACCGTGATGACGCAGTACAACGCTGACCGGTCGTTCCGAACGCACCCCAGAGGGCGCCATCGACGGCGAGATCGACATCGGCATCATTCATCACGAAGATGCAGTTCTTGCCGCCCATCTCCAGGTGGCAGTGTTTGAAATCCACCGCGCAGGCTTCGGAGATGCGACGTCCGATATCCGTGGAACCGGTGAAACTGATACAGGAGACATCCTTATGCGTCATCAACGGTTCGCCGACGTTTCTTCCGGAGCCGGTTACGATATTGACCACGCCCGGAGGAAGACCTTCCTCATCGAAGATTTTCACGTAGTTGTACACCGACAGCGGGGTATCGGTGGCGGGCTTGATCACGATGGTATTACCGAGTACCAGCGCCGGCATCATTTTCCACGACGGAATCGCCATCGGGAAGTTCCACGGGGTAATCAAACCGCAGACACCCAGCGGCTGGCGGACGCACATGTTGAACTTGTTCGGCAGTTCCGACGGAGTGGTGTATCCGAACTGACGACGTCCTTCGCCGACCATGTAGTAACCGAGGTCGATAGCTTCCTGCACGTCGCCGCGGGTCTCTTTGATGATTTTGCCCATCTCACGGGTCATATCCTGCGCGCAACGTTCTTTCTCTTTGACCAGGCGGTCGGTTATGCGCAATAGGATTTCGGCCCGCTTGGGGGCCGGCACCAGGCGCCATTTTTTATAGGCTTCGCTGGCCGCCGCGACGGCATCGTTGACATCCTCCACGCCGGAATTCTGGAACACCCCGATGACGTCATTGGTATTGGCGGGATTACGATTTTCAAACGTTTGGCCGGAGCGGGCTTTGACCCACTCGCCGTTGATATAGTTTTTATATTCAGTTACGTTAGCCATAAAAAACTCCTATTTTTTTGAAACGCTCTCATATTTTCCTTCTTTACGGCGTCTTTTTTGTGAAATTATTCACACCGGCAACACCGCAAGAAAAGCAAATATATTTTATCGAAGCGAAATTGTCAATTTATTTTGGCAGTTTGACTTGGCAGAATAAGACGAATCTTAATATTTGTCAATGCCGCGCCCGAGGTTTTCCCTCGTTCGTATAAGAATCGCGCAAAAAAAGACCGGCGCTGAGATTCATCGCCGGTCAGAGGTTCTCATTTTCAGTCAAGGATCAGACTTCCATGATATCCTTTTCTTTGGCCGTCATCAAATCGTCGATCAAGTCGGAGAATTTGTCGGTCATTTCCTGGATTTTTTCCGTCCCGCGTTTGAGTTCATCCTCGGATATTTCCTTGGTTTTTTCGGCCTTTTTCAGGGCGTCGTTGGCTTCACGGCGGATGTTACGAATCGCCACCTTACCCTCTTCGGCCGTTTTCTTGCAGTGTTTTACCATCTCTTTGCGGCGTTCCTCGTTCAACGGCGGAATCGGCAGACGGATGATATTGCCTTCGACCATCGGATTCAATCCCAAATCGGCCTTTTGAATCGCTTTGGATACCTCACCCACGATTTCCTTGTCCCAGCACTGGACGATCATGAGACGCGGTTCCGGGACTGATATCGAAGATAATTGGTTGAGCGGCATAATGGTGCCGTGGTAATCGACCTTGACTCCATCCAGCAAAGATGCCGACGCTTTCCCGGTTCTTATGGAGGAAAAGCTTTTCTTGATGGTGTCATAGCTTTTCTTCATTTTTTCTTCAGCTTCTGAGAATGCTTTATTAGCCATCGGAACTCTCCTTTGACTTAAGATTCGTCTGATTTTCTCTATCAGGAAACCAGTGTCCCGATTCGCTCGCCGAGAACCAGCCGTTTCAGATCGCCGGGGTGATTCATGTTGAACACCACCACCGGGATTTTATTGTCTTTGCACATCGTAATCGCCGTCAGGTCCATCACGCCGAGTTCCTGCGTGATCACATCCATATAACTCAGTTCGGCGTACAGCTTGGCATCGGGATTGGTCATCGGATCATCGGAATACACACCGTCGACCTTGGTGGCCTTGATCAGCACGTCCGCCTGCACCTCGTTGGCGCGCAAAGCGGCGGCGGTGTCGGTGGTGAAAAACGGGTTTCCGGTTCCGGCGGCAAACACCGCGACCCGGCCTTTTTCCATATGACGAATGGCGCGCCGGCGGATATACGACTCAGCGAATGATTCGATATTGACGGCGGACATGACCCGGGTGAATACGCCCATCTGTTCAAGACTGTCCATGATGGCCATGGCATTGATAATGGTCGCCATCATGCCCATGTTGTCGGCGGTGACGCGATCCATTCCCTGTCGGGCGGCCTCCAGCCCGCGAAAGATATTGCCGCCTCCGACGACAATACCGATCTCAAGCCCCAGTTCTCTGATTTCCTTGATTTGTTCGCAAATAGCGGTGAGCGTTTCGGTGTCGATACCGAAACTCTTCGAGCCCATCAGTGCTTCGCCCGACAGTTTCAGCAGAATCCGGCGATATTTAAGATGTGGCTCACCTTCCATACGCTATTCGCCCAGTCTGAAACGGGTAAATCGCCGGATGGAGATATTCTCGCCCAGCTTGGCAATGACTTCATTGATCACGTCGGTGATCGTTTTCTCATTGTCCTTGACAAACGGCTGTTCCATCAGGCAGACTTCCGAGTAGTATTTCTCCACTTTGCCGTCGACGATTTTGTCGATAATCTTTTCCGGCTTGCCCTCGTTGAGAGCCTGCTGTCGATAGATTTCCTTCTCTTTCCGGAGAAGCTCGGAATCCATTTCCTCGCGGGTCACGGCCAGCGGACCGGTAGCCGCGATCTGCATAGCGACGTCCTTGGCGAAGCTCCGGAAATCATCGGTGCGAGCGACAAAGTCGGTTTCGCAATTGATTTCAACCATCACGCCCAGTTTGTCACCGGGGTGAATATATGAAGCAATAATACCTTCACTCGTGGTTCGCCCGGCCTTCGAGGCGGCCCGGGCAATTCCTTTCTCACGCAGGTAGGTCACGGCCTTTTCGAAATCGCCGCCGGATTCGGTCAGGGCCTTTTTGCAGTCCATCATTCCGGCGTTGGTTTTATCACGAAGCTCCTTGACCATTTTCGCTGTGATTTCCATGGGGTAATCCTCTTTATACTTCTTCGTCAGGCGTTGTATATGTCTGTAACCGGCCCGCGGTTTCGGCTTCCACCGATTCCATAATTTCCTCACGGGAAACCGACTGGGCGGCATCAATCGCCGCATCAACCACGGTCTTGGTGATAATGCGAATTGATTTGATGGCGTCGTCATTAGCCGCAATGGGGAAATCAATCGGATCGGGGTCAGCATTGGTGTCGATCAGTCCGATAATCGGGATGCCGAGTTTGGCCGCTTCCGCCACCGCGATTTTCTCTTTTTTGGCGTCGACCACGTAGACCAGCCCGGGCAGGTAGTGCATTTCCTTGATACCGCCGAGGACCTTGGTCAGTTTCTCGATATCATGATCGAAATTGGCGCGTTCTTTCTTGGTGAACTTCTCCAGCTCGCCTTCATCGCGCATGCGTTCCATATCTTTGAGTTTCTTAATCGATCCCTTGATCGTCGCGAAATTGGTCAGCATGCCGCCCAGCCATCGTTCGGTTACGAAAAAGTGTCCGCAACGCTGAGCTTCTTCGGTAATGACCGCCTTGGCCTGTTTCTTGGTGCCGACGAACAGGATCGTCTGTCCGCGGGAAACGACTTCTTTGACCTTCTGGCAGGCGACCTTGATCGCATCGAGGGTTTTGTTCAGATCGATAATGTAAATGCCGTTTCGCTCGGTGAAAATGAACGGCTTCATTTTGGGATTCCAGCGGCGGGTCTGATGACCGAAATGGACGCCGGCTTGCAACAGTTCCTGAATTTGTGGGGTAACCATGCAAAGACCTTTCTGTTGGTTTTCCTTCCGCTCCGCCAGCAAGCCCGGACCCACTGAGGGGACCACCGGGCATTCAACGGAACGTGATTATTTCCGGCACTGCCGGATTGTCTCGTTTAACGCTTCGAATACTGATAGCGTTTACGGGCTTTGGGCTGACCGTATTTTTTGCGCTCCACGGCGCGAGGGTCACGGGTCAGCAGCCCCTTCTTGCGCAGGACCGGCTGAAGGTCGGGATCGAGTTTCGAGATGGCACGGGCAATTGCCAGCCGCACCGCACCCGCCTGACCGGTAAGTCCGCCGCCCTTAACCTGGCAGATGATATCCAGCTTGCCGTAGGTTTCGGTGTGTTGCATCGGCAAATTCACCTGGTCGACCAGGACGTCGCGTTTCAAATATTCCTTGGGGGATTTGTCATTGATGCTGAAAATCCCGCCGCCCACTTTGATCACGGCCCTGGCAACGGATTCTTTTCTTCTTCCGGTTGCCGCAAATGATGTTTCCGTCATGAATGCACTCTGTCTTATTTATTCAACGTCAACGGTTGAGGTTTCTGGGCTTGATGCGGATGATCGGCATCCGCGTATACATGCAGTTTCTTGATCATTTTCCGCCCGAGACGATTCTTGGGCAGCATTCCTTTGACGGCATGCGTGAACACTCTCGGTGAATCGGTCTGCATCGTTTTCTCATATGTACTGATCCGCAATCCGCCGGGATACCCGGTGTACCGATAGTATTTCTTTTCGGTCGGTTTACGTCCGGTCACTTTGAGATGTGCGGCATTGATGGCGATGACATGATCACCGGTATCCAGATGCGGGGTAAAAATCGGCTTGTTCTTACCGCGGAGAATATTCGCAATTTCACCAGCCGCTCGTCCCAGGACCGCATCCTTCAGATCAACCACATACCAGTCTCGGTTCGCACTGTCGATTTTCGGTATAAACGTTTTCATTGTTCCCCCGGCTACCCGGTTATGCTATCTTTATATAATCAAAAGCCTTAGAATATACGCAAAATCAAATGGCTGTCAAGACTTTTTCAATTATTTTCGCCTCGTTGTTAGCAAATCGGCAACTTCTTCGCTCAATTTAGTCTATATCATTGAAACAGAACCGATAAGAACGCCCAAAGTGCCTGTCTTTTTATTTTTTCACCCGTGCCAACTGCAGTTTACAGCGGGGATCGAAACTGCTTCCCTTCGAGCATACGCCGCAGGATGCCATCCGCAGTCGCTTGCGACGCGGGTATTCCCGTCCACACACCGGGCAAATATACAGGTATTTATACGGTCCTCGCAGGCTGGGATGCGCCTTGGCTTTTAGCGAGACTCCCAGTTTGGCAGCCAGCGCCTTGAATCCCCGGTCGTGGTTGGGATAAATAACATGAATCATCTCATGCTTGAGCGTGTCGGCAAGATCATCGGGGAAAATCGCATGATATTTTCTTCCGATTTTAATCTCCCGAGTCGACGGCATATACGATCCGGCGATCAACATGCGGTTGGAATAACTGATTTTGATCTCCGGCAGGCGCCCGCTGAAACATTCCTCATTGAATGTGTCATACATACAATATAACTGTTCCACCGACGGCAGGTATGGGTCGGCATAATCGGCTGCTTCATCATTTCCGACTGGAAACCGTTCGACGGTTGTGTTAGTCGTTGCGGCTTCAAAAAGGTCGTAATGAATATCGCGTAAAGCGTGGTATTGTCGTTTACTCGTTCTCATAGCAGTCTTGCATCCGCATACATAGAGCATGGCGGCGCAAAAAACAATCATTTTTTGGAAAAGGCAGCAAGATTCGGCGATTAGCGAGACGAAACCGGCTGATCGGCAACGGCGGCGTTTTCACGATTCAACTCGGCGCGGACTTCCCGCCCCAGCGATTGTTGCGTAAACGGTTTGCGGACAAAGGCTCCTACACCAAATTGCTCGCGACATAAGGCATTATGGACGACCATCATCACCATCATTTTCCCCTGATGCTCGAAGCACCGGCCAATCAGAGTAATCGGAATTCGTTGTCCCTCACGGGTAATTCCAAGGCATTCACATTCCATTTCGCCGCGTTTTAACAGGAGTTTGTATATGGATTCGGCATTATCAGTTTCTTGTTGTTTGAATATAATATGTGAAGGATGCAGTTCCAGAAATTCGTCCCTGGAATAACCAAATCGGGCACAGGCACAAACATTGACATTGATGAAGTTCCCCGGGATCCCACGCGAATCAAGCGAACACACCATAATTGAGTCGCCGACATTGTCGAACATCACCTGATACCAGTGAAACTCCTCATTGAGTGACGCCTGTTCACGGCGCGCCGAAATTAATTCCGCCTGCAGGGCTTTATTGGCGTTCTCCAGTTCTCGGACGCGGCAGATGTATTCATCCCGCACCGCATGCATCGACTGTCGGGTGGCATGCCGGAACGACCACTTCCGGGTCAATGTCTCGGCCAGTTGCTTGATTTCCAGCGGATCGAGCGGCTTGCGGGCGACAAACAACTGCTCCGAGGTTCCCAGCGCATCGACAATATGTTCATAGGAATAATCGGTATTGGTCAAACACAGGACAACCTCCAAATCAGGCGCATCGCCCCAGATTTTGCGTATCGTCTCAACACCATCAAGTCCCGGTGATAATTTGTCATTAATAAAAGCCAGCGCGTACGGCGTTCCGGCGATTTCCTCTTCAAGGATGCGCTGACAGCCTTCATTGCCATCGTAGGCAAAATCCAGTTGAAATGCTTTCTGGAATTGTGCGGGATTATCCGTGCTGTCGGATCGGGTATTTAACTGCTTTATATCAAGCGCGGAAACGGAGTCTACAATTGTGCGGAATTGACAGTGGACGTCGTGATCATCATCGATGAGTAGAATCTTGCGGTTAATGGGCAACGCCTGTTGATACATTCATAGCTCGTAATCTTATGTTTAACCCCTGATGATTTTATCGTCATGTCAGGCATAATCTTAACATAAGAATGAGACTATTGGGGTCTCGATTTGCGTTTACTGACACTGCCAATGCCACCACTTATTTTTCGAGTGCCTGCCATTTTTGAGGATTGGGGCGCGGGGTCAGTAGGCTGACCATGATCAGTGCCAGCAGTGAACCTCCCAGCGCGGGGTACACGGTTGGCACGCCAAACGGTTGCCCCATGATTTCCCAAATCAGCGTTACTGCCATGCCGACGGCAATCGAGGCGGTACCCCCGGCGGCGGAGGCGCGTTTCCAGAAAAAAGCCGCCATGACCGCGGGCGTAATGCCGACTCCATACATGGTATAGGCATACAGAGCCATCTCCAGCACCTGTGTGAAAAACCGCACCTGTAAAAAGGCGATCAGCCCCAGCGCGATCACCGCCAAACGTGAATACCGCACCAGTTTTTTCGGAGGGACTTGTGGATTGATGAAACGCTGGTAGATATCACGCACGACATTGGTCGCCGGAACAAGCAAAAACGAATCGGCGGTAGAGACAATTACCGCCACGATAGCGGCCAGCAGAAGACATCCGACCGCAACGGGAACGCCGAAACGTACCGCGTGCAGGATGACCATTTCGGCATTGATGTCTTTGAAACCGGCCGATCCGATTACCGCCAGCACCACCACCAGGGTTTCAACGATGATCGTGCCGATAATCCAGCCAATCACGGAACGACGGGCGGTCGATGGGTCTTTGGCGGAGAAGAAGCGCTGGTACATTCCGGATTCTCCCAGTAAAAGCAGCATCGTCGGCAGTGAGTAGCCGAATGCCTCGCGGGGGGTCATGTTCCCCATCGGCTGAAAATGTTCCGGGGACAAACCGGCGGTGACGCCATCCCACCCGCCGACATGATGCAGTAAAAACGGCAGGGCGATAAACAGCCCGACCAGCATCACCACCCCGTTGACGACATCGGTATACGCCACCGAAATCATCCCGGCCAGGACGGTGTATCCGATGACAAACAACGCCGTGATAATCATCCCCTGATCGACCGATATCCCGGTCACCAAATTCAGCACCATCCCCCCGGCGCGAAACTGGTAACTGACAATGGCGGTATAGGCGATAATCGTCACGACCGTGCCGAGAATACGGGCGTACTTGTTGTAGCGGGCTTCGAGAATGTCCGGAACGGTGTACTGCGCGAATTTGCGCACCCGCCCGGCGATCAGATACAGGATAATAATGGCGATCCACACTCCGGCATCGAACCAGAGCGCTGAAAACCCCTTGGTATAGGCCAGTCCGGCGCCGGCGATGATCGATCCCGAACCGATCCAGGTCGCCAGAAGCGTTCCCACCAGCACCGTCGCCGACAGCCGCCGTCCGGCGACCATGAAATCATCCTGTGATTTAACGTACTTACTGCGATAAGCGCCGACTCCGATCAGCACGACGAGATAGGCGATAATAACCCACAGATAGAGCATGGTACATATAATCCAATCTTTATGACGATGTCAAAACAAATCGGAGATCATGGTCAGTCTGCCGACACGGGATGATTATGCGGGAATGGTTCGTACAATAAAAAATGGAGCCGAGGGGGTTCGAACCCCTGACCTCTTGACTGCCAGTCAAGCGTTCTCCCAACTGAACTACGGCCCCAGACGTCAGCGTTTAGCCAATATATTATTGTCGGTGTGCTTGTCAAGTGATTTATTGTCGCCTTTCGTGAGAAGCGCCTGACGAATGCGATTGCCACGACTGGCGGTTTCGGGAAGGACGATCATTTTCCCGGTTGCGGTTTCCCGGTATTGCAGGCTTTGCAGATCGGTCAACTGGCGGGTGACATCCTGAATGCGACGCGCTTCGGATGCGATGATGCTGATTTTATCCCGGATATCGGTGTCGAGGTTTTTCTTTTCGCCCAGTAACATCTCGGCGTTGGCGGCGATAGTCATCAGCGGATTATTGATCTCATGACTCAGGGTCGCGGCGGTGAAATTGACAATGCCCGTATCCCAGCGATTGGTCGTTTCCGGTACGGATTCCTCTTTCGGTTTCGACAATACCAAACGCAGTTTGCGAAGTGGTTTGCGGCCTTCCAGACGGGCGATGACATCATCAATGGTATATTCCTCGGTACTATCGATGACCGCGGCATTGGCGTGTGTCTGGTGGACTTCCAGCAGGACCGCCTCCAGAGTGGTGTTGCCGCTGATTTCGAGGATATCGTAATCGGGGGAATGCACTTTAGCCAAAAAGGCGGTGATGTCCTTCCGGTCCCCGGTTCTCCGGCAACAGCGTAATACGCGCGGTTGCAGTCTCATGACGGTTCTCCCCCATCGCCCATCGCAAAGGACAGAGTTACCGCGATTCCGTCCGGCTCGCCGGCGGTGCATTCGACATCGCCATTCATTCTGCGGGCAATGGTCCGCGCCGCCGACATGATCATGCGATAATGCCATGCCGTAACATCATCCCGTCGACGCTTATCGCCGGCGAACACATGCTCCGGCTGGTTACAGTCGAATTCAACACCCGGGCAATGCATGCTCAGGCGACAGGAGTTGTTTATCACTTCCGCATTGAGTTTCAGATGTACGGTTTCGGAATCGGCATGCAATGCCAAGAGGCAGTACAGTATATAATACAAGGCTTTTCGCAGTTTATCCTCATCACCGGCCAGAACCGGCAGACTGATACTGTCAAGCGAGATTGTCTTTTGTGGGAATTCAGCCTCAAGGATGCCGTACACGTCGCGAAAGATTCGGTTAAGATCCACCTGTTCGGTAATCCGAACGTTATCAATTGAGGTTATCGTCATGGCGGCTCCTATCAATGCGGTCTGTGTGTGTACCGCCTGTTTGACCGTTTCGGCGATTCGGATCCGGAGTTCATCGGGCAGGGCGGGTGAGTCTTTCCGTAGAAACGCCACCAGATGCGCCAGGGCATCGGTGCGTATGTCGATATCAGCAAGACTCGCGCGCAGTATTTCGGAATGATTCGGGGCGGGCAGGTCTTTTTCGCGCGACTCCGGATACGGCGACAAGGCCGTTCCGATGAAGGCCGCGACATGCTCGGCTTCATCGCGAAAGGTATCATGCTCATTGCTATGCACAACGCGCCAGCATCCCCAGACTTGTCCGTCTGCCTTCAGGGGGTACGCCAGCTCCGCACAAAATTCCGGGTCACGCTGATCGGCCGGAAATTCTTCGGCGTATACCTGTCCGGAACGAATCTGCGACACCATGTCGGCTACGCACTGCCCGGAATCGATGCCGGTTCCGGAATGGGGTCGACGATCCGCCGACGCCAGCAGAGACAGGTGGTCCGATTCAAGACGGTACAGCATTACCTGCCTGACGGTCGGCAGTTCCAGCAGGATTTCGGCGACGGATTGCCAGTCGGTATCCCGATCGTGCCGGCTTGCCACGAATTCGAACAGCATCTGGTGGACGGTATCCGTTTCGGACACCGGGGATGTTACCTCAGTGCGTTCCGCGGAAGTCAGGTGGTCCGGAATGAGAATGATCTGAAAGTTGGCAGGATTGCCCGCGACGAAATTCAGCGACACCACCGCCATATGCCGGTGTGCGACTCCCTGGGTGTCACGAATTGTCAGCATCAGAGGACGATAAAACGTCTCACAGGTGCGATCGTTTTCCAGGACGGTCGCCAGCTCCGCACGTGAGGATTCATCCAGAAAATCCTGAATGCTCTTCACGTACAACTCCTCGCAAGGGGCCGCCAGTATTTTTTCCGTCAGATCATCAACGAAAACAAAACGCCCTTTTCGATCAACCTTAAGAACGGCGCATTGTGAAAGTTGTGCTCTGTTTTTTTGCCGGTCACGTATCGCCGATGTCATGCCTATTTTTTAAAAACCTTCACCGTTTCAACTGACCATACCGTTCGAACAACGATATAGTATACCCCCGAAGCGACTTCGCGCCCCTGGTTGTTGGTTCCATACCATACCACTGTTCCATCTACGCTATTATAGGTATCGGTAAAAGCGTCCCAAACTTTTTCCCCATTTATGGCATGGACGGAAATATCGGTCGGAGCCCCCGCCATGGTGGTATCGATGAAAATAGTCAGGGAATCGGTAAACGGGTTCGGACCCGCGGCAATATCGGTTTTTTCCACGACCCGGAACACGAATTCGGCGGTATCGGCCAGTAAGCCGACATCGACAACATCGGCGGTCAGAATCAGGCGAACAGTGCGACTTCCCACGTCCTGCGGCCAGCCCCAGTAGACGATTTCGGAATAGCCGTTCATCAGCTGGGCGGTGTTGAGGACGGCGCTGTCGGGAAGGTTTTGCGCGGTCAACAACAGGTAATTGACTTCCTCCGGTCGAGAAATCTCGATCGGAATCAGGATAAAATCGGTGACACGGACCGTGGCCATGGGAATCGGCGCGATTCTCAGTAATTCCGCCGCCTTGAAGGCGTTGAGCAGGCCATGTCCGTATAGATTGTCGGGATTGTCGTGGCGATTTCCGGAGCGCATCATGGCCTCGCGCAGTTGCGTCGGGGTCCAGTCCGGATTGGCCTCCAGAATCAGCGCGGCGGCCCCGGCCGCCTGCGGGGCGGCGGATGAAGTGCCATTACGCCGGCGGTATCCCCCCTGATAATCGGCGGCATACGTATTCACCCCCTGCGTCACAATTTCCGGCTTGAGACGACCGTCATAGGTCGGACCGGCCGATGATGTTCCCGCCAAAACGCCAAGACTATCGACCGAACCGATAGCCATCACGCCGAATCCATCGGCGGGCGGCGTGACATAATAAAAGCAATTCTGCGGATTCGGACACCGCTGATTACCGGCGGAATTGAACACCGCAATCCCGCGCGACACCGCGATATCGGCCGCGACTGTGATCGGGGCGGTCATACCGTCGAGATCCTCGTATTCGTACCAGTCCAAATATCCCAGAGATGATGAAATGATCGTCGCACCGAGAGAATCGGCCCACTCGGCCGCTTCGATCCAGAAGCGCTCTTCGGTGGTATCTTCCTCATACAGTTTTTCCGTTCGGGCCAGAATGAAATCCGCACCGAAAGCCGGGCCGATAATCTGTCCCCGTTCGAAGCCACCGGCCAGAGACAATACCGACGTGCCATGATCGGGCGTTTCACTCACATCTTCATTGTCGTCGATAAAATTATACGCATGGGTCCAATTCATACTGTCAAAGGCGGGATGGTCAAGCTCAAAACCGGTGTCGAAAATGGCAATCATCTCACCTTTTCCGGAAAAGCCGTTTTTGTGCAGTAGGGGGACGTTGATTAAATCAGACTGACGATACGACGGTCCGTAATCGGTAGTATCGAGGGTTTCGGGTTCCGGGACGTCTTTATTGAGGCGGTTCATTTCGTCGGGGACCGGATGATGGACGGTTTTGGCAACGGGACGGATTTCCGCCACAAAGGGCAGTGAGACCAGTTCCTGGATCGTCTCGTAATCGGCGTATCCCGAAACGGCGTTCAGCCAGCGGGATTGCGAGGTTACAGCGAGTCCCAGCTCTTGTGTCTGCCGGACATACGACGGGCTAACCGGAATATCGAAATAGTCCAGCGCACCTCTTTCGAGAGTGCGTCGGTGGCGTCGTTCCAACGCTTTTTCGGTGAAACGGTCTTTGGCGATGGACAGGGCCTTTTGATAGGATTCGCGGTCGGCTATTCCCTTGTCGGTGAAAAAGACCCAGATCGAAGCGGGTTTATCGGCGGTCGCGAAGGATAACACATTATCGAAACGCGGGGCGATTCTGGGGTAGCGGGGTTCGATAGCGAACTCCGACGCGGTTGCGGTCGAGATGAGAAATATCACCGCCAATATGCAAAAGGTCATTTTCATCTTCATCGTTTCACCCTTTATAATACTTTACCCAAAAAGTCGCGGGTTCTCTGCTGACGTGGATTGTCAAACAACTGCGACGGGATTCCGCTTTCGATTATCTTGCCGGCCTCCATAAACAGCACCCGGTCGGCCATTTCACGCGCAAAACCGATTTCATGCGTCACCACCATCATGGTCATTCCCCCGGCCGCCAGCATTTTCATAACTTCCAAGACCTCACCGATCATCTCCGGATCGAGCGCGGAGGTGACCTCGTCAAACAGCATAATTTTCGGGTCCATT
This sequence comes from Candidatus Zixiibacteriota bacterium, assembly GCA_016933695.1. Taxonomy (GTDB): domain Bacteria; phylum Zixibacteria; class MSB-5A5; order GN15; family PGXB01; genus JAFGAL01. The sequence goes on along the minus strand of JAFGAL010000030.1, from coordinate 13,627 downwards.
GCCAGCGCACGGGCAATTGCCACTCGCTGTTTCTGTCCGCCGGACAGCTCGGCGGGGAATGCGTCAATTTTATCGGTCAACCCCACCTGCGCCAGCAGGGTCATGCCCTTGTTGCGGGCTTCGGCTTTGCTTCGTTTCCGCACCACCCGTTGCGCCAGCATGACATTCTCTATAACCGTCAGATGCGGAAAAAGGTTAAACTGCTGGAAAACCATGCCAACTTCCAACCGTATCTGATGGATGTCCTTATGACGTTTGTCAATGATAAAATCGTCAATGATTATTTCTCCGCCGTCGATTTCCTCCAACGCGTTCAGACATCGCAACAGGGTTGACTTGCCGGACCCTGACGGCCCGATAATCACCACGACCTCTCCCCGATCGACGTCGAAAGAGACCTCGTCCACGGCCGCCATGGTTCCAAATCGTCTGGTCATGTTTTTCACGGTAATCATGTGGTGCGACTCCCAAAGCCTTTGACGGCGAACAGCCGCTCCAGATATTTAACGACTCGTGTCAGAGTCAGGGTCATGATCAAATAGAGTGCGCCGACCATGATCCAGGTCTGAAAATCGGTAAAGAACTGGGAGTAATATTCACGCCCGGCACGGGTCAATTCCCGCAATCCGATAATCGACACCAGCGAGGAATCTTTCAGGGATGCGATAAATTCATTGGCCGACGGGGGAATGACAATACGCAATGACTGGGGGATGACGACGTAGCGCAGGGTCTGGAACCGGGTCATGCCCAGCGACATGGCCGCTTCGTACTGCCCGTGAGAGATCGCTTCCAGCCCGGAACGGAAGATCTCGGCCAGATATGCCGAATAACATATCCCCACCGCCAGCACGCCCGCCGTGAAGCGGTCGAAATTGAGATATTTGCCCAATCCGAAATAGATAAAGAAAATATGCACCAGAAGCGGTACCCCGCGAATGACATTGACATACACTCCCGCTAGAAACGACAGCACGGGGATTTTCCAGATGCGAATGATGCTGATAATCAGGCCGAGGATCAATGCCAGCGCAAATGACGTTATGGTGATCAGCACCGTCCACGGAACGGCGGGAATAAGATACCGAAAAATACTCCAATACAGGACGATTTGTTCGGCAATCCAGTTCAGCAAGACGCGCTTCTCCCTAAAAATGACATTCTACGGAGAATGACGGTGAAGGTCAAGTGGGAAAATAGATGCTCACCTGGGGAGTGAAGAAAAGAACATTTGACAAGGAGGTCGTTTCGTTGTAAGTTTGCCATGCCGAAAGGCACCGATTTTCCGGATATTCCGCCCCCGTGGTGTAACGGATAACGCATCGGCCTCCGGAGCCGGTAATCCAGGTTCGATTCCTGGCGGGGGCATGTATTTGCAGGCCGATCCAACCGAAACATATCGGAGTCATTTCATGAACATATCACGACCATCCCATACGCGGAGTATCTTATTTTTATTGGGTATCACTGTCGCGGCGGTCATTTGGGGCGGGTGTACCGCCGACCGAACGGATCGTCAGACGATCATGATACTCTACGCCTTTCCCGCCGAGGGTGAACTGCTGGCGCGTCAAATCGCAGTCGATCACAGCGACACTGTTTTAGGCCGGCCGGTGCACGTGGGAGTTATCAAAGGCAAAGACATTGTTCTCGCCGAGTCGGGAGTCGGGATGACCAATGCGGCCATGACCACGCAATCTCTGCTTGACCGCTATCATCCCCGATGCGTGATTTTCACCGGAATCGCCGGTGCCATCGATACCTCGGTTCGGGTCGGCGATATTGTCATTTGCGACCGCTGGATTACTCATGATTATGGGTACTACGGCCCCAATGATTTCGAGCCGGGAGACATCGAAGCCTATTCACCCGATCATGACAGCATGGTTGACTTCTCATCGTTTGCGGTGGATTCCGGGTTGTTCGCACATGCCGGAAGACTGGCCGAATCGGCACCGGCGCTGGATCCGATCGGCGAACGTATGCCGCGTTTGCAAGTCGGCGGAGTCGGGGTCAGCGGCAACAGTTTCATCGACAACCGCAACAAGCGTCACTGGCTGTCATCGACGTTCAAAGCGCAGGTAACCGACATGGAATCGGCCGCGGTTGCGCAGGTGTGCACCGCCAATGATGTTCCCTGTATCATCTTCCGTTCGGCGTCCGACCTGGCCGGAGGAACCGATTCCGGGACGGCCCGCGATGAGTTAAGCAGGTTTTTCAAGGTGGCTGCGCGCAACTCAGCGCGTCTCGTGCTGGATTATATCGATCTTCTGTAAAAAAAAAGCCCGCCGTATGGAAAACGGCGGGCATCATGTGATATTGTCGAAACATTAATTCGATGAATACCCTTCGGGCAAATTGAATTTGCCTTCGTCAAATGACGTTTCCTCGATTCCGGTAACTTCCGACTGAATCGAGAAAATCTTGTACATCCCGCTTTCGGTCTTTTCCGGCTCGCCGAGGATTGCGCGCATCTGGGCTTTCATTGGATCCTCTTGTTCACCCTCTTCCGGCTGATACGGAGCTTTGGACCGTTCTACCAGCATGACCGATTTCATCGGCATCCCTTCGATCGCCTGCATCTTGTCCATCAACACATCCAGCTTGTCGCCGAACATACTCAGCATATTGGCCAGCCGCCGCTGTTCACCAAACTGGTCTGAACCGAGCTTGTCGGCAAACATCCCCTGAAACGCCTTATAGGTTTTGAAACCCGGGAACTTGTCGCTGTACCACATTTTATAGGTGACCACCACGACATCCTCAGGATCATCCTTGCCGATCCCCTTGGCTGTGGCAATCATACCGTTACAGGCATAACCGCCGACTTTTTCGCCGGCCGGCATTTCATCGACTTTGATCTCCCAAGCATACTTTTCGGGATCACCGCCGCCCATCGCGGCCGTTCCGGTTTTCGGCTTGTTCGCGAACGCGGCCTTGAGTTGTTCGAACGTCATCTCGCGATAGCTTTTCTGCTCGGGATTGAGTGTCCAGATCAGTTCCTTGTCCAGACGGGTGATATCGATTGACTGCTGTTCCTTATTGCCCATCATCGCCATCATGCCGCCGGTCATTTTGGTGGTGCTTTCACCGTAACTGCGGTCGGTCTTCATGTATTCGGTATGGGAGACTTCGGTCGATCCCGCCGCCAGAATATTGGTGGTAATTTTGCTTTTCACCACGACATCGGCCCCTGCAATCGTGGCCAATCCCAGTATCATCAACACCATCAGAGTAATACGTGCCAGTTTCATTTCTCCTCCTTGTCCTTTCAGGCAATGTCTTTACATTTGCATATGGGAGTCCTTATGGTATCTCCCTGCCCCCCATGGGTATCGGGCGATATATCCTCCTTTCATGCAATACTGATATGGATTTGCATTAAAGTACTATACACGTAATCGAGTAATCGGTGTCGTTCTTCCCACATTATGACCGCCATGACGAGTATACGCGCGTTGACGGTCCGGTGTCAAGATCAAATGTCGGGAACTGTCAGGTGACCATTATTGGGACAACTCCGCCAGGCGAATGTTAGGTAATAACTTAAGTCCGTAACCTCCGCGGTAAAAACGCCCCAAAACACAGCAAGGCTAAACATGAAAACCGTTAAAAACACACCAACCGGAAATTTCGGCAGGAAAAACAACCCCTTATCTGGCAGACCAGGATACGGAAATATATGAAGCCATGCAAAACGGAACACTGGTCGACGAATATCCCCGAACCGCGGCGACATCAACACCAACAATGTTGGAGCAGGTAATGCAAAAAGCATTCGTGCCGGCTCTTCAGGCCGCGGTGTCCAAATAGACAAACGAAAAAATCAGTCCTCGACTCCCTTCGGTTTTTCCGGCGGCGGATCGACCAGGCTGATGAGAATCTCGCCGGGTTTCGGTTCCGGCAGGGTCTCAATTGTGAAGATTCTGATTGTACGATCGCCGGTGATCACCATAAGCGGCATGGCGGTGTTGCCGTAGATCGTTTTAAACGCATGATAATCGAATTCATTGGTGATATCGGTGCGTTTGATAATGCTTCCCCCCTGCAGGCGGGCTGTCAGATATCCGTATGTGGCTTCTTCATCGAACAGGTATCGACCCCGCAGATGAAGCGGCATGGCCTGTTTGCCGCTTTTGCTTGCGGACAACGGCGGCAGTTGGTACACCTCGGAACGTCCGAACAGATCGACATAGTGCAATGCCGCCAGCGAGTTGACTTCCTCGTTGGGCGTAAGCGCCAGCAGGCGACCGATACCATCCAGCGGAATATCATGCAGGGCGTTTTCGGACAGGATATTGGCATAATATGCCAAACAACCGCCTTTACGGGCGCTGGTAACATTGCCCCAGTTGGTGTCGATCAGCGCGGTGGGAAAACCCTCATCCTTGAGAATTTGGGCAATTGACCGGGCCAATGGATGGGCTCCGGCGAACAGAATTCCCTGCGGATTGGGTTGCGCCAGTTTCAAACGGCGCGCCAGCGGCGCAGATGTCAGTCCGTAGACCGCGACGGTCCCGATAATCACCTGAAAAGTGAGCGGAACCAATTGATCCCATCCGGAAACACCGATATCGGCCAGCCGAATGGCAAACACTGAAACCACTGCGGCGGCCACGATGCCCCGCGGGGCCATCCAGCCGATAAAAACACGCTCTTTTCGGGTGAGGTTGGAATTCATGGTCGAAAAAAATGTCGCCACGGGTCGGACAATCAGAATCAGCGCCGCCACGAACAGCCAGTTGTTTCCCTTAAACAGTGCCAATTGCTCGGTAGTCAACTGCGCCGCCAGAATGATAAACAGACTCGATATCAATAACACCCGCAGGTTTTCTTTGAATTCCAGGATATGTCGAATCGAGACATATTTCTGATTGGCCAGCGCGATCCCCATGACTGTAACTGCCAAAAGACCTGATTCGGGTTGCAGTTCATTGGCGGCGGCGTAGCTGATTACAACCAGCATCAGCGAAAACGGATTTTGAAGGAAATCGGGGATAAAATACCGTTTCAACAGGAGGATCATAATGCCGGCGGAAATCAGCCCGCTCAGTGCTCCCAGCACCAGGGCCTTGATGACGCCGATGATTGCCACTGTGGTCCCCTGTTCCATGTTGCCCGCCAGGATCACCTCGAAAACCAGCACGGCCAGAATCGCCCCGATCGGATCATTGACAATCCCTTCCCATTTGACAATCGAGCTGACTTTGCCGGTTGGCCGCACCTGGCGCAACAGTGGAATAATGACAGTCGGGCCGGACACGACCAATACCGCCCCCAGAAGAATTGCGGGCGCGGTCGGAATTCCGGCAACCACCATTGCCGCCAGTGTCGAAAGCACCCAGGTGACCAGAATGCCAGTTGTAATCAGACGCGTAACCACACCGCCCACCTGGCGCAGTTCGCCAATTTTCAGGCTCAGTCCGCCCTCGAACAGGATAATCGCCACTGAAACGGAGACAAGCGGAAACAGCAGTCCACCGAACAACAGATCGGGCTTAAGCACGCCCATAACCGGACCGGCCACAATGCCAAAAACCAGCAACAGCAGAATGGCCGGAATATGGAGCCGCCAGGCCAGCCACTGGGCAACAATGCCGAGGACGATGATACTGGCGAGGCCGATAAGCATTTGTTCATTCATCTCGCATCTTTCCGTAGGAATCGAACCAATATCAAGAAATATACACTGTTTTATGACATCGTTGTGCGGAAAAAATCCATATCGTCTGCCGATATACATAGAGTGAATTTCTCACGGATGTTTTTGTTGCAACGTCCGGCCGGGGTTGTTATGATATTGACAGCCTCGTAAGTAGGACTAACGGACTAGTAAAGCCCGAGTTAGAGAGCACAAGCCAGGGAACAGGCAACAGCATTGATTTTGCTTTGGTGACCCGGGTTGAAGGGGCAATGAAAGAAAGACCGCATCGACAGACAGGCACCTTTGAACACACCGCGCGGACGCGTCCAGATGACGTTTTGCGCCGATTACACGCGGATCCGTATGATCTGCACGTATCCGTGATTCGTTCTTTTGATGATTTAAAATCCCATGCCGTGGATTGGAATACTCTTGCCTGCAATTCGCCGCATCGACTTCCGATGCTGTCGCACGCCTGGGTGTCGTCGTATCTGGAACATCGCCTGAAACCCGAAGAATCGTGGTTTTGTCTTCTGGCCATGGCCAAGGGGCGATTGGTGGGAGTCCTGCCGCTTGTCGAGAGCCGCCGACGACGATTCGGCACTCGTTGTGTCTGGTTACGAACCCCGAATGACCTGCATACCATTTCGGTTGATTTTCTGGTTCATGACGGACTGGAATCGGTTTTGATTCCCCGGCTGATTGCGGCGATTGACCAGCATTGCCCGGACTGGTGCGGCCTGGAGCTGCGACGCCTTCCGGAGCAATCGCCGACTCTGAGAATCAACGATCATGATGTGTCGTCCGGTCTGATTTTACGGGAATTCGATGGGTACGGCTCCTATGTTGATACACACGGTTCTTTTGAGGAATATCAATCGCAATTGAGTGCCAATTTCCGACGTAATCTGAAACGCGCCGCAAAACATCTGGGCGACCTCAGGCAATTGTCCATGATCGTTGTTTCAGGCCCTGACTCCACCGATGCCGATCTGGAGCGATTTATGCGATTGGAGGCGTCGGGATGGAAAGGGCGCGCCGGTTCGGCGATCATGCGCTCGCCCGATCTTCAGCGGTTTTATCACACCCTGACGCGACGGTTGACGGAGGCGGGAATGCTGGAATGGCATTTTCTGAAAACTGGTGACACCACTCTGGCAGGACATCTGGCCTGCCGCGTAAACGGCGCTTTGGTGTTTTGCAAAATCGCTTACGATGAGGATTACTCATATTATTCACCGGGAAATTACCTGTTCGAACAGCTGGTAAAACGGGCATGTCAAACCAATGCGCTTTCGGAAATCAACTGCCTGACCGATATGGACTGGCATCGCAATTGGAAAACACAGTTGCGCGCGCATTATAACGTGTATTTCTATCCGAAACGGTTGCGTGCCATTCTCACTGGAGCGTTTCCGCGCCGTATCTGGATTGCCATGAAAAAATCGCCGCTGTTGCGACAGATAAAAAACCGCCTGTTCGACAAATAGCCTTTCCCGTTCAATAAATTCGTACTATTGCGAAACCCGTCAGACATTATCCGCGTATTGACTTTACAGATATTATGTCTTTACTTAAATGCACACATGAGACAATTGCCGATCCCGCGTTACCGCGTGCGATCATTTCAAGGAGAGAAAAGATGACGGCGTTTTTTCGTACCACTTATTTTCGGGGATATGTAATCGGTCTGGCGTTGCTGCTGTTGGTCGTCCCGGGGATTTTCGCTCAAAGCGATGAAGAATCAAATGCTCCGGTCATGGCGGATTATGACATGTATCATCTCGACGGAATGGGATTCAAAGCCGGATTGGGAATCGTGAATTTTACGGACAAGTTCAAATATTACACCCTCGACACACTCGGAGATGACATCACTGCCACGAAACTGGGCGATTACGATTATGAAAGCCGGAAAACAGTCACCTTCGGCATATTTTTAACCGCGCCGATATATAACAATCTCGCGATCCAGCCGGAGGTATTATACACTTCCCGTGGTGCCAAAGTGGAACGCAATGATGCCTATTTTAACGGGACTCTGGAATATCGCCTGCATTACCTGGAATTCCCCATCCTGCTGAGAATGTCACTGCCAACCGGGAAAGATCTTCGTCCGTACCTCCTTGCCGGGCCGGGTATCGCCGTCAATATCGGCGCCAAGTCCAAGATCGAAGGTCATGCCTACAACGAAGAAACCGAAGAATGGGAAGACGCCGGTTCCGAAGAGGATATCGATGGGTTATTCAAGGGGATTGACTGGGAACTGGTGGTGGGAGCCGGTGTCGATTACAAGGTGGGTCCCGGGAAAATCTTCATCGAAGCGCGGTATGTCATGGGATTATCGGTCATTTATTCATATGGTGTGGACACGCTCCCGGATGGCATGGAAGCCCCCGATGAACATAATTCGGCGATTAACATTCTAGCCGGGTATTCGTTTTTCTAAGCAAGTAACGTGACGAACAATAACGGGCGGCATGTTTTGCCGCCCGTTTTTATGAATTATCAGTTATAACCAGCGGCGGACCTGCCGGCGATAATGATCATACGATTCCCCGAAGGTCTCACATAAAGCAGATTCCTCCTGGATAATGTACATATAGTGCACATGAATCATGAACAGAAACGGAAGAGCGAACACCACGACCGAACCGAGTAGAATTGCCAATCCCAGAAGCGCCGCGGTCATGCCCACATACATCGGGTTGCGGGTGAACGTGAACGGTCCTTCGACGATGAACGTTGAGGATTTTTCAAACGGTTTGACCGTAGTATTTTGCCTCTTGAACAACCGGTCCGCCCAAAGATTCAGCCCGAGCCCGAAAATCAGAAATGGCACACCGATCAGTCGGTACAGCCCGGTAATAACCTGCATTACCGGCAGGATATAATAGACTCCGATTACAACCAGGAGATAACAGAAGAACACTCGTGGGGGAAGGATTTTGCTTTTTTTCATATCGACGCATCTCTCTTTTCTGCATCAGGTCGTTTGATGATTGAAATGACCATCAATTTATATATCGCAAACAGGGACCAAATGGTTTCAAGAATAACAAACGGTATTGCCGTAAGCGTCACGGCGTAATATGTCGACAGTCCCCCGCCGAGAATATTGAGGATAATATACGTAAATGAGTCTTCTCGTTTCAATTTCAGGATGTTCAGCGCGAATCCGGCCAGAAGCAGGATCATTCCGGTTATACCAATTATCAAATTCATGAGAAGTCACCTTTACTCTTGTCATTTATCCATTTATTATATATACGGTTTTGATACCAAAAAGCAAATATGCCAAATCGCATTCACATATTCGGTGCCTCCGGGACGGGAACGACCACATTGGCGATACACCTCGCCGATTTTCTCAAATGCGTGCATCTCGATGTCGATGATTATTTCTGGATACCCACCGATCCTCCTTATCGCGAGATTCGCGGCAAATCCGAACGTCTGGTGTTACTGCGGCGGGATTTGGAAAAACATGCCGATTGTGTTTTTTCCGGGTGTATCAGCGGCTGGGGAGATTCGCTGGCACCCCTGATCAGCACCGCGGTATTCGTGAGTGTACCGACCGACATTCGTATGCAACGTCTCCTTCGGCGGGAACGGGAACGTTTCGGCGAAACGGCCCTGGCGCCGGGAGGTGCCATGCATGAACAACATGTGGCATTTGTGGCGTGGGCGGAAGCGTATGAAACGGCGGATGAGAACACGCGCAGTCGCAAACGACACGAAGCCTGGATACGCAAACTCGACTGTCGTGTTGTCCGCATCGAAAATAGCGATTCGATTCATGAGGTTGTACGACGGCTGTTTGCATGCATACAATAAACGGGGCGGGAATTCGTATCAGCCCATTTGGTTGCGACGGGTTGCTTCATCCTCGGTTTATCAATCACGGACTATTGACAATCAAGGTTATTGCCGTTTGCATGATGACATCACGGTCGTCGACACTATCATCAATAGTCGGAGTGACGGGAAAATCGGGTGCGATTCCTTTCCCCCGCGCGAAGCCACTGACGGCAGTACGGAATACCGTCCGCGGCAAAAGGACATTGATGCCGGAGTTGGCAAGCGTCATGTCTTTATATCCGCCATTGCAGGCATAGGATCCGCCGGATTCTTCGCCGATAAAAACGCCGCGCCGGTGATATTTCAGTATCGACAGCAAATGTCCGGTCGTGGAAAAACAGCCTCCGTCGATCAATACCAGCAGTTTGCCGCCAAACACCGGCGCAATCGGGTCCAGTTCCCTTTTCAAATCGGCATAGAACGGCGCCGAGTTATCGGCGAAGTACTGAAACGGCTTATCGATCAGATGTCTTGCCAGATATGCCGCGCCATAGGGATCACCGCCGTCGTTGCCGCGCAGATCGAGAATCAGCGAGTTGATTTTATTCTTATCAATTTCACTAAAGAGGCTGTCCAGTAAATCGGCAACCTGATCCTGATCGTCGGAATAGTCAAAGAATCGGACGGTCAATACGGCATACCCGCTGTCGAGATGAAGCGCCTGCTCGATGAGCGGATGTTGCGGATCGCGCAGATCGTGTGCTTTCGCAAATTGATTGATTTCGCGGCGGCTTTTGGCACCGACGGTGATACTGCTGATCGTATCGGAATCCGGATTGCGATAGTCGATCACGAATATCTCGGGATCATCGATGAAGATCATATACAGACCGTTGAAGTTCTGATTGAGGCAATAATACTTGAATCCGTCGCCATCACCGTCGGTATACAGGTTGTTTTTCACTCTTGTGATGATATTCGCGGCCAACTCGCCGTCGATACGTACGATCCTCGCACCGCATGCGATCATGGTGTCATCGGTGAAGTTTTTCATGACAAACAGGCTGTCGCCCCTGGCCGAAATATCGAACGGCAGATAATGACCGTCGTTCATGAAATACTCACGGACATTATCCTGAAACGACAGCCGGGTATGACCGCATCTGACACTCGATGTCACCGGGCCGAGGACGCGGGCGAAATCGAGAACATCCATGCCGTCATGAATTGAATCGGATTGCCGGGCCAGTGTCTCCCTGAGTTCACTCATGTCGGTGAAATACAGGGGATGATACTTGAGAATGGCATCCTGCAATTGCCGAAAATCGTCTTGAAGTTGTTTTGCCGAATAGGTCGCGGCGGGATCATAGGTTCGTGAGTTACAGGCAAGCGCCAAGACAATCAATAATACAACCATACCTATATATGCCCATGCGGTCAGTCTGCATGTCATCAGAAATCCTCCGTCAACAGCAATTACGAGATCAATATATATCACCACGGCTAGAAATGCGACGGATAAAAAACGACCGGTGTCAACAGACACCGGCCGAAGTAGCAGTTTCCACTAAAGCTGTCTTTTGCCCAATCGCGATTTCATCCAGGCGATCACATTATCCGGACCCTTGAGTTGTTCGGCCCAGTCCGGTTCGGGATTGCGGAAATAAAAATCGTAGCGCAGGGTAACAACATCCGAGATGTCATCGAATTCGTTTTCCGCGCCGTACATTTTCTTGAAAAAGATCGGGTAATTATATTGTCCCGACAACTCGGTCATTCGCTCCTTGCGGACCTTGTGCATCACGGGACCGACCAGCGCGGTTTGATGCAGGAAGATGCGTTTTTCGACATCATCGCGGCACATCCGCGCCAGAGTCGAATCGCGATAGAGCGTTTTGAAGCTTTCGCCCCATCCACGGAGGATACCGATCTCGGGACGGACGGCAAGAATACCGGCATTAAAATAGGCGCGGACGGTCTGACGATCGGCGGGAGTCACCATCGCGAATTGCTTTTCCGGATCAAGCTCCAGCAGTTTGTAGATTCGTCCCCAGAATTCCCCAGTCGGTTGGCCATACAATGTGCCCGACCGGTTGTGCATAATCGGCCGATAGGCGAAATCGATATTCGCTTTCAGGAGTAAGTCCGCCGGTTCACGCAGGAAAATGGTGTCCTCGTCCAGCCAGACCAGCACTGCGAATTTCCCCTGGGCATCGGCCTCGGCCTGTCCGGAGGCGAAGGTTTTGCCGGCATAGTAAAACCACCCGGCGTCAGCGGGCATCGTGGCGGTTTTCATCTCGACGTTAAGGTTTTCAAGACGGTCATAGAAACCGCTGTCGATGGCCCGGAAATCATCGGGGAGATACACCCAGATCGGTGCGTCTTTGCAAATTCCGCCGAATTCGCGAATGCTTTCGGCCAGATAGACAATATGGATTAGTGATTCATCATCCTGCGCAAACGTTGCGAAGACAACCGCGTCGGACTCTCCCGTTTTTTCGGATCGGTTACTCATCTGTTTTTCTCCCTCGGCGCCCCCACATCCAATGCCCAAGACTACGGCAATGCATACAAAAACGAGGCTCAAGAATGCAACCTTTTTTTTCATGTCAGCTCTCCGGTAAAAAGTATGGCGTGTCTATATTTACGGAGCCAGACGGGGCGAAATCTTTCGCGGTTTTTATGTCGTGGCATCTAGTTTCCTCATTGTCAAAGAAAGAGAAAGGATGGCAGAATCGCCCTTCAAAGACTTCCTTCGAAAACTCAGGACCTTCGGCAGGGTCTTCGACAGTAATCCGGCCCGCGACGAACTGTCCGATTAACGCTCATGTATTTGTGTTGCATGTTGTTATCCCCTATTTGAAATGGCTTCGTTTTGTCACGACGTGTTTTTTCTCTTTTTGCGCCAAACCGAATGTGCACAAGGCGCCCGATACCGGCAACATGCATTTGGGTTCGTTCCCCCAAAAACGATTTTGCGGTAGTGATCATGTAGTAAATTTGTCGTTTTTTCGTGTTCGCATTACGGCGGCAAGACCTCCTTTCATATATGGGGGTGTTGCGGTGTTACCGTCGGATTGGTAGTGATTTTGCAGGAGAAAGACGGGTGGTTCGCAAACCGCCCCTACGGTTAAATGCGAAGCAATGGATTACGGGAAACCCGCATCATTGCGAGCACAGCGAAGCAATCTCATTCGATTACTATTGCGTTATGTGAACAATTGAGATTGCTTCGTCGCATTCGCTCCTCACAATGACATTTCGCGGCTTTGATAAGAAAAGACCGTCGGGTAACACTAATGGCTGTGCCATAGTCAAGACCCGACGGAACATGAAAATAGATGGCAGGATTGCGGCGTTCGCCACGGCAGACGCTGAATGAAAAGATCAAGGCATTGGCGGTCGATCTGAGAATAGGCAGGGGCCTGTTTAAAATGAGGGGGGTGTTTGCTGTAATCATTTTCCCCACAGCAGAGCTGTGGGTTACCGGATTTGTCATACACCTTTATTTCCTTTTTGTAAATTCAATTGGAAATAAATAAATAATAATTACACCATTTTCAAGCACAAAAAAAGCCCCTTCGTTTTCACGAAAGGGCTTTTGAATTTAAACCCGGCAGCTTTCTACTCTCCCACCTGATCGCCCAGGCAGTACCATCGACGTTAGAGGGCTTAACTACTGTGTTCGAAATGGGAACAGGTGTGGCCCCTCCACCATTGCCACCGGAATATTTAGTGACACTCATATTTGCGCGTTCGCGGACATCTCTCAATAGGTTGCACGGACCGATCCTGGACAACCGTCGAGGAGAAATTTTACTCGATCAAGCCGCACGGCTTATTAGTATCACTCGACTCAACACATTACTGTGCTTACATCTGTGACCTATCAACCTGGTGTTCTTCCAGGAGCCTTCAGGTTGCTTACGCAACGGGATACCTCGTCTTGGGGTGGGCTTGGCGCTTATATGCTTTCAGCGCTTATCCCTTCCCGACGCAGCTACCCTGCGGTGCCGCTGGCGCGACAACAGGTGCACTGGCGGTCGGTCCAACCTGGTCCTCTCGTACTAAGGTCAGATCCCCTCAAGTATCCTGCGCCCGTATCAGATAGGGACCGAACTGTCTCACGACGTTCTAAACCCAGCTCACGTACCGCTTTAATTGGCGAACAGCCAAACCCTT
>JAFGAL010000029.1 GCA_016933695.1 Candidatus Zixiibacteriota bacterium | reverse complement strand
GGAAGCTCCCATCCTGATCGACGGATATTCCACGTACCTCCCGGATTTCCTGGGATTGGCGTTGCACTATACGCCGGCGATTGAAACCGGCCGGATTCTGGTGTATGCCTGCGGTGATCCCAACGGTGACACCGATATCAACTTGCTCGATGTGTTGTTTGCGATAGATTTTCTGTACGGCCATCCGGCGGGACCGGCGCCGGTGCCGATCGAGTCCGGCGACGCCAATGCCGACTATGCCGTGAATCTTCTGGATATACTGTATTTGATAGATCACTTATACGGAACGCCAACCGGGCCTGCTCCTATATGTCCCATGTGATTTATCAATTGTCAGGACAGGCAGTCGATAATTCGATTGCCTGTCATTGATATTAAATTGCCGGTTTTTTCTCGTCTTTTCGGTCTTGTGCCTGACACCCGGATGATGATCTGGTCAGACGGCTGACAATCAGCAGTGTAAATAGCGACAGGAGAATCGGCAGAATACTCAGAGCTTTCGGTCCTAACAGGCTCTGGATTAAGTTCATCCCGCCCTGTCCCAGTAAGGAGCGGGCGATTGTACCATCCGATACATTGCTGATAATCGCCATCCCGCCGCCGACCACCACCGCCCCGAAAGCACCGGCGGAGGTTATCCCGAGCTTGTCCCGATAGAATGTCGCCAGCGTGGGGAAGACCACCCCGCCGACAAAAATCGTGTATCCCAGCAGTAATGATGAAATAATCCCCTTCTGCGATTCCGCAATCAACCAGCCCACCGCGCCCAATACAAGGACCAGCGCCTTTGAACTGCGCAACAGGTTTCGGTCGGATAATCCACTCAGCGGCTTAATTACATTATGCGTGATAATCGTCGCCGCTGAGATCAGGCAGGTGTCGGCCGATGACATAATCGCCCCCAAAAAACCGACGGTGATCAGGCCGCGAACCCCGGACGGAGCAAACGTGCGAAGCACCTCGGGAAGCGCCGACTCCGCCGGAATTCCAGGGAGGACCCCGCGTGCCAGAATGCCGAACAGCACCAGCAAAAACGCGGGGGGGATAATAATAAATGCCGCCAGGACTGCCGCTCGTCGCGCCACCTCGGCGCTTTTGGCGCACAAAGCTCGTGAATACATATCAGGCCCCACCAGATATGGCAATCCGACAACAAGAGGATAGTAAATCAGGGCATCATACCATCCGAATGAATCCGAAACCGGGAAACGCAGGTGATCCCGGGGAATATTGCTCCACATCGCGAGGTCGGTTGCGCCATATCCGAATAGAAGCACCACGCCAAGAATGATGCTTATCGCAAAAAAAACCAACTGCCAGAAATCGGTCCGAATCACCGACAGCTGTCCTCCCCAGAATGTATATAAGGTAAAAACCACGGCAATAATGGTCAGCGATGTTGAAAACGAAACCGGAATCACTCCAGAAAGCAGACGCGCTCCGGCAAGCATCTGGGCGGC
Source organism: Candidatus Zixiibacteriota bacterium (assembly GCA_016933695.1). Classification (GTDB taxonomy): domain Bacteria; phylum Zixibacteria; class MSB-5A5; order GN15; family PGXB01; genus JAFGAL01. Next base: position 13,688 of record JAFGAL010000029.1, on the reverse strand, counting down.
AATTACTCCCGCCCAGGCAACGGCAATCATCAGGCCGGCCGGAACTGAAACCCGGGTGCCATAGGCATTATGAAGAATATCCGGAAGCGTGTATACCGTCAATTGTCTGACCTTTCCGGCCAGAATAACCCCGAATACAACCAACCCCGCTACCCCGGCCAATAGCCACCATGCCCCGGTCAGGCCGCGAATATATCCCAGGCCGATGACGCCGATTGTGGATGATGCCCCGAAAATCGTCGCGGCCAGCGAAGTCGTGATGCGGACGGTTCCATAGCGACGCCCCGCCACCCAGTAGGAATCGGCGGTTTGTTTGCGGCTGAACCACCCCACCATCAGCATGGTCAGACCGTACGCACCGATTATGATATAATCAAGCATGCGATACCAATCCCCAAAGCGGCAAGGTACAAATTTCAATGACCGACGGCAATCGCTGATCGTCGAGAGTGATGATATTTGGCTGAAAGAAAATGGGTGTGATGCTGTTGTCAGGTTCGAGCACGTCGGGAAATCAGGCGACGGGTACCGCTGAACGTTGATTTGCCCGCCATCCCGGCAAACCAGAGAGAACGCTGAAAAAACGAGAGATTGCCGACAGCATGTTTATCCCTGAATGCCGCACTATACGCCCCGGCGATAGTCCAATCGAAAGCGCCAATATGCCGCGAAAGCCGGGTCAATTGTGTCTGGGAACCGATAAGGAAGTAATTTCCCCGCCAGTTAACCGTATAGCTGAAGAAGGGAACTATCCATATTCCCGCGATGAGTAAATCTTTTATGGGCGTCAGCAGGTAGTAATACCATCGTTCCTCCGCACGAATAAACCGCGCGGCAATCATGTCTATACATGTTTTGGCCAAAAACACCGTTGCAAACAACTCCATGCCGAAGCCCCTGGGATTTTTAAGCAAAAAAAGCAGGGCGAATAAAACCGGATTAGACAGAATTTCAATTGCGTAATGGTAGATATTTACATGCCGGCGCATGGTGGCCCAGCGAAGATGGCGATTGATGAATTGGCCCAACGGCCAACCGCTGTTTACCGCGTGAATGCAATGCGGGGAAGTCCTGGTTTCCATACCGAGGGCGGAAATCTTCTGTCCCAGCATATGATCTTCGGCAAGGTAGTGAACCAGTGCGCGAAAACCGCCGATTCGTTCCAGGGCTTCGCGACGAAATAACATCGATTTGCCGATGGTAATCGGTATTTTGAACAGCCGTTTGACTGCGAACACATTGCCGACGATAAACGTGTTGAGGTGTAGATTTTCAAACAGGGAACCGATGCTGTTGCCGGCAACGCCGCGAATGGCTGATGTTACCAGCCCGACCTGATCGGATTGCATTTCCGCCGCCATGTGTGTGAGATAGTCTCGGTCCACCCGGACATTACTGTCGCTGATGACCAGATGTGCAAACCGGGCATATGGATACATGTTGTACAGGTTATTCACCTTGGGATTGGGGCCGACTCGAAATTCGGTGACGACCAATCGCGATTTAACATCGGGATAGGCCCGCCGCAGTTTTTTCACCACATCAATCGCCGGATCATCGAGATCGTTAATCCCGAAAAGCAATTCGTATTCCGGATAATCCAGTTCAAAAAACGAACGCAAATTGTCCTCAAGCCGGCTGTCAAGCCCCTTCAACGGTTTGAATACCGTTATCGGGGGTAATATCACGTTATGCGGGATCCGCTTTCGGGAACGCCGAAGTTCGACAATAAGAATCAGCGATTCAACCAGGGAGTAGGCCACCCCGAAGACAATCGCAACAATCAAAATGTAATCGGTCACACCACTCATGACTAATCCTTATTACGGCCGTTTCACCGTTAGTATCGGCCAATGGGATTAATCCGGTGTTAAGTGCAAATTAAGGTTTGATTAATAAGTTACTCGGTAGCAGGCAGATAAACGGAGTGTTTTTTAATATGATCGCGGTAAAACCCGCCGCTGGGTTTGAGTGTTCGACCATAACCATTGTCGAAATCGACATGATACAAACCGAATCTGGCTTTAGTCCCTTCCAGCCATTCGTAATTATCAAGCAGTGACCAGTGATAATATCCCTTGACCGGATGGCCCTCCCGCAGAATCTCATCGAGCATCTCGAGATGGGATGCGATAAATCTCAACCGCAATGAGTCGTCCTGGGCCGCAATCCCGTTTTCGGTGATATAGATCGGTTTGCCAGTACTGGCAAGCCACCGGCAGACCTTTTTCAACCCACGGGAATAGATTTCCCATCCCAGATCGGATTTGCCTTCGCCCGACGATCGCACCAGAGAAAGCAATTCAAACGGCTGACGAATGCTGAGACGAAACCGAACGTGGAGGCGGTAATAGTAATTAACTCCCCAGAAATCGATTTTATCGTCAAGCGCTATCGGAGCATCATATGAAAGCATCAACGGGAATGATACTTTAACCCGGTTATCTCGAAACGCTTCGAGTATCATGCTGTTATAAAAATGATGAATCAAACGCTTCACCTTGCGATCCATTTCAATGCCGCTTGGGGCACGTTTGAATGCGATGAAGTTATGGGCGATCCCGACTTGGGTGTCGGGGTGGTTGTGTTTGATTAAATCATAGGCCTCGCGATGCGCCCGAAGCATATTGGTGAACGCCGTCATCAGATGCCTGAGATTTTTTTCCCCGGGGGGAAACTTCCCGGCTCCATAGGCCGCCAGAGTCCAAACCAGCGGCTCATTCAGAGTAATCACCAGCGGGACACGATCCAGCAAACACCGTGACAGTTTATTGACAAAACGAAGATAGCATTCGATCGCCCGGGTGTGATGCCATGGACTGCGTTCCTGAAACCAGCATGGGTGTGTAAAATGGTGAAGGGTGACCATCGGCGTAATCCCGTATTCCAGCAAACGATCGATCATACGGCCGTATTGATCCAGGGCGGATTGATTATATATGCCCGGTTCCGGTTCGATTCGTGCCCACTCGACCGAAAAACGATAACTGTTGACTCCGAGATCCCGGAGCAAGCGAAAATCCTCTTCCCACCGTCGCCAGTGATCGGCCGCGTCGCCCACCCGGGGATCCTTGCCGTCGGCACGAAATTTCCCCCGCCGTTCCCAGTCGGTCATATCGGTTTCGACCTGTCCCTCGATCTGGAACGCCGAAGTTGCCGCCCCCCACAAAAAGCCGTTATAATTGCTCTGTTTCATGGATTCCAAATATATTCTCCCAGTGTCAAATGTCAATCGATTGAACGAAAGAACAATCTCCGGAAATATCGTTGCCGTCGTCGATATCCGGCTTATATTGCGTGTAATGAAGACTCGCAGACGACTTCGCGCCACCGGTCGGTATCGGCCGCCCCGGGGAGTGAAAATGCCGCGGCAGAAACAATTCGCCGCTACCCTGTCGACCGCAGAGGGAATCAAGGTCCGCTCCCGATACGAACAGCGGACAGTGGCATTCCTGGCCAAACATGACATCGCCTTTCGCTATGAGCCGTTGATTATTCTGGCCGGTCGGCAGTATCGGCCCGATTTTTACCTGCCGCAGTTCAATCTTTTTGTGGAAATATGCGGTTACGGGCATATGCCGTTTTACCGTGACACGATTTCCCGAAAAAAGAGATTATATGCCGAGGGTGGCCTGCATTGCCTGTTTATATCGCATAACGGCAAAGGCTCGCTGGATAAACTCCTGTACGATGAATTGGCAAAGGCCGGCGTACTGCCGGCCATCCTTCACAATGAAATGTGATATGTCGACTACGGCGTTGAATCAGGTACAACAAAGAGGGTATCCGACATTTCGATATTCGCCTCGATATTGTCGAACACCGTCGTATGATCCAGCCGATCGTTGATATATTCTTTAGAGGCGTGTGGAATCATTACTCCGGCAACCGTCTGATAGTTTTCGTACAATGTAATCGTCACGACATCCTTGCCGGCGTATACCGCCGAACTTTGACGCTTGTTTTCAAGATAGGTTTCCGCGTCAACGTATATTTCCTGTATGACACCGTCGGTACTGGTCGATTGGATTTTATACGCTTCCCGCTCACCCACTTTTTCCTGGCCGAGCAGAACCATGCTGTCACCCCTTTCACGGCAGGTTTGCAATAAACCGAACAACACATCATACATTTCTTTCAGTTTGGTCGCTTCCGCAGGCGGCATGGGGAGGGCACCATGGGTGTCATAAGGTGTATCGAACCAGAGCGTATCGCCGTCCGATGCCAGAATCAGGTCATTGGCATCGGCTTCAATATTCATGCGGATACAGTCAGGACGCCTCGCCCAGATGATGAATCCAAACCTGTCAGCATCGGTGACAAGTCCCCCCGTGATTTTCATGCTCTGTAGTGCGGAAATGCTGTCTATTCCGCCTCGGGCTTTGACATTTTCCGCATAAATATCGTCAATGCCTTTCCCGCACGACTGCAAAATGAGTAAAACCGCGATCGCAAGGATCAGCAATCCCGCCTGTCTTGACATTACCTGTCCTCCTCTTATCAAAGCAACTGGTTTTTCAAAACAATATATGGTATTCGTTAAGAGGCGGTCAATGAATAAACGTCCATCAACTTTTCAGGAGATGGTAATCAGCAGAGCCTTTTTCCATTCATCGCCGAGAATGATTTCCGCCTCATGGTTGGCGTCGACAATGAATTCGCGGGGCACAATAATCGAGTATGCCCCGTTGACAGGGCGAAATGATGACATCCCCATCTGGCCGGTTATACCGAAATGACCGCTTCCCGAAAGCAATACCGCCGGAATATGTTTTTCTTTGAAAACTTCCATAACCATGGCGGCCGAAGGCTGCGATGTCAGCCGTGCCATTTGCACCCAATCATCGTATTTTTCAATCAGCTCCGGCGACGGTTCTTCGAGCTCCGGAGGGAGTATCGCGACCAGCGGTTCGTTACAATCCGGGCAAACCAAAACGTCCGGATTATATTCATACCGGCATTTGGGACAAAACGGCATATCAACCTCCTGATAGCATTATAGTGATTTTACTGCATATACTTATCCGGCGTCGGATTATTCGATTTCCCCGCGTTAAAGTGCTTCAGTTGCCTGACCCTTTTTCGAATCGTCGTAATTGCTGTTGATAATACTCATTGTCCGGTTCCTGGTCGACTGCCAGTCTGGCTATTTTCGCCGCCCGAACCGTGTCGCCCCGGGCAAATACAATTTCCGCCAGCGTGTTCAGCACCATGGCACGGATTTTACCGGGGTAGACCAGATCGACGGTTTTACGCACATGCTGTTCGGCTTCAGCGAGATTGACCTTTCGTTCCAGACACCATCTGGCGAAATCATAAGACTTGTCGCGGTTTTCCTCCCAGCCCTTACCCAGCGAGACTTTTTTCAGCGTCACCGCCTCGACGGTGTCATGAGTAATATGCAGGGCGTAATCGGCCCGGAGAAGCTGATAACTTTCCTGATGATGGGCGTTGCGACTGTTGGATGCCGCGTTGATGGCGGCCAGGAGATATTTTCCGACCGCTTCGGTTTTATTCTTTTTGCGCGCCAGATGCACCATCAATCTGCCGACATTGATCATGTGCTCGGTGTTCCATTGTTTGCTATTGATGACCGAATCGGCCGCATCGAGTGCGTCTTGAAAAGGCAATAAATCATCCCAGACCGCATTGGCGGTATTTGCAAAGATGTCATACACAAACCCGACCCGGGAATTGGTATTCAACTTGTCAGCCAGTCGGAAATATGAAATCGCTTTTATATGGTCTTTGGCGTCGGCATAATACCGCGCCAGAAAGACGGCATCATCGAAACTGGGATTTTGCGCACAGCGTGCAACCCGCTCGTCGATCCCGATCATGTCCGAGAGTGCCTGATCCAGTGTCGCGATCAAGGCTTTGGCCCCACCGGTGTACCCAGTCCAGCGTTTAATCACCTCGCCGGTACTGTCGGTAAGAATAAAAACCGGATAGGTATACCCGACCTGGTATCGCTCCGAGAGTTCCACCCCCTCGCCCTCGTTGACATTGAGCGGCAGATAAATAACCGCTCTGAGCGCCGTCTGTAATTCTTCGACCGTTGCCGCTTCCCGAGCGGCCTTCTGGCAGAATTCTCAGTCCTCGTGAACGAATTCCATCAGAATCGGCCGATGCTGCTTGGCCGAAAAAGATTTGGCCTGTTCAAAATTCTCCGGCTCCTGTGCAAGGATTGGGCATATGGCAAACAGCAAGATAATAACCGTCAAAGTCCGGGCACTTCGCCGCCGAATCAGGGGAATAACCATCATTTTCCTGTGTTTCATGCGTTTATCTCGGGTTTGTTATCTCAATATATGCTGTCTGTTGTCAAGGTCAAGGACGAAGCGGAGGGTACAGGCCGATACCTCGCCGTTTGGCAAAAAAGCAAAAAATGTTTACAGAATTGGCTTTGCGCGACCGATTATAAGATAAAACAACATAGGGGCTGACTACATGAGAGTTGCCGAAGAACGAAAACAGCAGAAAATCAGGCGCAAAGCATCGGAAGCTGTTATCGTTTATGATCTTCACACCAATCTTCCGGTTGGCCAGGTTCTTGATATGTCGGCGCGCGGAATGAAGCTGATGAGCGAAGAACCGGTTACGGTCAACCAGATATACTATTTCCGCATGCCGCTGGATCGCGAAATTAACGGCCGTGATGAAATTCATCTCGATGCCCAGTGTCGGTGGTGCAAATTATCCGATGAAACCGGGTGGTACAATTCCGGATATATGCTCAGGTTTCGCACTCCCGATGACGCCAAAATGGTGAAGGATTTAATCCATGCCTGGATGGCCAACCAGATCGATCGTGTCAATGCGTATTATGTCGGAAGCAAGAGGAAGAAACGAGGATTGTTGAGCCGTTTCTTTGCGCATTAAGCGGCATTCAAGGACTGACGCCGATTACCAGGACAACACGTCCCGGGTTTCCGGTGAGACCTTTTCCCAGTTTATCCGACAGCGTTCGTGAGCCTCTTCGATGCTGTACACTTCCCATTTCAATCCGATTTGTCCACACAGATCAAGAAGCCGCTGGCGGGTCTTCATTGCATCGCGCATGTTTCGGATTGGCCTGGTGTATACATCGGTCAGCGTATCAAGATGACTTGCCTCAGGAATCGCCTTTGTCTCAAGATGGAAAAAGAGCCACTTGTCGATGTACGGTTCAAAAACCCGGTTTTTGGCATAAAGCCACTGGATTATGCTTTGCACCGCACGGTTCAATGCATCGATGACATTGTATAACCGTCCCCGCTCAGCCCACATTACAGGAAAGAACACCAGAAACTCATGCACTTCCTGATGGTATCTTTTCATCAGAGCCTGGCGTTCCCGATCAGGATAAACCAGCTTGGTTTCAAGAAGGCGTTTGATACGGCCGCCGGTATCATACAATATCTGCGAGTTTTGCTGATCCCAGCGGGTAATCTGGTCCCACAATTTCGACGGCACCCCGGCTTTTTGTGCCTTCTCAAATGACTTGACCTCGATATCATAGTCGATTCCCTTATAGGCAATCCATCCAATGGAGACGATCTTTCGCAGATTTCTGACCGCATCCTGACGGGCGTACACGATTAAATCCAGATCGGAACACGCATCGCCGAACCGTCGTCCGATCGCACCGGTACCCAGCACCCCGACGACACCATCAAATCCGGCGATTTTCTTAGCAATTATCCGTCCTGCTTTACGCAGTATCGGATAACGATTTTTCCCCGAATATGGCGAACTCATGCTATACTCCATTACCTCTTTGTTTGCCGTTTGAGTGTATGCCATCCCGCAATGGCGGCGTCATATAAAAATACCAATGCCGTTGCAATCAATATGGCCTGGGTTATCATTGCCGGATATATAAGCCGTGATCCCTGACCGAATGTTACGCCTGATATCAAGGGGAAATACAAGACCGGCAATATTAGTATTAATGCTCCGGCGCGGTTTAACCGCAGGAGTACCACGAAACCCAGCAGTGCAACGGCCAGCCCGGCGGGATTGTAAAAGCTTCCGTGAACGAAACGTTCAATTGTTTTCATTGATTCATCATGTCCCGGTATTTGCACGTGTTGCAAACTGGATACCGATGTCGTGTTGTAAAACACCATGGAGAAGTAGTGTTCGATAAACAACGCCGGGTAGTTCTTGAATGTCGATAGAACCATTGCCATGCTTTCGGCCTGATCCTGTTTGTAACGACCGCGTTCGTAATTCACCAGCGAAACCTGATATAGCGAGTCGCGCACGTGTTTGAAATCCCGGATATGGCGATGTTCGCCGTCGATTTTAACTTTGGCGGCAAGATACGTTTTGGCGGCAAGTAAACCCGTACTTGAAACCGTGAATGTGTCGTGCACAATTAAATTGCGAACACCCCACATTGCCGGAATGACCAGCATAATCAATGCAATGAGTGCCGAATTAGCTACTATCCGCTTTCTTGTGATCAACCGCTCAGCATGGGGAATCAACAAGCCGATCAAGATCAACACAAATGGAAACAACAGCGCCGCCGATCGTACCATTACCGTCAGGCCGCCGACTATTCCGGCACAGGCGATTGGTTTCCATCTGTTTTGCACTATTCCCCCCACGAACAGGTAAAACGCCGACACCAATAAAAAGAAAAACAGCGTTTCAGATACAATGGCATTGGTAAGGGATATCGAAGTCGGGGAGAGTGCCGCTAAAAAACCCGAAACGGTAGCAATCCATGTATTACCAAGCAGGCGTAATGCAATCCTATAAATAAAAACACAAGTGAAAGCGCTGAGTAATATCTGGATAATAATAACCGGCCAGTATGTCTGTCCGCTAACTGTCGTCAGCAATCCCACAAAAAACGGATACCCCGGGCCCACCAGGTACAGGTCAATGAGTCCGTCGTCGGCCCGTCCGAACAGGAACTCCGCCGCACGAACGTATTTAATCGGATCCTGATACTGATCGATCAAATGATCCGCCCCCAAATCCGCCATCATAACAAAAAAGAATATGAGCCGGACTATAACAGCAGTGGCAAAAATCAGTACTGAAGTTTTGTGTTTATGTCTTTCCTGGGCATTGTCTATCAGAACATGCGAAATGTGTTCTTTTTTTATGCTGACCGCAATAATGGTCGTAATGACTAAAAATACCAGCCAGCGGAATATACGCGATCCGGTGCGGGTACTTCCGCTGTACACCAACAGGGATCGAACCGGTCGATCCAATGAGCCCTGTTCCCTGACAACCGCGTCGATAATCGTAACCTTGTTGTATGCGTCGGATAACAGCCAGGACGGTTGTGTCAAAGCGATGATTTCATATTGCGACGAACTGCTGTGGTACTCGTCGACGACATGAAAGCCATCCTTTTGCAGGAGGGCTTTCGCTCGGGAAGCGCATAGCGTCATATCGATCGTGTCCTGACGGGATATCGTGCGGGAGTGGGTGCGATAATCAAGCGACCGGATATGATTGTAATCCAACGTCCGCCAGATCGTACCGATAATAATCAATCCGACAACTGTCGTTCCGAGTGCGATGAGTATGCGGTATCGATGGTTCATGCCGAATCACTGTCCCGCATGTCAGGCTCTGATTTCCGCTGGTCCATAAACATGCTTTGGCGTAAGTGCTTCCGGGAATCTGTCCAGCAAGGCCCGGCGCACCAGAAAGCAATAATGACATTCATCGACAAATCCGTTTGGCAGAGAAACCTGGTAGGTCTTTGCCAGGGCATCCGGCCCGCCATGTACCAGCGGCCCGCAAATCGGATGCGTATCGGCGTCGTACTCCGCAATCAGTTGCGAAAGCGGCACCGACCACATATTACCGATACTGATTCCTTGGCAAACCTGCACATTGCCGAACGCATCGACATGCACTCGTTTGGGGGCGACCAGCTCTTCATGAAGACATTGTGAGAACGCGCCCGGTGCCTTAACCGGGAGCCCCGAGGTGAGTTTGTCTGCCGCCCGTCCTTTGAACAGCGCCCCGCCACCGATGACAGGATCACCCTTGCCTCCGGCGGGAGGTTTCACGGCCGGCTTGTCGATACATATCGAGGTCGCTGACAGGCCCAGTCGTGCGGCGGCGGTCGCCGCCATTTTGGCGGGGGTTATTTGCGTATCGCCATGATGAAATTCATCATCGCTCATACTCAAATCATCGATCCCCGCCTGCACCAACGGCCCCAGCCAAAGAGCCGCGTCGTTTTCCGATGTCGCCCAGTAGCAGTTGGTTACCACACCGGTTTTGAACCCGGCCTTTTTGGCCGCGCGCATACCCTCCAGCATAACAGGATAATACATGAACGCTTCACCACCTTCGAAATACACCCACTCCATGCCTGGAATCCGTTTTGCATCGTCGAGAACACGCTTGACTTGATCGATCGTGAACGTCCCCTCAGTATTCGGCGAGCAATACAAAAAACAATGATCGCATTCATACGTGCAGGAGTATGTCAGCAGGAAATGTATTCCGGTTAACATGAGAAATCCTCCCATTACGGATTTATTCGTGACACACAGGATTATATGATAATGGTAAACGAGAACCGCGTGCTTTCCAAGAAGAAAATAGGCGAAACGGATCGGGAGGTATCAGTTCTCTGTGCCTTTTCCGAAAACAAAACCGATTCCCATGCGAAATTCCGGACCGCTGTAATTCTTACTGCCACCGATCGGCTGACTGAAATCCGACATCAAATTGTACCCGACGGCCGTTTCCATCACGAATTTCCTACTGAGAATGATGTCCATCCCCATACCGAGGCGGCCGCCGATGGTGGTTTCGGTTCGCGATTCGGTGACTATCTCCGTGCCGACTTCGCTTTTGGTTTGCGTGCCGACATACGGCCCGAAGGCCACATCGAAAAACGGCCGAACCGTCAGTTCGGGTGTTGTTTTCAGGAAATAATATTTCATGCCGATTCGAATCGGCGCCACCGAGGCGGTTGAGGTAGAGACTCCCGAACCATCGACCTCATTTTCGACATCCGAGGCCATGGCTCCCGCCTCGAATGTGAACGCCAGGTTTTCCTGCGCCCAGTACCCGTATTTCAGTCCGCCGTACACCCCGGAATTGTCGACCGTAGTGGATACCGATTCCATGCTGACCGCGGTTCTCACTCCGGTCGCCTGATTGCACATCCCGACGCTCAGGCCGATCTGGTGACGTTTGGCAAGCGACACCGCCGACATGGCCGATATCGCGAGGGTCAGATATACCAGCAGACAGAAACAGATTATACGTTTCATGCGTTGAACTCACTGCCAAAGGTTGAATTTCTATCTCAATCTACGCATATCGTAGCAGGAAGTTTTATCTAATAAAAAATGAATAGTAAGAAGCATGACGTCCGATTTTTCATGAAAATCAGTTTTATGAGGCAGGCGGTAGTAAGCCGCCTGCCTATAAAGAACAATGGTTATTTCAGGATAACCATCTTTTTGGTTTCGCTGAATTTGCCGGCCTGGATTTTATAAAAGTACATGCCCGATGCAAGATTGCCGGCATCCCACGTGACCGACACGGTTCCCGGGCCGCTTTGGCCTTTGATTTCATCGACCATTTGCCCGACTACGTTGTAAATCCGCACGGAATAATCGGACGCTTCCGACAATGTGAACTGGAATGTCGTGGTTGGATTGAACGGATTGGGATAATTCTGCGCCACCGTTATTCCGTCACTCTCTTGTTTTGAGTCTACGGTGCATTTTCCGGCGCATCCCGCCTGCGGAGCGGGGCCGTCCCGGAACAAGTAGGAGATCATATACAGTATATCCAGAAGATTAACGTCGCAATCGGCGTTGACATCCGCCATATCAAGTGGAACCCAGAGTGTATCATCGCCGAAATAAATCAAGTCCATGAGACTGAATATATCCGTGAAATTGACGCTACAATCGGCGTTGATATCTCCCGGAACCGTATCGCAAAATCGATTCAGCATTCCCCTGACTGCCAATTCCATATTGATTTTGCCATATCCAGTATGAGGATCCCATTCGCCTGAAACATACGGTTCCGGTTTTGGGTCACATGATACTTTTAAAATATCCCACAATGTAGGAGTAGGAAATTCCAGTATGGTTCGCATGTTGGTAACAGTTGCGGATATCAGAGGCGCCGCATAGGAACTCCCGGAATGATACGACCAGGTTTCATCCGATAGGTGATTCACCGGACCGGTTGTCAGAATATCCACACCCGGAGCCATAATATCCACATGTTCACCCCAATTGGCATTGGATGCTGGGCGTTTGGTTGTATCGGAAAAAGTAACCCCGATTACAAAATCCTCATGATTGGTGTAGAAACTGGCCGGCCATATCAGATAGGGAGCCTCATATCTATCCTCAATATTGTTCCCGGCAGCCGCCACAAAAGTAATATTATACTTTTGATACCCAATCAGCATGAGATCCCTGAGAGCCGGATCAGCAATAAATATACCCCAACTCATGTTGACCACGTCCACCGGAAGACACGAATCCAAGACATATTTCAGATCCGCAACATAGTCAGTGCCGTCAAAATAATTGAGTAGTATCATATCAGAGTTGGGCGCCGCGCCGACAATGCCTTCACCATGCGTGACCGGCGTATTGCGAACCTTGTCCAATGCCGATGAGTTTGAGTAAAAATTATTGCCGGCAACGGCACCAAAGACCCCCGCCACATTTGTGCCATGCTCGAGATGTGAAAGAGCCTGATCACAAGTGGTTTGTGATCTTGGGCTGACATTGTCCAAAATATCAGGATGACACAAACTATCGGTTCCATAATCGTGGTCAAGGAAAACTCCGGTTGCCTTGTTGTTGAAGAAAGGGCAGACCACCTCCCAGGCGGCAAAGGCATTGATGCCTGAATCAGGGTATAAGTACCATTGCTCGCCGGTTCGCCTATCAAAATAATCGGCATAGCATTCTTCCGGAGGGGTACCTTCATCGAAGTCAATCACAATCGGCTTGTACTCAACATAGCAGTCGGAAGGAAGAATCGCCTCAAATCCGGACTTTACCGAATCCACATCAAGTGTTTCGGGAAAAAACACCTGATAATGTTCGGACAGATCGATATACACGGTTGTGCCATCATCAAGATCAATGATTTCTTCCGGATTGCATGGCACGGCTCTTGGAATTCGTCGATCCAGCGATGTCGCGCCGATTTCCACCAAGTATGAAGTCAGAGCGGAATCGAAAACAACACCTTTTGAATCCATGCCACCCGGAAGAATAATCTCGCCGCTTTCCATCAGGATGCTGTCTATGATACTCTTATGAGGTGATTCTGATACGGCCTTGGAATGAGATAAATACAACCTTTTCATTCCCGCCGACATCGTCACAACGCTATACGTTGCTCCATAATGGTTTGCTCCGAAAAGCAATGCCCCGCGTTCGCGGATGGAATCGGCATAATTCTCGAAAATCCAGTCGTTGGTGTACTCAATGTCGAAGTCCTGCCTGTCAATTGCTGAAACAAGGTTCGGCAGAACCATCAGGCATACCCCTAAAACCACGGCATACAGCCGCCCGTCAAAGGCTTTTTGTGAACACATAATGTTCCCCTTTAGTTAAAATCCTTATGGATTACTTCAGGAGAAGCATTTTTCTGGTTTTGGTTTGGTCATCTGAAGTAATCCGGTAAAAGTAGACGCCTCCGGCGACCGGATTGCCGTCGGCATCGGT
>JAFGAL010000028.1 GCA_016933695.1 Candidatus Zixiibacteriota bacterium | reverse complement strand
GGAGCCGTCCCAGACCGCAATGTGATTCGCACTCACACCACCTGCCGTAAATCCTGATTCAGCATGGCCAATAAATCCGGCGTGATGGCAAAATTCAGTTGACATTCCTCACCGGGCTTGAGATGTAGCCTTTGGAATCCCTTTAGTATTGCCGACGATAAAAACGGATCCTCACCGCAGGTTTCATCCGTTCGGCCCCATCGAACATCCGATGCGATATTAACCACCGGTGACAGCGCCTGGCGAACAGAAAACAACACGACCGTATCCGGCGGATTTTACCGCAAGGATGAATTGCGGGAGATCGTCGACTATGCCGAAAACAAATGCATCACTATCGTCCCGGAAATTGAGATGCCCGGACACGCTATGTCCGCTCTTGCTTCGTACCCGGAATTATTATGCACCGGCGGACCGTTCAGCGTTCCCGGCAACTGGGGGATATTCGTAGATCTGTATTGCGCCGGAAATACGGAAACCTGCGATTTTCTGGAAAACCTGCTTCTCGAAATACTGGAAATATTCCCCGGCAGGGATATCCATATCGGCGGCGACGAATGCCCCACCGTGCATTGACAAACGTGTCCGCGTTGTCAATCCAGGATACAATCGAATAATCTGAAAAACGAACAGGAGTTACATTCATACTTTATCAGGCGCATCGCCGCCTTCCTCAAGGCACGTAACCGGCTGGTTATCGGCTGGGATGAAATCATGAACGGCGGAATTCCCCCCGACAGTACGGTTATGGCTCGGCAAAGCATGCAAAAAGGGGCGCTGGCCGCCAACGAAGGCCTTGTTGTCATTATGTCTCCGACGTCGCACTGTTACTTCGATTATTACCAGTATGAAAACAAAGACAGTCAACCGAAAGCCATCGGCGGATATCTTCCGTTGGAACAGGTGTATCGGTTCAATCCGATCCCCGAATATTAGCCCGCCGATAAGCACCACCATAAACTGGGCGGACAGGCCAATGTCTGGACCGAGTATAGGCAGGATTGGCAACACATGGAATATATGGTTTCACCGCGTATCAGCGCTATGTCGGAAACGCTTTGGTCGGATGAGAACAACAAAGACTTCGACCGGTTTGCAAAAAAACCTTCGTGTCTTCGAAGACTACCTGAATCAGTATAAAACGAAATTGTACTACTGCTTTCGGCCATCATCCAACAGCATCATCGAATAATCGCAAAACTCATCCGTTATTCCCCCGGATTGCCCGGGTGAAAACGGATGATCATCGTCCGAACAACGGCGGGCACGTGTGATTGCGATTTGACCGGGAATGAAGCCGGATCGCATGGATGGACGGGCGATGATTTTCGGATCGGGAAGTTTTTTATGTTCAATCTAAAAAGATAGGGTATTATACAAAGATAGAGACGACAGACGGACAATCAACGGATACGGTGTCTTGAACAGGGAGGAATAGTACCATGACGAATACTATGCATATATCCAACAGGGTTTCGCAGATTTCCAAATCGGCGATCCACGAAATGACCAGGCTATCCAAACAGGTGGAGGATGTCGCCTTTCTCTCCTGGGCAAAACCGACCTCGGGCGCCCCGGAGTATATCAGAGAAGGTGCCATCACCGCCATCAGGAACGGCCAGGTGGACGGATATTCCGAGAACGCCGGCATTGTCGGCCTGCGTGAAGCCATTGTGAGAAAACTGAAACGAGATAATAATGTCGAAGCCGATATTTCACAAATTCTCGTGACGGTCGGCGCGATCGAAGGACTCTCCGCGGCGATTATGGCAATCATCGACCCGGGAGACGAGGTGCTTTTGTTCACACCGACCTATTCAACACACATCCGTCAGGTGGTTATCGCATCGGGCAAACCGGTGTTGATCCCGACCATCGAAGAAAAGGGATTCGCCCTCGATTTCGATGCGATCGAACAAGCAATCACCCCCAAAACGAAAGCGATCATCTGCTGTTCTCCCAATAATCCGACCGGCACGGTGTTTCCCGAACAGGACCTGCGAAAGCTGGCCGCGCTCGCTTTACGGCATAACCTCATGATCATAACGGATGAAGCGTATGAATATTTCGTCTTCGATGATCACCGGCACTTCTCAATCGCCTCTATTCCCGAAATGAAAGAGCATGTGATCAGTTGTTACACGTTCACGAAAACCTATGCCATGACGGGATGGCGAATCGGCTATTTGCATGCGGATCAATCGCTGATTCCCCAGATTACGAAAGCCCATATTCCCTTCGCGATATGTGCACCGGTCGTATCGCAGTACGCCGCGCTTGCCGCACTGGAGGGGCCGCAGGATTGCATTGCGCAATTCCGGGAACACTATCGATCCGCGCGTAACCTGATGTGTGAACGCCTTGATGATATCGGGTCGGTCTTCGCCTATCAGAAACCCGGAGGTTC
The DNA here is from genome assembly GCA_016933695.1 of Candidatus Zixiibacteriota bacterium. GTDB lineage: Bacteria > Zixibacteria > MSB-5A5 > GN15 > PGXB01 > JAFGAL01. The sequence continues at coordinate 67,701 of JAFGAL010000028.1, read as the reverse complement.
ATATCTCATGTTCCCGAAGATACTGCTGGAGGAAGGCAGGGATTCGATGGCATTCTGCAAGAATTTATTATTCGAAGGCAAAGTGTCGACAACACCCGGAATCGCTTTTGGACCAAACGGCGAGAGCCATGTGCGGATGTCGTTTTGTGTTCCTCTGGATGAGATAAACAAGGCTTTTGACAGGATGAAAGCCCTCTTTGTGCGGTGATTGCGACGTATCCGCCGAGGAAAAACGCATGGTGTCATATTCGAAGAATGCGACAGGGCCTTTACATGATCATATTCGTGTATTATACTGAGGCTGTGACTGACATGCGTTAAAACTCCAGATGAGGTTTAATCACACGGCAATTATGGAAATAACATAACGGATCGGTGCGGACATGGAAAATTCAAAGGAGTTGCAATTTTACCGGGTCATCCTTCGTTCAATCGCCGATGGTGTCTTTACCGTCGACAGTAACCGTATCATAACCAGTTTCAATCCGGCCGCCGAACGGATCACGGGCATTCCCGCCTCACGAGCGATCGGGGAACGCTGTTTTAATATTTTTCATTCCGATATTTGCGAGGACTGCCTGCTCGAGGAAACCCTGAAAACCGGCATCGAGACTGTCGACCGGCCGGTCAATATCATCAACGCCCACGGGGAAACGATCCCGATCAGTATCTCGACAGCGATTCTCAGAGGTGATGACGATGCCGTCCTGGGTGCGGTGGAAACATTTCGCGACCTTTCGGCAATTGAAAGCCTGCGCAAGGAACTGTACAAAAAATACTCGTTTGAAGATATCATTTCCAAGAGCCCCAAAATCACCAAGTTGTTCGCAATTTTGCCTGATATCGCCGAAAGCGAAAGCACCGTGCTGATTCAGGGACCGTCGGGATCGGGCAAGGAATTGTTCGCCCGCGCCATTCATAATATCAGTCCCCGCAACAACAACAATTACGTGGTAATCAACTGCGGCACTCTGCCGGTGCAATTATTCGAGTCGGAGTTGTTCGGGTATATGAAAGGGGCGTTCACTGATGCCAAACGGGACAAGCCGGGCAAGCTGGCCGCGGCCGATAGAGGCACGGTGTTTTTCGATGAAATCGGTGATCTCCCGTTGTCGACCCAGGTGAAACTGCTGCGATTACTCCAGCAACGCGAATATGAGCCGGTGGGAAGTACTTCAAAAGTCAACGCCGATATCCGGGTGGTGGCGGCGACAAACCACAATCTCAAAGAACTGGTGGCGCAGGGGAAATTCCGCGATGATCTGTATTTTCGACTGGCCGTGGTTAAAATCAAACTGCCGCCGTTGATGGAGCGGCGCGAAGATATTCCCTATCTGGTCGATCATTTCATAAAAAAATTCAATTCCCGACGGGGAAAAAACATCGTCGGAGTCAGTCCCAATGTCATGCATATTTTGATGCGTCACAATTTTCCCGGCAATATCCGGGAGCTGGAAAACATTATCGAATACGGTTTCGTGGTCTGTCGGGAAAGTATCATTCAGACATCCCACCTGCCTGCCGAATTGACCAAATCCAATGCGGAATCGTCAGACGAACCGGATGATTATGCGACTCCGATCACCGAGACGATCCAAGAGGAGACCCGCATTAAAAGCGCCCTGCAGAAATCAGGCGGCAATGTTTCTCGGGCGGCGGAACATCTTGGTATTCATCGCACCACATTGTGGCGACGAATGAAACTCTATGATTTGAATATCACTGATTTTAAATCCTGATATCTTACATTAAAAAGAATGTTGCACAAAACCTCAAATGCAACACATTATGTTTCACTGCAACATCATGTGTTGCGACTTAAGTAACAGCGCAACAAGCGAAACAATCACATTACTCACTGTATAACAATATGTTATACGGACATTTTTCATCGCGGCATCTTGTTTGCAACAAAACCGCGTAGAATGAAATCAATAATAGCCATACCGAAATACAGGGACGCAGTAGCCCCGTGCTTTGAAACCGCCTCTTATATCATGATATCTCGCGTTCTATCGCCCGAAAGCAAATCATCATCAATAATCTCTTGTTCGGGATGCGAAGGATTCGGTCGGGTCCGGGTGATTCAGGATAACAAGGCGGAAGTTCTTATCTGTAACGGCATTAAGGAATTCTATCGCCAGCTTTTGCAATCGTCGGGGGTGACAGTCATCGACAATGTGTCATTGACAATCACGGCCGCACTGGAACGGTATCTGGAAGGCAACCTGCGATCCGGTCCTCATACCGAAGCCTTGACCGAAACCTCATGTCAAATTCCACACAAGGATATCGTTTGCTGGGCCAGAGAATTGTTTGAAAGCCACGGGTACCAGGTTTCACTGGCGAAAGACAAAACCACATTTCCGATCGACATGATCGCGTGTATGCCGTGTCCGATGTGCGGAAAAACGATATGCGTCGCGGTCTGTTGCGGAGCGCATATGTACCGCATTGATAATGAAATCCGGGAATTTCATCATAGAGCCCGAGCCACCTGCCAGGCCGAGGTATATATCCATCCCAGCCATCCTTCGGTTATTAAGCGATGCCAGGAATACGGTATTCAGTTAATAGATCCAAATGCGGAAACGGCGAACCTGGACCGGGTTGTGGCGGGCAGAATTCCGCTTTTAACGCGCCCCATACCGGGGCATGAGAACGCCTGTCTTGATGGCGGGTCATAAGAGGAAAAAATCCTTCGATTGCCGCAAAAACGGTATTCGGAAGCACATGCTATAAACAGGAGATTACATGGGTACGACACGGATAACCGCCGCCGAGCAGGAGAAAGCGCTGGCTTCGATCAAAAAGCCGGACATAATAAAGAAGCAAAAGCTGAATGTGCGCTACCATGTTGAGGATTACGACATAAGTGATCGTCCGCGCCGTTTTCTGGAAGCGTTTGCCGCGATTCTCAAGCATACCAACTACCGCTTCGCATTGGAACATTTCATTCGGGTGTCGGCCAAATGCTCACGTTGCACCGTGCAATGCCCCGTGTACCTTGCCACTCACGACAAGCACGACATTCCCTGTTATCGATCCGAACTGCTGCTCTCGGTGTATCGCCGTCACTTCACGGTGGGCGGTGCACTGCGGGGACGCCTGCTGGACAACGGTGAACTGACCGATGAGAAAATCGAAGAAATGGCCGAATCGTTCTGGAACTGCACCGCCTGCCGGCGCTGTACTCTGGAATGCCCGGTCGGGATCGATCACGCGCTGATTACCCATCTGGGTCGGTTTATTCTCAGTGAAATCGGCATCGCGCCCCGGGCGCTGGTGGTCAGCACCCGCGAGCAACTGGAGGGGAAAACCGGCAATACCTCGGCGATCCCCGTTCCCGCCCTGATCGACACCCTGGACTTTCTGGAAGAGGATATGAAAGCCGAACTGGGAGTTGATATTACCTTCCCGAAAGATGTGGCAGGCAGTGAATTCCTGTTTGTCCCGGCCGTGTCCGATTTCCTCATGGAGGCCGAAACACTGATGGGCATTGCGGCGGTGTTCAAGGCCACCGGCGGGTCGTGGACGATCAGCACCGACTATTTCGACGCCATCAACTACGGCCTGTTTTACAGCGACCGCATGCTGGAGCGGATTATCCGGAAACTGTACGCCGAATCGGAACGCATGAAAACCAAAGCCATCCTGATCGGTGAATGCGGGCACGCTTCGCGGTCGGCCAAATACTACGTTCCGGTTCACTGCGGCGGTACCAAGGCCCGCCCGGTTTATAATATCATGGAGTACACTCACCGCATGCTGGAAGAGGGCAAGCTGAAACTCAAACCCGACGCCATTACCGACACGGTGACGTATCACGATCCCTGCAATATCGCCCGCCAGGGCTGGATTATCGACCAGCCCCGAGAACTCATCCGAGCCTTCTGTCCCAACTTCGTCGAAATGACCCCGAACAAGAAAGAAAATATCTGTTGCGGCGGCGGCGGCGGAACGGTTTCCATCGATGAGATCAGACCGTACCGCACGACGATCGGCGGCCGCGCCAAAGCCGATCAGATCCGCGCCACCGGGGCAAAATACCTGATTGCACCATGTGCCAACTGCAAAAAGCAACTTCGGGAACTGGTCGAGGATCAGGAAATCGACTGCGAGGTTGTCGGCCTGCATGATTTGATTTACAAAGCGATCATTTTCGATACAAAAGAACAAAAGAGCTGAGATGAAAGGATAGATTGTGCAAGAGTTATTGGATTTCGCCCGAGGACCGCTGTTTCGCCTGACCATTGCCTTGATGGTCCTGGGATTGCTGCGAGTCCTCATCCTGGATATCTGGGGAGCCATCACCGCCTATCGCCGCGCCGGTGACAGGCAACTTGCCTGGGGTGATGCCCTGAGAAAAACCATCGCCTGGCTTTTCCCCGTCAAACGAGTTTTTACCAAACGACCGATATACAGTCTGTGTTCGATTCTGTTCCATATCGGTTTGATATTAGTCCCCGTCTTTTTCCTCGGTCACGTGCAGTTGTGGAAAAGCAGTATCGGCCTGTCATGGTGGACGCTTCCCGAATTCTGGGCCGATCTGCTTACGGTGACCACGGTCGTTTTCGGTCTGACACTCATTCTGGGCCGGGTCGGAAGCGCGCAGGCACGGTATTTAAGTCGCAAACAGGACTATCTCTGGATTCCGCTGCTGATCCTCCCGTTTATCACCGGGTACATCTGTACCAACATGGTGCTGAGTCCGAACTGGTATGTGATACTCATGCTCATTCATGTCGTCTCGGCCGAGGTGATTTTCGTGTTCCTCCCCTTCACGAAAATCGCGCACTGTGTCCTTATGCCGCTGTCACAATTCATCCTGGCCCTGGCCTGGAAATTCCCGGCCCGCGTCGATGATAAAATCTGTACCACGCTCAATAAGAAGGGGGCACCGGTATGAAGGCTATCCTAACCGACATCACCAAATGTATCGGCTGCTCCGAATGTGTGGTCGCGTGCAAAGCATACCATGAGCTTCAGGAGGATATTCCCCGTCACTGGCATCGCAACGACGGCCTGTCGGCGTACAACTGGACAGCGATTATCCATAAAGAGGGGCCGCATTACATTCGCAAACAATGTCGTCACTGTCTGGAACCGGCCTGCGTCTCGGCCTGCCCGGTGGCCGCGCTGGTAACAACCGACGAGGGCGCCGTTATCTACAAACCGGAAAAATGTATCGGTTGCCGATATTGCATGGTGGCCTGCCCGTACGGAATCCCCCGGTACGATTGGGAGCATGCGGTGCCGTATATTCAAAAATGCAACCTGTGTCATGACCGTATCAGCCAGGGCAAACAACCGGCCTGCACCGAGGCCTGCCCGACCCAGGCGACCATTTTCGGCGAGCGGGATGAATTGCTGGCCGAGGCGCACCGGCGCATCACGGCCGAACCCGGCAAATACATCGACCATGTGTTCGGTGAGTTCGAGGTCGGCGGCACCTCGGTGCTGTATATCTCCGATATCGACCTCGGCTTTTTAACCTACCCGGTGAAATCCGGAGACAAAGTCCTGCCGAAAACAACCGCTCCGGCGATGTCGGCGGTGCCGCCGGCCTTTTTCGGCATGGGCGCTGTTATGGGCGGATTGTACTGGTTCTGCAAGCGACGGGAACGACTGCAAAACGAAAAGAAAAATGAAGAGGCCGACTCATGAACCGATTGAGTGTTACGAAATCAATTCTCTGGTTTATCACCGGACTAGCGGTCACATTCGGTGCCGCCCGGATGTTCTTCGGACTGGGCGCCGTGTCCAATTTATCCGACGCGACCCCGTGGGGAATCTGGAAGGGGATCAATGTCGTTCCCGGCATCGCTCTGGCCGCCGGCGGGTTTGTCGTTACGGCCATTATTTATGTCATGCGACACCATGAGTACCATCGCTACGCCAAAGTGTCGGTTCTGCTGGCCTTCCTGGGATATATTACCGCGGCCACCGCACTGGTGGTGGAACTGGGACTGCCCTGGATGGTCTGGCATCCGATTGTCTACTGGCAGCATCACTCCGCGCTGTTCGAAATTTCGTGGTGTGTCATCCTGTATCTGACCGTGCTGTTTCTGGAATTTATTCCCACCCCGATGGAGGAAACGTCGCGATTCGCGGGAATCCGACGGTTTTTGATCAAATATAAAATCGTACTGGTTTTCTTGGGGATAATGATTTCAACGCTTCACCAGTCGTCGCTGGGCACGCTGTTTTTGATAACGCCGGAAAAACTGCATCCGCTCTGGTATTCATCGCTGTTGCCGGTGCTGTTTTTCATCTCGGCGATCGCGATCGGACCATTGATGCTTATCGTTGGCGTGTTGACCATCTCTACACTGTATAACAAGCCATTGGAAATGGACAAGCTGTCGAAACTGGCGGTCATATCGATGATCGTGCTGATCGTATACGCCCTGATCCGATGGATTGATCTGGCGGCAACCGCGAAACTGGCCATCGCTTTTACCGGCAGTTGGCAGACTCTTGTCTTCTGGGCGGAAAACAGCCTGTTGCTGTTTATTCCCATCATCCTGCTGGCGATTCCCTCCGTGCGACGAACCCGCACCGGGTTGTGGACAGCCACCGGGTCGGCGGTCATCGGCATGGTCCTCAACCGGGCCAACATGGCGGGAATCATGTTCGTCGCCACCGGGAAAGCGTATACTCCCACTATGTATGAAATCGTCATCAGTTTGGGTATTCTCTCGGCGGCCATTCTGGCTTTTCTCTTCTGTATCGAACGATTTAATATCTGGGATGTCAAATGGTCGAGCGATGAGGAGCGCCCCGAAGCATCACCCCGATTCGGTCACGCATCGGATGTCTGGCTGGGCACGCCCCGGATTGCCGGGCGCATGGTGTACTCACTGGTATTTGTCTTTTCCCTGGCTGTCGGTCTGGCGATTTTGCCCGTCAATCGTATTCAGAGTGCCGGGGTTTCTGATGTCCCGGCGGCGAAGGCCCGCGGCGGGGCCACGCTGTTTATTGACGGCAACCGTGATGGGTACGGGGTTGTCTTTGCGCATGATGATCATGCCAAACGCCTGGGAGGAGATTCAGCCTGTGTCCAGTGCCATCACAGCAATGTCCCCATGGATAAACAGAGCGGTTGCCATGAATGTCATCGGAATATGTATGTGAACGCGGACGTCTTTCGGCACGACTGGCATGCCGCTCCCGCCGGCGGGAACCTGACCTGCAATGCCTGTCATCAGGCCGATCGGCAACGCACCGCTGAGACGGCGGTTGCCTGTGATCACTGCCACAAGGATATGGTTCCGACCGGGGCGACGATTACGCTGGAGCAATATCTGGCACCGTCATATGCGAACGCCTTGCATGGTATGTGCATTGCCTGTCATCAGGAACAGGCGAGAGTGCTGGCCGAAAAACCGGACCTCGGGCGTTGCGCGTCCTGCCACACTCTTGATGATGTGCCGATGTATCTGCCGGATGATGTGATTACCGCTTATCGGGACACAATGTACAATCATGTGGTCTTGCCTCAATCCAACAGCCAAACAGACGGGAACTAACAACCTATGAAGAAAAAGGTGATTCTGATAATTGACGATGAACCGGATGTGATTTCCTATCTGTCGGCCGTTCTCGATGATGTCGATTACGACATCCACTCATCCGACAGTACCGCCGACGGCCTGGAAAAGGCCCGAAAATTGCATCCGGATCTGATTTGCCTTGACATTATGATGCCCGAGGAGTCGGGACTCTCGCTGTATGCCAGATTGCGCCGGGATGAATGTCTGGCGACCATACCGGTGATTATAATCAGCGGTATGGAAAGCCAGCAGGAATTCGACTTCCGGCGATATGTCGGGGATCGGCAAATCCCGCCGCCCGAGCGATATATCGAGAAACCGATCAATGTCGAGGCCTTCGTCGCGACCGTCCGAACATTGATATCGGTCGTTCCCGGCGAACCGGATGAAAATACGCAACGACAAAGGTCTTGACGTATGACGAAACAAAAAAGAAAAAACGAGCCGGAATTCAGTGATTGGTTTTATCGAGACCTGTTCCAGCAAGTGCCGTTCAATATGGCCATCATCGATAAGGAGTATAATATCATCGAGGCCAATGCCAACTTCACCGAATATTTCGGCAACTGGCGGGGCAAGAAATGTTACACGGTCTATAAGAATCTCGACTATCCCTGCGTCGGATGCAATGCTCGCCTGACTTTTGAGGACGGAAAAGCACGAGTGAGTGACGAATCCGGTGTCGACCAGTTCGGCAAACAGGCGCACTATGTGGTTCACCTGGCTCCCCTGCGCAAACGGACGAACGGGCCGGTCGAATATATTGTCGAGATGTCGCGTGACATTATCGAAACCAAAAACTGGCAGATGGAATACCAGTTGTTGTTCGAGCGGGTCCCCTGCTATATCACCGTCATCGATCGAAATTACAAAATCATCCGGGCCAACGAGAACTTCCGGGAGAATTTCGGAGATGTTGTCGGACGACAATGTTATGAAGTCTATAAAAAGCGAAAAACACAATGCCCCAATTGCCCGGCACGACGAACCTTCCACGATGGTCGCGTCCATCATTCCGACCAGGTCGGCATCAAAAAAGGCGGCGAAAAAGCCCATTACCTGTTGACCACAGCGCCGCTTGGTCGCGACACGGAAAATATTGCCCACGTCATCGAGATATCAACGGATATTTCTCACACCAAGGCGCTGGAAAAGGAAATCATCGAAGCCGAACGTCTCGCCGCCGTGGGGCAAACCGTGGCAGGATTGGCGCATAGCATCAAAAACATCCTCATGGGTCTGGAAGGAGGCATGTATATCGTCGGCAAGGGAATATGCAAAAACGACAAAGTCATGCTTAACCAGGGGTGGGAAATGCTTGAGCGCAATCTGAATAAAACCACCTCACTGGTGCGGGATTTTCTGAGTTTTTCGAAAGGACGTCTGCCCGATCTGGTACCGGTCAATCCCAATCGACTGGCGGAGGAAATTTGTGAGCTCTATAAAGAAATCGCCGCCAAGATCGGTGTCACCCTGACTGTCGATCTCGATAAGAAGATTACCCGTGCCCCTCTCGATCCAAGCGGCATTCACACGTGCCTGACCAATCTGGTCTCCAATGCCATTGACGCCTGCCGCATGAGTGACAAAAAGAATGGGGAGGTTTGTATTACAACCGCCGACAAAAAGGGGGTATTGTCATTTACCGTTTCCGACAATGGAACGGGAATGGATACCGAAGTCAAACGTAAGGTCTTTACCACCTTTTTCACCACGAAAGGCAACCAGGGTACCGGTTTGGGGTTGCTGACCACGCGGAAAATCGTCAAAGAGCACGGCGGGAAAATATCAGTTCACTCCAAACCGGGTGAAGGATCATATGTTACCATGGCCTTTCCCAAGAAAAGACTACAGGCGCTGTATGAGGAAAAAGACAGTCCTGATGGTACGGAAAACAAATAGAACGATATAAAGGAGCATCTATGGCCGCAGACACAGCGAAAATCATTCTGGTGGTCGATGATGAGGAGGATATCCGCAATTATCTTTCTCTGGCTCTGACCGACGCCGGTTTTACCGTCATCATGGCCGCCAATGGCGACGAAGCGATGGACCAGATGAAAAAACGCCGGCCGGATTTGATCTCACTCGATTTGGTCATGCCCAAAAAATCGGGAATCAAATTCTACCGGGAGTTGACCAGGAAAAAAGAATGGGCCGACATTCCCATCCTGATTGTTACCGGCCATGCCCGCGATGATCTGGGACGGGCTGACCTGAAAGAGTTGACCATGTCCGGACCGGGAATCTATCTGGAAAAACCGGTTAAACCGCATAATTACATCGCCGCGATCAAATCCCTGCTGAACATGGTGACGACACCCGACGAAAAGGAAATGGCCGAGGACGTGGCAATTCAAAACGAACTGAAAAACCTGATTGATAATGCCGACCCCACCACACTGCGGGCACTGAAAGATTTGATAAAAAAGCGCATGGAATAGAAGAGAACGGATCAGATTTGCCGTTCTTATTGCACACGGAGATCCGCTATGAGCAAAAAAATCATGATCATCGATGATGAACCGGATATCCTTCGCTTTCTGGAGCAGTTATTTCAGGATGCCGGCTATCAAACCGTAACGGCGGGCGACGGGTCGGAGGGAATTGAAATCGCGGCACGGGAAAGGCCCGATCTCATTACCCTTGATTTACAGATGCCCAAAGACACCGGCACCGCCTTCTATCGCAAAATTCATCGGGATAAAAAACTGGGTGACATTCCCATTATCGTCATCAGCGGGATTGCCGGACGCCATCTGGCCATACGAAAACCGGTGGCGGTGTTCGACAAACCGATTGATAAAACAGCACTACTGCAGGTAATCAAAGACACTATCGGGTAACGCGCTGACGGCATACCTGCCGTTTGGCGTCGTCAGGCATATCATCAAAGAGTCGAATGTTGGCAGAGTCGGTTGCGCAACTCGGTTCCCCTGCCGGGCTTTGTATTATAAAAGACCCTGATAACAACCAGGGCCTTTATTTTTACATGAGCAGATAATGGTTCACTAATATGTTATTTCGGTCCCCACACCGCAATACGAATGGCGCTTTCATCGTCAGCGGTAGTGAATTCGCCCCCCGCAATCAACTTGTTGCCAAAAACCGTGAACGCTCTCACGGCGCCATTCATACCGGTGCCGAGTGACGACCACGAGGAGCCGTCCCAGACCGCAATGTGATTCGCACTCACACCACCGGCTGTCGTAAATCCTCCTCCGGCAATCAGTTTGCCGTCATAAACCGAGAGGGCGGAAACGTAGCTATTACAGCCTGAGCCAAGGGACACCCATGATGAGCCGTCCCAGGCCGCAACGCGATTGGCGCTTACCCCGCCGGCCGTGGTAAACGAGCCTCCGGCAATCAATTTGCCGTCATAGACGGTGAGACTATAAACGCCATTATCGAGACCTGAGCCGAGAGGCGACCATGATGAGCCATTCCAGGATGCAATGTGACTGACACTCACTCCGCCTGCCACAGTGAAAGACCCCCCGGCGATCAGCTTGTTGTCATAAACCGTCAGGGCGTACACGTAGCCATTAATACCAGAGCTGAGAGCTGACCATGACGATCCGTTCCAGGCCGCTATATTTTGGACACTTACTCCGCCCGCTGAAGCAATCCCCCCCCCGGCAATCAGCTTGTCGTCATAGATCGTGAGGTCGCCGACAGAGCCGATCAGACCTGAGCTGAGCGCCTCCCATGACAAGCCGTCCCAGGACGCGATATTGTTAACACCCACCCCGCCTGCCGACGTCATGTTACCCGCCGCAATCAGCTTATCTCCATAGACAGCGAGTGCTTCAGCGCAAATACCGTTTTTACTTGCCTCGTTCTGATCCGTAACCTGATAGTCCTTGTATATTCCCGTCCCGATTGGCGACCATTCGGACCCGTCCCAGCCGGCAATGTGATAGGTACTTATACCGCCGGCAGTGGTGAAATAGCCGCCGGCAATCAGATCACCGTCGTAGACCGCAAGCGAAAAGATGCCGTTGTTCATACCGGTCCCAAGCGTTGCCCAGCCGTATGTTTTGGATGAAGCCGGGTTGTCATCCGAGCAACCGAACAAACAGATACCTATAATTGAGAGACAGCAGACCGCCATAAAGACGGTAAATCCTGATGACTTCATAGAAACCCTCCAATTGTAAAAGCGCCTGCTCCGGTTTCAATATACACAATTCGATCCGCGAATTCCATCGCCATTTTATATGCATCAGACTGCCCCGCCCTCCGGCGTATGTCAAAAAAGCCCGTAATATGTCATCGCGAGTGAATCCGCCTCACGGCGGATGAAGCGTGGCGATCTCATCATGCGGTATTGTTTGCCGTTAGAGATTGCCCTTCGTTCCTCGGAATCTTCGACCGCGTCGTTCTCGATACCTCTCGAACTCTCAGAAATGACGTTTTCTACAAACCCTCCGGGTGGGGTTCTTTCCTTGAATAAGACCCGCAAGCCTGCCATATGGCAGGCGGTGCCTGAGTTAAGAAAAACATTCATTTCCATCAGGATAGGAATCTAGACGTCAAGTTGCGGCGCATCGCGTCTGTCATGCTTTGTCATTGTGTGGAAAGCCCCGATTCATGCCGGGTTTTTTGTGGCGCAATGTAATCAGGTATCGTATCTTTGATGGAAGACAATCCGTTCTTTGCTTCAGCCGAAATTCGCAACCGATCGTGTCGGATGGATTCACAAATGAGACATGACAAACATGATCCGCATATCGAAACCAAAAACCGCTTTTTGCACGGCGCCATGTATCATATGCTCTGGGATCGCCCGTTGGCGGAGACTCGCAGAAAAGTGATCGATTCGATCCCACGTTGCTCCTCGGTTCTGGACATTGGGTGCGGAACCGGCCAGTTTTGTTTCGAACTCGCCGAGCAAAAGGACTGCCACATTCTCGGCATCGATCTGTCCCCCCGAATGATTACGTTCGCCGGAAAACGCAATCGATACAACACCGTGCGTTTTGAATCCGGCGACGCCGCCGATCTTGCCCGATTCGAAACGTCCTGTTTTGATTATGCAACGATCATACTCTTGCTTCATGAGATTCCCAGGTCAATTCAGTTGGCCGCCGTTACGGAGGCATCACGTGTTGCAAGAAAAACGATCATTGTCGATATGCCGGCCCCTCTTCCTATGAATATCCACGGGATTGCCTTGCGTATTGTGGAGAAAATAGGCGGATCGCGACACTACCGATCATTCATGGATTATCAGGCAACCGGGGGAATCAGCGGCATTTTGAACGATTCCTCGTTACAGGCCACAATCGCGCACCACGCTGTTTTTTGGTACGGATGCCGGGAGATGGTTGTGCTTGAAAGCACGGCGTAAGCACGGCCGGGGCAGCCCGTCCTCCGGGCGAGTCTTTGCTTTTTGATGGCTCGGTAGGTAAAAAACGGTGGCCGGATGCCGAACATGGTTTTTAGTCCGTAGTTAAATCCAATTCATGGCCTCTTCAGGCATCGAAATGTTATAATACCGGTCAACCATGATCCGCCTTTACCAATATCCGGCCGGCAGTAAACGCTTTTTCACGTTTGAGGCATAAACAGCATTTTCTCGGTTTGGCTTTCCCAATTAACAACAGCTATGACGTATAGTTTTCGAAAATATGCCAATCGGCATACCGATAGACAACCCCGCGAATTGATCCCCCCGACCTGTCATCATTCATAAATTGGATACTGTCTCCTGAGCCGGACTGAATGGCAACCAGCCCTACTAACACCTATTCTCTTGACAATTGGTATCAGTATGGTATTTTAAAATAGACTCGCGACTCTCAATAAATGATTGCGGCTATTCACGGCCATTCAAGAGATCCTTATTTTCGCAGGGAGGAACTTATGAAACACTTGCGCCTGACATTCTCATATATATGGGTGTTGTTGACGCCGGCATTGCTTTTGTCCGAGCCGTTGTTTGATCACAAAACAGAATATCCGGTCGGATCGGCGCCGATAGACATCATTGCCGCCGATTTCACCGGTGACGGATATGCGGATCTGGCCCTGACCAATTTCACCTATGGCAGTTCGATCGACTTATCGATCCTCATTAACCAGGGTGATGGCACCTTTACCGATTATACATACTACAGCACCGGGAGAAATTACCTGCGCGCCATGACCGCGGCGGATCTGGACAATGACGGTGATATCGATCTGGCGCTGGCACGGGCGGGCGGCACGTATAACGTTATCACGATGCTGAACGACGGCAACGGAACCTTTCAGTTGTCGCAAACCTATGACGCCGGCGACAATGCACTATCAATCTGCGCCTATAGACTGAACACTGACAACTGGATTGATTTGGCCGTGGCATATGAAGAATCGAATGACGTGGCCGTTCTGTTCAATAATGGCGACGGCACCTATACGGACACGCCGCATTTTGCCTGCGGCCCATGGGCGACATCGATAACCGGAGGGGATTTCAATAAGGATGGCGCGGTCGATCTCGTTGTTACCAACGCCGTTTCCGCGTTCGATCCGGGGCGGGTGTCGGTGTATTTGAATACCGGTAACGGGACGTTTTGGGATTCGGTTAATTATCCCGCCGGCAATCAACCCTACTCGGTTATCGCCGGTGATTTTGACGACGATGACAACCTGGATCTGGCCGTGGCCGACGGTGATTATGATGGATACGTTTTGGTTTTATTCGGCAGTGACAATGCCGTATTTCAGGATCCGGTGTCCTATGACATCGGACATAATGCCCTTGATGTGATTGCCGCCGATCTGGACAATAACGGCAGTCTTGATCTTGTTGCCGGGACCGGAAGTGACTCGTCTATCGTGATTTTTTAAATGACGGTGATGGGATATTTACGCAAGAAGGAACGTACCAGATCGGCAATTGCGTGTACAACGTGTGCTGTGCGGATTTCGATCATGACGATGATATCGATATTGCCGCAACCGGGCATACCCATGACCGGGCGGTGGTGTTGTTCAATCAAACCAACTCCCTGACCGATGTCTCCGAAAATCCCAATGATAACACCCAATGCACTTCCTTTGACCTGTACCAGAATTATCCCAATCCGTTTAATCCGGTTACCGAGATCGCATTCACCCTCCCGACTACGTCCGACGCCAGCATTGACATTTATAATATCCTGGGGCAGAAAATCGAAACGCTCGTGAATGATCGCCTTAAGGCCGGAAGACACTTATACAGGTGGAATGCCTCGGCATATCCCAGCGGTGTTTATTTTGCAGTATTAAAAGCCGGTTCATTCTCCGACGCGAAGAAAATGATATTACTGAAGTAATTACGAAGGGGAACCGGTACCAAGACAGCGGTAAATCGGGTTCAGTTGTTAGTCTGCAATAGAAGACAACTTGCATCTTCTTCACGCATCAGATAGTCGTGAAACTAAGGTCTCGCCCTCTCCCGATCCTGAATATCTGTCTTGGCGAACTATTCAAACGGATCGGCAAATGTCTTGTTCGGCTCGATGAACAACCGATGCCGTCTGTAATCAAACACCAGATTGAATCGTGAGAGCAAGCCCAGCCCCACCATCGCCTCGTGAAAGGTATGGTCTTGTTGTTCTTCCAGCACGAAATCCGCGAGAACCCTGTTGATCATGTACCCGCCGATGGTAACATACGCAAGATACCCGACATGTCCGCGGGTTTCCACGCGCTGGATGTTCATGCCCAGGCTGGCGGGGGTGGCGTCTTTCGGCGCGGTAATCTTGTTTTCCCCGCCGGTGGCCAATTGCAGTTGCGCATTGTACCCCAGATCCATCATGAAATCCAGTGACACTTCACGGCCGTCGGCAAGACCGATCCTGGCGGGGATTTTCCAGGGACCGAATCCCATCGGCTCCCAGGGGATCGCCACGCCGTGTGCGGTATATTCGAATTGTTCCGGCTCACTCAATGTAATCGTCATGTCGTCAAAATCGATGGCGACCACGAAGTGTTTGAAGAAGGTCGCGCTGACCTGCCCCACACTGCCGGCCCACATAGCGGCGTTGCCGGAACTGTATGGCGTAACGACCGCGGTCTGCTCCAGAAACGTGACCCCGGGCAGATCGAGTGTTATTCCCGATGCGGTTCGGGAAGCAATCCGATCGGCCGCATTCGTGTCGTTGCCGATAGCGATCTCGCCGTCGTACTGCAATCCGAGCGAATCGACTTCCGAACTGCCCCAGAACAGCAACTGGTCCCACATAAAACCGTCGTCAAGAAGTAAATACACTTCGTGACCGTTCACCTGACACGCAAAGCGGATATCGCCGCCATGAATGGTGAACGGAAACCGAATAATGCCATTCGGCGATGTAATCTCATAACTGCCGGGAATCGTCTCGTCCGACAAGCGCCCCGAGTCCGCGATCGCTATGACCGGCATCCACAGCAAAAAACCGATGATAGCCAATGCTGACAGACATACATTTTTCATTTGCACCTGCCTCCCGTGTGGCGAATGGCTCTGGTGAAGATCTCCAGGAAGTGCTCGACATAGTGGTCCGGATCAAAACTGGCGAAAGAGTAGCCGGGGGATAGGGCGCGGTTGAGGATACTCCTCAGACTGTAGAGAAACTGACTGATACTCATGTCCACGTCGAGGTCGGGTCGCAGACTGCCGTCGCTGACCCCCTCATGGAATATGTCGCGAAGTCCCTCGGCAAGTTCCGTGTTCAGTTTTTGAAAACGAGTAAAAGTCTGCTCGCTTATCCGCCCGGGATCAATCCCTTTCAGATCGAAATAGAAGTGCATCCGAAGTGAGTCCGGGTGTTGTTTGGAATAGGCATACAATGACCTCCCCCAAACCAGAATCTTGCCAAGACCCGATTCACAGTCGGTGCCTGCCAGCGCGTCACGTTGAGCCGACCACCGTGCCGCCAAATCATCGATAAAAACCTGGGTGCAGATCTCATCGCGACCGGCGAAATAGGCATACAGAGTCCGTCGGGTGTACTCAACCGCACGCGCGATATCCTCCATGCTCGTGTTTTCGATTCCCTTCTCCGCAAAGAGCGTCCGGGCGGCATTTCGAACATATGCCAGTCGGCTTTCCCGTTCAACGGCCTTTCTGGACAAGCCAAGCACTCCATCCGCACTGTTACATGTTGTATACAATATTACACAATACGTGTAACTGTCGGACCTGTTTCAAAAAACAGCGGTTGGACTTCGACTGATGACATATAATGGAGGAAAACAACCGTAGTGACACTCACGCTAAAACCATCGGGGAACATTTTTGGCAGGCGGGCGTTCAGCCTCTGCCCGAAATAAACTGACTGACGATAATCACTGCGGATCACCGACCAGGATAAACCCGCCCCACAAAATTGGATGGGCGCACCCACGCCCGGCTCGACTGCCGGAGATGATTTCCAGCGCCGCCTCCCGCAACGCGTCCCGCTTGTTCATCCCGCCGAGCCATCGGGTGTAAAAACCCTCCATCAACAGCGACGTTTGTCGGTCCGGGACATTCCACAAACTCATCAAAATCGACCGCGCCCCGGCGTGTTGAAACGCGCGTCGCAGTCCGAACACCCCCTCACCGGACACCACTTCACCCGCTCCGGTTTTGCAGGCCGACAGGCTGACCAACTCCGTCCCCAACAGGTTCAGACCGGAAGCCTCGAACGCGGTCAGAAAACCGTCATCGGCCGACCGCGGATTTACATACTTATCCTCCGAACGGCGATTGGCGCCGGCAAGAACCAGCCCGGAACGCAACAGGGGATTATTCAAAGCGGCACTACCGACATGGTCACCGCAGGCAAATCCGTGCGTTGCGACATGGACAATTCCCGGTGCTTCAGTCAATTCCTTTAAAACGCTTTCAACTGCTTCCGGTCCGTACTTCTCTTCAACCATAATGCTTCCCTTGTTACGGATCGTCTGTACCACCGCCTCGGACTCCGTGCGCGTGAATCGCAATCGCGGGAAACCGTCTTCAAGACAATCAATGGCTCCCCGCACAGGCTCCAGAAAAGCCACCATCGATGGATTGTCATCCGTCGGTACCGGTGCCGGAGTAATCGAAGCACCGAAATCGGGATCGGCCATTACCAGCGCCCGGTTGATCCTCTCATGTCGTTCCCGGTCGAATCGGATCAGGTCCCGCCCCGATGAGAGATAACTCAATCGGTACTTTTCGATAACATACATCCCCCCCTCCATCGACAACGCCTCGAAGGGCAACAGGTTCAATAAACCGTCCGGGCAAACGAATATCTCATCAAACCCCCGGCACCGTTCCGCCAGCGGGACAAACACCTTTCCATATAACTCACCGGATGTATTCGAAAGGAGTTTCTCCATAATTGCCAGTGTGGAGGAATTGATTTTGCTTATCGCTTCGTTGACCTGATCGAGATATTTCTGTATTAAACTGTCAAGCAATTCCGCGTCACCCAAATCCACCATGTGCACATCGCCTTTTCCCGTAAGCACCATCCCTATATACCGAGCGGATTCATTGTCGCTGTGTACCCCGGCGGTATAACCGGATTCGCCGGGATTCAATCGAACATATTCCCACAAGACGGCTTCGGGGGGAAGCGATGCGGCCACGTCGCCAACCGATGCCCTCTGCCTGACCGCCAATTCGTCGAACACCCGACAGGTCCGGCTCAGTTGGGTATCAAGCGAGTCCTTCCTGCGATAGAGCGCAAGCATTCTCTCCCTGCGTGACTCAGGCGATCCGCCGTCTCCGTCGGTGAGAGCCAAATTGGATATTTCCGTACATACCGATACCCGTTCATTCAGAGCACTGACAACACTTGCGTCCTCAGAACGAAAAGCCGCCCGATTCTCGGCCATGACCGCTTCATTGACGGCTGATTTGCCCTGAAGAACCATCTCCATCGCCGCCTGCGCCAAATCCTGATCATTCTCTCCAAAGGCCAGCATCAGAAACTCGCTGTCGATCAACGGCATTTTCTTTATCCATCTCAACTTTTGACTCTCCGACGACGAGTAAAAGACATCGCTGACAAACGCATCCCGGGCACGCTGACTCCGCCTGTGTAGGTCAAGACTTTGTTCGATCCGGTCGGTCTCGGCATAGAGACAGGCCAATTCATGCTGAACGATAAAGACGTTGGGATGCCTTGGTCCCAATACCTCCTCCCTGATTGCCAACGCCTGTTTCAGGCAGTTCTCCGCCTCGGCATCGCGACCTTGTCCCCGATACAACCGAGCTATGCTGATCAGCCCCGTTGCCACAAAGGGATGATGGGGACCCAGCGATTCCCGAAGAATACTTGCCATCTTTCGGATCAGCGGTTCCGCCTCGGCGAAACTGCGCCGGCTGGTGAAAATACTGCTCAATCGGTACAGAGCATCCGCAATATCCGGGTGATTCGGCGGGAGCTTTGCCTCCCGGATTGCAAGCGCCCGACGGGCATACCGTTCGGCGTTGTCCCAGTCCTCCCGCACCTGATACACTGCGGCCATACTCACCAGACACTTGGCCGCCCCCAGGCTGTTGCTTTCGCCGTGGCGTTCCCAGATTGCCATAACCTCATTGTAATAACCTTCCGCATCCTCCCACCGCCCCTGTTTGCAACACAGATTGCCCAGGCAATTTAAAGCGCCGGCCACCGCACCGTTATCGGTTCCCAGTTCCGCAATCCGCATGTCCAGGGCCTTATGATAACACTGCTCCGCCTCACCGTAACGCCCCTGACTTTCATACAACGCCCCGAGATTTCTCAGGCAGTTGGCGACATTGAGACGGTCCGGCGTCGTCTGATCATTCCAGATGGTCATCGCCCGAAGATAGAGCGGTTCCGCCTGGTCGTACTGCCCCTGACTCCGGTATATGGTTGCCAGCTGGTTCAGAACACCGGCGACGGCATTGTCCGACCGTTCCGGGGAATGTTCCACGATACTCAGGGCACGATGACCGTACGCCAGCGCATGATCATGTTCATACAGGTTGAGACAGAGACCGGTCAGGGCACTCAGACTGCGCGCCACGTCCATGTGATACGGCCCCAACACCATCTCGCGGATTCGGAGGCTTTCCATAAACATCGACTCCGCCTCTTCATGGTGTTCCGACCACGCCAGATGCATTCCCAGCCAATACATGATGTCGGCCACGATCGTGCTGTCGGGTTTCGGCATATCGACCCGTATTTCCAGTGCCTGACGGAAACAATCGATTGCCTCGGGCAACCGATCCTGCGCCGCATGCACATGTCCCAGCGTGCAATAGGCATCGGCCATAAGACTGTCAGCCGACCTGTTGCCGGCGGCCAGATCAATGGTTTTCCGGATATACACCTGGCTGGAGTCAAACAGCCCCCGAAGGCAGTAACCGTTGCCGATCAGCAGATGCAATCGAACCAGTTCCACATTCGATATCGGGATTCCCCCAGTCACCTGATCCATGAGTATCCATGCCAGGCTTAGCGCCGAGTCGGCATGTTCGGAGTCCAGCAGTTTCGCGGCCCGGTCAATAGCCGCGGAAAATGCCACTTCGGAAAACCTCCCGCCGGCCATATGGTCAGTACCGGTACTCCCCTGGTTTAATAACAGCACAAGCAGAATACAACCAACCAGCAGATGGGAATAGCCCGGTCGCACAAAATATCTCATACCACACTCCGGTCTTTGAAAAAGCTATCGCACTATGCGAAAACGGTATTCTTCGATTTCATCCGCCACCAATCCGGCGGGACCGACCTGTAGTCGATAGACGCCCGACCGGAGCAGATCACTGGGGAGAAACAGACGAGCTGTCTGAAATGCATCGAATCCCTCGAAAGCATGATTCTCATAGATGATCTGCCCCAATTCGTCAACAAGGAGAACCATTACGTCGACTCCCGGTCGATAGTGACTGTACGCGAAAGTCAGCACCGCTGATTCCCCGGCGGCAAGACTCGTGGACTCAATGGTCGCCGCCCGGCTCTGCACCAGGCCAATCTCCGTTAGCGAGATCACTTCGCCGCTTTTGTGCGACGTAAGTCCAAGGTAAGCCGGGTAGACAAGCAACAGAACCAGCAACAGCGTCACCGCCGGTCGAAAAGGAAAGGGCACGTTTGGCCAGAGGTACCGTCTTAATTCCTCCGCCCACCCGACTTTGCTGTTGGAATGCTCACTCAACCTTCGCAATTCGTCCCGGACTTTCGAGTCGGAGCGTAACAAACCGGTCCGGAGCGACGAGGTTTTCAACAACGACACACAGTATTCACAGTGCATCAGGTGCATTTCAAAATGCTCGGACTCTTCATCGGAAAGAAGCCCCAATTCATAGGCATGAATCAGGCGTCCTGTCTTGATATCCGTACAACGCTCAGTCATCGCTTTGTATCCCATGTTCAAGACACGAATTCAGCCAGTTTCGGCAACGAAACAGCAAGATATATAAATTATTGCGTTTGAGTCGCAATCGCTGACAAATCTCATCCGTGGTATACCCCTGATTGACCAGGTTGACGGCGCGAGCATACCGCGGATAAACCTGACTCATCTTCCGCAAACACCGGATCAACGCCATACGTCCCATCGGATCAACCGGAGTAACGGCGCTGTTTTCGTATTCTTCTATGCGATCCGTTGTTTCCACCGTTTTCTTCCGTACCGACTGGTCCCGAAGGTGACTGCCGATCTTGTTCCGGAGGACACGGTACGCCCAGGGCTCAAATTGCGTCTCCGGCGGCAACTTGCGGTACTTTTCCAATACGGTGATGCAGGCATCATTGACAAGATCCTCCGCATCCTGCACCCCCAATCTTTTTTGCGCGACAAGGGAAAATCTTACGTGCAGAAAACGAAAAAGCTCGCTCTCGGCCGTTTTATCACCGTTTTGAGCTTTAGAAAGTATTATCTGAATGTCCATATGCCGACGCCGGCCCGATTCAAGAGAACAATTCTACGTTCAATATGTGACTGATTCCCGAATGTGTCAATGCCTTAATCCCGCCACCGCAGAAAAATACCATTTGTCGCGTAAGATATCTCCCGCACGCGCAAAGACTCTTGTGACAACGGCACGGCATAATGTGCCATGCCTCTGGCGCAATTCCAGTTTCGACGGATTCTCACAATGCGAAGGGGAGGTGATACCGGCAGGTCGTGCGTATGCTTAGGATACGTCCTATATGGATACGGTCGAAGATTCTCAATAGCCTCCGCCCCGTTCAGTACCGCTTTTATGCATTTGGCGAATCTTCACTCACTCATCAAAAACAGCACAATTTTCTCAAAACGGGAGGAAACATGATCCATTCTGATCACGCAAAAAACGGCGCGGTATTGCTCATGCGCGTCTGTTTCATGGTAACGATCGCTTTTTTATTACTCACCGGTGTCGGCTTCGGCGATCCGAGCGATACTTGTCCTGTTCCCGAATTGTCCTTCCCCACCGGCTGGGGATCCTGCTTCTATGCCCATGACAATATCATTATCAACCACGACTGGGAATGTACCTACGCCAACCTCTACGAAATCCAGATCTTCGAAATTCAGCGGGATACGATCGACAATGTCGACAGCCTGACTGACCCGATCGTGCAAACGTACCTGGACACCTGCACCTACAACCTGTGGCTCTCTATGCCGGTATACATGGACGTGTACAACTGGTCCAGCATCTACTGGCGTTTGCGGGCCTATTGCGACTCGGTCGGTTGGAGTGACTGGACGGAGTTCCAGCACTACAGGGTGTGTGTCACCACACCGCATCTGGCATATCCGGCCAACGGCGCCCAGATTGAATATACCGAGGATATCACGCTGACTTGGTTCAAAATGCCCTGCGGTGGAAGCTACCGGGTCCAGGTCGATAACAATGCGGATTTTTCCTCTCCGGAGATCGACACCACGTCTTCCTACTGCCCGGTTTCGATATACTGCCAGTACGACATCGATCCGCAATTGCCGAACGGAAAACAGTACTGGCGTGTCTCTAAAATTGGATATGGCGACTGGTCGTACAGCCGGTACTTCAAAATCATTTCACCGCCGGTTACCTCATGCCCGGTGCTGTTCAGCTATGACGGCACGCAATTCATACAGGAAAATCCCCTCCTGACCGCATGTGAAGCGTCCAACTATACCGAGGTCGTGACCGACTATTACCAGGTGACACAAAAAGTCCAACCGCGCAACGGTATGATCACCTTCCAGTTGAAAGAGCTCGAGGACGAAATCACCTATCTCGAAGAATTTGAACTGATCAGCGTCGACCATGAGGGTGAGACCAGTGTCGGCTGCAGTGTTGACGGGCGAATCTTCACCTATCGGGATGCCGTCACACCGCTGTCGGCCGTGGACCACAACGGTGTCGACCGGCTCGGCGAAATCAGCAATTCCGACAACGAACTCTTCGTTTCCAACGAGCAGGGGTATCTTATCGTGACCTTCGCCGGCAATCCGGATCAGGGCTATGTTGCTCTGCGGGCACCGGTCAAACTGCCCTGTCCCTTTAACGACCCCGGCGGCTTTTTGCCCAAAACTGTCGCCGATTTCGATCGCATGGCCTCATCGGTTATCGTCGAGCTTCTGGATACCGATGGACACTGGGTGGGTCTGCCCGACCTGCCGTCACGGCAGAATGCCGTCGATGAAATCGTGCTGGGCAGTCTGCCGTCATCTGCCGACGGCAAGCCGACCACAGTTCGCATCTCCTGGCCCGGCGGATTCGTCACCGACCGGATTAATCAGTTTTTCCCCGCTGATGAGGACCCGATCATCAACACCTGGCCGGTATCGGAGTATCGACTCGAACCGGCTCGACCGACAGCCAAAATCTGGGCCGGTTTCGATTCCGGCAAAACTCTGATACTGAAGAAAGGCGACGTCCTTGAGGTCACATTCGATTGCGGCGAACCGCAGGATCCGAATATGACCCGCGACTACATCGTTCGCGCGGTCGGACGGTATCACCCCGACTATTCCGTTTTCACGGGATTGGTCCCCGGCTCCTACGAGTTGTACGATGCGTATCCTAATCCCTTTAACCCGACCACCACAATCGGTTACAGTCTGCCGGTTGCCGGAGCGGTCAGACTGGAGGTGTTCAACCTTCTCGGTCAAAAAGTCGCCACATTGGTTGATGAATATCAACATGCCGGACGTCACACGGTCGAATGGAATACAACCGCAACCGGCGGCGAGCCTGTTGCCAGCGGGGTCTACCTGTACCGGCTAACTGCCGGCGACTTCAGCCGATCGAAGAAACTTATTCTGATGAAGTAATGAATCGATTGCCGGCCACATTGCCCAATGGTGCCTGTAACGAACGGGGCGGAGTGAAACCCGCCCCGTTTTGCTTTGGGGCATCTTGAAAATTACGGACACAACGGTTCTGGGCCGCGCGGTGTACACCCCAGACGGATTTCTGCCACTCGAGCCAATTTCTTCATCAATTTCAAATGTTATACATCTCCCCTTCACGGATTCGGGATTATCACCAAGTTTCCCGCATATCTCGTTAACAGACCATTTTGATTGCGTTAATAATGTGTTAATTCACGACTTAACGGCGGCGTACCGGCAACCGGCTTTATCAGGACTCGTATAGACAAGAGAAAGAAGGATGAATGATACAAGAGGTCTCTATATGAAAACAATACCCGACAAACCCGGAACGGTACTGCAATGGCAACGGTTGAAAGGCACCTCGTGTATCACCTACGAACTGTATCATGAAAACGATCCCGTGGCTCGGTTATACTGGACCAAACCGCTCGGCTCTCTGGCGATCGGAGAATCAGCAAACGGTAAGTGGACATTCAAACGTATCGGCTTTTTCGCAACACCGGTTTCTATCAGAAAAGAGGATGCCGTATCCGATTTTGGCCTGTTCAATCCTAACTGGAAAGGAGACGGTTACGTCACCCTTGAGGGCGGCAAAACCTTCTATTGGAAATCGAACTCCTTCTGGAAATCCAATGTCATTTTAACCGATGATGCGGGGAATGCCGTCCTGACAATGAACCATAACGGCACTGCCAGCCTTGAGATGGCGCAGATTATCACGGGATCATCCAAAACGGACAGTGCAACTTTGACACTTCTGGCAATCCTGGCGATATATGTCGGCGTGCTGGCGATGCAGGACGACGGGGCCTCGCTGGCGGCCATAATCGCCGCCGTTATCTCGTAACGGTATCACCCATCCGCTTCCCTCCTGAAGACCTCCTTTTCGCACCGCACAAGAGAAGGTCGAAATCTCCCTTCCGAACAACGTCAGGAAGGGTGTTTCGACAAATACGTCTGAAGCTCATCCGCCCTATGCCTTCACTATTGTCCGGTAGCGGTTGCGACGGTTTTCGAACAGCCGGTCGCCCAGCTCACGGCTCCGCCATTCCTGATAGGCCGAGAAATTCCCCTCGAACCAGCGGACTTTGCTCTCGCCCTCAAAAACCAGCAGATGCGTGCATATCCGATCCAGGAAAAACCGGTCGTGACTGATCACCAGCACACAGCCCGAAAAATCGAGAATCGCCTCTTCGAGTTTTCGCAGGGTGTTCACATCGAGATCGTTGGTCGGCTCATCGAGCAGAAGCACGTTCCCGCCGATTTTCAACACTTTGGCCAGATGACACCGGTTACGTTCCCCGCCCGAAAGCTGGTCGGCCCGTTTTTGCTGTGACGAGCCGGTGAAGCCGAATTGCGCCAGGTACTTGCGAATCGGAATTTTGCGGTTCGCAATCGTGATTTCATCCCCACCGCCACCGACCTCATCGATCAAACTGACATCCCCGGCAAGCGATTCCCGCTCCTGATCGACAAACGCGAATTGCACCGATGACCCGATTGTCACCGTGCCGTCAAGCGGCGTCACATCGCCGGTAATCATCTTGAACATGGTGGTCTTGCCGGTGCCGTTTGGCCCAACCAACCCGACCACGCCCGAGCGGGGAACAATAAACGACAGTTTATCAAACAGCGGTAGGTTGCCGTAACCCATATCGACATCGGAAAACTCGATCACCTGCGTTCCGAGATCGGGCCCGGGTGCAATTTGAATGGTACTATCGCTCGCTTTGGCGACCGACGTTTCGCGGGCAACCAGTTGCTCATATTCCCGGATTCGGGATCGCGCCAGTTCGTTGCGGTCGCCCCGACTCATACGGATCCAGGTCAGCTCTCTTTGCAAGGCCCTGGCTCTAAGGGAGTCCTTTTTCTCAGTCGCGGCCAATTGGGTCAGCTTCTGCTCCAGCCATGAGCTGTAATTCCCCTCCCAGGGAATTCCATGGCCGCCCTCAAGTTCCAGAATCCATTTGGTGACATTATCCAGAAAGTACCGATCGTGCGTGACGATTATCACGGTTCCGGGATACACCGACAACTGCTTTTCAAGCCAGTCGACCGTTTCGGCATCAAGGTGGTTGGTCGGCTCATCGAGCAACAACAGATCCGGCTTTTCCAGAAGCGCCTTGCACAGGGCCACCCGCCGCCTTTCGCCTCCCGACAGCGTTGCAATCACCCGGTCATCATCGGGCAGACACAGCGCATCGCTGGCAACCTTGATGGTTTGATCCAGATTCCACGCATCAAGCGCATCGATTTTATCCTGAAGTTTGCCCATGCGGTCCATCGCCTGTTGCATCTGGTCGTCATCCATCGGATCGGCCATCGCATCAGCCAGTTGGTTGTATTCATCGAGAACCTTTTTGGTCTCACCGAAAGCCGATTCGATTACCTCGCGTACCGTCAGAGTCGAATCAAGTTTTGGTTCCTGTTCCACAATGCCGGAACGAAAACCGGGAGTAATCATCGCCTCGCCCTGAAAATCCGTTTCCAGACCGGCCATAATGCGCAGTAAGGTCGTTTTGCCGGAACCGTTCTCGCCGACAATGCCGATCTTGGCCCCGGGATAAAAACTCAGGTTAATGCTTTTTAAAACCTGCTCCTGGCCGTACGACTTGCTTACGCCATACATATGGAAAATAAATTTCTCAGCCAATGTCGAAACCTCCCTTATTGATAGATATTACTTCTGCAAAAATACCATTCAGTCGACACAAAGGCAAGTGGCGAAATGCATGTTGACCCGAGTGGACCACCCTCCCTGCCTTGTCGATAATGCCTGCGATATATCATCGCGGGCGAATCCGGTCACCCACAGCTCTGCTGTGGGATCGTATGGTCATGGAGAAAAGATTCGCGCCAACCGCAGAGGTGGTTCGCGAACCACCCGTCTTTATTCTGCAAAATCACTACCAATCCATTGGTGAAATCAATCCGACTCCATATATGAATGGATGGTCTATTTCATCATGAAAACAAGAAAAGAAATGACAAATTTGCTACAACATTACTATCGACAAGTCTTTTTTGGAGAAACGAACCCAAAACGCATGTCATTGTTAATAAACAAATTATGAGAAATCCACCCGGCGCGAAAGAGCCCAAAAATCGAACGTGACAAAACAAACCCATTTAAAATCGTTATAACGCTATAAGTTATAAGCAGATCGGCAGAATTACCCCGGTTCTCGCCGCCCTTCCCATCTCACTACAGATAATCATTGGGATTATATAGGTCTCCGGGTTTTCACCGCAAACGGCAGCACGGCGGGATTGATCATCGTGCCGGGAACGGTTTTCAATAATGCAATCGCTGTCGTAGACATCTGCGTTAAGATGCCGGATGATGGTGCTTCGACCCGGGACACGGCCCTAAAAAAACGTGATAGATTCGTTCGGAGCAGTAGTTACTGCGTGATAGATCAAAAACACAGGTGACAGAAAGACAGAAAGGTCAAACAGCCGGCGGTTTATTGACGTTCCCTGTATATGTATTTAGGGAGAAATCAGCTGAGAACAATGAGATGATAAACCGTATCGACGATATTTCGCAACGCGCGCTGGCCAGGATCGCGGGATTCGGCTATTTGATAATCATTGTCGCCGGAATCTTCGCGGAGTTTTTCGTTCGCTCGGCATTGATCGTGCCCGGCGATGCCACGGCAACCGCCAACAATATTATGATATCTGGGGGATTGTACCGAATCGGCATCGCCGGCGATCTGGTTATGCTGGTATGCGATGCGATCGTGGCATGGGCCTTGTATGTTTTGCTCAAGCCGATCAACAAAAACCTCGCACTGCTGGCCGCGATTTTCCGCCTGCTTCATGCTACGATCAATGGCATCAACTTGCTTAATATGCTGTTTCCCCTGTTTATTTTATCCGGTGCCGGCTATTTTGCCGGATTCACCGTCGAACAACTTCACGCACTCGTGATGCTGTTTCTTGATGCACATGCCTATGGATATGTAATTGCACTGGCGTTTTTCGGCATTCACTGCCTGATCCTCGGTTATTTGATTTTGAAATCGCAATATCTTCCCAAAGGATTGGGTCTTCTGATGATAGCCGCGTCACTGGGTTATCTTATCGATAGCTTCGCCCATATCCTCATGTCCAACTACGCCGATTATGCCATGATCTTTTTGCCGGTTGTCGCGATTCCCGCGATTATCGCTGAGTTGTCGTTCTGCCTGTGGCTGTTGTTCGTGGGTATCAAAAATCGTCCGGTATAAAGAATTGAAAAATGCGGGTGAACAAACATACGAAGGTGTATAATAGGCAATGCCATATACGACAGTCGTATTATTTGTGAGGGAATATGTTCAGGATATTCATTCCGGTATTGTGTCTTTTATCTATTGTGGTGATCTTGGTGCCCAATTGCCCGGCGGATGAAATCAGCGGCGAGGTTTCAATCGCCGGTTTGCCCCCGTCAGTGGTAAAAACCATCCCGCAATGCGGCGACGATGCCGTGGATCCGAATCTGACCGAAATCAGGGTGACATTCAGCAAGGATATGAAAGTTACCGGGCATTGCTGGTCGTGGTGCTCTGTTCAGGAAGATGCCTTCCCCAAACTCAGTGATACGGCACGATTCCTGAGTGATAAACGCACCTGCGTGCTTCCCGTCGAGCTCGAACCTGAAAAAACATATGCCATCTGGATCAACGTGGATAAGTACCTGTCGTTCCAAGACCCGGAGAAGCACCCGGCGGTTCCGTACCTGCTCGTTTTCAAAACCGGATCGAAGTGACTTTATCAGAGGAATTCCCCTGATGCCTTAAACATAACAGACAGCGGTAATCAGGCACCATTGAACCGGGCATCATTCATTCAGGATTTGTAACAAAAGAGTCATAAAGCAGACAATTATGAAGAATCAGAATTTCAAAAAGGCGTTTGCGGTGGTGCAATCCGGTTATGATCAAATCGGGGAGTCGTATTCTTTGGAACGAAAAGGATTCGACAACAAATGTGAAGTGGATGCATTTCTGTCATGCCTCCCTCAGCATGCCAGAGTGCTCGATGCCGGAAGCGGAACCGGGATTCCGATCGCCGAACGACTGGCGCAGGAAGGATATAAAGTTGTCGGCATCGACTTGTCGGCCACAATGGTGACAGTAGCGCGAAAAAACGTCCCGGGAGCGGAGTTTCACCAGATGAACATGACGGCCATGGATTTTCCGCCGGAATCGTTCGACGGGGTGATTTCCTGTTATGCGATAATTCATACTCCGAAAGAATTGCACGAGACGGTGTTTCGGTCGTTTCATGACATCCTTAAACCAAAGGGCGTTATGCTGGTTTCGGTGGCATGCTGGGAGTGGGAAGAAACAGCAGATTACCTTGGTGTGGACATGTTCTGGAGTCATTATAGTCCGTCCAAAACGGAAGCCCTGATAAAAGACGCGGGATTCGATATCGAATTCGGCCGTCGGGTGGAAGGTGGCGGCGAGGTACATCACTGGGTGCTGGCACATAAGAATTGAAGATGTCAAGACGAACGGTGCACACGGTTGAACCGGGAATCGGCCGGATAAAAATTCGTTTCGGCAATTGGCAGGCGGGAATAAGAGTGGCGTTGAATGAATGACTGATTATATCACAGTCTTTCGAAGTATAACCGTCATTGAACACCACTCCCTTTGCCCTGCGCGCTATACTTCTTTAATCCACGGTTCGAGAATGGAGTATGTCTCAAATCCCGCTGACTTATAGAGTGTGTGTGCCGGTTCGGCATACGACCCGACATAGGCAAGGTCCCCGCCAAGACCTCGCAGGCGAATCAGCCCTTCGGTCAGAAGGCACGTGCCGAGTCCGCGCCGCTGGTGTTGCGGGGCGGTGCCGACCGGTTCGAAATGTCCGGTCCGCAAGACATCATCGAACCAGATCGTGCAAAAGGCCGCGTATTCCCCGTCCGGTGCCACTGCGACGATATCAAGATCACGTCGATACAGGGGAGCCCGCTGGACATTTCGATACCAGCCAGGCTCGAAACCTTCATCGGATTCATCGGGATGAAATGCCCGCCAGGATGCCAACTCTTTTTTACGATGTTCATCGATATCACCCATTGATCGGATTATATACCCTTCGGCAACCGGCATAGACGCGATCGGCTCGCTGAAGAAACGTCTTCGCTGATGCTCGGACTTGTGTTTTTCGGAGATGTGATACCCTTGTTTTTTCAGGGTTTCCTGCCGACTGATATCATCTTTGCGGGCCCAGACATGCAATGACCGCTGTCCGGAATTGTCCGTGACAGCCAGATACAGTTCCGCAACCGCAAGCATTTCCGCTTCCAGTTGATCGGTGCGGCATTGAGGATGCACCTGCAGGAACACACTTCCCGGGGCCTCACGATTAAGGACGGCAATAATGTCTCCGGCACCGTTCTCCCAGATAAACACATCATCTTCGAGTGTGCCGTCGTTCATGTTCAGGATGCCGTGCCATCGCCAGTAGTCAAATCTGGCAACATCCCAGCTTTTTTGTTCGCGGTCGTTAAGCAAAAGCACTTTGCGCAAGAAGGCGCGAATACGCCAGTAATCATCATCCTGTTGAAATTTACGCATGATCGGTTTCATTACATACTCCTCTTCTGTATGCCCGAAAGCTCAGACATGTGATTAGTATATCCGTTTCATGATAATCCTCAGCCGGCTTTCGGCTGGCGGTATTGGTAGGAGAGTATGTCTATAAAACCATTGTACTGCACCATTGATGAATAGAGTTTATTCTACACTACGGGAAAGAGACAGAAAGGTTTTTGCTTTTATTCGAGTCAATTCGATTCGCGGAGTTTGCGCCAGAGCGTGGATTGGCTGACACCGAGGATTTTGGCCGCGCGGGGACGGTTCCCCCCGGTATAAGCCAGGGTCTGCCGAATATGTTCCGTTTCCATATCTCTCAGACTTTTCGGAGTATAGCTTTCCGAGTGAATGACAGGTGTTTCCTTGCCGGTCAGTTCCGCGGGCAGATGTTTTCTTCTGATGGTTTTGCCGTGGCTGAAAATCGCGGCACGTTCCATGACATTGTACAACTCCCGGACATTGCCGGGCCAGGTGTATTTCAGCAAGTATGGATAGCATTCCTCATGAAGTTGCAACTGCGGCAGTTGCATGCGTTCGGCCAGTTCAGCCAGAAAATGTTCACTTAAAATCAAAATGTCTTCGCTACGTTCGGCCAGCCGGGGGACTCGGATTTCGACCACGCGAAGCCGGAACAACAGGTCTTTGCGGAATCGTCCCTGGGCCACCGCGGCGGCAAGATCGGTATTGGTGGCGGCAATGATGCGAATATCGACCCGGCGCGGGGTGTTTTCACCGATTCGCAGAATCTCCCGCTCCTGCAGGACTCTCAGCAGTTTCACTTGAATCGCGCCGTCGACGTCGCCGATCTCATCGAGAAACGCCGTCCCCCGAGCGGCCTGCTCGAACAGCCCGACCCGGTCGTTGATTGCCCCGGTAAACGACCCCGCCTTGTGCCCGAAAAGCTCGCTTTCCAGAAGAGCGGCGGGAAGCGCCGCGCAGTTGATCGTAAGCATCGACCGTTGTTTGCGGCGCGAATGATCATGAATGAACCGCGCCACAATTTCCTTGCCGACCCCGGTATCGCCGCTGAGAAGCACCGATGAATCAAACTCGGCAACCATACGCGCCAGTTCGAGGACGTCTATAAAGGCGCGGCTTTTCACCGGCGCCATATAGGGCGGGAGAATATCAAATTCTGCCATAAGACGACATCATTTACAAGTTGATGTCCTTCCATTATAGAATATTTGATTCTATAATAGAATCTCCTATTTGGCATGTCAAGTGGTTTATTTACTATAAGCCAATTGTCTCTAATATCTTAACTTCCATTTTACAGATTTGGCCCAATACTTGCTTTCCTGTCAAGAAAAATCGCAAATAGAAAGGGCCGAACCATGCCTGATAACGATAAGCGAAAGTTCTTTGACCAGTTCTCCAGGCACTACAAGTCTTTGAAATGGCGAATTGTGGCGGTGCTGCTGACGGCCGCATTGATGCCTTTGCTTCTGTCCGGCTTCGGCTCCTGGATCGTTTTCGGCGATTTGCTGGAACAGAAATCTTTGGAGTTGATGCGAAGATCGGTTCAGCATCACGCAGACGTCATCGAGTCGCATCTGATCGAACGTCGGCACCTGTTGCAGACCATTTCGGAAAACCACGGCCTTGCAGATATCACCAGGCCGGGCCATTTGCGGGAATTGTTTTCCAATCTCAATCGGGTCACCGATCAGGGTTTTGTCGATCTCGGCATAATTGATGAGGATGGCAATCACCTTGCCTATGTCGGACCGTACGATCTTCATGATCGCAACTATCGTGACGCGGACTGGTTCCGGGAAGTACGGGTACAGGGGCAGTATGTCAGTGACGTTTTCCTGGGGTACCGTCAGGTTCCGCACTGCATCATTGCGGTTCGCGTGTCCCGCAACGGTAAGGTTTGGGTTCTGCGGGCTACGGTCAACAGCGCCCAGTTCGATGAGTTGGTGCAATCGCAATTCCTCTCTGACGGCAGTGACGTGTTCATTATCAATCGGGACGGCCTGTACCAAACGACGCCCCGCGAGGGAAATCTGCTTGATTCCTCATCGATACACACGGTCTCCCCGTTTGCCGGACTTCGCGACATGCGGGTTGACACCAACGGAAGCACCATGATTCGGGTGATGACCTGGATCAACGACAATCGCTGGTTGCTGGTGGTGCAACAGGACCTGGCGGCGGTACGGGCCCCGGTCAATCAGGCGATTGCTCGCGGTGCATACGTAGAAGTGGCGGCGGTGATGATTCTTATCCTGACCACGATTCTGGCAACCTGGCATCTGACTCATCAGATCGACCGGGTCACGGCGGAACGCGAGGCGCTATCGCGGGCATTTGTCCGTTCCGCCAAACTGGCATCGATCGGCGAGCTGACAACCGGGCTGGCGCATGAGATCAACAATCCACTGGCGATTATCAGCGCGGAGCAGACCAATATCGCGGACATTCTCGGCGATCCCAAATCCGGCCCGGCGGATCATGATCAGGCTCTGGATTCGATCCAACGCTGTCAGAATCAGGTGAGGCGATGCGCGGCCATTACCCAGAAACTGCTGCAGTTCGGCCGCAGTAAGGAATCGCATGTGGAGCCGACCAGCCTGGCGCCGCGACTGCAAGAGATCAAGGCGTTGATGGATCGACAGGCGAGCTTGCGCAATATTACGATCGCCGTCCATATCGATGATACTATTCCCCGGGTCATGGTCGACCCGATCGAGATCGAACAGGTAATGGTCAACTTGATCAACAACGCCTTCGATGCCATGCCGGGCGGCGGCGAGATTACGATTCGTGCCTATCTGGACGGGAACCGGGTCTTGCTGGAGGTAGCCGATACCGGAAGCGGAATCCCGCCGGAGGATCTTGACCGGGTGTTCGAACCGTTTTTCACGACCAAACCGGTCGGTAAGGGCACAGGGCTGGGGCTGTCGGTCTGCTACGGCATTGTACGATCATGGGGGGGCGAAATCGAAATCAGCAGTCAGGTGGGAAGTGGTACCGCCATACGGCTGATTCTGGCATTCCCGGAACACATTAATCCCGAAGGTCGGAGATAGAGAGTATGGATGCAAGCAAGGAGTTGATTCGCATTCTGTTGGTCGACGATGAGGAGGCGTTTCTCCTGGCAACGTCTCAGGCGCTCGGCCGGCGCGGATTCGAGGTCTCGGTGGCGCCCAACGGTGTGACCGCACTTGAAAAAATCGCCAATGAAAACTATGACGTCGTCGTACTGGATGTCAAGATGCCGGATATCGACGGGCTGGAAGTATTCGGCCAAATCAGCAGTCGCAAACCGGACACGCCGGTTATTCTGCTGACCGGTCATCCGTCGATTAACGATGCCTTTCACACATCCAAACACGGGATCGCGGACTATTTGTCGAAACCGGTTGAGATGGACGAACTCGCCCGCAAAGCACGGCAGGTGGCCACCGACGCCAGGCAGAAAAAACAGGAAGACAAAACGCCCGGCGATTCTGCCGATGTCACGGAAGCGATCAGTATCCTGATTGTCGATGACGAAACGGAATTGCTGGATTCACTGCAACGGATTTTTGTTCGTCGGAAGATGAACGCAATCACCGCCGACAGCGGCGCCCGGGCGCTGGATATCCTCACGGAACAACTGGTGGATGTGATGGTCCTCGACGTGAAAATGCCGGGAATGGACGGTCTGGAAGTTCTGCGGCGGGTCAGGGAGAAGTACCCCAGCATTCAGGTGATCCTGCTCAGCGGGCACCCGTCGGTGGAGGCGGCAATGGAAGGGGTCAAGCTTGGTGCCAGCGAATATCTGAAGAAACCGCCGGATATCGACGAGTTGATCGGGACGATTACGCGGTTGTTCCGGCAACGTCAGGAAATTCTGGAAGAACAGCAGAAAAGATTGATAGAAGAAATCAGGCGGCGGTATACCGACTGACGGTCTGCGCAGACAACACTTCGTGGACGGTCGGTTCTGATATCGACGATCAGAAGGAGATGCAATACATGGGAGAGAAACTGAAAACCAAGATCGGCGCCTATGACCGTTATATCGACTATAAACGGTTTTCGATCGCCGTCGGGTTGTTTGTGGCGATTCTGCTTCTTCCCATTCCCAACAGCATGCTCGATGTTGCGGTGGAATACTCCGTCGGCAAAGAGTGTGTCGAGGATTTCCTTTCCCGGGAGATGTTCGACCGGAATTTCGACGAGGTTGAACAGTGGCAGAAATTGACAGTAGAAGCACTGCACGGCGTGATGATGCAGGGGGCTTCCAAAAAGGAAACCTTGCTGAAACGCAAGGCCAAGGATCTGCAGAAGATGGGCGTTGAGGTCAGCGAAGCGAACTTCGCGCATTACCGGGAATTCATGGAAGGCAAGACCTCAGACGAAGTCAATCACCTGTTGGTGCAGGCCCGTGCGATGCGGCATGACAAACTCAGCTACGACATGCTTACCGACAAACAGAAGCAACGCGTCGATAAGTGGGCGATGCAAATTCTGGTATGTATCGCCATGGTGGCATTCGTGGTCACCTGTTTTATCACCGAAGCGATGCCGCTTCCGGGGGTGGCCTTCTGTGTCGGACTGATTCTGGTGTTTTCGGGGATCGTTTCGCGTACCGAGATTGCGCAGTTGTACTGGTCGGATGCGGTATGGTTCATTATGGGCAGTCTCATGTTCGCGGCGGCGTTTGTCAAAACCGGTGTGGACAAACGAATCTGCCTGATGATATTCCGGCGTCTTGCCAAGCCCAGTGTGGCCTGGGTGACGGCGATCATGATCCTGGTTATTTCGCCGGCGGCGTCATTCATTTCCGATCATGCCCTGGCGGCGATTTTTCTGCCGATCGGGATCGTGCTGTACAGCAACAGTCTTTCCAAACATATCCCGGATGACCCCGAACTGGCGAAACTCATGATGATCACGATCGCAATGGCCTGCAATATCGGCGGATTCGGTTCACCGTCAGGCGGAGCGCGCAATGTCATCATGATGACGTACATGGAAGACATGTTCGGGTTTTCGATCGGCTACGGGCAGTGGATGGTGTACGGTATGCCGTTCGTACTGGTCATGATGCCGATCACCTGGTTCGTACTTAATCGGACGTTCCGACCCCAAATCAAGGACCTGCGCCCGGCGATGACCGCCCTGAAAAAAGACATCGAACACATGGGCGGCTGGAATCGGAAACAGGTAATTGCCGTGATGATATTTGTGGCGATGTTTCTGGGCTGGGTAACCGAAAAGAACCTGATTTATGATGTAACCGGTATCCGTCTGGGCATCGGCCTCATCGCCGTGGCCGGGGCGGTGGCATATCTGCTGACCGGGATTGTCAACTGGCGCGATTATCATGAGAAGGTCGACTGGGGAGTGGTCTGGTTATATGCCGGCGCGATCGTGTTCGGACTGGCGCTGGACCGGACCGGGGCGGCGTACTGGATCGCCCGGTCGATCGTAGAGAGTCTGGCATCGGTCGGTATCGCCTCCGGAACCGCTCTCTTGACGGCTGGAAGTGCGGTGACGGTGTTCATGACCAACCTGATGGCGGATGGTCCGGCGGCCGCCTCGGTCGGTCCGATCACCCTCAATATGGCGGCGGTTGCGAATCCCGGGACGACGCTGATACCGTTTATGGGACTGGCGACGGCATGCGCCTCATCAATGGCATACCTGCTCGTGATCGGCACTCCCCCCAATGCGATCGTGTATTCGAGCGGTTACCTGACCGCCAGGGATTTTCTCAGAGCGGGTATTATCTGTACCGTGATCGCGTTCCTGGTGCTGGTGCTCATGAGCGCCGCCTACTGGACGATTCTCGGATTCGGCGGCCTTCCTAACCATTAAGCGAGCGGAGTTGAGGAGACAGTACAATGAGCAGTGAAAATAAAAACATACGATTGCTGATTATCGATGACGAGGCCGATTTCAGGAGGGCCATTTCGCATGGGTTGTCGCGCCGGGGATTTGAGATACGCGAGGCCGCCAGCGGCGAAGAGGGCGTGGCGGCGATCAAGGCAAGCTTGCCGGAAATCGTCCTGCTGGATCAGAAAATGCCGGGAATGTCCGGTATCGACACCCTCAAGGAAATTCGAAAAATCAGCGAAGACCTTCCCGTGATTATCCTGACCGGACACGGCGATTATCACACGGCGCTCGCCGGGATCCGGCTGGAGATCGTGGATTTCATCCAGAAACCGGTCGATGTCGAAATTCTAAGCCAGCGTATCCATGATCTGCTGGAACGTGAATCCGGCGATATGATGCGGGAACCGACCATCTCCGAATTGATGGCGCCTCCCGACTTGTATCCCAAAGTGTACGACGACGAGTTGATGACATCGGTGCTGAAAGCGATCAGCAATGCGTATCGCAAACCGATCCCGGAGGATTCACGGTATGGACAGGTGCGTTCGGCGCTGGTGTATAACCGCAAGGAAGAGTTTTTGGGAATGATTCGTTTTTCCGATCTGCTTCAGTTATTGATTCCTGATGCGCTTCTCGATTCGCCATATGCATCGTTCTTCACGGGAATGCTTCTGGCTCAGAGTAAAGTGTTCGGCACAAAAACCATCGAAGAGTTGATTCGGAAGCAAATTATCGTGGAGGTCGACACTCCTCTGATGGAGGCGGTGCATCTACTGGTGGAAAACAAACTGATCAATGTTCCGGTGGTTCAGAAGAGCAAGCTGGTGGGGATTTTGCGCGGGCGGGACATTATTATCGCAACGGCTCGTCTGGCCGGAGCGGAGTTATAATAGAAAAATAGCAAACACAACAGTACCATCAATGGCTGTTACGACACGGGAAGCCGCAGCCTTTCATCCGGCTTCCCGTGAACATTCCCGGAATCATACCAGGACGGCATAATCAGGTTGAGTCCCAACGGCTTTCACTGATTGATGTACGGTGCATGCTCCTTTCGCGGCCGGATTCGACCCGTTTCGTTTGCCGGATTCTCGCGAAAAAACCATAAAAAAAGTAGAATAAACGCCTATTATATCCAGATTTCTGCAATAAACCCGCGGTTTCATTTGTCAAATGTAAATGTACTCGGTTGAGGTGGCTGGCCTGCCCGTGGTCGATTTGTCCATCAATGAATTTATGGCATCCAATTTCGCGACATATGCCGACCAGAACGGCGAGTACGACGACTGGCTGGAGTTGTACAACGGTACTGACAGCTGGTAGTTTATCACAACGCAAACCCCGGGGGCATCAAACGGCTGATCAGCCAACACCCCGCCAGAGATCGAACGGACGATACAGACTCCCCAATATGTCACGGACGCGGACACCGTATATGTAATGTCCCGGATCTCCGACGAAAGCGGCCTTGCCAACGTGGTGCTGGATTATTACAGCGGTGCAACCCATACAGTGACCAGCATGTATAGTGACGGCATTCATGGTGATTCACCGGCTGGAACCGTCATCGGGATGCTGGGGCCCTGCCCCGAAGCCGAAGATGTCGGCCAGGAAACCTTTATCCGTTTTTACCGGGCAATCAATGAATTTCGCCGGCAGTCGTCGATTGCCAGCGATATCACCCGTATTTCCATTAACCCGGCATTGGACGAGCTGAAACGCAGAAAACGTCAATGCCGTCTGTTTGCAAAGGGCAGTGAGGACATTTCAGCGAACATCGCGGATCACAATGACAATGAAGCGACTTTTGAGAAAAAGCAATTGATCCATAAGGCGCTTCAGGCATTGTCTCCGGAGTACCGGGCGGTTGTCGTGTTACGAATCATGGAAGGATACTCGACCGAAGAAACCGCCGAAATTTTAAAACTGCCAATCGGCACTGTCACCTCGAGACTGTATCGCGCCCAGATAAGGTTAAAGGAAATTGTCAGACCTTTACTGGGGGAGTGCGATGGATGAATCGATAAGGGAATTATTGTATCGTTCATTTGATATCAGTCTCAGTGTGTCCGAACAAAAAACTCTGGATCAGGCAGTAATCGATTCCCCGGAATTTCGCCGGGAAAGACAATCACTGATCGAATTACGGGCTTTACTGGCGGCGACTCGAAACGAATGCTTTCACAAGGGAATGGTCGAACGGGTCATGACGAAGTTGTTTTCAAACAATGATCCCGGAAAACTCAGAACGGTGATGTAGCATTTTTGTAAATTTCAGAGTCGACCGGGATTTACCGCATCTGTATTACCAATTAACATCCGTCCGACAAATATCACATATCTCATTTTGAACTTGCTCCCCGCCATCGCGGGGAGTATTTTTATATATTAACTCCTATCTCGGGAGAAGCCGAATGATTACCATACGTGAATTGCAATCTGGCGATGATGTCAATGCGGTTCTGAGACTGTGTCGGTATTTTTTCGAAGAATACACCGAACACCATGAGGAGTTTTTTGATCTCGATAATCTGAGTGATGATGATATATCCGGCCGGTTTCTGGAGTCGTTGGAATCCGAAAACAGCGCGACAATTGTCGCGCTTGACGACGGCAACATAGTCGGATACACGTCACTGGTCATCCGTGAACAACCCCGATTTTATAAAATCAAGAAAGTGGGTGCAATCTCGGCCTTGATGGTTGCCAAAGATCACCGTCGGCGGGGAATCGGCGGCGCATTACTGACCGAGGCAGGCGACTTTTTCAGGCGGAAAGGCATTACCTACTATACGTTTTACACGGCGGTTGCCAATCAGGGAGCGATCAGGCTGTACGAAAAACTGGGCATAAAACCGATTCATACGGCGTTTCTCGGAAAGACATAAGACGACGATGAAAGATTCATTAATCTGGCTGGAGACGTTTCGACGTCTGATAGACGAGCTGAAACAATGCTGGGCAGGCAAATGCCCGCCTGATTGCAGTGAACAGATTACACGTACCGATCCAGTTGTAAATTCATTTGTTTACGGGTATCCGACCTTCTCCGGCAAGCGCGAAGGGCATAAGGTTTCGGTCACTATTGATTATTTCCATCACTCCGTTACTTCCTTAATGTCACGCGACGATCATGTCGAAATGCTGTGCCTTTCTATTCAAAAAGAGCGCAATGGTTTTATATCACTACGACATAAAACATGGTTTGATGAACGAATCGAGGAAATTACTCCAAAGTGGCAAATACCATGTGGAGACAGTCTACTCGATAGAACATATCTTATTCAGGCGCGCACGGACAGGGACAAGACCGTCGTGCAATTTCCGAGATTTCATTCTTTGGCCAAGACCATTATTCCGTTTGCGTCATTGGCATTGCGAGACACTGGCGCTCATTGTTCGATTCCACTGGAAAACCAGTCACACCTGACTGTCGCATCGGTTGACTTTGCCTGGGCTCGCTTGATTGATATCATACAACTTGCGGATCGCACATGAAATAGTAGCCTGACTCATAGGGACAACTATAATGAATCATGAGAAATCCATACGGATGATAATCGAAGAGATGAATCGCTACTACGAGGCGCGCGCCCCGTGGCATGATCAGTACATGAGTTATACCTCGATTGACAACATGGAAGCGCTTCTCAGTCCGATCATTGTTACATGTGAACCGATGATAACAGGCAAAAAGGTTCTCGAGATCGCCTGCGGAACCGGCAATTGGACTCAAGTGCTGGCGAAACGCGCTCTATCGGTTGTCGCGGTCGATATCAGCTCCAGCGCATTGGAAATGGCGAAACAAAAGCTGGTCGATTATCAAAACGTGCGTTTAATCGAATGCGATGCCTACCGCCTTGACAGCATTGAAGAGAAATTTGAGGCCGCATTCTCGGCCGACTGGTGGTCGCATATCCCCAAAAGGATTCTGCCGGATTTTATTGCATCTGTAAACAGGAGGCTTTATCCGGGATCACCAGTAATAGGTATTGATATGATATTCCGGGACGTGTTCGCCAAGGAATCCTGTTACTACGATTCGGACAACAACCGTGTCAGTCGCCGGACCCTGCCGGACGGCACACCATTTAATGTCATTAAAAATTTTCCCGGGGAAACCGAATTGCGGGCCGTGCTCGATCCATTCGCCAGCGACATCGTATACTATTCCTTTGATTCATTGAAACGGTGGGGATTCAAGTATACGGCCAATTCGCTTACACGCGATTGCGACTGATACATAGCTTATAATCGGAGGTAAGTATGAATAACCATGCACCAATAGCATCACATGACCGGCACTATGCCGGTCTGTGGCGACGGTTTTTGGCGCTGGCGATTGATATTGTCGTTCTGAGTTTACTGTTTTTCCCGGTGACAAGACTGGTCAAGGGGGTCTGGATTATGAACCGCACGGATCATCTCTGGGGATACGGCTGGCTGGTTACTGATCCGTTATGTCTGATTTTCCTGGGGATTATCGTGCTGTATTTCATTTTTCTTGAGGGGATTTTCGGGGCGACAATCGGCAAGAAGCTGACCGGTCTTCGGGTGATGGGACTGGATGGCAAAAAACCCGGGATCCGACGCGCGGCGATTCGCAATATTCTGCGGATTGTCGATTCGCTTCCGGCACTGAACATCCTCGGAGTCGTGCTTATTTTGACATCATCGGAGCGGGCTCGGTTCGGAGACCGTATTGCCGCAACGCGTGTGATTCATGGGTAAGGCCGAACAACAAACCGAATTGCCCTGATAATTGCCGTGTGTATTCACAAGAAACATCCGGAAGCATGGGAGCATCCATGTTGATACAAGACAATTGATTCCTTCTCAGACCGTTTTCTCAGGACGGATCTAACCAATCAATCAAAATTTCACCATTATCAGCCGAGATCATACCGGGCCGGTTGGCTGTAATTTCAAATACGGGACCTTTCAGATGCAGAGAATCAAATTGTCGCTTGACAGAGCCGGTCAACCGCATGGGTTTGCCATCGATTTCACAAGAAGTGATCTCCGGGCTGTAAAAAATGACGGTCTTGTCCCGGGTCGACCAGTCATTGAGTTCCATCATGCCGGTTTCGGTCAACTGAATCGTCAAATCATCGCCCGGGATGCTTCGTAATTCATACACTTGATTGTGACCACGAAGTTGTCGCGTTCCGTTGTCGGCCAGCCACCGTTTGGCATGAGAGTAACTGGAACGCCTTAGATTCCTTCCGCTTAGTTTAGCAGTAACTCGGAATCCCGATTGTGATTCAAATATCGCCAGGGCGCTGTCGAAACCGGTACGATATTCCGCAATGGATTTCTCCGACAATTTCCGGATCGATGCATACTGATTTTGGTTTCGGGCAACAGCTACCAGTGAGTCGATATCGGTGCTGTCCACGCCAAGGGCGTCACCCAGCAATCCGGCAAAGGTGAATTGCGGGCCGGCCAGCTGAGCGATCGGTTTCCAATCGATACCGAGATAATCCAGCAGAACCCCCTCGGTTGCGCCGACCGGATAGACGCGATTGCGCGGCATGTTTTCTGGTGCAATAGCCCCATCGGCAAATATCCGTTGCAGGTTGTCGATCAGGCTGAGTCGCATATCAAGCGAGGTCGGTTCGACAGATGCAAGTTGATCGGTATAATTGAGATGAGATTCATATCGCACGCGCGGCACCAGACTCAAGGCTTTCATTTCAACGTATTTGGCCGTGCCTTCGTTGATCTCCAATCCCAGTTCATACATTCGGACATTCGACGGGATATTTTGCCAGCGGTACAGACGCACTCCCACAAATTGCCTGATCTTGTCAAAAGCAAGGGCATCATCGGCATGTCCCAATGACTCCAGCGCCTGTTGCAATAAGATCACTTCCAGACCGGCCAGTGATGAATTATCCGCGTCCTCGATGGGATAGCGTTCCTCCCGCTCCCACGGAATTTCGCCGAAATGGGCATGTTGGTACTGATGGAAATTTTCATGGAGTAAATACGCCAGGAAATCATACAAGCCCTGATCGATGAAACCGACTGCCGCGACTTGCAGACTGTCGATTGGCATATCAAACGCCAATTGTCCGACCAATTCGTCGTACTTGCCGGCATGGTACAGCAGATCGGTTTGCAGATTGGGCCAACTCTCAGGCGGAGTGGTGAATCCGGTCGCACTCGGCGGCGCGTTGAACAGGATCGCCCAGGTATCGGGGATATAGACAAACAGCGGCCGTCGATCAAGATCATAACCGGGCCAGATTGAGTCTTGATACTGCCGCCCCAGTTGCACCGTGATTTCAGCCGCCTGCAAAACAGTCAATTCCTCGGCTGACAGGTTTTGGTTTATCTCTCCAATCCCGGGCCGGGGCAAAAGTGTCAATAGCATAAACGAAACTAAAAGAATCACTTGTAATCGTGGCATAAGGTGTCCTCCTTGTTGCGAATATCCTTATCATACGAGTCTTATCCCCTTCGGTTTCATACAATTACACAAAGCGGACGAAATCCGCTGTTTGACGATATTGCAATGTTACAATCATTTATCATTGACGTGAATTCATAATATTGCTACATTAGAGTATCACAGCATCGTATGCCGTCTCTGTCGTGCAATTCAACCCGGTAAAACCACAATAATGACACCTTGTAAACATCACAAAATACGATAGCTGATTAGTAAGCTGATAACAGCGGGACAATTCAGCCGACTGTGACCATAATTATACCGGTATGCCCGCATAAAACAGAAGGTGACTTCAATGCGAGGATTCGTATACATTTTCACGATTTTTCTGATTATCGTAAACACTCTGTCGGGATGCCGACAGAATCAAAGCGAATCTGTCCCGGCCGAACTGATGGCGGCAATCGACTCATTTTATGCCGCTATCGAGGCGGGGGATATCGAAACGCGGATTGGGCTGCTTGATATCGACGCTCTCATGTTACCGAATCACTGGCCGATGTCGCAGGGGCGGGAGCATATCGCCGCGGGGATTCAGTCCGAAACGGAGTGGGAATTCCGACTGCGTGACCGCCAGGTAATCGAGATCGATATCAGCGGATCGCTGGCGTACACCGTGAATTCTTATTATTACACTTATCACGCCGTGGGAACCGAACCGCAATGGCACAAGACCAAAAACGTGCATATCTGGAAACGAAACGCCGACGGCAACTGGAAACTGAAAGTCGATATCTGGAACAGCGACGTGGGCATGCAGGCGTTTTCAAATGAGTAAAAAAGCCCAAGAACATGCCCCGTTTGACTTAGATCAAGGCGATAAGACCGCAACCTGCCGATACTTGCCCTCAAGACAACATTTCACTGTGGAGAAAGGATAAAAAGATATGGGCATGTTTTGTTATCAATGTCAGGAAACTTCGAAAAATACTGGTTGCACGGTTCGAGGCGTTTGCGGGAAAACCGCACCGACGGCCGCTCTGCAGGACGTCCTGGTGTATGTATTGAAGGGGATATCGATCTGGGGGAAAAAGGGGCTGAAATACGGTGTATATGATCGCACTGCGGCCGAGTTTATAACCCGGGCATTGTTTGCAACCATCACCAATGCCAATTTCGACGATGACCGCTTTGTTGCGTTCATTCATGAGGCTTTGGAAATTCGTCAACGGGTACGCAATGCATTCACCCCGGCATACGCGGCGGAAACCGGTCGGGAATATGCGGAAACTCCGCATGATTGTGCCGTGTGGTCGGCCG
The DNA here is from genome assembly GCA_016933695.1 of Candidatus Zixiibacteriota bacterium. GTDB lineage: Bacteria > Zixibacteria > MSB-5A5 > GN15 > PGXB01 > JAFGAL01. The sequence continues at coordinate 23,716 of JAFGAL010000028.1, read as the reverse complement.
ATACAATGGATGCCTTTCTGAAAAAGGCCGAACACATCGGCGTACGGGCAACGGAAAATGAGGATATTCGTTCACTGCGGGAACTTCTCACCTACGGGCTTAAAGGCCTGTGTGCGTATACAGAACACGCCGCTCGTCTGGATCATCATAATGATGACCTGTACCGGTTTGTGTTTGAAGCGCTGGAATCGACAACACGGGAATTGCCGCTTGATGAAATGATCGGCCTGGTGATGAAAACCGGCGAGATGGGCGTTCGTGCCATGGCGTTGCTGGACAAGGCCAATACCGGCACCTATGGTAATCCGGAAATGACCACGGTGAATCTCGGTGTCCGTGGCAATCCCGGCATATTGATCTCTGGTCATGATCTTCGCGATATGGAGGATCTGCTGAAACAGACCGATGGTACCGGCATCGACGTATATACGCACAGCGAGATGCTTCCGGCCAATTATTACCCGGCATTTAAAAAGTACGAACATTTCGTCGGCAACTACGGCAATTCCTGGTGGATGCAGGACAAGGAATTCGCCGCATTCAACGGGCCGATTCTGATGACCACCAATTGCATTACCCCGGTAAAAGAAGCATATAAAGACCGGATTTTTACCACCGGTGCGGCCGGCTATCCCGGAGTCGAGCATATCCCGGATCGGTCTGACGGCAAACCGAAGGATTTCTCGGCCATCATCGCATTGGCAAGAACCTGTCAACCGCCGACCCAGCTTGAAACCGGGACAATCATCGGCGGATTCGCGCACAACCAGGTATTGCAACTGGCGGATAAAATAATCGCGGCAATCAAATCCGGGGCAATCAAACGTTTCGTGGTAATGGCGGGATGTGACGGTCGTCAGAAGTCGCGGTCGTATTTTACCGATATGGCGCAGGCTCTTCCCAGGGATACCGTTATTCTCACGGCGGGATGCGCCAAGTATCGGTACAACAAACTGCCGCTCGGGGATATCGACGGAATTCCACGTGTACTTGACGCAGGCCAGTGTAATGATTCATATTCGCTGGTGATGACAGCCCTGAAATTAAAAGAGGTATTCGGGCTGAATGATATCAATGATCTTCCCATTTCCTATGACATTGCATGGTACGAACAGAAGGCGGTCATTGTCCTGCTGGCATTGTTGTCACTGGGCGTGAAACATATCCACCTTGGCCCGTCACTCCCGGCCTTTCTCTCGCCAACCGTCGCAAAGGTTCTGGAGGAGAAATTCGGCATTAAGCCGATCTCCACAGTGGAGGAGGATTTACCCATTCTTGTATAGAATGATGCCGCTTGATTCATAATAGTAAAACAGCCGGGCACATATTTCCCGGCTGTGCGCTATTGCGGTATTATTATAATTGTAAACTCGTGTATAATCGATTCAGGTTCGGGAAGAAATGGGGCGACTCAGTTCCTCGCGAATGGCTTTGCCGAGGACTTGCATGGTATACGGTTTTTTAATGTACTGCCCGGCACCGAGTCGCTGCATTTCCTCGACCCGGTCGGTCGCCGAATACCCGCTGGCAATCACGGCCTTCTGCCCCGGATGGAGTCTGATAATTTCACGGTACGTATCGAGTCCGTCAATACCAGGATCCATGATCATGTCCAGCAGAACCAGATCAACGGTATTATTTTTCAGGCATTCCACGGCGGCTTCGCCGGAGGCCACCGTCTTGACATTGTACCCGAGGCTTTCGAGAATCTCCATTGCCACGTCGCGTTGTCCTTCACTGTCGTCGACCACCAGAATCGACTCTTTCCCTTCCAGTATTATCTTTCCCGGATCGGTTGCGTGTATTCCCACCGTGGTAATCGGGAAGTATAATTGAAATTCCGTGCCCGTACCGGGATTTGAAACAATATCATAAAAGCCTTTGTGATCCTTGACAATGCCGTAGACGACCGACAATCCCAGACCACTGCCGCTGGAGCCGCCCATTTTTTTCTTGGAGTAGTACGGTTCGAATATTTTCGCCAAATCCTCGGCCGCGATTCCCTTGCCGGTATCAATGACGCTGAGCATCAGAAATTCGCCGGGTGCATTCTCCGGCGTGTATCCGTTCGACAGCTGTTCCAGATATCGCATGGAAGTCGTGATGGTAAGCGCACCGCCGTCATTCATGGCATCATAGGCGTTGACCACCAGGTTCATGACGACTTTGAGCAAATGGGCGGATGATCCCATGAGCAGGCTGATCGACTCATCGAGATCGACATCGACCTTGATATCCGGGCGGGATTCTGACAGCGCCAGAAACGCCGGGGATTCGAGATAGTCCCCAACCACGCGGTTGAGATCGGTCGGCACCATTTCGTACCGTCCGCGGCGGGCAAGAGTAAGCAGATCCTGAATCACATCGGCGGCATCCTGCGCGGATTTTCCAATTTTTTCAATGCGTTTCGCGACTTTATCATCCTTGTCCAACTGCCGAAGGAGCAGTTCCGTATAACCGACGATCGGTCCGAGCGTGTTGTTGAGATCGTGGGCGACACCGCCCGCCAGAATGCCCAGCGCCTCCATCCGTTCCGCCCGTTCCAATCGCTCCTGCAAATCCCGTCGCTGTTTTTCCGAACAAATCCGCTCGGCATTCGAGTACAATTGAGACAGTTGGGCGGATATTTCCTCGGCAAAAGTGATTTCATCGCTGGCCCATGCTCGCGGTTCACCGAAATGTTCGACACACATCACGCCGCGCAGTTTGCCGAAAACAAGAAGAGCCGTATCGAGCATGGAGGTAATTCCGAGTGGAATTAAATAGCCCTCGGCGAATTCATCGGTGCGGGGATCGACACGGGCATCGCCGACGGCAATGGTGCGTTCCTTTTTTACCGCATCGAAATACCGGGGATAATCCGCCATCGTGAATTTGACTCCCTGCGAGTGGCGCTGCGTCGATCGTTCGAACAGATCCACGCATTCCATTTGAGTGCATTCCATGTTGAACAGCCAGGTACTCACCCGCTCGACATCGATAGTATTGGCGACGATTTCCATTATTCTCTTGACGGCCGGTTCGACGTCTCCGGCGGGGATACCATCATCGGCGATCATGCGACGGATTGCGTCCCGTTGTCTTTGTACCCGTTCCAGACGTTTTTGTTTCTGTTTTTCATTCGTCACCGCATTGGTGACATCCTGCACCATCGACGCCACCCCCACGATTTCACCGTTGTCGTCGACCAGCAGGGTATTGTACCACTTGCAGAGTAGCACGCTGCCGTCCTTGTGGCGGTTTTTATGGATTCCTTCCGTACCACCGTCGCCGTTCACCAGACTCTTCCATTCCTCATTGATCAAGTCGCGATGTTCTTCAAACGAGATCAGTTCCACGGCGTTATGGCCGACAGCTTCACTGCGACAGTATCCGAATATTCTTTCGGCGGCTTTGTTCCACTCGACGACGTTGACATCAAGATCCCATTCAATCACGCCCAACGGTGTGTGTTGTATGTGCCGAAGCAGTTTGCGTCGAGATTCGCGCAATTGCGTCTCGATCCGTTCCCGTTCGACAATTTCCGTTTTCAGCTGGCGGGTGCGGTCATCTACCTGTTTTTGCAGCAGGATATTCGATTCAAACAACGCAAAGGCATTGCCGGTATTTTCCAGGCTCCGCTCGACACGATTCATGAGGACGTCATTGACCTTGTTGAGTCGGGCGATTTCGCGTGTCAACTCCTCGGGGGAAATCTGCCGGAAAACATCGGAAGTCATGATTTTCGCCCCAGCATGACGGCTGAAAAAGTCTGATTGACATGAATGGCGTTGAATTGCTCACCGTAGGAATGAAAACCGATGGCGTGGTGCTGGGTTAGCACTCGATTTATCTGATCAGACAAACCCTTCTGTAGCACCTCCAATCGGCGCAGAACGCATTCGCAGGTGATCAGCAGTTGCGGCTCCGGCAGGCGGTCGGCGATCTCGTTCAACCTGTTTTCCAGATTCTCCACGATGTCGACCCCTTTTCCGATTCTCAGAACCAGACCGTTGTCAATGGCGCAATAGAAAGTCAAGCTGCCATCGGCATTTTTCTTTTGCAGAGAACGAACATAGTACAAGTCGCCGATTTTGAGCATGATCGGGAATTGCGAAAACACGGTCGGGACCAATGCATCGGCCTCGATCCCGATCAGGCGGGCATATTCATCGGCGGCCGGAAGTCCGTTGATTTCATAGATGGTCCTGGTTGCGGGATCGGCCTCGGTAATGACCAGTTTGGTATCCGTCGGCAGAAAATGCTGTATTTTAACCGTTTCAAACGGCAGAGTAGTACTGACAAGAGTCAGGATCGCGGCATCCGTTCGAAATTCACCATTGATCAGCACCCAGGTTTTATCAAAAGAAAGGTTATCTCCAGCCGAACCTCCCACCAGCGGGATATTGCCGATGGCCTGGTGTATCAGCGCAACCACTTCCTCTTCCTTGCCGGACATACCGTCAACCATAAACAGGGCAAACGCACGCGACTCCGGAGCTTCCTGTTGCGTGAAAGCCACCCATGCCGCGGTGTTTTCTTCGATTACTCGAATGGAATCCGGGCTGAGATTTTTCAGGGATTCGATAGGAAATACGCGTATGGCGGAGTGCTTCCCGGATATGCCGAAGCCGGCAAGTGAATTTTCACTGTAGCCGGCCGGAGTGATTTCTCCGGCGGTCGTGCACCCAATCACCGGACAATCGCCGAACGCCTTTTGCAAAAGCGGTCCCAGCTCATCCCGAGGGTAACGAGGAGAAACAAAGGCAACCGCCAAAGCCGTGTCCGGGCGAAGAACCTGACAAGAAAATTCCTCTACGGCGGCGTGGACATCCTGTCTGACGGACATACCGACGCTCACGTCCGTTATGTCACGGGTGCTGAAACCGGAGGTAACAGTCATGATGTATTCCTTTGTGCCATATTGCGATCCGTGCGGCTATGTGGCGAATCGTTTCTGAGAACACAACTGCTTCTCAGCGACCAATTCGCCTCCCCCATAAACTATATATCGGGATATATTTTGGGGACTTCACCCCGTTTACGGGTAAAAAACACCTGGAGAAAGCCCATATCACTGTGCGGGTTACGGCCTGCGGAGATTATCTCATCTGCAGGGGATGACACATCCAGACATTCGGCTCCACATAGGTGCCGAGATCGCGGTCAAGGTCGATTTCGACGGGTTCCAGCGCACCCGGAATGATATACGAATCAGTCTCGGGAAAATCCATCCCGGTCCAGTTCCGCCATTCGGCCACTGTCCCGGTAATACGCATTGCCTTGTGACAGGGTTTGATAATCCGCGCCCCCAGCCTGACATGCACCCGCATCCAGGGATCATACGGAAAACCATTATCAACAGTCCAGGTGACATACTCATCGATCGAAATCAGCGGATGATCGCATTTGCGACTGGGTCGGACCGGCGCAATCAGCGCTTCGAGGTCATGAGTGCGGCCGATGGCTTTCATGGCATCAACCGCCACGCCACTGAGGGCCTTTCCCCGGTTTTCGGAAAAAACCACTATTTGCAAGGCACACAATATATTACAAGCACGCCCGCCCCGAAAATCTTCAAAGCCCCGGGTCAGCGCCCAATCCCATCCCTCCTCAGGAAGGCATTCCGGCGGATCATGCCATAATAGCGGAATCGAATTGGCGATTGCCAAAGGTTCATTGTGATCGTTTGCCGTGATGACAAATTGATAGTCCGGAAGTTCGTCATAACATAAATCCAGAAGATCGGCGACCGGGTCATGAAGCATGAATTCCGGCCATTCCGCACAGATTCGCTTATCGGCCCGTGACAGCAAATCACGGTCTTCTTTGGCGGTGACAACGTTGTATTTCATTCCGGTCGATTCCATGGTGCAGTCAGGATAAGAAGATATCTCATGAAATGCAACCAATGAATCGGCCGTTACTGATTAATTCACACTTAACGCATATCATAACGCATGAAGGCCGCGGTCGCCCCGGCGAATACGATCAGGCTGAACAACACCAAGAGGCCGAAATCAATGACAGTCGGGGCGACCGCTTCGGCCAAAATCGGACGAGGCGGCGTGAATTTCGGCAGGCCATCGAGGTCAAGCTCACCGGTTTCACGTCCGCCCACCGATGACGTACTCTTATTACCTTCATCATCAATTGCCACTGAGACCACCATGCGTCCCAAGTCACCGGTTTCCCTTTTTTGCATTTCAACATGGTCATTGAAGCGGTTGCGGAAATCGGCGGCGGCGTTTTCATAACGGGTTTTAATCTCGGCGCCGGTCCCGGCCAGCGACATCGCCCCGAATTGATATGCGGCGACCGGGGATATGCGCGCCAGCGAGTAGGCCAGTCTTTCCTGTCTGATTTTTCTCTGTCGTAAGTCCTCCTGAAGTTTCATTTCGTACCGAGAAATATCCTTTTCGACTTCAGTCGACAATGAATCTTCACGTTCTATTATTTTCCATAAGGCCTCTTCGTCCAAAACGGCCACCTCTGCGGACTCGTCGCCGGTATTATCGTCTGATTCCTCGTCGTAATTCTCCCATCGTTTCGAGCTGGCCTTATTGAATTCATCCCATTTGGACTGGGCATAACTGCTCAGGCGGCTTTCAATATCGGTCACGCGGGGAACCTCAACAATATGACCGGCGGCCATGACACCGATCCGCGGGATAATCATCACCAGCATTACCCAGGCCACCAGACTGATTAGAAACGACACTGAAGATCGTCGGCACAGCGAGGAAATCATGATCCCCAACCCGATGAAAAAAGTGAACAGCGCAAGAGAATAGAGCAATAATAATAAAAGACGAAGCCATTCTGCCGAGGAGAGAGTAATGCCGTACACCGACAGAAGCAAAATGCCCAGTAAAATCGGGATCGTGATCGGTACGACCAGCCCCAGCCAGGAGCCGACAAATTTCCCGATGATACATTTGGCGCGAGAGACCGAATTGGCAAACACCAACTTGAGCATGCCATCCTCGCGCTCGCCGCTGACCGCATTATACGTGAAAAGAATGGCAAACAAGGTCAGGATAAAACGAGTGATAAAGGAAAAATCGAGAAAGCGGAAAACAGCGAAAATGGGATCATCGGCATAGGCGGAATGCTTCATTTTTACGCCACTGTCGGACGCGATGGCGGTCCATCGTCCAATATCATAATCCAGTCCTGAAGCGAATATCTGCAGAGGTTCGGGTTCTCGATAGACGCGGGTCGACAGGTGTGCCCAGGAGGTGGCCTGTTGCAGTTCCTGCGAAACCAGCAAATCATTGGCATCGTACCGAGCTTTCAAAATACGGTATTCGCGTATGCCGGTATACACCGAAAGCAATATCAGAATGGAACAGACCAGAAAGGTTCCGGTGAATTTCGGACTGAGAATAATACTTCGCAATTCCTTATTGATCAATGTGCCTAACATGACAAACCTCTCCTATTGCATTATCTGACATCATAGCGCAGGAACGAAACAAAGGCTCCCGCGAAAAAGAGCATGGTAAAAACCGCAAGTAATCCGAAATCCATTACCGTGGTCTGTACGATCTCGGTCAGTTCCGGTTCGGTAAAGGCAAATTGCGGCATTTCGGTGGGATCAATCGATTGCGGTTTCTCCGGTTCACCGACGGTGTCACCATCAGCCGACATCTGGATCCGCAGTCCGCCGCTGAGACTCATACCGGTTTTTTCCTCGTAAAACGCGGCGAACTTTTCCTGATAATCATGGGCCTGTTCGATAAAACGATCTTTCAATTCCAACGAAGTCCCCGCCAAAGCGGCCGACGCCAGCGAAAATGATGTCACCGGCGATATACGGGCGATTGAAAACGCGATTTTTTCCTGGACGCCTTGGCGATTAGCGCGCTCCTCTTCGAGGCGGGCGGAGAACTCCGTCGCTTTCCGGGAACGCTCCTGGGAAAGTGAGTCGACCAGCGTCATCAGAACGTTGCCGTCGATCGTACTGGATGAATATAAGAAACTGGCCTGGCCTTCTTTCAGGCTTTCACGGAATTCTCTGGACAGCTGCTGATTCAGGGCGGCTCGCTTATAGGAGATTTCATCGAGTGACGGGACCTCCACCGAGCGGGCGGCCAGAAGAACCGAGGCACGCGGGACAATGTGCACGCAGAGCACCCAAACCACCAGCAAAACCAAAAAGGAATTGGCCGAACGATGGGTCATCGCCGAAACACAAATCGACAGCGATAAAAACACCCCGAACGACATCAGCCCGATCAGGATGATCAGTAACAACCGAACCCACTCCTCCTCCGTCATGCTGATCCCCATCAGTAAAAACAGGAAGATGCCGATGGCAATCGGAATCAGAATCGCCATGGTCAATGCAATAAAAGCGCCAAGCAGTTTCCCCGCCAAATACGTTGAACGGGAGACCGCATTGGCAAAGGAGAGTTTGAGGGTTCCCCGCTCTTTCTCGCCGCTGATAGCATCATACCCCAGTAAAATGGCGAACAACGACAAAATGACGGTGAAGACAAAATCCAGATCGATAAACCGAAAAACGGCAAACAGCGGATCTTCATTATAGCGGCTGTCATCGGTGGGGATGCTTCCCCGTCCGGTCACATCGGCAGTGCGGCCGATATCATTGGAGATGCCGGAAATCAGCGACGCCAGCGGACGGGGCGGCAAAAACAGGCGGGTTCCCTCGACATCGAACCAGTCGGTGATCCCCTCCATGGAGCGAAGCTGTTCCGCCTGGGAAGCCTGATGATGTGTTACGTACAATTTATGACGGGTCGCGCCGGTATAAAACGCCATGATGATAAGCAGGGCGCAGACGGCAAAGGTAATGGCAAACTTGGTCGATCCGATGATGTCGCGGATTTCCTTTTCAATCAGCGTTTTCAGCATCGGTGCCTCCCTCCGACGGTTCGCCGTTGTTGTGTCCGCCGATGTACTGCATGTAAAGCGATTCCAGGTCCTGATGCGCCAGTTCCGAGGCTCGTTTCTGCATGATCAGCCGACCGTGGTTCATGATCGCCACCACGTCGGCAACTTCTTTGGCGCGGAAAATATCATGGGTGGACATCAGAATCGCGCGGTTTTCATCTTTAAGTGACTTGAGCAGTTCGATAAAATCGCGACCGGCTTTCGGATCAAGACCGGAGGTCGGCTCATCGAGCAGAATGGCCGGGGCGTTTTTCAGCATGGCGATGGCGATTCCGCATTTCTGGCGCATGCCTTTTGAAAACTCGCGCAGTTTCTTATTGTGAAACTCCTCGGCCAGGCCGACGCGGTAGAGCATGTCATGGTAATCACTGCGGGTGTATGATGTCTGTCCGCCCAACCGGGCGAAGAAATCGAGATTCTGCATGGCGGTAAAATTGGCGTAGAGCATGACGTTTTCCGATACGTACGCCACGTGTGCCTTGGCCTTCAACGGTTCGCGATGCGTGACAATGCCGTTGATACGGGCTTCGCCGTCGGTCGGCTCGATAAAATTCAAAAACAGGTTAATGGCGGTGGTTTTCCCCGCGCCGTTGCCGCCCAGGAGGGCGTAAATCTGACCCGGTTCAATGGCGAACGAGACATGATCGAGCGCCAGCACGTCATCGTCGTACCGTTTGGTCAGGTTGACCGCTTCCAGGGCGGGTGCATCGGTTCTGTAGACGATATTCATTGCGGATTCTCCTTACTTTCGTGACAGGCGAACGCCGTAGACCACAATGCCTCCGACGACGGCCAGAATAAACAGCACGATCAGAACGGTACCGATGATATTGGCCTCGGCTTTGATTTCAATCGTGGCAATTTTATCACTGCCGCTGATCGGTTGTCCACTGGAGAGCCCGGTGGCCTTGATGCGGACTTCATACTTCCCAACTGAAGTCCCGGGCGGCGGCGTGAAATGCAGAGTCACTCGTTTTTCCTCACCGATGTCGAGCGATGGAATCGTTCGCGGCGTAATGTCATCGGTCCAGCTCAACGGGACGTCCGCGGTGACTTCGATATGGTCGAGTCGACGACTTCCCTCGTTGACCAATTCCAAAGTCATCTCAACGGTTCCATCGGCAAAGATGTCATGGTACAATTGCGGGGCACGCACCATCAACTCGCCGCGCCCACGCGGAATCAGTTCCAGATGCACGAAGCCGACATCGAGGGCGCGCAATTCCTCTTCGGTCCAGATGCGTTCGGGATCCTTACGCACCTGCGCGGCTTTGTCGGCGGGAAGCACCAGAACATAGAAGGGTATCGACTTGTCCATCGCCACCTGACCGTCGGATCGATCCGGCAGCGTAATCTGTAAAACCGCATCCTTGGAACGACTGCTCTCGGTGAATTTCACCTGCCGCAGACGGACGCTTCCGGTGGTGCTTTTAAAATAGTGACTGATTTCACGAGGGAGATTGACCACTTCGAGCGAGAACGTATTGTCCACGCCGCTGTACAGTTCCAGCGTAAGGTCGTACTCGGCCGATTTCCCCAACTCCACTTCCTGCGAAAATCGCTCCGATTGTATTTCGACCTTATTGACCGTGGAGTCTTTCTGCAAAAAGATTTTCATGCTGCGCTGACTGCCGTTGCCATAGATCAGAAATACCGTCACGGCATCGAGATCCTGCAGGAGTTTGAAATCGACCGTCTGCGGACTTCCGAAACGGAGTTCCGAGATTTTTGTTTCATACGGCTGGCTGACAATGGCGTTGTCGTTATTCATCAGGGATATATAGGCGTTGTTGATGACATCCGGTTGCAGAGAGCGAAACAGGTCATCGTCGGTATTCAGCAGTTTGCGGAATTCCTCGGTCCCCCCCGAGGTGTTCGCCAATGTCAGGCGCACCCGGCGGGTGCCATCGGCAGCGTGATATTTCACCGCCGATTGCACCGAGATATACTGTTTTTCAAACAGCACCGCCAGAAGCGACTGCTGGTAGTTCACTTCGGCATCGGCGTATGCCGCCCTTGCCTGTTCCAGTCGCACCTGCGAACTCAGGTCTCGATCGTACAGGGTTTTCTGACGTTCATATTCCGCGCGGGCGACATCAAACGCCTCTTTGGCACGTTTCAGACCAAGCAGGCGGTATTCATCATCGCGTTGATTGAAAAAATTCCCTGATTGCGCCGGGAGGACACCGGGGATCATCAGTAACAGATAAAACAGGAATACATATCGAAACGAAAGAGATTTCATCGAGGCACCTTTATTCCCTTGCTTACTGCTTGTATATTTCAACTTCCTTCGGATTCGGGCGGGCAAATGACGTGGTCAGTTCTTCGCTGTTGCGTCCGAGAACCAGGGTAACGGTTTCGCCGGTCTTGATCTTGCCGAATATTTCAGCAAAGGCTTCCGGAGAATCATAATCCTCGCCCTGGACTTTTAAAATGACATCGCCGGTCTGAGGCGTCGCCCCGTCGAATTTCGGCATAATAGCGTTAACCAGAGACCCGACCGACAATTTCCCGTCTTTGGCACTCAGCAGTATACCGACTCCCGCCAAAGCCAGATCAGCGCCGCCTCCCCCCCCGGGATTGGTCCTGGTCATCACTACCGGCTTGGGCATGCTCTCCGGATCGGCCTTGGCGAATTTCCGCATCATCATTTTGCCGTCGCGGGAAATCGCCAGCTTGATCATTTCGCCGACCGGCGTCTTGTCATAGACGTCCTGCAGCATCTCGACCGACGTTATTTTGCTGCCGTTGGCCATGACGATGACATCACCTGCGAGAAAGTCAAAGTCCTTGTACTGATCGGGGCGGTTGCCCGGCGGCATAATCATTTCAACCGTAACGGCGCTGTCCTTGAGTATAATCATTCCACCGAATTCGTTAATCATCATCATTTCACCGGGGGCATCAATGGTATACGTGCGCGTGATGGTCTGCTGAGCCAATGCGGCGGAACCGGTCAGACCAATAACAACGGTCAGGCCAATCACTAAGAGCAGATGACGAAATGGGATGAGTCGATACATTGCGTTTCCTCCTGAATGTGAATGTCGGTTGCCAATTGTTTACTCGAATTTAACCAAATAGTTGCACCGCAGACAGTTAAGACATGTTATCAAATGTTAAGAGATGTTAAATGTGGTGCAGACCGAAATCATATTGCCTATATTGATACTATGGCACTTGCGCGGAAAAAAATTGGCCTGGTAATGGGAGTAATCATCGCCGCACTGGCGGGGCTCATCCTCATACAGGGCATTCTGCTGAAAGAGGCGATTGCCTCACGGGAAACGACCTTCGACAATACCGTTGCCACCACCCTTAATCGGGTAAGGGAGACACTGGAAACGGTTCAGACGATGACGGTTATTTTCGAGACGGTTGACAGGCTGGAATCGGATAGCAATGTCAATATAACATTTACAATCGAATCCGACAGCAACAAAGCCGGTGGTCCTCCAGGGCCAAAAAGCGTCAGAGTGCAAAACGACAGTATGGTAATCAGGACAAGCGATGATTTGGAGCTGGTCGTGCCGATTCCTTCTCAATCGCAGGGATCGGATTCAATCGAAGTCACGAAAATACTTTATAATGTCACCGACAGCGCCTGTGATGTGCGGGGTTATATCAATGGAAAATTGGTTGATTCAATTCCCGCGGTCATGGCCTTTCTAAAACATAGCGGGGAGCGCGCCGGATTTGTTCGCAACGTCCTCAGCAGGATGTGGGTCATGGACAGCATTCCCCTGCTTGAACGACTCGATTCGGCATTGATCGATTCGACCATCAACGCCACGTTGGCTGAAAGCAATATCGACCTGGAGTATCGTTTCGGCGTCAAGATCGAAAAGCCGGACACCATGCTATTCGTACCGAAAAGCGAAGCCGCATCAATGAAAAACACCAAATACGCAGTTCGGCTTTTTCCGTTCGACGTTCTCAGCGGTCCGGTCGAACTGCTGGTTCAGTTTCCCGACCGGCAGGCGTATCTCTGGAATCAGGTCTTGCCGATGTTAATTATCAGCGGTTTGTTTATCGTGGCGGTTATTACCGGTTTCATCTACACGATCCGGGTGATCGTCAGACAACAACAAACCCAGCGGCTCATGACTGATTTCGTGAACAATATGACGCATGAATTCAAAACGCCGATTTCCACCATCGCGTTGGCATCGGAGGCCATTGTCCGCGAGGACGTGATTTCAGACCGGGCGCGCGTGGAACGGTTTTCCTGCATGATTCAGGACGAGAACCGCCGCATGAGAAGTCAGGCGGAGAAAATCCTGCAAATGGCATCGCTTGAAGAGGGCACGTTACACTTGAAAAAAGAAGAGGTCGATCTGAAGCAGATCATCCGCGAGGCAGTGGCCAATGCCGAATTGGCAGTCAAGGCAAAAGACGGAGCGATTGCCTGTTCGTTCACGGCCGATGAACATGTTTTTCAGGGCGACCGGGTGCATCTTGGCGGCATTATCACTAATGTCCTCGACAACGCGGTCAAGTACTCAAAGGAAAAGCCGGAAATCACGGTTTTGACACTCAATGCCGACGGCGGCCTCTATATCCGGATCGCCGACCGCGGCATCGGTATCAGCGAGAGCGATTTGAAACTGGTCTTCAACAAGTACTACCGGGTATCGACCGGCGACGTGCATAATGTCAAGGGATTCGGGCTGGGATTGAGTTACGTAAAACTGATGGTTGAAGCCCACGGGGGAAAAATCGCTGTCATTAGCAAACCGGGACGCGGAACCCAAGTGGAGATATTTTTTCCGCTGGCTAATTAACAACATATGAACACGAATGCGACCAGAATACTCTTACTCGAAGATGACGACAATCTCGGTGTCATTATCAAAGAACACCTGACGCTTAACGGGTTTGCGGTCGAATTGCGCAAGAACGGTGGCGACGGTCTTACCGCGTACGCAGAGAATGATTTCGATCTCTGTCTGGTCGATATCATGATGCCGCAAATGGACGGGTTTACGTTCACCCGCACCATTCGTGAACGGGATACGCGGATACCGATTATCTTTTTGACGGCGAAATCCCTTCAGGAAGACAAGATCAAGGGATTCAAAATCGGGTGCGATGATTATATCACCAAACCGTTCAGTATCGAGGAACTGCTGTTGCGCATTCGCGCAGTGCTAAAACGCTCCGGAACCGACACTGTCGAACCGGAACAGCACCTGTTTGCGATCGGACATTTCGCTTTCGACAGCAACAAGCGGATCCTGGAAAGCCCGGAGCGGGTGTATAAACTGACATCGAAAGAAACCGAACTGCTGAAAATGCTTTGTCAGCATATCAACCGGACATTGTCACGGGCCGATGCCCTTCGGGAAATTTGGGGAACCGAAGATTATTTCAACAGTCGCAGTATGGATGTCTTTATTTCCAAACTGCGCCGTTACCTGAAAAGTGATCGCCGTATCGAGATTATTAATATTCACGGCAAGGGGTTCAAACTTGTTATCGATGCCTAAACGCACTGTCGTTTGCATCATCTGTGTGATTATGCTCTTCCCTGCCATGACGGCACTGGGACAGGAGTACGTATGGCTTGTGGATACTAACACGGCCAATACCGTACAATATCGGTTTGCACCCCCGGATGGATATTCACGTCTGCCGGTCGATACGGGCAGTTTCGGATATTGGCTGAGAGGATTGCCGCTTCAAACAGAGGGGGCTCCGGTGCGGTTATTCGACGGTCGGGAAAAACAGCGTCAGGACGTGCACGCGGCGGTACTCAAAATCGACGTCGGCACGCACGACCTTCAACAGTGCGCCGATGCGGTGATTCGTCTGCGCGCGGAATATCTGTATGCCGACGGCGTGTACGACCGCATCAGCTTCAATTTCACCAGTGGCGATACGGCATCGTTTCGGGACTGGATTGACGGCATGCGTCCGACGGTCAATGGCAATCACGTGACATGGTGCCAATCCGCATCGGTCGATTCATCATATCGTACTTTCCGTGCCTATCTTGCAACCGTATTCATGTATGCCGGATCGTATTCACTAAACAAACAACTGAAAGTCGTAACCGATCCGCATGACATTGTTAGCGGCGACGTTCTCATCGAGGGTGGGTTTCCGGGACACGCGGTTATTGTAATCGATGCGGCTGAAAACAGGATAACCGGCGAAAGGGTATTCCTGCTGGCGCAAAGCTACATGCCGGCGCAGGATATTCACATCCTGAAAAATCCCAGGGATTCGGTATTAAGCCCGTGGTATAATTGCGATTTCGGGGAGGTTCTTGTTACCCCGGAATGGACGTTCACAAGAGATCAGCTGAAACGTTTCTAATTTCTCATTCCAGCAAATACATACATAAAAATATGCGGGCGATGAAATCACCCGGCAAATTTAATTGAATATTGGTATATAAATGACGGTATGTTTATCAGATATCCGTTCAAGGAGTGATGTCATGATTACATTTATGCAAAAAGATGACGTTCGTCCGGTCTGCCCGCATTGTAAGAAAGAAATCGACGCGGTTTGGTTTCGCACCATGAAGGGTGACCTGGGCAAACGGTGTGTGTATTTCTGTCCGATCTGTCGATCGGTGCTGGGGGTCTCGCATCGCAAGGGCCTGACATTCGGCTGGTAGACATAAAACAGCGAATAGCTTTCCCCCCGTTTTTACCGGCGGTCAGGTTCGGATGCAACCGTGCCCGCCGGGAGGAATCGCTGGCGCAGTATTATTTATTCGATTCGTTTTAATTTGCCAGGGACGCAAGAAATCATATATTGTATAAAACCGCAATGGGATCACAAAACCCTGATCACACTGGAGGTGTATATGGCGGAAGAACCTGTTGGTTGCGCAAAACCAACCGGGTCGGTGGTGGGCGAAAAGCCACCCCAAAAAAACACAGCGGATCAAAAACCAGCGGCAGGAGAAAAAAGCATGGCGATGGTGCAAGTGGGAGGCAAGGCTCCCGATTTTCAGGCGCCCGCATATCATAAGGGAAAATTCATCAGCGTCAAGCTGTCGGATTACGCGGGCAAGTGGGTACTACTTTGCTTCTATCCGGGTGATTTCACCTTTGTCTGACCGACCGAATTGTCGGCGGTCGCCGGCAAGATTGACGAGCTGACCAAGCTCGGCGTGGAAGTCCTCTCGGTCTCAACCGACAGTCAATTCGTGCACAAAATATGGGAAGAGGAAGAGCTTTCCAAGATGACCAAAAACGGTATCCCGTGGCCGATGGTGGCCGACGGTGCCGGAAACCTCGGACGCGTCTACGGCGTGTATGATGAAAACGCCGGAGTGAACATCCGCGGGCGGTTTTTGATCGATCCCGACGGCGTGGTGCAGGCCATGGAAGTCCTCACGCCGCCGGTGGGACGCAAATTCGAGGAAACCATCCGTCAGGTAAAGGCGTTCCAGCATGTCCGGGCCACCAAGGGCGCGGAAGCATGCCCCGCCGGATGGGAACCGGGCAAACCGACTCTGAAACCCGGGCCCGATCTGGTCGGAAAAGTCTGGAAGGTCTGGCAACCGGACAAATAATACATCGCAGATTTTCTTTCACGGGCGCTCGTAATCGGGCGCCTTTTTTTATGCGTAGATTCTTGAAGTACTGCGTAGTACTACGCAGTACTTCGCGTTTACTGCGTAAATTTACGCAGTACGGCTTTACACACGCAAAATCTCAATAATTTACGACTTCATAATCCACTATCAATCAACACATTAGAACATTACACAAAAAATTCTCTTAATCGGCACGATTGTTGTATTACGCGAAAGCGAGGTTGATGCAAGAGGGATCTCTCACTCGCGCAACATCAGGTTCAACAAATGCAATGCCAATACAGGCCGGTGACGGTCCGGGGTGACGTGCGTCCTGAGGTGAGGCGAATCGGTCCCGGCCTGTGTGGTGTTGCAGGTCAACAGTAATTTCTGAGCGTGTCCAATGAACGACCGGGTCGGGCGACGGCGCCGTCCAGGAGAGCCATAGCCTGGCGCCTCCGGCCCGGGCGATATGAAATCAAAGGAGGTGGTGCGTATGGTCATACGGGGATGCGTCGGGCTTTTCGAGAGATGCCCCGCGTGTACCGGACCGACGTTTCCCCGGGCGTCCGTCATTTCGGTGCATGTCACCGGGGCGAGAAGTGATTGGCGCATCCCCTGAAAAAAGGGATTCCAGACAGGAACACCTGACAACCGAAGAACGGCGACGCGACGACGGTGGAAGGTCGCGTCGTGATGATCGTCGGGCCGGAGCTCACCCAATCCGCAATCACAATGCCGCTCGCCCGGCCCGGCGATACTGGAAAGGAGGGAATGGCGATGATGTCTATCAAAGCGTTTGACATAATCGACGGTGAAACGTAGATTTTGTATATCAGCTATTACGGCAAAGTCCGCCGTGTCATCAAAGGAGGGAATCTCATGACCAGGTCGTTTTTGTATTTTGTAATCAGTCTTATGTTTGCGGTTGGCGGATATTTCCTAAGTTGTTGCGATGACTGTCCAACCTGCCAGACGGATGAGGATACACCGGTGCAACCCTGTCGACTGTATGCATTTGATTCCATGAATCAATTCATTATGTCGATGGATGTGCCGGCGGATACCATTATCGACTCCATACGCGTTGATTATTACGGTGCCGAAATATTTGTCACACCGGATGGGACCAGACTTCTGGTTATGCGCTATGACCACGAAAACGGCCATAGAATGGAGATCTACAACACCACTGATCTCTCATATCTGCAATCGTATGATCTCTATGGCGAATATTTTTTCGACGGCACCGATAACTACGGTGTCTGTATGAGTAGTGATAGTATCTGTTTTATCGATCCGAACTCATTGGTAATCCAGGGCTCCGCACATCACATGCCATACCCCGGTTATGCCGCATTCCTGGATACGGTGACCAACACATTTTTCGTTAAATTCCACAGAGATTCAGATACGGCAAGTGTGATATACTGGTATGATTGTAACACAGAAGCATTTGTTGACTCACTCGCGTTTCCGCTGACCAGAGGCAGTGTCACCGCTATTGCATATAACTGGCTGACTGATGATTTGTACATGACAAGCAAGATGAAAACCGGTTTGGCGTTTTTCTACCAATATGATTTTGCCCTCGACTCCATCATAAGTCGTTTTGTCCTAAGCGAAGCCTCCGGATCAATTGCGGTGACCCCGAACGGGCGTGAAATCTATATGACCGACGGCGGACACGGCATGTTTGGGTACATACCACCACGACCAATCTGGATTATTGATGCATTCACCCATCAACCAATAACCTGGGTCCCTCCCTATGACACAGCCAGAGTTATTTTACCCTTTTTCCACAATACTTATTTTACATCTGACGGAAAAAGGGCATATATCGAGGCGAATTCCAGTTCCGGGGGAGGAGTTCCCATTGTCGTTATTGACACAAGAACACATGAATTGATCAAAAGCATCAGTCCTTACCTTGCTTTTACATCTGATATTGTATTGGGAATGGTGCCGGAGAGTTAAAAAGAAAGAGGTAAAAATGTTTAAGCATATCGTTACTACTATCATGACCATTATGATAGTGGCCATTTTGGCATCACCTGCTACGGCCGAACATTATTATTGTCGGCTGGGCCAAATGCCGTTGGTAT
Organism: Candidatus Zixiibacteriota bacterium; assembly: GCA_016933695.1. Classification (GTDB taxonomy): domain Bacteria; phylum Zixibacteria; class MSB-5A5; order GN15; family PGXB01; genus JAFGAL01. Next base: position 5,170 of record JAFGAL010000028.1, on the reverse strand, counting down.
TATGTGATTCCATAGTAAGCATCAAGTTTGATGCGAGCATACCCACCATTAATATAGTCAATTTCGCAATTGAAACCGAATGCCTTGATGGATCTCATGATGTTGAAAAATACGATCGAGATTTCTGGATCTATCATGTCAATCCTGAATGGTCCATTGAGAATACATTGTCATCGTTGCAATCATATCCTTCACTGACATTCGCGTTCCCGGTTTATGTAAGCGAAAAGGGAGCCGTCCATAAGCTGAACGATTTGTTCATTGTTTCATTTCGGGAAGCCGTTACGCAGGAAACGATAGATAGCATATATTCCTATTACGACGTAACACAAATTGAGGGGCCGCTGGAAATAACCGGAAGCAGGCGGGTAGTTCTAACCGAAGATTCACCGGGAAATACGCTTGAGATAGCAAATCTATTCTATGAATCAGGACTGGTTAATTACTCCCAGCCGGCCATGTTTGTGCCCCAACTGCATGCTTTTACTCCCAATGATTCGTTTTTTATTCATCAATATTACCTGAATAATAACGAGCACGAAGAAATAGACATTGATGTAACACGAGCCTGGGATATAACCACAGGGAGCAACCAAGCGGTGGTCGCCGTTATTGATGCCGGTTGTATACAGAGTCATGAAGATCTGGACAGCAGTCGTGTATTATGGAACAGGGGGTGGGATTATTATGACGATGATTATGATCCGTCCCCCGGGAACAATTCAGCTCATGGTGTGGCGTGTCAAGGCATTATTACCGCCAAACTGAATAATTCATTAGGCGTTTCCGGTATTGCGCCACAATGCAAGATGATACCGATCAAGATATTTGATGCAGACGAGTATGGAAGTTCCGATAACACTATTCCGGAAAAAGCCATAAACCGTGCTCTGTCATACTATCGATTTTACAAATATGTCCCAATGGTAATCAGTTGTTCATGGGGATACAGGCCTGGCACTTATATAGACAACATAGCGGCCATTATTGACGAAGCAGTCAGTATGGGTGTACCAATTGTCTTTTCCAGCGGGAATTATGGTCAGTATTTTTGTATCGGTCAGTCAATGGGATTTCCAGCAAGTCTTGAAACGACTATCGGGGTCGGAGCCGTGGAAAACGATGGTGATCACTGGATATACAGCAGTTCCGGAGCGGGCATTGACGTGGTTGCCCCTTCCGGATTCGCATCACTAATGTATGGTGATATATACACCACCGATCAGGTTGGAATGCTTGGATATAATCCCGCGTATGGAGAATGCGACAGCACCAGTTATGATTACATGTGCTTTTTTGGCGGAACCTCAGGAGCCGCACCGCAGGTGGCTGGCATTCTGGCGCTGGTGCGAAGCCGAAGACCGGACATTAAGGATTTTCACACTCTCAAAAATATCATTGACAGTTCGGCGGTGGATGGAATCGGGGATCAATACGACACACCGGGATGGGATGATGCATACGGGTATGGCCTTGCCAATGCCTTCCGCGCCCTTCTGGCGGTTAGCCGAGGTGATGCCAACAATGACGGCACTGTTGACCCGTTGGATATATGGTATCTTATTGACTATATCTATACCAACGGATACCAACAGGGCGAACCGGTTCCGCATCTTCTTATGGGTGACGCCAATTGCGACACCGATGTTAATTTGTTGGATATACTGCTTTTAATTGGATATTTATACAACAATGGTGATGCTCCTCCGATTTGTTTTAAATACGGCGACTGATTTTCATGCCCGGCGGATTGAATGATCCGCCGGGTGTTTTGTTTTGGACAAGTACATATTGTCTTGAGTCTATTATATTGGACATGTAACAAACTGGAAAGGGGATTGGATTTATGTATACGTACAAATCAATAACGGTCGGTATCATTGCTGTCTTTTTGATACTTGCCACAATACTCAGCGGATGCGATACCTCTTTGTATGATCCCATTCTTTTCAGTATTCGGGGACAGGTGTTTTCCGAACAAACCGGATTGCCGATTGACAGCGCATCCATTGACATCCAATGGTATACTGACTCCCGGTATACATACACTGATACATTGGGAGTTTATTGCGCCGTTGGTATCGGCAAGTTTACTAAGGAGTTTGAAATAAGTCTCGCATACGAAAAAGAAGGTTATCTGCCCAAAGACACTGTATTATTAGTTATAGAAAAGGATATGTTTTTCGACAGTGTGAACGTTTACCTAAGCGCGAGCGAGGAATAATAATGGCTGATTTTTAAGAGGTTTGAGGAGGGCTTTCAAATTTCATTCGACAAAACAATCCGGATATAATTGGTTGGGGATGAGGGATTTGAAAATATTATTGCGTTTGTGCCACTATGTGTCACAAACCGGGTCGTTTCGCCTTAAATATGTCTATTTAGACCGATTATTTTATTTTTGGTCCTTGACAAAATGCTCCGCTATGCCGTCATTTTAAACAGAGCCTGATGTTTGCGCGCGGGAGAGCGCACGCGCCCCGGGTTTTGTTTCAACCTCGAGTCAGCATACAAGTCAACCTGGTCCTCATATCCGAGGGTGTCGATTGCGGTGCGGGTTGGATAGTACCATCCGTTTTCGCCGCGTTCAAACAGAGTACATAGTAAAGGGGTATCATCACGCACGACAGCCATAGTCCGCCCGGTGGCTTAAGTCGAGTAAATCGAAAGTGTACTTTCGACAAAACATGGAGACAAGAGACGAGTAGGTCGAAAGCCTGTCGAAGACCCCGCCAGAGGTCCTGAGTTTTCGAAGGAAGTTTTCGAGGGGTGCTTTAGACAAAACACGGAGACAAGAGACAGGAAGTTATAGATAGATAAAACGAAATTTTTAAATCCTTCACGCCCGGAGGAAAGCAAAATGAAACCCAGAACCTTTTCGCGGGGAATGATCCGGCTGAGAAAATGCGTCGCTCTGCTGGTCACCTGTTCCCTGCTCTTAATGATATTCGCGCCTGCAAGCCAGGCATATCGTACCCCACATCCTGCTGACCCAGTACCAATTATGGACACTGATGAAGACCCGTGGGACGATTTATATTATTTAATATCGGCTAAAAGCGAAAGTATAAAAACCCAATCATTTCCCATTAAATCAATGACATATGAATCAATAATAAAGACATTACTCAAATTTCATATTATTAGTATATTTGCACCCAATAATCCTAAGAAATCTATTAATAATAACGGTATGAATCATGAAAAAGATAGAGATACGGGCATTCAATTCAATACAGACACTGATAGAAGCCAAACACTTTAAGAAGGCATTGAGATTATTATCAGCTATAGCGCCTGAAGAATTATCATTATCTGATAATGCATCATACTGCATATATATTTCCGAAGTAAAACTGAGTATGGGCGATAACAATGTTGAAAAACACTTATATCAGGCTTTAAACTATTACAGAGGCGGCAATCAAATTGAACAATATGCTCATACGAAATTTTTATTGGGGTGGCATTATACATCAATAGGAAATTACATTGAGGCAATAGAATCATTATTGGAATCATATCTAAATTACATGCGGCATAATCGCATGGAGGAAGCATCTCGCGTACTTAATAGACTGGCCCAAGTTCAATACATGACTGGCGCAATTGACGCCGCTATAGACAACCTTCAAAAGTGCATAAATATAAATTTACAATTAAACAATAAGAAGCGTATACTCAGTATTACAAGAAATCAGGCTTTAATCTTTCTAAAGACTGGTTCATTGAATAGTTCACTCAAAAAGCTAAATGATATTGACATTTCAAGGAATGATTTGGAATCTAATAATAAAAGCAATTTCCATCTCACTCACGCACTTGTAAAGGCCTTACAAGGCAATATTAATGAGGCCCTTACGCTGATTGATAAGTGTACCGCCCTCCCGCAGGAATTCAAACGCGAACGGGCAATCTATTTCGAATATCTCGGGTGGATATATAATCTCGCCGGACGATACCAGGACGCGATCACAACTCTCAAGACCGGTATCGAACTGTCACTGAAAATCGCGCCGGAATCCGCGCTGATCTCCCAGAGTAAACGCCTGCTGGCCGATGCTTATGTCGGGATGGAAAACTTCACTCTCGCCGAAAAGACCGCGTCCGAAGCGATGGTTGTCGCCGAAAAGATCAACGAACGCGCCGAGATCGCCGCCTGCAAACGCGTGTTCGCGCTGGTGGCGGTATACAAACAGAACACCGAAACCGCACGCACCAGATTCGCCGAGGCGATTGATATCTTCAGCCAGATCGGATCGCGCTACGAACTCGCGGTCACACGATATCTCGCGGCAGTCTCCGGAGTCTACACCAACGGTGAACGCGCCGCCATGCTGTATATGGCGCACGAGTATTTCATATCCGAGGATGTCGCGCCGTATATCGCACTGGTTGAAAAGGGACTGGCGAAATTCGTCCGTCCCACAGTCAAGCCGGAATCGCTGGCCAAAAACGACGTGTATATCGCGGTGCATCCCCGCTCCAGAAAGATTGTCGAGCTCGCCGAGAATATCGCCCGCTCGGATATGACCGTGCTTCTGACCGGCCCCACCGGAAGCGGCAAAGACCAGCTCGCGAAATACATCCACGCCGTCTCCAACCGCGACGGACCGTTCGTGGCGGTCAATACCGCCGCCGTCCCCGACAGCATGGCCGAGGCGGAGCTGTTCGGCTATGTCAGGGGGGCGTTCACCGGCGCCGAGCATGACAAGCCGGGATTGTTCACGATCGCCGACGGCGGCACGATCTATCTCAACGAGATCGCGGACTCCTCGCCAAATTTCCAGGCGAAACTGTTGGAAGTGCTGGAAAGCAAACGCGTGCGGGCGCTGGGCACCACCGAGTGGAAAACGGTGCGGGTGCGGGTGATCGCCGCCACCAATCACGATCTCGATACCCGGATGCGCTCGGGATCGTTCCGGGTCGATCTGTATCACCGCCTGCGCGGCGTCGATATCACCCTTCCCCCGCTCAAAGACCGTCCCGAGGATATCGCGGAGCTGGTGCGGCACTTCTTCGCCCGCGACAACGACAACGGCTCGGTCGATCCGGACGGCCCGGCATTCACGAGACTGTGTGAGGCGCTCGCCGAACACACCTGGCCGGGCAATGTGCGTGAATTGGAATCGGTGATCAAACGCCTGACCGTACTCGGCGGGCATGATAT
>JAFGAL010000009.1 GCA_016933695.1 Candidatus Zixiibacteriota bacterium | reverse complement strand
TGGTCACCGCATTCGAGAAAAAACTCGAAGCGACCACATAATCGGAGGGGATTGGATCATGCCGGTATTTCAATCATTATTACAGGTCAAAGCCGAACGGGGCGGCGGCTTTTTACTGCTGATTGATCCGGATCGCGCCGACGGAAATACCCTTCCGTCGTTGACCGAAGCCGCCCGTGATTGCGGCGTCGATGCCATTCTGGTCGGCACCAGCCTGTCCACCCATGGCAATTTTCACCGGGTGGTCCGTCAGGTTAAAGCGCATACCGATTTGCCGGTCATCATCTTCCCCGGTTCGCACAGTCAGATCACCCCGGATGCCGATGCGATTCTGTTCACGTCGCTGTTGTCCGGCCGCAATCCGCAGTTTCTCATCGACGAGCAGGTGCGCGGCGCCCCGATGATCAAGGAGTACGGCATCGAAGCGATTGCCACCGGATATTTGCTGATTGCCTCGGGACGGTACACCTCGGTGCAGTACATGTCCAACACTCTTCCAATTCCGTCCGACAAACCGGATATTGTCTGTGCCCACGCTCTGGCGGCGCAGTATCTGGGCATGAGTACGGTGTTTCTCGAAGCCGGCTCGGGCGCGGAGTATGCGGTGCCGGATCACGTGATCGACGCGGTGGCGCGCTATATCGATCTGCCGCTGATTATCGGCGGCGGGATTCGCACCCCGGAAGAGGTCGATGCAAAAATTTCCGCGGGCGCATCACTGGTGGTGGTCGGCGACCATTTCGAAAAAAACAGCAATGATCTGAACCGACTCAGAGAATTTACGGTGGCGGCCCATCCAACCGAAAGGATTCCGGTATGACCGACGATGAACGCATCCAATTGGTACTCCGGGCGGCGGAGGAATCCAGCCTGCTGAGACGAACGGCATCGGAAGCACTGGCCGAACCGCTGGTGGATCTGGCGAATGTCTGCGCCGGAGTGCTGGGAGCGGGCGGCAAGATGCTGATTTGCGGCAACGGCGGCTCGGCCGCGGATGCCTCGCACATGGCGGCGGAGATGATCATCCGTCTGACCGCCGAGAAGAATCGTCAGGCTCTCCCCGCGCTGGCGCTGAACGCGGACACCTCGGTGCTGACGGCGGCGGCAAACGACTTCGGTTATGACCGCATTTTCTCCCGTCAGGTCGAAGGATTGGGCGTGGTCGGTGATATGTTGCTGATGATCTCAACGTCGGGCAATTCAATGAATTTGATTCGCGCCGCGGAAGTCGCGCGCGATAAGAAGATGATCACCTCGGCCCTGCTCGGCAAGGATGGCGGACGTCTGGCGATGATGGTCGACAAGAAACTTATCGTATCGCATCATACGGTACAACGAATTCAGGAAGAGCACATATTTCTAATCCACACGCTGGTGGAACTAATTGAGAGTGACCTGTTCGGATAATGAACCAAACCAACAAGATCTGGATCAATGCCGGCTATGTCTGTCTCGCCGGCTTCTTTTTATCAACCACGTTCTCCAAGGCTCTGGCGGAGGTCCTGATGGGGGCGGTGCTGTTCGCGGCGGTCATGTTGTTTATTCTGGAAAAGCAGTACCGTCGCCCGCTTCCCCGCACCGCCGTGTTTTGGTTTATCACGTCGTATGTGATGTGGATTATTATCGCGACATTTTTCGGAACCAATCCCGGCCATTCATTGCGCAATTTGCCCGAGGAGCGGCTGTTTTTTTGCATTCCGGCGGTTGCGGTGATGATCACAACCCAAAAGCGGCTGTTTACACTCCTGGATTTGTTCGGGTTTTCGGTTATATTCATCGCGATATACGGCCTGATTCAGCATTTCACGGGAGTGAATTGGTACATTTCCGAAGCACTGGTCAAAGCGCCGACATCGGGTTACCGCATTCAGGGATTTTTCTCTCATGTCATGACATTCGGCAATTTTTTCGGTTCGTCGGCGCTACTCTTTCTGGGATGCGCTCTTTATGCCAGACCGCGTAAAAGACGGGTGTATTATTACGGGGTAATGACCATATCCGGCCTGACGGCCATTTTATCATATAGCCGGGGGCTTTTGGGAGCAGTTATTTTCGCTCTGATAGCCTTCATGTTTCTCCTTCCCCGGCGGTTTCTGAAATACACGGCAGGTATGGTTATACTTTTCGCCGCGCTGGTGTATCTGGCGGCGCCGGATATTTTACACCGGCATGTTGCCGAACTTCAGGAAGAATTGACCGCCGTGGAAGACGGAACCCGGATCGTGGTTTGGAAAACGGCGATACGGATGATCGAGGCTCATCCCCTGTTCGGGGTCGGCAAAGGTAACTATAAGGACAACTGCAGGATATACCGATCTGAAAAAAGCCGGCAACTTCAGACCCATGCGCATAATGACTGGCTGAACATAGCCGCGGTCGGGGGGATACCGGCGCTGATTCTCTTTGTCGGGACGTGGCTGGCAGTACTGGTCAGAATGAAAACCACGATCGGACGAATAAAGGAACCGCACCCGATTCGAGGAGTTTTAATGGGATGTCTGCTGGCATCGTTGGTGCTGTTTGCGGCATCGTTTTATGAGGCAATTTTCGATGATATCGAAATCCGGTTACTGTTGACCGGGATTTGGGGGCTGTTTTTCGGGGCGGCGGCGCTGGTCAAGAAGAACGAAGAAACGGCCGATGATAGAGAAATAGCTTGACAATTGGGACGCGAATATTATTTTAAGGGCCTGTTTGAAATATGGCTAAGAAGACACCAAAAGACGACAAGGGTCGGTTTGAATGGCCGTTTGGCCCCCGCAATTACCTGTTCTTCGGAGTGGGGATTATCACGATTATCGTGGGGTATATTACGCTGGCGGCGGGTTCGATCACGCTGGCGCCGATCCTGCTGGTTTTGGGGTACTGCGTTTTGATTCCCGTATCGATTATCATCAACGGGAAGAAGAAAACCGCCCCTGTCGAAGAGATACCGCAAAGCGAAAGCTAACGCGAGAGTGCGATGAGGGCAGTTAGCTCAGCTGGTTAGAGCACCTGCCTTACACGCAGGGGGTCACTGGTTCGAATCCAGTACTGCCCATTGATAAGAGAGACGATATCGAAGAAGCACGATAACAAGACAATTTTCCGAGCTTTGTATACAAATAAGCCGGGGCTGTAGTTCAGTTTGGTTAGAACGCCTGCCTGTCACGCAGGAGGCCGCGAGTTCGAGTCTCGTCAGCCCCGC
>JAFGAL010000001.1 GCA_016933695.1 Candidatus Zixiibacteriota bacterium | reverse complement strand
GAGGAGTGGCTGAGTGGTCGAAAGCGGCGGTCTTGAAAACCGTTGTACCGCAAGGTACCGTGGGTTCGAATCCTACCTCCTCCGCTTGAATCGGAAGTGAAGACATCGCAATAGCTTGCAGATGTGGGTTCATCTTTTCGAACGGATTTCTTGCCAAGAAAACTTGAATTGTCGAATCCTCAATGTTTCCGATAATTGCACCAGACAACAGGACGTGATCAAGGTGCGTTTGTCACCATTCCCCAGTAGATTAAACTCCTTTACTTGATTAAGACACTGGGGGGAACCGGTGTGTCCGCACTCATCTCCTTGCCGTGCAGGTATCATGTTCTTACCGTGTGGCAACAGCCATAACTATTACTGATGTAAGCAGTCCAACGAAAAGCAATAGTATCCATACAGCTGATGTTTCCTTTTTTTGTTGTTTCAGTTCCTGATTATTATTGGACATATTGATTTCCTTTCTTAAGTTGGTAATTATCGTGTCCCAACGTTTCGTGTCTGAATCTCAGAAGACAGCCAGCACCACCCACTTGAGCCAGTCGTTCTGATGAGGCAACTGTTTCAATTTCACATTGAGTGGAGCGTGCCATCCGGGTTAATTCTTGTCGCACATCACGTTTTATCAGCGAGGTATTTCCGCAATTTGCGCAGACTTCAGGATTTTGTTCACCATATGCGATCCAGCCGCATTTGGAACAGCTGTGTGCCTTTCCCAAATCGCTGGTATGACATAAAACGAGTATATCCGCCTGACCATGAAAAACTGCTTGAAGCGATTCTGGGACACCAATTGTTGCGAGATCCCCTCGTTGATGAGTGAGAAATAGACGATCCACGGTATCGAGCGACTCCTCCTCCTCGGCCTTTACATAGGCTGCAAGCGTTTCTTGCAATATCCTTTCCGTAGAGTGCGGTTTTGAAATTGCCACGGCATCAACAAGCCTGTCTGCGACTTTTCGGGGCAGCTCCCTGGTAAGACGCGTGAGGTAAGTGGAATCTCCCGCCAGTATCAGATCACAGTCAGGCCTTTCTGAAATCAGACTGTTCAGGATATCGATTTTCTGTTTCAGAAACTGTCGACCTCGTTCTCGACGCTGTCGACTGTAGTGCAGTTTGGTCCATTCTCGACCGATACGCGGTCTCAGATCCGGACGGTTTATAATCATGTGTTCCGATATTTTGCCAAGATTAACTTCATAGATTCGGGCGCTTTTTGAATCAGAATACAAAACAATGTACTCATGCAAAGAATCCTTGACACGGACGAGTTGATACAGATGAGGAACTGAATCGATCGCGATATCAGACGGCAACGGGACACCGAACTGCATCGGGATGAAAACGTCACCTTCACGAGCACGAGCAAAAATGGCGCTCCCCCTGCTACTCGGTTCCAATTCTGAGTTAAGCCATCTCTTGATTGAATTGAAGGCCGAAACGATGCCGGACTTTGTTGCCGTCGGCCATGGAGAAGACAAAATCTCTTTTTCTCTTTGCATTAGTGTCGTCTGCCAATCCGCTCCCTCGCTGCCCAAATCCAGGTAACAGGAAATAATGGGAACCTTTGTACCATCTAATTTGGCCAGGCGCTTGATATGTTGATCTAGAGATTGCAGTTTCATCATTACGTATTCCTTTATTAATTTTGGGCGCCATTAATTTCTGTCAGAATTATGCTCTTGAGGTAATGAATCAATTGTTTTCGAGAGGGCTTTGTAGACTGCCAACATCTCATCATCGTCACGGGCCTTTGAACGCAATATCCTGCCATTCTTCAGCTTCACCAGTATCGTACAGTGATATATGAAGGCATCCTCCCGCGTTACGCCGTCACAGTCTATTTTGATCGCCGCGATTGATATTCCTGAGCCCAATTGAGACAGGGTATCGCTAATCAAGCCACGCGCCTGCCTCTCAATCTGTTTCGCCCCTCCGGAAAGAACGACTTTTTCTGTATTCATTATGGTTAATTCCTTATCTTGACAACCTCTTCTAACGGTTCCTATCTATATACACAATTATGCAATATTTGATTATTTCAAAATATTAAATAGACATTTCTATTTTATCAAACTATTATAAGGTATGGATTGGTTGAACTACCATCATCTTCTGTATTTCTGGACGGTAGTCAGAAGAGGCGGATTGGCGCCCGCTGCCGAAGAACTACGCTTGTCTCCGTCAACGATTAGTACACAAGTTCAGCAATTGGAAGAAGTGCTGGGATACAAGCTTTTTGACAGATCCGGACGTCAAATGACAATGAACGATGTCGGCCAAGTTGTTTACAGGTATGCAGAGGAGATTTTCTCGCTCGGGCGCGAATTACAGGATGCGCTTGAGGATCGGCTTCTGGAACGTCCCATTCGAGTCCAAATAGGGATAGCCGATGTTCTTTCCAAGATGGTGGTTGCGAGACTGCTGTCCCCCATCCTTGGTTCCCTGCACACGTATAAATTGATCTGCAGGGAGGGTCAGCCAGACCATCTGGTGTCACAGCTAATTCTTCATGATCTCGACATTGTTCTGACTGATAAGCCAATCGGTCCAAACCTTCGGGTCAAAGGGTTCAATCACTTGCTTGGTGAGAGCGTGGTGGCGATGTATGCGGCGTCATCGATTGCCGATCGCTATAAAAGCGGCTTTCCTGAATCGCTCGATGGAGCTCCCTTTATCTTGCCGGGAGATCGCACCGAATTGCGAGGGTCACTCGAGCACTGGTTTAAATCCAGGGGTATTCGGCCCAAAGTCGTGGCCGAGTGTGACGACAGCGCACTTGTCAAGTCGCTGGGTAAAGCAAAGGCGGGATTGTTTGTCGCTCCACGCATCACGAAAACCGAGATCCTGAAGCAGTATAACGTCAGAGAAGTCGGCTGCTTGGAAGGAATTGTCGAAAAATACTATGCGGTATCAATGGATAGAAGAATAAAGCACCCGGCGGTGCAGGTTATTGTCGAGTATGCGAAGAACAGCGTTTTTGCTGTTTGATCGTTCTTGCTGTAATTGAGGAAGCTGGTGGCCCAAAAAGGAAGAAAACAAACCTTGGCAACCGACCTTCTTTTCGCAGATCGGTTCGTTTGAGGTCTTTATGATGGACCAGTTCTTGCAGAATAACGGGTTACTCTACGGCGCATTTCTTACATTCGTGTTGAGTATGCTGGCGATAGACCTCGGGATCTTTCATCGACGTGATCATGTCGTCAATGTCCGCGAATCGTTAATATGGACGGCTGTCTGGATCGTTCTGGCAATTGCCTTCATGGGTTTTGTCTATTACCGGTATGAGACAATCTTACCCGGTAGCGGGACCAAAACCGCTCTTGAATTTCTTACCGGTTACCTGATTGAGAAGTCATTAAGCATTGACAATGTCTTTGTCTTTCTTTTGATATTCTCCTATTTTAATGTCCCCGCTCAGTACCAACATCGGGTTCTCTTCTGGGGTATCATCGGGGCTCTGGTTTTCCGGGCCATCTTCATCGCGTTGGGAGCTTTGTTGATAGCGAAGTTTCATGCAGTTATTTACCTATTTGGTCTTTTTCTTGTCTTTACCGGGATCAAGATGGCCTGGGCAAAAGACAAGCAGATTCATCCTGAGCGAAATCCGATCCTGCGGCTGTTCCGGAAAATTGTCGCGGTTACCGATGACTTCCGCGGACGGCGTTTTTTCGTCCGTGAAAGCGGCAGATGGCTTGCCACGCCTTTGTTCGTGGTTTTGCTTGTGATCGAGTGGAGTGACATTATTTTTGCCGTCGATTCAATTCCGGCAATATTCGCAGTGACAAAGGATCCCTTCATTGTCTTCACGGCAAACGTCTTTGCAATTCTAGGCCTGCGAGCGCTTTATTTCGCTCTCGCCGGCATAATGCGAATGTTTCATCATCTTCATTACGGGCTTTCGATCATCCTGGTTTTTGTCGGAATAAAGATGATATTGACAGACATCTACAAGATGCCAATTGGCATTTCTCTTGGATTGATCGGATTCGTTATCGTCGTCTCGATTGCCGCCTCTCTTATCTGGCCACGCCAGGAACCACAGCTGATCAAAACCAATGACCTTCGCAACTGAACACAAACCGGAATTACTGATAAACGTTCATAACAGAGACATGCCGGTTCCACGCCAGGGTAACAATCGGCGAATCGGGATACCATCGTGGATCGTATTATGAAAGCACCGTGGTTCGTATACATTCTGCAATGCCGTGATCAGTCCTATTATACCGGCATAACCAAAGATGTCGACCGTCGTCTTGATAGTCACAACTTGGGCAGGGGCGCCCGCTATACTCGCTCCCGGCGTCCCTGTCGGTTGGTGTATGTTGAGGAGTGTAAAAACGAAAGCGCGGCCCGGCGGCGGGAACGAGAAATTAAAAGCTGGCGCCGGGAGAGAAAGCGGAAGTTGATCAACGAATTTTCACCCGTGACCACATAGTCAATAGGGGGAACCCTAATCGTTTTTCGATTTGATTTTGGAAAAAGCCGTTGACCTGCCAGTGGGAAAGAGGTTATCTTTAATTAGATGTGGCGAGTAGATATGGCCGGTTCATCAGTTGCCATATCTCGCGGCCCGATGATTTGTTTCTGACACGATCCTGCCGCATATCGCGGGTTCAAGACATAGGTAATCCAGCACGGCATCTCTGCCCGATATCCGGCCGCGGGGTGAATTAACGTAAAGTAAAACAGGGCGTCGATTCTTGCCCTGATTCGGGTCAGGAGTTTGTTATGAGAAAAGGAATATCTTTTTTTACGCTGTTGTCGTTTGCCATCTCTCTCTCCGGTTGTACGAACACTGTTGTCCTGTCGCCGGAAGAATTGGAAGAAGTACATCAAAATAACATTGTCGGTCTGCAACTGGAAAACGACAGGGAGATTATGCTGGATGACAGCGATGAGGTGCATATTGATACCGTCGATATCATGGAGAAGAACCTGTTCGAGGATGAAGAGGAGGATATCAGACTTGAGTCATTTCTCTATCTCAAGAAGCCCGGTGTGACGGTCGATGAGATTCCGACACAGTCGATCCGGTTTTTATATGTGAACGACACCGGCTATGCCGATGTTATCAGCCGCATATCACCGGATGAATACTCCTCGCGGCTTAAAGCAGAAAAAAAGATGCAGACCTGTCCGCTCACATCGGTTGTGGACAAGAACGAACAGCTGATCAAATTGCAATCCGGGTATTTTGACAGGGCAAACCGATTTATAATCGGTGAGTTGAAATCGGGGGAGAGGTATTCGGTACCACTGGATTCATTGCAGTTTATTACATACAGCAAATTCAATGTCGGCAATACCATTGCCGCCGTGGTTTGCCTCGGGATCATCGTCACCGTGGTGAGTGTTGCCATCGCGTTCAAGGACTACGACATTTTCGGACAAAAAAACAAGCAGGCCGGGGGGTGCCTGGAGGGAAGCCGATAGGACGGTGTCCGGCGCTCATCCAGTCCCGGTCACCAATCTGCCTTTTGGCTATTGACGGATCGTGTTGTCCTTGTTTTCTTTTGTTTACAGGAAATGACAACATGGGGACTGTGAAATGAAAAACTCCATAATTGTTTTAATCGCACTAATTGTGGTTATACCAGCAGCGACATCGCGGGGCGAAGACAGTGAATTGCACTATGCCGATTCGATCAAGGCCCGTTTCGATGCTGATCCGGCACTCGATAGCGTGATTGCGGCTTATACGGGGTATCTTAAGGCGGACAGTATCGCATCGTACATCGAGCAGTTAACCGCGTTCAAGACCCGGTTTATGCTGGCGGATAACCGGCGGGATATCGCGAGATTTATCGGTGACAAGTTGGCATCGTTCGGCTTTGAACAGGTGCACATCGATTCTTTTCAGAATACGGTTGCCTTTCCGATTAAAGGCGATGAACTTCATACCACCTGGCAGTACAATGTCGCCGCCAGGATGCCCGGATCGACACATCCCGATGACATTTGCATTCTGGGAGCGCATTACGATTGCATGATTCTGGGGCCGGGAACCGATCCGTACATGTTTTGCCCCGGCGCCAATAATAATGCTTCGGGGGTGGCGGTCTGTCTTGAGATCGCCAGGATTTTCAAACAAATGCATTTCGTCCCGTCCGGCTCAATTGAATTTGTCGCTTTCGGGTCGGAGGAATTCATGACGATGTTCATCTCCGGCGGAAGCGGGGCGCAGGACTATGTCGGCAGGTTAAAAGAATCCGGAAGAAACGCCACATTGATGATCGATAATAATCAGGTGAGTTTCACACCGGATACCGTCGAATGGAAACTGGATTTTCAGAATTATCCGGGCGCGGAACGGGTGATTGAACTGGCGCATTATATCTGTGAGCATTACACGAAGATCATTCCGGTCGATACCAATGATCATATCCTGTATACCGATTCGCGGTATTTTCATGAAGCGGGGATTCCGGCAATCTTTTTCGAGGAGTACTATTTCAACCCGTACACGTTCACTGCCGATGACATTCCGGCGAACTGCAATATCGCCTATTGCACGGAAGTGGCCAGGATCTCCTGCGGGATGCTGGTCTTTTTGAACCGGTGAGAGGAAAGAAAAGTCGGTATTCACTTCCATCTACGGTTGCAAAACTGCCTTGTAGGGGCCAGTAAGGTTTTTTATTCAGGTGTCCGGCAGTCCGGAGGACAACACAGGACCGGTTCGCCAACCGGTTCCTGATAAATGTGTTCGATCAATGATAAAATATCCAGCAGATTGACCAGTGGTTCAATTTCCGAGACACCATCGCCATTGGCATCATAAAGCGCATCGCAACCGTCAACGGCATGAGGCTCTCCGACCGGATCGACGTAGACATAGTCGATGCTGTTGAGAACATCGAGCAGATTAACCGCCCCGTTCTTGTCGTTATCGCCGGGGATACCGTGATTCATGCAACAATCCCGACCAAACGGTTCGCAGGAGGGATATTGTATCGTAAAATCATCCATAGCGATCTGGACGGCGCATTCATCAGTTCCCACCCAGATGTAACTCGCCAGGTAATCAATACCGTAAACGAAATAACTTTGCAATATAAGTGGAATCGATGTCCAGTCTTCCTTTGATTCCGGAATTGCATACAACAAAGCGGTATCGGCAGCCAGAAATACGGTGTCGCCGTTAAAGGCATAATTCCAGGTCAGTCCCTCGTATTGAGTGGTCCATGAAATCTGGTCTCCCACGAATTCGCCTTTGATAATGGCAGTCGTTTCACCGGCATCGACCGGACGGCATGATACCCAGACATCGGCAGGGCCGGACGGCTGATAGTGAATGCCGATGGCATAGATATAATTTCCGGGGATGGTCGGTGCGACATGTTCCAGCACGGTATCGGGAGAAATGTCATTGTCGGCAAAGATGTATTGAAAAATGCCGCCGGCGGTTCCGGTCCATACGAACAGAGAATCACCGTGGGAGATATCGGCGGCACAGGCGAAATATCGGTTGCGCAGGGAGGGAACGGGATTGTCGACATAATCCACGGAATCATCCGGAGTGGGAAATAGCCGCTTCCAGTTTTGACCGCCATCGTTGGTTCCGACAAACCCGCCGGCATATGCCGCGATAAAGATCCAGTTCGCGCCCGCGGACTGGTCGTCATGACCGGCAATGTCGTAGATCGTGTAATTCACGCCGATCAGATTGGGGATGTCGTGTCCGGTCGGGCCAAAATCCACCTGTTGCCAGCTGGAACCGGCGTCATCGGTGTACGACAGGCCATCGGAAAACAGTTGATCGCTTTCCATGTGATTACTGCCAATCCAGAGGCGCGCCCCATCGGTGTAAATGGCCGACAGGTAATTGCCGACCACGCCATCGGTATTATCGGAATCATGATAGACCCAGGAGCCCCCGAGATCGCAGGTTTCATTGACACCGTTCCCGGCTGCCCAGATACAATTGGTATGATAGGCGAAGTCGATAACAGCGCCACCGTTGAATCCCGGATCGGATTTGTCGTTATCACTTGGCGAAGCCGGCGGAAGGATGCCGCCGAAGACGGTTACCGTCATAATCATGCCGATACTGAAAAACATTACCAATCGCATATAGTCCCTCCCTGTGCGGTAAAATGTAAGTCAATCGTAAGATGTCCGAAGAGGCGATCGATGTCGGTACCGGTGAACACTTATCAAACCAGGACGAGCCTCTTCATAAGCAAGCTTGTATTGCACATACTATGTATATAAAATATAGATGAGATATACAAAAGGTCAACGGATTTCTAATAATGGAATTGAGGATCGCCGGGTTATTTATGATGTCCCGCACTGTAAAATTGTGTGGCATGGATTATACCATGCGGGTATATTGTCATAATCGGAGGATATCATGCAGGCGGTTCATTTGTGCGATGGGTGTTATGTCGATGAGACCGTGACATTATGTCGCGAGCATAATCTCGGAATCGAGGTGCAGTCGTTTTACGATCCGACGTATCTCATGCGGCATCCCGACGCCGTCGCGAAACACATCGAGTTGATCCGCGAGATTTCCGGCCGTTCGTTTCACGGCGCGTTCGGCGATCTCTGCGCCGGGAGTTTCGATGTGATGGTGCGCGATCTGGCGCGATATCGTTTTCAGCAGTCGTATGATATCGCCTCACAACTTGGAATCAGCCATTTGATTCTGCATCACGGCTATGTGCCGGGAACCAGTCATCCCGACGGATGGATCAAACGTGTCTCGGTGTTCTGGCGCGAGTTTCTCGCGGACAAGCCGGACAGTCTTCGGGTGCACCTGGAAAATCATCTCGAACGCGACGTGCGCATGTTCGCCGATGTTATCGATGCGATCGGCGACAGCCGGGTGGATGTCTGTCTCGACGTGGGGCACGTGCACTGCAACGCCCGTCAGGACGTGTCCGCATGGGTCGAAACGCTGGGCACGCGGATCGGCTATGTTCATTTGCATGACAACAATGGGAGTTCCGATGAACATCTGGGATTCGGACGCGGAACAATTCCGATGGATGCAGTCTGTGCGGCGTTGGAACAGCATGCCCCGGATGCGATCTGGGCGCTGGAGACGGAAAACGGGCACTTTCCGGAATCGATCCAGTGGCTCAAAGCGCGGGAGTACCTGTAACCGCGAACGTGAATACCGGATCTGATTCTTTTATCCTCAAGCCGTTATAGACCGGTTCCAATCGGACAACGTTAATCTCTTCCGGGTTTTCACATAAACGAAACTTTTTCCGTCAAATGCAGTCTATCACAATGGGTGGCGGCGATGAAACGCCGTGAGTTAATCATATAATCACCAGTCCGGACAGAAGGAGAGATTTCATGCTCACGCATTATTTCAAGACTGCCGTCCGCATGTTACTGCGCAAGAAACGGTATACCGTCATCAATATTATCGGTTTGGCCATCGGTCTGGCATTATGTCTGGCGACGCTCAGTCATGTCGCGTATGAAAAAAGCTTTGAGGATTTCCATGAAAACCGGGATGCGATTTACCGGGTGGAATGCGATTTTGCGCGGGCCGATTCGCAGTTTTCGACCGCCACGGTGATGCCGCCGCTGGGCGCCGCGCTTGCCGCGGACATTCCTGAGGTGGAACACGCGGCGGTGTTTCGGGTGGGGCAGATCACCAGTCTCACAATTGACAATTTCCGACAGCGAGTTATCAACGAATATGAAGGTGCGGGATACGCCCACGGCAACAAACTGATTTTCGCGGGGCCGGAGTATTTCGAGGTGTTCACCTTCCCGCTGGTACAGGGCAATCCAGCCACGGCGCTGAGTGAACCGAACACGGCGCTTATCTCCGAGGATGCGGCGGCGGAGTACTTCCCGAATCAGAATCCGGTCGGGCAAGTGATGGTAGTTAATGATCGCCATACCTGCAAAATAACCGGGATATTGAAAAACATCCCACAGAACACGCAGTTGTACAGCCATTTCATTATCTCCTATGCCACTCTTGCAACAAGTGATGAGAGTATGGCAAACTGGGAAACGTTCGACGGCGATTATGCATACCTGCTGTTGACCGATCATGCCGATGCACAGATAGTGCAGTCGAAGATTTCATCGGTAACCGGACGGTATTTTCCTCCGGAACACGCCAAAGATTATTCCTTTCGGTTAAGGTCCCTGAAAGATATTTTCTTCGGGGTGTACAGTTCTCCCAACCGCGACGAGTTGTTTCCGGGCGGGGAAGCCTCGGTCATTTACAGTTTTCTGGCCGTGGCCCTGTTTATTTTGATCGTGGCGATTGCCAATTTTATCAACCTTTCGACGGCGCGATCGGCCGACCGAATGAAAGAAGTTGGCATGCGCAAGGTGTTCGGGGCGTATCGACCGCATTTGATCAAGCAGTTTCTGGGGGAATCGATTATTATCGTGTTTGTTTCGATGTTGTTGGCGGTGGCGATTTTTGAAATATTCAAACTCAATATTGAGGATCTGCTTCCTCGCCAGATGTTCGCCGACATTTACAACAATCCGATGTTTTTGGTGTCATCGCTTGGACTGATCGCGGTGGTCGGTGTGCTGGCCGGGTTTTATCCCGCCCTGTACATCTCGCGGTATCAGCCGATTGCCGTCCTGCAGGGAAACAGCCGCATGAAATCATCGCGGTCACTATTGCGCAAGGGACTGGTGATTTTTCAGTTCGGCGTGGCGGCGGTGTTTATTTTCATGACGACGATTATTATCCGCCAAACGAGTATGATCACGTCGGTCGATCCCGGGTTTGTCACGGACAACATAATGGTGCTGGATTTCGACGGCGAACAGGCCGCCGAACATTGCCGTCTGGTGCAGAGTGAAATCATGCAAACCGTTCGCGTGGAAGCTTCCTCGGCGGTAAACTGCCCGCCCGGCCGGAGGCGGCTGGCCTTTTATGGTTATTACACCGATGAACAGCGCCTGCGGGAAAACATGATTGTCACCAAAGCCTTTATGACCGATTATGATTTTCTGGAAACGTTTGGACTGACCCTGGTTGCAGGACGTAATTTCTCGCCGGGGGTGGCGTCCGATGTGGACCATGCGATTATCGTCAATGAATCATTCGCCCGGACGCTCGGCGGCGACAATCCGATCGGGACCAGGCTGTATGGCGGTGAAGACCGGTTTTATGAAATCATCGGCGTGGTGAACGATTTTCATGCGATGCCGCTTCGTTTCGGCTACCGGTCGGAAATTGTCATCATGATGAATCCGGATCGGACCACCAGTCTGGCCTTGCGTCTGCCCCCGGATAATATTGCCGGATCGGTCGCAACGGTTCGGCAGGCCTGGGAACGGGCGCTTCCGGGATACGAATTCGATTATTCCTTTCTCGATGCCGAGATAAACAGCGGTTATAGCGAATCCCGCTCGCAATCGAAAATGTTCATGGCGTTCGCGATCTTCGCGATTGCGATTGCCTGTATGGGAGTTCTCGGTCTGGTTTCGTACACATCGGAACAGCGCACCAAGGAAATCGGTATTCGCAAAGTGCTGGGGGCCAGTGTCGGCAGTATCGTGGCGATGCTGTCCCGGGAGTTCGTGCTGTTGATCGTCATTGCCAATGTGCTGGGCCTGCCGATTGCCTATATCATCATGCAGGATTTCTTGTACTGGTTTCCGTATAAGGTCGGCATTGGCATCGGGACCTATGCCTTTGTGATCGGGACCGTGCTGTTTTTTGCCCTGGCCACTGCCGGACTGCAATCGGTCAAAGCGGGAACCGCCAATCCGGTGGATGCGCTTCGCTGTGAATAATCGCATTGATCCATGACGGACGGATATAAAACAAAAACCGTATCCTGTCGTATAATTCCATAATATGGAAAAACGGGCAGGGTGTCTTGTTTTTGTCCCGTTTTGCCTTTTTATTGGGTGGTGAGACACCATTGTAATAATGTCATAGGAGGATGTTCATGCGCAATCTGCTTATTGTCGGTTGTTTGTTGCTGTGCGTGTCCGCGTCGGCATCGGACTGGCAGATAACCGAACTCGACAACGGCCTGAAGGTGATGATTCTCGAGAATCATCAGGTTCCGCAGGTTAACCTTTCGACGACGATCAAGGCGGGCGCCAAAAACGAGACCGATTATTTCGACGGCGCCACGCATCTGCTGGAGCATTTGATTCTGTTTCGCGGCACGGAAAAGATGACGGGCGAACAGGTTGGCGAGGCGATGAAAAAACACGGCGCGTATTTTAACGGGTACACGTCGAGCGACTGGACCGACTTCGTGATTTCCCTTCCGAAGGAAAATCTCGAATTCGCCCTGCAGATTCACGCCGACATGCTGTTCCGGTCCAATTTCCCGAAGGCGGAAATGGATCAGGAACGGCAGGTGGTTATCGAGGAAATCAGTATTACCGAGGACAGCCCGTTTCGCAAGGCATACCGGGCGTCGCTGGCGACATTATACGGCAAGCATCCCTATTCCAAGAACGTGCTGGGCACCAAGGAAAACGTGCGCGATATCCCGCGTGACTCGGTGTATGCGTACTACAAGCGGTATTACGCCCCGAATAACATGACCATGGTGATTGTCGGCGATGTCGACGCGGCGCATACGCTGGAGTTGGTGAAGAAGTATTTCGGTGATTTTCCCCGGGGCGAAATTCCGCATGACAATTACACCCCGCCGCCCAAACGAAATAAAGTGGCCGAAATTGAGATCAAAAAAGACATCGAGCAGGCGTATTTGATGATGTCGATGATCGGGCCGAAGGCCGACAGCCCCGATCAGTTCACCTGCGATATCATGGCCATCCTCCTGGGCGGAAGCGATTCCAGCCGTCTCCGAAAGAAACTGAGAGAGGAACTGAGATTGGTGTATGCCATCGATTTTCTCTTTTACACTCATAAATACGAAGGCACCATGTTTTCGGTGATGACACTCGATACGTCCAATCTTGTCGAGGCTGAGCAGGTGGTCAATGGTGTCCTGACAGATGTCCGCGAAAACGGTTTCACCGAGGAGGAATTGCGCAAGGCCAAGAACGTCATCAAGACCGATTATTACACGTCGATGGAACAGGGATTGAATATCGCCGACAAGTACGCGCAGTACGATTCCTTTATCGGCCGGGAGTTTGTCGATTCCTATCCCGACAATATCGAACGGGTGACACTGGCGGAATTGAACGCCGCCGCGAAAGTTTATCTCAATACCGATTCATACGTTAAGACGACGGTGGTGCCGCAATGAAGACAATTTCATATCGGATGTTTTTAACGGGCATCATTGCCCTGATGCTGTTTGCGGGATGCGGTCAGCAGGCCGGAAATATCGCTCTTGATACCGAGGGGTACGGCCGCGCGTCGCTGGCAAACGGCATAACGGTTCTGATCAATCATGACGAAACCACGTCGCTGACCGCGGCACGCATTTTGATCGGTGGCGGAGTGATGTCCGAGACGGCGGAGAACAACGGGATCACCAACCTGATGATAAAGATGCTGTTAAAGGGCAACGAAGTCATGACCGCAACCGAAGTCACCGACCGGCTTGATTTTCTCGGTGCCAGTGTGACGGCCGATTGTTATCGGGACTACAGTGCGATTTCGGTGGTTTCGCTCACGGAAAATTTCAATGAGGTAATGCGCATTGTCGGGCGCTCGCTGATCGCACCGACCTTCCCCGAAGATGAACTGGGAAAACTGAAACACGAAGTGATCGGGGATATCATGGAGATAGACGAAGACCTGTCCCAGGCGTCGAGTAAATTATTCTGGGCCACCGTCTACGGTGAACAAGGATACGGCCTATCGACCAACGGAACGGAGGAATCAATCGCCGGAATAACCGCCGGGGATATCAGAGCGCATTATGAAAAATACGTCGGCGGTGCGAATGTCCTGTTCTCGATTGCCACCGACCTGATGCCGGAACGCATTGTCGCCGTGGTGCAGGAGCATCTCGGCGGATTGAAAAAAGAAGCGACTTCGGTCGGCACGGTGGCGCTGACCGGCAGTGCCCAAA
Organism: Candidatus Zixiibacteriota bacterium; assembly: GCA_016933695.1. Taxonomy (GTDB): domain Bacteria; phylum Zixibacteria; class MSB-5A5; order GN15; family PGXB01; genus JAFGAL01. The sequence continues at coordinate 305,209 of JAFGAL010000001.1, read as the reverse complement.
AGGACGGTTTCATTCCATTCGATCGGAATCAGTCGTTCGTCTATATGGGCTATGCCCTGCCGCATCTTCAGCCGCGTGAAATGGCATGCGTGATCCTGCTCAATGAAATCATGGGTAATAATGTCGGTTCGCGATTGTGGTATCTGCGCCAGACGGAGAAACTGGCATATTCGGTATACACGCAGTACATTTTCAACAAAAACGACGCCGTTTTCCGGGCCGCCATCGGCACCGACACCTCAAAGGTTAAAATTGCGCTGGCATCGCTCAACCGCGAAATGGACTCTCTGGTACGGGTCGGAATCACCGAAGGTGAACTGGCCGACGCCAAAATCAACATGAAAAACCATTTGATCTACGGCATCGACCGGAAGTCGACTCGCGCCAACAACATGGCGTATTATGAATACATCGGATGCACCTATCGAACCATTCTCGATTTAATCGAGCTGGCCGATCAGATTTCGCTGGATGAAGTCAATGCGTTCGTCAAGACGAATCTGACCGACGACCGTCACTACGTGTCGATTGTCGGCCGGAAATAAAACCGACAGGTGAAACGGCCGGGATGCTCCGGCTGAGACGCATGCCCAAAAGGTTCTTTCATGGCCGGAAGCGGTGAGACCGCTTCCGGCTTTCTTGTGAATCTCGCCGGGATCAGAACCGGCAGTCTTACGGTTCCCCATGGCATCGCCGGCGGGTAATCCCCGTAATCCGCTCGGATTGTGCGAGTATGCCGCCGGTTTCCCGGATGAAATGGTCTTTGCATTCCACTATTAAGCCATCCGGCCGTATGCCGATATAGTAGATAATAGATATGTCTTAACGGCGTAACGGTTCACGGTTATTCGCATCATTGTCAGGACAGCATACATCAGCCTTATGACGATAATATCGCACTGGGGAAACATATCGGTACATCGCGGCCTGCCTGGCAGGCGTGATATCAACAGGCAATGACCAAGCAAAACAGCACCAAAGACAGGTCAACCGCATATCATCGTGATCCCTGCAATCGTCGATCCGATACACTGCGCGATCAGACGGTTTTCAATCGCATTATGGAAACCAGTCCGGTCGGGATCGTGGTGCTGGATCGCGATGGAGTGATTCTTACCGCCAATGAGCGCGCTGAAGAGATTCTCGGATTGAGCCGGAGCGAAATTGCCGGTCGGCAATATGATGATTTCCAGTGGGTGATCACCGATTTCGACGGGAATCTCTTTCCGTCCGAAAGACTCCCGTTTTCTGTCGCAAAAAACACCGGAAAACCGGTGTATGACGTCCGCCATGCCATTATGCGTCCCGACGGCAAGCGCGTATTGTTGTCGATCAACGCCGCGCCACTGACCGATAACGCCGGGCGGGTGGATGGGATGGTGATGTCAGTGGAGGATGTTACCGAACGGGTTCGGATAACCGACAAACTCCGCGAAAGCGAAAACCAGTTCGAGCAGTTGATCAAGGTTTTGCCGATGGGATTGCATCAGTACCGCCTGGCGGAGAACGGCCGGTTGATATTCGAGGGATGCAATGATTGCGCCGACAAAATGCTGGGAATATCCCATCAGGCGTTTATCGGCAGGACGATCGAGGAGGCGTTTCCGCCCCTGGCCAATTCCGAACTGCCCGAGCAATACCGGCGGGTGGTGCGGGAAGGAAAAATCTGGCAGGCCGAACAGGTTGTTTATGAGGACAACCTGATCAGCGGAGCCTACCATGTTGTGGCGTTTCCGACCATGCCGGGTAAAATGGCCGCGCTGTTTCTGGATATCACCGATCGCAAGAAAGCCGAACAGGCCCTGCGGGCGTCGGAGCAGGAAAAAGCCACCATTCTGGAAAGCGTGTCCGAACTGGTCAGTTTTCAGGATCGGGATTTGCGCGTCATCTGGGCCAATCGTGCCGGGGCGGAATCGGTGAATGCCACGCTCGATGAACTGATCGGCCGACGCTGTCATGAAATCTGGAATCACCGGACCACGCCGTGTCCGGACTGCCCGGTATTGCTGGCGCTGGAAACCGGTCAGCCGCAGGAGACGGAGATGACGTCGTGTGACGGCCGGGTCTGGTGGATACGTGGATATCCGGTCCGCAACGAGCAGGGAGAACTTGTCGGGGTGGTGGAGGTCACGCTGAACATCACTGAACGCAAGCAGGCGCAGGATGCATTGTTGGAGTCAAAACGGCGGTATCAAGAATTGTTCGATTCGGTAATGGAGGGGATCGGCCTGCTCAATGCCGACGAGAGTATCGAATTCGCCAATCCGGCTTTCGCGAAAATATTCGAAAGCGCGCACCCCTCCGAAATCGTCGGTAAAAGCCTGCTTGATTTTGTCGACGGCGACCAGAGAAAAATATGGATGCAGGATATCGAGCGGCGGCGGACCGGGGGGAGCTCGCAGTATGAAATCGACATCCGCACCGCCTGCGGCAATCCGCGCAGTGTGTATGTGTCGATTACGCCTCGCTTCGATGAGAATAAAACGTACATCGGTGCGCTGTGCTCCATTCTGGATATCACCGAATTGCGGCGTGCCGAGGAACACCGCAAAAAACTGCAGGAAAAACTGGAGCGCGCCGAGCGGATGGAGTCGCTGGGAATGCTTGCCGGCGGTGTCGCGCATGATCTCAACAACATGCTGGGACCACTGGTCGGGTATCCCGAATTGATCCTGGCGAAACTTCCTGAAAACAGCCCGGTGCGCCGCCAGGTGCAGCGCATCGAAAACGCCGCCCGGTCGGCCGCCGACGTGATTCAGGATTTGCTGACCCTGGCCCGTCGCGGGCGCTATGATATGGTGGCGACCGATATCAACGATGTGGTGCGATCGTATCTGGATTCGGCCAATTTCCAAAAACTGCTCGACACGCATCCCGATGTCAAACCGGTAATCAATCTGGATGACACCATCGGCAGAATCCACGGGTCGGCCGCGCACCTGTCGAAAGTGATCATGAATCTGGTGGTAAATGCATTCGACGCCATGCCGGACGGTGGGGCGATCACCATTGAGACCTCACAACGGCATATCGACCGGTTGTACGGCGGACATGACAAGATTGAAAGCGGGGAGTATGTTGTTTTCAAAGCCCGCGATACCGGAGTCGGTATCGAACCGCATGAGTTGGAGAAAATCTTCGAGCCGTACTATTCTCGCAAGAAAATGGGCAACAGCGGCAGTGGTCTGGGGCTGGCGGTGGTATACAGCATCGTGAAAGACCACCGGGGTTTTTATGACGTGTTCTCGGTGCCCCATCAGGGAACCGAATTCGTATTGTATTTTCCCGTCAGTCATGAAACGGTCGTCAGGGAGAATACCGAAGCGAATGACGTGTCCGGCTCGGAAACCCTGCTGGTGGTCGATGATCTTGAGGAGCAACGCGACATCGCGGCCGAAATTCTGGAAAGCCTGGGATACCGGGTGCACACGGCGGTGAACGGGCAGGATGCCATAACTTTCCTGCAATCCCACACGGTCGATCTGGTGGTGCTTGATATGATTATGGGCGACGGATTCGACGGACTGGATACATATCGGGAGATTATCAAGAAACACCCCGGCCAGAAGGCGATCATCGTCAGCGGTTTTTCCGCCACCGACCGGGTGAATGCCATGCAGAAACTCGGTGCGGGCACCTATGTGAAAAAGCCGTACACGCGTCAGGCACTGGGACAAGCGGTACGAAGTGAATTGGATCGTATTGTTCAGCCAACAGTGCCAAATCCACTGTCAAAATAACACCAGGACCTGCCAATCTTAATTCCTTCGTTTTGAATTCTAAATACGAGAAAGCGTATTACAGGTCGGACAGTTTGCTGGGACCCATCAGACGGGTGAAATGTTCCAGCAGGTGTTTGTCGAACGCGCCTTTGTCGTCAAACATGGTTTTCAACGCCGGGAAGGCCGCCATTGCATCGCGATACACGCGCTTGGTGGTCATGGCATCGAAGACATCGGCGATTGCCACGATTTTGCTGTAGGCGTGGGTTTTATCGGCGCCGATACCGTTGGGATAGCCGGATCCGTTTTCGCGTTCGTGGTGCTCGATGACGGGGAAGTACGATTCCGGGTTAATGATATCGGTTTCCTTGATAATGTCACAACCCCAGCGGGGATGCTTTTTCACCAGTTGCATTTCCGACTTCGTCAGCGGGCCGCGTTTGTTGAGAATCGTCTCCGAGATTTTGGTCTTGCCGACGTCGTGAAGCAAAGCGCCGGTTCCCAGATCGTTTAGCTCCCGGACGTTTTCGATGCCGATATAGCGCGCCAGTGCCAGGGAGAAGGTGCAGACGTTGACCGAATGAGTATACGTATAATAATCGAACGACATCACCCGCAAGAGATTGTGGAACGCACTCTGCCCCCGGAGAATGAGTGTGACGGTTGCCTCCACCATGGCCTGACTGCGTTTGATATTTTCGCCCAGGGTGGGATTGTTGAGAACGTCCTTGACCAGCAGTTTGGCGCTGTCGTAAACGATGCCAGCCTTGGTCGATTCCTTGATCTGCGGGTCTTCGATAATCTCGCGGATATTGCCTTCGATATACTCCTGATAGTTCCGGCGGTTGTCAAGAGGGATATACAGGCGATCGATGTTATTGTCCAGCAGGTTCTGACGGTTTTTTTCCTCGAACGGCAGACGGGCCGAACGGTACAGGATATATTCCCCGGCCTTTTTTATATACAGGTCGAAATTCAGGACGCTGTTGATGCGAAGCGAGTCCAGATAGATAATCAGGTATTCATCGGTTTTGACGGTCTCGCCGTATATTACTGCCATGATTCAAGCCAATTCAAAGACGTTAAGCGATATTCTTTGTATCGTCAATAGAGCGGATTTATTGATATAAAAGCATTTGTATTTACAGCGGTTAGCGGAGTGAAGATGTCCGGTTTACCAGCGCAGATTGGTTGGTGAATCCTCTTGTCGGCTCTGCTCGTCAAGCAGACGACATCCCTCGAGCAGAATCGATTCGTTGGGAAGGTCGTTATTCGGTTCTGGCAGGTCATCCTCGGTAATCGGATCGACACTCCAGATCCCGTAATTCCATGACAGCCCCTGATATACCGCCTCGGCGCCGGTTTTTCCGTCGCATTCGGCATAGATAATACTGCCGCAATTCAGGAAAATGGTCAAATGCCGGCCATGGCCGGTGATACTGATGCGGGCGGTTTTCCGGCTGGGCCCCATCATCTGAAGCAGGTCGATGACGTTCATGTCTTCCAGTGTGCCGTGGGTGCCGAGTTCCCGGATGACGGTGCGGCGCTGCCGGGAGACCGCCTCGATACGGTCGCGCACCCGGTTCATCTTGATAATCAACGGCCAGAAACAATCATCGAGCGGAAGCACGTCCTCGATGCCGTCTTTTAACAGGGCATTGAGATTGGGAACGACATCGGCCTTGACCAGCAGAAAGGTCGGAATCTGATCGATGTACACGTCGCGCAGGATAAGATTGTCGATAAAAGCGTTGATATCGGTGTTGGTGCCGCCGTGCATGATTACCAGCAAATCGGGCCGCGACTGCCGGTAGAGATCGTCGAACCGGTCAAGGTTGTCGGCGGCGGTCAATTGATATCCGTATTCGGCGGTTTCATGTTGAAACAGATCAAGCGACGGGCCGTCGATCGATACTGCCAACACCCGGCAGGTCATTTCCGGTTTTGGCCGGTTCTGTTCCGGGACAGCGGTTTCGATTTGGCAGAAGGGCTCCTTTTCAGGCGAGATCGCCATCGTGCGGTAGTGGTTGACAATGGCGCATTTGAGAATAACTCCGACCGCCACGTGCAGGCGCAGTTCCCGCTCTGTCACAATTTGGTGCAGTATATCGCGAAGGTGGTCATCGCGGGGGTTTTCGCAGGCGACATGCAGGGTATTGGAGTCGCGGTCGAACGCAAATGGCAAAACCAGATAGGCACGCGCGATCGGCGCGGGGATAAGGTTGAGGACGTCCGGCGGAATGTCGCGTCCGGCCAGGCTGATGCCTTCACACTGGAATTGACGTGACAGGGCGTTGACCAGGTTGTTTTCCCCGATGTAGCCGAATCGCAACAAATGAGTCTCGAGCCGTCCCCCGTAGGTTTGCTGGTATTCCAGCGCTTCTTGTATCTGGGCCGGTGCGGCGGATCCGCATTCCATCAGGATTTCATCGAGACGCATAGTCATTCTCCCGGTATGGCGATTTTAACACGACTGGGCATAAACACTCTTATTATCATATTTTCGGCCGAAAGCGCCCGGAGATAAAGCCCGATCCGTGTTTTTGTTCTATCCTTGCGCTATGCGGCCAGGCGAAAAGCCCTGGCGCCCGGCACGTATGCCGGTTGTTTCCGTCGGCCGCGTTATTTGCGGTATTTTTTCGTCGGGAATATCCCTCTCTACAATAGAGAACCGTGCTCGCGTTTGGCCGCCGCTGAGTCGGGATACGGGTTCCGACAGAGGATGTCATCGCCCCCGGGCTTGACCCTTCGGGGTGGGGGATGCGTTGAGACAACTTGCGTATTGCGCTTTGCGTCGCGTTTCGACACATTGGATTCATGAGTCGCGCCGGGGAGAAGACCCATACCGAATTAATCCGAGCCTGCCTCGATGGTGACCCGCTCGCCTGGGAGCGGCTGGTCGATGTGGTGACGCCGTTGATCTTTTCCATCTGCGCAACCATGCGTCTGTCGCGTGAGGAAAGCTATGACGTGTTCGGGCAGGTGTCCTACCTGCTGTTGCGGAATTTGGACCATGTCAAATCGGCGGACCGGCTGATGAGTTATGTCGCAACCATGACCCGTCGCGAAGTCGGCGAGCTTCGCCGCCGGGTGCAGTTGGCGGAACGGTCACGGCAGGCGATTAAAAGGGCGCTGTATGATATCGCGCCGGAATCGCCCGAAAAATTATATGAACTGACCCGGTTGAACGAAATTATCAACCGCGCCATGGTGCAACTTCCGGAACGGGATTACCGGCTGTTGCGGGCGCTGTTTTTCGAGGAGGGCAAGCCGGATTACGAACAGGTGGCCGCACGTTTGCATATGCCGGTATCGTCGGTCGGTCCGACGCGATTGCGATGTCTGAAAAAGCTGTATCGTATTTTGAAACAAAAACGGTTTGAACGATAGTGAAGAAAGCGACAGCGAGTCGCATAACGAAGGGAAAGGTAACATGAACCGCGAACCCGACCGGGTGGAACTGCTGATGTGCCATCTTGAGGGGGAATGCTCACCGGACGAATCTCGTCGTCTCGAAGCACTGTTGAAAACCGATCCCGCTCTGCGCCGCCTTCGCGATTTCCTGCGGGAAAGCACGACCTCGGAGAAAAGACCAGCGCTGTACGAATTGCGGTCGGCCGCGCGCGAGCTTTCGGCGCGGATGTTTCGGGACTGGCGACGAATGGGATCACAAACCGATCCGCCCCGGGGTCTGGCGGTTTACGACTCGAAAAACCTGCCGATTCCCGAGGGAGTTCGTCCGGCGGTGGTGGACACCCGACGATTGAAATACAAGACGGACGACATGGAACTGGAGTTGTCGCTGTATCCGGTGGCGCTGAACGCTTATGAGCTGGTGGGTCAGGTTGCGGGCCCGGAGATAACTCGACCTTGCCGGATTGAACTGAAATCCGAAGCCCGAACGATGGCGGCGGCAACCGATGAATTCTGCCTGTTTTATGTGCCGCGTCTGCCCGTCGCGTCCTATACCCTGACGGTGCTGGCCGACAACCGGGCTGTCGCCGTCGTTGACATCGACTTATGATACCGTATGATGATATAAAGCATCTTGCCGATCAGGATGCGTTGGCGCAGTACCTGGTGAAGACGTTCGATGGTGACATCGAGCGGTTTATTACCGGCGTCAACGACGGCCTGCATACCCTGATACGGACCGATCTCACGGTCGCCAGTGACTATGTCCGGTGTGTGGCGCGGCTGTTCGGATATCTCCCCGAGAAGTTTCAGGCGCGACGGTGTGCTATCGAGGCGCGGTACTGTCACTGGATCGGCGACCATAAAAAGGCCCTGCGGAAATACCAGTCGGCGCTGGTGATCAACGAACAGCACTGCGACTGGTTGTGGAGCGCCCGGGTCAGGCGCGGCCTGATGGACGTGCATATGTATCTGGGGCATTATCGCCAGGCGCTGGAGGAGGGGCACAGGTCCCTGCGATTTTTCCTGCGGCACAAACTATCCGGCGAAGCCGCGCGGGTAATGAACAACATCGGCAATATCTATCATCGGATGGATAACAATCGCATGGCCCTGCGTTTTTACGAGCGGGCCCGCCGGATTTTCGCGAAAGAGGGGGGCGTTGGGCTCGCCATTATCGAGTACAATCGCGCCAATATCTATGCCAACCTGAACCAGTTGACCCGGGCGCGCGAGTTGTATCACGAATCGGGTGAGTTGTACGCCAAACTGGGCATGCACATTGCCGAATGCCAGGCCCGGTATTCGCTGGCGTATGTCAATTATCTGGAGAACCGGTACGCCGAAGCCCTGCGGATGTTCGAAGAGGTGCACGATCGGTTCGTTTCGCTGGGGGATCGCAAAACCGCCGCCATCACCCAGCTCGATCTGGCGGAAATCAACCTGCAGGTAAATCAATACGGCACAACCATCATGCAGGCGGAAGGCATCATTCCGGGACTGCGCTCGTTGGGAATGCGCTATGAAGAGGGGAAGGCGTATTATTTCCTGTCGCAGGCACGAGCGCAGTTGTCGGATTATACCGGGGCCGCGGACAGTCTCAGTCGCGCTTCGGAGTTGTTCCGCAAGGAACACAACAGTCTCTGGCTGGGGATGGTGCATGTCGCCCGTGCCCGGCTGGCCCTGGCGCAGGAGAATTACTCACTCGCACTTCGTTATGTTGATCGAGCACGCGCCGCCTTCCGCAGGAGCGGCGATGAACGCCGGGCCACCGATGCCGACGTGGTGCGCATGGAAGTATTGCTGAGCGCCGGGGATATCGGGCGCGCCCTTCGTCGCGCCGCTTCGCTGAAACGGCGCACCCTGTTGAGTTATCAGGAATACACGCTGTATTACCTGATCGGCAAATGCTACTATCTCGGCAACAAACCGTCGCTTGCCCTGAACTGGTTCAAGGCGGCGGTGACAACCGTGGAAAAGGTGTTGGAATCGATGTATCCTGATGAAATTCGCTTTTTCTTCGTCGCGGACAAGTACGACATCTATCGCATGACCGTGGAATGCCTGTTGCGGTTGAAGCGTCCGCGGGATTCATTTCTGACCAATCTCAAGGCGCTGCAGTTGCTGAACCAGCAAAGCGGAATGTCAATGTCCATGCCGTCGCGGATTCCCCCGGAATTGCAGAAACAACGCGATGCCCTGCGGGCCAGGTTAATGAAACTGCAGATGGCGCCGGGGGGAGAATTCCGCGGAGTGACGGCGGTTACGGACTGGCGTAAAACGGAACAAAAGCTGTGGTCGGTGGAACGTAAAATCAGGGCGTACGGGTATGCACCGACCGATGGGCCGGTGAAAGGCGAAGAAACCGAAATCGATATCGTCGAACAACTCCGACCGGATGAAACCCTGCTGAATTATCTGATGGTCAACGGCAAAATGGGGGTGTTTTGCGTTACCGCTTCGGACACCGCGTTTATCGATCTGGGATTGACCGAGATCGAATTGCAAACCCTGCTGAGAAAGCTGGGTTTCGTCTGCGAGAAATCGGTATTCGGCATCCGCGAGAGTGAACGCACTACGCCGCTGGCCAATGCCATTCTGGAGCAATTGTATCTCGCCGTGTTCGCGCCGCTGGTGACGAAACTGGCGGGGAGGAACATTATCGTGATCGCCGACGGACCGTTTTACCAGATTCCGTTCCTGGCCCTGCGCGACACTGCCGGGCGGTATGTCCGGGAATCGTACGAAATTCGCATGATCGCCAATCCCCGGGATGTGTCCAATCGACAGAACGATGGTGTCAAGACACGGCGATCCGGTGCGATATTCGCGGTGAGTTCGGACACTTTGCCATCGATTCGGATCGAAGCCGAACACATCAGCCGGATTTTCGGCAAGGCCAGGCTGTATCTCGATACTGCCGCCGACCGTAAACATCTGCTTCGGGAATTGGGGCGAGCGGGGTTATTTGTCCACGTGGCGGCGCACGCGTCACGATCATCGGAAAACCCGCTGTTCTCGAAAATATTCATGGGTGACGGCCCGCTGTTTCCGTTTGATCTTTTCGGTACGGGAATAAGGCCAAGCCTGGTAACGCTTTCCGGTTGCCAAACTGCCGCTCCGGGGCTATATTACGGTAATTCATTCAGTCTTGCCAAAGCGTTTTATCAGGCCGGAAGCAGATTTGTACTGGCATCGCTGTGGCCGGTGTCCGACCGGCTCAGTATGCTGTTTATGGTGGAGTTTTACCGGGCACTGGCCCGAACGAAAAATATATATCGCGCCTATACCGGCGCCATGGAGACCATTGTCGGTATGACCGAAAATCCCATGTTCTGGAGTTCTTTTATATTATTGGGCATTTAGACGGGAGCAATAATCATGAAAGCGTCATATACAACTCATTTCGGCCTGCGGCTGAGCGGTTTTCTACTGTTGACCGTTTGTCTGTTGCAATCGCAGGCATCGGCTCGACACGGTTTTTTCCACGGATGTGGGGTGTTGGAAGAAGTCGACGGCTGTTTGTTGTTTAAAACCGATGCGGGCAACAGTCGGTATTTCGTGCTCGATACGTATGGTGAGTTTCAGGCCGGGGATACGGTATTCGTTAACGGCAGGAAGGATTTTCGGTGCGACGTGGAATGTACGGCGGCGGACGGATGTTTGCACAACCGCACCATTTCATGCCAACCGAGACGGCACATGCAAAGACAGATTGTGGTCCGGCCGGTTCCCGGGGGCGATGTCGGACCGATGATCCGCAATTTCCACGGGATGGTTGTCGACAGTATCGCCGCGGAGCGAACCTTCCTGTCGGAATTCCCGGATACCGTGTCGATAGAGTCAGTCCTTTCGACTCTGCAGGACGATCCCGGGGTTTCCTTTGCTCAGCCCAATTATGAAGTCGGTCTTCCGGAGGTCTTTCAGGTCAGCCAGTCGTTTCCCGATGAGGAGCGTCCGGTGCATATGCTGGGTGAAAGCCCGGGTCCGTATTACGGCGACGGCGGCGGGTATACGATCAATGCCGACAGCGCCAATTTGTTTTCGACCGGTGAAGGGGTGGTCGTGGTGGTAATCGATAATGGGATCGCCATATCACACCCGCTGTTCGAGAACGCTTTGGCCGGTAGCGGGTACGATTTGCTCGATAATGACACGATTCCCGAAGAAGAACCGGGGGTGTTGTACGGACACGGGACGTTCGTGGCGGGGATAATCAAACGGATCGCACCGGACTGTAACATTCTTCCCATTCGCGTATTCGACACCGAGGGATTCGCCGGTTCGTTTTTAATCGCCGACGCCATATACCTGGCCATCAGCGATTCGGTCAAGGCCGACGTGATCAACATGAGTTTCGGGACGTACGAAGACAATGCCGTTATTCGGATGGCAATCGACGCCGCGCGGGATTCCGGGGTGACGCTGGTGGCTGCGCCCGGCAACGATGCCTCCGCGCAGGTTAGTTTCCCGTCGGGATATCCCGGCGTGATTTCCGTCGCCGCGCTGGACTCGCTCGAATTACTCGCGGATTTCTCGAATTACGGCCCGCATATCGACGTGTGCGCGCCGGGTGTACTGGTGTACAGCGCACTGGTCGGCGAATACGAATGGGGATACTGGAGCGGAACTTCGTTTTCCGCCCCGATGGCGGCCGGGGTCTGCGCCCTGATTCGTGCCGACCAGCCGCATATGCCGCCGTTTGCCGTCGAAGAGACAATCCGCACCACTGCCCGGACAAGATTGCTGTCGATAACGATCCGTCCGCCGGATTTCCACTACGGATACGGACTGGTGGACGCATTTCGGGCAATGTTGTCTCTGCATTGCGGCGACACCGACAATTCCGGTGAAGTGGATTTGAGTGACGGTTTGTATTTGATCGACTATGTCTATCACAACGGCCCACCGCCGCAACCGATCGAAAGAACCGGGGATGTCAATCATTCCGGGTCAGTCGATTATCGCGATGTGCAAATCCTTATGGATTATTTGTATTATGGCGGGCAGGGGTGTCGTTGCCGTTAAGATAACCCCATAAAAAACACAAAACGGCGTTGAGATTGAGTGGCCTTGACGCCGCTTTTTTATGCCCGAACACCCGTCAAAATACCATCATGGAAACATCGGCGCAGGTTGACATTTTGCCATAAATCCTTATCTTGCATCCGGAAAAAAACAACTGGGTAGTTTTACTGTGGAGCCCAAAGTGGAAGAATTGATATATCTTGACAATGCCGCCACGTCGTGGCCGAAACCGGATTCCGTTTATTCGTTCATGGTGGAATTCTATCGCTCCTGCGGGGTCAATCCCGGACGAAGCGGTTTCGACAAGGCCATTGAGGCCGGCAACATCATCGAGGATTTGCGCCTTCGCCTGACCCGGTTTTTCGGCGGCGACGAAGCCGTCCCGGAACGGCTGTGTTATACCTACAATGCCACCGACGCCCTGAATCTGATTATTCAGGGTTTGCTTGGCAACGGCGATCATGTCATCACCACCAATGTCGAGCACAACTCGGTTATCCGCCCGATCAATCATCTGGTGCGCGACGGCGGAGTCGAGGCCACCTATGTGCCGTTCGATGACAACGGTTTTGTCGATCCCGACGACATCGGCAGGGCGATAAAAAAGAACACCCGGCTGGTCATGGTCAATCACGGGTCCAACGTGCTGGGGACAGTGCAACCGGTAGCGGACATCGGCCGCATCTGCAAGGAGAAAGGCGTGCTGTTCGGGATCGACGTTTCCCAGACGGCCGGTATGGTGCCGATTAACATGCACGAAATGCATGTCGACGTGCTGGCGTTTACCGGACACAAGTCGCTCATGGGGTGCACCGGGATTGGCGGGCTGTGTGTTCGTTCTCATGTCGATATCCGTCAGACCAGAAGCGGCGGAACCGGGGTGCGTTCGGCATATCCTTATCATTTGCCGGAATATCCGTTCCGTATGGAATATGGCACGCCCAATATGGTCGGGGTGGCGTCGCTCTGGGCCGGACAGGAATGGATTGCCAAATCCGGTGGTGTGGAGGCGATCCATGCGCAGGAAATGAAACTGGCGAACAGGCTGGTGGATGGATTTAAGGCCATCGACGGCGTGATCGTCTACTGCTGTGATAGCCTGGAAAACCATTTAGCGACGATGACGGTCAATGTTGACGGTCTCGAGGCGGGCGATGTGGGGATTATGCTCGACGTCGATTTCAATATCGCCACCCGCACCGGACTGCATTGCGCACCGCTGGTGCACCAACAGATCGGCACGACCGGTATTCACGGCGGAGTGCGCTTTGCGATCGGACCGTTCAACACCGAGGCGCATATCGACGCCGCAATCGAGGCGATGACCAATATCGCCAGACGCGCCCGGGATATGAAAAGCCGCAAACAGGCAAGTGTAAATTAGTCTGTACATTATTGTCGATTCAAACGGCCCACCCCGGCGGGCCGTTTTTTTTCCCCCCACGAGATATGAAAACCCGGTATATTTCACACTCAACCGGATCGTAAAACCCGGCAGGGGAGTAATATGTAAAATGTTCGTGAGTAAACCGATATTAAGTATAACGCCCCGGATTTCAGTCCGGGGACGACCCGACAGATCGACGAGGACATAAGATATGCTGGAATTCTCGGTACCATTCGAATTGCGTTTTGTGATCGCGCTGGGCCTGGCGTTTTTAATGGGCCTGGAGCGGGAAAGCTCCGGTGCTCGCACCAAGGGGCGGGTGTTCGCCGGAGTGCGCACCTATTCGCTGATTGGTATTTTCGGTTTCGGGTGCGCCTGGTTGTTTCAGGTCGGGATTCAATGGGCGATGCCGATGGGACTGCTGTCGGTCAGCGCTCTGGCGTTGGTGGGGTATCTGGCCAAGTTGAAAGAGGGGCACGTGGGGTGGACCAGTGAGGTGGCGGCGTTGGTGACTTTTGTTACCGGGGCGCTGAGTCTGCTGGCGTCGATTTGGGTGCCGCTTTCGATCGGGATCATCAGCACGTTTCTACTTTCCGAAAAGACCAAGATGGAGCAGTATGTCAAACGTCTGGATGAAAACGAATTTCTGGCGGTATTGAAGTTTCTGATCGTGACACTGATTATTCTTCCGGTTCTGCCCGATAAGCCGTACACCGAATTCAATCTGAATCCCCGCCATATTTGGCAAATCGTGGTGCTGGTATCGGCTATCGGTTTTGTCGGGTATTTTCTGACCAAGAAATTCGGCGGGAAAGTGGGGCTGTGGCTGTCGGGTATTCTTGGCGGGATTGTCTCCAGTACGGCGGTGAGTATCTCGGCAGGACGCACCGCACAACGTAATCCCAACCGAAGTGTCTGCGCCCTGCAGGCATCGATTCTGGCCAGCAGTGTTATGTATTTGCGCATTTTGGTGTTAATCTGGCTGATCCGTCCCGAGTTTGCCCACTTTTTCTGGTGGAAGCTGGTCATGATGGCGTTAATCGGGGTGTTGTTGTCGATTGGGATCAGGTCGTCCGTTCCCGGATCGGAGAAGGCGCAACTGGAACCGCTTCGCAACCCCTTTGAGATAAAACCGGCACTCGTTTTCGCCGTTCTGTTCGTGATGTTGTCGGTGGTGACCGTATTTGTCCTGCGGCTCTATGGCGACACGGGTCTGATTGTTCTGGCCGCGATCACCGGCGTGACCGATATCGATCCGTTTATCCTGTCGCTGGTCAATCAGACGCCCGAATTCCACAATATGATATTGGCGGCGGTGCTGGTGTCGATGATGGGCAACACGGTCATGAAGGGGCTGTATTTCGGATTTTTGGCCAAAGCGGCGCGTGGGCAGTCGCTGATTCGATACGGAATCTGGGCACTGCTGCATGTGCCGTTTATTTTACTTTCCCGGTAGTATCGCCCGGCATGTCTGCTATTGACATCGTGGTGAGAAGTCAGTACACTTATGACAATGGCAAATCTTGAATCACCGTCGCGTTCGTTTTATGTCGGTCTGTTGTGCATTTTAATCGGCATGGGCTTTCTGCGGGTTCCGCCCGTTGACGGCAACCTGACATTGATCTTCGCACCGGTCCTGCTGGTTTTGGGCTACGGTGTATTGACACCGCTGGGTTTGCGCCCGCGCGGTTTATCGCAATGGCCGCAATCGAAACGCGGCGCATTCATATCGCCGGTTGCAATCGGTGGCGTGACGGTGTTTGTCATCTCCTGTGTGGGGTATTGCCTGACCGCCTGGCCGGGACCGGGATGGTGGGACAGCGGTCAGTATATTGCCGCGAGTTACCAGCTTTGGGTGGCGCCGCCACCCGGATCGTTTTTCCTGCAACTTGTGGGACGATGCTTTGCATTCTTGACCGTGATCACGACTCCGGTGCACGGTTTTAATCTGCTGATCGCCGTTTTGACGGCGGGTGCGATTACGGTAACCTATTTGACCGGGGTGCGTCTGCTGAGTAGTATCACCGGACGGCAACCCGATCGATCGATACTGATCGCGAGTGCGCTTGGGGCGCTGACTCTGGCGTTTAGCGCCAGTGTCTGGGCCAAGGCGACTTTTGCCAATCCCTACACGTTTTCCCTGCTGGTCGGGGCCATGCTGATGTATCTGGCCGTGCGCTGGTGGGAAAGAGCCGATCAGGCCGGAGCAGGCAATTATCTCCTGCTGACGGCGTTTCTGTTGGGGCTTGATCTCAGTGTGCATCGCAGTAACCTTCTGCTGGCGCCGTTTTTCGTGGTGCTGGTGCTGATCCGCCGTCCCTCGGCATTCCGTGATGTCCGTCTCTGGCTGGGATGTATCGGCCTTTTTGCGCTGGGATTATCGTTACAGCTGGGCCTGATGTTCCGCGCGCAGTTGCATCCGGAGTTCAATTACGGCGACGTGGAAACGTTTTCGAGATTGTGGGATTATTTTGCATTGAAAACGTACGGCATTGCGGCATTCGGATCCGACCTGTTTGAGCGTAAAGGCCCGTTCTGGAGTTATCAGATCAATGAGATGTATCTGCGCTATGTCGGGTGGAATTTTGCCGGAATGGGAGATGGCGGAGCCGGTGTGAACTGGAGTCGGATGTACGGCCTGCCGTTGATTATCGGCGCGATCGGTTTTGTGTATCATGTTTTCAAGCAGGGACGCTCGGCTGTCATGGTCATCGTGGCCTTTTTGTTCGCATCGCTCGTCGCGATATTCTATCTTAATGTCCCCGAAGGATTCTTCCGCGAGATGGACCGCCATTACATGGTATCGTACATGCTGATCGCACTCTGGATCGGAATCGGGGCGTATGTGCTCCTGAAAGCGGGATCACGTATTCTTGGACGCAAAGCCGGTGAGGGGATGGCCGCGTTGATTTTGCTGGCGATTTTGCCCGTCAATGCCTTTTGGGCGAATAGAAATGATTTCGACATGAGCGGCAATTATACCGCCTCGGCCTTCGGGCGCAATCTTCTGGAAACCTGCGAGTCCGATGCCATCCTGTTCACCGCCGGTGACAGCGATACGTTTTTGCCGTTGTATTTTCAAGCCGTCGAGCGGGTTCGCACCGATGTGACAGTGTTAAACATCCATTTGCTGAACACGCCCTGGTTTTTGCGGAGTATCATGCACTACCATCCGGACATGCCCTGGAGTGTGACCGCAGATTCCGTGGGAACTATGCACCATATCCCGTGGGAAACCGACACTGTCGCCGTCGCCGGGGTTACCCCGCAGTCCGACTCGGTTCGCATCGTGGTCGAACCGACCTTCGGCAACATCCTTTTTATCGGACACCGGTTGGTTCTTGATATTATCCGCGAAAATCAGTGGCGCCGCCCGATTTATTTTTCCGCGGGATTCGGCGAACATCTTCCGCTCGGGCTTTCGTCGCTGGCACGTCTCGATGGTCTGGCGTGGAGACTGTGTCCCGATGATTCCAGCCGCAACGACCATCACATTCTTGCCGACAATATTCTGGATCGTTTCGATCTGCGCGGATTGGCCGGAAAATTCTATGACCCCACTGCCCGCCAGATGTCCTCGATGTATCTTCACCAGCTGGCCTATCTGGGACAGGTCTATAAGATGCAAAATGACAGCACCGGGCTGGTGCGAGTCGATCAGAGAGTCGCTGAAATCGCACCGGAAGTCGCCACGCTTGACAGCTTGATGGTGTTGATGAGTCATTAATCGCTTCCCGTGTCGCTTCGTTTGTATTATACTGTTTCTGTCATGTGCAGGTACATACCCAATCCCTATCGTCAAAATCGTCCGGCATGGAGTGATCACGAAACCGCCGCATTCCGGCAGGGCGATATCCGCATTGTGCATCGGTCACTGGCGGAGTACCTGGCGACGCCGCTGGTCGAGCTTCCGCGTCTCGCGAAGTCGCTGAAAGTCGGGAACATACTGGTCAAGAATGAATCGTATCGGTTCGGACTGAAGGCATTCAAAGCGCTGGGCTCGACCTATGCGATTTATCGTCAGGTGCGGGATCATCTCATGAAGGCGGGAGATGCCTGCCCGGACGCCGCATCGTTTTATCGCAAGGCCGAAATGTTGCCGCCGAACACGTTTACTTTTTGCACCGCCACCGACGGCAATCACGGACGGGGTGTGGCCTGGGCCGCACGCAAACTTCATCAGAAGGCGGTGATTTTCATGCCATCGGGAACCGTGCCGGCGCGTATCGATGCCATCCGCGCCGAAGGGGCCGAGGTGGTTGTTGTCGACGGCAATTATGATCTGGCAGTACAGACCGCGATACGGGAAACCGGACGCAATCAGTGGCTGATGATCTCCGACACGTCATGGCCGGGGTACGACACCATTCCGCGCGATATCATGGCGGGATATGTGACCATGTTCGAAGAGATCGATGACGTGGTGAACGAAAGGCCGGATGTTATATTCGTGCAGTCGGGAGTCGGAGCGCTGGCCGCGACGGCGTCATGGTACTACAATCATGAGTCGGATGCCAAACACGTGCAACTGGTTTCGGTCGAACCCCCGGATGCCGCCTGTTTGCTGGAATCGATTGACTCGCCGAACGGCGAACCGGTTACCTGCCGGGGTGCGCAAAAATCGATTATGGCGGGGCTGAATTGCGGAACACCGTCGATAGTGGCGTGGCCGTTTATACGATCCGGTTTCGATGTGTTTCTGACCGTCCCCGATGAGTACAGCCTGAAGGCGATGCGACGATACTACTATCCCGAAACCGGCGACCGTCGTATTGTTTCCGGAGAATCCGGCGCGGCCGGACTGGCGGCTTTGCTGGCACTATCTGGTCTCGACACGCTGCAACCGGCGGGGGAGGTTTTGGGTTTGACAACGAACAGTACCGTATTATTGCTTAATACCGAGGGAGATACCGACCCGGCACATTTTGCGGAAGTTATCAGTTCGGCATAGATAAAGAAATCATACATAGCGGGGTGCATATGATCAGTTTGAACGGTAAAGTCGCTCTTATCACCGGAGCGTCGCGAGGAATCGGCCGCGCGGTGGCGATGCTGTTCGCGAAGGCCGGGTGTGATGTGATTATTAATTATCGAAGCGATGCCGCCGCTGCCGAGCAAACACGCAGTAAGGTGGAAGCCCTCGGCGTGCGGGCGCAGGCGATGGCGGCGGATGTTGCGGATCGCGCACAGGTCGATGCGATGGTG
This sequence comes from Candidatus Zixiibacteriota bacterium, assembly GCA_016933695.1. GTDB lineage: Bacteria > Zixibacteria > MSB-5A5 > GN15 > PGXB01 > JAFGAL01. The sequence continues at coordinate 286,453 of JAFGAL010000001.1, read as the reverse complement.
GCGAATGCCATACAGACATTCGGTCGGATTGACATTCTGGTTAACAATGCCGGTATCTGGAAACATAATCCGATCTATAACATGTCGGAAGAGTTGTTAAGAGAAACGCTCGACGTGAACATCCTTGGGACGTTCTACCCGATTATGGCGGTGGTACCGCACATGATGGCCCGGAAGACCGGCAATATCATCAATATCTCCTCCACCGCCGGACAGCGCGGTGAGGCGTTTCACTCGCCGTATGCCGCATCGAAGGGGGCGGTAATCAGCCTGACCAAATCGCTGGCGCCGGAACTGGCCGAATATCATATCCGGGTCAACTGTGTCGCGCCGGGGTGGGTCGACACCGATATGAGTCACGAGGCGTTGATTAGCGATGACCGTGAGAACATCCTTCACCTGATCCCGCTGGGGCGTGCCGGAACCGCCGAGGAGTTGGCCGGACCGGTACTGTTTCTGGCATCGGAGCTTTCGACGTTTATCACGGGTGAAATTTTGAATGTCAACGGCGGTGCAGTGTTGTGCGGATAGTACAAACATTGCTTTTGGGGGTTATGTCCCGATATTTTCGGTAATAGGTATCATTCACCAGTAACAATGGGAGCGGAGATGTCCGGATCAGCATTTCATAAGAATACCACCGGTCGATCATATCTTTGGCTTATTGCCGCGGCGGTTCTGCTGGTGGTTTCCAACGGACGCTGGATTGCCCCGGTTGCCGCCTGGCTGGCGCCGCTGTTTTTGATTCGCTTTTTGCGAAGTCGTCGCCCTCTGTCCGGCATTGTCATCGGCGCGGTCGGGTATGTCGCGGCGTCGATGGTGATGTGGCTTCGCATGCTCATGACCGGCGGTTGGGACTGGTTTTCCGTGCTGTTTGTCGGCGCGATGGGGGTGGTGATGTTTTTGCCGTTTGTGCTCGATCGGTTGATCGCGCCACGGCATCACGGGTTCGTTTCCACCCTGGTGTTTCCGCTGGCCTGGACCACGATGGAATATATCGTCTCACTGGTCAGCCCGTTTGCAACATACAGCAATCTGGCATACACCCAGTATGGTAATTTGCCGTTGATGCAATTGGCGTCGATTACCGGTATCTGGGGAATAGCGTTTCTTGTCACCTGGTTCGCCTCGACGGCCAATTATGTCTGGGAGGGGGAGTTCCACATAGCGCGTATCCGACAGGCCCTGTATATCTATGGTGGTATTCTGGCGATAGTCTTGCTATACGGCGGCGTCCGTATATCGTATTTCGCGCCGGCGGGAAAAACGGTGCGTATTGCCGGGATCCTTCGTTCTGATGGCTATCGTGACGAAATGAGTACCGCCGAATACCTTCGCGACAAACAGGCGGTCGGATTCGCCGAACGTGATCGTTTGTTGGCACAAAGTCGCCGAGCGGCACAACTCGGCGCCAACGTCGTGATCTGGCAGGAAACGGCGGTTTCGCTGATTTATGAAGAAGAGGCGTTTCTCGCTCCGGGATATGAAGTGGCGCGTGAGGAAGGCATCTATCTGGGGATGACTTATTACACCGTATCGCGCAATGCCGACGGTGAACCGGCCGACAGGGGCGAGGCGGTCACGCTTCCCGATAATAAATTCGTCATGATCGATCCGAACGGGGAAATCGTCTGGGAATATCACAAAGCCCACCCGCTGTTCGGTGAACATATCGAGCCCGGCGACGGTGTCATTCCCTTTGTCGCAACGCCATTCGGCATTATCGCCCCGGTGATCTGTTTCGATCTGGACGTTCCCGATTATATCGGGAAGGTGGGACGTCACGGCGGCGATATCCTGCTGGCGCCGTCGTTTGACTGGCGTCAAATAACCCCGCTCAACACCCACGCGGCGGTTTTTCGCGCGGTGGAAAACGGCTGTGCGCTGGTGCGGTGCACCGCTCACGGCCTTTCGGTCGGAGTTGATTGTCAGGGGCGAGTGCGCGGCGCTTTGGATTCTTTTACTACCGATGAACGGGTCATGATCTGCGATGTCCCTGTGGATGGCGTCGGGACGCTGTACCCGCATATCCGCGATCTGTTCGCCTGGATAATGGCGGTCGGCTTTGTCCTGATTGCGGTTATGTCTCTGATCGTTCGGCCGCGGCGATAGGCTTTCCACAAGGCCTTGCCGGGGTGGGATGGTTTGATGTCGGCACAATAAAGTCATAGACAATTCCGCCGTTAATTATTATGTTAGCACGTTTGATTGGTTAAAACGGATAGGCCAACGGCCGGGCCGGTTGTGCCTCGTGCCTGAGAGTGAGATGAGAGAGTCATGAAACGAATTAGAACTGCTGAAGAAGTTATCAACCCTGCCATAATAAAGCCGGGCAGTGTTATTTATGTGTCCGGCAATGCCGCTCCTCCGCAGGAGTTACTGCTCCAGTTGGCAAAAGATTTGTCAATTAAAGACGTTGAAATGTACAGTGTGTTGATCCTGGGCGACCGGCTGGAGCCGCTGTTTTCCGAGGAACGGTGTCGGGATCTGACCCACCGCGTCATATTCAACGGGCGTCTTTCGCAGGTCGCGGTGAACCGGGGATGGGCGAAGTATCATCCCATCCACCTTTCGGAAATTCCGCGGCATATCCGGTTGATCAGGCCCAATATTGTGATGTTGAGCGTCAGCGGGCCGGATCACGGCGGCAATTACAGTCTGGGGACAACCGTGGAGGGTGTGGCCGAGGCGATTCGCGTGGCCAAGAAGGACGGGGGCATTGTCATCGCGGAGCACAACGAACGCATGCCGTTCGTGCTCGGAACCACCATCACGGAAAGCAGTATCGACTACCTGTTCGAGACCGGCTATGAACTCCCGGTCAGTCCGGTGCATGAACCGGATGAAACGGCGCGGCGGATCGGTGATATTATCGCGGCGCTGTATATCGAGGACGGCACCGGCACCACCCCGGGATCGACCCTCCAGTACGGTATCGGCGAGGTTCCCGAAGCCGTGACCGATTCGATTATCCGAAAAGGTGTCGGCGACCTGGGGATTCATACCGAGTTGTTCGCCGGTGCGATGATCAAACTGGTGCAAAGCGGTGCGGTGACCAACCGCTGGAAAAAATCAGTCAATTTCTCGATTTCATCGATCTTTCTGGCGGAAAACAAAGAGGGGTACGACTGGCTCGATTACAACAGTTCGATTCAAAGCCGTCCCTGTGACTATACCAATAGCGTGTTCAAGATTGCCGATCAGCCGAAGATGGTAACCATCAACAGCGCGATTGGGGTTGATCTGCATGGCAATATCTGGGCCGATTCACTTCATGCCCGGCAAATTTACAGCGGCGTCGGCGGCCAGGCCGATTTCATTCGCGGGGCGCAGTATTCTCCGGGCGGCGTGGCCATCATCGCCATGAAATCGAAAACCGTGAAAGGTATCTCCAAAATTGTCGATATGTGTCCGGCCGGGATCACCACCACCGCGATTCCCGCCGATCAGGTGGTTCTGGTAACCGAACACGGTGCCTTTGATCCGCGCGGATTGAGTCTCGGCGAACGGGCGGTCGGAATCGCGCATCTGGCGGACCCGGAAGATACCGAAAAACTGCTGAAGGTTATTCGTGACAATCCCGCGTTTCATCAGCCGGACAAGGCCTGGGCGAGAGGGTTGTCGGGATTCACGCCGTACGAAGAAGCGATCAAACGGCTCGATCGATAGCGACAATCCGGTTCGGTATCGACTGATCTTCCGGCACTCCGGATATACTCAGGAACCATCGGAAGCACTCCGGGGTTATGCCTGATACGATATCATGTTTATTCTGATTGCCATATTCGTGCTGGCCCTGATGTATGGGTATATCGGCTGGAGGATAATCGTTCCGGCCGATTTCGGTTTGCCGACGACTATCATCCTGTGGGGGATTGTCGCCGTGTTCTGGGCACTGCCGATCGTGACCGCGGCCTTTCGGTTCAGCGGTACGAGTAACGGATTGATCGACGTTCTGGCGTGGATCGGTTATCTCGGATTCGGTTTTTTCACCCTGCTGTTTGCGATTTTAGTTGTAAAGGACGTCATCCTGCTGGTGTCGACGGGGGTGCATCGTCTGCTGCAGGTTGCGGGCAACCTGTTCGGAACGCCGACCGGTACCGCGGACACGGTCGATCCGGAACGCCGCCGGGTTTTGGTCAACTCGGTCAATCTGGGCATTCTCGGTCTGACCGGCGCGCTGACGGGGTACGGCATATACGGCGCGTTGCGCGATCCGAAAATAGTCCGGGTCGATGTCCCCCTGAGAAATCTCCCCTCCGATCTCGATGGATTCACCATCGTGCAAATTACCGACATACATGTCAGCGGTACGATCAAACGGCCGTTCGTGCAAGAGGTGGTCGATACGGTCAATGCCTTACAGCCTGATCTTGTCGCGCTGACCGGCGATTTGGTCGACGGCTCCGTGGCACAGTTGGGTGTTGATGTCGCCCCGCTGGCGGATTTGAAGGCACCGTACGGTTCATATTTCGTTACCGGTAATCATGAGTACTATTCGGGCGTGGAACCGTGGATCGAAGAAGTATCGCGGCTGGGATTCACCGTGCTGGTAAACGAACACCGGATTATCGACCGCGGCGAGGGGAAACTGCTTCTGGCCGGGGTTACCGACTTCGAGGGCGGACGCTTCGGCAAACGGCATGTGTCCGATCCGCATCAGGCCATAGCCAATGCTCCGGATTGTCACGCCAGGATTCTTTTGGCGCATCAACCGAAAAGCATATTCGAAGCGTCTCGGGCGGGGTTCGATTATATGATTTCCGGCCATACCCACGGTGGGCAGTACTTCCCGTACCATTTTCTGGCGGCGCTGACTCAGCCCTATCTTTCCGGATTCCACACGCATGACGGGACGCATGTCTATGTCAGTCGGGGAACCGGCTACTGGGGGCCACAGATCAGACTGGGTGCGCGCTCGGAAATTACCGTCCATCGCCTGATTCAGGGCTGATAGTTGCCATTATATTTATTTATCGAACGACAACTCCGGTGAGTATCGTATGATCCAATAGTGCGAGACGGTATGAATCAGAAATGGCTAGTTATTCGATATCCTCAATTAGAGCTGAATCAGGCAAAATGTTGGTTGTGGAGGAAGAGAAAAATCATCTCCATTTGGCTTGGATCTATATAATGCGACATTATTTGCTATTCAATCAGACTCTTGCCGTATATAAAAATCCACAGGATCCAAAGATAAAGAGTTGCAAGCGATTGTATTGCTGATAATGGTCTCACCCAACCAATGGGTTTTATTGACTTTGGATTCAATCTTAATAGTGTAAACCATCGTCGCAGTGTAAAATCCTGAAATGAGATATTAAACGAATTAATTAGGCTAAAGAAAAACGCTTCATAAGTGAGCTTGGATTCCCATTTTAAAAACGCAATGACCTTTTTAAAGGGGCGCTGTTCAATAATACGTTTCGGTTTTACCAAAGGGGGATATTTATGCGAGTACATATCACCTGAATGATTGACGGCAATGCCGTTTTTTCGTCCGCCAAATCGAATGATCAGGTAATAGCTAACAGCGAAAATTATAAAAAATCCAAATATAATGCCTAATGGTCTCCATACATTCATGCCATATTGACACGTTTTATCAAGAAAAAGCCATTTCAAACCATAGATGAAGGGATGTGATTGTCTGTCCTTCTCATTCTCAGTCTTCCTTATGGCGTACTTGATCTGCCGTGATTGATTAAGATAACGATTATTAAAAAACGAGCCGTAGAGACCGGTTAATTGAGACGGGTTACCGTCATAGGTGAGCGTATGGAGTCCCTGTACTTCGGCCAGAGTTGAATAATCCGGCATCGTTCGCGGTTCAAAGATAACATGATTAAATGATGCATCCGAAAATTCCGCTCCCTCTAGTGTAGTCTCTATGAAACTGCCATTGCATATGAGACAATTGGCGAAATTGACACCGGAGTCAAATGTCGTTGAATCGAAATCCGCGCCTTCTTTGAACTCGCAGTAATGAAAATCAACGAAACGATAAAAGCGAGTGTTATGAAATGAAACATCATCCAAAAACTCAACGGCACAAAACGACGTTGAATCGTTGAAGACAGCATTTATAAAACAGACCTTTTTGTGGAATGTGCACCTTTTAAAACGAACTAGTTGATCCAATTCAACATCGCCTTTGCGCGTTAACTGACCAAATGGACTATTAGAAGAATCGACACTGGAAAATACCGACGATTCAAACCTCACGTTTCCTTTAAAGTGAATGCCGACACAATGCAATTTGCCGTAGAATTTAGCCCTGGAAAAATCTACATCATCCAGAAAGTTGCAATCCAAAAAACCAAGCTCACCCCTAATTTCATTACTGCAGCACAGATTCCCCTCAATTGTGCAATTCTTGAGAAAAACCGAATGACCTTTACTGATGGCATTGATTATGTCCGATGGTTCCGGATTATCATTAATACGCTTAAAAGTTGTGCCCTGTACTGTGGCTGATTGTGACGAAATGCCGACAGCGACCACAAGGATAGCCCGGATTGCATAGTCCCGCGCCCTTTTCATATATCAAATATAGCCATATTCAGCCATGAAGACAACAGCAAAAAAACACCGGTGCGATCCGAAGACCGCACCGGATAAGGGTAATTGAAAAGATGAGGGTCTATATCGACCGCCGCAACTCATCGCCCGGCGGCATCAAGTCTGCCATCGTCGTCAGTCGACCAGAACCTTCTCCAGCCGTTCGACAATGTAATTAACCTCGTCGTCGTTGATAACCAGCGGCGGCGAGATGCGAATCGTGTGGCCGTGGCTGTCGTTGGCCAGCATATCCAGATCGAGCAGTTTGCGGCAGTACACCATGGCGTCACCGCTCTTAACCTCGATCCCGATAAACAGCCCGCGTCCGCGCACTTCCTTGACATGGGAAGAACGCGCCGCGACCTTCTCGATTTTCTCTTTGAGGATTTTCCCGGTTGTGGCACTGCGTTCGGCCAGTTTTTCGTCGTGCAGAACGTCGAGCGCGGCCACGCCGGCGGCGCAGGCCAGCGGATAGCCGCCGTATGTCGAACCGTCGGAGCCCGGTTTGAACGCCAGATCCATCAAGCTTCGGTTAGTCACCAACACCGACAGCGGCACCAGACCGCCGGAAATCGCCTTGCCGAGAACAACCGCGTCGGGAACGACGTTTTCATGTTCGAAGCAGAAGGTTTTTCCGGTGCGTCCCAGGCCGACCTGGATTTCATCGAACGCCAACAGCAGGTTGTATTTGTCGGCCAGTTCGCGAAGGCCTTTCAGGAAGCCCTGCGGGGGCTGATACATCCCGCCCTCGCCCTGCATCGGCTCAACCAGAATACCGCAGGTGTTTTTGGTGATCATCTTCTCGGTCGCGGCCAGATCGCCGTACGGAATCGCCTTGAATCCCGGAGTCAGCGGGCCGAACCCTTCTTTGTATTTTGGCGTCGTGGAGAATGACACCACCGTAATCATGCGGCCGTGGAAATTGTTGTCATAGACGATAATTTCCTGCTTGCCGTCGGGGATGCCTTTCTCTTTATATCCGTAATAGCGTAACAGCTTGATCGCCGTCTCGACCGACTCCACCCCGCCGTTCTTCGGCAAGGCCTTGTTCCCGTCGGTACCGAAACGTGTGCCCAACTGCGGCACCAGAGTCGATACTTTCTGTAAAAACAGCGACATCACGTCGGTATAGACCACATTGGAAATCACCGAACCGAAGCCGCGCTGAAGCGCATCCACCAGCGCCGCGACGATTTTCGGATGGTGATGTCCGGGATTGGCGGCGCTGTATGCGGCCAGGCAGTCGAGGACTTTTCGTCCGTCCTGCGTGTACAGCCACGCCCCTTCCGATTTGCGCACGATGGTCTTGAGCCGTTGGTAGTGATTCGCGCCGTATCGTTCATCCAGGTCCAGCAGTTCCTTGTCCGAAAGTTCGGAATACCCCAGCAGGTTTTTCTGTGTCGTTGTGAGAGTCATGGCTCGTCTCCTTCTCTAACAGGGTCGATACGCACCGAAACAATAGCAAAGTAGTATACAACTTTAAAAAAAGTTGGCAACCCCCCGCGAGATAATTTTTTTTGAATTTTTTATTGCTGTGGAGTGGACGTGGAAACCGGCAAATCGGCTTTACCATACCCGTTTTCGTCGCCGAGTTCGAACGTCGCCACGAACTGCTCGACCCAGCGAAACACGTTATTGCGGCGGATTTCCGAGCGCATTTTGCGCATGCGGTTTTTCTGCTCGGACTGGTCCATGATATAGGCGCGAAAAATCGCGTCGGCCACCTCGATGACGTTGTAGGGATTGACCAGAATCGCCCCGCAATCCAGACGGCTGGCGGCTCCGGCGAATTCGGAGAGAATCAACACCCCCAGATCATCCACATGCGAGGCGCAATACTCTTTTGCCACCAAATTCATCCCGTCTTTCAATGGGGTGATCAGGGCAATCTCGGATGCCTTATAGCATCCCAGAAGTTCCGAGCGGTCCAATGTTCCGAAAATATAGTGAATCGGCACCCATCCGCCCTCGGTAAAACGGCCGTTGATCCGGCCGACCATCTCATCAATCTGCTTTTTCATCATTTGGTATTCCGGAACCTCGGTGCGGCTCGGCACCACCACCTCGACCAGCGTAATTTTGCGCCGCAGTTCAGGATAGCGTTCCAGGCAGTTTTCAAACGCCAGGAGGCGATGGGGGATACCCTTGGTGTAATCCAGACGGTCAATCCCGACGATTATTTTCTGGTCCGGGAAACGCTCGTGAAAATACCAGGCGGCATCGTTGACATCTTTGGACCTGGCGTCGTCGTTGAAACTCTTGTAATCGATGCTGATCGGGAATGCGCCGATACGACTGAGTTGATTGTTGTATTTGATGATCTGGTATTTCCGACGCTGGTTGACCTGCGCTTCGGGAAGCAGGGCTTTGACACAGCGGACGAAATTGCGACGGTCGCGTTCGGTTTGAAAGCCGATTAGCCGGTAACAGAGCATGGCTTCCAGAATTTCCTGGCGCCAGGGCAGACGCATGAAAATATCCTGCGGGGGAAACGGGATATGCAGAAAGAAGGCGGTGTTGTCGGTAAAGCCCATTTCCTTGAGAAAATACCCTGTCATAATCAGGTGATAATCCTGAACCCAAATCAAATTGGAGCCGGATGCCGTATCGGCGATTGCCTTCGCGAATTTGTAATTGACCTGCTGGTAGGTTTCCCAGTGCTTGATGTCGAAAGAGCAATGATCGATCAAATCGTGAAACAGCGGCCAGAGCGCTTCATTGGAAAAGCCGCGATAAAATCGCTCGATATCCTTTTCAGTCAAATCGACAATTTTCAGCTGATATCCGATATCGGCGGCACTGGAATGCAGAAGCCGTTCCAGCTCTTCGTTGACCGGAGCACCCGGCCAGCCGACCCAGACCCCGTCGTTGTGTCGCAATACCGGCGCCAGTGCCGTCACCAGTCCCCCGGTACCGCTGAGGATTTGCCAGTTGCCGTCGATCCGCTCCAGTTTGATCGGCAGACGGTTGGAGGCAATGATCGGTTTCAGCTCTTCGATATTGTCAACGCGATGAGTCAATCTTCAGCCACCTGTCTAAAAACGCCAGCATCGCATCCGGCGGTTGTATCCACGCTTTGGCCGCACTCGGCCGTTGCTCCGTTCGGACCAGGACGCCCACGCCCGATTCCGGTAGCGCCCGAAAAGCGTCTTCATCGGTCAGGTCGTCGCCAAGATATGCCGTCACCGGCGGTTTTGGATAACGCTCCAAAATCCCCTTAACGACGTCACCTTTGGTAAAACGCGGAAGTTTCAGTTCCAACCCACCGTCGAATTCGGCACAGGTCAGTTGTGATCCCGCAAGCAGTTCTTCCCAATGATGCGATATTTTATGTTTTATTTCAAGGGTTTTGTCAGGATCGACTCCCCGGTAGTGTATCGCCAGCGACACCGGTTTCTCTTCGAGATATCTTGTTAAGTTGCTGTCTTCTATATACTTTTTTGCTTCGGCCAGTTTGCGGAGACTCTCGGGATCGGCTCGGCGAAGCGTGTAGACACCGTCTTTGTCACAATGCTCCCATCCGTGGCTTCCCCATATTTCGGGGTATGTTTTCAGATGAAGAAGCGGTTTCAGATCACGGATCGCCCGCCCGGAGATTATCACAACTGTGGTGGTTTTCGATGCGATCAGCTCATCCAGACGGTTTTCCACGCCCGGATAGGGAATAGCCTCATCGCGCTTTTCACGAAACGGCGCGAGTGTCCCGTCGTAATCAAGCAGGAGCAATCCGTATTGTGCCGTTTGTAATCCGGCAAAAAAACGATCGAGCACTTTTGACATGGACACCTTCCTGAAAATGGATATCAGGCGGCCGCGATCAGTCGGCTGGCAAAGCCACGCCGCAAACCGACCATGAGTGTAAGGTACTCGCGGAGGTGACGGGTTAAAAGGAAATTCTCGCGAACGAATTCACGCCCCTTGATGCCCATTATTTCAATCATATTTTCATGATTGAGCAGGTACCGGATCTTCTGGGTCATCCCCTCCGGGCTGTTCACCAGAAACCCGGTGTGGTAGTTGATCACCTGAAGCCTGATCCCGCCGACATCGCCGCCGATTACTGGTTTGCCTTTCCAGAGCCCTTCGGTGACAGTCAGGCCGAATCCCTCGCGAGTGGATTTCTGAATAATAACCGTGGAACATCTTTGCAGGGCATTGATCGTACGATGCGCGTCCGGCGGCAACAGCAGGATATTGATATCGGGATCGTCCGCCGCGGCCTCTTTGACCAGCCGCAGGACTTCGGCGCCCTCGGGATCATCATCCGCACCGCCGCCCGCCAGCACCAGCTGAACCGGGGCAAATTTGCGAATCAGGTGATACCCCTCGATAACCCCGATCGGATCTTTAAACCAGTCGAAACGCGACACCTGAGTCAAAATCGGTCGGCCGGGATCGAGATTGTATTTGGTACGGACGCGCGCGATTTCATCAGCTCTTAATTTGCGATTCTTCTCACTGAGCGGATCGATACTTGGTGCAATTAGAAACTGCGGATGCGGAAGCGATTTTGAAAATTCCGCCATCGAGAAGATGCTGGCGTCGAACCCCTCCAGCAGTGGCCGCAGATATTTCCAGACCGACCGTGCGGGATGACTGGCGTCAATATGACATCGCCAGATCCATTTGCCTTTGCGGTTGGGGCAGAGGTGTAATAAATACGCCGGTTGGGGATCGTGAATAAACACGATATCGGCGTCTTCGAGTATCGGTCGCAATCGCTCGGCGTTGCTGCGGTTGGTTTCCTCGTACGCCGCAATCTGTGATGGAAGCAGATTTACCTGATGTCCCTGCAGGCCGTTATGGAAGGTCTTGGTGACATTGAAAAACGGTTCATCCCCCTGAATGACTTCCCATGAGGCAGTGATGCCCAGTTCCGTCATGAACGGAATCATCCACGAGAGAATTTCGGCCACCCCGCCGCCGGCTTTGGTGGAATTGACATGCACCACTTTCAGTCCGGTCAGGTTTTCGGCCAATTGCTCCAGCTGATTCAACACCGCCGAACCGACTATTTTTTCATATTCGCGAAGCGATCTCATGTGGCGGCTCCATTTCCGCAGATGTCAGTGAACAGGTCAACCAGGGTCAATTGCAGTTCCCGCAGGCGCATGTAGTAAAAATCGATATGCGAGAGCGCGTCGATCATTTTCTCGCCCTTGCCGTCCCAGCCTTTCAGCCATTCGGTGAAGTCGTCAGTGTGTCCGGGAGTGCGACGGCGGGCCTCCCAGAAATGGTAATAAATCGAACCGGTTGTCATCTGCGACACCGCTGGTCCCAGGTGTTCCGGGGAATCGATGGTTAGGCTGGTATCAAACACCACTGTCGTGGCACTGTGGAAGAAAAACTGGTTGTCATGAAGCGCCCAGGGGATGGTGCTCAGTTCGCTTAAGCGGTCTTCGAGAATATCCAGAACCGCCTTGCGCAAATCCTCCAGATCGGTGTACTCGTACGGATTGAGGATTTCCAACCGTTCGGCAAGCACGTGATCATGCAGTCCCCGTCGCGCCCAGCGCGCAAAATCATTGTGAAATTCCGGGTCGTCGAAAGTCGGTCGCAGCACGGTTTCGCAAAAGTGATGGTAAATCGAATCGATCGAACAGGTTGCAACCCGTTCCCGGAACTCCCGAAGATTGAGCGCTGGAAGCTGGTCGGAGATGCTGACAATTAACGCACAGTCTTTGATCTGAAATGGTGACACGTCTGCTGTGTCCTGATTATGTTTCCGAGTATTCTTTTTTGTCTTAGTCATATATACTGCACAATCCGCCATATATCAAGGTTCTACTGCTCCGGTTGCCTTGTTATTTGTATCGGCGGGATACTCAATCGTTTAAGTCTGTACTGAAACAGCCCAGACTGCCTGACGTTCCATAAAATTTGGGAAAACAGAGATTGCAAAGTGGTGAAAGCGGGTCAGAGTTCTTTGCGGCCCTTGAACTTATATGTCAGCAGCGCTATCAATGAGATGATCGCCTCGGCAATCGTTATCCAGACCCGGTTGATCAGCGCCAGCGACGCCGCCATCGGCTGGGTCAGCGCCGGCGCCAGAAGGGCGGTCATGACGCCTTCGCGAAATCCCAGCCCGCCGGGGGAAAAAAAGGCGATGTAGCCGATATTATACGCCGCGATATAGGTCCCGGCGGAATACCAGAAGGTCTGGTTAACGTCCACGACCAGCGCCGTCAGGAAAAAATGAAACGAAAAACCGAACAAAGCCCAGGTGCACAAATATATCGTTAAAATCGAGATACGGTTGTAAAACGACGGGTGATAGTCGACCGGCTCTTTTTTCAGCAGGCGAAGCATTTTGTTCAACGCCCACGACAACCCGTCCGGTTTGAAAAAGAGAATCAGAAATACCAGCAGAATGACCGCCATGAATACAGAGAAAATGTCGCGGTACACGATCAGCGAGGACAGCATATCCGACGAACCGAGCATGACCATGATCAGTAAAAACGCCGCCGGAAGGGCATAAGCCTGCACCAGCACGAACGATGCCAGCGACACCGCCGACGGGATCCCCAGTTCTCTGGCCAGACCGACCATCCCAATCACCTGCCAGATTTTGCCGGGGATGTATCGTCCCAGCTGAGCCAGATACACCACCCGAAACGCCTCGCGGATTTTCACGCGGTGACCGAATCCGGCGATGATGGTGCGCCAGCCGAGAGATGCGCCGATATACGCGGCAGTCAGGAATACGACCGAGAGGATGACACTTCCCGGATGGATCTGCCATTGCCAGGCGCGAAGATCATCCCAGTTGTTGACAACGGTGCGAAAGAGTATGTACAGGATGACGGCGGCGAGCGCCCAGCCGATCAGACCTCGTATGAATTTTCTGGTTTGCATAGGACGTTATTGATACTATCGGTTTTTTACGGGGAATGCGCAAGATATTTTGGCGGAACCGAAAAGGTTCAATGCGATCAGGAATCCGTTTCGGCGGATTCGTCCGTCGCCAGCCGGGCGATGATTTCCTCGCTCAGGCCGGTTTTCCTTGCGACCGCACCGTGGTCGTTATCATGTTTTTCCAGAAGCCGCCGGACGTATTCGCGTTTGAACACTTCGGTCGCGCGCTCGTACGGTTCGCTGTCGAACGCCCGGGACATCTGCAACATCTCGCGTTTGATGCTTTGCCAGCGCATGGCACGGTTGATCGTGAAAATGATCTGCTCTTTTTTGAACGGCTTGGTGATATAGTCGAACACGCCCGACGACAGCGCTTCCAGCGCCTTTTCCATCGAACCGAACGCCGTCATGATGATCACTTTTTCCCAGCGGTCACGATCGTTGACATAGTGCAGAATATCCATGCCGTCCATGCCCGGCATTTTCAGGTCGGTTACGATCAAATCGTAGGTGGTGCGCGCGAGCATATCCGGCACCTCCAGCGGCGTGCTGGTGCAGTCGATATGAAACGTCGTCTTTTCGGTGATGATGCGTTCCATCAGTTTGAGCATATGAGGCTCGTCGTCGACAACCAGGATTCTTTGCATTATTCCGATTCTCCTTCATTGCTGTCGTCGGCAGAGCACACCGGCATGGTGACGGTGAACGTGGAGCCGGACGGCTGTCCGGGTTTGTCGGCGGCGGCCATGGTGCTGAAAGTGATATTCCCGCCGTATTTTTTCACGATGCCGTAACACAGCGACAATCCCAGACCGGTTCCCTCGCCGACTTTTTTGGTGGTGAAAAACGGATCGAAGATCTGTGACTGGATCTCCAGCGGGATACCGATTCCGGTATCGCTGATATCGACCGACACGGCATGATCGTGTTCACGGGCGGTGATCGTCAGCGTTCCGCCTACGGGTTCCATCGCCGCCACGGCGTTATTGATCAGATTGAACAACACCTGCTGATACTCGCGGTCGTCGCCGCATACCCGGGGAAGCTGTTCCGGAAGATTGACCATGACATTGATTCTGTCGTTGGTGAGAGTGCTCTTGATGATTTTAACCACGGTGGCGATTCCCCGGCTGATATCGACCGTGTCCTCGAATCCCTCGGTGACCCGCGCGAAACCGAGCATGTCATCGACGATTTGTTTGGCATTCTGCGCGTTCTGTTCGATCATGCGCAAATCTTCATATTCGGGACTGCCGGGTTTGAACCGTTCCAGCAGTAAATCGGTGAAACCGAGGATAATTCCCAGCGGGTTGTTGATCTCATGCGCAACCCCCGCCGCCAGCGTGCCGATCGACGCCAGCTTTTCGGCGTTGTATATGCGCTGGTCCATCTCCACCTCTTCGGTGATATCCTTGATAATCGCGACACTGCCGAGGACCCGGTTTTCATCGGACAGCACCAGCGTGCGCGAGATATCCACCATGATGCGGCGGTTGTCCTTGGTGATCCGATGGGTGCGGAAATTGCGGATATAACCGTACCGGGTTACCTCCTCGGTTATCCGCCTTAACTCCTGATCCGGGTCGATATCGGATGGGATCAGACAGTGGAAGGTCTGACCGATCATCTCCTCGGCACGGTAGCCGAAAATCAACTCCGCGCCGCGATTCCAGAGTTTGACCCGGTTTTGCAGGTCGATGAAGACAATGCCGTCGATGGAGTTTTTCATAATACTGGCGATGATTTCCTGTTGCTCACTGACCCGTTTCTGCAGTTTGCGGGAGACTTTCTGCTGGTATAAAAAGGCCAGCCAGCCGAATACGAACAGGCTGGCGATCAGAAGCACCTCGGCGGCGAAATGGCTGGTATACACGTCCTGTACCGCGTTGGCGACTTGATCGGCATGGGTCGACACCGCCAGTGTCCAGCTGTTTTCCGCCGGGAAGACCGGGCCGGCCAGCGGCGTGAACGCGACCAGGCGGCTGATTCGTCCCACCGGGGCGTCATGACGGGCGCTTTCGAAAAGCCCGGCGCCTTCGATGCCGGTTAACATCTGTTCGCGCAGCGGTTCGGTGGCCTGTTGCATGAAAACAAACGGACGCGACCGAAGATTAAGCCCAAACGCCTGTTTGCCGACCAATTCCCGATCGGGATGATACAGGAACACACCCTCGCGGTCGATGACCCAGGCTTCGCCGGCGTATTCGTAGGTAATCGAATGCACCGCACGTTCGATGATCTCGGTAAGGTTGAACTCGGTGTACACGAATGCCTGTACGGAATCATCGGGATTCAGCGGCATGCAGATGATACCGGTGTACGCCTGATGGCCGCTGTCGTTTACCATCCATTCGAAATCCTTAAAGGCAAACAGATCCGACGAGCAGGTTCTCCTGAGAAAACTGAGGCCTTTTTCCACATGAGAGATCCGCCGCCACTCTTTGTTTGCGTGGAAGACTCTCCCGCCCGGTGAATCCACCACGCCGAGCGACAACAAACCCGCCGGTGCCATGCGCGTGGCGGCCTCATCGGCGCAGTCGGCGAATGCCTTGGGGTCGTTCAACTTCGCATACCGTCTCTGCAGACTGCGGTACTCGGGCTCGATTCGAGCAAACTCATCGTTGATCTGCCGCACCGCCTGACGGGCCAACAGCAGTTGTTGCTGATTGTAATCGGCGCAAATTCGTTCGCGCATGGCCGCGACGTTTTGGTACACCATAAAAAACGCCGCACTCACCATGATGAAAAACAGCACGATACTGACCGTGATCAGATACGGGGAATTCAGAACGGCCGCAAACAGCCCGCCACTGGTATCGGATTTGGCACTCATGCGGTTTCCTCGTCTCTTGTTTTCAGCCCGAGTTTGACCATGATATCCCGGGTGTACCAGGCGGCCACCTGATCGGTCGACAGCGCCATATCCAACTGCTTGGTGAGAATGGTCAACCGTCCCAGAAGCGTGAGTTTTTGTTCGATCGTATCGCAGTCGCAGTAGGTGATCAGCGTGTCGAGGAAATCGGCGCGGCTGTGGTTTTCAAATCCCATTTCCTGCAGAATATCCGATATCAGTTTGATCCGACGGATGCGCCGGTCGATGGTCGCGCCGCCCTCTTTGTACTGCATGCGGATGAAATTGCGGCTGGTATCCTCGGTACACATCGCCTCGACGGTCGTAAAGTGGTATCCCATCCGCAGGCTGAGCATCATGTACGTTTCGCCGAGGACCGCAAAGCTGTTCTCGGAAAAACCGTTCACGCCGCCCTTGGCCACGGTCGTGCCGATCACCCCCATAAAGCCCTTCACCGATGCGGTCGGGGTGTGCGACGGCCATCCTTCGGTATGTATGCCTTTCCAGAACGCGGCCATCGGCAGGGATTTCATGTCATCTTCAGGGACGTATTTTTGGGAGGCGTACTCATCGTACTCCCGGTCAATGTAGATAATTTTCACCTGAAGGGGGATCGTGCTTTTCAAAAGAACACCGACATCCTGCTGTCGTTTTACGCCGGCGGCGACGGCGAACATCTCATCCATCGCTTTTTGATGGGCGAAGCGGGTGATATCATGCAGGGTGTGGCAGTTATCGGTGACAAACTCCGGCGAAGTCGGATCGAGCAGGTTAAGCGGGGCGATATAGGTCAGCATGCTTTCGAGGATCGCGAAAATGCCGGTGTCGTCGAATATCTCTTCATCCACCCGGCGCACTTCGATCAACTCTCTCTGCAAACCGTCGAAAATCGTTCCCCGGCAGGCGTCCACGGTGATTTCCTTTCCGTTCGGCAAATCGGCCGCCTGTTCGACCCCCATCAGGGTGGGCATGCGGAACTCGCGCGCGATGGTCGCCAGATGACTGGCCATGCCGCCGACACAGGTCACCAGGGCGCTGATTTTCCCCATGACGGTAATCAGCCCGGGGAAGGGGCCCGGGGCCACCAGGACGGCGTTATTCGGCACGCGCGCCAGATCCTGGGTCGACCGCACTTGATATACCGGTCCGCCGCCGATTCCGGGACAGACCGGGGTACCGTGGTCGATCAGCACGCGTAATGTGTCGATATCCGGCTCGGAGGCGACAATTCCGCACCGCAGCACCCGCAACGGCCGCGACTGCAATATGTAAATCTTCCCCGCGCGATCGATCGCCCATTCGATATCCTGCGGGCAGTCGTAATGTTCTTCCAGCTTCATCGCATATTCCGCCAACCGCCGCAGTTGGGCCTCGGTGAGTGACGCCTCTTTCTGCAAAAAATCCGCCACCGGTTCTTCCACCGTTCCGCCCTCAAGATCGATCACCAGGCAAACAGGTTTGACCGCCAGGGTCGCGTGGTCGAGCAGGAAATCGTCGCGGGATACATGGAACGTGTCCGGGGTCAGACGCCCGTCGACCAGGTATTTCCCCAAACCGTAAATGCTGTTGACCACCAGACAGCCGTTGTCCGGCTCGACCGGATCGCGGGTGTAAATCACGCCGCTGACGGCGGCGTCGATCATCGACACGCACCCCACACTCATGGCCAGCTCGGATTCGGAGAGGTCATGGCTGAGCAGATAATAGATGGCCTTGGGGGTGAATTTGCTGGCGAGCACGTCGCGGTACCGCGCCACCAGTTCCTCCTCGGGGACATTCAGAAAAGTGGCGTACTGCCCGGCAAAACTGAACAGGGTGTCCTCACCCAATGCGCTGGACCGAAGGGAAAAACGTTCCGAGGGCGCGCGGGCGATCAGGTCGTTGTAACTGCGTAAAATCGCGGCTTCCAGATCCTGCGGAACCGGCGACGCCACCACCATTGCCTGAATCTGTTCACTGACCGTGACGAGATCGCTGTATTGACGGATATCAAGTTCGCTGAGTTTTTCGTTGATCCGGCTTTGCAGGTCGTTGGCGCTGACAAAATGCCGATATGCCCATGCGGTAATGGCGAAACCTTCCGGGACCGGCAGGCCGAGCCGCGATTTCATTTCTCCCAGCTGGGCGTTTTTACTGCCCACCGAATCGGCGTTTTCCCGGCCAAGTGAGTCATAGGCAACCGTATAGTCATCGCGGGTAATTTCTTTATTGCCGGGCAGAAGAGCGCCGATGTTTTTGCGGATGGTATTGAAACGATCGCGCAAATCGCCGTACTTGCCGTCGCCGAGTGCCGACAAATGCGTGATGATCCGGTCAATATCGGATACTACGTCGTTATAGCTGGTGCGAATATAATTGATATCGAAAAGGTAATCGCCCTGGGCCTTTTCCTCCATGTCGCCGATGGTTTTAAGCGAGCGGCTGTTGCATTCCAGCAGTCCGACAAAATGCGAAAATTTACCCTGTAACTGGGCCAGGACGGCCTCGCTGTCGGCGCCTTTTGCTTTTTTTCGCGACCACCGCATTGGCATCACCTTTCCGGTTCGGGCGAAATCATCGATAACAAGCGTCCGCAATCGGTTGTAAACCGTTATGAATATAGAGGCAAGCCGAGACCAATGCAAGGTCTTTCGTTCTCTCGCCGGCTGGACGCCGTCTTTACTGTATTGAATGGCAAATGGTTAGTGACTGATCGACAGGGGAAAAGGCGATAATACATTAAGGGGTATTGGCATGCCCCCTCGAAGCCAATACCCCTGTGCACCAAAGAAAGCAGCATCTTCGGACAAAAAGTGACTCTTGCTGTCCCGCGAACGTTGGACTCGGGCTCGGTTCGAATTCACACCCCCCTGCAAAATCCCAACCGTGTGCTCAAACCCAGTCTCAAGCGCCACTCTCTGCTGTCCCCGGTTATCCAGGTGTCAATCCGGTGTCAGGCAAAGATGTCCAATCCGATGTCAAACCGCTTTGCTGTCGGTCCAGTTGTATAACCCACCACTTTCAGCACCACTTCCCCGATGTCAGTCATGATGTCGGGCAACCTAAAGCCGCCGTCTTGGCGTTGAATCAATCAACGATGAAAGAACATGATCTCTGATTCTGTTTCTGAATATCGGTGGTTTTGAATATTTGACAAGGCGAGAAAAAGACGCGCAAATGGACAGATACGTTTATACGCCCCTATAGACTTCGCAAGAACTCTGCTAACTTTATGTTTTTACTTGAGATACCGAATTTATTGCGAACAATTTCCCGATGTTTCTTTACGGTTCCCACTGTAATACCTAGTCTTTTGGCAATCTCCGGAGACGAGGCACCGCTTCGGATGAGATTACAGATTTCCGTTTCACGAGGCGACAGTTTGGAATATAAATGCAGAATTCCTCCCGATGATAACGCCAGTCCGCGAAGTCCCTCTGCGATCATATCATATTGCGGGGCATCGACTTTTCCGTTAACTTTTACCAATCTCGACAGAGCCGGCATCAGGACCTGATCGATTTTTCGGGCAATACCCGCCCGGAATTCCCGTTTTTCATCTTCCAGATGATGCAATACCGAGCGGAGTGCGATATTTTTCTCTTCCAGGGCCTGATGTTTTTCCTGTAGTTCATCCTCTGCTTTTCTTCGTAGCGTAACATCCTGCAGAGTCTCCACCGCTCCGATGATTGCGCCGTCATCATCGGTCAGCGGTGCGGCGGTCACATACAGCCAGCGTCCGCCGTCACCCACATCCGGGAAGAAGTCCTCGACTTCAAAACCTTCAATGAGCGTATGGCGTTTACTTTTTCCGTGATACTGGTGGTCAATGACATCATCCGGAGCGCCGTCAATGATCATATCTGCCAGCACAGGACGCCGTTCTCTGTAAAAGGCGGCCCACTGGTTTTTAGTACCGATCATTTGTTCCGCGGTGTGCCCGGTCAGGTTTTCCAGGGCCTTGTTCCAGTGGGTAATGATATGATTACGGTCGATCACGAATGATGCCACCGAACTCCCCTGTACGATCTGCATAAGCCGGGCTTCGCTGGCACGCAGAGCCCGTTCGGCGCGTTTGCGATCGGTGATGTCAACTGCCGTAAAGACCATCCCGATCGAAAAGTCATCGACATCTTTTGCCGCCCCGCTAAGCAAAACGTCAATAATCTTTCCATCCTTGCGTTGCCAGCGAGTTTCCACAGATGCTGACCAGTAGCGACCTATCTTGCGCGGTACAGCATCGGCGATTCGCTTATAGTCGGCATCACCAAGATACAGCATTCTGGAATTTCGTCCGATCAATTCATCCTCTTGATATCCGACCATGGTGATCATCGATTCATTGATCCATTCGAATTTCCGTTCCGGGTCTATTCGTCCGATACCGATCGGCGCCGCGGTTAAAATGCCTCTTAGCGTCGCCTCTCGCTCCTGCAATGCCCGTTCTGCCAGAACGCGCTCGGTGATATCGGTAATGAATCCTTCAAGGGCTTCCAATGCCCCATTATCCGCAAAGATACCCACGCCCTGTTCCCAGACCCATTTAATGCCGCCGGAAGCGGTGTTAATGCGATACTCCAGTTGAAACGGCTGGCCCTGTTTTAACTCATGGTCGATATGATTGCGTACCATTTCCCGATCATCAGGATAGATAATCTCATTGTATGACTTGACCCGGTTTCCAAGCAATTCGTTGCGGCGGTATCCGGTTAAATTTCGACATCCCTCGCTGATAAATTCCATGGTCCAGTGTTCATCATTGAGACATCGGTACACCATCCCGGGCAAATTACTCATCAGTGTGGACAGTTTGCGCTCGCTTTCCCGGAGCGCCATGGCGGTGCGGCGACGCTCGGTGATATCCTGCACGATGCCGTCGAAGTATTGGGGATTGCCGTCGGAGTCGTTGAATACACTCACCTGAATATGAACCCAGCGCGTTTCGCCGTCGAGACGCCGCATTTCCTCTTCGAGAAAGAGCGCCTTGCCGTTATGCAACAGCTGTTGCAAATGAATCGGTCGATTGTCCGGCCGCTGATACAACTGCTCCACGCGCATGTTGAGAATCTGTGATTCCGTCTCGGCGCCGAAAATATGTAGCAGGGCGGGGTTGACCGAGATGATCTCACCGGCGGGCGTGACCCGGAAAACACCGACCGGCAGGTTGTTTTGCAGGGTGCGATAGCGCTCTTCGCTTTCGCGCAGTTTTTTCTCGGCGGAATGACGGTACAAGGCGATTTCGATTGTACTGTGAAGTTCCCGCAGTTCAAACGGTTTGAGAATGTAGCCGTACGGTTCGGTGATCCGTGCCCGTCGCAGGGTGTCATCGTCGGCGTACGCCGTCAGAAACACCGCCGGGATGTCAAAAACGGTTCGCAGACGGTCGGCGGTCTCGATTCCGCTGAGTTGCCCCTGCAGTTTGATATCCATCAACACCAGATCCGGTCGAAATCGTTCCGCCAGTTTCAGCGCGTCCTCGCCGCTGGTGGTCGCACCCACCACGGTGTACCCAAGCCGCTCCAGGCTGTTCGCGATATCCTTCGCGACAACAGCTTCATCTTCCACGACCAGAATGCGACCGGACGACATCTTCTCACTCCTTCCGAACCGAATCCGGCACGAACGACAACGTGAACGCGGTGCCGTTGGCGCGGTCGATTTCGACAGTGGCGTTGATCTGGCCGGCCAGCGTCTTGATCAACTGTAATCCCAGCGAGGCTGATTTTTCCACATCAACCGCCGGCGGCAAACCGACCCCGTTATCACGTACCGTCAAGCGGATCAGACCGTCGTTTTCCCGATGCAACGACACATGAATTTCCCCGGTTTCTCCTTTCGGAAACGCATGTTTCAGGGCATTGGACAACAGCTCGTTGACGATCAGTCCGCAGGGAATGGCGGTGTGAATGGTAAGCGAGATGTTAACGATATCGGCGGTGAGTTTGACATGTTGCGCCTGATCCCGATAGGTGCGGGTCACGTAGTTGGCCAGATCACGAAAATAGGCGTGGGCGTCGATACTGGAAAGATCATCGGCCTTATACAGCGCTTCGTGAATCAGGGCCATGGTGCGGATACGGGTCTGGCAGTCGCGCAGGACCTGCAGAACAGAATCGTCGGCAATCGATTCCGTCTGCAGACTCAGCAGGCTGGAGACCAGTTGCAGATTGTTTTTCACGCGATGATGTATTTCCTGAAGGAGAATCTCCTTTTCTTTGAGCGACGCCTGCAATTGCAAATCGATTTGCTTGCGCAGGGTGATATCTTCAAGAACGGCAATCATGCCGTTGAAATCATTATTGGCATCGAACAGGGGGGCGGCGCTTATCGACAGCAAAACCCGGCGCCCGTTTTCCATCTGAATGGCATGTTGCACGTCGTGGACCGCCTGGCCGGTATGGCGCACCACGTTAAACGGCAGTTTTTTGGCCGGGAAGGGATTGCCGTCAAAATCCACGATATGCCAGCTGACATCACCGAATGACCGTGATTTTTGCTTCTCAGGATCGAATCCCAAGATTTCCGCAGCCCGGCGGTTGACATACGTAATAACTCCTTCACGATCGACAGTGGTAATCCCGGCCGGGCTGGTTTGCATGAGTTGGGCCACAAAATCCCGTTCCTCGCGAAGCGCCGTCTCGGCTTCTTTGCGACGGGAGACATCCTCGATTACCGAAATGAAATATTGCGGTTCGCCCTCGTCATCGCGAACCAGAGATACGGTCAGGTTGACCCAGCCGGAGGTTCTGTCCCGCTTGATATACTTCATTTCCATGGAATAATGGGGGATAATGTTTTTCAGAAGTCTTTGCACGTTGCGAAGATCTTCATCATGACTGTCGGGATGCGTGATGGCTTGAACCGTCATTTCGAGAAGTTCGTCCCGGGTATATCCCAGGATCGCCCCGAAGCGGCTGTTAATGCGAATAAAACGCCCATCAAGCGATACGTGGGCGATTCCGACGGCGGCCTGCTCGAATGTATTGCGGAAACGCGCCTCGCTTTCCCGCAGAGCCTGCTGAATTCTATTGCGGCGGGTGATATCGCGGAAGAACAAAAAATAAAGCTGTTCGCCGTCATGATCGACATGATTGACGGTTAACTCGATCGGGATTGCCCTGTTCCGATGCCCCTTGACTATCGGTGTCAGGGTGTATGATTCTTTTTTCCTGACCTGTTCCAGAACGTCCAGAATGGCTTCACGATTGGCATCGCCGCCGATATCGAATGCCGTCAACGTCATCAACTCCTCGTGCGAGTACCCCAGAATACCGGTCGCCGCCTCATTGGCGAAAAAGATGCGGCCATCGGGAGCATGACAGATAATGCCGTCGGCCGCACGGTTGACAACGGCCTGCAACATGCGCAATTCTTTCTCGGCCCGGCGGCGTTTGGTGACATCGATCCCGACATTGAGATAAATTTCGCTCATACCGCCCGGTCCCGTGCCGACCGCCGACCAGGATACCGTTTTTCGACTGCCGTCTTTGCAGGTCAATTCCCACTCCTGATCCCGGAAGCTGTTGCCGGTCCGCTGCCAATTCTCAAACACTTTTTTCCGGTATGCCGGGTCGGGATACAGCATTTCAAAAAAACGTGGATTTCCGACGACCTCATCGGCGGGATATCCGGTCACCTGTTCGCATTCCCGATTCCAGAATCGGATGATCCGGTTGTCGTCAATCATGCTGAACATTACCGGGGCGTTTTGCATCGTGATTCCCCGTTGCCGCTCATGATCCTCGTGTTGTTTTTCATTCACATACCGCCCGGTAATATCGCGGCGCACTGAAATGAACGCTCTGACTGAGCCGGTATCGTCGGTTATCGGGGAGATGGATTCCTCACAAATAAACGTCCGGCCGTCTTTTCTACGATGAATATTCACACCGGTCCATATTTTGCCGGCTTTCAAAGCGTCGGTAATCGCGTCGTCGCGTTCTTGCGGTTGATCATGAACCCCGAACATCATCGGCGGCTTGCCGATCAATTCATCGGAGCGATACCCGTACAATTTTCCGGCCGCCCGGTTCACGTGGGTTATCAGAAAATCGGTTCCGGTCACGATAATGGCGTCCGGGATATATTCGATCAATGCTCCGAACAGCGACAGGTCATCAACGGAGTTTCCGGATTGCCATAACGCCGCTGGAGCGGGGGCCGAGTGCCTGTCATGCTTTATGCTTTCCAGCTTCGCGATTCGGGTGCGCAGCGTTTCCAGTTCCTCTATGAGTTGTGCTTTGGTTTTGCCTGAATCATTCATATTCATCCGTTCGCTGGTTCATCGTTCGGCATCCTGACGATTGAACATAAGACAGCGCGTATATTAATTCCACACAAAAAGAAATCCCCTGTGGAAAACCTGATGATTTCCGGGCACCGGCGCTTGAAAATTCCGTTATAATATCGTAATATGACTGCCACAGGGTAAGATAACCGTCCGACGGAGCGTATCCGCCGGAAAATCGAGGATTGCCATGAGACCAATAGAAATCGCGAAAAATGTATACTGGGTCGGCGCCGTGGATTGGAATCTGCGCGATTTCCACGGCTATCAGACCGAAAAGGGATCGACGTATAACGCTTATCTCATCAAGGGCGAAAAAGCCGTCCTGTTTGATACGGTCAAGGCCGATCTGGCCGACCAGTTTTTAAACAGTCTGAGTATGATCATCGATCCATCCCAAATCGATTACATTGTCGCCAACCACGCCGAGATGGATCATACCGGGGCGCTTCCCAAAGTCATGGAAGCGGTCAAACCGGAGAAACTGTTCTGCACTGCCAAAGGGCAACAAACCATCGAGGCGCATCTGCCGTGCGACGGCTGGCCGTTCGCGCCCGTGAAAGAGGGCGATCTGCTCGAACTGGGCGATAAGACCATCGAGTTTATCGGTTCTCCAATGTTGCACTGGCCGGAGAGTATGGTTTCGCATGTGCGTGAGGACAATATCCTGATTTCCAATGACATTTTCGGCCAGCACTGGGCCACCTCGGAGCGATTCGACGATGAGGTCGATCCGGGCGAATTGCATTTTCAAGCCGCCAAGTACTACGCTAATATCTTTCTGCCGATGTCGGCGGGGATGCGCAAGTTTCTGGCCAAGCTCGAAACCAAGGGGATCGCGCCCGCCGTATTGGCGACCGATCACGGCCTGATCTGGCGCAGGGATATCGCCGGCATCATGAGAAAATATATCGACTGGAGCGAACAGAAAGCCGGGCCCAAGGCGGTGGTGGTGTATGATACCATGTGGGGAAGCACGATGAAAATGGCTAACGCCATTGCCGAGGGAATTCGCGGTGCCGGTGAAATCAGCGTCGGTGTTTATGACCTGCGATACAATCATCGCAGTGACGTGATCACCGAGATTCTCGATGCCAAAGCGGTGGTGGTTGGCTCCCCGGTCCTGAACAAGAACATCCTGCCCAAAATGGCGGACATGCTGACCTATATGAAAGGCCTGGCACCAGTCGGCAAGATCGGCGCGGCATTCGGTTCGTATGGCTGGCAGGACACGATCGTGAAACGGCTCAATGAGATGCTGACCGAAATGAAAGTCGAGGTGATCGACGACGGTGTCAGTGTCAATTATGTCCCCAAGCCTGATGACATCAAACGCTGTGTCGCACTCGGCGAAAAAATCCGCGAGGCGATAAAGCGAGGTTGATTGAAGGCGAATTCGTTATAATGGCCATTTCTGCGAGTCAGGAGTGGCCGTTTTTATGATTATTTAGTGAAAATCTCGAAGGCTTTGATCCCGGAAATGGTTGCGATACTGACGATAACGCCCGCGATGACCACACCAAGCGCCAGATACCAAACCGACCGTTTCCGATCAAGTTTTAACAGCCAGGCCGCGACCGTGCCGGTATAGGCGCCGGTAACCGGTAGAGGGATCGCCACGAACAGCATCACGCCCCAGTAGCCGTATTTGCCGACATTTTTCTCGGCCTTGCGGCGGGTGCGTTCGATATAGCGATCAAAGATTTTTTTATAGAAGCCGATCGCATATAGATTCTTGTGAATCGTTTCGAGAAAGATATACACGATGGGAATCACCAACAGGTTTGACAGCACGCAGATAACGTACGCCTCCCACAGCGGGATATCATTGGCGACCGCATACGGGATTCCCCCGCGCAATTCGGATATCGGCAATAATGACAGTATCAGCGCATGAATAATCGGGTTGTTCATATTTCCTCGCGGTTAGCGTGTCCGCTATAATATATAGAATCGGCCGCGCAGACAAACAGAATTTGTGATTTTCCCCCTCTTGCCGGAACCGTCGAATATGCGTATCTTAGGCGAATTGAAGCGAGCGATATATGTTAAACCGCGACGAACGAGAACAACTGCGCCGTAAGCTGGAAGAGCGATTGCATATTAAAATCCGGCCGCGATCGATCCGCGCGATCGATGTCAACTCGGCCCAGCACTGGCAACCGGCGATGCTGATCGAGGTGGGCAAGACCTATCGCGATCTGGAATACGATGCCCCTCCCGACCGGGTGGTGGCCATTTACGAATCGAGCACGTTTCTGGTGTGCAGTCAAACCCGCGGCGTTGGGGCGGGAATTCCGTATTTTTTCAGCAAAGAGGACGTGCGGCGAGTCGAGGAAATACCTGATTCGGCCGAATGATTTCCGCCACGCATCTCCTTGCTTTTGTCCGTATATTTTGTTTATTACGTCAAACTGTGAATCTCAAAGGTAAAGAGGCATTATGACTACCGCTACCAAACCCGCCGTACGGACGATTCCGCAACGCGCGGATATCGAAGACAAATACAAATGGGCCCTGACCGATATTTATAAAACCGAAAACGACTGGGAAGCCGATTTTAAAAAGGCCCTGGGACTGATCGAGAAGGCCGCCGGCTTTGCCGGCACACTGGCCGATTCGGCGCAGACCTTGTTTGACTGTTTGGAGATGCGCAGTAAACTGTCCATGATCTGCGACAGCCTCAACCAGTATGCCCGCCGCAGTCAGGATCTCGATAATCGCGTCTCGAAATACCAGGTGCTGACCGAACGCGCCGCCATGCTAACCTCGAAAGCCGCCGCGGCGTTTTCGTTCGTCGAGCCGGAAATTTTGACTATCGACGATGATCAACTCAGAGCGATGGCGGCCCAATTCCCCAAAACCGATATATATGACCTGTATATAAAGGACCTGATTCGTTCGCGCCCGCATATTCGTTCGGCGGAAGTCGAGGAGGTGCTGGCCAATTCCGTGATGATGGCGCGTGGCCCGGAGACGATTTTCACGATGCTCAACGATGCCGATTTGAAATATCCGACCATCAGCGATGAAGTCGGCAACGAAGTACAACTGACCAAGCAACGCTATATCAAGTTCATGGAATCGTCCGATCAACGGGTTCGTCGCGACGCCAACGACGGGTTTATGTCGGTGTACAAGGAACATCTCAACTCACTCGGCGCAATGCTGGCGTCGGCGGTTAACGGCGACGTGTTCTATGCCCGTATACGCAAATACGAAAGCAGTCTGCACCATGCGCTCGACGGGTTCAATATCCCGGTGTCAGTATATCATGCCCTGATCGAAACCACCGAGGCCGGTCTGGCGGGGTTGCACAAGTGGATGGCGCTTCGGAAGAAAATTCTCAAACTGGATGCGCTTTATCCGTACGACGTGGTCTGCCCGTTGTTTCCCGAGGAAAACTACGAGGTGCCGTACGAAGAGGCCGTGCAGGAAACCCTTCGCGCCACGGTTCCGCTCGGTGAGGAATACCAGAAAGGCCTGCGTCATGCGTTCGACAACCGCTGGGTCGATGTGTACGAAACCGAAGGCAAGGGAAGCGGCGCGTACAGCTCCGGCATTTACACCTCGCATCCGATTGTCCTGATGAATTACAGCGACACGGTCGACAACATGTTCACGCTGGCGCACGAGATGGGGCATGCTTTACATTCACATTTGTCCTGCCGCAACCAGCCCTATCAAAAGGCGCAGTATTCGATATTCGTCGCCGAGGTCGCATCGACCCTCAACGAAGGACTGCTACTCCAGCATCTATTGAAGAAAGTCACCGACACGAAGAAAAAGCTGTTCTTACTTAATCGGCATATCGACAACACGTTCGGAACGTTTTTCAACCAGGTGTTTTTCGCGCATTTCGAGTTGAAGATACACGAGATGGTCGAACGGGGAGAGGCGCTCTCGCCCGACGGCATGAACGCAATGTGGGAAGAGTTGACGAAGAAGTATTATGGCGACGCGCTCACACTCGATGCGTATGCCAAGTACAAATGGTCGCGAATTCCGCATTATTACGTGACCTATTACGTGTATCAGTACGCCACCGCCTATGCCGCGTCGCAGGCGATTCTGGATAAATTCATCGCTGGCGAAGAAGGCATTGTCGAGAAATATCTCGGCCTGCTTCGTTCCGGCGGCAGTGAATACCCGATCGACCAGTTAAAGCGGTGCGGAGTCGATATGACCACCGCCGACCCGGTGAAGGCAACCTTGAAGCTGTTCGCGGATCAGGTCGACGAGGTCGAAAAACTGGCCGGGGTGTAACGATTTTACGGCAGTGCCCCGTCGCTTACGGCGGGGTACGCTGGCCTGGTGAATTTTCTTCATGCCGGGCATGAAGAACAAAGGAGGGGCGGTCTATGCTTTTGGATATAGGTTTAATTTGTCTTTCGCTTGGATTCCAAAATGCCAAATAAAGGGAGACGGCTATGACCGCCAAAAAACAAAGTCCTTTCAAACTGCGAGGGTTTCGCGGTGTGGATGAGAAACACATCGAACAGCTTGAAAAACTGAAGATCAAAAACACCAAACAGATGCTGGACGCGGGAAGAACCAAAAAACAGCGGGCCGCTCTCGCCAAAGAGAGCGGTGTTCCGGGGAAGATTATTCTGGAGTTGGTATGCCTGTCGGATCTGGCGCGTCTGCCGGGGGTCAAGGGGATTCGCGCCCGGTTGTACTACGATGCGGGAGTAAACAGCATTAGAAAAATGGCGAGTTGGGAGCCGGAGGCGTTACGGGTGATGGTTACCAAATACGTGGAAAAAACAGGATTCGACGGGATACCGCCTCTACCGAAGGAAGTGAGTTCCACCATTGCGACCGCTCGCAAACTGCCGATCGTGGTGGAGGAGTGATTGGTGGGTTTTCAGATCAACCACGCGTCAGCGTCTTAAGGCATTGGCGGTCGATCTGAGGACAGGCAGGGGCCTGTTTGACATGCGGGTCATGTTTGCTGTAATCGCCTTTCCCACAGCAGAGCTGTGAGGTACCGAATAATGTTACCTATGTGATGAGTCTGTTCTGTTACCAATGTCGTGACACATCCACAATATGCATGAAACCCACCCGAAGGGTGGGCCACCAGTCGCGGTTCCGAATGACGCGATAGCGACATGAGAAACCCGACACAAAATACCCATGACGATCAATGTCGGGTTATTCGCGTGACAAGTCACGCTCTGAACCCGACCTACGTCATTATGCCGTATCAGAGCATCATTTCACGATCTTCACCAGCTCTTTGAACTGCGGGCCTTCGGCGATGTCGAACATCTCAAAGAGCGCCATCTCAGTCGACGTAACGATCGCGCCGTGGTCTTTGATCCGTTCGATACCGACCCGGTAATTGTGTTCGAATCGCGACGCAACGGCATCGGTCACCAGATGCACTTCATAGCCGGCATCGAGCAGATCAACAGCCGTCTGAAACACGCAGATATGGGTTTCCATCCCGGTCAGCAGTACCTGTTTGCGTCCGGTCGCTTTGAGCCGTTTCACGAAATCCGGATTGCCGCAACAACTGAACGATTTCTTGACCAGCGGATGCAGGTCGCTCAACTCACTTTTAATCGGTTCAATGGTCGCGCCGAGTTTATCGGGAAGTTGCTCGTTCCAGATAATGGGGATATTGAGTAACCGCGCGCCTTTAATCATGCGCACGACATTGTCGTAGAAGATTTCCTTTTGATACATCAGGCTGGCCAGTTTACCCTGTATGTCCACGATCACCAGTGCGGCGTTGTCGGCTTGCAACATCTCAACTCCTTTGTGCTATTTTGCTTTGCGTTCAAATTACCATCAATAACAGCAGTATGCCACAAGAAGTTCATTTGCAAATCGCTTTCGGCCTGATATTTTCCAAACGAAAAAAACACAGGGTTCTTGAAAGCTTTTGCATATAAATATACCTATATAGGAAACACTAACACACGGGAACGAGGATATCATGACACATGCACACGCTATAATCAGAACACTATGTATATTGAGCATCGCTGTTTTACTGACAGGGTGCGGTTCGATGCCAACTGACTCCGTCCGGTCGGATATATCCGGAATCAACGTCCTGTTATTGATGAACCGGAATTACGGTGTCAATTATTTCCTTTCACGTGATCTGATGGAGCAAGATGGCTGGCATGTTACGCATACCGGTGTGCTGGATACCATTCCGGTGTGCGGGTATTATTATTACGTGGCGAAAATCCCGTCGATTATTCCCGATATCGCGCTGGAAGATGTCAAACAGGTTGACCGATACGATGCGGTAATGGTGATGCCGTCGACCAACCTGTTTTCGCCGGTTCCGTTCGATGAATTTCTCGAAAGTCCGGTACTGCTGAAGCTGATCGGTGATGCCGCCGCGCATGACCGGGTGGTTTCGGCAACCTGCGCGGGGGTGCGGGTGTTGGCCGCGGCGGATGTTATCCGCGGGAAGAACGTGGTCGGCAATGACAATTTCAAAGCCGAATTCGAAGCGGCCGGGGCGACGTTTATCGGCAAGGATCACGGGCCGGTGATTGACGGCAACGTGGTGACCTATTCGCGGGGATTGTACAACCACGTGGTCAATGCGAACGCTGTGGCAAGGGCGGTTGAGATTCATCATACCGGCGACACCGACAAAGACGAGTGGAGTGAAATAACGCTGGCAGTAAATGACACGGCTTTCGCGCCGAACAGCATCCGCTGGGCGAAAACATACGGCGGTGCGGAATCCGACGGCGGTCGGACATTGGCGGTCACACCCGATGGCGGTTTTTTTATCGCGGGGTACACATTCTCGCGGGGGATGAAAGATGCCGACATGCTGGCGATTAAAACTGATGCCGACGGCAATGTCATCTGGTCGACTGCGTCCGGCGGAAACGGTGCGGAATACGCCAATGCCTGTTTGGTACTCGACGATGGTTTTCTGTTGACGGGGTATACCACGTCGACCGGAGCGGGATCGCGGGATATCTTCGTGGTCAAACTCGATACCGATGGCAATCAACTCTGGGCGAAAACGTATGGCGGCGAAAATAGCGATGTCGGCGCCGCGCTTTGTGAAACAGATAATGGCGATATTATCATCGCGGGATATACCGATTCCTTCGGCGCGGGTGAAGAGGACGTGTACGTTGTCAGAATCGATCCCAACGGGAATGAACTCTGGTCAAAGACATACGGCGGCGAACGGTACGAACTGGCCAACTCGATTGTCCCGACCGGCGACGGCAACTATCTTATCGGCGCCTCAACCGGAACATTCGGCAAGGGCAACAGCGATTTTTATTTGATTCAGATTGACGGCGACGGCAACGAGATCAAGAGCATGCCGTACGGAAGCGACGGCCCGGCGGGACACGGTCTTGACTGGTGCCGCGGGGTAATATCGCTTGGAGACCGGGGATATGCCGCGGTGGGGTATTCCGACTGCACCGACATGATGAATGCGCGCCTGGTGATGATTGACCGCGACGGTAACGAAGTTTTGGCGAAGATGTTCGGCGGAAGATTCTATGACTATGGAACCGGTATTTGTCCTGATGCCGACGGCGGCGTGGTGATCTGCAGGACATCCAAAAAGATCGGTGAGGGAATCGCATTTTACGACAATGATATCTATCTGGTCAGATTGGACCGCAACGGTGAGGTTCTCAGTGAACGCACGATCGGAACCGACCGTTCCGACCGGGCCGATGCCGTGTGTTGCACGAAAAACGGAACCATCGCGGTGGTCGGGCAAACCGATGGCGGCGATGAATCGATGTTTGATATCTGCCTGATAACGATGACACCGTAGCATCAAATCACTGCGACAAAATAAAAACCGCGACAGAAAGCCTGCCGGGGCTTTTTATATGCAGTACCGTCTCTTGCTAGGATATAATCACCGGCATTCCCATCAACGGCCAGATAATGCGCACGAACACCGCCAGCACGATCATCAATAGAACACTGGCGGGGATTCCCGCGACGAAGAATTGGCCACTGGTAAATTGCCTGCTTTCGTACGCGATCGCGTTCGGTGCGGCACCGACCAGAAACAGAAACGGCATACCGGCGGTCACCAGCGATGCGAACAACACCACTTCCGGGGCAACGCCCAGATACGGCGCGATCACCAGTGCCACCGGAAGCGAGATAGCGATCGCGGCGACGTTCATGATTAAATTAGTCATAACCAGAACAAACAGAGCGATACCGAGGACGAAAATGAACCAGCTGGCGTTTTTCAACAGTCCCAGCCACTCGATAGCGATCCAGCTTGCCGCCCCGGTTTGCCAGAGACAAAAACCGATACTCATGGCGCCGCCGAACAGCAATACGATATTCCACGGGACCTCTTCGAGATCCTCGATCGTGAGAATCTTGAACAGGAAAAAGAGTATCGTGGAAACCAGAATAATGGCGCTTTTATTGATCTGATCCAGCCCCGGGATAACACTGCGTAAACTCATGGCGGCAATAGCCAGCAGTACAATAACCACGGTCAGGATTTCCCGCCGGGTGATGCCGCCCAGGTTTTCATACAACGCCTGGGCCCGTTCGCGCAGGCCGGGAATGGTTTTCTGTTCCGGTTTGCAATAGAGCATGAAAAAGCCCCACAACGCCAGCACCATAACCAGCCCGACCGGAAACATATAATAGGACAATTCGAAAAAGGAGATTTCACGCCCGGTGATATCCCGGAAAAAGCCGATCGCGACCGCCCCCCGGGCCGCGCCCAAAAGGGTGATAATACTTCCCGCTCCGGCGACAAACGCCATGCCGATAAACAACCCCTTGCCGAATTTGGTTGGTTTGGTGCCCTCATCGTAGAGCGCATAAATGGCCATCAACAGGGGATACACCGCCGCCGCCACGGCGGTATGCGCCATGATCAGAGTCAGCGCGGCGGTCATGATAAAACTTCCCAGATAAATCATGCTGGTTTTCTCGCCCACCAGCACCAGCATTTTGTAGGCCAGCCGTTTGGTCAGGCCGGTGCGGGTGAAGGCCATGCCGATTACCACCGATCCGATAATGAACCAGACCGAGGGATCCATGAAATCACTGAACGCAACCTGGGCGGAGCGAATCAGAAACAGTGCCTGGATGACGCCGATGGTTATGCCGGTCACACCGATCGGTACCACCTCGAACACCCACCAGGTTGCCGCCAGTAAAAAGAGTGCGATGGCGGCTTTGCCCTCGCGGGTCAGTTCGAAGTGTTTGCCCTCCGGATCGATCGCATCGGGCCAGGCCGGCGAAAAATAGACGAGGCAAAACAACGCCACGCCAAGCAAAATAAAAAACAAACGGCGGGTGTCGATCTTGGCAACCACCCGCTTCAGGTAAATTTCTTTGGGCATCGGGGGCAGGCTATCGTGGCCGTCCTGCGACTTATCGTTTTGTGAACGCTTGAACATAGGTGCTCCCACTGACTGGACTGAAACGTTGGCCCGGCCTGATACTACATCACAATACGGGCGATTTCATTAAACACGTCGACGCTTCGGATCACACCGACGACTTTGTTGTCTTTCAACACCGGCAACAGGTTCTGGTCGCGGGTGATCATTTTGTAGATGGCCTTGGTGATGTGATCATCGTAATTCACCGTTGCCGTAATCGGCTGCATCACGTCGCTGATCGGTGTTTCCGCCAGTTCCCTGACAGCGTTGGCGACACGCCCCGATGTCAGGACGGTCAGATCGGGATCGGCCTCGACATCGAACAGTTGTTTCCGGTGCGGATGCGACATGGTCCGCATGAATTTCGGTTCCAGCCCCCGGAGGATATCACGCCGGCGCACGATTCCCAGCAGGTCGTATTTTTCATCGAAGACCAGAAGAGCGCGCGGCAGGGACTGTTTTCCCTCTATTTCAATCACCGAATTCTGTAGTTCCGCAATTGCCTGACGAAGCGTGAACCAGTGGGGAATATGCGGATATTGCTCAAGCGGGATCATCAAATCCCCGGCACGTTTACTTGTCATCGTGTTCTCCTGACCGTTGGCAACCGGATGGTTGACGTGGTTGGTATCGCGGTACGAGTATTCGGTTGTTGTTTTGCATTCCGCTGTTTTATATGGTTGGACGGTTTCGGGCAAGCGGCCCGCATTTTCTTGTGTCCTATATAATTCGCCGGAGTCTGTTTTGTCAAGATACTCCGGAACTTAATTTGCCCTTTTTGCCCGGAAGGCCGGACCGCATATGATTGCGGCCGAAAGGGCAAGCACATGCCATTTTTACTGTTACGTGCAATGCCCGGCGTCAAGCGGAGACAATTCCAGCCGCAATATTATGCTTTTCTTACAGACTCATCATTGCGTTTTAACGATTAAAAAAGTATTCTATACGGTAAGTTTGTCAGGAGGACCAATACATGAGCGAACAAAAAGTACTGGTCATCGAAGATGATCGTGATATTGCGGAACTCGTGGAATATAACTTATCCCGGGAGGGATACCAGGTAACCCGCGCTTATACCGGCGAAGAGGGATTGCAAAAGGCGAAAACGATCAAACCTGATCTGATCCTGCTCGATCTCATGCTTCCGGGGTTGGACGGGCTGGATGTCTGCCGCAGTCTCAAACGCGACAGCGATACCGACAACATCCCGATCATCATGCTGACCGCCAAATCCGAGGAAGCTGATATCGTCGCCGGGCTGGAAATCGGCGCGGATGATTATATCAGCAAACCGTTCAGTCCGAGAGTGCTCCTGGCGAGAATCCATGCCGTCATGAGGCGCAAGTCCGAACCGCCCCCGGAGGGTATGGTTCCGCTGTCATTTCGGGATCTGTCCATCGATCCCGGACGGCATGAAGTGCGCGTGGCCGGAACACCGATCACGCTCACCTCGACCGAGTTTCGGCTGTTGCATTTTTTGGCGCAACGCCCCGGCTGGGTGTTTACCCGCGATCAGATTATGGATTCCACCCACGGTGAGGATACTGTGGTGACCGATCGATCGATTGATGTCCACATTGCCGGTTTGCGCAAGAAAATGGGTCCCTGCGGCAAATATATCGAAACCGTCCGTGGCGTGGGATATCGTTTTCATGACCCGGAAACGGCCTGAGGCCCAAAAATAGACTTGTCGTTCCTCTATATTATGATACCCCCAAACCGGACCCGGTGCGGCAGGATGATAATTCTCCATCGATAGTACAAAAAAAACTTTCAATCGAGGCCCGACCGGAACCACTTGAAAACCTCAATGTTATTGAGTGACAATGAGCTACGTGAGATTTGTCATTCCGGAATAATCGGATTGGCTTCGTTCGGATTTTCTTGACAATTCGCAGACGGGTGCTATATTCCTCGTGAAAAAAGTAACGAAGTTTTACGTTCGGTTATGTGGAGATGACATACGTGCGGGCTTATAAACGGCTTCCTCGGTGGTATGGCCAACGCCGAACGCTTCGTTTGTATCCGGCGTTCTACGCCTGTTTTTTTTGCATCTTTCGTACACGGTTTAATCCAGGAAAGGCTTTGCCATGAGTGGTAAATCATTTAATGCTTTTGAAATGGCCCAGGCTCAGTTTGATCATGTGGCCGATATTCTTGATCTTGACGCGGCGACACGGGCGCTTCTCCGTGTCCCCCTGCGTGAATATCAATTCTCGATTCCGGTCCGGATGGATGATGGGCACGTCGAGGTTTTTCGTGGTTTTCGCGTTCAGCACAACGACAGTCGCGGCCCCTGTAAGGGAGGCATTCGGTTCCACCCGCAGGAGACCATTAATACGGTTCGCGCGCTCGCGACCTGGATGACATGGAAATGCGCCGTAGTCGATATTCCGCTGGGCGGCGGCAAAGGCGGCGTGATCTGCGATCCGCACAACCTGAGCGCCCGCGAGCAGGAACAGATCTGTCGCGGCTGGGTACGCCAACTGGCTCGCAACGTGGGTCCGCTGGCCGACGTGCCGGCGCCCGATGTGATGACCAGCGGTCAGCACATGCTGTGGATGCTCGACGAATTCGAGGCGATTCACGGCAAGAAATACCCCGGTTTCATTACCGGCAAGCCGCTCGGTCTGGGTGGTTCGCTGGGTCGCACCGAAGCCACCGGGTACGGCGTGATTTACACGGTGCGCGAAGCGTTGAAGCAATTGCACATTCGTCCCGAAGACACCACCGCCAGCGTGCAGGGCTTCGGCAATGTGTCGCAATACGCCATCGAGCTGTACACGCAGATGGGCGGCAAGGTGATTTGCGTTTCCAGCTGGGATCAGACCGACCAGACGTCGTACTCGTTCAAGAAGGTGGCCGGGGTCAATCTCAAGGAATTGCTCGATATCACCGACCGGTTCGGCGGTATCAACAAAGCCAAAGCGCGCGATCTCGGTTACGAGGTGCTTCCGGGTGACGATTGGTTGGTACAGGAAGTCGATATTCTAATTCCGGCGGCGCTGGAAAACCAGATCACCGGTGAGAACGCCGGCAAGATCAGCGGCAAGGTTAAAATCATTGCCGAAGGCGCCAATGGCCCGACCACGCCGGAAGCCGACGAGATTATCAAGGCGAAAAACATTTTCGTCATTCCCGATTTTCTCGCCAACGCCGGCGGCGTGACCTGCAGTTATTTCGAGCAGGTGCAATGCAATATGAACTATTTCTGGGAAAAGGACGAAGTTCTTGGCAAACTGGATGTCAAGATGACCTCGGCCTTCCTGGCGGTAAGTGCCCTGGCGGCGAAGCGCAAACTGTACATGCGCGACGCGGCCTATGTGATCGCGATCGATCGCGTGGCGCGCGCCTGCCGTGAACGCGGCTGGGTATAAAAGCCCCTTTTACGTATGACAAAAAGGCCCCGGCGGGAAACCTCCGGGGCTTTTTCTTCTTGCCTCCCTGCCGGAAATCGTCAATATTGCTGACGTCAGTATCAAAGGTGATCGCATGGTAGCGGTCAACAGCGTCAAAACGTGTGATTGCCGTCAGGGAAAGAAATCGTCAATGCCCGCCGCCGCGACGGCGTGGAAAAACAGGCACGAGCCATGCAGATTCGACGCATTACCGTATCGACCGACCAGCTGACCCCGTTCAATCGACATACGCTCGAAACCCGCGAGACATTCACGTATATCGGCGGCGGGGTCATCGGCGGCAAGGCTTCCGGTCTGGCGTTCATTCGTGACATCCTCGCCCGGCATTTCGATGAAAAATCGTTCCCCGGCATAACCGTGGATATTCCCCGCCTGACCGTGTTGACCACCGACATATTCGACCGTTTCATGGAGCGCAACAATCTGTACGACAGCCTGGACGACGAGTTGTCCGATGATCATATCGCACACCTGTTTCAGAACGCGCAACTGCCGGCGGAACTGGTGGGTGATATACGCGCCCTGACGGCGGCGATCACCACGCCGCTGGCGATACGTTCCTCAAGTCTGCTTGAAGACGCCATGTACGAACCGTTCGCGGGCGTGTACGGCACCAAGATGATTCCCAACAATCAGTCTGATATCGATACGCGTTTTCGGAAACTGGTCGAGGCGATCAAATTCGTGTACGCATCGACCTTTTTCAAGGATGCCCGCGATTATATCCGGGCCACCGGGAAATCATCGCGCGATGAAAAAATGGCGGTCATCATACAGGAGGTGGTCGGGGACCGGTTCAGCGATCGTTTTTATCCGCACCTTTCTGGAGTGGCACGAACGTACAATTTCTATTGTATGGGCCACACCCGTCCTGAGGACGGGGTGGTCGATCTGGCGCTGGGTCTGGGCAAGACGATTGTCGACGGTGGTCTGGCCTGGAGTTATTCCCCGGCGTATCCCCGTGCCAATCCGCCGGTCGGTTCGCCCCGGGAGCTTCTGAAACTCACTCAGACCGAGTTCTGGGCGGTCAATATGGGCAAGCCGCCGGTGTACGATCCGACTCGCGAGGTGGAATACCTGATTAAGGGATATCTGGCCGACGCCGAGTATGACAGCACCCTGCGGTACGCGGTTTCGACTTATCGCGCCCAGGATGATCGTATCGTGACCGGCATGGGTACTCCCGGCCCGCGTCTGGTGACATTCGCGCCCATTTTGATCACCAACCTGTTTCCGCTGAATGATCTTGTCACGACGCTTTTACATGTATGTGAAAAAGCCATCGGCAGTGAAGTGGAAATCGAGTTTGCTGTCAAGCTGGACCGCAAGAAGGCGCTTCCGGCCCGGTTCGGATTTTTACAGGTGCGGCCGATGGTGGTTTCGCATGAGAAAGTTGATCTGACGCCCGAAGAACTGCAGGGCGACAACGTACTGGCGGCATCGGAAACGGTGCTGGGCAACGGGGTCAACACGTCGCTGACCGATATCGTCTATGTCCGTCCCGAGACATTCAACGCCAAACATACCCGCGAGATCGCCGGGGAGCTGGAGACCTTCAACAAACGCCTGAGCGATTCCGGCCGTCGCTATCTGCTGATCGGGTTCGGGCGCTGGGGTAGTTCCGATCCCTGGCTGGGGATTCCGGTCAACTGGGGACAAATTTCAGGTGCGGGGATGATTGTCGAGGCGACCCTTCCGGATATGGACGTCGACATGAGTCAGGGATCGCACTTTTTCCATAATATTTCCAGTTTTCAGATCTGCTATTTCTGTGTGCGTTATTCGGGGCCATACCGTATCAACTGGGACTGGTTGAAACGTCAGAAGGAGGTTGCCAGAAGCCGCTTTGTCAGTTATGTTACGCTGGACAAGCCGCTGACGGCGAAGGTTGACGGTCGCGGCGGACGAGGAGTGATATTGACATGACCAACGATAATGATAAGAAAACTTCGATAGACAAACTGCTCGAAGCGCTTCAGGAGCGCGCCAAAGAATTGAACTGCCTTTACCAGGTGGAGGAGATTCTCAACGAACCGGATGAGTCGCTGGACGTGATATGCCCGAAAATCGTCCGGGCCATTCCTCCCGGATGGCAGTACCCGCACGTTTGCCAGGCCAAGATATCCCTGGAAAACAAGACCTACCATACCCCGAATTTCATGGAAACGCCGTGGGTGCAAAGCGCCGACATTGTCGTGCAGGACATGGTCATCGGCACGATCAGTGTGTACTATACGATCGAGATGCCGCAGGCCGACGACGGCCCGTTTCTGAAAGAAGAATCCAAGCTGATCAAAACCATCGCCGAGCGACTGGGGCATTTTATCATGCACCAGAAAATGCGGCTGGTCGTGCGCGACTGGGAATCCGCCCAGCATAGCGTTACCGAGCACAAGCGCGGCGAATGGCAGGTCGTGCTGGAAATGCTCAAGCAGACCGACCGCAACCTGTATATCAGTATTTCCCGAAAAATGCTCAATCACCTCTGCTGGAGCGGGGTCGCCGAAGCGGAAAAAATCCTGCGGGCGCTCGGGATGGACCAGAAAGTCACGGAAGAGGAACTGCTCGACGACTGGAACCGCCCCCATCAGCGGCGCGGACGCAGTTTTTCGGCGGATATCAGCGCCGCCGCATTCCGGATCGCATCCGATCATCTCAGCGACGAGGAAATTCTGCGTTTGATTCAGAAATGGGTGCAGGAGGACAAACTCAGTTTCCTGGTGCAGGTGGTCAATCGCAATTTGTCGCTCTCCGAAGTGGCCGACGCCATCCGTCGGTATCATCACCTCGCGCCGGACGAGCCGGAAATTCCCTCGCCCAGCAAGCGGGGCATCCGGGTATCGCTGATTCGGCGTTTTCTGTCCGACGGTTTGCAGTATATCAACGTCGCCAAGCATTTCGTGGACGTCCGCGATTTCTATCACCTATTGCACAATGTCATTTTCAGCGCCGAAAGCCACGGCAAACTCGGCGGTAAAAGCGCCGGGTTGTATCTGGCCGCGCAGATTTTAAAACGCAAGTCCGAGGATGATGACCTGCTCGGCAATGTCAAGATTCCGAAAACCTGGCATATCAGCTCCGATGTGCTTCTGCATTTCATGCACTATAACGATCTCGACGAGGTGGTCGAGCAGAAATACAAGGAGATCAACCAGGTTCGTCTGGAGTACCCGCATATCGTCCAGACCTTCAAGAGCGCGCGTTTCCCCGCCGACATCGTCAAGGGATTATCCGTAGCGCTGGACGATTTCGGTGACTCCCCGCTGATCGTGCGCTCCTCCAGTCTGCTGGAAGACCGCATGGGCGCGGCGTTTTCCGGCAAGTACAAAAGCCTCTTTCTGGCCAACCAGGGAAGCAAGCAGAAGCGGCTGGATGCGCTGATGGATGCCATCGCGGAGGTCTATGCCTCGACGTTCAGTCCCGATCCCATCGAGTACCGTGTCGAACGGGGACTATTGGATTTCGGCGAGGAAATGGGGATCATGATACAGGAAGTTGTCGGCAAGCGGGTCGGCAAGTACTATCTGCCGGCCTTCGCCGGAGTGGCGTTCAGCAACAACGAGTTTCGCTGGTCGCCGCGGATCAAACGGGATGACGGACTGGTGCGCATGGTGCCGGGGCTGGGAACCCGCGCGGTCGACCGTCTCAGCGACGATTACCCGGTGCTGGTGGCGCCGGGACAACCGGGACTGCGGGTGAATGTCAGCCCGGATGAAATCGTCCGGTATTCGCCGAAGAAAATCGACGCGATCAATCTGGAAACCAACAGCTTCGAGACCATCGATCTGGTCGAGTTTCTCAAAGAAGCCGGTTATGAATATCCGGCCGCCAAAGAAATTCTGTCCGTCTTTAAGGACGGCAATCTTTCTCGTCCCTCGGGAATCGGAATCGATTTTGACGAGGATGATTTTGTGGTGACGTTCGAGGGGTTGATTTCCAACACGCCGTTTTTAAAGCAGATGGAGGCGATCCTCAAACATCTCGGCGAGACCCTGGGGATGCCGGTCGATATCGAATTTGCGTTCGACGGCACCGATTTTTATTTGCTGCAGTGTCGCCCGCAGAGTTACTCGGATTTAAGCATGCCGGCACCGATACCCAAAGACATTCCGCATGATGATATTATCTTTTCCGCCAATCGGTATATTTCCAACGGCAAAGTGCCGGATATCACGCATATCGTGTATGTCGATCCCGCCAAATACGGCGATATCGCCGATCGCCAGACGATGATGGCGGTGGGGCGGGCGGTCGGGAAGCTGAACAAACTGCTTCCCAAACGGCAATTCATTTTAATGGGACCGGGGCGATGGGGGAGTCGCGGCGATATCAAACTCGGCGTGAATGTCACCTACTCCGATATCAACAACACCGCGGTGCTTATTGAAGTCGCGGTGAAGAAGGGCAACTACCTGCCGGATTTGTCGTTCGGGACGCATTTCTTTCAGGATCTGGTTGAAGCGCATATCCGCTATCTGCCGTTGTATCCCGATGATGAGCATATCATCTTTAACGCGAAATTTCTCGATCGGGCGCCGAATATTCTTCCTGATGTGCTTCCGGAGAATACCGATCTGGACGGTATTATCAAGCTGATCGACGTGCCCAAAAGCACCGGCGGCAAGGTGCTGAAAATACTCATGAACGCCGATCTCGATGAGGCCGTCGGCATTCTCAGTGTGCCGTCCGCCGAAGAAACCAGGCCGATGCCGCTGAAAGCCGATCGGGTCGAGAAGCAAAGCGAAAATTTCTGGCGCTGGCGGCTGAAGATGGCGGAGCGTATCGCGTCACAGCTCGATCCGCACCGTTTCGGCGTGGCCGGATTTTATGTGTTCGGAAGCACCAAAAATGCCACCGCCGGTCCGGGAAGCGATATCGATATTCTGGTGCATTTTCGCGGAGACAATCGGCAATTGGCCGATTTGCAGACCTGGCTGGAAGGGTGGAGTCTCTGTCTTGACGAAATGAATTACCTGCGGACGGGGTACCGTTCCACCGGCCTGCTCGATTTGCACATTATCACCGATCAGGATATTGCCAAGAAAACCAGTTACGCGGTTAAAATAGGCGCCGTAACCGATCCGGCACGATCACTGCCGATGTTGCGTGATCCGCGAAGGGGTTAGTACAATTCTCTGGTAGCACGATCAAGACGGGCGGGATCGAAATGCACCACCGCCAGCCGTTTTCCGTCATGGGCCGCCGAAAAGCAGACGGTGCGCCCGATACGATCCTGCCATGATCCGGTAATGCGCGGCGATTCGTGGACGTGGCCGTGCAGGGTCAACAGGGGTTGCCGTTCAGCAATAAACTCGCGCACCGCGACACTGCCGACATACACGTCGGCCGGGGCGTAATCCACCACCACTTCGTCGAGCGCGGCACGATCCAGATTGGTTTTATACGGCGGAGTATGAAACAAAAATACCGCTCTGGTCAGATCGGCGTCTTCGGTCAGCTCCGTCAGATCACGGGCGATGGTGGTGTATTTCTGTTCGTACGGCGTGACCGGAATCGAGCGAGTCCCCTCTTCCGGCGAAACACATCCCGGATCGACATAGCGCGACACGTCGTACCGCTCCCAATCCTTCAGTTGAAACGGCGTCGGCGGAACATAGGCGTAGCCGTACACCGAATACCCGTGGAACGTCAGCACGCGGCTGTGGCAGTAGTCCCAGATTCCCCGCGCGGCCGCTTCGAACACGGCATGCTCTTCGTAACGGCCGTCATCATTGCCGAGTATCATGAAGATACGGGGGTACGCATCACCGAGGTTGTCGCGAATCCGCTGCAGGCCGGGAGCCAGAAACTGATTGACAAAATCTCCCCTGGCCGGGGTGAGTTGTCTGATGCCGGACGGAAGCAAATCGCCGCCCAGGAACACCGCCGACGGGCGGGTGTCTTCGATCAGCCGGAACAGTTTGTGGTACTGTTCGATATTGCCGTGGATGTCGGTAACGAACAGGCAGGGTAATTTCATCGACGGTCAGGTCCTTCGTATTTGGAGTATAATCATCAGGCCTAATATATCACAAAAAATGCGACCGCCGTTACAAAAAGAGCGGTTCCTTCGCGATTTGCTTTTTGCCGTTCGGACTGCGATTATCCTTGCCCGGAACGCAGCGGCCTATTAATATGGGAAATAAATGGCCACATGTGCCGGAGGGAAATCAATGAGCAAGAAAATACTGATTATCGACGACGAACAGGACGTGCGCGATTATCTGGAGGCATTTCTCAAGGCCGAAGGGTACGATACGGTTACCGCCTCGGACGGTGTGATCGGACTGGAAGTACTGAAGGCCGAAATCCCCGACCTGATCACGCTTGATCTGCAGATGCCGAATGACACCGGCACCGGTTTTTACCGCAAGATTCACCGCGATGAAAAACTCAGCGCGATTCCCATTATCATTATCAGCGGCATCCCCGGTCGTCACCTGGCGGTCAAGGAACCGGTGGCGGTATTTGACAAACCGATCGATCGGGACAAACTGCTGGAAGCGGTTAAGAAAGCCATCGGATAACAAATCACATTTCCACCATAATGGC
Organism: Candidatus Zixiibacteriota bacterium; assembly: GCA_016933695.1. Taxonomy (GTDB): domain Bacteria; phylum Zixibacteria; class MSB-5A5; order GN15; family PGXB01; genus JAFGAL01. The sequence goes on along the minus strand of JAFGAL010000001.1, from coordinate 242,560 downwards.
GAAGGGCAGTCGAGATGACTGCCCTCCGTACCTAGCGGACAATCCCCAAAGAGGGTTTTCTTTTTAGTCCCGCGACGGAAATTACTCTCGCTCGCGTGACTGACATTTGCCGTGGCCGCCCTGGTGGAATCCCGGATGATCGTCGGCACAGGGGTTGCCGCCCGCGATCAACTGACCGTTCATATAGGCGATGACAACGTCCTCGGGTTTCTGCGGCGGCGCACCGGTAATCACCCCGATACCGTACTGGCTGAACATGCCGATCGCACGTCCCCCCATACCGCCGGCAATGATGAAATGGCACCCCTGCTGCTGAAGCCAGCCGGGGAGCACTCCCGGTTCATGCGGGGGAGGCGTGACCATTTCCGTTTTAAGAATCTCTTTCTTGTCGGTATCAACATCGATAATGACAAACTGCTGACAATGACCGAAATGCTGGCAGAGCAGTCCCTCCGCTGTCGGAATCGCAATCCTCATAGTTACATCTCCACGTTATCCTGTATATTGATTATTCTTCTTGTCTGTCCCGACCGATGCTGATGAACCTGTTGCAACTCTTCCCGCAGTCGTCCCCATACTGCTTTCAGTGCCGATGCCGCCGGGCCGTTGCCGTGGTCGATACTATTGCGCCCGGCCACCTGCGCGTCGGTAACGGCGCGGTCAAAGGGGATACGGCCGAGCAGGGCGATGCGATTGTCTATTGCGAATCGTTCCAGTTGTGCGGTCAGATCGTTGTTGAGATCATGGCGGTTGATACACATCCCCGCCGGAATCTTGAAATGCGACAGCAGCTTCACCAGTCGCTCCATATCGTGCAGGGCCGACATCGAGGGTTCCGTCACCAGCAGGACATAGTTTACACCGGTCAGCGAAGCGATCACCGGACAGCCGATTCCCGGGGGACCGTCGATTATAATCAAATCCCGGCCTTGCTGTTCGGCCGCCTCACGAGCCTCGCGGCGCAGTACCGCCACCAGTTTGCCGGAATTGGCCTGAGCGATTCCCAGCCGGGCGTGAAACAGCGGGCCATGCGGTGTTTCCGATCGAAACCACTGCCCGCTGACCTTCTCGGAAAAATCAATGGCCTGCTCCGGGCAGAAATGCGCGCAAATCCCGCATCCCTCGCAGGCGTACTCATCGATCACGAAGCGTTCGCCGTCGGGACGAGATTCATCCGCCACGGTTTTAATGGCATTAAACCGGCAGTAATCGGGACAGATGCCGCAATCGACGCATTTGTCTTCCACTATTTTGGCGATACTCCCGCCGATAAACTCATGCATCTCTTCCACGTTATAATCGAGAATGAGATGCAGATCGGCGGCGTCGACATCGCAGTCCACCAGCACCTTGTTTTCCGCCAAAGCCGCCAGTGCCCCAACCGTACTGGTTTTGCCGGTTCCGCCCTTGCCGCTGAGAACCACCAGTTCAATCATGGGCCACCCGGCTTTCAATAGTATCATACATGTGTGTCAAATCGTCGGTCAGTTCCGGCGCGAGACCGTCGATCATTTTGCCGACCGCGTATGATTCGGCCAGGGCGCGATTGAACGGGATTTGCATCATCACGTCCACTTTCTCGTCGGCGCAGTATTTGACCACCCGGTCATCGCCCAGATCACTGCGGTTGATTACCACGCCGAACGGTAACTGCAATGATCGCACCATGCCCACCGCCAGTTGCAAATCGTTCAGCCCGAACGGGGTCGGTTCCGTCACCAGCACGACAAAATCGGTGTCCCGCACCGCCTCGATCACCGGACAGGATGTTCCCGGCGGGGCATCGATAATGGTCACGTCCATATCCGGCATATTGTGTTTTATTCTGGTCGTAACCGGCGGGGCCATCGCCTCGCCGATATTCAGCCGTCCCTCGATGAAGCGGACGCCCATTCCGATACCGTCGGCAATCGTCCCAATCGGTCGCGGGATTTCGGTAATCGCGCGTTCCGGACAGATATGAAAACAGCCGCCGCAACTGTGACACAGCGACGGAAAGACCATCACCTTGTCCAGCAAAACCGCAATGGCGTTGAACTCGCAGATTTTGGCACATTCACCGCAAAAGGTACACTTGTCGAGATCGACCTTCGGAATCAACACCTCGACCTCCGTGGTTTTTGAAATTTGCGGTTTGAGAAAAATATGGCCGTTGGGTTCCTCGACGTCGCAGTCGAGATACGCCACCGATTTTCCCCGTTTGGCCAGGACCGCCGCCAGACAGGTCGCGAGCGTGGTTTTGCCCGTGCCACCTTTGCCGCTGGCGACGGCGATATGAAGCGCGTTCGCTTTCATGCTATTGCTTTCGGGTCATGGTCTGGCCGCATTTCGGGCATTTCATGTTGAAACAGGGGGTTCCGGCCTGATGCGGTACGGTCTCGCCGCAATTGGGACAGATGCATTCGCCGCTGGGACCAAAACCCTGACCGCCGCCACGCCCCATGCCGCGACCACCGCCCATACCGCGACCGCCGCCGCCGCCACGTCCCTGTCCGCCTCCCATACCTCCGCCGCCGCGGCCTCCTCCGGGATATGCCATGCTATTTCCCTTTCTCCTTTGTTTCCAGTTTGGCGATACGCTTATTGATATTTTCCAGCGCGTCACCGAAATACTTGGCCTGATCTTTCAGATAGGCCAGTTCATTTTCCGCGGTCGGTTGAGACGCGACATCTCCCTGATCGGGATAATACGGATAGGGCATGGCCTGCCGGCCCATTCCCATACCCCAGCCGCGGCCGAAACCGCGTCCGCGTCCCATGCCGAAGCCACGGCCAAAGCCGCGACCGAAGCCATAGCCATAACCGCCCTGTCCGAAATTTCTGCCCCAAACGGGATTCATATACCCGGGCATGGTATAGCCCGCGCAATATCCGGCGCCCCGACCGGTCATCGGTCCGGCACCCATCGGTCCGGTTCGATCTCCACCCGGCATGATTATCTCCTTTCTATACGACTTGCGTTTTCTCTTATTAGTATCATCCTACATCCAATGTCCCTGGACATTGGCGCCATTGGTTATTTCCAGTTTATTTTCCACAACCAACTTCACTGCATCGGCAACCGTTCCCTCGGCCCAGAGCGCAGTTTTGACACCGGCGGCCGATAGTGTGGCATACGCTTTCGGGCCGAGATTGCCGGATACCACCAAATCGACCTGCTGACGAACCACGTTCTGCGCGGCCTGAATCCCCGCCCCCTGGGCGGCATTGAGGTTTTGATCGTTGGACACCACCGCGAAATTGCCGGTATCGGTATCATAGATGATAAAACACTTCGCCCGGCCAAACCTCGGATCGACCTGGCTGTTCAGGGTTTCTCCCTGCGATGAGATGGCGATTTTCATGATTCCTCCAGATAAAATCTTCCGTGTCCCATGCCATATCGTCGTCCGCATCCCCGTCCGCGACGGTGACCCCCCCGACGGCACCCCGGAAGGTAAAAATCCTGATTTTGCAAATTGCCGTTGATAAACGCTGTGATGATATCATCGACCTGCCCTCTGACCCAGGGTAATACATTCAGCCCGGAAGTGGTCAGCATCATCTGCAAACGATGCGAGATCGCTCCGCAGATCAGACGGTCGATTCCCAGATCGACAATGAATCGTGCCATTTGCACCGGGTGCAGTGGCGGGATGTCAATCAGGGACCTGGCACCGATCGCGCCGTTGTCAATCTCAATCAACAACAGCCGACCGGCGCTGTCCATGACCGGCGAAACCCGGTTGTTCCATATCGGAATTGCAATCTTCATAACTAAGGCAGATATAAAGCATAAAAAATGCCAACAATCGGCTTATCGGCGTGTAACCATTTTATGTTGTTATATAACAATCAGATAAAATAATCGAGGAGTTTCGAAAGGATTAAGCTTATATGTATTTAATTGCGAATATGCAATTATATTGATATTTATAGTTGCAATAATGCAACATTATTCAGGGACTGTTATGCCCAGCTTTTTTATCTTCCGCCAGAGTGTGGTCTTGTGCATCCCCAACTCTTCGGCGGTTTTCTGCCGATTCCAGCCGTTTTTACGAAGGACTTCGGTGATATATGCGGCTTCGATATCTTCCAGCGAATTGCCTCCGACCATCTCTGGTGCGGGGCGATCCGGTTGCAGATTATCGGGAAACGCCGCCGCCTGGATGATCGCGCCGCGAGTCATGACAAAGGCGCGCTCGATGATATTCTCCAGTTCACGGATATTGCCGGGGAAGTCGTGATTCATCAGGATCGCCAGCGCATCGGGCGCGATGCCGGTGATGAATTTGCTTTTTAACCGATTAAAGCGTTCGATAAAATGATCGACCAGAAGGGGGATGTCCTCTTTGCGCTCACGAAGCGGGGGGAGGGTGACGCGGATAACATTGATCCGGTAGTACAAGTCCTCACGGAATTTACCCGTCTTGACCAATTTCTCGAGGTCTTTATTGGTGGCGGCGATCACGCGGACGTCGGTCGGGACCGAGGCGGTCGCGCCGAGCGGTTCGTACACCCGTTCCTGCAATACCCGCAACAGCCGCACCTGCAAGGCGGGGGAGACCTCGGCGATTTCATCGAGAAAAATCGTGCCGCCCTCGGCCAGCGCGAACCGTCCCGGTTTGTCGGAGCGCGCATCGGTGAACGCTCCGGCCTTGTAGCCGAACAATTCGGATTCCAGGAGAGTATCCGGCAAAGCGCCGCAATTGACCGCAACAATCGGCCGGTCTTTACGCGGTGACAGATTATGTAACGCCCGCGCGATCAGCTCCTTGCCGGTGCCGCTTTCCCCGTCGATTAAAACGGTGCTGTTGGATTCGGCGATTTCGGGGAGAATATCGAAGATGCGAAGCATCTCGCGGTTTTTACTGATAATATCATAAAACGAGTATTTTTTCTCCAGCTCGCGGCGCAATTCCTCGATCGCGCTGGAATCGCGGAAGGTTTCGACCCCGCCTATGACCTCGCCGTTTTTATCTTTGAGCACCGCCGCCGAAATCGTGATCGGGATCCGTCGTCCATCGGCATCGATAATATATATCGCTTTGTCGACCACCGGCTTGCCGGTTCGGATCGTTTCGCGAAGGGCGCAACTGCCTTCACAAATCGAGGCGCGGAACACGTCGCAACACTGCTGGCCGATCGCCTCTTCGCGGGGAATGCCGGTTATCTCTTCGGCGGCCCGGTTAAACGACGTGATATTCCAGTCGCGGTCGACGGTGAACACTCCGTCAGCGATGCTGTCGAGAATGATCCCGGTGATTTCGTCTTTGGTAAACCTGTCACTCATGCCGCTGTCGCGCCTGTCGCAATGTTTCCCACCTTGTGGTTAATTTACGGTAATATATTCTACGGGGCTGATAATATCAAATGCTAATGCGGCCGGCGATGCCGGTGTTTTTACTCATGGGTTTTATTCGGCAGTCGCCTCTGTGCGACGGAAAATCCAGCGAAAGAGCCTGAATATGTCGGTGCGGATGGTGTACAAACACGGAACCAGAATCAGCGTCAACGGCGTGGCGAAGAGCAATCCGTACCCCAGCGCCAGCGCCATCGGAGCGATAAAGGGATCGGAACCGCCGATACCATAGGCCAGTGGAATCAGTCCGACAACCGTGGTAAGCGTAGTCATGATAATTGCCCGCAGGCGATTGGCCGCGCCCTGGGCCACCACATCCAGAATCGGCATGGTTGGATGGGCTTTGCGCAGTTGATTGATATGATCGACCATCACCAGTGAATCATTGACCACCACGCCGGTCAGCCCGATCAATCCCATCATTGCCAGAAAACCCAGCGGTTCTCCGTGAAGGGCGAAGGCAATCACCACCGCGATCAGGCCGAATGGAATCGCCACCATCACCATCAGGGGCTGTGTGGCGGAATTGAACAGCAGGATCAGGATAAAATAGATTCCGATCACGGCGATGATAAAGGCGATAAAGAGACTGCGGAACGATTCCGCGGTTTCCTCGGCTTCGCCGCCGATAACCATGCGCATGCCGGGCCAGTCACGATCAAGATCGAAATGCGCCACCGCCGCCGAGGTTACCTCAAGCGGCGTAGCTTTGCCTTTCACGATATCGCCGGTCACGGTGGTGGTGCGTTCCCGGTCATAATGGTAATAACTCGAAGGGCCGGGACCGCTGTTGAACGTGGCCACTTCGCTCAGCCTGATCAGCCGTCCCTGGTCGTTGGGGATCAGGAGATTGCCCAGCGTGGCGGGATTGGTTCGTGCCGAGCGGTTGAAAATAACACGGAAATCGACATCCTCTTCTCCGTAGCGAACACTGGTCACCACCTGCCCGTCATAGGCGATGCGTGCGGTCGCGGCGACATCGGCAACGGTCAACCCCAGTCGGGCCAGCCGATCGTAATCAATATCAAGCTGGATCTGCATCTTCCCCAGCTTGTCATTGCGATCGATATCCGTCACGCCGTCGATGGATTCCAGAAATGTCACCAGGGAGTCGGTCAGAGTCCGGCGCATGCGGTCGTCGGAACCAACCACCCGAATCGTCACTGGCGATCCCACCGGCGGCCCGCCGGCCTCGACATTGTACAGCAGTTTTTCAAATCCGCCCAGCGAATCGGTCCGCGGTCGCAGGCTTTCGATAATCTGCGCCGCGGTACGATCGCGTCTGGCATACGGCACCAGGTTGACCTTAATAAGCGCCCAGTGTTCGTACTCACCCGGCTGGCGTTCTCCGTGCGTGCCGATCCGCGACGAGAATGATGCGATTTCCTGTTGCGGTAGTTCCAGTATGAATTGCTCGATCTCCCTGGTCTTATCGACGGTCTTCTGCATCGACGACCCCACCGGGAGTTCGAGATAGATATTGAAATTGTCCGAGGCGGTACTCGGGAAAAGCACGAATTTCATGTGGGTTGCGGTATAATACATCGTCCCGAAAAACAGCGCGATCGACAATGCCAGAAACGCATAGCGCGCCTTGAGAACGTAATACATATATTTCTGGAACAATCGGCGGATACCGTCAAACCAATGCCGTCCGCCCTTCTTGTTGCCGGGCTGAATTCTCTTCAACCCCGGCATGAGGTGCGCCGGGAGAGCGATAACCAGCTCAAATGCCGAAATAAACACCGCCAGGCTGATCACGAGCGGGATACTCACGACAAATTCGCCAAACACACCGGACATGAAAAACATCGGGGCAAACGCCAGGAACGTCGTCAGGATGGTTGTCATGACCGGACGAAAAACCTCCCGGATACCCTCCGACGCCGCCACTAACGGCGGATCACCACGTTCTCGTCGACGGACAATATTCTCCCCGACGATAATTCCGTCATCGACAATAATACCGATCACCTGTATCATGGCCGCCAATGCGATAATGTCCAGGTACGCCCCGGTTACCGGAAGCAGAAAGATGATCCCGAGCAGGACCACCGGGATCCCCAGCGCCACCCAGAACGCGGTTCGCAAATTGAGAAAAATCGACAAGACGATCAATACCAACACCAGGCCGATTGCCCCGTTGGAAAGGACAACATTGAATCGGTTTCGCAGATAATATGAGATATCATCGGCAAACAGGATTTTCACGCCATCGGGAAGCAATTCCGCTTCCTGCTTCACCAGATTCTTGATGGCGTCTGCCGTGCGGATGATATCCGCTGATTTTTTCTTCAAAACGGAGAAGGTAATCGCCGGCTTGCCGTTCATTCGGGAAATAACAATCGGATCTTCAAACTCGTCACTGATCGTCGCCAGGTCACCGACCCGGACCGACGGCCCGCTGAACGTGGAACGCACGATCACGTCGCTGACTTCATCGGGATCACGAAACTGTGCCAGGGTAACCAGGCTCTTTTCGCTGGTGTACGATTCGAACGATCCCCCCGTGGAGCGGATATTGCGGCGACTGATCGCGGCCGCGATTTCCTGTAGAGGAATTTGATATTTTTTCACCGAGTCCGGCGAGACCTCGATTTTTATCTCTCGGTCAAGATACCAGAACTCGTCCACCGTCGATACCCCTGAAACATTCTCAAGCTTTTTCTTGAACAGGCGGGCCACCTCGCGCAATTCGGGATAGGGAAGATCACCGGAAACACCGACCTCAATGACCGGCAGGATTTCGCTGTTGATCTCGAGTACCAGCGGAGCTTCAGTCACTTCATCGGGTAAATCGGTGACGCGGTTGACCGCCTCGCGGATATCGTCGCGAATTGCATCCTTGTCATCAGCCTGCAGGTCGATGGAGATGTTGATAATGGACAAGTCTTCCATCGAGTACGAGGTGATATTGTCGATATTGGAAACGCCCTTGATCTCCTCTTCAATTCTATTGGTGACATTCAGTTCCACATCTTCCGGAGATGCCCCGGGATAGCGCGTGGTGATGATTACCTCGCCAAAATCAACCTCGGGAAAAATATCGCGCTTGATCTGCACCAGGGCGCCCACGCCCAACAGGATCATCATGACCGTGAACAGGTTTGCCAGCATATGGCGTTCGGTGAAAAATCTGAAAAAACTGTTCATGTCGGATTTCCGTTTACTTCTGTCTCGTTAACAGCTGATCGGTCAACGCTCGGTACTGTAACAGCAGTTTATGATACGCAATGGCATTGCCCGCATAGGTCAAGCGGGCATTCTGTTCGTTGTCCCGGCTCTGAATGACAAACGTCAACTCACCGCGTCCCTGTTCATACAGCTTCACTTCCTCCTCAGTACGCCGGGCCGCCGATTCGATTTCCTCCTGGTTGAGTTCAAGAACCCGTTCCAGCTCGTACAGCTGAATCAACAGGCCGGTCAGGATCGACTGCAGGTTCAGGGTCGTCAGATCCATCTGGGCCTCCAATCGGCGGATTTCGATGTCGGACCTTGCGACATCGGACTCGGCGGCATTGGCTCCAATCGCCTGCGTAAATGCAAACGCGACCGAAAAATCGGGTTTGGTCATCTCCAGCGAATTGCCAAAACCATTATCGCCACCGGTTAATCCGACTCCGAGATCGAGATTAAGGCTGGGGCGCCCGGTTTCCGCAAATCCGGAGCGGCGTTCCCGGAACTGGTCGCGCCGCTGAGCCAGCACCTGCAACCGGCGGGAACCGGCGGCAATTTGTGCCGAGGACTCCTCGACCGATGGGAGATCCGCCAGCGCATAAATATCATAGGCAGGAATCATTTCGTTTATTCCGGTGTCCTGCGCCAGCACCGCCAGCTCGGCGCGCCGGGCGTCAAACCGCGAGCGAAGCAATACCATGTTTTGACGGGCTGTGCGAACGGCATCTTCGGCCCGCAGGACATCGACTTTGTCAATCAGGTTGGCCTCATGCTTTTCCGTGGTTTGCTCCAATTGTTCCTCGGCCAGTTGCAGGCGACGTTCGGCAATCAGCACTTGCTCTTGGAGGAATACCCAATCCAGATACTGAAGACCGAGATCACGCAAAAAATCTTCCTGGTTTTCAACCGCCTCCAATTCCGCAACCGTGACATTGTAAGTGCTGAGATCGTACTCCAGACGATCCAGCCGGCCGCCGAAATCCCGTAATAGGGGCTGACTGTACGTAAGCGATAACCGATGTTCGTACAGCCGCGACGCTCCGGTTGATATGGCAACCGGGCCCGACTCCGAAGGAAATGTCAAACCGGGAAGCGTTTGATCGGTACGTGCCGATGACCACGCCATCGAAAAAGCACCGCCGGTCGACCAGAGAGTGCGCCCCAGTGAAGCATCCAGTTTGACTTCGGTGATCCGGCTGGGCTGAAAGGAACTGGTCGTGACCGGTTTTACCGTATACAGCGACTGCCGGGCGTCGAGCCGCCAGTCCTGGTCCGCCAGATAGCGTTCGCGGTTTGCCCGCTCGATCTCCGGAGTCAGGTTTTCCCAGATGATCAGGGGATGACGCTGTTGAATACTCGTCAGAAATTCATCCAGCGAGATTGTGTTTGCCCGGGCCTCCGGGACAATCGCCGACTCAAAAAGCAGCAAAATAGATATAAAAAGACCGAAGGTGCCTATTCTGGATATTATCCGCATTTCCTTCACTTTCCAATGAGTTTATTCAGACTGTAACCGTAAAATCGTTATTCGGTTCACCAAATCAAACAAAAAACAGATCCGATCGGCCTTTTTTCGGGAAACGGCCCTGTAACAGGAATTTCTGATGGTTTGTATTTGTCCCTTCCGTCGAAACCTTTCCACTTCTGTCCTCGTAATGTAAACATATGCAACCCGGAATAATCAACAACGCTCTCCCTGTTATCCGGATCAGGACAGTCATATGCCACCCGGCGCCGGATAGCAACACACGCCATCCATCGACAGCGGAGACCTTCTTAAGGAATCATCATGACATACCGGAAATTACTCGTCATCGGATTGATGTCACTCACGATGATCGCGCTGGAAATTGTCTGGACACGGATTTTTTCAGCGGAATTTTTCTACACGTTCGCCTTTCTGACACTCTCTCTGGCGATTCTCGGCCTGGGACTGGGGGGCCTGTCGCTGAGATTGTTCGCTTTTCTTAACAAACAGGAATATCTCGGAGTCTATCTCGCGCTGACCGGTCTCATGAGCTTGGCCGGGCCGCCGCTGGTGTTCCACCTCGGACTCGATTTCTCCACCTTGTTCGGCAATTGGATCATGGTCGGCAAATTCGTTGTGACCATTATCCTTTTGAGTTCCTCGTTTTTCTTTGGTGGCATGGCGCTGGCCATGCTGTTCAAGCAGAACCATCAGGATATGCCGCGCCTGTACATGGCGGATCTGCTGGGCGCCGGTCTGGGGGCGACCCTGGCGATTGTCGTCATGAACTGGGTTGGTACCCCGGTCGCGACGTTTCTCTGCGGACTTCCGGTGCTGCTGGCGGCAATTCTCACCTGTCGACGGTGGTTAAAAGCGGTCCCGGTGGTCCTGGCCGCCGGAGCGGTGGTGTTGACCGTGTATTCATCGACACTGTTGCACAACGAGCGCCAGGAGCGCGCGCCGATTCACAGCGTAACCTGGGATGCCCTGTCGAAAATTAAAATCTATGAATACAACGAGGACTTCTGGGGACTGGAGATCGACAATGTCGCCAATTCGCCGGTGTATCGGTTCGACGGCAACTGGGATCGTCCCGATTCCCTGCGGTTTCAAGTCGGCATTCCGGTCGATTACCTGATCCGGCAGTTCGATTCCTGCGTCTTTCTCTCGCTTGGTTCTGGCGGCGGCACCGATGTCCTGCATGCCCTGCAGGAGGGCGCGACGGAAATCCATGCCGTCGAAGTCAACGGCCGCATCAACGAGATGATGAAACACGGTGACTTGGCGGAGTTTTCCGGGCATATTTACGATGACCCACGGGTGACCGTGGTCACCGAGGACGCCCGCGCGTATGTGCGGCGGCATAAAAACAAATTTGACGTCATTTACTCGCTCAGTTCCAATACCTGGTCGGCGCTGGCCTCGGGGGCGTTCGCACTGGCGGAAAACTACCTGTTTACCACCGAGGCGTTTCGGGATTACTGGCAGTCGCTGTCCGACAGCGGGTTCATGATGATGGAGCATCAGTTTTATATGACGCGTATTGTCAGCGAGGCGATGGCCGCGCTGCGGGCCGAGGGAGTCGAGGATATCAATTCGCATTTTGCCGTGTACAATTTCCCGCAGTTGCGCCGGAAGGCGATACTCCTCTCCAAACGACCCCTGACCGATACGCTTCGGTATCATGCCATTGTCGATCTGACTCCCGAAATGCAGGGGTATATTCACCTGCTGTATCCGCCGACGGATTCCGCACCGGACAACCTGTATAACCGGATCGTCCTGGATGGATGGGAGACGCATGCCGACACACTTGTAATCGACATCTCGCCGTGCACCGACAACAAGCCGTTTATCGCGCAGACGGGACGGTGGGCCAATTTCAGCTGGGACAATCTGGCCGAGGTGTTACCATACGAGTTCATGGGATTTCCGCTGTCGAAAGTCCTGATCATTATCATCCTGCTGGTGGTGGGAATTTTAATCATACCGCTGAACCTTCTGCCGTATTTCAGCAAACAGGAGCATTTGCGCGCGGTGCCGTGGCTGTATTTCTTCGTCATCGGGATGGCGTTCATGATCGTGGAAATCGTCCTGATGCAAAAATACACGCTGTTCATCGGGCCGTCGGTGTACACCATCGTGGCGATTTTGCTGGCCCTGTTGGTCGGTTCGGGAATCGGCAGTCGCTTTGCCGCGAAAGTCAGCGACCGGGTGGCGTTCCTCGGAATTGTGGGCTGGTTGCTTCTGGATGCGCTGGTGTTCGGACATATTACCGCCCCCCTGGGCGGGTTGACCATGGTTCCGCGAATTATAATCACGGTGCTGTTGATATTGCCGCTCGGCTTTTTCATGGGGATGCCCTTCCCGAAAGGAACGCTGCGGGTCGGACCACTTATCGACTGGGGATTCGCGGTGAACGGCGTCGCATCGGTACTGGGTTCGACCGCGATCCTGCTGGTGGCGTTTACCTACGGATTCTCCGTGGCGCTCCTGCTTGGCGCGGTGTTGTACCTGATTGCCTACCTTTTAATGAACGCCAAATCGGCCTGGTGACAAAACAAAAAAAGACGGGAGTGTCATACTCCCGTCTTTTCGTACCATATCGTCTCGTAAAACCTACAAACCGTACCCCAATCCGACCAGCAGGTTACGTCCCGGTGAGTACACTCCCGAACCGTGTTCTTTGTACGCTTTGTCGGTAACGTTTTCCAGCGCCAGGGTGATATACCATTTCTCGTACGAATAGCGCGCGCGGATATTCAGCGTCACCCAGTCGTCGGTTCCCTCCGGGCCGATGCGCGTATCGTCGATATCGCGCTGTGACAGCCGTCGCTGGGCATCGGCCGCGCGGACGAACGACTCGACCCAGAAATCCGGGCGAAGATGCGCCCGCACCGACAGCAAACCCATCAGCGGGGGAATCCGGCTCATCGGTTCATCGTCGGTATTACTTTCGCCGTGCATCCAGAGGCCGTTGAGCCGTGTTTCCCAGACGCGGTTCAGCCGCGCCGCAAAGGCGAATTCGAATCCGTAGATGTAAGAGTCGGTAACATTTTTGCGCTCGTAGACGTCGTACTCATCCTCGTCCTGAATCCCGTCGCCGTCCTCATCGAAAAAGGTCAGACCATTGTACGACCCCGGAATCCGGTCGATAAAATCCTTCAGTTTGTTGTAAAACGCGAACAGACTGCCGTCGGCATGCGATGACTGATACTTTATCCCGATTTCGAAATTGTTGCTTTGCTCCGGTTTCAGGCCCATGGTCGGGACATCGACCCCGCTACTGGAGTATTTTACCACTGTGCCGTCGTTCAGGTTGGGGGCGCGGAAACCCTGCGCCCAGCGGCCGATCAGGTTGACATTCGGGTGCACGGTGAATGTCAGCGCCAACGCTCCGGTGATGTCGTCGTACGTTTCGTCGTACTCACCGTACGGCTCCTCCAGCGGCGAGATCAGCCGGATCACACTGTAGCGGACACCCGCCGTGACTTTCAGTTTCGCCGCCGGCGCCCATTCGTCCTCGAGAAAAACCCCCAGTGAATGGTATTTCGAATTGTCGGGATAGGTGGGACGCTCGATCGTCACGTCACCTTCATCCACCGAATACAAACTGCTGCGCACGACGTCGTAGTAGTACTCGCCGCCGACATGCACCGTATGTCTGACATGCGGTGTCAGTGCCGCCTGCGCGTACCCGCCCCAGGTGGTGATTTTGTCCATCCCGTAATCGATGGACGTCTTGCCGGTTTTCTGCTTGACCGTGCCCTCTTTCTCCCGACAATATGACAGATTGGCTTTCAGCGTTCGCACGAGGTCGCTCCGATTCTGCGACGTAAACGTCACCGCCGCCAGATCGCGGTCCTGCGGGTCGTACACGTACTGTTCGAATTCGCCGCATTCGTACTTATCATACCGCGCGACATCGTCCTGCCGCACCATCAGGTAGTCGACACTGACGGTGTTGTCGTTGTTCAGCCAGTATTGCAGGCGGGAGGTGAGATTGACTTCCTCCCATCCGGTTGGTTTCTGTTTGCCGATATCCCCGCCGGCGCGGAGATCGTCGATGTATTTATACGACAGGCCGACCTGCGCGGCCAGGTCATGATAATCACCGAGGATAGTGATATGACTCGCCGAGCCGTTATCGGCACTGGAATACCGCGTGCTCACGCTCGGGGTCAGCACCAGTTCATCGCAGTGCAACCGCGACCGTCCGGGAATGAGGTTGATCGCGCCGCCGAGCGCGTCACTGCCGTACATTACCGACGACGGTCCGCGCACGACCTCGATCCGATCCAGCGATTCCAGGTCGATCGTGTTCAGGTATTGATTGGCGCCGTAGCGGAAAGTGGGGCGGTTGAGACGAATTCCGTCATACAACAACAGAACGTGTTTGCCGATCAGTCCGCGTATGATTGGCGCCCCGTGACCGGCGGTGGTTTTTTGCACCAGGATACCCGGTTCCTCCCGAAGGACCTCGGCGGTGGTGCTGAAGGTCCGCTCCGCGAATTCCCGTTCGGTCGTGATCGAAACCGGCGATGGTGACGCGAAAGTCTCCTCCGCGAATCGCGCCACGGTGACATTGATCCGGTCCAGTTCCAGCGCGGTCGGTTCCAGCGCCACCTGTATGTTTTTGGCGTCGCCGGGATCGAGACGCACTTTGCGATGCGTGGTCAGATATCCGACCCGGGACACCGACAGGCCGTATTCACCCGCCGGAAGTTTTTCGATCGCGAATGCACCCGCCGTATCGGTGGTTGCACCCCGGGTGGTGTTATCAATGGTGATGGATACTCCCTCCAGCGGAAGGAGGGTGGAGACGTCGCTGACGGTGCCGGTGATGGTTGCGGTCTCGGTTGCAAACGCCGATTGAACCAGACAGATAAAACCAATCAGGAGAATGAGTGCCGTACGCTTGTTCATAGATGCTTCCCTCGCATTACAATGCCCAGAGATATTGTTACCTGTACGGTGGTGAGGAATCTCGCGGTTATGCAATCAATATACACACAGGGACCGATTTATACAAATTATTTTCGACCCGGCGGTCGAAACGATTTACCACCAGATCTGTTCACCGCCATCGAGCGTGAAAATGCGTTCCTCGCGGTCGGAATCGATCGCCGTCAGCCAGTACAGAGTTCCGACGGGCACGGAGTCGAACACCAGTGGCGTGTTGCCGGCCCGAAGGGTGTCCAGCGCCTGCCACTCGCCGTCCCAGTAGTTCAGTTCGTAGTCTTTGCCGGACGTAAGATACGCTTTCTGCACGCCGTCGGTGGATTCGGCCCGCTCGATTTCAGTGGTGGCGTTCAGGCGGGCGGTAATCCGATCCTTGCCCGGTGTCAGGACCTGTCGCGTGCAGTCATCGTGCAGAATGAACGGCGCACCCCACGGCTTGATTTCCTTATCGAGATACAGCGCCGGGAGATAGGCGATGCTACGGCCCATATCGGTGAACACGGCGCGGTTGTTTTCGATTTTCGCCCAGTGTATCGCTTTCCACTCCCCGGAATTGAACACGCACAGATACGCCAGGTCGACCGAGTCGGGGACGACAGTCTCGAATGTTACCTCGACATCGCAGACATCGACATAGTCGGCGGTGGCATCGATAAAGCTGTTGCCGCCCAGCCAGGGTGCGATCGTCTCCTGTTTACGATCCAGAAAGACCGGATTGTCCGGATTTTTATTGAACATCTTGCGGTACACTTTCGCCAGTTTGTAACGCAGGCGGTATTCCCCGGGGTTGGCTTCCGCCCCCATGAATGGAATCACCCGGCCGTCGGGCGCCAAAATGGCATTCCAGGCGTGATTGTTGCCGGCATTGGCCCAGCACGGGGTGTAGTCGCTGGTGACTGCCAGACCGTTGGCGCGCAGGGCGTAGATCGTGACATTGGTCATGTCCTCGCATCGTCCCATGCCGTACTCAAGCATTTCTTTCAGACCAAGGTCAGTGGGATGGTAATAAAACCGCCGGTCAAAGACAAACCCCGAGCGCACGTCGTTGTTGATCAGTACGGTCGCCTCGATCGGATCGGTGGAATCGGTCATGCCCGATGCGACATCGGCGTACTTATCCCAGAAATATTCCCGCCAGTTTTCCAGCGGCTCATTGCTTCCGCGATAGGGAAGGACATAGCGGCAGAAATCATCGAACGAGAGATTTTCCGCCCATGGTTTTTCGCGCCAGGCCCGGAAGGCGTAGTCGATCTGCGTGATCAGAAAATCGGCGGTGATGACGTCGATATCATTGATCAACTCCCCGCGTTTGAAATCCAAACCGGGATGGGCCTTGTCGAGACTGTCAATCGAGGTCAAGAGGACATCATAATCGGGGTAATCCATCGCGTTGAACGGGATGATACTGTCGGCGCTGTCCTTGAGGACATACGTGGCATAGGCGTGTCCCTCCATGTTGCCGATCAGAAAATACGCCGCTTCGAGTTTGAGTGAGTCGGCTTCGGTGCGATAATGCTCGATGACTTTTTCCAGCTCGGCGCGATTGTCGCCGGCCTGTGCGAGCACTTCGGCAACGTCGTCCGGATATGGCGACCGCCCGCACCCGCCGAGACATAATGTTACCAAAATACCCCCGATTATGAAAAACATGGACAGCCTGCGCATGATACATCGCTCCTGTTGTCAGTTTGTGTCAAATTACCGGAATGGTACGCCAGACGGGGGATTAAGGCAAGGAATAAAAGCAACGCAAAAATGGCGAATATTGAATTGCGGTGAGAATAGTATATATTATATTTTCCGTAGGGCAGGGTTGATCCTGGCCCATGAATTAATTACCTATTGAATACATGATAATGTATGAACAAGGAAATTTGCCATGACCAAGAGCCGCTTATCTGTTTTGATATTGGCATTTCTGATTATTACTCTTCTTGAAGGTTGTCCGTGTAATAATATCCATTTTAAGTATCAGGACAGTTCATATAGCAATAGACTAAAAATCAAACTCATCCCTTATTCACTTAATATCGAATTACATGGTAAAAGTTATGAATATACTCGTGAGGACACTTCTATATATAGCCTTTATCTTACAATCGTTGTTAACGATAATGATAAGCATAATGTTATAACTTACAATACCGACAATATTAACGTCTTATTAAACAAAACAGTAATGAAGGCAACCTTTGTAGAAAATTCTGTATTTAAGTTGGGTAGACAATATAAGTGCAGGTTATGGTACGATTATGATCTTCACGAAGTTCGGGATTCTGCGAAGTATACAGGGTGGGACGACCCACCGATCATCAGTATTGATCTAAGCACTTTTTTGACCTGTAATAATGAACCCTTACCAATAGACACAATATATGCCACTGATGTGTTTATTGGTGGCGTGATTAAGTAGATCCATAGATACTGTCTTTCATGTCAAGTTTTCGTAGGGCAGGATCCCTGTGATCCTGCCATCTTAAATAAAAAGAGGCAATCACAATGTCCAAATTAAAGCGTTTGTATCATGAAGGGCAGACATATTTTGTAACCAATGTCACATATAATAGACAACCGTATCTTGAAGACAATTACGATCTGCTCTGGAAGGCCATCAGTAATACGAAGAACCGTATTGAATTCAATTTAGTCGCATACGTTTTCCTACCTGATCATGCACACCTTTTGATTGATCCCGGCTTGAACAATCTCTCCGATATCTTGCATCGAATCAAACTGTCTTTTGGGGCAATGTATCGAAAACGGTATGGTCTTGTCACGGGGCGTATCTGGCAAAGTCGATTTTGGGATCATGTTATTCGTAATCAGGACGACATGAATACTCGTATAAACTATATGCATTATAATCCCGTTAAGCATGGATATACAAATGATCCGTTTGCTTATATACATTCATCCATTCATGAGTTTTTCCAAGACGGATACTATTCTGAAGATTGGGGGAGTCGAGAGCTGGTTTTTAATGGCGATTTTGGTGATGATTAGCAAATCAAGACGGCAGGATCACAGGGATCCTGCCCTACGCGGTCTTTGAAACAACGTTGTATTTAGATAATAACAATTAATCACAACGGCAGGATCACCCTTTGAAAACTCAGCGTCTTCGACAGGAATCCTGCACTACGGATACTTTACACCAATTATTACCATATTCCGTGACTGTGGCGTAAATTCAGAACGATCATAGCCGCCGTAGATGTTGCTGATCGTTAACCCCGATGACATCAACAAATCGGTGATTTCCTCTTGTGAGTACACCCGGAAAGAAATGGCGAATTCCCGTTCGGTGTCGTACAATTGAAACCATCTTCGTATGATCATGCGTTTTGATGATGCGTTATATTCGTACCGTTGCGTGACATACTCATTATCTGAGATTTGGTATCGCTGTTTTTCGCCATTGAGTATGACCGCCTTATGTAGATTCCAGATGTCCAGAAGAACATTGCCGCCCAGTTTGAGAACGCGACTGATTTCTTTGATGACCAGAATGTTGTCATGGTCATCGTGATAACCGAAACTCCCAAACAGCGATAACACCCATGAAAACGAATTGTCGGCAAAGGGAAGACAGTTCATGTCGGCCCTGACATAGGGGACATGGATGTTTCTACTATGAGCTTCATCCCGCGCCAACGCCAAAAGAGTGGGAGCGAAGTCCAGTCCGATCGGTTTCAGACCTCGCCCAGCCTAACCGGTACAATGCCGTCCCTGGCCGCACCCCAGATCGAGGATACGATCCTCCGAAGTGAATCCGCACAGCGTGCAGAGTTGGTCGACTTCGCTATCCGTGCGATCATCGGTCAACGCCTTGAAAAACGGCGTAATGGTGTAGTACTTCCCGAAATAGGTTTTGTACGACGGAAGATCAGAGCCGGAATTGTCTTTACGATCAGACATATTGCAATATACTGTTTTTCTTGACTATCCCAAGTGAGATTATACCATAAAAAAACCGCCGGGAGTGCCCCGGCGGCGTATGGTCGAATATAAGATGACTAAAATCGTCAAACTTCGTCGTCCTCGTATCCGCTCAGCGGAACCCACATGCTTTTCTCGGTGCCGACAATCGTGCTGTACGAGTGCAACATTCCGAAATTCGTGCAGTGCACCATGAACCATTCGATATTGTCGTTGCGCGCCAGTTCCTCTTTGATCTCATCGGTCATGACCACGCTGGATTTTTTCTGGGAGTGCACTTTCTGGACGATATGAATCTGGTCCTCGCGATCCAGAAACGAATACACCGGGGAGAGCGCGTGTCGGTCGGCGATCTCCACCAGCTCCTCGGGATACACGTCCTTCTGCGACGCCACCTCCACCAGCACCATACTCAATTGCCCGTACAGGCCGCCCGCCTGTCCTGGAACCGAGGCGGGATCGGTGGTGATGACCGGGATTTCGATCCGGAATGTGATTTTGGGATCTTCCTGCAACGGCGAGATTTTGGCTGAGTAGGAACACTGGTATTTCACCAGGCATTTGTCTTTGGAGACCGGCGTGGTTTTTTCGATAAAGAACGGGTAGTCGAATGTCACGCGCGCCGAGGTGGCGTTGAGTTCTCTGAAGTAATCGACGATGTTATGGCGAAGAAATTTGGTTCCGATATTGTCGCGATGCTGATGGAAGACGCGTATGAACGTGTCGATCCAGTCGGCCTCGAATTCACTGGTGATTCTGGCGCTGACCGAAACCGTCCCGACCGTGGCCTGCCCGTCGGGTTCTTTTTTCGATGCAACTTTCATGGGGAACGGCAGGTTTTTCATCCCGACGTCGACCAGCAGTCTTTTTTCCTGCGGCATTGTTGATCCTCCTTACAGCGTAAGGCAAAACGTCCGCGGGCCGTACAGGTCCGCTTTGTTCGGCGGCGAATGACCGTGCTGCAAGCCCCGTCGTCGATGTTATCTCTCCCGGAATGAATGTACAATTATCAGGTCTTGTCAAATGATATCATGCAGTATTTTTATATTAAAACCCCGTCAAAAAAAAGCCCGCCGGAAAAGCGGGCTTTAGGATATATCTTACGATAGTCTTATGCCGTCTTTTTGTGTGACTTTTTAATCAGTTTGGCCTTGCCGTTGGCGGTGACCACTTCGGGCGTGATCACGATTTCCTCGATATCATCCTGCGACGGCGCCTCGAACATCAAGTCCAGCAGGGTGTTTTCGAAAATCGATCGAAGGGCGCGCGCACCGGTCTTTTTCTTCTCGGCGATCGCGACCGCTTCCCACAACGCCTCTTTCTCAAATGTCAGCTTGATCCCGTCCATCGCGAACAACTGCCGGTATTGTTTGACCAGCGCGTTTTTCGGTTCGGTCAGGATCGAGAACAGGGCGTTTTTGTCAAGCGGTTGCAGAGGGGCGACCACCGGCAGGCGGCCGATCATCTCCGGAATCAATCCGTATGCCAGTAAATCCGCCGGTTCGACATAGCTGAGAATTTCCGGCGAATCCTTGGTGATATCCAAATTCTCGGCATCGAACCCGACCTGTTTTTTGCCGACCCGCCGCGCGATAATTTTCTCGAGACCATCGAACGCCCCGCCGCAAATAAACAGAATATTTGCCGTATTGATCGGTACGAACGACTGTTCGGGATGTTTGCGTCCACCCTTGGGCGGGATATTGGACACCGTCCCCTCGAGAATTTTCAGCAGGCCCTGCTGAACACCCTCGCCGGAGACGTCGCGCGTGATCGACGGGTTGCCTTCGGTGCGGGCAATCTTATCGAGTTCATCGATATAGATAATCCCGCGCTCGGTCATGGTCTGGTTGAAATTCGATGCCTGATACAGCCGCACCAGAATATTCTCGACATCCTCGCCGACATAGCCGGCCTCGGTGAGAACGGTGGCATCGGCGATACAAAACGGCACTTTTAGAAATTTGGCCAGCGTGCGGGCAATCAATGTCTTTCCGGTGCCGGTCGGACCGATCATCAGGATATTCGATTTTTCCAGTTCGACATCGTCGTCGGAAACCGGTTTTTGCGCCGCCTCCGCCAGTGTGTTGATGCGTCGGTAATGGTTATACACCGCCACCGCCACGTTGCGTTTGGCGTATTCCTGCCCGATCACATACTGGTCGAGAAAGCCCTTGATTTCAGCCGGTTTGGGGACATCGAACGTCTGTTCGATATCGCCTGCTTCGGGTGACGTGATCAGGATATCATGACAAAGGGTAACACATTCGTTGCAGATAAACGCTTCGTATCCGGCAAACAGCCGTTTGACCTTGGAGGCCGGTTTGCCGCAGAAGTTGCACCGATGATGTGATCCGAAGTTGCCATCCGATGACTTGCGTTTTGACTCGTCAGTCAAAATGATCCCATCCTGTTATTTTGATTCTTTCGGTTTGAATTCGTAAATCTTGTCGATCAGGCCGTAATCCACCGCTTCCTGCGCCGACATGAAGAAATTACGATCGGTATCCTTTTCAATCGTCTCGATCGGTTGACCGGTGTGATAAACCAGGAGCTCATTCAGACGCTTTTTGGTACCGGCGAATTCCTTGGTCATGATCTCGATATCGGAAACCTGTCCCTGGGTGCCGGCAATGGGCTGGTGAATCATAATGCGCGAATTCGGCAGAGCCGCGCGCTTGCCTTTGGTTCCGGCCGCAAGCAGAAACGCCCCCATCGATGCCGCCATCCCCATACAGGTGGTGCATACCGCCGGTTTGATAAACTGCAGGGTGTCATAAATCGCCAGTCCGGCGGATACCGAACCGCCCGGCGAGTTGATATACACGTAAATGTCCTTTTCCGGGTCTTCGGCCTGCAGGAACAGCAACTGGGCTATTACGAGATTAGCGAGATTGTCGTCAATCGGCGCCCCGATAAATATGATTCGGTCTTTCAGCAGACGGGAGTAGATATCATAGGCGCGTTCGCCCCGCCCGGTTTGTTCGACAACCATTGGTATGAGGGTCATCTACTTTTCCTCCGTGACATCTTTGTTATCTTCCTGTTGTCCGGCCCCTTCGATGGGAACGTAGTTGACTTTCGCCATCAGAAAATCATACACCTTATCCTCAAGGATGGTTTCCCTGATTTCCGGGATACGCCCCGACTTGGCCAGCATGTTTCTGGCTTCGTCGTACGTCATCTTATATCCCTCGGCAAAAGCCTTAATCCAATTTTCGGTATCTGACGGCAAAACTTCAATGTTTTCGTCCTTCGCCAGCTGATGCATCAGCATATTCCAGCGCAGGGAGTTGACCGCCATCGGGCCGTACTGCTCGACTACTTTATCTTCTTCAACCGGTTGTTTTTTCTGTTTGAACTCCTCGACCAGCGAGTCCAGGTAGTTTTTCACCATGCTGTCGGGAATCGGAATCTCGTTTTTTTCGTTCATCTGGCGTCGGATTTCATCGCGGTTGAACTGGCGACGGTCACGCTCTTTTTGCAGTTTCAGATCATCGCGGATTTTCAACCGCATTTCGAGCATGGTTTCGACCTCGCCGGTTTGTTTCGCGAACGCGTCGTCGGCCGGGGGCAGAACCCGGTGCTTGACTTCGTTGATTTTCGCCAGGTATTTCACCCGTTTTCCGGCGAAACGCTCATCGGAATAATCATCCGGATAGCCCACTTCGATTTCGCGCTCCTCGCCCGACTTGGCGCCGATGATCGCGTCGCGGAATTCCTTGACCGTGTACCCGCTTCCCAAATCGATTTCGGTGTTGGGAAAGGAGTCTTTTTCCAGCACGTTGCCGGGATCCTCGAGCTTATTGAGATCAACCACGACCACATCGTCTTTCTCGGCGGCGCGTTCGACCGGGCGGATTTCGGAATGTTTCTTGCGCAGGTATTCGACGATCGTGTTGACTTCGTCGTCACGGACATCGATCTCGTCCTGCGGCAGGGTCAGTCCGCTGTAATCGACTTTTTCCAGCTTGGGCATCACTTCGACTTTGGCGATATAGACAAACGGTTCGCCTTCTTTCAGATTCAGATCGGGAAAGGTCGGACGCGAGGCGATATCGAGCTGGTGCTTGCGCACCGCATCGGGATAAGATGCATTGACCAGTTCCTGCAAAACGTCTTCAAAAATGGCCGCCTGGAATTTCCCCTTGATAACCGTCAATGGTGCCTTGCCGGGACGGAATCCCTTGATTTTGGCTTCTTTGCGATATTTGTGATAAGCCTCGGCAAAGGCGGCGTCCACCGTCTCGGCCGGGATTTCAATTTCGATTTCCCGAACCAGTCCGTCCGATGATTTTATTGTCGATTTCAAACCGCTCCAATCCTTTCTGTCAAAATCATGCGAAAGGGGGGACTTGAACCCCCACCCCGTGAGGGACTGGATCCTAAATCCAGCGCGTCTACCAGTTCCGCCACTCTCGCAATTAGCGTCAGAATATAGCCGATTTGCCGGGGATAGTCAAGGACGAGCTGGGGGGATACCCGCAGGGGGCATTTTTAGTGATTCTGTTGGCGGTTATTGATTTGACTTGATGACACCCGCGTCATAGATTGGCCTCATGACCAACCAAACCCATATCGGGATCGACTACGGCGAGAAACGGATCGGGATTGCCAAATCCGACCCCACCGGGCTGATCGCATCGCCGTATAAAACCGTAACGGTTAAATCGATCAATACTGCGCTCGATGAAATCGTCGCGATTATCGCCGAAACCGAGGCGGTTGGGGTGGTAATCGGCTACCCGGTGGCGCTTGCCGACGGTGGCGGTCGGGGAGAGTTGTGCCGCAAGGTTGATCGGTTTATGGAGCGATTAAGGGAACGATACGACGGCCCGATGTATACAATTGATGAACGATTTTCATCGGCGGAGGCCGAAAACGTCATACATGGCTATAACAAGAAAATAGGACAGGATAAAGGCAGGGTGGATCGAATCGCGGCGGCCATTATCCTGCAGAAATTCCTGGATGAAAGACCACGAGACAACAGGGAATACATTCAAGGCGTATGAATATATCCTCTACGGGCTGACAACTCTGGCGTTGCTGATTCTTGCCATCCCGGTGATTGTGTGGAAAACAGCGGCGTTTCTTGTCGGATCGGCGGGCACACCCATGAAATCAGTAAAACATCTGCTCGGCTTTATTGCACTGGTTATTATTATTGCGGTCGGATTTCTGGCGTTCAAGATTTTTATCCCGTATGAAATCAGCGACGGGGTGGTGTCCGTGATGGTCGATGAAAACGACACCTTCGCCAAAGTCACCCGGGCGCTCAAAATGGGCGGGGTGGTGGCCGATGACAAGCTGTTCTCCCGACTGGCGGTGTTTCGCAATATCGATAAGAACCTGATTCCCGGACGCTATGATTTTTCCGGCAGGATGTCTTTGTATCAGATTCTCGACAAATTCAAACGGCATGATATCGCGACTCTTTTACTGACAGTTCCCGAAGGGTATACCGCCGCCAAAATCGCGGCGCGTCTGGCTCGTCAGATGGAGATCGATTCCGCCACATTTCACGAACTGGCTTTCGATACCGCCTACACGATGGATAAATACCGGCTCAGCAGTCTGGAGGGGTATCTGTTTCCCGAAACCTACAAGCTGTGGTACGGCATGAAAGTGCCGGATATTATCGACGCGATGGTGGCCGAATATCAGCGTCAAACCGAGGGGGTGTTTGATACTCCCGCGCCGAATAATCTAACGAAAGATGAAATTATGGTGCTGGCGTCGATTATTGAGGCCGAGGCGTACTATACCGACGAAATGCCGACGATTTCCTCGGTGTACCATAACCGCCTGCGCAAGGGGATGCGCCTGCAGGCCGACCCGACCGTGATTTATGCCCTGGGCGGACTGGATCGGCCGTTGCAGTACCGCGATCTGAAATACCAATCGTCATACAATACCTATCGCAACAAGGGCCTTCCGCCCGGCCCGATCAACTCCCCGGGGCTGGCGGCGATCAAGGCCGCGATCAAACCGGCGGATACCGATTATCTGTATTTTGTGGCGAATGGCACCGGGCGGCATACGTTCACCCGAACCCTGAAAGAACACAATGTTGCCAAACGGGATGCCAAACAAAAGCGCCGGGAGAATCAATCCAATTAAATATTGATCAACCGGGTTTCCCGGTTGAGGACCGAGCCGAACTGCTCCATAATCTCCTGCAAAAATCCCTTTTCGAACATCACGAACGCATAGGGAACCGGCGAGGTGAAACAGACCAGGCCGTTGGGAAAACCGTTGTGCATGGTGGGGCAGATCACCAGTGATTTGGTGTCATCGTCCAGCAGGAGTTTCTGTTCGATGAAATTGCCCTCGAAATCCTCGGGATAGTTTTTTACGTACGGCTCACCGTTGTTATACACGGTGTAGAAGAGCGATTTCTGCGACGGCAGAGTCAGCGCCAGCCCGTCCAGGGCGCGGCTTTCTTTTCTTGTCGCGATAACTTTCAGACGGTTATCCCGTGAGGAATGCACAATCAGCAGAGCGCCCGAAATCGAAAAGAATTTTCCCAGTTTTTTGGTTACCGAGAAAAAGAGCTTGGGCAGATTGCGCTGTTTGACGAATATCGATGCGACCGAACGCACGAATGTATGGTTCAGCCGCGTATTGATTGTCGATAGTGATGCCTTTTGATTCGTTTCCATGGTCGTGCTCATTTCCTGTGAAATCGAACCGTGCATGCCATAGCCCCCCTCTTGCGTCCTTTCCTAAGCGACGGATATTGTTTCTTTATCCAGTCTTTTGATGTCATACTTCTTTATTTTACGCCAGAGCGTGGTTCGGCCGATGCCGAGTTTTATTGCCGTTTGGGTAAAATTCCAGTTGGTGGCGTACAGGGTCGCCTCGATTCGCCGTTTCAGGCTGTCTTCGAGGGTCCCCTCGCTGAGTGTGGTTGTCACCCGATGTTCGCCTCTTTCCAGCGGCGTGTGCCCGGTAACCAGAAAGATCACATCGGATGCCGTCATTCGGCTGTGTTGCGCCAGAGTCACAGCGCGCTTGACCGTGTTTTCCAGTTCTCTGACATTGCCCGGCCAGGGATGCGATAGCAGTTTTTCCATGGCGTCGGTTGAAATCGTCACCGCCTCCCGGAACCCGGCCCGGTTTTCCATTGCGAGGAAATGTTCGACCAGAACCGCGATATCCTCCAGACGGTTTCTCAGCGGCGGAATATGAACGGTCACCAGCCCCAGACGTTTGATGAAATCAACGCGGATGTTTTCCTTATTGAGCAGATCATCCGGGCTGTACCTGGTTGCGCCGATAATACGAATATCCGAATTATGTGATTCCGACGATGTGTTCAGAACACGCAGGAATCGTTCCTGTATTGACGGCGACAAATCGCCGAGTTCATCGAGAAAGACCGTCCCGCCCGAAACAACGGCCAGTCGTCCGTCGGATTCCCCCGGCAGGCCGAATAAATCGACCTCAAGGACCTCCGGCGCGAAAACCGTGCAGTCAACCGGAAGAAAACGGTTTTTCCGGCGTTTGGAATGATAATGAATGGACCGCGCCAGATGTTCTTTACCGGTCCCGATTTCTCCCGTAATGAGAAATGGTGCATCGGTAGCCGCGATACGCGCGGCGGTGGCTTTGATCGTGGTCATGGTTTCCGAAATCCCCACGACCCGATCGAAACAATACTTCCAGGCGATTTCCTCGCGAATGGCGGTCAGTTCCTGACGCATCCGCCGGGTGTCCAGCATCTGTTCGACCTGCATATATAGGAGTTGGTCGATAAGTGACGAAAGGATATACTGCCCCCCTTGTTGACTCAGAATTTCCTCCGCCCGCGATTGCGACTTCGGATCGAGAACGATCAGGCAGTCGGCGTTGTGGGTTTCAATGAAGCGAATCAGATCGGATATCGGATTCTGCACATGCGGAAGATCGACAATTGCCAGATCACAGGGCTGATTCGCGGTCAGTTTGGCGGCGACTTCGAGATTATGCGCCTTCAGTAATAGAGAAGAATGTTGTTTCAGAATCCCGGACATGCGCTCGGAATGCGCCTGATGTTCTGACAGGATGAGAATGACAGGGAGACATGGCATCATGTTTACGAAGTCCTTCGAAAGATGGTGAGCGGGAAGTCCACCCGAACCACGAAACGGGCGCCGGGCGCAGTATGTATCGACAATACGCCGCCGTGCGCGGCGAAGACTTTGCGTGCCAGCGGCAATCCCAGACCGGAACGATCGGGACGAGTGGTCACGAACGGCTCCAGAAGAACCGGCCAGGATTGACGGTCGTCGGCTGTAGCCATGTCGTTTTGCATGGTCAGAACGATCCCGTCGCCGTCCTGGGTCAGCGCCATTTCGATATCCGTATTTGCGGAACCGAACATGACCGCATTGTCGAGCAGTTCGCGCATCGCCAGTTGCACATTGTCGGCATCGCCGTTGATCACGGCCGGCATGTCCAGCGGGCGGAATCGCGCGCGCGGACCGTCGGATCGCACCTGATTGTGACGGGTTACTGTTTTGGCGATACAATCATTGAGATTGAATTCGGCCTCCTGCCGTTTGGTGCAATAGGCGAACCGATGCAGACGGGTGACCGCAATATCGAGCCCATCCAGAGTTTTTTCGATCGTTTCCAGAAGATCGGCATGACCTTTGGAGGTTTCGTCATCAAGCAGGGACAACCGTCCCACGGCGGCGCGAATAACCTGGAAGTCTTTCCCGGTTTTGTGGGTGAACGCGCCCAGAAGATGATCGACCGTGTAGTCATCGGGCGTGCGGGTTTGACGTAACCCGAAAGATATCAGGACATAATCGTGTCCGGCCAGACTGAATCCGGAAATATTCAAATTGTCGATTCGGTTGTCCGGAGTTGACGATGCGGATGCGGCATCATCATCCGTTGTGTTCATCAGCCGCGCGATAATCTCCTCGGCCATCCGGTCACCGGTTTGCACGACGGTCTGGTTGGCGCTGACGTCGGTCGGACGAAGCGCCACGATCAGGCTTCGGTCTTTGCGATTTAACACATAGCGATACCGGGAATTGTCTTTCAGCAGGTTGGACACGGTGCGCGATGAAATAAACTCACCATAGAATTTACGCAGGGTGCTGATAAACCGATAGGTTTCCGTTTCATCGATTTCCCGTCGGGGAAAACCGCGTGTGCAGGACAATCCCGCAATCAATTCCCGCTGGTCGAAATCCCCACCGAGGCACGCCGCCACCAGGGTGCGGTCGCCTTCGCCGTTGAGACGATCGCCGGAAACCGTCCGGCAGAAAATGCCCCTGCTGTCGTTCTTGATAATTTCCCGTATCAGTTCCACCGGAAGCGGATGACTGTCGGCGCTGTATGCCACCTCGTCATCGCAAAGCAAAAAGAAATCAGCCCGGTCGGGCGTGATACGGTCGATAAAACGTCGGGATTTTCCCGAGATGGCCGAACCCTGCACGATTTCATAGCTGAGGATGAAAAGCCCCCTGCCAATATCGGTGCCGTGATCGGGACGGAGCCCGACGAACTCCGTTTGTTGCAAACTGTTATTCATCTGTTTACCGATCTGTTTCAAAATGACACACAGTATTGGTATCGGATGTGATCGGTAAAAGCTTTACCACCCGACAACGAATATTGCCGTTTGCGTAATCCCGTTTGGGTTCGTTTCATGGCGAATGGTGGCAGAAAAGGTATTTTTTATTAAAACTTGACAGTCTCATATGGCGTCGCTTATCTTCGCTTATGCCGATAACACAGGACGACATATTCACCGACAACCGACCGATTCATCAGGACCCACACCCCGATCAACCGATTTCTGTTCCCGACGTCGGGGATGAGATCGTTATCATTATGTCCGAAAACAATACCGCTCATGCTATGGCGGACAGGATGTTACGCCGATGAAGCCGCGCGTTCTGGCGGTGATTCCCGCCCGTTATGATTCCCGGCGTTTTCCCGGCAAGCCGCTGGCCCTGATCAAAGGCCGGCCGCTGATCGAGCACATATACCGTGAAGCCGAGAAGACCGCGCGGATCGACCGGCTAGTGGTGGCGACCGATTCGCAGGATATCGCGACTGCGGTCAAGGATTTCGGCGGGGAGGTGGTCATGACCTCACGCAAGCATCACACCGGATCGGATCGCACCTCCGAAGTCGTGGCGAAACTGGGAGGAAGCATTATCATCAGTATTCAGGCCGATCATTTGGGAGTGACGCGAAACGACTATGACCGGGTGTTGAAAGCAATGCTGGCCGACCGGCATATGCAGTATGCCTCGCTGATGAAACGGGTTGCCGACGATACCGAACTGGATGATCCGAATCGCGTGAAAGTCATCTGCGATACTAACGGCGATGCGCTCTGGTTCAGCCGGTATCCGTTGCCGTATCTGCAGGGGGTGACCGACACGCGTCTGGGGCGGTTTATGTATTTCTATCATATCGGCGTATATTTCTATCGGCGGGCGGCATTGGAGAGGTATCACGCCTGGCCGCGAACTGCGCTGGAAAAAGCCGAATCGCTGGAACAATTGCGTATTCTTGAACACCACCAGAAAATCAGGATGTACGCCATTAAAAGCCGGGTGTGGTCGATCGACGCCCCGGAGGATTTGGAATAAACAGGCTAACGACATTCATTAGCGTATGTGGAGAGAACAGTGCCAGAGAAAAAGACCAAGTATATTTTTGTAACCGGTGGGGTGGTTTCCGCACTGGGCAAGGGCATTGCCTCCTCGTCAATCGGTCTTTTACTGAAGAAACGGGGGCTGAATGTCAATATCATCAAGTGCGATCCCTATATCAATGTGGATCCTGGAACCATGAATCCGTTTCAGCACGGCGAAGTGTTCGTGCTGGATGACGGCTCGGAGACCGATCTCGATCTGGGGCATTATGAACGCTTCCTTGACCAGAGCATGAGCAAGGACAATAATGTCACCACCGGACAGGTCTATCATACCGTGATTACCCGCGAGCGCCGGGGGGATTATCTCGGCGCGACCGTGCAGGTGATTCCGCATATCACCGAAGAGATCAAGGCGTCGATCCGACGGGCGGGACGGGCGCGGCCCGACACCGATATCGTGATTGTCGAGATCGGCGGCACGGTCGGTGATATCGAATCGCAACCGTTTCTGGAAGCGATTCGCCAGATGGCGCTGGAAAACGATCCCGGCGATACGGTGTTCGTGCATCTGACCCTGGTGCCGTATGTTCCCACCGCCGGCGAGATTAAGACCAAACCGACTCAGCATTCGGTCAAGGCCCTGCGGGAGATCGGTATTCAGCCGCATCTTCTGGTCTGCCGGACGGTCAAACCGCTGGATGAGTCGATCCGCAATAAAATCGGGCTGTTTTGCAATGTCCCGGCCCGGCATGTGATCGCGGCGCTCGATGTCGAAACCGTGTATGAAATTCCGCTGAGTTTCAATCGTGAGGGGGTCGGCAAGGCGATCTGCGAACATCTCAATCTGGAAAACATTGATCCCGATCTGTCCGAATGGGAAGAGATGGTCTCGAAAATCAAGCACCCCTCACATCGGGTGAAAATCGCCATTTGCGGGAAATACGTGCATCTCAAGGATGCCTATAAATCCATTATCGAATCGTTCATCCATGCCGGCGTGGCCAATGACACACGGGTCGATCTGATCTGGGTATCGTCGGAGGACATCAAGAAAAACGGCGCCGAAAGCCTTTTGGACGGAATCGACGGGCTGTTAATTCCTGGCGGTTTCGGCGAACGCGGCGTGGAAGGAAAAATCGAATCGATCCGGTATGTGCGCGAAAACAAAATCCCGTTTTTCGGCATATGTCTCGGGATGCAATGCGCGGTGATCGAGTACGCCCGCAATGTTTGTGATCTCAAAGACGCGCACAGCTATGAATTTTATGCCGAATTGAAACATCCGGTGATTCACCTGATGGCCGATCAGGAGGGGGTGACCAATTTGGGCGGCACGATGCGCCTTGGCGCATATCCCTGCATTCTGCAACAGCCTTCGCGAAGCTATGAAGCGTACGGCGCCGATCAGATCTCCGAACGGCACCGTCACCGCTATGAGTTCAACAATGCCTATCGCGACTTGTTTAAGGACACCTCGTTGATACTCGTGGGATTGTCACCGGACGGGCGTCTGGTGGAAATTGTCGAGGATTCCGATCATCCCTGGTTCGTGGGGGTGCAGTTTCATCCCGAACTGAAAAGCCGACCGACCCGTGCTCATCCGCTGTTCCGGGATTTCATCGGTGCGGCGGTGGAATACAACCATAAAAAAAAAGACCCTGAGGCCGTGACAGATATCTCACAGGTGGAAAAAAACCGGGTATAAATAAGAAGGAAGTGATTTCGAAAATCATTTATAATGAATACATAGCCAATAGCTTAAAAGGTCGCCGCGGTAACTTGTCGGCGGCCTTTTTTTCTGATTTCCCAATCAAACCGACACAATTGGAACTTTCCCACGAGCTGAACCGTTTAAGATACTAAAACAGGATAGAATAAGTCCTATATCCCACAAACTTGTTTGAATTGAACACGTGACACTGTTTTAGGAGGATGCTTCGATGAAGAAAGCCGCTATCTTTGGTTTTGCCCTGGTTTTAGGGCTGGCGCTGGTAAGTGCCCCGATGACCGTTTTTGCCGGTAATTGTGCAACCAGCGCGAAAACATCGGCCTCGGCTGACAAGGCCAACGCCTCGCAAGTCAAGGCGGTCGGTTCCTGTTCAGCCGATAAGGTGAACAAATCTGCCGAAACGAGCACATCGGCCGCCACCGAACAGGCCGGAGTCGTAAACGCGCAGTATGCCACTGCCAATTTCAAGGTCAAGGGGATGACCTGTGCCGGTTGCGAAGCCCATTTAACAAAAGTCCTGCAGGGCAATGCGGCAGTAACCAGCGTCGACAAGGTCAGTTATGCCGACGGAACCGCGATGATTCACTATGATCCGTCGAAGGTCGACTGCCCGTCGAAATTCACCGCGATGATCAATGATGCCGGTTATCAGGCGGAATTGATTCCGGCCGTTGCCATTGCCGGCGGTGCGATGAACGCCAAAATGACTTCGGACAAGGCATGCGATCCGGCGATGTGTGCCGCCGCCAAGGCTTGTGATCCGGCCGCCTGTGCCGCGATGAACGCCAAAATGACTTCGGATATGGCATGCGATCCGGCGATGTGTGCCGCCGCCAAGACTTGCGATCCGTCCGCCTGTGCGGCGATGGGCAAGACCGTCAGCACCGACGACGGCTCCCGTTAAAATCTCTTTGTTTAGTGCATTGGTTATCTCTCCCGGGGCGGGTTATCACCCGCCCCGATCCATTTTAACGACAATCTTTCCGCGAATCCGCTTGACATTATAGACTAATTGGGTATACTAAGGCAGTTATTCCAATTACTACCGCTATGAGAGGATGATTAATGTACACAAGACAACTGTTTCTACTGGGGCTGTTGGTGGTATGTCTGGCGCTGGTCGTATCGCCGGTGCTGGCCGGATCGAACTGCGGCAAAAAGGGCACGACGTCCTGCGCATCAACCTGCGCCACTCCCTGCCCGATTAGCAAAACCGCCTCGGCGACAGCGCCCGAAACGCCGGCTAATCCGGCCTGCGCTGATTATAAGGGAACCTGTGAGCACCTTACTCTGACCGTATCGGGAATCGCCGATGATACCGCTGAGGCAGAACTGAAAAAGACTCTGGCCGGCCAGGATGGCGTTATCACGGTAACCGCAGTGGATCGCAAAGGCGGAACGGCGACAGTGTGTTTCGATCCCCAAAAGACCAAAGCCGATAAGCTGGCGCAGGTGGTGGTCAAAGCCGGGTACAAAGCCGAGGTGGCATTATCGCAGATTTGCACCCATGACAAAACAGCTGCATCAGCCTGCCCGATGATGAAGGCGTCGGCAGGCAAATCCGAATGTCCGGCGGTCAAAACGGTTCCAGCCACGTCGGATAATAAATAACAAGACGCGAATATGATTATTCAAACGCGGGGTTTATCGCCGCGTTTTTTTTATCCGCGCAATGTCCTTTGCATTGCCAAAAGGATGAAACGTATATATTATTGGACAATGCGGACTTTTGGAATTTGCATAATCGCTTTGCTTCTGGCCGGTTCGGCTCTCGGGGCCAAATACGCCGGGGAGCCGTTCGCGCTCGGAGTCGGTGCCCGTGCGCTGGCGATGGGCGGCGCAACGGTTGCCGGGCCGTTCGATGCCTCCGGCGGATACTGGAACCCGGCCGGGCTGAACAACCTGACCGGACACAACTTGATCGCCATGCACGCCGAAACCTTCGGGTCGCTTTTGAATCATGATTTTATTGGATATGCCCGACGTCGGGGCGACAATCTGTATATCGTCCGTTCCTACGGGGCGTATGTATACTATCTTGGCGGTGGCGGGATCAAGATCACCGATATCGACCCGGTGTCCCGTCGGCAGTACGTGGTGCGCGAGGAATCGCACGGCGATTACATGCTGGCGGCCTCGGCGGCGGGGAAAATTAAAGAGAAAATCGATGTCGGGATTACCGTCCGCATGATTTACCGCGACATGCCGACTATCACCGGTTACGGGCTAACCGCCGATATCGGCGCGCTGTATGACATTCATCCCAAAGCGCGGCTCGGCCTGATGGTGACCGACCTGTTTTCCGGATTCATCCGGTATTCCGGAGGAACCACCGAGTCGATTCTGCCGACGGTCAAACCGGGACTGCTGTTGCATCATACCGTCAGCGATTTCACCGGACAGCTGGCGGCCTCCGGCGATATCAAGTTCGAGGGGATTCAGAGCGCCGCACAATACTGGGCGGGGGAGATTTCGCTGGATATGCACTACGGGCTGGAGTTGTCGTATCGCGAGATGATTTTCGGGCGGGCGGGATTTGATATCGGCAATTTCACCGGCGGCGTCGGGGTCAATATCAACCGCATTATCGTCGATCTGGCCTATTTGCATAATGACTATCTTGATGAGACCTTCCGCGTCTCGGCCGGATATTCGTTTTAACACCGCATTAGTATCATCAGTATGGAGTTGCGGTTCAGTCGCGTACGATTAAACAGCGCGACTGGCGGCATCGTTATCGCATTATGTTCAGACTCATATAATTACAATCGTTGCGGTGCATGTTGTTGTCCGTCTTTGTCTACGGCTATGATGAACATGTCGGGCAATTGTAATCAATCACGACCGCCTCGAAAGACGTGCTGGTTAAGCAAGGTCAATACCCGTAAAACGTCGGGTATTCCTCGATCGGGATTTCATGGATTTCATAGGTAATGCCGTTATGTTCCCGTTTGGCCGCAATACGGGGTTCCAATTCACCACGGCGGCGAAGCCAGATCATTGACCAGTCATACGGCGGAATCATGACATGAAAACAGATCCGCATCTCCCACTCGTCGTAGATATACGTCCAGTGCTCGACTATCAGGATTCCGGGATAGGTTACGTATCCGTACCACGGTAATCCCTCGAACGACCCGAATTCGGGATGTTCGGTTTCCAGCCAGTCAACCAGTTGTTCTTTCTTTTCCAGCGTGTGTTCGGGATCGCCGCCGGGAAAGCCGTTCAGATCAACCTCCAACGGGATGGTAATCGCACTGTCGAGATGCGTTGCCGTAACCCAAATCGTATCGAGCCGTACGACGGCAGGCGAATCGGGCCGAATGGTTATTTCAGTAACCGGCCAGAATGCCGTGACTGTTTGTGGCCATGCTTTAGCGTGCAAGTCCGGATCGGCATCGAGTGCAATCTCGACATAGCCGCCGAAATCAGGATCGACAGTAATCATCACGGGGAAAATCCCTCCCCCGTTGTGACACGAGACAATATACTCGTACTTGGCTTCCATCGTAAAATAACCGGATTGCTCACAACAGACCGGCGGCGGGCCATCGCTGTAAATCTTGTCGATCAAGTGCATGATATCCAACAGATTAACTGCCCCGTCGCAGTCGTTGACATCCATGGCCCAGGGGTTTTCCGACGGCATTCCGTCACCGTAAACAAAGGAAATGCTTTCCAGAATATCAAGCAGGTTGATATCGCCATCGAGATTAACATCGCCGCATGAAATATCCACCCCGAAAACTCGTTGACCGGTAGCGACGACAGATAAAAGGCCAGCGACTGTCAATACGACAACCTTTATACTCCGATAAGTGCGAAACATATCGACCTCCCGTGATGGTGTATGGCGGTGTGGATTGCTGTTCGAAGTCAAAGAGAGTGCGTGATCTCATTGTTACATACGAATCGACGAAATCGGGGTTTCCCGTGTTTAAGCAACAAGAAATTAATCTGGTTTTTCCGGGTTTTATATTTAATGAAGAAATTAACCGGTATTTTCTTTAAAATTGCTTCGTAAAAACGGCGAGTTTTCTTATCTTCTTGCGGTGTTGGTAGTTGAGATTTTCTGGTCATATCGTGAAATTTTTCACTTTTTATTTTCAAAAGCTCTTGACAATTCTGTTCGGAGCCTTATATTTGGGGCTTTAAAGCACATGAGTGATGGGTGAAATTTGCCCGAACCTGAAAAGCCGAAAAAGGCAAAAGGACGAAGGGAGATTCGCCAGCTTGGTCTGTTGGGCACCATTCCGATTCTTCTGGTCGTAGGGCCGGTTGTCGGCTTTTTTATTGGCCGCTGGCTCGACTCCAAGCTGGGCACCGAACCGTATTTACTGATTGTGTTTTTGATTTTCGGGTTTATCGCCTCGGGAAAAGAGATATACGGCATCATTAAACGGGCGGAACAGGACAGCGACGAATAGGCAAAAAACGCTAATGGATATCGGGTTTATTGCCAGAACCATCAAAACGGCGGCCGCACTCGGCCTGCTGATTATCATCTTTGGCTCCTATTATTACGGATTTCAGGCGAGCCTGTCGGTATTTACCGGGCTGGTCTGGGGGATGGTAAATCTGTATTTTCTGGAAAAGCTGATTCGCTCCGCACTGCGCCCCGACGGGGTCGACAAGACTACCGCGCTGGTCGTGATGTTTATCAAATTCCCTTTACTGTACGCCTCCGGGTATTTTATGGTTACCAGCGAGTATTTCGATGCCATTTTGCTTTTGATCGGATTTTCGGTGGTTCTGCTGGTGATGGTGCTCAAGGCGGTGGGGCGGACCATTTTAAAGCTTGATAATATGGATATGAGTAATAGAAAAGAAAGCCTGAAGAGTGTTTAACCGACTGTTTTATCACATTCTGACCGCGACGCATGACGCGGCGGCCCACGGTGCGGAACACGCCGCCGAGGGCGGGCACGGAGGCGGGGAATCGCACGAACTTCCCAACCTGATCACGTTCATCAACAAGGCCTTCGCGCACCATTACGACGCATTAATTTATGCCGGAGTGGTGGCGCTGTTCATGATTGTGGTGGCGATGATCACGTATCGGAAGCGGCAGATGATTCCCGGCCGACTCCAGAACCTGGTGGAGATGATTGTCGAGGGGTTGTACAACCTTATCGAGTCGGTGATGGGAAGCAAGGAGGCGAAGAAATTTACGCCGTTTCTGGGCACCCTGTTCGTGTACATCTGGTTCATGAACCTGCTTGGCCTGATTCCCTTCTTCAAATCTTCGACATCGTCGATCAACACCACCGCGGCCCTGGCGCTGACGGTGTTTCTGTATGTGCAATACACCGGTATCCGGCGGCTGGGAGTGTGGGGATACGTGCACCATTTGATGGGATCGCCGACGGATGTCGTCACCTGGTGTCTGGCGCCGATCAACCTGCCGATTCACCTGGTCGGCGAGCTGGCGAAACCGTTTTCACTGGCGCTTCGTCTATTCGGCAACATCACCGGTGAGGATATCCTGATCGCGGCGTTCGTGTCGCTGGGGATCATGTTCATGGGAATTTTCGGATCGCCGATCGGCTTTCCGTTCCAGATTCCCTTTATTTTGCTGGCCATGCTGACCTCGACCATCCAGGCCCTGGTGTTCACCATGCTGTCCACGATTTATTTCGTGATGGTCATGCCGCATGACGAGCATTGATAACGAGAAGAAAAGAAAAAAAGATAGAGTTTCACCGTATCAATTTTTTTGGAGGATGAGATGGATTTCCAGACTGCACTTTCATTTGCACTGCCGATTGCGGTTTCGATCGCGGCGATTGGTTCGGGCCTCGGGCTCGGCAAGGCGGTAGGTTCCGCAATGGAAGCGATGGGTCGTCAGCCTGAAGCCGCGGGTAAGATTCAGACCGGTATGATCATCGGTGCCGCGTTTATCGAGGCGTTGACCATTTATGCGCTGGTCGGTCTGCTGTTGCTCATGGGCAAGATCGGTTAATTAACACAGTCCGCAAACTGAGGAGAGGAGTTCACCAACTGACTGTTGGAGATCGTCAATGAACATTGAACTAGCGCAAGTAATAACTCACATAATCGGTTTCCTGATTACGGTCTGGTTGCTGAAGAAATTCGCCTGGAAACCGCTGTTGTCCATGATGGAGGAACGGCGGCAGAAGATCAAAGACGAATTCGACAACATCGAGACCCGAAAACAGGATGCCGAACAATTGCGGACGGAGTACGAGAACAAACTGAAGAATATCGAGGCGGAGCGTCGGGTCAAGATCACCGAGGCGGTGAACGAGGCCAACAAGCTCGCCTCCGATATCAAGATGAACGCTCAGGAAGAAGCGCGCGGGATTATCAATCGCACCAACGAGCAGTTGGATCGCGACGTCGCCAAGGCCAAGGTGCAGCTCAAAGAACAAATGGTTGCCATTACCCTGACCGCGGCGGAGAAGATCCTGCATGAGAAGCTTGATGACAAGAAAGAGCGGGAGTTGATCGGGAAGTTCATAGACAACATCGAAAAGGCGTAATCCCATGATTGCCCAGCAAGTTGCCAAAAAGTACTCATCCGCCCTGTTTGAGCTGGCCAAAGAGCAGAATGCGCTCGACGCGGCCTGGGACCAGTTTGACGCTCTGGTGGCGTACCTGAAAAAAGACCGGACCTTTCTGGACTTTATGACCGCGCCCCAGATCCCCGACGAGGACAAGTATAACCTGGTCGAGAAGGCCTTTGCCGGCCGGCTGGACAAGCCGTTTTACCATTTCGTGCAGTTTCTGGTCGAAAAACATCGACTTAAGTTTCTGCCGGAAATCATCGACGAGTTCGATCGCCTGGTGCGCGCCGAAAAGGGCATTGCCAGGGCCACCTGCATTACGGCGGTCAAAATTACCGACGCCGAACGCAAGGAATTGATCCAGCGACTGGCCGCGCGCACGTCGCTGAAAATCGAACTCGAGGAAAAAAATGATCCGTCGATTATCGGCGGGATGATTGTCATCCTGCATAACCAGATTCTCGACGGTTCCATCCGGTACGGGCTGAGTCAGCTGCGGAACCGGTTGATGAAGGTAAAAGTGCACTAATCGCGTTTTCCGGCGCGAGTGCACGGGGTGTGACAGCCGTACACGACGAGGTCAGCGCAAACGGATGCCGAGGAGAAGAAACGATGCCGGCAAAGACGAGAACCGTACATAAAAGCGGTTTGATGGTTGCGAATATAAAGTCTGTTATTGAATAGAGGTATTTACGATGGGTTTAAATCCAGAAGAAGTTTCCTCAATAATAAAGCGCGAGGTTGAAGGGTACGAAACCAAGCTGGAGATGGAATCCGTCGGGACGGTGCTCCAGGTTGGCGACGGTATCGCGCGCATTTGGGGCCTGGAAGACGTGATGATGTCGGAGCTGGTGGAGTTTCCCGGCGACATTATCGGCATGGTGCTGAACCTTGAGGAAGACAGTGTCGGCGCGGCGATTTTCGGCGACGCCTCGGCCGTGAAAGAGGGCGATACCGTCCGGCGCACCGGCAAAGTGGTGCAGGTCCCGGTCGGCGACGCCATGATCGGACGGGTGGTCAACCCGCTGGGTCAGCCGCTGGACGGCAAGGGACCGATTGTGACCGATCATTTTCGTCTGCTGGAAGGGACGGCGCCGGGTGTCACGCAACGTCAGCCGGTGAAAGAGCCGGTGCAGACCGGTTTGAAGGCGATTGACTCGATGATCCCGATCGGCCGCGGACAGCGCGAGCTGATTATCGGCGACCGCGGAACCGGCAAAACCGCTCTTGCCATCGATACGATTATCAACCAGAAGGGCACCGACGTGTTCTGTATCTATGTCGCCGTCGGCCAGAAAACCTCGACCGTGGCGAAAGTCGTGAAGACGCTCGAAGAACACGGTGCCATGGAATACACCACGGTGGTGGCGGCCAACGCCTCCGATCCGGCCCCGCTGCAGTTTATTGCTCCGTACGCCGGATGCGCCATGGGCGAAGAATTCCTGTATAACAAAAAGCATGTGGTGGTGGTCTACGACGACTTGTCCAAGCACGCCGTGGCCTACCGCCAGTTATCCCTGTTATTGCGTCGTCCGCCGGGACGGGAAGCGTATCCGGGCGACGTGTTTTATCTGCACTCCCGCCTGCTGGAACGCGCGGCGAAACTCAACGATAAACTCGGCGGCGGTTCGCTGACCGCATTGCCGGTTATCGAAACGCAGGCCGGCGACGTGTCGGCATACATTCCGACCAACGTAATTTCGATCACCGATGGGCAGATCTTCCTGGAAGGCGACCTGTTCTATTCCGGTATTCGTCCGGCCATTAACGTCGGTATTTCGGTTTCCCGTGTCGGTGGTAATGCCCAGACCAAGGCTATGAAGAAAGTGGCGGGCTCTCTGCGACTCGATCTGGCCCAGTACCGCGAGCTGGCGGCCTTTGCACAGTTCGGAAGCGATCTCGACGCCGCCACGCAGAAGCAGTTGACGCGCGGTGAACGCATGGTGGAGATTCTCAAACAGGGGCAGTATGTCCCGATGAAAATGCCGCGCCAGGTCATGATCCTCTGGACCGGTGTCAACGGATATCTCGATAGTATTCCGCTGAATCGACTGGCGGATTTTGAAGAGGGTTTTTTCAAATTCTGCGGTGAAAAATTCCCGGATCTCGATGCCGTGATCGCCAAGGAAAAAGACCTCTCGGAAAACACCGTGGCCAAGCTGAAACAGGCGGCGGAGGAATTCAAGGCGCAGTTTACAGCAAAGGCGTAGCGTATGCCGACTCTGCGACAAGTAAAAAAGAGAATTCGTTCGGTCATCTCGACCCGCCAGATTACCAAGGCGATGGAGATGGTGGCCGCGGCGAAACTGCGCAAGGCGCAGATGAAGATCATGCAGGTTCGTCCCTACTCGGAAAAACTGGATCATATCCTGGTGCACCTGTCGGCGTCGGCCTCCGGTGAACTGATGCATCCCTTTTTCGCGGCTCGTGAGGTGAAAAAGCAGACGCTGGTTCTGCTGACCTCGGATCGCGGTCTCTGCGGATCGTTCAACTCCAACCTGATCGGTCGGGCCAATGCCTGGCTGGCGGATAAAGCGCCGGAAAACACCGAGCTGGTGCTGGTCGGGCGCAAGGGGTATGACTTTTTCAAGCGTCGTCCGTGGACGATCGTCAAGACGTTCAGCGACTGGGGCGGCAACCTGGATTACGATAAAGCCCGCGAGGTGGTCGATCTGCTGACGAATCGTTTCCTGAACGGCGAGACCGATGAGATCAAACTGATTTACACGCAGTTTCTCTCCACCACGCGGTACAAGATCACCGAGGCGACCTACCTGCCGGTGGAACGACCGGTGGTCGACGAACAGAAGGCGGCCACGCAGGATTACATCTTCGAACCGTCGCCGGAAGCGATCTTCACCGATTTGATGCCGCGGTATGCCTATACCAAACTGATAACGGTCCTGGCCGATTCATTCGCATCGGAACACGGGACGCGGATGATTGCGATGGGGGCGGCCACCAAGAATGCCGGCGAGATGATCGACACCCTGACTCTGCAGTACAACAAGGCGCGTCAGGCCGCGATCACCAAAGAACTGCTGGATATTGTCGGCGGTGCCGAAGCGCTGTCGGGTTAAGTGGATAAGTAAGATACTGAAATAGATGGAGCAAGTTCCAATGGCTGAAAATGTTGGCAAAGTGGTGCAGGTTATCGGCCCGACCGTGGACTGTGAGTTTCACGCCGACCATCTGCCCGAGATTCTCAACGCCATTAAAATCGAGGATAAAGAGCGCGAGATCAATTTGACGGTCGAAGCCTCCATGCATATCGGCGACAACATCGTGCGGTGTGTCGCGCTGGCTTCCACCGATGGGTTGGTCCGCGGAATGAAGGCGTTGGACACCGGTCAGCCGATTGCGGTTCCGGTCGGTGACAAAACCCTCGGGCGCGTTTTTAACCTGCTGGGCAAGACAATCGACGAACTCGGCGATATGCCCAAAGACATGCCGAGGCATCCGATTCACAGACCAAGCCCGTCCTTCGAGGATCAGGACACCTCGACCGAAATTCTGGAAACCGGAATTAAGGTGGTTGACCTGCTCGAACCGTATCCCAAGGGCGGCAAAGTCGGTTTGTTCGGCGGCGCCGGGGTGGGCAAGACGGTGTTGATTCAGGAGTTGATTCGTTCAGTGGCCACCGAGCACGGCGGCTATTCCGTATTCTGCGGCGTCGGAGAGCGCACCCGTGAGGGAAACGATCTCTGGCTGGAAATGAAAGAATCCGGCGTTATCGCCAAGACCGTGATGGTCTTCGGGCAGATGAACGAACCGCCGGGCGCGCGTCTTCGGATCGGTCTGACCGGTCTGACTATGGCGGAATATTTCCGCGATGAAGAACATCAGGACGTGCTGATTTTTATCGACAACATTTTCCGTTTCGTGCAGGCGGGTTCCGAGGTGTCGGCACTTCTGGGTCGTATGCCGTCGGCGGTGGGATATCAGCCCACGCTGGGAACCGAAATGGGCGCCCTGCAGGAGCGTATCACCTCGACGCAGGCGGGTTCGATTACATCGGTGCAGGCCATTTATGTGCCGGCCGACGACCTGACCGATCCGGCGCCGGCCACGACATTTTCGCATCTTGACGCCACCTCGGTGTTGTCGCGCCAGATCGCGGAGCTGGGCATTTATCCGGCGGTCGATCCGCTCGATTCCACCTCGCGTATTCTCGATCCGAACATTGTCGGCGAGGAGCATTACAATGTGGCGCGCAAGGTGCAGATGATTCTCCAGCGGTACAAAGACTTGCAGGATATTATCGCAATTCTGGGGATCGATGAACTTTCGGAAGATGATCGGCTGACCGTATCGCGGGCGCGCAAGATTCAAAAATTCCTGTCGCAACCGTTCTTTGTGGCGGAAGCCTTTACCAACAAGCCCGGACGGTATGTCAAGCTTGAGGATACGATCAAGGGATTCAAGCGCCTGGCGGACGGAGAGTTCGATGATATTCCGGAACAGGCGTTCTATATGGTTGGCGGAATCGATGAAGTGCTGTCGAATTACGAAAATATGAAATAACGGGCGGAAGCGAGATGTATACACTCTCCATAGTCACGCCTGAGAAGATATTTTACGAGGCGGAAGTCACATCGCTGATCATTCCCGGTTCCGAGGGGTACTTGGGAGTTCTTAGCGATCATGCTCCGTTGATCACGGCGATTGTTCCCGGGAAAGTCAGGGTCAAGGATACCAATGCCAAAGAGATCGACATGGCGGTTTCCTTCGGCTTTTTCGAGATTTCCTCCAATCATGCCACGCTTCTGGTTGATTCGGTCGAATTCGCCAAAAATATCGACCTGGAACGGGCTCGTGAGGCTCTGGAACGCGCCAAACGGCGGTTGGCCGACGCCGCCGGCGAGATTGATCTCCCCCGTGCCCATCGGGCGCTGGCCCGGGCCAAGAACCGGATCCGCATTGCCGGGCGGGAAGACGAGTAAGCGATAAAGCGACGTGCGGCGTTTCCGGGGTGCCAGCCCGCGCCGCACCGACTTTCTCTGGTTATTTGATCTTGACTTTATCGCGGACTTTTTTTACTTTCGCATTCTATGAATTTTGATTTGCGTGAATTCAGTTCGTTTCCGGTTGAATTTGTACTGGAGTCGGAGGGAGACAATCTTGAGGGGACCATCGAGGGGATCACGTTTCGGGATGTGATCAAACTGAAGATCAACCTCCAGAAGGTCAAGGAGGAGTATCTTCTGCACGGTGTGGTGAAAGCCCCGGTCGACGTGGAATGTTCGCGATGCCTGGAGATGTATGAAAGCGAGCTGGTCGGAGAGCTGGACGTGCTGATTAAAACCACCCAGACGAAAGCGGTAATGGCGTCCGACAGCTCGGAAGACTGCATTTATTTGAAACAAAACGAGCATATTGTTGATTTAACGGATATGGTCAGGCAGACGCTGACTCTGGCTCTGCCGATGAAACCGGTGTGCAACGAGGAGTGCAAGGGACTGTGCCCGAATTGCGGCGTGAATTTGAACGAGGAAACCTGCGACTGCAGTCCGGATGAATTTGATGAACGATGGGATGGTTTAAGAAACCTGTTGGAATAGTAGTATTAAACGAATAGGTAAGAAATATGGCACTTCCAAAGAGAAGACACTCGCGGACACGGGGGCGTAAAAGAAGAACGCACTGGAAATTGTCTGCGCCGCAAGTTATTGAATGCCCGAATTGTCATCAGGCAACCCTGCCGCACCATGTCTGCCCCAGCTGCGGATTTTACAAGGGCAGTGTGGTAATGACCCCGAAAGAAGCATAACCCGGGTAGATGCGGTTAATCGCCACATGGGCAAAGACGCGAATATGATGACTGTCGCGCTCGATGTCATGGGCGCCGACGCCTCGCCGGATTCCATCATTCAGGGTGGAATATGGGCGGCGCAGGAGCGTCCCGACGACGTGCGCGTGGTGCTGGTCGGCAAAACCGAGGTGGTCAATAATACCATCCAGGGGCTGAAAGATCTTCCCCCCAACGTGGATTTTCAGGATGCCCCGCACTCGGTGGCCATGGCCGACACCCCGACCGAGGGAATTCGCAAGAAAACCTCTTCCATCGCCGTGGGGCTGATGATGCAGAAGAACGGGAAGGCGGACGCCTTCGTTTCGGCCGGGAACACCGGCGCCGTGATGGCTTCGTCAATTCTGATTCTGGGCCGAATCGAAGGGGTCAACCGCCCCGCCATCGGGAGTTTCTTCCCAACCTCGACCGGTGTGCCGACGCTGGTGCTCGATGTGGGCGCCAACGCCGAGTGCAAACCGCAAACGCTGTATCAGTTCGGCTTGATGGGGTCGATTTATACCTCGCTCATGAGTGGGAGAACATCTCCCAAGGTGGGATTGTTATCCATTG
Source organism: Candidatus Zixiibacteriota bacterium (assembly GCA_016933695.1). Taxonomy (GTDB): domain Bacteria; phylum Zixibacteria; class MSB-5A5; order GN15; family PGXB01; genus JAFGAL01. Next base: position 198,444 of record JAFGAL010000001.1, on the reverse strand, counting down.
GAGAAGAAAAAAGCAAGGGCAATGAATTGATCTTTCAGACGCATGAATTATTTGAGAAGTCGGATTTGAATTTTGTCGGCAATGTCGAGGGCCGCGATGTTCTCACCGGAGAGATTGACGTGATCGTTACCGACGGATTCGTCGGCAACATTCTGCTGAAATTCGCGGAGTCGGTGGAGGGTTTTTTGACCTCCTCTCTGCGACGGCAGGTGTCGACCAATATCTTTTCCCGGATCGGCGCGGGCCTGATGCGGCCGTTTCTAAAACGACTGCGGCGCTCATTCGACTATGCCGAATCCGGAGGCGCCCCGCTGTTGGGCGTGGACGGTGTGTCGATTATTTGTCACGGTTCTTCATCACCAAAGGCGATTAAAAACGCGGTGTTGACGGCGGCCGAAATGGTACGTCACAATATCCATGGCAATATCCGCTCCGAGATGAACGGTGTGGTACCCAATGGTGTCAGTGATGTATCGTAATCGCAGAGGCCGTATAACCGGTCTGGGGTCGGCCGTTCCGGAACACATCATGACCAATCACGATCTGGAAAAAATGGTGGACACCACCGACGAATGGATTCAAAGCCGGACCGGGATTAAAGAACGTCGCATCTGTGAAAAATATGAAAGCATGTCCGATCTGGCGGTGGCCGCCGGACGAAGAGCACTGGAGATGGCCGGTCTGGGTCCCAAAGATGTCGACTTGCTTTTGTTGGGAACGGTGACACCCGATCATCGACTGCCCTCCACGGCCTGTATCGTCCAGAAAAAACTGGGACTGGTCAATGCCGCGGCATTGGACATCGTGGCGGCCTGCGCGGGATTTCTGCATGGTCTGTCAATCGCCAATTCGTTTATCAGGATCGGCCAATATAAGAGAGTCATGGTCATTGGAGCCGAAAAGCTGTCGTCGTGCACTGATTTCACCGACCGCAACACCTGTGTGCTGTTCGGTGACGGAGCCGGCGCGGCCGTCGTCGAGGCGTCGGAAGGGGACCGGGGGATTTTGTCCACGTTCCTCAAGTCCGACGGCCGTTTGTCGGAACTGCTGTGGATTCCCCACGGTGGTTCGATCGCGCCGCCGCAGAGCTTCCATAATGGTGACGGCGATTTTTTTATTACTATGTCCGGCAGTGAGGTGTTTCGCCATGCGGTCCGGCAGATGAGTGATGCGTCATTGAAAGCCCTCGACATGGCGGGGCTGAAATCCGAAGACGTCACTGTCATGGTACCGCATCAGGCCAACATCCGCATTATGGAATCCGCCGCCCGGCGGATCGGGATTCCCATCGAACGGGTGTTCATGAACATTGACAAATACGGCAACACTTCGGCGGCATCGGTTCCCATTGCACTCGATGAAGTGGTGCGAAGCGGCCGGATTAAAGAGGGAGATATTCTGTTAATGGCCGCGTTCGGGGGAGGCCTGACCTGGGCTTCGGCGACGGTCAAATGGTAGGAGACAATATGGAATCGATAGCCATAGTATTTCCGGGACAGGCATCACAGTACGTCGGTATGGGCAAAGACCTGTACGACGCTGATGCAAACGTCAGAAGGCTATATGATATCGCATCGCAAACCATCGGTGAGGATATCGCGAAGATCGCCTTTGAAGGTCCCGCCGACGTGCTCAAACAGACCCGGTTCACCCAGCCGGCGATTTTACTGCATTCGCTGGCGGTGTTGACCGTCATGAAGGATGCGCTTCCCGAAGCCGCCATCACCGCGGGGCATTCCCTGGGTGAATACGGTTCGCTGGCGCTGGCCGGCGTGTTAAGTGCCGATGATGCCGTCAGGGCGGTCGGACGACGGGCGGAGTTGATGGAACAGGCCTGCCGGGAAACCCCCAGCACCATGGCCGCGATTATCGGCCTTGATCAGGATAGGGTCGCGGAGATTTGTGACATTGCTTCCGCAACGGGCGTGGTGGTTCCCGCCAATTACAATTCGGCCAATCAGCTGGTTATTTCCGGAACCGTCGAGGGAGTCGCCGAGGCCTGTCGCCTGTGCAAAGAAGCGGGTGCCAAGCGCGCGATGGAACTGCAGGTGGGCGGCGCATTTCATTCGCCCCTGATGGAATCGGCCCAAAAAGGTATGAAAGAATATTTGGAAACGGTTGACTTTTTGACGCCAAATACAGACATTGTCCCGAACGTAACCGCCGAACCGGAAAACGATTCCGAGCGGTTGAAAAAATTGCTGGTGATGCAGTTGACGTCGCCGGTGAAATGGTATCAAACCATGCAGACCTTTGTCAGGCGCGGCGTCGATGTCGTAATCGAAGTCGGTCCGAGCAAGGTCCTGACCGGCCTGGCAAAACGGGAGATCAAAGACGCCAAAATTATTAATATCGATACCATGCAGGATGTCGAGGCGTTTGCAACGGTGATGGCGGAGTAGACAAGGCAACATGACACTAACCGGAAAAACGGCGCTGATTACGGGTTCAGCGCGCGGAATCGGCAAAGCCATTGCCGAGCGCCTGGCCGCCGACGGCGCAAAAATCGTCATTTCGGATATCATGGCCGATGCCGCCGAGACAACCGCCGAAGAACTGCGGTCGCGCGGTGTCGAGGTGATTGCGGTCGCCGCCAACGTGGCCAGTCGTGATGACGCCATACGGCTGGTCGAGACTGCCGTCGCCAAATTCAGCCGTTTGGATATTGTCGTCAACAATGCCGGCATCACCCGCGACGGACTGATGGTGCGCATGTCCGAGCAGGACTGGGACAGCGTGATCAATGTCAATCTCAAGGGGGCGTTTCTGGTGACCCAGGCGGCGGCGAAACTAATGATGAAACAACGTTCCGGAAGAATTGTTAATATTTCATCGGTCGTGGGACGGATGGGCAATGCCGGTCAGACCAATTATGCCGCCAGTAAGGCGGGATTGATCGGGCTGACCAGGGCGGCGGCGAAGGAGCTGGCGACGCGCGGCGTGACCGTGAACGCCATTGCGCCGGGATTTATCCAGACCGCCATGACCGACCAGATGCCGGAAGCGGCGCGGGAGAGGCTCTCGGAAGCGATCCCGATGAAGCGACTGGGGACGTCCGAGGACGTCGCCGCCGCGGTGGCGTTTCTGGTTTCCGAAGATGCATCGTATGTAACCGGGCAGGTCATCGGAGTCGATGGCGGCCTGTTAATGTCGTAAATACGAAGGGAATCTCATAAAAAAGGAGAGAGAGGATGTCTGACGAGATCACTCAAAAGGTTAAGGACATTATCGTTGAACAGCTTGGTGTCGATGCCGCTCAGGTGACCGAGGATGCTAAATTCGTCGAGGATTTGAGCGCGGATTCGTTGGATACGGTTGAACTGGTCATGGCGCTGGAAGAGGAATTTTCCATTGAAATTCCCGACGAAGAAGCCGAGAAAATTACTTCGGTTGGCGACGCTGTCAACTACATTCGGGAGCACACCAAGTAACAGGAAACGAGAACTGCCATATGGATACTGTCAGGACAGTTGTTACGGGGATGGGAGTGGTCAGTCCCCTCGGGTGTGATCTGGAACAGTACTGGCATGCGGTGCTTTCCGGCGAAAGCGGCGTCGGTCTGCTGACCCGTTTTGACACCGACGGCATTACTTCCAAGATCGCCGCCGAGGTCAAGGATTTCGATCCGCTCGCGTTTGTCGACAAGAAAGACGCGCGGCGGATGGATCTCTCGGAACAGTACGCCATCGGCGCCAGTCAGCTGGCGATCGATCATTCCGGTTTGGATTTGACTGCCATCGACCCGAATCGGGCCGGTGTCATCATCGGCTCGGGGATCGGCGGCATCACCACCTTTGAAAAACAGCATCAAACCCTGTTGGAGTCCGGCCCGGGACGCGTCTCGCCGTTTTTCATCCCGATGATGATTATCGACATGTGCGCCGGTATGGTGGCGATGCGGTTCGGGTTCCGGGGACCCAATTACGGAACGGTCTCCGCCTGCGCCTCGTCGTCACATGCTGTCCTTGACGCATTTCGCGCCATTCAGCGCGGCGAAGCTGATATCATGATTACCGGCGGTGCGGAAGCCACCATAACGCCGACGTCGTACGCCGGGTTCTGTTCGGCGCGGGCATTGAGTACCCGCAATGATGAACCGCATCGGGCCTCGCGTCCGTTCGACAAGGATCGCGACGGATTCGTGATTGGCGAGGGATCGGCGATTTTGATTCTGGAATCGCTGGAATCCGCCAAAAAACGCGGCGCGACCATTTACGCCGAAATCATCGGCGGCGGCATGACCTGTGATGCGTATCACATGACTGCGCCTCTGCCCGATGGCGACGGCGCCCGGATGGCGATGCACAACGCCATCAAGGACGGCGGCTTGACGCCGGATGATATTGAATATATTAACAGTCACGGGACCGCGACCCTCTTGGGCGATCCCGCGGAAACCAAAGCCATCAAGGCGATTTTTGGCGAACGCGCCTATAAAATCCCGGTCAATTCGACCAAGTCGATGATCGGGCATTTGCTGGGCGCCGCCGGGGCGATTGAACTGATTACCGCGATTCTCTCGCTTGGGGCCGGGAGACTGCATCCAACCGTCAACCTCGATAATCCCGATCCGGAATGTGATCTGGATTACGTGGCGCATACCGCACGGGACTACAACTTCGATGTTTTTCTGAGTAATTCCTTCGGGTTTGGCGGTCACAATGTGAGTATTCTCGGTCGTCGCTACAATGGCTAAGTGGCAATTGTGGGACTTCGTGAACTGCTTGCCGGCTTATTCTCGGGTGACCGGGAAGATGAAGCCGAGAAACTGATACAGGATTTCCAAACAAAGCTTGGATATCGCTTTAAGAATGAGAGCTTCCTTCTGGAAGCTCTCACGCATCGATCGTATGTCCGCACCGTCGATCACAACACCCGCTCCAATGAACGTCTGGAATTTCTCGGCGATTCCGTCCTCGGCATGGTCATTGCCGAACATCTCCTGCTGTCCAATCCCAAATTCGATGAGGGCGACCTGACCAAGTGCAAGGCGCTTTTGGTCAATGAAGCCGCCCTGGCGGGGGTGGCGATGGAGTCCGGCCTGAACCGGTTTATCCTGCTGTCGCCGGATGAAGAACGCACCGGCGGACGGGAACGCAATTCGATCATGTCGGATGCCGTGGAGGCGGTGATCGGCGCGATCTTTCTCGACGGTGGACTGAACCCCGCCCGGGATTTTATTCGACGTATTCTGATCATCCGCGAAAACGAAATTCTCAACGATGTTTCCCAGCGCAATTTCAAGGGCGAACTGCTCGAGTACCTGCAGGCGCGCGGCGGAGGACCGCCGCACTACGAGGTGCTTTCCGAGGAAGGCCCCGATCACAACAAGACCTTTACCATTGCCGTCTATACCAATGGCGAGATGACCGGCACCGGAACCGGCTCAACCAAGAAAGAAGCCGAACAGCAGGCCGCGGCGGTGGCGCTGGAACGGCTCGGCGGCGCGACCGGCGACGAAGATTGACCGCAACAAGCGGTTGACAGTCGGGGGCCAATCTTCTTATATTATTCGATTAAAGATCATGATTCATGACAACGGAGGATTCGATGAATATAGTTGTCCTCATCAAGCAGGTTCCGGAAATAGAATTGGTGAAAGTCGACGAGGCGGCCAATAGCGTGGTCCTGCCGTCCGGCCCAGGCGTGGTCAATCCCTTCGATGAATTCGCGGTCGAAGAGGGACTGCGGCTGAGAGAAAAGCACGGCGGCAAAGTGACGGTGCTGACGGTCGGTTCGGAGCGGGCCGAGTCCGCGCTTCGTGATTGCCTGGCGCTGGGTGTCGATGCCGCGTATCTGATCACCGATCCGCTGTTTGATAAATCCGATCCGCAGGCGGTCGGCCGGATTCTGGCCGCCGGCTTGAGAAAACTCGGAGAATACGATTTGATTATCGCCGGCAAGCAGGCGGTCGATGACGACTCCGCGCAGGTGCCGGGCGCCGTCGCGGCGTTTCTGGATGTGCCGCAGGCGATGTTTGTCAAGAAGGTCGAAGCCGTCGACGGTGGCAAGGCCAAACTTCTGCGTACGACTGAAGAGGGATACGACGTGGTCGAGGTCACCCTTCCGATGGTGATGTCGGTGGTGAAAGAAATCAACGAGCCGCGTCTGCCGTCGCTGAAAGGCAAAATGATGGCCAAGAAAACCCCGATCACGAAATGGTCGGCGGCCGATATCGGACTGGACGGTGCCTTGGTCGGGGCAAACTCGCTCACGAAAGTTGTCAAGGTTTCCCCGCCGCCGCCGCGTCAACAGGGCGAGATGATATCAGGCGAAACGCCGGAAGAAATCGCCGAGAAGCTGTACCAGAAACTCAAGGACAAACAGGCGCTGTAACGCATGGCGCAGTCATTTCCGGCCGTCGAACGCATCGACGGCCGTTTTTTTATTTGCAAGCAATTCCCCGCTGTCTATATTCAGGACTATGAAACAGGTGACGATTCTGACGTTGTGTGTACTGGTATTGATGATGCCGTCCGCGATCGGTGCGTCACTGGACAACTTGCTAACCGATGTCAAAGTCCTGTACCTGTACGAAAATCAATCCGCAATCGATTGGCCGCTGATCTATTACCTGTCGAATGAAAACCACTGCCGGGTCGACCTGGCCACGATCGATGCCGCTCCGTCGCCGTCCTCCGATCGGCGGCTTTCTTCCGATGCGAACGTTTCGTCGATCCACTGTACCGTCACCGATACCTCGCGGGTCAGTCTCGAACGGGCGCTGGCCTCGATGTGCGGGTATCGCTTCCCCGACATCGTGATCTTCGGCGAGGTCTTTCGCGGCAGTCACCTGCGGGCGTTCGAACGGCATTTGTTGTCGGGACAAACCACGGTCAACGCGGTGCTTGGTATTAAAAAATTCTACCGTCGCACCGATCAGAGTTCCCCAAGCGTTATCTATGTTAACGGGCAGTTGTACTATAACCGTGCCAGCGATAGAATCGCGGCCCTCGCGACCGACCTGTTCGAGATTCCGCCGCTTGCGGAGGAATTGGAACGGTACACGGTTTACGAGCTGATCAACAGCGCCACCAAAGGATCGGATATTCCGACCGGATTTTTATCGGGCATCGAACCGTTCAAGCTGGAGGAGCTTATCGAGCAGAGAATCGTCAGTTCGTATCTGCGCATAAACATGCTCGATAATGCCAGGCAGTACCAATCGTACTTGCAGTCGGCGGCTGAAACCATCGGCGGCAAACGAATCGAAGCCATGCTCTTTGCTGTGAGCGAACTGCGAAAGATTCTCAACGCGTTTTATTCCGCCAGGGAAGAAGATCCCGGCGGGGTGTTCGAGTCGTATCTGAGCCGTGCGGTGGCCGATGCGGTCGATGCTGTCTTCGCCGAGGCGGGGGTGTCGCATCGCGGCGACATGCTGTTTCGCAGAAGCCCCGAGGGAACCCGGCTGAAATTCGTTTCGACCATCACCAACGATGGTCCGCTGGAGCTTGACTTCTACGGCGTGACCGCATCTTTGGATCAAAGCGACACCGCCTTTGTCATTGATTCCGCCGAGAGCAAAATCCTGCCATTCAGTTCCCTGATCCGCGAATACACGATCGCTCTGCCGTTGCACAAGATGTCCGCACGGACTCCCGACTCGCTGACTCTCACCGGCAAAATTGGCTATCGCAACAACACCGTCGATTTTGCCTATCAGGTCGGGGCGTACAAAGAATCGCCGTTGCGTGTGCGGATTATTCCGGATTTTGTCATGGGACAGCCGTTTGCGGAGGAGCAAATCGACCGGCTGGTTGACGCGACGACGATCAATATCGTTATAGAAAAACCGACGGATTTCGCCGGCGAGGTAAAAATCCGGTTTGCTACCCCGGAAGGAATCCTGATCGGAGCATTCGAGGAAAACCTCACACTGGTTTCCGGCGACAATGCCTACGAATTCTCCATCCCGCTGGTGGCACGCAAAAGCATCGGCAACAAGCGGGTAAAACTGGGGGTGGAAATCCTGCTTGATGGCCAGGTCGCGGCGTCGGATCATGTGTATGTGGGCGGTGGTGATTGCGCGGTCGACACCAAGCTCAAAGTCGCTCTTGCGCCGGGTGCGGAGGGATTGGCGGAAGACTTGCTTCGCATGACCGGAGCCAATTATCGCATTCTCAGCGATCGTTATCTCGAAGCGGGCGATCTTGATTTCTTCGATGTTATCATTTTCGAAACGGGGTGCGATGAGCGCTATCATGCGCTGGGATCGGTCGGTACCCGCCTGAAAAAATATATGGACTACGGCGGCGGTATTATTGTCTTCGGTCAGCCGTCGAATTGGCGCGATGATTTGCTTCCGGTCACCATAACTTCCACGGCGGAACGATTGTCGGCGAAAGATGCCACCGTGCTGAATGCCGATCATTCCCTGTTCAATCTGACCCATACGGTCAATGTCTTGCAATTATTGCAGAATATCGGACAGTCATATATTTCCTATCCGGCGCTGGTGTTTCCGGCGGAGCGTATCATCGAACGTGCCGATAATACCGCGCTGTTGTCGGAGTCTGAATTCGGACGAGGACGATTCATCTATTGTGGCCTGCCGATTTTGCAGATGATTCGCCAGATCGATCCCGAGGCGGTTAAATTCTTCGCGAATCTTGTCAATTTCGCCGGAAAATAGCATATATTACGTGTTTAGGAACCGGCAACCGTTCGGAATGTTGTAGTCTATACGTATGCGGAATTCAAAGGAAACCAGGCAACATGATCCGCAGAGATTTTCCCGTATCAAAGGGTATTTACGGCGATACAAGGGATATCTTTTCTGGGGAGCGCTGGCGATACTCGGTGCCAACGGCATCGGTTTGGCCGCACCCTATCTGGTTAAAATCGCTTTCGATCGTCTGGAACAAAAAGCGCCCGCCGGTGAAATCCTGGACTATGCTCTGCTGATCGTTTTACTGGCGGTGGTGGCAGGCGTTTTTCGTTTCGGAACGCGCCGCACCATAATCTGGATGTCGCGTAAAATCGAATACGATCTGCGCGAGGACCTCTTTTCGCATCTGCTGAAATTGAATCCCACGTTTTATCACAATACCAAAACCGGCGACATCATGGCGCGCGCCACTAATGATATCGAGGCGGTGCGCATGACTGTCGGCCCCGCGGTTATGCACCTGGCCAATACCATTGTTGCGACGGTTATTTCCATTTCCATGATGGTCTATTTATCATCGCAACTGACCTTGTATGCACTATTGCCTCTGCCGTTGTTATCGTTTGCGGTGTACAGATTCGGCAACCTGCTGTATAAACGGCATGCCCGGATTCAGGAATATTTCGCGGTTTTAACCGCCAAAGTGCAGGAGAATCTGGCCGGGGTCCGGGTGATTCGTGCTTACCGCCAGGAACAGAATGAAATCGATGATTTCGCCCGGCACAGTCGCAAATATATCGACCTCAATATGGATCAGATTAAAATATTCGGTCTGTTTCACCCGATGATGTTCTTGCTGGCCGGATTCGCCATGCTTTCGGTACTATACTTCGGGGGACAGCTGGTCATTGCCGGTGATATCAGCCTCGGAACATTGGTGGCCTTCTTCGCCTACCTGGGGATGCTGATCTGGCCGGTGATCGCACTGGGATGGGTGGTGTCGCTCTACCAGCGCGGATCGGCCTCAATGGATCGCCTGAATCGCATTTTCAATACCAAACCGGAGGTGCACTCACCCAGCGAAGCGTATCGGCCCGATGCGATCAAGGGCAAAATCGAATTTCGTTCTCTGGATTTCTCATACAACGGTAAACCGATCCTGCATGATATCAACCTGACCGTCGCCCCCGGTATGACGGTTGGAGTGGTCGGGCCGACCTCATCGGGGAAAACAACGCTGGTCTCGCTTCTGGGACGGCTGTTTCCGGTCGATCGCGGACAGTTGTTTGTCGATGATGTCGATATCAACGATTGGGAGTTGAAAGCCCTTCGACAGCATATCGGCTTTGTGCCGCAGGAGGCGTTTTTATTCTCGGATACCATTCAGAATAACATTCTCTTTGGAGCGAATAACGGGGATTTTGAATCCGCCCGCAAGGCGGCGACGACCTCCGCAATCGACCGGGAGGTTGATTCGTTTCCGGAGAAATACGAAACCATCCTCGGCGAGCGGGGGATCAATCTTTCCGGCGGGCAAAAACAGCGCGTGGCGATTGCCCGCGCCATTGTCACCAATCCACGAATTTTGATTCTCGACGACGCCACGAGTGCCGTCGACACCGAAACCGAGCATCTAATCAATAGTTATCTGCGCGATGAACTCGACAAACGCACCGCGTTCGTCATCTCGCATCGCATCTCGGCGGTTAAGGATGCTGATCTTATCATCTATCTCAGCGGCGGGGCGATTGTCGAGTCCGGCACGCATGAAGAACTGTTGGAATCGAACGGCCGATATGCCGAGTTGTACCGCACGCAATTGCTGGAAGAAGAACTGGAGAACATGTAGCCGTGAGTACCAACGGATATCATGAAGAGGAAGTACTGGGGAAGGCCTATGACTCCCGCCTGATGCGGCGCTTGCTGACCTATGTTCGGCCGTATCGGCTCTGGCTGGCACTGGCGACCTTTCTTCTGGTATTGGCTTCCGGCCTTCAGCTTCTTCTTCCCATTACGGTACAGATCACCATCGACCGGTATATCATGCAAAACGACATGAGCGGCATGGCCCGCATGGCGCTGGCGTATGCCGGTATCCTGTTGGCGGGCTTTGCGCTGTCGTTTTTACAGATGTATATCACGATGTTTATCGGCCAAAAAGTGCAATTTGATATCCGCATGCAGATTTTTCGGCATCTTCAGCGCCTGCATCTGGGTTTTTTCGATAAAAACCCGGTTGGACGGCTGGTGACACGAGTTACCAACGACGTCAACGTGCTCGATGAAATGTTCTCATCGGGGCTGGTCTCGGTTTTCGGCGATATTATTGTTTTAATCGGGATTGTCATCGCCCTGTTATACTATAACTGGCAATTGGCTCTGCTGACATTCATGGTTTTGCCGCTGTTAATAATCGCAACCGCGATTTTTCGAAAAAAAGTTCGCGCGATTTACCGTGAAGTTCGGACCCGGCTGGCCCGGTTGAACGCATTCGTGCAGGAACATATCACCGGAATGACCATTATCCAGCTTTTTACCCGTGAGAAGCGGGTTTTTGACAGGTTCTCCACAATTAATGCACACTTGCGTGATGCACACTTTCGGTCGATTTACTATTACGCCACCTTTTTCCCGGCAGTCGAGTTGATCAGTTCCGTTTCACTGGCGGTGCTGATTTATTACGGCGGGGTGCAGATTATCGCGGCGGCGCTGACCTTCGGCGAGCTGGTGGCGTTTATTCAATTGGTTCAGCGATTTTATCATCCGATTCGCGATCTGGCCGAGAAATATAATGTTCTGCAGGCCTCAATGGCGTCATCAGAGCGCATTTTCAAATTGCTGGATACCAAGCCGGATCAGATTGACGTGCAAAAAACGACGGCACCAAAGCAGTTTAACGGTAAAATCGAATTCGATGGTGTCTGGTTCGGATACAACCCGGATGAACCGGTACTCCGGGATGTGACCTTTACGGTCGAACCGGGGGAGAAAGTCGCCATTGTCGGCGCGACCGGGGCGGGGAAAACCTCTCTGGTATCACTGCTGTTTCGCTTTTACGATTATCAAAAAGGATCGATCAAACTTGATGGCGTGGAATTGAAGGCTTACCCGCTTGGTGTTCTTCGCGAGCAGTTGGGACTGGTTCTGCAGGATGTCTTTATCTTTTCGGGTGATTATGCCGGCAATATTCGTCTGGGCAACAGGGATATCACCGATGATCAAATCCGTGCCGCCCTGCGGCGGGTCAATCTGTATGATTATGTGATTGACGCCGAAGGCGGTCTGAATGCGGAGGTTAAAGAGCGCGGCGCGACTCTTTCGACCGGGCAGAAACAGCTGCTGTCGTTTGCGCGGGCGCTGGCGTTCAATCCGAATATTCTGGTTCTCGATGAAGCCACCAGTTCGGTCGATACGGCGACTGAGAAGATGATTCAAAAGGCGCTGGATAATCTTTTGGAGAATCGCACCGCCATCATGATTGCCCATCGTCTCTCGACAATCGAAAAGGCGGATAAGATTATTGTCCTGCATCACGGCAAGCTCCGTGAAATGGGCAAACATCACGAACTGCTTGAACAAAAAGGTATTTACTATAAACTGTATCAAATGCAATTCAAACAGGAAAGCGTAAGGACTGCGATGTAATCCATGATATCACCTCACTACCTTCGCAAATTAACCCGATTTGCCCGGATCACCGCACTTGGCGCCGGAGAAATTCTCGACAAAAAGGCTCGACAACATCACCGCATCGAGCTGAAAGGGCGGGTCGATCTGGTCACCGATGCCGATCTGGCATCCGAGAGTTATATTATCGACAGCATTCAACATCAATATCCCGATCATTCGATCCTGACCGAGGAGAAAGCGAGTATCGACAACGGATCGGAATTCAAGTGGATTATCGATCCGCTGGACGGGACCACCAATTTCGCGCATAATTTCCCGTTTTACTGCGTTTCGATTGCTCTTGAGTGTCAGGGCGAAATGATACTTGGCGCCATCTATGATCCGATGCGCGATGAGATGTTCAGCGCCTGTAAAGGCGGCGGCGCCTGGCTGAATCGACGGAAAATCACGGTCACCGACCAGGCCAAGCTCGAACATGCGCTTCTGGCAACCGGTTTTCCGTATGACATCGGTTCCTCGCGCGAGGACAATCTCAAGCAATTCCGGCGTTTCGCCAAACTGGCGCGGGGAATCCGAAGGGCCGGATCGGCCGCGCTGGATTTGTGTTATCTGGCCTGCGGGCGATTCGACGGATTCTGGGAACTGAAACTGCATCCGTGGGACACCGCCGCCGGAATTGTGATCGTAACCGAGGCTGGTGGCAAGGTGACCGACTTCGCCGGTGCCGGATATTCGATTTATGATAAGTACATCCTGGCAACCAACGGCCGAATCCACAGCCAGATGGTAAAGGTCCTGACGAAATAAACGGTCTGGATGAATTCGCTGACAGGCTTTATGTCGTGGCGCACGACTGCTACGGCGGCGAAATCGCCGGACCGGTCTGGCAGTTTACAACCGTGCCGGATTTATAGATTCCCCGTAACTTGTTATAAAACGACGCGTTACCGCCGTCCGGGCGGGCGCGGCGTTTTTCCTTGTCTGAAAATGCTTTCCATTATTTTCAAAAAGGCTATATTGTTTTCATGGATTACGTGTATTTCAGCTCTCTCTTTACATCAACACGGGGCAGTGCCTGAAAGGGAAAGGAGGAAAACCACCGTCGAATTGTAGCTAACCGTGCGACTCCCCGGTCGCATCACGCCAACGTTAGTTAATGGAGAGAGAACCATGAAAAAGCTACTCACGCTTTTTGCCGTCAGTATTGCACTCTTGATGCTGTTCGGATGCAGCCAGTCACCCACCGTCAACAATTCTGATACCACCGATATCGGGACCATGCTCCAGCGCCCGGAATTTGTCGAATTGCGTCCGCAGGCCGAAGTGCAGGTGGCGATTATGCAACCCGCGTCAATGCCGAGCCTGGATAAAAAACCGACTCCGCCGCCTCCCGATCCGGGCGGTGACGATCCCAATCCCAATCCGGCGCACAAGTACGCCTACATTGTCGGCATCTCTGATTATGAAGGCACGGTCAACGATCTGCAGTATTGCGATGAAGATGCCGTGGCGATGAAGAGTTATCTCCAGAGCCAGGGCTTCACAGTGGTAATGGACCTTGACGGCAACGCCACCGCCGATAACATAACCGCCGGCTTGCAATGGCTGGTTAACCAGGCCGTTCCCGGTGATGAAGTCGCCTTTTGCTATTCCGGCCATGGTGTCAAAGTCCAGACATACGGATCAAGTATCATTTCCACCGATCTGTACTATTTGACGCATGGTTATGTCATGCAGTATTTCAATGCGATCAACTGCACGAAAAAGACGATGACGCTGGATTGCTGTGTAATCGGTGATTTCCATGGTGATGCCGAAGCCGGAACGATGATGGCGACCGCGTCGACCAGTTCCAGTTCATACGACGTGCCGGCGTTCGAACATGGCGCCTGGACTTATTTCTGGCTGATCGCCGCCGAGGATCTGAACAAAGTCTATGCGGAGGATATTGCCTCATACGCCGAAACCCAAATGAAAGCCTGGGCCAAGACCTATCATCTCCGGGCCACGCCGGCGCACACCGACCTGTATGAGGGAGGATTCGATATTTAATTAAGATGTAATTTCACCAATATCCAACCCGTCCGAAAGGACGGGTTTTTTATTAGAAGGAATAAGTCAGGCCGATATTCGGCAGGATACCGGCGTCGTAAACATATCCGTCGGAGGAATTGATAATTGGATTGTCATGATTGGTGACATTGGAAACGCCGAGATACAACGCAACCTTGCCGAAGTCGAAATCGAAATGCATGTCGAGCGTATAATTGACCGGGAACCGCTCGGAATTTTCGGTCTGTAAATGGCTTTCATAGTATTCCTGGGAATACCGGTTCAGGCCCTTGTCGTAATCCGCGGTCCAGACCGGTGTGTAGTAGTAGCCGGAGCGTGCCGCAAACTCCGTCCCGAAACTCACACATCCGACCAGGCGGCGCCCGTATGACAGGTAAAACCGGTGTTCGGCGTTGAGTTCGTACGGCATGGTGACATTTCCGACGATCTTATCGGCGTGGGAATACCCGTAATACATTTGGAGATTCCCGTGAACATAGGGAAGGCGATCCATTGCCAGGGCGATATTGGCTCCGTAAAACTCGATTGCCCCCGTTGACTGCATTGTAATGAAACTCTCTCCGACCGAACCGTCTTTGGCAACCTCGCTGAAATCCGGCGTCAGTACCGGAAGTCTGCTAATGGTCTTGCGGAAAACATCGATACGCGCCGGCCCGTAGGTGTATTTGACCGCCAGCAATCTGGTCAGCACCGGACGCAGATTTTCCAGGTTGTCATGAATCGGTACCTGGTACGGCTGGATGATTTTATTGGCGGGGTTTTCCGCGAACGTGCCGTAGAACAACTCCACCTGATGATGTTCCGCCGGGTACAAGGTCAGGGTGTGGCGGCTGACCCATTCCCGCTTTTTGCCGAGAGTGCCGAAATATTCATGCCGGATGCCGCTGGAGATTTTGCCGTGGGCGAAATGATAACATACCGTGGCATATGCGGCGTTGTTGAATTCGTTATCGTTCGAAACGTAGTTCTGATACAATTCGTTCAGTTCGTACTGGTAGAGAAACGGATTGTCGCTGGCGGCATCGGGCGGAAGGAAATTCCAGCCGTACTGGTCCATGACAATCTCCCGGTCGGCGATATACTGCCCCTGATCACCGATGGTAATCTCCCAGGAATCGACATTGAGACCGGTTTCGGCGGAGGCCTGGTAGGTCCGGCGCTCGCTGTTCAGATATACATGATAATCGCCTTTATTGTAATTCTCCGGCGGATACGCCCGGTAGATTTCATAGCTTGATCGCGCCGACATCTGCAGTTTGAAACTGGTATGCCGTCCGATTGTCTGCAGTTTCGCCCCGTAGTATTTTTCATTGGTGTGCTGATAGGTGTCGATTCCCTCGGGATTGAGGTCGGTCGGATCGAGCTGGTAGGACAAATAATCGCGCACCTGGTAATGATCGACCAGCAAACACGTATTCGACGACAGCCGCAAACCGGTTGAGACAAAAACATCCTGGAAATTAGTCGGGGGAATACTGGTGCGGTCACCGTCGACATTGAGTTCATCGACCAGCTTGTCAAGCACCGACTTGCGCAGAGACGCCGTTAAAAAATACCGGCCACCGCCCAATCCCATCGTTGCGGTGGCGTCGGTGGTCGAAAGATTCATCGCCCCCTGGAGACGGCTCGAGAACGTCGTGGGCGAATCCATCGTGACCGCCGCCGGAAGCGCGAACGACGCGTCGGTTCCCAGCGGATACACCGTCAGACTGTTCAAGGCGGTGCCGGGAATAATACTGAACATGCCGTAGTGATTTGGGTCATAGCCGATGGCGGTTCCGTTGAGGTAGTAGGTCGGGCTGGTTCCGTAAACACGCAGTTTCGAGGAATGGCTCGATCCTTCGCGCATCACCTGCGGCTGTTTGATCGCGGCGACCGGGTTGGTGGACACCAGCGAATGACGCGACTGACGAGAAATCGTGGCGGAGGAGAGTTTGAGTTGGGCCAGATTGGCTTCGCGGATCGGACGAACCGTGATCCGGTTCAGTTGAATGGCGTTTTCATCGAGATACAGAATAATCGCGGAGGTATCACTGTCAGATTTAATGGTGTAAGTTAGCGATGTGTAACCGACCGATGAGATTCTGAGTTCCAATGCCGTGAGAAGAGAGTCGTCAATTGCGAATGAGAAAGCGCCGGAAATGTCTGTCGCGGCTCCCGTAACATACCGGTCATGATGATATAAAAGCACCGTCGCGCCGACGAGCGGCAGGTCGTTTTTATCAAGCGTCCGGCCGGTGATCGTTCGATGTGCACCGAGTGCCGAACCCGCGATAAGAATGACGCCGCAGATGCCAGTGAGTATTCTGCCCCAAATCGTATTCATAAGTATTATCCCTGACCGGGTAATAGCTCAAGCGGCGTACCAATTGGGGGCTAATCGCAGGCAATTTGTATTGTGTGGCAGGACAACGGTTTACGGGAGGTGTTGCATTCTGCACGGTGTGAAAAACACTGCCGATTATGCAAACGGGCGTCCTAATTGCGATGTCTATTTGCAGGCGCTTATGGAGTATGCTGAGTTATGAAGTCTTCCAGAATCCGATTGAATTTCTCCGATTCGGTGATGAAAAAGAAATGATGGGCATTATCGAAAAGATAATAGTGGGCGTCTTTAAAATGATTGATCCATGATTTGCGGAAACTATCGCCGGTGCCGTGTTCCGCTTCACAGACCAAAATCGGCAGGCTTTCGATTATCGGCGTTATTGCGGCCGGGTATTTTTCGTTGTACTCCCGGCATCCCGCCACCGCGTGAAACATCCAGCGATAATCGGTCCGCTGAAACGATGACAGAATTAAATCCGTCTGCTCCGGCTCGGCCGGCCCGATCAGTTCCGAATACCAGGCATCGGCCTTGATTTTCAGCCGTTCGTCATCATATTCCAGCATGGTAGAGCCGAACGTCACCCGGGTGTCAATAATATCGTCGCATCCCTGATACACGCAGTCGACAAACACGACTCCCTTAAGCAGGGGATTTTCCAGTTTGATCATTTCCGGCAGAATGGCGGAGGCAAAACTGTGGCCGACGGCAAAAAACGGCTTCTGGATAACCGAACGCATCAGCGCGTCGATCGCTTCGGCATCGGTTCTCGCCGCGAAAACCGGGTCAATATCGGATGAGGATCGTCCGTGACCGAAGCGATCAACGGTGATTATATCATAATTTTGCCGAAAAAACTCCCGTTGATATTTCCAGGACTCACTGTTTCCGCCGAGTCCATGGATAAAAACCAGGGCGAAATCGCCCTCGCCGGATCGTTCGTAGTGTAATTCCAGGTCGTGAAAAAGAAAAACCGACACGCCATAAACCTTGACTTTTAACCCGTTGTCCTTTAAAATACGCCGCTGTTGCCGACAAAGTCAACAACTTAGCACACGTCCGTTTAAGATTGTCATTTGCATTTTGGGTTTTTGGGGCGTATGTTTATAAATCGTCAATTGATTTATATTTTAACGGAGACATTTTCTTGAGCACGCACATAATGGTTTCAACCTCAGGAATTCGGGGCGTGATCGGACCGGGTCTGGACCCGATAAAAATCGCCGGATTTACCGCCGCGTACGGCACAGTCATAAAAAAAGGCAAAGTTGTGGTCGGACGCGACAGCCGGGTATCCGGTGAGATGTGCAAACATGCGGTTATTTCGGCGCTGGTGTCGGTCGGGATCGACGTTGTCGATCTCGGCATCGTGCCGACGCCGACGGTTGAGATCGCCGTCACCGGTCTCAAAGCCGCCGGAGGCATCTGCATTACCGCCAGCCATAATCCGTCACAGTGGAATGCGCTGAAATTCTTCAATAACAAAGGCGAGTTCATCGACAAGGCATTTCTGGACAAACTGGTAAAAATCCATGAAACAAAGAGTTATGCCCTGAAGTCATATATCAAAATCGGCACGGTCACCGAGGATTTCGCCTGGGTGGATCGGCATATCAAAGCCGTGGTCGGCCTTCCGATTATCAACAAGCCCGCTATCAAGCGCAGAAAACTCAAAGTGGTGGTCGATGCGGTCAACGGCGCGGGTTCCGACGCCCTGCCGCGTTTATTGGAAAAGCTCGGTGTAAAAGTGATTCGGATCAACTGCCTCGGCAATGGTGACTTTGTACATCAGCCCGAGCCAATTCCCAAAAATCTGACCATGCTGGCCAATGCCGTGAAAAAACATCGCGCCGATATCGGAATGGCGTGCGATCCCGACGCCGACCGTCTGGCGTTGATCGACGAGCAGGCGCAGGCGATCGGCGAGGAATTAACCCTGGCGCTGGCGGTCAAGCATGTGCTCGCCAAAAAACGCGGCCAAGTGGTGGTTAATCTGTCGACCTCGCGGGTGACCGAGGACGTCGCGGCCGAAGCGAAAGCCAAAACGTTTTATACTCCGGTCGGCGAGGCGAACGTTGTCGCCGGAATGCGCCGTCACCGGGCGGTGATCGGCGGTGAGGGCAATGGCGGCGTGATTTATCCGGCGTTTCATGCCGGGCGCGACGCGCTGCTCGGAGCGGCTATAACCGCTTCACTTCTGGCGGAAAGCGGATTTACGGTCTCAGGTTTGGTGGGAACCCTGCCGAAATACTACACTATAAAGCAGAAGGCGCCGCTTCCCCAGGGCTATGAACAGAAAGTCGCCAAAATGGAAAAAGCGGCCCGGAAGAGTTTCGATAATTTACAGATTGACCGCAGGGACGGACTTCGCTTCGATTTTTCACGCGGCTGGTTTCAGATCCGCAAATCGAATACCGAACCGATATATCGCCTGATCGTGGAGACCGATTCGAACAAACTGTCGCGGCTGATCAGAGACGAAGTCATGACCTTTTTGAAATAAGGATACGACATGTGCGGAATAGTCGGGTATACGGGTAATCGGCAGGCCTTGCCGATTCTGCTGGACGGATTACGGCGATTGGAATATCGGGGATATGATTCCGCGGGATTCGTTCTCGCTCAGAAGGGGAACGGACTGCTTGCGGAGAAATGTGCGGGCAAAATCACCTGCCTGGAAAAAATCATCGAGGGGAAAGAGTATCCTGCAACCCACGGCATCGCGCATACCCGCTGGGCAACCCACGGCGAACCGAGCGTGATCAACGCGCATCCGCACTTCGACAGCAAACATGAAATAGCACTCGTGCACAACGGCATTATCGAAAACTACCGTGCCTTGAAAGCGTATCTTCAGAATCAGGGACATAAATTCGATACCGAGACCGACACCGAGGTGTTGGTGCACCTGGTCGAAGAGTATTACGAGGGCGATCTCACCGAGGCGGTGCGTATTGCCCTGTCGCAGGTGGAGGGGACCTACGGCATCGCGGTGATCTGCTCGCATTCCGAGGACACTATCGTTGCCGCCCGCCAGGGATCGCCGCTGGTGGTGGGGCAGGGCGACGGCGAAAATTTCGTGGCGTCCGATGTTTCCGCCATCCTGAAACATACCAACCGGGCGGTGTATCTTAGGGAAGGGGAGATCGCCACGGTTACCTCCAAGGGATTCGAAATCACCACACGCGAAAAGATCAAATGCACGCCGCAGATCGAAAAAGTGTCGATGACGCTCGACCAGATCGAAAAAGGCGGCTATCCGCATTTCATGCTGAAAGAGATTCACGAACAGCCCATAACCCTGGGGAATACCATCCGCGGACGATTGAATTTCGAAGAAGGGATCCCGCGTCTGAACGGACTCAACCTGCAGTACGACGAACTGCGCAAGATCGAACGCATTATCATCACCGCCTGCGGAACGTCGTGGCATGCCGCGCTGATCGGGGAGTACATGATTGAGGAAATGGCGCGGGTGCCGGTCGAGGTGGAATACGCTTCCGAGTTCCGGTATCGCTCGCCGATTATCGATGAACAGACCCTGCTGTTCGTGATCAGCCAGTCCGGCGAAACCGCCGATACGCTGGCGGCGTTGCGCGAAGCCAAGAACGCTGGCACGACGGTGCTGGGAATCTGTAACGTGGTCGGATCGTCGATCGCCCGCGAAACCGACGGCGGCGTGTATACCCACGCCGGGCCGGAAATCGGGGTGGCATCAACCAAGGCGTTCACGTCGCAGGTGATGGTGCTGGCAACAATCGCTTTGCTGATGGGGCGGATGCGCCAGGTGTCGCCTGTCAAGGGGATGGAACTGCTCAATCAGCTTAACGCCATTCCGGGACAGGTCGAAACGATTCTGAAAAACGAGGATGGAATAAAGAAAATCGCCGAGCAGTACTATCAGCACAACAATTTCCTCTATCTCGGACGCGGTGTCAATTACCCCGCCGCGCTCGAGGGTGCGCTGAAGCTCAAGGAGATTTCATACATCCACGCCGAGGGATACCCCGCCGCGGAGATGAAACACGGCCCGATTGCGCTGATCGACGAGAATATGCCGGTGGTGGTGATTGCGCTGAAAGACCCGGTGTACGATAAAGTGCTTTCCAATATCGAAGAGGTCAAGGCGCGACACGGCAATGTCATCGCCATCGCCAGCGAAGGCGACACCGATATCGCCGACAAGGTCAAACATGTGATCTATGTGCCGAACACGTATCACCTGTTCACGCCGCTGTTGTCGATCATCCCGTTGCAACTTCTGGCGTACTATATCGCAGTCCTGCGCGGATGCGATGTCGACCAGCCGCGTAATTTGGCCAAGAGCGTGACAGTCGAATAGTCTTAGATACCTTTGCGAGAATAACCATACCAGGCGGAATCATCTCGATTCCGCCTTTTTGTATGATATAAGTCAATACCGTGGTAGGATAAACTGTGGTATGATATACCGTCGAAATCCCCCTCCCGAACAAAGTGAGGGAGGGTGTTTCGACGATTGCTTATTAAATGGTACAGGAAGATGTCGAAACTCTTTCCCTCGTTCCTCGGGATCTTCGACGAGATTACGACCTTGTATCTACATCTTTTTAATATGGATCATGGTGCCCCGCCGCTTGAGGCATGTTGACAAGGTCATTGCGAGGAGTTCGAGATGTATCGTGAACGACGCAGCAATCTCCAACAGCATGAAACAAAATGCAATGAGATCGCAACACGTCATCCGCCTTACGGCGGAATCGCTCGCGATGACATCTTCCCGGCTTTTTCAACAGGCCACTTGCGGTGGGAAAGCCAGCAGTCATTCGCCGCTGATATCCACCGTCCATTCCTGATCCGGGGAGTCGGGATCGATCAATACCATTGTATACACCTGACCGTCGGGAGTGGGGGAGACTTTCAGCGCAAAGACATGCCCGTTGGAACATTTGTAGATATTGTTCCAGTGATGGTGCAGAGGATTTTCTCTCCCGTCCTGTTCGCATTTAGGGCAGTGCATGACAATACTAACAGCGCAGGGTTGCTTTCAGGCGGTTGGGATTGAGCACCAGGTCGATGGCATCGGCGGCGGAACGCACCACGATATCGGCGGATTGCATTGCGGCGGATGAGCACCCCTCTTCGAGCAGTACCATCACGCCGATCCGTGCCGCGCGCAACATCCCGATGTCGTTGTTGCCGTTGCCGAGTGCAATACAATACTCCGCGCCGAGTGAGGTGATATAGTCGACTTTTACCGCATCGTGCAAATCCCCCTCGAGAATGTGCACCGTGGCGTTGACTTTTGCCAGTTGATCACGCGCCTTGCCGTGTGTGTCGGCAGTAATGATGTGCACGTCCAGCAGCTGACTTGCCATGCTGAGATACCGTTCGATTCCCGGCACCAGAACGCCGTCGACCGACAGCGTGCCGGAATAATCGCATACCAAAAACCGCAGTTCAATCGGTCCGAGGCCGGGGATATCAAGGTGTATCATAATGCGTCCCGTTTTAAAGGTTTCGTCTAAGATTATTTGTCATTAGCAAAAAACCAATAAAAAACCGCCGGGGAAACCCGCGGCGGTTCGTTCTTCATATGCCGGGCGATCAGCGCAGGGTTCCCACGTAATGCGCGGTCAACTGTCGCTCGCGGATGCGCGGATCGGTGTAGTCCGGAAGAATCATCGGAGCCACCCGGTCCTCGGGAACGCCCGCCTCGTCGGCTTCTTTATTGTATTTTACGACATGCTCCAGCGTCAGCGCGCCGTCTTCGTATTTCTCTTTGATATACGCCGCGGCGGATGCGCCGGCGATTCGTCCATAGACCATGATGTCAAGAAGCGAGTTACCCATCAGGCGGTTTTCGCCGTGAATGCCGCCGCCGACCTCGCCGCCGACAAACAGCCCGGGCACCGAGGTGTCACCAGTGTTTTTGAAATCCAGCCCGCCGTTCTGATAGTGCAAAGTCGGGTAAATCAGCATCGGTTCCTTGGAAATGTCGATGCCGAATCGTTTATACAGGATAAATTTCCCGGGGAACTCGCGCTCCACCGTACCTTCGCCCTGAAGCATATCGATCATCGGGGAGTCCAGCCAGATCCCGAGTTTGCCGGTTGGCGTCGGAATGCCCTTGCCGTTGACGATACACTCTTTGATAATCGCGGAGGCTTCCACGTCGCGCGGTTCGCGCTCGTTGACAAACTGCTGGCCGTCGATATTGACCAGGTTCGCCCCGGAGCCGCGGAATTTCTCGGTGATCAGAATACCCTCGGCCTGTTCCGGGAAAACGATACCGGTCGGATGATACTGCACCGTGTGCAGGAAACAGATCCCGACTCCGGCGCGATATCCCATGACAATACCGTCGGCGGTGGCACCGTAATGGTTGGTGGTCATGAATCCCTGAATGTGTAGACGTCCGCATCCGCCGGTGGCCATCACGACCGCCTTGGCCTTGACAATGATATATTCTTCGGTTTCGAGATTGTACAACACCGCGCCCGCGCAATGCCCCTTGTCGTTGAGAATCAACTCGACCGCGGGGGAGAACTCGATCACATGAATGTCATTGGGATAGTTGCGGGCTTCGTCGCGGATCGTCCGCATGATTTCCGCGCCGGTGATATCGGCCGCATAGTGCATCCGCTTGCGCGAAGTGCCGCCGCCGTGAATGGTGCGCAAGGTGCCGTCGGCGTCTTTCGAGAATCCGCATCCCAGCGACTCCAGCCACTTGATCGCATCGGGAGCCTTGTTCACCAGTGTCTCGACCAGTTCCGGGACATTCTTGAAATGCCCGCCGCCCATCACGTCGAGATAATGAAAATACGGCGAATCTTTATGTCCCTTGGTCGCCGCCTGAATCCCGCCCTCAGCCATCATGGTGTTGGCGTCACCATGACGAAGCTTGGTGGCGATAATGACCTTGGCGCCGTTATTTTTGGCATAGAGCGCCGCCGCCGTTCCGGCCCCGCCGCCGCCGATCACCAGCACGTCGGTTTCATAGTCAATTTTCGACAGGTCGATTTTGGCCGGATCGACCCGACTGCGGGCTTCAAGCAGATCGGCCATTTCATGGGCGATCCGGTATCCCTTGCTGGGGCCAACCATAAGTTCACGACGCCCCTCTTCCTTAACATCGGGATGATATTTCAGCATCTCCGCGCGTTGGTCGAGACTTAAAAACGGGACTTCCTCGTTTTTCTTTTTGCGTTCCACTCGTTCGACGCGGGTGCTTTCCACGGTCTTGATGAGTTGTTTTAATTCCTCTGGATATGGCATAACAAACCTCTTGTTCGATCCTGTTTAGAGATACCGCGTGTCTTTGGGCGTCCAGTCGTCACCGGCAGTGGCCGGCTCCAGCTCACGCTCCTGATAGGTTTTCTTGAGCGTGTCGGTATCCATCGCCTTCAGTTCATTCAGCCCCTCGGCAAAGCGCCCGGCCTCGATATTCGCGACCATCGTTTTAAGATGTTCGGCGCGCGGGGTCAAATACGCCCCGTTGATTCGCCGTGCCAGCTGAGCGATGTGGTACTGCGGCATTTCCGCGAAACACCGGCTGGCGCAGAGGCCGCACTGGATACAGTCGAAGGAAATTTCGGCCGCGGCCTTGATATCGCCGCGCTTGAGCGCCGAGATATAATCCAGCACCTCGACATCCATCGGGCATACCTTGGTACAGGCGTTACAGGCAACACAGCGGAACAACTCCGGATACAACTCGAAGATTTCTTCCGGTTTGCCTTCCAGTTCCGAGAATTCATACGTAGTGCGCAGGGCCGGATAAAACGGCAACTGCGTCAGATACATTTCCGGCTCGACCACGGTCTGGCAGGCCAGGCCGGTGTATATTTTGTAGTCACCCGGTTTGCGATACACCGTACTGCAGGCGCCGCAGACGCCGCCGCGACAGCCGCATCCGCGAATGTATTTGTACCCGGCGTATTCGATGGCCTTCATGATGGTCAGCGATTCCGGCACCTCGTACCGTTTACCCATGACGTGGATCGGAATCAGCTTGGCTTCGACCTTCGCCGCCACCGCGCCGCTTCCTTCATTGGTTGTACTCATCTTAACCTCGCCACTTTATACACAAACTTCTTGTTATCGTTATGCGGGAACTTCCTTGAGGAAATTCTTGTCTTTCAACAGGCCGATGGCGCTTTCCCGGTTCAGCTCGAAATGGCAGACCTCCGGAGAAAGCCCGAGCGCGACCGCCAATAGCTGCGTGAAATAGTACACCGGGATTTCCGGCACGCCCTCGAACTTGTCGCGCATGAGATTCTGCCGCCGTCCGAGATTGTAATCGCAGAGCGGGCAGGTCAGCGCCAGCGCCTCGATATTGTGCTGATTGGCATCGTTGAGAATGTCATACGAGACTTTCAGCGCGGCATCGGGATTGCCCAGCACCTGGTAACTGCCGCAACATTCGGTTCCCATCGGGAAATCGACCACGGTGGCGCCCAGTGCCGCCATGAATTCATTGAACAGGGTCGGCTTGTCGGGACGATCCAATGCGACCTCGCGCGGACGCAAAAGCGTGCATCCGTAGTACGGCCCGACTGTCAAACCGGCAAGCGGGACTTTGACTTTTTCCTTGAGTTTGTCCCACCCGTAATCGTCGCGAAGATAGTCCAGCAGGTGCACCACGCGGACCTCGCCGGCGTAGTCCGGTTCCTCGTCCATGAACATATTGATGGTTTTACGCTTTTCCTCGTCGTGTTTCATCAGGTCGTTGGCGCGTGCCAGCGTGTTATAACACATCGAGCACAGCGTGATAACCGTGTCGTGGCCGCGCTCTTTGACCCGGATCAGATCACGCACCGGGGCGATGATATGAATCAAGTCGTCGTCGGCCAGCGAATACACCGCGCCGCAACAATTCCAGCGGGGAAGTTCCTCGACTTCGATGCCCAGCTCCGCCATCGCTGCCAGCGCGGACGTTTCCAGGTTTTTGGCCTTGGTCTTCAGCGTACAGCCGGGATAATAACTGATACTCATGGGTTACCTCACGATGTCATCTTGCGGAATCCCGAAACCATGGCGATCTGCGGGAGGTCGATGATTTCTTCCGGCTGAAGGTTGGCGGGTTCGATCTGGTTGACATTGGTACGCAGTTTTACCTGGCGCAACGCCTCCATGACTTTCGGCAGTTCCACGCCGCGCGGACAGCGCACCTGGCAGACATGGCATGACGCGCAAATCCAGGGGGTGTTGGCTTCGGCTATTTTGTCGGCCTGACCCCATTGGAGAAGCGCCATGAGTCCCCGGGGGGTGACATTCATATGCTCGATCATGGGACAGGAGCCGGTGCAGGTTCCGCACTGGAAACATTTCTGGGCGATCTGTCCGCTGATTTCGCGCGCTCGGCGTTTGAGATTGTCATCAATGGATTTCGATGTGATTTTTTGTGGCATTACAACCTCTTTATGTGTAAGCTCAACTGGAAGTTCGTGGTCGTTCCTAGTGAAAATTTTCACTAATAACTGTTTATACCTCCATTTCATAATATATGGAAAACTTCGGTTCAACACAACCATTTAGAGAATATTTTCACAAATATGATTTTAAGCGCCTTAATAATCAGCCGATTACAAAGGACCTTCCAAAAAACAAGATGCAAAAAATCCACTCTTGGGTACAGAATCGGCCGGTGGAATTTGTTAAATGGCAGGAGAAAGAGGGGTGACTCTGTAAAAAACATCGAGAGTTTTCGATGGTTGATCGTTATGGTCTTGACGAAAATCTCTAACTTATACGGAGATAATTACTTGAGTGCGCCGGGGTATTCGGGGCCGGGCGGTTTTCCGGCCCCGGTATTGGTGAATGATTATCTCACCTAGCGGGGGCCGACTTTCGGGCGCGGACCGTCGGAATAGACATATTCGATCAAATACAAAATGTCCAGCAGGTTATAGGCGAAATCACCATTGGCATTCGCCCGCCACATGGCGTACGACGGTTTCGGTCCCTCGGTGTAAATCCAGTCGATCAGAAATAATATATCCAGCAGATTGACCGCGAAATCACTGTTGGCGTCGCCCGGCAGATAATTGAAATCGATATGCACCGGGGCATCGCCGACCGCGTAACTGCCGAGATCGCCTCCCGACGAATCGATGATATTGATAAAATCGGTGAAACTGCCCGTGAAACAGGTGCTGTCCTGATACGCCACCGCAGTCATGCAATTCAAGTCGACCGTAATCGGATTGGACTGGTCATGATAGATATCGAAATTCAGGCTGTTGTACGAATAGACATACCCGGAGAAGGTCCATCCGGCTCCAGCCAGATAGGCGACATGATCCGGGCCGATGGTGATCTGTCCCGGTGAACCGCCGATAGAAAAACTCGCCATGATCGTGTCGGTAGCGGGATCGATAACGTCAATTGCCCCGAATGACGAATAATAATCACCGGTACAGACGACATGAATACGTCCGGAATCATCAAGCGCCATATACTGCGGATTCCAGTCGACATACACCGTATCGATAATCATCTCACTTGCGATATCATACACCATCACGCTTCCGATTTCCCAGTCGCCGGTTCCCCAGTTGTAACCGCTGTTGGCGACATACACTTTACCCTGAGTGATCAGCACCCCCTCCGGGCTGTGACCGACCGGGATGGTTTGCACGACATTTCCCTTCTGCATATCAACTTTGGCCAGTTCATTGGTAAGCAGAAACGACACGAATGCGTAACGATCGTCGGAGAATTCCATCCAGTAGGGATTGGTCGACGCGCCGGTATTGATAAACGACACCGTCTGTTCGGTGACAAGATCGATGATTTGAATTTCATCGGTTCCGGAATTGATTACATATGCCAGTGTGTCACGAATAATAATTTGATTGGGATAGCAATCCACGTCCGTGCCGAGAATAACGATATTGTTGCTCACCACGCCGGTGGTTAGGTTTATCTTCGACAGTGTTTCTCCCTCGGAATTGACCACGTACGCGGTGGGGTCTATTGCATAAAGCAATGCCGGCAATAGCAGAAACAATGCTCCGAAAACGGCAATATGCCGATATAATGTCATCGTGCTCGAATTGCGATTCATGTTATTTCTCCAATCCAAAGGTAATGCCGATGCCGAACCGCCATTCGCGACCCGGCATGGGGTAGTGGGTAATCAGGACATAGTCCACGTCCCGGATATTGTTGATGGTTACGTCTGCAGAAAGTTCGATAGTCGATGTCGGATCGTACCGGACACCGACAGTGAGATCATCGACGCGGTAGGCGTCGTAATAGCTGGTATTGGCCTCGTTGGTGTACGCCCGGTCGCACCATCGGATCGCATACGATCCGGAAACATATTTCAAATCAAACCGGGCCGTCAATGACGTGAGATAATGCGGAGTGAAAACCAGATCCCTGCCCGCCACCGTGTGCGCGGTGTCTTTATTTTTCGCGGTGGTGATCGTGTTCTGGTACATCAGCGAGATTTTACCGTCGAACGCCGACAGCTTCAAAAAATCCTCATGCCCGGTTATTTGCGCCTTTTGCAGATTTTCCGGACGCCAGACATTCATACTGGTGGTCCAGATAATCAGATCGGTTAAAAAGGAATGGAAATAGGTCATCCCGCCGCTGATAACAATTGACCCGATTTCTGTCGATAATTCCAGTCCCGCTTCGGAATGTTCGGATTTTTCCGGTCTGAGTCCGGGATTGCCGCCGGAACGGGCATCGCCTTTCCAGAACAGGGCATTGATCGACGGGATGCGAAGCGATCTGCCGTAACTGGCGCGAAGGACATATGTCAATCGTTTTCCGCCGGAGACCGCCAGGCCGACTTTAGGTGACCAGGATGACACGCTGTTGGTCGTAACCGTGTCCTGCCAGCCGGTCGAGTCCTTGCGCGTCTCGGTCCAGTCATAGCGCAAAGCGGCATTGAGCGCAACGGTCTCGGCCAGTTTGTATTTTGACAGATCGAAACCGTGACTGACCGACACGAACGCGGCGGCGTTGTCGCGATGCGACCTGCCCATCGAGTTGAATTCGTACCGTGCATCCTCGTGATCGAAATTGTCGCGGCGATATTCCATTCCGGTGCGGATGGTTTGCCCCTCGAGAAAGTGATGCCGTTGCGTGTGTTTAATCGTGATAATATCGTTGTCGAAACGACTGTCGAATTGTAAAGGCACCGGCATTGTTTTACGATCATAGAAATGCTGTTCGAAATGCGAGTATCCGGATTCGAGCGTGTACCCGTGTTCCGTGATCGGCTGATATATGACCGTGGTCGAAATCAAAGCGCGACGGTCGACCGATTGGGCAAATTCGTTCGGTTTCGACGCCCATCCCGGGAGACCGCGCCGTCCGCGATAGTACTGCCCGGAATACCCGATACTGATTTTCTCGGCGGCGCGATAGGAACCGGACGCGAAATAATTATAGATCTCGGACTGGTTATTACTCCGGTCTCCGGTATAGACATTGTCGCGTGGAGGAACCGAATAGGCGTAAGCGAAGTCCCCGACCGACTGATCCAGGGAATAGCCGAACTTGCCCGTCCAAGTCGCAAGCGGAATCGGATTCTGCACGACCAGGTGGTACTGTTCGCCCTTCCACTGTCCCCAGTCCCGTCCGGCGGTGATTTGCAGGGGTTCATCGGTTCGGTGCTGAATGGTGGTGATGCTGATCACACCCGCAAACGCATCGGGGCCATACTCGGCCGACGCACCTCCCTTGTGGATCTCGATTTTTTCCACCATGTCCAGCGGGATCGTGCTTACATCGGCGGTTCCGGTCCCGGATGGATTGATCCGCTGACCGTCGACCAAAACCAGCACCTGTTCGGCGTCGCCGCCCCGGATTTTCACCTCGGTGCGGCCGCCAGCGCCGCCCGTTTTCTGCACCAGCACCCCCTCGACTGTGGTAAGCACATCGGGGATATCCCGGGCGCGGGTGTTGCGGATGTCATCATTGTTAAGCACGATCACTCGATCGCTGGACAGCGGCGGGCGGGTATCGCGGACCGATAGCGAACCGAGATGATACACCCGGGGACGCAGGCGAATATCACGGTGGATGGTGATATCGGGCTTGACCCGGATATCCGAATCGGTGTGATCCCCATAGCCGATACAGGTCACTTGGATGGAATAGGTCGCTTCCGGCAGATCGGCAAAGGAAAACGTCCCGTACTCATCGGTGATAGTCCGGAACGCGGTCGAAAAAACCGTCACCGTTGCTCCGGCAATCGGGGCACCGGTTTCGGTATCGAACACCTTTCCGGAAATCCTGACATTGGACTGGGCGCCCGCCGACAGCGGAAAGAGCAATAATAACGCCATTCCGCAAACCGGCAGGCGGTAGAGATATCTCATTGGTTTTTGAGATTTGTTTATCGTGTCGACTGATGCTCCGCGCGCGCATCCGTCAACACAGCGGAGGAGAGTAAAAAACAAGCGCCTCACGGCATCTCCCAGCGCCGCCGGCGCAACTGAACGTTCCGGTCAGCCCGCGCTGACGGCAACCACTGCGTGATTGGTGATACGGCAGGTCTCCTGACTTCGGCTTCAAACCCCTCGCGGGCGCCTTCCCTGCCGTTATGGCACGTGGCGTCTCGCCCGAAGAGTAGCCGTCACAGTAGCGGGGCTGTGGCGGACTTGCACCGCCTTCCCTATTCTCCATCCGTCATGGACGGCACCATATCGTTTGCCTGAATATAGACAAGGAGGACGGGCTTGTCAAGCCAGGAACGGCATAATTGACATGATAAAAAAACCGCCGGGGCGTATCCCGGCGGTTTGCTTGAGAGAACACCAATTCGCCTAAGCAACTTTTTCCGGCTGACGGGCCGGCGTGGGTGTCGGCGCGGGAGTGATCGAAACGGGACTGCTGAATGCCAGATAGCCGATCGCGATAAAATTCAAGAACGGGATGATCATCATCACACCCCAGATCGGGTTTTTCTGGCAGGCTTTGGCCACTTCTGACCACAACCAGGCGATCACGATTATATTTACGATGGGGATCAGGCAGGCGAAAAACCACCAGAGTGGTTTCTGCGCCATTTGAATGAACTGGAAGACATTCAAAACCGGAATGAACGCCCACCAGGGCGAATCGTGTCCGGTTTTGGCGGCTATCTTATACTGCGAATACGCATAGTACAGATAGACGGCAAACCATACGAGCAGCATGGTGCCCCCAAAGTAACTGTCGTTGTAACCGGGTTCGTACATGTGACCCTCCGTGCTACGGTTATTAGGATATTAGGTGTCTACCGTGTTAATCAAAGACGACATTCGGGATGTACGTAGGTTATCGACGAAAGCCGCGTCCGTCCTTAGTAAGCGAGCGGGTATTTATCCCCGTTTGATGAGCAAATTTTGAACAGAACAAAATAAATGTATGGGAAAACGGGGAAGAGTGGAAAGCCCTTCCCCGAAAATACTCGTCGTTTGCGTGTTTAAGCCGACGTCTCCGAATCGTTGTCGTGCATGTCACCGTGGTCTTTCGGGACCAGCCCCTTCTCGCGAAGCATCGCGTACCAGTTGGGGTGATGGTGATGCGCCCAATCGTAGGTGACATATCCATCCACCAACACCCGCCACGTGCCGGGATTGGCCACCGTGCCCAGATAGGCATGAGACAGCACGCCCGCAATCAGGAAGAAACCGACCAGGTTGTGAATCGTGGAGGTCATACAGATGACCGATAGCGAAAACCAGGGCTTGAAAATGAGAATCAGGCCGGTTGCCGACATCAGCAATCCGAAAATGGCAGTGTACCAGAAAAACATTTTCTGCCCGGCATTGAACCGTCCGGAAGGAACATGGCCCTTGTGACCGAGATACCCGCCGATTCTTTGCACCCAGACTTTGTCATACGAGGCGAAAATGGCATCGCGGAACCAGGCGAAAATCCCGAGGATCGTGGTCAGGATGAAGACGATTCCCGCAACGATATGCACCCAGAGCAGTTGTTGCGGTGACCGGAATAGTAGCTGTTGCCAGTCGCTCCAGTTAAACGCCAGAATCAGCCCCGTGATGGTCAACAGCACGAACGACAACAGACGGAACAAGTGAATGCCGCGTTCGTACAATGAAAAGCGTTTGACCTCGCCGGTGTACGGTACGAACGGGATTCGCTTCGGTCCGTAACTGTGATAGTGCAACGTCATTAAAAATACCACCAGGATAATGCCGATACTGATCATCGGGCTGAGGAATGACTGGTGGAACGAATTGACCGCGAACGAAACGGGACTGCATCCCAGCTCCCGGCCGATCGCCTCGGTCACCGGTTTGCCGTCGGCCCCGTGCAAATCGATCACGCGGCGTCCCTTGAAAAAGTGGCTGTCGGACTCATGGCAGTCGCCGCATCCGTTGTACCCCAGCGCCATTCGGGCCGGCGCCACGTTGTGGTTGATGGAATAACTGATGCACGGCAACACGTCGTAATCCAGCTCTTGCAGGGTCCCGTCGTCGCCCAGGTGATACGCTTTGCCGCCTTTCACCAGTGCCGGGTGAACTTGCGTAAAGCGCTGATTGTCCTGCAGTGACTGACTGAACGCTTTCAGACCGGCGATTATCTCCTCATCCGTGTTGACTTCCGGTTCGCCGTCCTCGTCGTCATCGGTTACCTGGTCGGAGAATAAATCCCATCCCGCTACATGTTCACGAAGGAATAGCGGGTAGAGCAGGCTGTCTGTGTCGAAGTTGCACCAGAACGTCGCCTGCATGCTGTTAAGCGGATAAATCTTATGACCATTGCGGCGATTGTACACCGGTTTCCATTCCGCGCGTTCGCCGAATTCCTTTGCACCGAGGGGATTGGTCGCGAACGAAATCGACCCGGTCAGCGGATCCATACCGAGTGCCGCCGCGCGTTTCAAACTGGGAATATGGCACGCCTCGCAGGAAATCGCCTGCAGGTGAGACGGCCGCACGCTGTGATGCCGGGGAACGGTGGCGCCGAGGACGCCCCCTTCATGACACTCTGCACAGGTCAGCATGGTGTTGTCGAGATCGTTGGCGACCATCAATGCATTGGCGTTGCCCTTGGCGATCTGATGATCCGACCCCGCCGGGTGGCAGGCCACGCAACTGACCCCCTGCTGATTGTGAATGTCGGGATTGAAAATATCATTCCACGAAAACCCGCGCTTGCGCACGTCGGCCCGTCCGTGACAGAATACGCAGTTGTCGTCCGGCGGCGGCCACGACATTTTCATCGTGATCGTGCCGTCCTCGTTGAAAAACCGCTTGTTGTAGGTCACGGTCGGTTCGCCGCCACGCCGCACCGATCCGTCGACAAAGCCGAGGCGCGACGCCTGCACGACCGCCCAGCGATAATTGCCTTCCTCGAGCTGGGCGATACGTTCGTCGAAACTGTATCCCTCCAGATGGCAGATCAGGCAGTCGACCTCCACCACGCCGCTTTTGTCCCAGTTGCTGTTGTGATAATCGCCGTCAAGTGTTTCGCGCAGTTCGGGGTTTTCGGCAAGGTATTCGTCATAGCGATTGCCTTCACGGTCGTATTCCATTCCGCCGCCGCCGGCATGACACGCCCCGCACGGGGGATGGTCCCCCTCGGCGGAGAATCCGACAAAGTCGTACACCGTCAGGTCGATTTCATCCTCATGTTCATTCTCCTTTTTCGCAAGCTGGCGGAAATACATGGGACACCATTTACCCATCATGCCGTTGGACAGGTTCCATGGTTTGCCGGTGGAATCGCCGAAATCGTCGCTGATGACATCCCAGCCGACCTGAAAATGAAACGCCATGGAGATTTCGTCGTAGTCATGACACATGCCGCAGGTTTGTTTGGTGCTGAACGGTTTGTCGGCATTTTCGTCCTGCATGGGATTAATGAATTCACCCTCGCTGTCCAGCAGGTAAATGGCGGGATGCTGAGCCAATGCTGACACGGCGGCCCCGATCAGTACCAAAAACAGTATCGCCGCGGAGGACCTCCGGACGTTAATCATGTACTTTTTCATAAACAATCTCCTGCCTTTTTGGGTGATGTATGCGGCACAACGACTATATTGCCCCATGATTACATATTAATTGCACCACAATATAAAGACATTTTGATCCCGGCGTCAACAAAGAATGTGAATCCCATCACAAATTTTACTTGACTCTAATAGTTGCGGCAATTAAGTTAGTGATTATTAACCAATAGCGGATAAATCAGGCGGACAATGTGAACGGGCGGCTTAATCAGGACAGAAAAAGTCTATGGTGTATGGGCAAAGCGGGAGCGGTATGCCTGCTGGTGCTTGTACTGCTGTTCGGTTCGGCGCCGAGATCTTTCGCGCAGTCGGTCGATGACTGCATGATGTGTCATGAGGATCCCGACCTGACCAAGGAACGCGGCGGGCATGAGGTGTCGCTGTATATCGACCTGGCGAAATTCAACGCGTCGAAACATGTCGATGTCGAATGCATCGGGTGCCATGCCGATTTGATGGATGCCGAACTGCCGCACGCGGAAAACCTCGCACCGGTCGATTGCGGATTGTGTCACGATGATATCGCGGGGGAGTACGCCCGGAGTCTGCACGGGCAGTCGGTGGCCAAAGGTGAGAAGCTGGCCCCGCATTGCTGGGACTGTCATGGCGCACATGATATTATGGGCGCATCCGCGCCGGATTCCCGCACCGCCAAATTCAATATCCCGTTCATGTGCGGGCGATGTCACAAGGAGGGTACGG
This sequence comes from Candidatus Zixiibacteriota bacterium, assembly GCA_016933695.1. Taxonomy (GTDB): domain Bacteria; phylum Zixibacteria; class MSB-5A5; order GN15; family PGXB01; genus JAFGAL01. The sequence goes on along the minus strand of JAFGAL010000001.1, from coordinate 164,136 downwards.
CCGTCACCCGCACTTATGATATTCCACAGGACAGTATCCTCAGTCATTATTCGCAGAGTATTCACGGTATCGGGCTGTTCAAACAGGGACTGACCGTCACCGCCGTCTGCGGCGACTGCCATACCGCGCATTCGGTTCTGCCGCATACCGATCCGCGCTCGACCATTCATCGCGACAATGTCGCGACCATGTGCCAGCAGTGCCACGGACGGATCGAACAGGTGCACCAGAAAGTCATTCGCGGCGAATTGTGGGAAAAAGAGCCGAACAAGGTGCCGGCCTGTGTCGACTGCCATGCCCCGCATGAAATTCGACGCGTGTTCTACGAAGAGGGGATGGCCGACAAGGATTGTCTGAAATGTCATGCCAACAGGAATGTGACCGCGGTCCGCGACGGCGAGACAGTGTCGATGTATGTCGACACGCTGGAAACGCACGGTTCGATCCATCGCACGGTCAGTTGCGCCCAGTGCCATACCGGCGCCACCCGCAGTCATGACCGACCCTGCGCAACCGTCGCAGATCGGGTGGACTGCTCGATCTGCCACAGTGAAGAGGTGGTGCTGTACCATGAAAGCACGCACGGTAAACTGGCCGATCGCGGCGATCAACGTGCCCCGGAATGTGTCGACTGCCACGGAGCGCACCGTGTCAAAGCGCATCGCGATCCGTATTCGCCGACGTTCCCGACGGCGGTTCCGGATCTGTGCGGGCGATGCCACGGCGAGGGTGGTGTGGCCGTCACATCGATGGGCGAGAGGGAACTTGATCCGGTCAGCAGTTACCTGGAAGGCATTCACGGAATCGGCCTCAAGAAAAGCGGCTTGGTGGTGACCGCCAAGTGCACCGATTGCCACACCGCCCATCATGTGCTTCCCAAAGACGATCCGGCATCGAGCGTGCACCGGGCCAATATGGCGCAAACCTGCGCCGAATGCCACAAGGGGATTTATGAAGAATTCACCAGGAGTATTCATTCGCCGGAAGTGTCCGACGCGGACGAACCGCTTCCGATTTGCAGTGATTGTCATGAGTCGCATGCCATCGTGCGGACCGATTCCGACGGCTTCCGCGCCGAAATCATGAATCAGTGCGGCGGATGTCATCGCGAGGTGACCGAATCGTACTTCGAGACGTTCCACGGCAAAGTATCCAAGCTGGGATACTCCGCCGCCGCCAAGTGTTATGACTGCCACGGGGCGCATAACATCCTGCCGCCGGAAAATCCGCATTCGATGCTGTCCCGCCAGAATATCGTGGCCACCTGCGGGGCCTGTCACCCCGGTTCGCACCGGCAGTTTGCGGGGTATCTAACCCATGCCACGCATCATGACAAGAATAAATACCCGATCTTGTTTTATACCTTCTGGTTCATGACCATTTTGCTGGTGGGAACCCTGGCGGTAGCCGGAACGCATACGCTGATGTGGTTGCCGCGCTCGTTCCAGATGATGCGCGAGAACCGCAAACGTCGCGCCGCCTGGAAAGGAAGGCTGGAGTACCGTCGGTTCACGTCACTGCACAGCCGCCTGCATTTCATGGTCATTATCAGTTTTCTGGGGCTGGCGGTTACCGGTATGACGCTGAAATTCTCGTATCTCGGCTGGGCGCAATGGCTGTCCGGGGTGCTGGGCGGTTTCGAATCGGCCGGATACATCCACCGTCTCTGCGCCATTATCACGTTCGCGTATTTCGGCATGCATATTTTCGATTTGATCCGCATCAAACTCAAAACCGGGCTGAGCTGGCGGCACATGCTGTTCAAACGCGAGTCGATGCTTCCCAATCGCACCGACTGGCGCGAGTTTGTCGGCACGTTGAAATGGTTTGTCGGCGCGGGACCGCGGCCGCGTTACGGGCGCTGGACCTACTGGGAGAAATTCGACTATTTTGCGGTGTTCTGGGGCGTTATAGTGATCGGCACCACCGGGCTGATGCTCTGGTTCCCGGAATTCTTCACACGGTTTCTGCCGGGATGGATCATTAACGTCGCGACCATCATTCACTCCGACGAAGCCCTGCTGGCAACCGCGTTTATCTTTACGGTGCATTTCTTCAACACGCATTTCCGCCCGGACAAATTCCCGATGGACACGGTGATTTTCACGGGACGGGTCCCGCTGGAAGAATTAAAAGAGGACCGTCCGCGCGAATACGAGGAATTGATGAAAACCCGCGAAATCAAAAAGCATCTGGTGGAGCCGCTTCCGCCGGTGGTGGTGCGCGGGATGAGGGTTTTCGGCACGATCGCGCTGTGTATCGGTTTGTCGCTGATTCTGCTGATTATCTGGGCGGAGATCTTCGGCTACCGGTGATGCCTTTGCAGGTTAAATGCCGCGGCCACAATGATTGTCCCCATATAAAACCGGACGGCTGTTGATCAACCGTCCGGTCTTGTTCGCTTCTATAGGGCATGTCCCTTGTGACGGGACATAAAACCGACCTATTTCTTTTCCTCGGCTTCCTTCGTCGCCAGCACATGAATGCCGGTCGCCTTCATTCTCTCATAGTCGAACTTTTCCTTGGCGCGGAATTCTTCCGGCACCTTCTCGTTGTGGCACTGCAGGCAGGTCTTTTCGTCCGGGATCAACAGGCCGTTGGCAATCGCCTGCTCGCGGTCTTTCATGATCGACATTTTTTTGTAGTCGCTTCCCGGGCCGTGGCAGACTTCGCACTGCACCCCGGTCAGCAGTTCGCCCTTGGCGGTGGTGCCGGTGGAATGACAGCCGACGCATTCCTCTTTTTTCTGATCTTCCGGCTTCAGGCTTTCCCAGGCTTTGGCGTGTTTGGTTTCCAGCCATGAGGGATGAACGCCGTCTTTCTTGTGGCACATCTTGCACTTGTCGTCACCGACATACTCGTGTTTCGGTTCCTCGGCCTTCTTCTCCTGTGCCACCGCAAGTGTCACCATGGCCGCGAGAAAACAGGTCAGCACCAGAAGCATAAACAGTCTCTTTGCCATCTCTCCTCCTTGCGCTACGCGCGTGCAATATGAACAAATATGATTGTGTGCAATCCTTCATCGGTATGTATACAGTATGGCGCCGAAAAGGGCAACGGTTTTTTAAAAAACCGTGAAAAAAGATACAAGATGTCCGTGATGGCGCAATAAAGACACCGGAATCTCGATGACAGGTCTGCGAATTTCCGGGGTGCCGTCACGCGTATGTTGACAATGTCAACGGGTGTAACTGATTACCTGGCAGTACTTTTTTGTACGGAACCTCGTCGCAATGTCATGACATTGTCATTTTTCCGCTTGACATTTATTTCACAAGGCTGTTTATTGGCAATAAGTTAGTTAATGATCACTAACATACCGGTGGAACGAAATTCATGAGTAAACGCCTGGCCTCGGATTTGCGACGGAAACAAATCGTCACCAAGGCGACCACGCTGTTCGCCCGGTACGGATTCGACCGCATGACAGTCAAAATGCTGGCCAAAGCCTGCGGCATTACCGAACCGGCGCTGTATCGTCATTTTGCCAGCAAGGAAAAACTGTATGACGAGGTGTTGAAATCGCTGGAAAGCAAAGTCCTCCTTGATGATCTCAAGCGGCAACTGGCGAAAATCGATGATGTCGAGGTCCTGCTTTTTGCGGTTGCGAAGCATATTTTTGACACCTATCTTGGTCACAAGGAGTTATCGCGGCTTCTTCTCTATTCATCTCTGGAACGACATACCATGTCGGGAAGAGTGTTCGCCATGGTTCGGGCGCCGTATATTAAAATTCTGGGAGAAGCCCTGGCGCGCCTGATCAAACAACGCCAAATACGAAAGGTGAATCCCATTATTACCGCCCGCTGTTTCGTGGGCATGGTAATGGATTGCACGATGGGGCAAAGTCTCTGGAACCGCATGCAGGGCAAGAAATTCACGCCGGATATCGTGATGGATAACAATATCCCGATTTTCGCCAGGGGCCTGATGATTCCGTCGGATAAAAAGTAAGAACCAATGCATATAAATAGCTCGGGGGAATGTATGAGGAGAATGGGAGAGAAACACCCCGCTCTTGTCACGGGAATCCTGCAGGGTATGCTGGTGATCGCCCTCCTGACCTGGGTCGCGATCCCGGCGGACGGCAAGGCGCCGCCTGATGCGGCCTTTGTCGGAAGCGCCACCTGTCTGGATTGCCACGATGAAATCGGGGAGGCCTTTCAAAAAACCGTCCACGGACTGGCGTATGCGGCCGACGACTCGCGGGGTGCCGTGTCCTGCGAATCCTGCCACGGGCCCGGCTCGGCACATATCGAGGAAGCCGATCCGGCATTGATTACCAATCCGGCCACCGCCGACCAGTTCGAGGACAGCCCGCTGTGTCTGGGATGCCACAATACGCCGGAATTCGATGACTGGTCGTTTTCGCATCATCAGGCCGCGGATCTGAATTGCTCCAGCTGTCACACCATCCATGCCTCGCCCGAAGCGGCCATGGCAAACCGGCCGCCGGAGTTGTGCTACACCTGCCATGCCGACATCCGCGCGGAGTCGTTCATGCCGTCGCATCACCCCGTCCGCGAGGGCAAACTATCCTGTCTGGACTGCCACGGTGTCCACGGTGGCGAGGCGCGACTGGTGCAGGACAACACCGGGCGCGAGATGTGTTTCACCTGTCACGCCGACAAAGAGGGGCCGTTCGTGTACGAACACGCCCCGGTGATGGAGGACTGCTCCATCTGCCACACCCCGCACGGGTCGGTGTCCGACAACCTGCTGGTGCAATCGGAACCGGCACTGTGCCTGAACTGCCACGCCATGCACTTCCACGCCACGGTCGTCGGTCTGGATGAGACCACGGAGGCCAACGACCGCACGATCGTGTCCACCACCGACGGCTGGAAGAAAGGCATGCTGACCAAGTGCACGCAGTGTCATGCCGAAGTTCACGGATCGGATCTGCCGTCGCAGGCCCTGTCCACGTCCGGCAACGCCTTAACGAGATAGGAGGGAGGCATGAAGCATAAGTCCATGATTGCATTGTGTGTCCTGTCGGCCCTCGTTGTCATGACCGTTGCGGCGAGCGCCCGGGACAGCGAACCGGTGCAGAACTATTCGATCTGGGTCGGTTCGCATTATACCAGCCTGACTGATTACGCCAAGAAAGTCGGTGAGTACAATCTCGGCAATGACGAGTTTCTGCCGGAATTCAAGGGGGTCTATCAGTACCGTGACGTCGACAAGTTGATCACGGTGGACGGGCATTATTTCGATCAGAAAAATATCGACGGGATGATCACCGGGATATTCGGCGATCGCTTCCGCGGCATGGCGTACTGCCGCTCGATGATCCGCCAGGATGGTCAGGATTTGCTGGCGAACATGGCGGCCCGCGAAATGACCGCGGCCGGCGATCCCGGCGGAAAAATCCTTTCACATGAAATTCAGGATCTCGGCGCGGATTATAACACGCATCGTTTCGAGGCGGGCACCGATGTCGATATCCTGCTGTCGCGGAAGAACAATATCCGCATGATGGTCGCGCATCGGTCGATATTCAAGAAAGGCGAAGAACAGAAAGTCGCATCGAACCACTGCTTCAGCTGTCATCTGACGTCGAAAACGATGGATGTCGACCGGCAGACGCATCAGTTCCAGACCGGTATTCAGGCCGATGTTTCCGATTTCACGGTCGGCTACCAGTTCGGGTTTCGCTATTTTGACTCCAGGGCCGAGGATGTCACGGCGTATTACGACAACGCCCAGCATCCGATGACCGGCGGAAGTCAGAGTGAGTTCGCCTCACGGTTGAATTACGATGACACCACGATGGCGTACGGCACTTATCCCGAAACGCAGAAGATGTCCCACAAACTGCGGTTCAAGGGGGATATCGGCAAGGGACGGTTTTCCAGTTCGATCGGCTACAGTATCGCTAAAAACAAGGGCACCGATCTGGAGGCGGATGCCTGGACCGGTGCGGCCAGTTATACCATGCTGCTGGCGCAACGAACCCGTCTGATCGCCAAAATCGCCGGAACGCGGCTGACCTCAGACGATCCGTTTATCGATCTGGCCGACTATCGCGAGGGAATGGACGGTACCAATACCGAAGCGGCGATTACCAATTTCGATTTCGTGCGGTATTCCGTTCTGGATCGGGCCGACGCGAAAGCATCCGCCGAGGTGATCTCACGGGTTTCACCACAAACGACGGTAAGCGTGATGGCGGGGTACAATCATGTCGACCGGTACGACTACCCAACGATCGACGAGCATTATAAGACCGACAAATTCTACGGTCAGGCCAAAATCCGCTATCGCAAGGGACTGCGGTACTCGAACATGATCAAGTACCGGTTCGAGAAAACCTCCGCTCCCTTCCGTTCGTTCCGCGGCCTGTTTGAGGCGGCCGGGCGGGATATTATGGAACCGGATGTGACTCCGGGCGGAACGTTCACCGGATACCTGTTCTCGTACTATCTGCGCGAAAACCTGCGCTATCAGAATATCACGACCCAACCGACCGATGCGCATATGTTCGAGTTCAGTGCGACTTATCGGCCGACCATGAAGACCAGTATCATGTTTGGTGTGAAAGGGCAGTATGACAAGAACGGTGATCTGGACTCGCTGGATGTCAAACATCTGTCACTGCGGCCCCACGCCAACCTGACCCTGAATCCCAGTCCGAAATGGTCGGTGCTGACCGGCTACACGTTCGGTTATTATAAATCCCGGGGACCGGTCGCCGTGGCGCTGTTCGACGGCTGAGCGGCCGGCATTGCTACCGTCACCGGTGGTGACGGTCCGGAAGCGCGGCACTATGGTTCCGAGTTTACCATGGCCGACTACGAGTCGAACGCGCACAATGTGTATTTTACCGCCAGTTTCATGCCTGATCCGAAAGTCCGCCTGGTCGGGACGATCGGCTACAACAAGTCCACTGCCGAATATAAGTCGGTTACCATGCCCGATGTTTCCGATCGAATCTCCGCCGATCCGGTGTTCCCGGGCGAAATCGGCAACGATCCGGAGAAATTCGAGTTTACCGAAATGCCGGATTATTCCGATCTGGACTATGAACTGATCCAGTTCTCTTTGGGCATCGCCTATGAGGTTTCGCCGGGGGTGCGGCTGACGGCCGATGCCGATTACGCCGACCTGACCGACAATCAGGGATATGTCTATGGGATCGAATCGGGTTCGTTGTTCATAATTCGCACAGGCATTCAATTCGATTTCTAATTCCTTTCGGCATCGATATGCCAAGACGGCCGCTCACGACGAGCGGCCGTTTTTTATGGATGATATCGGCCCATCCTGGCCTTAATAAATCGCGCGGTGAACCGAAAAACAACGGTAAGGCTCGTGTCTTTCGCGGAAAAACCCGCCTTGGATGTGTTGCCAATAACCGCAATTGCCGCATGGGAGACGGAAATGCGACTGCTTGACCAGACCCTGATGGAACAGATGCGGATCGATGAACTCGATATCGACCGCCGCAAACGACTGCTTGGCATTACCGCCCGTGATGTCGAACTGCTTGCCGGATGCAAGGAATTCATCCGTCAGAATACCGAGCGGATCGCCGCGGCGTTTTATGATGTTCTCGCCGCCAATGATGACATGGCGGTGTTGATCGGCGACGCCGACACGCTGCGCCGCATGCATAGAACCATGAAACAATATCTGGTGGAATTGTTCGGCGGGTTTTACGACGCGGCCTATGTCAACAATCGTTTGCGGGTGGGGATGGTGCATCGGCGGATCGGCGTCGAATCGAATCAGTATCTCACCGCGGTATGGAATCTCAAGACCATTTTGCAAAACCATCTGGAGCGGTTTGTCGAAGAGGACTCCGGACGCGATGAACTATTTGCCGCGCTGGAGAAAATCCTCCATTTCGACACGCAACTGGTAATCGATGCGTACATTCGCAGTTTGATGTCCCAGGTCGAAATCGCCAGGGAAAAAACCGAGGGATACGCGCGCCATCTCGAGAAAAAAGTCGCCGAACGCACGCGCGAACTCGAGGAGTTGTCCCGTCGCGACGGGTTGACCGGGCTGTATAACAAACGTTCGTTTCAGGAATTTCTCCGCCGTGACCTGGCGCTGGCGGAGCGCAATAAAACACCGTTGAGTCTGGTGTATTTCGATGTCGATCGATTCAAGCATATCAATGATGCCTTCGGTCACCAGAAGGGCGACGACGTGCTTCGCAATATCGGGGCGATTTTGCTTTCGCTGTCGCGGGAGACCGATATTCCCTGTCGTTTCGGCGGCGATGAGTTTTGCGTGATCCTGCCCAACACCGCCGAGTCCGAAGCCGCCCGGTATTGCGACCGCATCCAAAAAGACTTCACCAGACGCTTTGCCGCGTTTTCGTTGAGTATCGGTATTGTGCAGACCGGGCCGGATATGTTTGATGACATGGACATTCTGATCGACCGGGCCGATCGCGCCATGTATGATGTAAAAAAACAGGTTTCCAGTCCCGCCTCGGTTTAATCGTTCATTCCAGTTCGCGGAAACGGCGGTTCTCATGTAGCAGTTTTTTGTTGAACTCTCACCAGTGGTATGATACCATCAGAACAACAGGGGTCCCTTTGTTGAAAGATGGGCGTCATGACGGTTCCCGCATCGCTTTCGGAAGCATTTGATCTGCTCAGCAGTGTTTTGCACTATCGGCTGTTCGAATTGAATCAAACACCGGTAACCGTGTCGTCACTGCTCATGTTCATTATTGTCCTGCTGGTCTTTCTGCTGATTTCGCGCATTGTTAATCGCATAGTCCTGAGGCGTATCCTGAATCGTTTTGCGATCGACGACAGCACCAGTTACCGCATGGTGCGGATCGGGCATTATCTGGTGATGATTGTCGGAACGCTGTTCGCATTTCAATTCGTGGGCATCGACCTGGGCGGGTTGGCGGTGATTTTCGGCCTGCTGTCGGTCGGGATTGGATTCGGCTTGCAGAATATCACGTCGAATTTCATCGCCGGTTTGATTCTTCTGTTCGAACAGCCGATCCGAGTCGGTGACCGGGTAACAGTCGGCGGGACCGAAGGCAACGTGATGGCAATCAATATGCGCTCGACTACGATCAGGACGCTGAATAATATCACCATCATTGTTCCCAACGCCGAGTTTATTTCGGAGCGAGTGACCAACTGGTCGCACGGCGACAGCAAAATCCGGCTGGATATCGACGTGGGAGTGTCCTATGCATCCGATCTTGAAACCGTCCTGAAAGCCCTGCGTGAGGCCGCGGATGAACATCGGGAAGCCCTCAAAACGCCCGCGCCCGACGTGCTGTTGATGGAATTTGGCGACTCGTCGTGGAACATGCGTCTGCGGGTATGGATTGACAGCCCCAAGCGGTATTATCTGGTGCGTTCCGAGATCAATCAGGCCATTGTCGGGAAATTCCGTCAGTACGGTATCGAGATACCGTTTCCGCAGAGGGATGTACATCTTCGCTCTCCGCTTCCCGTACCCCTGAAAACGAACGAAGAGATCAAACCGTAAAAGATATGGCAAGTCCTATGGCAAATTCCGGTCAATCGAATGGCGGCCCCCAGGGTATGGGAGGCGTCAAGAAAGCGATCATCGTCATCATTGCCGTTTTGGCGGTGATTATTCTCCTGCAGAACACGCAGGTTGTCACCCTGCACTTTCTGTTCTGGCATCTGAGTATGTCACAGGCGTTGTTGTTTCCGCTGACTCTGCTGATCGGATTCGTCCTCGGCCTGTTGATTGTCTCGCTCTCCGGCAAAAAAACCGGGGGACGCGGTAAATAGCCGCCTATTCGAACAACTCGGCGAAAAAGCCTTTCATTGCCTCCCATGACCGCCGATCGGCGTTTGTATTGTAAGCGACACCCCGCGACGGATCATCCCCCGACCCGGGATTGGTGAAACTGTGCACCGCACCACCGTAAAATACCATCTGCCAGTCGACTCCCGCCGCACGCATCTCTTCGAAAAACGCCGCTATCTGCTCCTCTGATACGTGGGGATCATCGGCACCGTGTAACACTAACACCTTGGCCTTGATCTGTTTGGCATCGATGGGATCGGGCGTATCCAGATTCCCGTGAAAACTGACCACACCGCCCAGTTCCGCTCCGGAACGCGCCAATTCCAGCACTGTTCCGCCGCCGAAACAATAGCCGATGGCCGCAGTCCGATGCGGATCGGTCAGGTCATGGTTTTTCAGCCAGTCCAGCCCGGCTTTGGCCCGTGCGCGCATCAAAGCGCGGTCGGAACGGTAGATCGTAGCCTGCCGCGCGGCGTCTTCGCTGGTTTGCGGACGAATTCCTTTGCCGTAAATGTCTCCCGCGAAGACAATATAGCCAAGCTCGGCCAACTGCCGGACCCGCGATTTGGTGTAATCATTGATACCGGTCCATTCATGAATGACCAGCACCCCGGGACGTTTGCCGGATAGCGCGTCGTCGTACGCCAGATATCCCTCAAGAACAATATCACCGTGATGGTATTCAACGGTTTCGGTGTGAATTTCTGCCGATACCGCTGTTGCGAAAATGATAGCGAAAAACACAATACATGGAAATTTCATCGGTTTTCCCCTGTTTTTTATTATGGTGTAATGAGTTATATGTTTTGTAAACACATCCTGTGAAGGCTATGTTCCTGCGATTTTTGCCAAAATGTCATCGGTGATATGCGCTTTCTTATTGACAAAAAGGGAAAAATGACGTAATTTATTCATGATCGGGGCATCCGCCTTAGACGGATGCCGATGAGTAACGCCTCGGCAGTGCAAAAACAACCTTACCGCCTGACTTTCCGCCTAGCCGGGGGCTAACAACTTGTTTTACATCCCGATCAAAAACGTATAAAGTTTGGATGCTGTGATTATAATTTGCTTTGCCCTCGGGACCCTTTAAAAGGGGGGGCAAGGTGATTGTAAGTCGGATCAGGCTAAATTTAGCATCCTGATCTGGCGATAGAATAAATGCGGCGACCTACCGGATATACACACGCCAATACATTAGGTATGGTCGTTTTGAAGGGTGCATGTGTCATCTAGATCACATGCACCCGCCATTTTTTATGGCGGAATGTTTATCCAGCAAGCCTGGTATCATATAAGACGAGAGTCTCCTCCCTAAAGTTTCCCGGATTTTATTAACGGACAATTCTTATAAAAAACGGCAGGCTTTATTCCTGCCGTTTGTGTTGGTCGTCTTTCAATCCGGTTCAATAACTGCTCGCGTCCAGTTTCACTTTACCGCGGAATATCCAGTAAATACTGATCGTGTACGCGATCACCAGCGGCATACCCAGCAATGCGATAATCAGCATGATATTAAGCGTTTTGGCCGATGATGCCGCGTTATATATGGTCAGGCTGTAATCGACCATCGGTCGCGATAAAATCATGTTCGGATACATACCGATCCCGAACAACGCCAACAGGGCCGCCATCGACGCGCACGACGATAAAAACGCCCGGAATTCCCGCTCGTGATGAATTTCGCGCGGGATATTGGCAATAGCCAGCGCATTCAGAATCGGGATGATAAACAGCACCGGAAAAGCCTTGAGATTGGCGGTCATGTGCGGGACATAAATCAGCGTCACCAGCGTTGTCATGACATAGCAGATCACGAAAATGATAATAGTATTATTAACCCAGCCGCGTACCCTGGCCTGAAGGTCCCCGTCGGTTTTCATGACGGCGTAGATCGCGCCGTGCATCATGAACAGCGCCACGGTGGTCACCCCCACCAGCAGGGCATAGGGGTGCAGAAGTCCCCAGAACGAGCCGACAAACTCGAACTCCTCGTTCAGCGGAATGCCCCAGGCGATATTGCCCAGCGCCACCCCGATCAACAGGCTTGAGACAATGCTGGAAACGCTGAAACTGACATCCCAGAACTGCCGCCACCAGCGCATCGGTTGTTTGGACCGAAAGTCGATTGCCACGGCACGGAAAATCAACCCGAACAGAAGCAACATCATCGCCATGTAAAATCCGGAAAACGACGTCGCGTACACTTCCGGAAAGGCCGCGAACAATGCCCCGCCGCCGGTGACCAGCCAGACTTCATTGCCGTCCCAGACCGGGCCGATGGCGTTAATCATGACGCGGCGATCGGTGTCGCTTTTGGTGAATAAATGCAGTGCACCGATACCGAGGTCAAACCCGTCGAGGATCGCATAGCCCGTGAACAGCACCCCGACCAGTCCGAACCACACCGTATTGAGATCCAATGTGAAGTTCATGCCATGTGCCCCTCTTGTATTGCGGCCTCTATTTCCGGCCCGTGTTGAATCTTTTCATTGAGCAGATATATGAACAGCGCGAATAGTAAAAGGTAAATCAGCGAAAACAGAATCAGCGAGGTGATCACCTGGCCCGATCCGACACTCACCGACAGCGCGTCCGACGTGCGCAGAAGACCGTAGACAATCCACGGCTGACGGCCGACTTCCGCTGAAAACCATCCCAGTTGATTGGCCAGTTGTGGCAGGAGCACCGCGATGATCAGGATTTTCAGATACCACCGCTTTTCGAACAGCCATTTGCGCCACCAGCCGTAGGCATTGAATAAAGCCAGCAGGATCAGAATCATCCCGATCCCAACCATGATGTGATAACTCTGAAACACCAGATTGACCGGCGGACGGTCCTCCGACGGGAATGCTTTCAGCCCGGTCACCGGCGTGTCGGCATCAAGCCCGATCATAAAACTGAGCAGACCGGGAATCTGCAAACCGATCGTTTTTTCGTCTTCCTCGTTCACCCAGCCGAACAGGTACATGCCGGCCGGCGCGCTGACAGCATAATGTCCTTCGAATGCCGCCAGTTTGGCGGGCTGAGTTTCCACCAGTGTTTCGGCACTGCTGTGCCCGGTTGCCAACTGCAAGAGCGAGGCTACGAGCGCGACCGGAATCGCGATTTTTATCGAAGCGCGCGCAAAATCAAGATGCTTTTTACGCAGGATATAGAAGGCGCTCACGCTGAGAACGAAAAACGCCCCCGCCTGCCAGGCGCCCATGTAGACGTGGCTGATACGATCGAGAAAGGACGGGCTGAACACCACCTGCCAGAAATCGACAATCTCGGCGCGGGCGGCGTCGCCGACGCCGACAATATGGTGCCCGGCCGGAGTTTGTTGCCAGGAGTTGGCGACCACGATCCAGATCGCCGAGAAATGCGCTCCGAACGCCACCAGAATGGTCGAGATGAAATGCGTGCGCGGTTTGACCTTGTCCCAGCCGAACAGCAGGATCGCCAGGAATCCCGATTCCAGGAAAAACGCGAACACCCCCTCGGCCGCAAGCGCGCTTCCGAACACGTCGCCGACGAAACGCGAATATGTCGCCCAGTTGGTGCCGAACTGGAATTCCATGACAATACCGCTGGCGACGCCGAGAGCGAAAATCAATCCGAAAATCTTCACCCAGAAACGGGTCATGTTATGGTACAACCGGTCGCCGGTTTTCATATACATCCCCTCCATAATGACCAGTATCAGTCCCAGACCGATACTCAGCGGAGGGAATATGTAGTGAAATGCGATCGTCAGGCCGAATTGCACCCGCGAAAGTAATTCCAAATCCATTGTATGTTAACTCCCGGTTGGGATTAATGTCCCGATTGTTTATTTGATTAAATTACTCCATTTTTACGATATTTAAAAAGCGAAGTCAAGCGGAAACGTTAAAAAGTCGCTCAGTCCCGATAACTCTTCAGGGGAAGGGGTGCGGCGGCGTCGGTGACCGCCCCGATTTTGACGGCGAAACTCGATTTGTTTGCGATATCATCGTCGGTGATATAGTGCACATCCAGAAGCTTTTCGGTGCGATAACCGGTGCGAATGTAGTTGGCCTCTGCCAGACATCGGCTCCATCCGTCCATCCATAACTCCAGGCGATGCAACTGCTCATCGGTCCCGCGTACATGCACCAGCAAATTGATATCGCTGGCCGGCCCGGCGGTGGCATTCTTGGAACTTCCGAACAGATACAGCCCCGCGACACCGTACTGACGGCCGTCAAGCTCCCGCGCCAGACGTTCCGCCATCTGCGTCCGCCATTGCCAGTAGTTGGTGCGGTTGGCCCCGGTGGTCTGGGTCGTGACTCCCAGCGCGTGCCCGCCGGGCGACGGCGGCACCAGCATCCCGACCGCTTCGTCCAGATCGGCGTTCATCAGCACCCGCAAAATCATCCCGTCGGTGACACGCGGCACGTCAATCACCCGCACGACCCTGTCCAGGCTCGCGAATTCGGGAAGCAGATCACCGAGCGCATTGGGCGATTCGGTCAGAAACCGCTCGTTGAATATGATGCCGGGATCGTCGGGGTACAACGGCAAATACCGAATGCCGCCCTCCACCAGATCCTGGAAGAAATGCGTTCCGAACGACAGATCGGGCACATAGCCCGCTTTGCGTCGGGCGATTTCAATCAGCACGGCGGTGTTGTTGATGTCGGAATAGGTGACACTGACGCCAAGTTTGATATCGCCGCGACTGCCCCAGCGTCCCGGTCCCATCAGGATGAACTTGCGTCGCGTTAACAGGCTGTTGAGTTTGCCGACCGCTCGTCCGACCGCAAGCAGTTCGTTGCGGGTTTTCAGTTCCGCGTATTGCAGGGGATCGACGTAAACGATGTGCATGATATCGGGCACCCGGCCGTTGGACACGTAACGGTCGGCGGAGAAGAGACACTGTCGGCTCGGAATATCTTTCGGGATCGGATCGGGAAGCGCGGCATCGGAATAACTCTGCGGCCGGCATTGCAGTAAGTACAACTCCTTGCCGTCGGAGGCGAATTCGACGTCGACCGGCATGCCCATCGCTTCTTCCAGTGTTTGCAAAATGGCCTGCATGCGTTTAACGAAATTGGTCCCGGAGGTCAATCCCTCGAAATTGGCCACCAGCTGATCCCGGTCGAAATCGATCCCCAGCCCGGTGGGGCGTTTGAGGGTGTCGCCGCTGAGAATCGACACGATGTTGTTGATGCCGGGAACATGACAACCGTACTTTTTCAGGAAATGATCGAGGTCGATGGATTCGAAGCGATGCGTCGTCAGATCGATCAGGTCGATGGTATTGGGGGAGTAGCGCCGGGCATCATCGATATCGATCGTGGTGCGCAGTCCCGGCTGACCGGGGGCGATCAGCACCGGGTAATCGTCACTGAGACGGTCCACCGCGCGGGTGCCGAGTCCCGGCACCATGCGAATCAGACCGTCTTCGCGGCGAATGCGCGGCGACCAGCGAAATTCGTTGCGGCTGAACGCCACGCCGGCATACGACGGCAGGAAGTACGGTCCGACCCGCGTGCCGACCACCTCTTGAATAATAATACCCATTTCTTCCGCGAAATCGATCAGTCCTCGTTCGGCGCGATACTCGATCGG
This sequence comes from Candidatus Zixiibacteriota bacterium, assembly GCA_016933695.1. Classification (GTDB taxonomy): domain Bacteria; phylum Zixibacteria; class MSB-5A5; order GN15; family PGXB01; genus JAFGAL01. The sequence goes on along the minus strand of JAFGAL010000001.1, from coordinate 148,791 downwards.
GTCCGGCCCGAAGGTTGAGGCGTACACTTCCGCGATTGCGTCCGTCAGTTCATCCAGTCGTTTCTGCTTGCTACCCTGATTGGCCAGAAACAGCGAGATGTACTTGCCGGAAAAGGCCGTTCCGATACGGTCCTCAAGCAGACTCGAGGAACGGACGATCAGCGGGCGGTTGCCGAAATCGTCCAGCGCCAGCGCCAGTCCCTTCCTGATGTCCGGCGAAAACCGGCCGCCCTTGAACGACTGCACGACATTTGGATATTCCAATCGCACCTGACTGAGCGGTTTGTATTTCTGCTCGACCACCTCGTCGAAATTGTTGTAGTGCATGAATTGCAACAGGATGTCCGACGTGAGGTACCAGGTTTTCGGAATGTGCACCCGCCCGAGTACTTTGTTTTCCTCGGCCTTGCGTTCGAGAATCCGCGAGGCGAGAAAAATCCCCGCGCTTTTGCCGCCCAGTTTGCCGTAGCTTTCCGGACTGAAGATGACATTGTCCAGCAGACGGGAAAAATCCCGAATCGTGATGAAGTGCTTGCCGACGTTGATAAACTGCAGTTGATCGGAAAGGAACCGCCGGATCAGCGCCACCTGCACTCCGGTGGTGGCATGTGAAGGCGGCTCCGGTTCATCGGCGGTGAGATTGTTGTAGCGGTCAATGGCGTCGGCCACCTCCGCCAGCGACAAGTTGCGGTTGATTACCTGTGAGAGAAAACTCAGCTTGTCTTCATGCACCCACTGGTGGATACGCGTGAGAATTTCACCCTCGCTGAAATGGTCGGCGGCGATTTTGAACGCCACCGCACCGGCTTCGGCGGAAAGACCGAGCGAACGGTGGGTCTGCGGACGGTTCTGATCGTCGGTCAGACCGTGATCGATGCGTTCGTGATCGGCGCACAACTCATGCAGAAGGCGCTCCGCCTCCGGCACGGAATTCCAGCACAGCTGGTTAAGCATGCGGCGGGAGATGCGCAGATACAATTCCGGATCGGTTTGGCGAAGCAGTTCCAGCACGACCTGTGCTCCGCCCGTGGCATCGGCGGTGCGGTCTTTTTCGAACGGTTTCCATTCGCTGATGAACCGGTGCATTTTCTGGTGCATGATATAATGCCCCAGCCGTCGCGCAACGGTTTGGGTCAGGCGGATTTCCTCTTTTAAAAACGGGCCGCTGTCAAGTACTGGCATCGATCCGGGGTACGACACACTGATGGTGCCGACCACAATGTTTTGGATCACGATATCGGCACTGCACTCCGACGACGGTTCGACGTATCCCGGCGTGGTATACTGATGATCCTCGAATGTGATTTTGACCTGGCACCGTTCGGGGTGCTGCCATCCTGAGGGGAGAGCCTGCATGATGTCGGGAATGACATCGCGGGGCTGGCGGGAACGGTTGCTGAGAATTTCTTCGATCCGGTACAGGCAGTTCAATTCCTTGGTCCGCTCCTGCAGGGCGGAGAGCAGTCGGTCGATTGCTGTTTTCGGGTGGTTCATGGGCGTCCCTTTCCCACCGGGTGAACCGCCGGCATGGGCTTCATCCGATCCGTGCCGAAACGCGCCGCCCCGGATGCGAGGCGGCGCGCCGTTAACGCGAATACCTGTCAGGTAAAATCAGGTCGTATCCTATCCGTTCAGAATGTCCGCAACTTCCTTCTTGTCGACGTCCATTATGTACTGGATGCCGGAAACCTCGGCCGCCTCGTGCGTCAGCGCCGCGATGTCGGTGCGGGTGATGCTGTCGATGTTGAACTTGCGCGAGCCGCACATCAGCTGGCGCAGGCCCTGGGCGAGGCGTTCATAGTACGTGTACAGCCCGATCGCTCCGGTCGGAAGCGTCTCAAACTCGTGGTCGCCGATTTCCTTGCGCAGGGTGCCGGACGTGACAAAAATCTCGTCGCGACTGGACCCGAAGCGCTCCACGTACACCGGCAGTTGGCCGTTGTCGATGGCGGTGCCGATAGTCTTGCCGACCATGGCCGCGGCAATCGGACTGCGCGCCATGCCGACCAGCTTGACATACGGTGCGCCGATGGCGAGTCCCTTGAAGATTTGATCCTCGAAGGTGAATCCGCCGGCCACCGCCAGCGTCGGGACATGCTTGCCCTTGTCATGTAAAATCTTGGCGTAGTTGTACAGCAGGGAGTGCAGTTCCACCGGCGGAACGCCCCATTCGTTCATCATGCGCCAGGGACTCATACCGGTGCCACCGCCGGCACCGTCGACCGTCAACAGATCGATGTTGTATTTCGACGAGAACTTGATCGCCCGCGCCAAATCAGCCGGAGCATACGCGCCGGTTTTCAGGAAAATATACTTCGCGCCGGCTTTGCGAAGCTCGTCCACCCGCTGGGCGAACCCGTCCTCGGAAACCATACCCAGACGGGAGTGCCGCTCGAATTCCTTGAACACGCCGCGTTCGAACGCCCGGATAACGTCGGGATCGGTCGGGTTCGGAATAACGACATAACCCCGTTCAAACAACTCCTGGGCTTTTTTCAGATCCTTGATCTTGACCTCGCCGCCGATATTCTTCGCACCCTGGCCCCATTTCATCTCCACGATCTGCACGCCCAGCTCACTGATGGCGTATTCCTGGGTGCCGAGTCGCGTATCCTCGACATTGGCCTGCACGATGATCGCGCCATAGCCGTCACGCATGTTGTCTTTGTACAGTTTGACACGGCGTTTCAAATCGACGGTGTCGATGGCTTTGCCGTCTTTGAACTTCGCCTCCATGTCCATCCCAACCACGTTTTCGCCGATAGTCAGACCGGTTCCGGCCAGCGCCGAACCGATGGCCAGGCCTTCCCAGTTGTTCTTGGCGATGTTGGTGGAACCGATGCCCGGGATGATCCAGGGATAACGGAATTTAATGCCCTTGTCGTGCCCGAAATGCACTTCGAGGTTGACATTGGGGAAAATCGCCTTGTCGCTGTCGGCTTCGATACCGTGGGCGCCGACTGCAGTGCCCATGATGTTGAAATGCGAATAGTCCACGGGGTAGGATTTTTCCGATGCCGTGGTAATCACGCCGAAGGGTTGGGGATAAATAACCTCATGACCCCGGTAGGCGGATTTCCCGATTTCACACATGCCGATACAGCCGTCGACACAGGTCACACACATACCCGAGTTGGGCGTCACCGAACCCTCGGTCCGGTTTTTAGTCAGCGTTGCGGCTGAAGTATTTACTCTCGAAAGGGTAATCGACATCTTTCTATTCCTCCAGATAACGTCAATCTTTCTTGATCTCACATGCCACACAGGGGTCCATGTAACACATCATGTCATCAAAACTGTCTTTCTTCAGACACGGGGGCGCCAGGTTGGCGCATCCGCCGCAGATCGCCTTCTCCGGTTCGGTATAGGTGCATCGCAGGGTGCAGGCCGGGCAGACGTAAATGCATCCGCCGCACAGGCGACAGACATCCGACGGCACGTCGAACGGTGTCCCGATACTGCGGGTCTCGCCGCGGCCGCGGAACCCGATCGCCTTGGCGACCATCTGCTCCTCACACATGCGCACGCACAGACCGCAGAGAATGCAGTCGTCGTATTCCTGACGGAATCTCTGCTGACGGATTTCGAACTTCGACGCCAGATCCTGAATGACTTTCGATTGCGGGCAGGTTGCCAGCAGAAGCTCCAGGACCATGCGCCGCGCCCGCATCACCCGTACCGATGCGGTTCGGACATGCAGTCCCTCTTCGGCGGGATAGGTGCACGATGACACCAGCCGGGTGCGGTCTCCCTCTCCGATCTCCACCACGCACAGGCGACAGGCGCCGTACGGCGTCAGCCCCTCCATGTGGCACAGCGTGGGAATAGGAAAGCCCAAAAATTGGGCCGCCTCCAACAGCGTCGTGCCCTCTTCCACCGAGACTTTCAGGCCGTTTATGTATAGTGTTATCATGTATTATTTACCTCCAGCGGCTACGGCTGTGGTCGCTTCTTCTTCTTCTTCTTCCTTGGGCCGGGTATACTCCAGATCACACCGCAGACAACGGCATGCCTCGTGGGTCGCCTCGTCGATCGAAAATGTGACTTCCACCTCGGCGAAGTTGCGTTTGCGCCACTCGGCGGGAGCACGCGGCGTTTCGATTCGACCCAGCTGACGTTCCTCGGTTTCGTCGACGGTCGGCGGTTCGATAAACACTTTCGGCAGACGAACCTCGGCGGGTTGATCGAGCGGCACCTTGCGGACATACCGGTCAATCATGACCGCCGCACGTTTGCCGGCGGCGATGGCGTCGACCACCGTATTGGGCCCGCTGACCACGTCGCCCGCCGCAAAGACGCCGGGCCGATTGGTCTGAAGCGAACCCCGGTCGACCTTGACCGTGTTCCACTTGGTCGTCTCGACGCCGCTCATGCGGGCCGGCGAGATCGCATCGATACCCGAATCCTCGCCGATCGCAACCACCAGCGTGTCGAGTTCGACCGTGTATTCGGAACCGCTGACCGGCACCGGTTTCCGCCGTCCGCTGGAATCGACATCGCCAAGTTCGTTGCGAATGCATTCCAGACCGACCAGCCGTCCGCCCTCGGCGATCACCCGTGTCGGGGAGACCAGCGTTTCGATCAAAATGCCTTCCTGACCGGCGGCCTCGATTTCCTCGGCGAAGGCCGGCATTTCGTCGCGGGTGCGGCGATATAGAATCGTGACACTGTCGACATCCTTCTGGCGCAGGGCGGTGCGCGCGGCATCGATCGCGGAGTTGCCGCCGCCGATCACACCGACGCGGCCTTTGGCCATCTGACCGCCGCGCATGTTGAACGATTTCAGGAATTCTATGGAAGGATATACCCCCTCGACATCTTCGTTTTCGAGGTGCAGGGGTTTGCTCTTGTGTGCGCCGAGCGCCAGCAGAACCGCCTGATACCCCTCTTCCATCAGCCCGTCAACCGTGATATCTCGGCCGAGCGCGGTGTTGCACCGCAGGGTGATATTGTCGTCGAGCAGGGCGCTGATTTCTTTTCTAATCACATCATGCGGAAGCCGATATTCCGGGATTGCGCAGTAAAGCATGCCGCCCGGTTCATCCTCGGCCTCGAAGATGGTGACCTTGAATCCCTTCAGCGAAAGATAGTGCGCGGTCGTCAATCCGGCCGGGCCGGCGCCGATCACCGCTACGCGCGGCGGTTCACCGTTGGTCCAGACTTCGCGGAGCGGCTTGTACACCGACGGATCGGTACGGTCGGTGATAAACCGTTTGAGAGCACGAATCGCCACCGGTTCACCGCCCGTCGTTCCCGCCTTGCATCGGGATTCGCACGGGTGATGGCAGACGCGACCGCACACCGATGGGAACGGATTGGCCTCGCGGATTGCCCGATACGCGTCGTCGTACTCGCCCCGGGCGATATGCGCCACGTAGCGCCAGGCTTCGGTGTCAAGCGGACAGGCCGACTGGCACGGTGCCCCGACCAGATCCTTGCAGACAAAGGCGTCGCAACGCTTGTCCTTGATGTGCCGCACGTACTCGTCACGGAAATAACGAAGGGTACTCAGCACCGGGTTGGGGGCCGACTGCCCCAGACCGCACTGTGAGGTGTCACGCACCACCAGTGCCAGCTCTTCGAGCAGGTCGAGGTCTTCCATCGTCGCCTTACCCTGCGTGATATCCTCGAGGATTTCATACATGCGCTGGGTACCCTTACGGCAGGTGAAACATTTGCCGCAGGATTCATCCTTCATGAATCCCATGAAATATTTGGCGATGTCGACAATGCAGGTATTGTCGTCCATGACAATCATGCCGCCGGAACCCATGATGGAGCCGGCCTTGGCCAGGCTTTCATAGTCGATCGACAGATCGAACATACGGGCCGGGATACAACCGCCCGACGGGCCACCGGTTTGCACCGCCTTGATTTTGGCGTTGCCCGACGGGCCTCCGCCGATGTCATAGATAACTTTGCTGAGTTTGGTTCCGAGAGGAATTTCCACCAGGCCTGTCGTCTTGATTTTGCCGACCAGCGAAAAAATCTTGGTTCCGGTATTACCCGGAATACCGATTTTGGCGTATTCCTCGGCTCCGTTGATTATAATCAGCGGGATATTGGCCAGCGTTTCGACGTTGTTGATACAGGTCGGCCGCCCCCATAGACCCTTCTGGATCGGATAGGGAGGACGCTGGCGCGGCTCGCCGCGATAGCCCTCGATGGATTTAATCAGTGCGGTTTCCTCACCGCAGACAAAGGCGCCCGCGCCGCGGAAAATGTCGATGTCGAAATCGATTCCGGTGCCGAGGATGTTCTTTCCCAGTAAACCGATTTCCCGCGCCTGGCGCAGCGCGATAATGGCATGTTTGATCGCCAGCGGATATTCACTGCGGACATAGATATATCCCTTGGTGGCACCAATCGCGACGCCCGCTATGAGCAGCCCCTCGAGAATCGAATGCGGATTGCCCTCCAACAGGCTGCGATCCATATACGCCCCGGGATCGCCCTCGTCGGCGTTGCAGATCATGTACTTCTGACCGTCGGGGCTTTTCGCCGCACGGGCGAATTCCCATTTCTTGCCGGTCGGAAATCCCGCGCCGCCACGCCCCCGCAAACCGGATTTTTGAATTTCAGCAATAATCCAGTTCGGATCGGGATTGGCCAGGACCTTTTCCGCGGCGGCATAGCCGCCCTGCTCGATGTAATTGACGATGCGAATCGGGTCGATTTTTTCGTTTCTGCTGATGATATTTCTGGTCTGTTTTTTGAAGAAGGGGATGTCGTCCTCATTGCGGTAGACCTTCTTGTCATGAGGATCTTTGTATACCAAACCGTCAAGGACATAACCGTTCACCGCGGAGTCAACAACCTTGGAAACATCCTCAATCTTCAGCTTTGGATACAGGTGACGGCCCGGCTGAACCAGAATGAACGGATTCATTTCGCAGAAACCGTGACATCCCGTAATTTTGATGGCCACTCGTTCCTGCAGACCGCGTTCCAGAATGTACCGCTTCATGACCCTGATGACATCATTGGCGCCGCTGGCCTGGCCGCCGGCGCCGGCGCAGACGACCAGCGTCGGTTTGTCATATTCAACATCTTTTTCGCTCAGGATGCGTTGTCGAAAGTCGGCAAACTCCTGAACCGATAAGTATTTTTTCATTGTCTGTTTACTCCTTGCGACAATTCTCTGTCGTCGTTATTCCAGCGTGGTCCCGCCCAAATCCAGCAAATGCCCCTTGCATCCTCGTCGGGTGCAGATTTGCAGGACACCTCCGCCGCGAATAATCATCGGAACCATGGGCGCGCCGCATTCCGAGCAGGCCGCGCCACCGATCAATTCGGCATGACAATGCGGACAGAACATGTTGACAACCGTATCGGGCGGAATCGTGAATTCGCAATCGACATTGTAACTGCCATACACACTGGACAACGTCAATCGACCGTGCTTATTGCCGAATGAAACGGTGACCCGAATGGCCGGGTGGCCGTCAATCAGATGGCGGGAATCCATCAGGCTGTGATTGCACCGGGCACAACTAACTTCGATCGGGAACACCCGTTCGTCGGTTTCGACTTGAATGACATCCAGACCGGTTTGCACGTGCTCAAGAATTTCCGATACCTTGGAAACCTGAACTTTGGGGAAATAATGCCCGTCGACCACCATCACCGGGCCGAGGGCGCAGGCACCGAGACAATTAACCGTTTCCAGAGTGAATTCATTATCCGGCGTGGTTTCGCCGGCCTTGATCCCCAGAAGACGCTGAACTTCCTGGACAATGGTCGGTCCACCGCGAACGTGACAGGCGGTCCCCAGACAGACGGAAATCAGGTGTTTCCCGCGCGGTTTGAGGCTGAAAGCCTTATAAAACGTCGCGGCCCCGTAAATGTCCACCAATGACCGGCCGGTTTCCTCAGCCACGGCGCGCAATTGCTCCTCGGGAAGATAGCCGTATTTGGCCTGTATCTCCTCAAGAATGGCAATCAGAGGTTCCTGGTCGGGACCCTTGGGCCTGTTTGCTGTCGTGATTTGCTCAGAAGTCATGACTGCCTTTCATTTCTGCTCGTTTTATGCATACTCCTCACAATGCCAGACGCCGCCCCGGGGGCGGGGGAGACGGCAGGTGTCGCGATGAGCGCAATTTATACATAAACCTTTAATCTGTTCCGGTTCATGAGTTTTGTCATTCTGTGCGGAAGCGGTATGCCCGTGCGGTGTCGGATTGTTCGGATTATTTGATTGTGGATCGGGTGGTGTTTCCGGAGAATCGTCGAACATTTCGCAATATACGGCATCGTAGCCGCGTCTGGCACGATAGACACAAGTGGGGGCGTGTATGCAGGTAGCGCACAATCCAATGTACTCATCCCCGGTGGGAGCCGGCATAAGCGTTCCTCTGGAGCCGGTTGATGATGATGTCAGACAGCGTCTGGGATTAAAAGAAAAAGGGACACATCTTGTCCACTAATTTTAAAGGAGTCACCCTGTGGTAGTTGATATGTCCCTATATCTCAAATGCTATCTGACAGTTTTGTTTCAGTCGTCGGTTTTGTCCTCCGTTTAGACATTTAAACGACAAGCAAATGATATACCATAACTTAGAGTCGAAACAAATTTATTGTTGACGCCAAAATTTTAATAATTAAAATCTCTTATCATGTTGAATGATTATCTGTTACACGATTGTCTCGGCAGTGACAGATAAGCGACTGACAAGACGGTGCTATTATTGGATTGCTTGAATTTTGGGGATATTTGAACCACCGGGGAAATATTCCCCGAATTTTTTGGCTTATTCGTTCAAGCTCTTGTCGTCTTTGAGCTTTTCACGAAGGGTCTTGCGATCGATGCCGAGTATCTGGGATGCTTTCGTTTTATTCCCGTTAACGCTGGCTAACACATTTCGGATATGCTCCTGTTCGACTTCGCCAAGAGCCCGATTCAGACTTGGTGCACGGATACCGGACGAACGCATCAGCGACGGCAGATCGGGCGCCTCGATCACATTGCCGTCGGTCATGACCACCAGCCGCTGAATAACATTTTCCAGCTCGCGAACATTGCCCGGCCAGTAGTAGTTTTTCAATATCCGCAGGGCATCGTCGGAAAAGCGAAGCGGCGGTTTGTCGAGTTCATCCGCGAATTTTCGCAGGAAGTGATGCATTAAAAGGAAAATGTCATTCCCGCGATTGCGAAGCGAGGGAATCGCGATGGTGATCACACTCAGTCGGAAGAAGAGATCCTCGCGAAACACCTCCTTTCTAACCAGTCCCAGCAGGTCTTTATTGGTGGCGGCGACAATGCGCACGTCGACTTTGCGGGATCGCGATGACCCGACCATACAGACTTCCTTGTCCTGCAATACCCGCAGGAGTTTGACCTGCATCGCCAGGCTGGTCTCACTGACTTCATCAAGAAAAATCGTTCCGCCATCGGCGGTCTGGAAAAATCCCGCGCGGGAATCGACCGCACCGGTGAATGCGCCTTTAACATGCCCGAACAACTCGCTTTCCAGAAGTCCTTCGGGGATCCCGCCGCAGTTGACCGGCACGAACGGCGCCGATTTGCGATCACTGTTATAATGAATGGCGCGCGCCACCAGTTCCTTACCGGTTCCGCTTTCACCCGTGATCAGGACCGTTGCGGACGTGGATGCCGCTTTTTCGATTGCTTTGAACACCCTCTGCATCGCCGAGGATTCTCCCAGAATGCCGTAGGCTGACAGACGTTTCTTTTCCGTTCCGGTGTCGAGCGTGCGACGGGCATCGAGTTTTTCCAAAGCGCGTTTAACCGCGCCGATCAGTTCCTTTTCGGTGAACGGCTTGGCCAGATAATCCTCCGCGCCCGATTTGACCGCTTCCACCGCCCCGTTGATCGAGGCGTACCCGGTAATCATCATGATCCCGGTATCCTTGAAATTTTCGCGGACATGTCGTACCAGATCCAGACCGGTGATTTTTGGCATTTTGTAATCGGTGATAACCAGATCGAATGTCTCGGTATCCAGGATACGACAGGCCTCCTCGACTCCCGGCGCGGTGATAACCATGTACCCCTCTATGGTCAGATTGCGCTGAAGGACCTCCAGCGTATCCGGGGCGTCATCGACCACCAAAATGCGTCGCCGGGATTCATGTTCACCCATTGCCGTACTCCTCTGTGTCTTCGGCTGTTTCCAGCGGCAGACGAATGGTTACTTTGGTGCCGCTTCCGACCTTGCTGGCCACGTCGATTTTTCCGCTGTGGGAATTGATAATTCCCATGACCACCGACAAACCCAGCCCGGTGCCCTGGTCGAGGTCCTTGGTGGTGAAAAACGGGCTGAAGATTTTCTTCATGACCTCTTTGGTCATGCCGGTCCCGCTATCCTCGACAATCAGCACGGCCTCACGCTCGTTGAACGCGGTATGCAGAGTCAGGGTTCCGCCCTCGGGCATGGCATGAATGGAATTGACCACCAGGTTGGTCAGCACCTGAAGCAACTGGGAATGATCGGCGATAATGTCCGGCATATTTTCCGCGAGATTGCGCACCAGCTCGATTCCGCTCTTGTTGCATCGCGATTCCAGGAAGAACAGACCGTCCTCTACCAGGTCATTGAGATTCATCAGGGTTTTGGCGGCGGTGGTATCGCGGGCGAAGATCAGCAGTTTCTTGATTACTTCGCGGGCGTGCAATGCCGCGTTGATGATTTTGGTGATGTCCTGTTGTGCCTGTTCCGACATATTGGGTTCTTTGACCGCCAGTTGCGCAAAACCGAGAATGTTGACCAGCGGTTCGTTCAACTCATGGGTAACACTGGCGGCCAGTTGGCCAATCGTGGCCAGACGGTCGGCATGACGAAGCTGATCCTGCAGTTGCTGTTTTTCATGTTCAACCTGGGTTTGCTCGATAATGACCGCGATTTCCCGGCTGATCGTATCGATCAGATTGCGCTCTTCGATAAGAAAGGGGCCGTCATCGAGTTGCGGTCGAATTTCCCGGTAGCCGATTTCCACGAATCCGCGCCTTTTCCCGTCAATGAAAATATCACTGCGCAAATTCTGGACGCCTTTGTGATAATTGGCGGTGCGATACGGTCGACGGTCGACCACGATCTGCGCCGATGCGATATCCGGGTACAGCCAGGCCGGCGGAAGCAATTCCACCGTCTTTTGCAGAAGTTCTTCAAGAGTGATCTCCGGATTTGCCACCAGCTTGGCGATGCCGTACAGGCAGGTCAATTCCTTGACCCGTTCGCGCAGGGCGACATGCAAACGCCGGTGCATGAACGCGATCCCCAGCGTGTGCGCCAGATGTTCGTACGATTCGATCTGCGCTTCAGACAGGAACTGTTTGTGTTCGCTTTGCAGTGCCAGAAGGCCGATCCGATCCTTGGCCGCCAAAATGGGAACCAGCGCCATGGTATGCACCGATCCGTCAATACTCATGCAGAGTGAATCACCGTTCTCGGATGCTTTCATGGCCGGAATGTCCAGCCGTGTGATATCTCCCGACCAGAAACTGCCGTTTCGGGTGAAATACGGTTTCGAGAAATCCACTTCGCGTTTGACGATATTGCGGCAGAACTGCTCCAACTCGTCATTGTTGGGTTCACTCCAGATGGGATTGCCGGGGTGTCCGGTCGGAGCAAGGCTGATCTCGTGACGAAAAGGAATGACCGCATTGCTCGAGGCCAGACAGCAGAAGCGCTGGCCACGTTCAAGCAGAATCAGGCGCACCGCGTCGCAGGATGAAAACGATAATAACATCAACGCGGTTTTCTGTAAAAACGGAGTGCGGGGGACACCGGTGTGGGCATATTCCAATATTTGATTCTCCAGCAGGCGGAAATCACCGGGCTTGATGTCTGACGGCAGGTGTGAAACAATGCCTTTATTATAACCGCTCATGTATCCTCAACAAAGATGAAAGGGAGTCTTCCTCCCCCGGCAATTCGCTCGGTCAGGGACGAAAAATCCCGTCATATCAAAGGGCATATGTGCAGTGTAAGGTGTTATGCGATGACCGAATTGTCAAGCGAAAAGCCCGGCAAACCGCATGCGAAGACGGGCGGGAAACCGATTTCGATCATCAGGAGAGTATCCGGAAACACGGCGATTGCCGGCCAATGCTATCAATGCGACTATCGTCCGTGCCAGCCCGGCTTGGTCCCGATGATATAGATAAAATGTCGATCAGGACCCACCGGTTCACCCTTGGTCGATCCGTATCCCTCGACATCGACAAATCCCACCTGCCGGAACATGGCCGCCAGCTCATGATAGAGGTAGAGTCGCAGGGTAATGCGATGCGATGTTTCTTTTCCCTTTTCAATAAAATGCCAGTCGGTGGTCATAATCGACGTCGCGTAGTCCATGTGGTTGGTATTGAGGACCTTGACATCGCCCGCCGCAAACCAAAGGCGTTCGCGAAAGTCGCTGATGATATAGTCGCGGTTGATCAGGTGAAGCAGGAATTTCCCGCCCGGTCTGAGTGCCTTATGGACTTTTTTTAACACGAGCAGGTTGTCGGACTCCTTTTCGAAAAAACCGAAAGAAGTCCACATATTGGCGGCGGCATGAAACGCGTTGTGAATTCGAATCCGGCGCATATCGGCCTGGATGGCGGTGACGGTCACCTTCCGACGAGAAGCCCGCCTGGTCATTTCATCCAGATACGATGCCGTAATATCCACGCCGGTCACCCGAATTCCTTTTTGGGCCAGTGGAATGGCAATCCGCCCGATACCGCAGGGGCAGTCCAGAAAAGAGTGTCCGGGACGCACTTGCAATTTCTCGATGATAAAACGTACCTGGGCATTGGTGCTTCTGGCCGGAATGATATCGAATACCGGTCGAAACGTCACAAAAAACTCATGCCACCACCCCGCATCTTTTGACATGATAGAATCCTCCCCGATGATTTGACAGCTGGTCAGCCGTAAATATAGCCGGCGGAAAACGATTGCCATATAAAAAAAGCGGGATGGCACCCATCCCGCTTTTGTCATGGAATGACAGGTGTATGTCTCATAAACAATTCGGGGCTGGTCCCGGCGGAGTTCCGTACAGGAAGTCGATCAGATAAAGCAAATCCAGCAAATTGGTGGCGCCGTCGGCGTTGACATCACCCGATGTTGCCGGTTGCGGCGGATCACCCTCGCCGTAAATAAAATCGATCAAGTACAGAATATCCAGCAGGTTGATCGCGTTGTCGTCATTGGGATCACCGCACACCAGATCGATTGCAACCGTGCCCGCTTCGATCATCGGCTGATAGAGATGTTTGAATCCGTAAATGTCCCCGTGAAAGGTCAGGGCATGAGTCATGTAGTCACCGACCGTAATGGTCGCTTCCTGCGTTACGGTTCCCGAAGGCGATATCGTGAAATACAGCCGCGCGATGTCCCCCGTGCCCGGCAACAACCAGGGTTGAGCGGCATAATATCCACCGGTATACGCCTGCAGGATATATGTTGCTCTTTTATTGGCCGGATCGATATGGCTCTGATATACCGTGTCGAAGTCCGCGGTGCGACATCCCACCGTTGAAAGCGAATCGAGTGTCAGGGACAATGTCCCGCCGTACAACACCGGCAGGGTTATTTTCTCAAGCGGGGCATCGTTACGAGCCGAAATAACTACTTCAACCGTTCCACCGGCATCGCCGGATGCATCGGCAATCCACAAAGAATCTGCCAGGACGTAGATATAATCTGTTCGCGTGTCTCCGCGGGTTTCATCATTCCCATAGTCCATGGTCAGCGATACATTATACATGCCGGCAGTATCGTAGGTATGCACCGGGTTCTGCGTTTCGGACGTGGTCCCGTCCCCGAATTCCCACGACCAGTTTTTCACCGTGCGATCGGAACTTGACGTGAAAGCGATGTCCAGCGGAGCGGTCCCGATAATGGTGTCGGCATAGAACATAAATTCCCGATCGGGATAGATATTAGTATACATGTATTCTCTCTGTGGATCACATCCGGTCCAGTTGCAGAATAATCCGTCCACTGCATACCACCCGTTGTTCCCACCGCCCCATCCGTAATTCATATGATAAAACATCAGGGTGTTGTCGGTTCGCCAGCCATCGCAGACAATGGCATGATTATAGATGAAGTAATGAATCGGTCGGTCGTTGTCAATTTCAGTCTGTATGGCAGCAAACCATTCGAATGCCGCATAATTATTTCTCCGCAATTTGGTAATGGGGAATGCATACGCGAAATGGGCGGGAAGAAATGTCATAATCGGATCGGGATACCCGATCGAGTAACAGACGCCGTAGTCAACACTGTACGGAACACCGCACTCGTAACTTAACTCGGCAACGTCATGTGTTGTTTCGTTATACTGCAACCGATCCGCGAAGTTGGCGTAAATAGTCCGACCGGGGGTGGTTCCGCCGCAGGAGTTATCGCCATCCCACCAGTACAGATGATTCCCGAATCCGGCCGGCGGCCATTGGTGATAATTCAATATCTGTGCCAGCGCCGTCGCCAGGCACCAGACCACGCACGTGGCCCCATCTCCCGGCGGGCAGTAATTGTTATATGGTGTGGTTTGACTCCAGGCGGTGGTCAGAAGCGGTCCGACCTCTTCCAGTTTCGTGTCGCCTTTGGACATCAGATAAGCGTCGAATTCCTTTTCGTCCAGCAGAAGCCGATTCCAGGCATTATGGATTCTGATTGCGAAGGCATCGTCGGTTTTATCATCCATTGCAGCACCCATATCCCCATACCGCACGGCAAAATCATCAATATGACCGCGCAGGTCATCGCGAATCAAATCGCAGGGTTCCGAATTATCGTCGAAATCAAGACGCCCTGTTTCGGAAAAGGCCTTGATCGGCGATAATTCCCTGAGGACCGGAACCACAACATAGCCGTCGGGAGCAATCGCAAAACAACGCCCCAACAGCCTTCCCTCGACGGTAATGTCATCGACGGCAATTACTTGGGGCGTGCTCGATCCCGCCCAGGACCCTTCGGAATGCACCAAGTAGCGCAACCAGTTATGGCAAACCTGCTCCATACGGTCAGTATCCACGGTTGTGGCGGAAAGGGGGCAAACCATGAAAAGAGCGGTCAATCCCAGAAGCAGTATGGTCTTTGCTAGCTTTTTTTCCGGTGTTAGCACATAATCCTCCTTCTGAGTATGTAATCGGTCATCTTTTCGTTATGTTGTTTTAAGAAGCATAATATTACAGCGCCCGTCGGCTGGACTCGCCCGATCGCATAATTCGGAAAAAAAAGAAAAAAAATATTGCGAATTAAACGATAAAACGTATAATGAATAAAACGTTTACTTTTGGGGAGTCGAATCATTGGATAAGCAACAGCTTATTTTACAAGCGGCACGAACCATGTTCTCGCAATATGGGCTGAAAAAGACAACCACCGATGATATCGCGCGGGACGCTCATGTATCCAAGGCGACGGTTTACAAGTACTACCGGAATAAGGCCGAGATCTTTGATGATGTGGTTGATATGGAGTCTCGGCAGTTATTGGAAATGATCCGATCCGCCATCGAGAGGGAAACCGATGTGGTGGGTAAATTTCGCGCCCATTTGTTGACAAAGATGAAAAGACTGAACGAGTTAATCGTGGTCTACCGCGTTACGCAGAAGAATTGGGGGGAATACTGGCCCCATGTCGAGGAGGCCCGCAAGCGCCTGATCGAAAATGAAAAGGAAATCGTCAGAGAGATTCTTCGATATGGAGTCAAAAGCGGAGAATTGTCTGTTCCCAATATCAATCTGACCGCGCATATCATGGTCATGTCATTGAAATCGATCGAATTCCCCTGGGCAATTGATGGATTCAATGTCTCGCTGTCCAAATACGTCGATACGATGGTGAACATGATGATTGATGGTTTGAGAAAGAGGTAGTCTTATGCCGGATTGTCATGCAATGCAAACCCAATGGCCGTTTACCGGCGGCAAGCCGCATACGTTTTATATCCCTGTGATGGGAACCGGCTTCACGATCGACACGCCGCTCCATGTCGCCAGGTTCGGTATCGACTCGGTGGTATCCATCGGCGATGATATCCTGATCGAACAAATGCGCCGCGTGCACTGTGAACGCAACAATCTGCCCTACGAGGAGATTCCCATTCGTGAAGAGGATCATCGCGCCAGACGCATTACGGCCTATTTGAATCTTCTGGATCGACTGGTGACCAAACAGATGCAGAAACTCCGGACCGAACCATTCGAACCCGACAGCGATATTACCCGGTATTTCGAGTTACTCCCGGACTGCGCGCTGAAGCTCTCCTATAAACAGATGCTGACAACGTCCGATCCCGACCATAAGGCCCGGCAACAGGATGAACTTCGCCGTCGGATATGTCCCGGCAGTATCGATGTCAATATCATGACCGCACTCGACCGCGATGCCTATCGCAATGGAAATCCCCTGCCGCCGGAATACGCTCTGGCGATGTCGGGACTTCGGGGGTACGCCAACAGTACCCTGCGTTCGTCGATTGTACTCTCGGCCGGAATCAACCGTCGCCTGTACGGGTACATCGCGCACTTTGATGATTTCTTTCCCGATGCCCAGGGGAGAATCAAAAAGAAAGTCGTGTTGAAAGTCAGCGATTTTCGCTCGGCGGCGATTCAGGGCGCTTATCTGGCCAAGCGGGGAGTCTGGGTGTCCGAGTTCCGTGTCGAATCAGGATTGAATTGCGGCGGGCATGCGTTTCCGACCAAAGGTCTGCTGATGGGGCCGATTCTCGAGGAGTTTTGCTCGAAACGGTCCGAGCTGGTCGGTAAAATGCAACAGGAGTGCGTCAAAGCCGTCACGGCAGCGGGACGGCACAATGTGACGTTTCCCGATGATGTTGCGATCACGGTGCAGGGAGGAGTCGGTGTGCCCGAAGAGCATGATTTCCTGTTGACGTATTATCATGTTGCCGGAGTTGGATGGGGCACGCCGTTTCTGCTCGTTCCCGAGGTGACCAATGTCGATTCAGTCCATGTGCGTAAGCTTTCCGAGGCGGGGGAACGCGACGTCATCCTCAGTGACTGTTCACCGCTGGGTGTTCCTTTCTGGACTCTGCGCACGTCGGCCAGCGAGGAAGTGCGACGACAGCGCATACACAGCGGTCAGCCGGGAAGTCCCTGTGCCAAGGGATATCTGGGAATGGACACCGAATTCTCCAGTGTCCCGATTTGCCGCGCTTCGCACCAGTATCAGATGATGAAAATCAGGCGACTGTCGGAAAACGGCTTGTCACCCACGCAACAAATTCTGCAACGCAACATTGTCCTGAGCAAATCGTGCATCTGTTGTGATCTGGCCGGCGGGGCACTGATTAAAAACGGAATCAACGGCAATGCCAACCCCGCGGTGTGTTGCGGACCGAATATTGTTAATTTCAGCGGGCCGATCAGTTTCGAGAAACTGGTCAGTTTCATCTACGGTCGCGATTCCCTGCCGATTCCCGAGAAACGGCCCCATGTTTTTATTACCGAATTGCGGCTATACGTCGAATACCTTCGCCGTGATATCGAGAAATCCTCGATGGGTCTTATCGAGCGGACCACCAAAGACCTGCTGACCTTTCGGGATAATCTGGTTAACGGCATCGCGTATTATCGTAAACTGGCCGAGCAGTTTTCCATAAAACAGAAGGCGGCATTTTTGGCCGATCTCGACAATCTGGCGCAGGATCTGGAATGCCTCTTTTTCGGTGTCGATATGGCCGCCTCCTCAGGGGCGCAGGCGTGATAAATAAAGCGGGAGACCATAGTCTCCCGCTTTGTTCGATATACTTTTTTTACTGAACGATTATCGAGATCGTGTTCATGACCCGCGCCGCGATGAATCCCCGCGGATCATATCCGGTCGCCGAGATATTTTTCTTGTTGTAGTGATTGAGAATCATGGCATACGTTCCGGATGAAAGCTGATCCATGTCAACCGGTGAAATCGTATACGTCCCGTCGTTGTCGGTTTCCGCGAAAAACGCCGAATCGCCGTCGTTGGTGATAAGAATGATCTCCACCGTCCCGCTTCCGCCTTCTTCCCATTCCACGGTGAGAGCCGATGAACCCGGCACCGATGCCCCATTGCTCGGGCTGGTGATATAGGGTGTTTGTATTGGAAACAAAATGGAATCCTCCAGAGCGGCCACGCCCGATCCTGGCGTAACGACGAAATGGTAATAGGCATCCGGATCCAAAAACGATATCGGGTAGGGATTGTCGACCGGTGGATACACATATTGTACGAGATCACCATCCCATTCCAACGCATTGCCGTCACAACTGACCGTAACATTATGTATCGGGAGAACCGGAACACATGGCGCATAGGCGCTGTCGAACAAGGCTATGGCACGATCGGTCGAATAGACAAACCCCGTACCGCCCATGTCGGTAAAATACATTGTCTTGGCGACAACCAGCTTGGCGTACACGTCACCCTGCAACACCAGTGATGTATCAACCATGGCGCAGAAATCCGATAGGTGGTCGATTTCGGCCGAGGCCGCATTGGCGGCGGTGTCTCTCTGGGTGGTTAACTCAGTCCATGAGGTGCCATCGTGCGTATACAGCATGATTTCATGCTCCTGCCCGCCTCCCATATCCGCGGGATCGTATGCCAGCGTGATCTCCGCCGAAACGCTGAAATCGGTTCCCGCTGGTTCGATAGTAAAATCCGATGAGACCGGCCCGAGCATTCCGTCGGGATCGGGCGGAGAATCATTGCGGGTAATGACGAAATCGGTCTCAACTGACAATGCTCCGACCGGCACGTCCAGCGTAATCACGCCCGGTATTTCGAGAGTCCCTCCGGTCGGGCCGATCGTGCCACTGACGGTTTGTGGTTGATTCGACGCATTGGTTCCGGAATCATCGGAACAGCTCATGACAGACAGGGCAATGCACGACAAAAGAATAGCCAGTATTTTGGCGGTTGTAGACATAACGCCTCCCATGATTGGTTTGAAATAATCAGATATGACATCATACACAGGTTTCAACCGAAAGTCAAGAGCGGCTTGGTATTGGAACGACGGCGGTAAATTTAATTAGTCCTGCACACCCCCCCGATTGTCATAGACCATGAAAACGAATACCAGCACCGTGCATATACGGGGAGCAATGAAGTCATGAAACGAAAGAAATCTCTTATCTGGACGGTTATCATCGTGGGGCTGGCCGGGGCGGCATACGGTATTTTCGGCGCATTCAATGGGAACGGCAAGACGCAGATGCAGTTCGGAATGGTTACTCGGGGTGATCTGGAAAATACCATTTCATGCAGTGGCACGCTCAGCCCGGTTACGACCGTGGATGTCGGAACCCAGGTCTCCGGGATTATTGATCGCGTCTTTGTAGACTACAATGATATCGTCACCAAAGGCCAACTGCTGGCGGTGCTTGACACATTCCTGTTGAAAGCCTCGCTGTTGGATGCCGAGGCGGGCGTGGAACGCGCCGAAGCCGAACTGGAACAGGCCCGGGCCGATTACGCCCGGGGCGAACAGCTGCATGAGAAGGGGCTGATTTCCGATGCCGATTACCTTTCGCTGGAAATCGCCGTGAAAGCGCAAAATGCATTGGTAAAATCGGCCGAGGCCGCTCTGACGCGGGCGCGAAGCAATCTCGATTATGCCTACGTCTATTCGCCCATCGACGGCACCGTTATCGAGAAAAATATCGAAGAGGGCCAAACCGTTGCGGCCAGTCTGTCGGCGCCGACTTTGTTTTTGATCGCCGAGGATTTATCACACATGGAGATTCTGGCAGATGTCGATGAAAGTGATATCGGTGATATCAAAGTGGGACAGGAGACACGTTTCGAAGTCCCCGCGTATTCAGATCAAACCTTCACCGGCAGAGTCACGCAGATTCGCCTCCAGCCCGAGAACGTGTCCAATGTCGTGACTTATACCGTGGTGATCGACGCGGCGAACGACGAGGGCCTGCTTCTGCCGGGCATGACCGCCACCGTGGATTTTATCATCCAGCAGAAAAACGACGTGCTTCTGGTCCCCAATGCCGCCCTGCGTATTCAGCCGACTGAGGACATGTCGGTGGCGGTACAGAAAAAACGTCAACAGGAACGTCCGCCGTTTGCCGATGCCGATTCGACTGCAACAACCGCACCGGGCGGGCAACGACCGGGGATGGTGCCGGGAACAGGCAACAAACGCCCCGCCAATATGAGTCTGGTCTGGTTTCTTGACAGCGACGGGCAATTGTCGATGGAACCGGTATTGACCGGTATGACCGACGGTAGTATCACTGAGATCGTCCGTTCACGTTCTCTGGACGAAGGGATGCAAATCGTCACCGCCGTTACCGGTAGCACCTCGAGTACGAAAGCAACCAATGCAACTCAGGGGGGCTTGATGGGAGGCAGATCATCCGGCGGTCCGCCTTCCGGCCCTCCGGGATTTTAATCGATCGCACGTGATATACGCTTGTGGAAAAGAGACTGATTATGCCAAAGATTATTGAACTCCGAAACATCACCAAAAACTACCGAATGGGTGAGATTTCGGTGCACGCTCTGCGCGGCGTGGATATGACGGTGCACAGCGGTGAATTCGTCGCCATCATGGGGTCATCAGGATCGGGTAAATCGACGTTGATGAATCTGATCGGTTGCCTGGATGAACCGACCACCGGGGAGTACATTCTCGACGGCACTCCGGTGAATGCTTTGACCCGGAACGACTACGCCGATATCCGCAATCAGAAAATCGGATTTGTCTTTCAGGGATTCAATTTGCTGGCGCGCACCACCGCGCTGGAGAATGTCGAACTGCCGTTGTTTTACGATCGCACCCGGCGCATTGCCGATCCGCATCAGGCGGCGATCGATGCACTCAATCGAGTCGGTTTGGGAGACCGGCTGGATCATGAACCGAATCAGCTTTCCGGCGGCCAGCAACAGCGCGTGGCCATCGCCCGGGCGCTGGTCAACCGGCCCGCGATCGTGCTGGCCGACGAACCGACCGGAAATCTCGACAGCCGCAGTTCCATCGACGTCCTGACCGTGTTTCAGGAACTGAACGATCAGGGGATTACGGTCATTCTGGTTACCCATGAACCGGAAATCGCCGTGTATGCCAAACGCGTGGTGGCGATGCGCGACGGTGTTATTATCGATGATAATCCGGTCATGAACCGCCGCAGGGCCGTGGATGATCTCGCGGCCATGCCGCAGGACCGCGATTATCTGACCGTCAAACAGGGGTAACGAACCATGATGCAACTTAAGAATATTATCAAGGCGGCGTTCAAGAGTATTCTGAAAAACCGCATGCGCAGTCTGCTGACTTCGCTGGGAATCATTATCGGCGTCAGCGCCGTGATCGTGATGGTGGCGGTGGGACGCGGCTCCCAGGTCCAGATCGAACAAAGTATCGATGCGCTCGGCACCAACCTCATCGTGGTGTTTCCCGGAAGTTCCAGTAGCGGTGGTGTGCGGGGTGGTGCCGGGAGTTTCAACCGGTTTACGTTCGACGACGTCGAGAAACTGAAAAAAGAAGCCACCCTGGTCAGCAGTGCCTCGCCCGTGGTTCGTTCCGGCGGACAGGTGATCGGCGGCGGCAATAACTGGTTCACCGAGATATACGGTGTGTCCACCGACTATTTCGAAATCAGAAACTGGAAATTGGCCGCGGGAGACCTGTTCACCGACCGTGATATTTCATCGCGCAAGAAGGTGGCCATTCTGGGCAAAACCGTTGCGGATGAGTTGTTTCCCGATCAGGACCCGATCGGCGAACGAATCCGCATCCGCAATATTCCCTTTGAGGTGATCGGTGTCCTGCAGGAAAAGGGACAAAGCGGTATGGGGCAGGACCAGGACGATGTCATTCTCGCGCCGTCGACCACCGTGTACTATCGACTCAAAGGCAGTCGTCAATCCGTGGATATGATCAACGCCAGCGCCCTGACCACCGAATCGATGGAGGACGCACAGGAGGAAATGCGCCAGATTCTGCGAGCTTCGCATCGTCTCGAGGAGGGCGAGGACGACGACTTTACGATTCGCAACCAGGCCGAAATTACCGAGGCGGTCACCTCGACCTCGAAAACCATGACCATGCTTCTCGGCGCAATTGCGGCCGTGTCGCTGGTCGTGGGCGGGATCGGTATCATGAACATCATGCTGGTCTCGGTCACCGAACGCACCCGCGAAATCGGGATTCGGCTTTCAGTCGGGGCACGCGGAAGCGACGTCTTGACCCAATTTCTGGCCGAGGCAATGGTCCTTAGTCTGTCCGGCGGCCTTATCGGGATTCTGCTGTCGCTGGCGATCTCGTTTGTTTTGAATCACATGACCGACCTGCATACCGTCATCAGTTCCGAGATTGTCTTTATCGCCTTTATGTTTTCGGGTATCGTGGGAGTCTTTTTCGGATTTTACCCCGCCCGCAAGGCCGCCGCACTCAACCCTATCGACGCCCTTCGGTACGAATAGCGGCCCCGAGGGTTTTTCATAAAAACCGGGGAACAGCCAATCAGGCTGTTCCCCGGTGTTATGTACACCGTAAATGCCGCCGGACCGAAGGGGGACTCTGCCGTTTATATACCGGCGGCATTCACGGATTATCGTGCTTCTCCGAAACGCTTTGGTGAGGTTAGTACGTCAGCTTAACGGGTTGGGCCTGAAGATGTCAGTCAAAGCCGTGTTATCATATTCAGGCCCATTAATTAAGAAGAGGGTATGTTCTTTACCCGAACTGTTGAATCCGAAACGGCTTTCTTACAAAAATACGGCAAAAAAGGTAAAAACGGCCTGATGCATCGGTTTACGTGAATAATAGCCCGAAAGAGACGATTGCTTTTTGACGATGGATTACCTATAATCGTGTATTCCATTGGGAACTAGCGAGATTATGGACATTAACGCGCTTTACACCGATGCCAGTCAGGGGGATAAAATCGCCGAGGAGCGGCTTTTTACTCATTTGACTGTAAGCTTTCGGCTGTTTCTTCAACAGAAAATAACGAGCGACTCGGATGTCGAGGAGATTGTACAGGACGCCCTGGTAACGATCGCCGACAAGTATCGCGATATCGTTATCGAGAAAAGCTTCGCGGCGTGGGCTTATAAGGTGTTGAATAACAAGTTCCTGGACTATCTGAAGTCGAAACGGGTACGGAAGAGCAAACAGGGTCCAATGCCGGAAAGCGAGGTTGCGGCGGCTGACTGGGAGATTGATCCGGCACTGAAAGCCGCACTGCTGGATTGTCTGCGCAAGATCAGCGGTGCCAACAGCAAGCATGCACGCATCCTCAACCTGCATTATCAGGGGTATTCCACCACGGAAATCTGCCGGCGATGCGGATTAACCCCGAACTACCTGTATGTGACGCTCTCCCGGGCCCGTGCGATGCTGGAAATCTGCCTCGAGAAGGGAGATATTAAATGAGCGGTTGCATCGACAAACGTCTTGGCAACAAGCTCTATGCGTATGAGCTGGGGATGCTCGGCGATCAGGAGCGCGAGGAGTTTGAAATCCATCTGCTGGAATGCGAGTCCTGTAATGCCCGCGCCCGAAAATTCCAGCTGGCCGGCAGACTATTGCGTAATGACCACGACGTCCGCGATACCATCGGTACTCTGGCCGGCCCGGAGGAAAACGACAACGTATCGGAAAATATAACGCCCCTTCGCCGCTGGTGGCAATCCGCCATTCCCGCCACAGTCGCGGTGGCGGTGATACTGGTCATCCTTTTGGCCAAGCCCTGGAATATACAGATTCAACCCGACCTGGAAGCGATCGCCGCCCGCAACAGCCTCGCAGTAATGTATTTCGATAATATCGCGGATGAATCCGATTCCGGCCGTCTGGGTGAAATCGCCACCAATCTACTGATTACCGATTTGTCCGAATCGCAATATGTTCGTGTTCTGTCCAGCCAGCGTCTGCACGATGTGCTGAAACTGATGGATAAGGCGGAAACCCGTCACATCAGCAAAGCGGATGCCCTTGCGGTTGCCGATCAGACCGGCGCCCGCTGGATTATTTTCGGCTCGATTCTGCAGGTCACGCCGCATCTGGAGATCACCTCGCAGTTGATCGAGGTCGAAAGCGGCGAAGTGGAATCTTCACAACGAGTATCCGGTGAACCGGATGAATCCATCTTCACAGTAATCGATAAACTGGCCGCCGACATCCGCAATGACCTGTCATTGCCGGAGGTGGCGCGACGAGAGCCCGACCGAAGCGTGGCCGATATTACCACGCATTCTTCGGATGCGTATCGGCATTATCTGGAGGGGCTGGAGTACAAAGCCAAAATGTTTCTGGATGAAGCCGCCACCAGCTTCACCAAAGCCATCGAGTTCGATTCGTCCTTTGCCATGGCATATTACTATCTGTCGGAATTGCGGATGTATCATTCCCGTCGAGAAATGATTGACCTGGCCCGGAAATATGCCGAAAAGGCCACGGTAAAAGAACAGCTGTACATTTTCAGCCGGGTCGCCTGGTATGATGAGCGGCCGGAGGAGGCGGTTGAAATTTTACGGACGCTGGTCAAACGGTACCCCGATGAGAAAGAAGCCTGGTTGTGGCTGGGGATCTACGAGTACCAGCAGTACCATTTTGACAAGTCGGTTGAATTCTTGAAAAAGGCGATCGAGATCGATCCGCTCTATAAACAGGCCTACAATCAGCTGGCGTATTCCTATCAGCTGCACGGTGATTTTGAACAGGCGGTGTTCGCCCTGAACCAGTACATCGCCCTGGTGCCCGATGAACCCAATCCCTACGATTCGCGCGGCGAAATTTTCATGCGGTACGGACGTCTTGATCAGGCCATCGAGTCATTCGAAAAGGCGCTGGAACTGAAGCCGGATTTCTATGCCTCCATGGCTCATCTGACTCAGATTTATACCACGCGGGGCGAATACGATTCGGCCGAACGGTACTATAAAAAAATGACCGAATCCAAAAACTGGACCTATCGTTCGGTCGGTTTCCTGGGACTGGCTATTCTGCCGATTTATCAGGGGAAATTCGCGAAGGGACTCGAAGTCCTCGACCGGTATATCGCCGATTTCGACTGGGAAGACGATCAGTATGACAATCAGGCATTTCTCCGGAATGTGTATATTCTCAAAGCCAAGATCTACACGCAACTGCGGCAGTACGACCGGGCGCTGGAAGTGTACGCCGATTATGAGAAAATGGCTCGGAAGGTGATGGACGAAGATGAGCGCCTGCTGTATACGTTCTATCAGCCGCAGATTATGGCGGAAAGCGGGGATATTGCGGGAGCGGAAGCCGTTCTCGCGAAATTGGCCGCCGATACCGCGAAATCCATGAGTTGCCTTAACGATTACTACTATGTCAAGGGCGTGATCGCGCTGGCTCGCGGCGATGCCGAACAGGCGATCGAACTGATTCAGGCGGCGAAGGACGCGGAGAAGAACTTCCATACGGGATACATGCTGGGACTCGCCTATCTGGAAGCCGGGCAGCTGGGCCAGGCGGTGGAGCTGTTTGAATACCATCGCGGGATTCACCTGGTGTGGTCGGTGTTCAAGACAATCTGGGATGTCAAACTGCACTATTATCTGGCGCAGGCCTACGAGCAATCGCACTGGAACGACAAGGCCGCCAGAGAGTACGAGATATTTATCGAAATCTGGCAGAACGCCGATCCCGGATGTCCCGAACTGGATGATGCCCGCGAACGGCTGGCCCGACTGCAATCGTAATACATTCCCCTTGCATTACGCCGTTTTTCGCATTGATTGCGGTATGGATTTTTACAAGGATTTCGCCGAAGAGTATGATGCCATGCACCCCCGTGAAACGGTGTACGAACAGCAATCCTTTTTTGCCGAATTGATTTCCAGGTATCATATCACATCTTGTCTGGACTGCGCCTGCGGTGCGGGATGGCATCTGGAGATGTTGCATCGAATGGGGCTGGACTGCGCCGGTTCGGATCTGTCGCCGGATATGCTGGCCCTGGCGAAAAAGCATCTGGCGTCGACCGGTATTCCCCTGAAATGCGAGGATTTTCGAACTCTTGAACGAAGCTGGAAAGGGCACCGGTTCGATATGGTCGTCTGCCTGACCACCAGTCTGCCGCATGTCACCACCGCGAAGGGAATCGCCACCGCCTTACGTGCCATGCGTCGCCGTCTCAACGCAAACGGCATTCTGGTTGTCAGCAACGGCATCAGCGACAAACTGCTTGATATTAAACCCGTGTTTATCGCCGGGCCGACATTCGAAGATCGCGCCGTGTACTTTTTCAATGAATATCCCGAAACCGAACGCGCGGTGTTTCATGTCCTGATCGTCAGCAAAACCGCTTCGGGATTTCGTCATGTCGTTCGTTCCATGGATTATTACGCCATGCGGAAAGACACGCTTCACGGCTTTCTGGAACAAGCCGAATTTCGCGACATGAACTACTACGGTGATTTCGCGTTTACGCGCTATTCCAAACGGACCAGCGACCGCCTGATCGTCGTGGCGCAGAAACCGCGATAATCCTCATCTTACCGGTTCGACCACCGGCACACGATTCTTGATAAACTGCTCATGCAGAATGTGCAGTCCCAGAAGATGATTCAGTAACGCATCCTTTCGCACCAGCGAAACCGGGTCCGAATCGGTTCGATACTCCTCGATAAAACCTGTCAGGCGGCCGACATCGAACAACCCCGCGTCTTTTATCATGTCCGGATTCAAATATGCGGTAATCAGTTCATCGAGCGCCTGGCGTTTTTGTTGCTCGGTATGTCCGGGAGGTGCCATGAATGCGAATTTTTCACGTGTGTACAGCACTTCCGGAAGGATATCTTTCATGGCTTCACGCAGGATCCACTTTTCCACGTTCCCGTTGATTCGCATGGCGGGCGGGATCACGCCGGCCAGTTCCGCCACGTGATGATCGAGAAACGCCGGGCGGGATTCCATGGCGTTGGCCATATCGACCCGGTCGCCGCCCCAGTTGAGAATCTGGCACTCCAGCATGGTTTTGATCCAGGTGTACTGCGCAATATCGAGCGGGTGCCGTTTTTCGATTTGCCCGGGATTGAACGACGCCGCGATGGCCTCGATCGGATCATAGGTGCTGATGTCAGCGAGGATGTCATCGTGCAACAACGGTCGCGCGATCTCCAGCGTGTGCATCCAGGGCTGTATCCACGAGGGCGTGAAACCGCAGAGTTGCTCGAACGCCGGATGGGTCATTTCCGATTCCGCCAGAATCGCCCCCGTGAAAATCCGGTTGTTTTTTTCCAGGGCGTCCTGGTATGTTTTCCGGTCGGCCTCATCGGTCAGACCATGAAGGAACATATCGCGTTTGAACGAGGGATACCCGCCGAATAGCTCATCGGATCCCTCGCCGGTCACCACCACCTTATAGCCGCAGTCGTGCACCCGGCGGCTCATGCAGTATTTGGCGACACCGAGCGTGTTATAAAAGGTTCGTTCCGCGTGCCACATGGTTTTGATGTAGTTGTCGCCGTACAAATCGTCGGCCGTCAGATTGAGGACTTCCTGGTCGGCGCCGGTTCGCTCCGCCATTTCCCGCGCGATTGCCGATTCATCGTACTCAGCATGATCGAAGCTGATCGTGAACGCCTTCACCGGGGATTGCTGGGTGGCCGACGCCAGCCCGAGCATGGAACAGCTGTCGATTCCCCCGGAGAGGTAACAGCCGACCGGGACGTCCGCTTCCAGTCGCAAGCTGACCGCTTCGAGCAGTTTTTCCTGGACGGTTTCGATAAAGTACTGTTCGGACAGCATATCGTCGATTTCGCCCTTTTGCGGGAAAGTCATATCCCAGTATTGCCGCTCTTTGATATCGAGCGTGCTCCCCCGCGCGGTGATGATCAGCATGGTTCCCGGACGGACGGCGTGGATGTCCCGGTAGGCCGTGGTTCCCGGAATCATGGTATGCATCAACTGGTGCACCACCGCCCGGTGGGAAAACTCCCGGGGAATGGCCGGGTGCGTGAATAACGCCTTGATTTCCGACGCGTAATAAATCCGGCCGTCGTTGATGTAATAGTACAGCGGTTTGATTCCGAAACGGTCACGAATCAGAATCAGCCGCCTTTCCTTCCGGTCGAACAGCGCGACCGCGAATTCCCCGCGCAATCCCCGGACGAATTCGAGACCGAACCGATCATACAGATGCAGGGCGATTTCGCTGTCGGATTTGGTCTTAAACCGTGCACCTTTGCACGTCAGTGCGGCCCGAATGCGTTTATAGTCGTAAAACTCACCATTGGTTGTTAGGACGCAGTTGTGATCCGGTCCCCACAAAGGTTGATCCCCAGTTTCCAGGTCGATGATGGACAGCCGGGTATGGCCCATGGCGATACCTTTGTTTGTGTCCACGTGATAGCCGCGTCCCTCCGGGCCGCGATGATTCAGTACCGCGACCATGTTCTGCAACCGGTTTTCGGCGTCGATATCGAAGCCGCCGGCATGGTAAAATCCTGCAATTCCGCACATAACGTAACTCCGTGTCTTTCGAGGGAAATACTCGTTTAAACCACTGGAATGTCATCCGGGAGGCGGTCGAACCGATCCAGCAGGGTGATCAACAGCGCCTGTCGGATAAACACCGCTCCGTGGGCCTGGGTGAAATACAGGTTGTGACTGGTGTCATCCAGGGTGGTGCTTAGCTCGTCCAGACGGGCCAGAGGATGCAGGACCACCGCGTTTTTCCTGAGCTGGCTGTTCTTATGCAGACGGTACCGTGTGTCCAGCGTGCGATACCCGTCGCCCAGATAGGCAATCGAGTTCATGTAGATCACGTCCAGATCGGAAAGCACGTCATTGATATCGTTGGTGATCACCGGTTTGATGTGTTCGTGTTTCAGTTTTTCGGACAGAATCGCGCCCAGCGGGTCCGCCATCTCGGAGACAATGGATATCTGCCGGATGTTTTCCTTGAACAAGAGCGACATTTCCAGAAAACTGCGTACCGCCCGCATGCTTCCCGGGGTTCCCAGAATGCCGAGATTGATTTTCTCGTCGGATGATACGATCCCTTTCAATTGGGGATTCCACTTGAGGATCGCGTACCAGTCCGCGAGCGCCTGAGTCGGATGTTCACCGGTACCGTTGCCCGCATTGATCAGCGGCAGACGCAGTTTTTCGAGAATCTGTTCCACGGCGTTGGTGGCGGTGTGCCGCATCACCACCAGATCGCCGTAGGCGTTGAGCATCTCACCGATATCCGCCAGCGATTCTCCTTTTGCCGCGCCGGTGGTTTTGCCGTCGGAGATCGTGATCACGCGGGCGTCAAGCCGAAGCGCCGCGCTTTCAAACGACAGACGCGTCCGGGTGCTGGCCTCGAAAAACGCGGTGATTACAATTTTACCGTCGAGGGGGTGGCTCGATGCGATCTCGGTCGCCTCCAACAGCGCCGCGAACTTGCATAACTCCAGCACGAATTCCTTGTCGAATTGCGCGACCGATATGCAGGATCGCCCGGTCAGTCTTTTCAGAATGGCGGTGTCAATGGTGTCCCGCACCAGCAGTTTTTCGGGATCGGGGTACAATCCCGGCGACTTGATCGGATTCTCGGCGGCGACGATCTTGTCGGTTTCATGCAGGTCGTTTCCATTTACCATATCTGCCCTCCTTTAGCATCTCGAATGAAAAGCATGATAAGCACTGCCGCCGCAAGCCCCACAAAGAGCAAGGCCCCGGAAATAAGCAGGCTCAGCGCCAGTTTGGGAATAATGAACATAACGGATATCCTTGTTTATGCCTCGTTTAGTCGTTTCCATTCAAACCGTGTTTTGGAAAAAGCCGAAAACACGACGGTAATGATCATGGAGACTGCCGCCCCGATCAGTGATGCGGTGTACCATCCCAGCTGGAAATAAGAAAACAAACCGACCGCGGTCCCGACAATCATCGCCGTCAACGCCCCGCCGGCGCTGGCGCGTTTCCAGTACAGCCCGGTGGCAATCGGCCAGATCGTACTGCCCACCATGGGTCCCGCGAAAAACAGCACCGTGGCCAGGGTTCCGATATGGGGCATACATACCGCCCAGGTCGCTATTCCCAGGCCGACAATGATCCCCGCCGATACATTCCGCAGTTTTTTCTCATCGGCCTTCGGATTTATCAGCTTGCGGTAGATGTCTTCCGTGATCAAATCCGACGTTGCCGCCAACAACGAATCAATACTCGAAGCCAGCGAACAGAAAAAGACCGCGAACACGACGATCGAACCGATTTTCCCGAGGACCTTGGCGGCCACCAGCGGACCGACCATATCGGGGCTGGTGACATTGATCCCCAGCGCACCGCTGGCCAGCGCGATAAAGCCGGCCGCGATCGGCACCGGAAACCAGAACAACCCGGCCAGATTGTAGGCCTTTTTGCCGACCCCTTCCCGCATGGCCAAAGCCCGGCTCCACCAGACATTGCTGTGAAAAATCTCACCGATACCGAACAGCAGATTGTTGAAAATGGCCATGAGCGACGCCGGTAGTAAAAGATTGATCAGCATCGGCTTTTCCTTGAACAGGTCGGTGTGTATCTGTGAGAAATCCGCAACCGACAGCACCCCGAGACCCACGATGACAATCCCGATCAGGATGATCAGGCTTTGGATATAATCGGTGCCGATCACCGCGTACAAACCGCCGAACAGGGTGTACACCACGCATACCAGAAGGATCGCGGTCATGCCGATTTCATAGGGAATCCCCGCCAGGGCATACATCAAAATACCGCCCGCCATACCCATACTGATCAGCCAGGTGAATCCGTAAAAGATCGAAATCGCCAGGAAAAAATACCAGGCCGATTTGCCGTACCGTAACCGGATAAAATCGCCGCTGGTATACCCCTTCGGCATCAATTCCCTGATGCGTTTTGCCAGAGGCGCGAACAGAAGCAGGCCGAACGATGCCGTCGAATACGCAATCATCCCCCAGATGCCAAGCTCCAGAGCGAACTGCGGCGCCAGCATGGTGGTGTTCGACGTGATCCAGGTTGCCATGGCCGTTGCAGTCCCCAGCGCCAGCCCGACATTTCTTCCGGCCAGCATGAATCCGTCCATGCTTTTGGCCTTGCGGCCCCAGAATACTCCGAGGTATATCCAGAGAATCCCCAGTGCCGCCAGCAGTACCCAGCCGATCCAACTCTCCAACATGGCCGATTGATGTTCCACGAGACCTCCCTGTTATATCTCTCTGCCTGTCGATGATGACCGTGGGTCTCGCCGGACCCCGCTGAAAACCACCACCACCGTTGCCACGAATACGAATGCCCCCAGCCCGAATAACGTGAACGCCAGCTTCAGGCTGTGATGCTCCACGGTGACCACCACCGTTCGCGACCAGTCGCCGGGATGCCCGCCTTTCAGCACGCGAACGCGATAGTAGTACGTACCATCCTTGAGACCGGAAATGTACGATGCCAGATCGGGGCCGAGATACCGCACGCGATAATCGGCAAACGCGGAATCTCCGGACTGTTGAAGCTCGAATTCCAGGTCGTAGCGATCAAGCGCGGTGTCGCTGACATCCCAATCCATCTTGATACTTCCCGAACTGGTGAAGGTGGTGTCCGGAACGTCAAAGCGAACGGTCGGCACCGTTCTGCTCGAAACATCCGGCGTTTGCGCCGAGGCGATCGTACATACAATCAGCATAACAAGTACATATCCTGGTTTACTAACCGGCAAAACACGGCCCTCCGGGTAATGCAGAGTGATCGATTTGTTGGGGGAAACCTGCCTGGGGGTTGTCCCGAACCGCACCGGTTCGAAACAATTCACAAAAGCTGGAGCCGATGGCTCCGGAATATCTATATAAACAAACATCCATTTTTCTCTCCTGCCTCTATGTGGGTGACGGATCGTTGTCGGGATTTCTGAGATCGGTGTGCGTGGTGTCCAGAATCGGTGCGGCTTCCAGGTGATCCGCCTCCATCAAGTCGACAATCCGTTTCAGGGACAGGGCAATGGTCGCCTGTTCCAGTTCGGGAAGTTGTTTCAGGGCCTCCGCCAGATTGTCCTGAAGAGGGGACGGGGCGTTTTGGGCAACCCGCTTGCCTTCCACAGTGATGACAACATTGACCACCCGACGATCCTTGCTGTCGCGTAATCGCTCAACCAGATGCTTTTTTTCCAGACGGTCGATAATTCCGACTATGGTGCTTGGGCTGAGATACACCCGCTGCGCAATCCTGGAAGTCGTCAATTGCCCCTCTTCCGCGACCGCCAGAAGACACAGCAGTTGCGGCGAGGTAAGCTCATAGCTGGCTTTGAGATGTTTGGAATACAAATCCGCCGCTCTGATGATTCTTCGCAATGACTGCAAAACTTGCAATTCGTATCGTTCCTTGGGGATTTCCGGAAGATTGTTGTCATGCTGATCCGCCATAATCCCTCTAAGCTATTGGTTACAAATGTGTTGCATTTGTGCGACACTTCTAAACATTTAATTACAATACAAATTATTTGTGTTGTAATTAATATTTCAGTTCTCATATTATAGGAGTTTCAAAAAATATGTCAAAGGAAAAATAAAAATACTTCTAAGTTGTTGTTATACAATTGGTATCTTGATGAGTCGTTTTGGCCTTTTCACGATGAAAAGCTACTCATGCGCGAGACTTTCCAGCAAGTGTAAAAAAACTACTGCCGGCAATCCCGCCGCCTGATTTCGTTTGTATTGTAAGTCGGGACTGACTCCCGAACCGAAAGTCCCCGGCAGGCTGATTGTTTGTGGTGGAAAATTCGGGCATAAAACAAAGGGCGCATCGAAATGCGCCCGTACGATTTGCCTGTCATTGGCATGCTACAACACTATTTGTTTGGAGATTGTATCGTCGTTTGCACTCCTCACAATGACGCCCCCCGGCGTTCATGCATAATCCTGCC
The DNA here is from genome assembly GCA_016933695.1 of Candidatus Zixiibacteriota bacterium. Classification (GTDB taxonomy): domain Bacteria; phylum Zixibacteria; class MSB-5A5; order GN15; family PGXB01; genus JAFGAL01. Next base: position 115,970 of record JAFGAL010000001.1, on the reverse strand, counting down.
GGTCATGGCCCGACGTAGGTCACCTGCAGACGGCTGTAACAACAGCTTCCGTCATAGCTGTAATAATTATAGTCGCCGCTGTTGGAATAGTACCATACATCCAACACGTCGCCCACATCGAAATACCAGGTCACATCGGCGGAGAGCGTTATCCAGTCGTCCTGCGTGTTGAATGATGACTCATGAATATTAGCGCCGTTCTTGCGAACGCTGACCGATGCGGACATTGACGATAGGTTAAGGCTCCAGGCGTTGATCCGGTAAAACCCCGCCGTCTCCACGGTGAAGGTTCCGTTTTCCATCACGGTCAAATACCCGTCGGCCGTGTTGAAATCCTCCACATCGGTGCAATAGCGCGTAAAGCCGGTTACCTGGCCGTGCGATGAGCATCCGCCCGACCACATGATCGGTCGCGACATTCCCGCTTCGTCGGCATAAAATGCATAGGGCACCGCTTGCAGTTGCGTGCGCGGGGAGATCTCATCGTCACCGCCGACCGTAATCCCCAGCCAGCGCGAACTGTCCTCTGAAAAAACACTGGTCGGGAACGGCCCGAGTTTCACGGAGAATAACCCGTCGACCACACTCACGGTCATCCGGTCGCTGGCCCAGAACGCGGACCCGCCGGTTTCGACCGTATACATCCGAAACACGATGGAATAATTGCCGTTGGTAACCGGTGTGCCTGATCCGTCGGTCAACCGCCCCTGATAAGTAAACGTCTTCGGCACTTCCGCGACAGCGATTGTCCCGGCAAGCATGATTGCGATAACGATAAACGCACGAATGCGATATGTTCTGTTTGCTGGCATAGATCCTCCTGAAGGAATTGAATGGACAGTATTTGTCACCCATAATATATGTCAAATCCGATTTTTCGCAATAAGAGAGTGGCCGATAGAGTTATTCACTACCAGATAAACGACATGCCGTATTTATTCCGACCGCGACAGTGAAACTTCATGATATCATCATGCGTAATTCCCATTGTATCATCAGGTTTAAATATCATTGGGAACGTATGAAAATCCTGCACATCACAACGGTAATACGTGAGAACGATTTTAATGTGTGAGGCGCCATCATGACTTTTCATTTCCTGTCGTTTGCCTGCAAAGCCCTCCGAAAACAGAAACTGTACGTGGCGATTACCATGTTCGGCCTGTCGATTGCCCTGGGAGCAAGTCTGCTTATTTTGTCCTATGCCAATTATGAAATGGGTTATGAGCGGTGTCATGACAAGGCTGATCGCATCTATCGCATTGGAGGAAACCGTACGCAGGGAGACCTGATCAATTATATGGCATCGATCATGTTCCCGCTTGGCCGGTCGCTGAAAGAGACTGTCCCGGGAGTCGAAGAGCAGGTGCGTGTGTATAATGCCGGCGATGTTACTATTCAGGTCGATAATGACCGTGAATTCAATGAACCCAAATTTCTGCTGGCCGATCCGTCCGTCTTTTCCATGTTCACGATCCCGCTTGTTCGGGGTGATTCGTTATTGGCGCTGAGTCGACCATATTCTGTCGTGATTTCCGAAAGCGTAAGCAAGACCCTGTTCGCGGGGACCGATCCCGTTGGCAAGACCGTCGCGATTCACGATTCGATCATGCTCATGGTCACCGGTATCATGGAAGACCTGCCGACCAATACGCGGATTCATACCGATTGTATTGCTTCCCTGGCCACGCTGGAAAGCATGGGCATAGATTTGAATGAATGGAACGATTTCGGCACCTTCGATGCGCATACGTTCGTCCTGCTGTCCGAGGGCGTGCGCCCCGAATCGGTCGATGCGGGATTGCGTGATGTTCTGGCTTCGCATCTGGGGGATGAATCTCGCAATTACCACTTGCATACCCAAAGCTTGAAAGAGCTTTATTTCACATCGCACCTGAGCGATGAACTCGGCCCGTCCGGCTCGATAAACGATGTCTATCTGTTTATCGGGATCGGTGTGTTGCTGCTGCTGATGGCCTGTTTCAATTATGTCAATCTTTCGACCGCCCGCATTTTCCATCGGCGACGGGAGCTTCTGGCACGATCGATGGCCGGTGCGAACCCAACACAACTGATCGCGCAATTCCTGGGCGAATCTGTCTTGCTGTCCTCGCTGTCCATGGTCATCGGATTGGTGCTTTATGACCTGTCGATTCCGTATCTGGAAGCATATGTCGGCAAGAGTCTGGAGGTCGGTTTACTTGACAATCTCTTTGTCTGGCTGGCCGCCCCGATTCTGGTTTTTATCGTGGGCGTTATCGCCGGAAGTTATCCCGCCGTCCTCATGGTGCGGCAATGGCCGGGCGGTATGTTCTCACGTCATCTTTCGACCGGTTCGGGAAAATCGAGACTCCGAAAAGTGCTGGTGGTGGTGCAGGCGTTTATTGCCATCGGTCTGGCCGGATTCACCGTGGGCGTAGAGCGGCAGATGCATTTCATTGATCATTTCGACTACGGGTTTACTCCCCACAATGTCTGGTTGTTCGAATTCGGCGATGATGCGACTCCGGGACAGAAGGAAATCGTGAAACGGGAATGCGAGGCGCTGGGCGTGACCGGTGCGACTCTGACCGTAAGCGCTCCCGGTGAGAGTGTCATGTGGATAACCACGGCATACCCCGCCGGGCAGAGCGAAGACGAACTCAAGGTCTTGAACACGTTCACGGGTGATGACAATTTCTGTTCCACGTTCGATTTCGAACTGGTCGGCGGACACTGGCTCTCCGATGATGCCGTCGCCGGCCGGAACGATATCACCCTCATCAATGAAACCGCCGCCGAACAACTCGGCCTGGCAGATCCGATTGGTGCCGAACTGTCCACCTCCAGAGGCCCACTGACCGTGGTCGGTATAGTGAAAGATTTTTATCCGCTCTCTCTGCACAACCCGGTTTTCCCCTGCATGATTACCGCCAATTCGCCGTACTCACGCATCCTTGCGGTGCATATTCCCGACGGTGCGACAAGCAACATCATGCCGGAGATGAAACGCATCTGGGAACGGGTTTTCCCCACTACCGCTTTTCAGGGGCACCTGCTGACCAACATCATGGGGGAGAGCTATATGAAAGAGAAGAAGTTCATGTCGCTTTGTTACATCTCTTCGGTGCTGGCGATCCTGATCGCCGTTTTCGGTCTGTTGGGTTTGATATCGTTCATCATGGAACGGCGGGTTCGGGAGATCGGCATTCGCAAATGCCTGGGCGCGTCGTTGACATCAGTTGTCAGACTGCTGACCGGGGAATTCATCCTGCTGGTGATGGTCGCCGGTCTGCTGGTGTGGCCACTCACCGATTATTCTTTGTCACGCTGGCTGGATACGTACGCTTATCGAACAGAGTTTGAATGGTTCACGTTCATGCTGGTGGTGGCATCGGCGCTGCTGTTGACGTTTCTGACTATCGGCTTTAAAATCCTCAAAACCGCCACCACCAACCCCGCCGATGTGTTACGGGTTGAATAGGATATGGACGTGACTCTTAGGCGGTGGTGACAACTTGTAACCCACAGCTCTGCTATGGGCCGATACCCATCGTGCCACCTGCCCGGTTAAATCATGCGTCTTTGTTGGAATTCGCCTCCGGATTGAGAGGCCCGGTCAATGCGTCCGCCTGTTGTTTTTTATAATCCTCGATTCCCTGCTGGATCCGGCTCTTGAATCCATGAGGTGCCACGCGACCGCAAAAACCGATTCCGTCGGTATTCGGTGTACACAGTTTGAAACACCAGGGGGTGCGGTTATTGGTCAGCGGACACCCGCGATACGTATATGCTTTCAGCCCTTTTCGGGTGTATACCCGTTTATAGCCGGTATGGGGTTCTTTCAACGCCATGGTAATTCCTCGTTGTCTCATGTGCGGGCCAAACCTGTTCAATTTCAGCCCAGTCTTGGCCATAAATCCGGATATCCCCGGACGTTGGTCTCTGTAACCAAAAACAGGGAAAAAAGTTCACGAGTTTTTACTATACTTGGGGGAAAATAGACAAGCGTTGATTGGCCAGATGTCTAATAATTTGTAACCCACAGCTCTGCTGTGGGGTTGTATGGTGATAGTAGGTCGTGGTTCCGAATGACGCGCAAGCGTCATGAGAAACCCTATAAAAGTTGCCGTAACCGGGGAGGAATGGGTCGAAACTCCTGCCGAAGGTCCTGAGTTTTCGAAGGAAGTTTTCAAAGGGTAGTTTCGACATCTTTTCTGTAATCCACAGCTCTGCCGTGGAAATGTTATTATGGAGTTATTACGAAAGAAGAAACCCACCATAGGGCGGGCCATCGGGGCAATTACTTTTCATCGTATTGTCCAAAGATCTAATAACTAGGAACACCTATATCAACTTCATCCAACAATTGACGTGATCTTAGTCTTAGCTCAAACCCCTTCTTTACAACGTCTGCGATTTGTTGCTGTTTCTTCTTATCAGGCAAATATATTTGAATTCTCAGTAAATCATCGTCAGAGACCGCTGGAATTGCTGCGCCGGTTCTAAATCTTAAAACTTGTTTTAGGAATATCTCAGTTCTTAGAAAATAGAGTAAATAATAAGGATCCAAATCGCCAACTGGCTTCAATATTCTTAATCCGTTTGTGGCAATAGCGCCATCATACGCTTTTGATACAAGTGCCGTCATGTGCTTTCTTGATCCAATCGAGTTACCAGCTACTGCAGTAACAATGTCGCCTTCTTTTAGAATATAGGTTGCCCTACTTGGTAAATCATGAAAGAACATGTTGGTTGAATTTGTAATTTCAAGGTATTCACTATTTATATCAGCTAATTCAACATACTCTACTTCTTTCCCTTCATATTTCTTTTTTGGCACAATACGTTTTACCAATTTCACCACGTTCCCAAGGTGTTCACCATTCCTATTAAGCATAATCTCTAGTTTTCTATATGAAGGCTTATAGAAATCATAATCTAATCGTGATCTGCAATCAGAACTCTTAATAAAATACCTATCCTCAATGCCATTAGTAAAGTTCCCAGCCTGGAATTTATCAAAATCTTCTATTACATTAGAAACATCCTCATCAAGTTTTGGTGATCCGTCTTTATCGGTAATGAGCCTACCGTTGGAATCTCGTAGGTATGTTGGTGAGCCATTTTTATTTCCGGCATAGCCCAATTTGTTTATTACACCAAAGAAGATGGAACCATCATTCTGATTGTTCCTATCTAAATTACCTCTTGGTGATTTTTGTATGAATAATAGTGAAGCTTTAACGCCAGTACCGAATGGAACGAATGTTTCATAAGGAAGTTTTACGACTGCCAATATGCTAGTTCTACTTTTAATATAACTTCGCACATACTCAAGGCTTGGATTTTCAAATATGCCATTAGGTAAAACAATAGCCATACGACCATTGTCTTTCAAAAAGTCTATACATCTTTCTATAAATAGGATATCAGGTACTTGACCATTTTGAATCTGTTCAGATGAAAAATACCCTTTTGATTTACTAATCCATTTATGAGCCAGGGAAAACCTCCGAAGAACAGATTCATCTCGAATTTTACCTTTTGAACCAAAAGGTGGATTGGTTAAAATTAAATCAAATTTACCCTCAAAAGATCCACCATTGTTTATACATTTTGACAATTCGAGATTCAATTCACTCCAATCAGAAAGAGAATCAGCTACACAAATATTAGAATGACCATTATGTTCCAGTAACATTCTCATTTTCGCTACTTTTGCTGCTAATTGATTGATCTCAATACCTAAGAGTCTACTTTCTATGAAATCTGTTACTTTCTTATTGCTTTTGCTGTGAGTGTTGTTAATTACGTAGTGTGCAACTAAAGAAAGAAATCCTCCACTTCCACAGGCAGGGTCTAGGATCAAATCCTTCGTGGATGGTTTTAGGAAATTTACACATAGCTTTACAATAGGTTCTGGTGTAAAAAATTGACCTCGTTCACTTCTTTGCTTAGAATATAAAAATTTCTGAAAGGCTAGACCTTTTACATCACTCGATGATTCAGATAGATTAATAGTTTGGAGTTTGTTAACAATATAGGCAAGGGTTGAGTTTTTTAACTTAAATCCACGTTTCTTGTCAATTACGTCTGAAAAATACTCTGCGGTTTTTTTATAGAGGCTATTAAACCTCTTAAAGAATTTATCTGACTTGCCGCCCTTTTGTACAATTTCATACTCAGAAGCGGAGATACTAAACTGACTAGATTCAACACTCTTTTCATCAAAGACTTTGACAAAAAGAATATCTAACATTTCTACAAAGGCTTCTTGGGATGACAATCCATCATTGGCGTAGATATGATTGTGAATGTCTTCAAAGATGTTTAACAGCTTATCAGATTTTGAAAGATGATCGTTATTGTTGTAACTCTTTTCACTAAAGAGACTTAGATTGTTTGACATTGACCGCTCCTCTACTATGACACATTTGTGTTAATATGTCAACATTTGAGTGGCTATGTCAATCACTTTTTAAAATTATCTAGAATCAATTTGACTTTCGTCGAGCTGTCGTCTTGGAGGATTGGTGGCACTTATACAGTCATGTATGCTGCTATACCAAGGTGGTACTATTGTAGTACCTGGTTTCTTTTCTTTGATCAAAACGTCAATAGTATAATTCTGATAGAGGTGTTCTGGAGATGTAGGAGAATGACTAATTTTCTCGGGATTCATAAATACGAATTCATGTTTCCCTGTCCTTAAAAAGAGATCAACCGCCAAAATATTGAAATCTATTGTTAAGGGGCCGGCCTGCTTTATTTCTGTTATGGGAGCTACTCTTACAGAAGGCATATGAGTTTGTAGCAAAGCTATCGGTGCGGTACAGTTCCAGTAAGCGTCTTCAGAGAAATCATCCTCACTATACGAAAAAACCCATTCTTTGAGAGATTTAACGTCAGGCCATAATCCGGTTAAATCGACTGAATCACATCCGGGATAATCTTTTGGCCAGTTAAAGTCTGGGAATGTCTTCCCGGGATTTTGCCCTTCCCATTCAGCTTTTTTACTCTGGTATTTTTTTAGGCCCCCGTCATATCTTTTCGTTATACTATCATCAGCGGGGAATGCAAATTTCTTGAGATACTTAAAAACCTTATCTTGAGTATTCAATCCCGCATGCTTTTCCGCATTCGTTTTGACACCCTTACATTCAATTACGAAATACTCATTTTGTGAGTCTTTTTCTCGAATGTAAAAATCTCCTCTGGCTTCGGCACTTTTGGCATTGAAACCACCACTTGGTTTCTCTTTAATTCTAATCCACTCAAATCCGGAATCCTCTAACGATTTCGTCAATAGGACTTCCGCTATAGCACCATGGATGTATCCTCTAGCACTTACGCTTTCTTCAAGCGCTAAATAGAAAACTTCTAGATCAACACCGAATACTTTATCTAAGTATTTATTCCATTTCTCTTCATTCATTATCAAATAACCTGGTGATCGGAATTTTCAATGCCTTTGCGATTTTTGAAATATTGCCCAAAGTAATATTCTTCTCTCCTCGTTCTATCATGCCTATATATGTGCGATGTAATCCTGCCTTAAAGCCCAATTCCTCTTGAGAAAGATTCTTGTTCAATCTTTCCCTTCTGACATTGCGCCCAAATTCTTTTAAAATCTTAGACAAACTTACATCCTTTTGAAAATGTATTATGCAATAATGCTAACTATAGGTCTACATACTATAGTTAGCATTGTTGTCGGAATTATCTTCGTTAGCTTTAGAAGCGTTTATTGTTTGAGTAAATCAAAAAGAGCTTGAGGGGACTCAAGCTCTTGAGAGTAGGTACAATTTTACCCGGTAACCCATAGCTCTGCTATGGGATGGTACCGATTTCAATTCTTGCTTTTTCCTATTTTAGTAATAATGGTTTGGTAATGTCACATTACCATTACTCTATATTCTTCGTGCTCTGGAAAATACTCTATCGAAAAAAAGACGGGCTTATGCCCGCCTTTGAGAAAATTTTTGGTAGCGGGGGCAGGATTTGAACCTGCGACCTTCGGGTTATGAGCCCGACGAGCTACCAAACTGCTCCACCCCGCGATCAGGATTCCAATATATGGATTACTATACCATTGTCAAGCACGACCTGAATTTATTTTACGATATCACACCCGGTTCAGGACCGAGCGAAGATACGGCAGGCGTTCGGTGCGTTTCATCTGACCCAAATCGATCCGGATTACCGGCGCGCCGGTAAGCGAAAACTCCATCGGGTGTTCCACCGCCCGTCGCCAGGCCTCGATATCCTTGCGCTGGAGTGTCTTGCTTTCCGCGAACGACATCTCCGCCAAACCGTTTTTCATACGAACTTTGTCGATTTCATTCGCCCACGCCGACACCCGCACCGCCGCCGCTTCGAATAGGTTCACCGCCTCTTGCGGCAGTTTGCCGAACCGATCCTCAACATCATCGCGAATCCGCTCCAGCTCGTCGAGATTTTTCACCCCGGCGATCCGCTGGTAGATTTCAACCTTCTGCTGACGGTTATCGATATAATAGTCCGGAATAAGCAGGTCAACGTCGGCTTCCAGACGTGTATCCGGCGTGCCAACCACCGCTTCGCCTTTCAACTCCGCGACCGCCTCTTCGAGCAGTTTGGTATATAAATCGAAACCGACTTCTTCGATGAACCCGGATTGTTGCGATCCGAGAATATTCCCCGCACCGCGAATCTCAAGATCTTTCATCGCCAGGGCAAATCCCGACCCCAGCTCGGCGTGCGCCTCGATTGCCCGCAGACGTTTGCGCGCGTCGTTGGTCAGCAGGCGATAGGGGGGAGTCAAAAGATGCGCATATGCCCGCCGGGCCGACCGTCCGACTCGTCCTCTGAGCTGATACAACTGTGCCAGCCCGAACCGGTCGGCGCGGTTGATGATGATCGTGTTGACCGACGGGATATCCAGCCCCGATTCGATAATGGTGGTGGTAAGAAGCACCTGGAACCGTCCCGCCAGAAACGCCAGCATGATCCCCTCCAGCGAACGTTCGTGCATCTGCCCGTGCGCAATCGCGATCTCGACCTGCGGCAGATATTTTTTCAAATAGCGATACATCGCCTCGATCGTCTGTACCCGGTTGTGCACGAAAAACACCTGCCCGCCCCGGTCGATTTCCTTGAGTACCGCTTCGGCGATAAACCCCGGATCGAACTCGCGGATCTCGGTTAAAATCGGAAGACGGTCTTTCGGCGACGTGTTGATCAGCGACATATCCCGAACGCCGCTCAACGACATGTGCAAAGTCCGCGGAATCGGCGTCGCGGTCAGCGTGATCGTATCCACCGTCGCTTTCAGTTTGCGGATCGTTTCCTTGTGCCGCACCCCGAACCGCTGTTCCTCGTCGATAACCAATAAACCGAGATTTTTGAAAATCACGTCTTTTGACAGCAGACGATGTGTCCCGATTACGATGTCGACTCGCCCCGCCTGAAGCTGTTCGATAATGACTTTCTGTTCTTTCTTGGTGCGGAATCGCGACAGCATCTCCACCTTGACCGGAAACGCCCCCAGCCGCTCGGTGAACGTGCTCAAATGCTGTTGGGCCAGAATCGTGGTCGGCACCAGTACCGCCACCTGGTATCCCGACTCGACGGCCTTGAATGCCGCACGCACCGCCACTTCGGTTTTGCCGTAGCCGACATCGCCGCAGACCAGACGATCCATCGGGGTTGAATTTTCCATGTCGAGTTTGATCGCGTCGATTGCTTTTTGCTGGTCGGGCGTTTCCTCATATATAAAGGATGCTTCCAACTGCTTCATCCAGGTGGTGTCGGGTTTGAATGCGATCCCCGGACGGGTCTTGCGCTGGGCATAGATTTTCAGAAGCTCTTCGGCCATATCGGCAATCGCCTTTTTGGTGCGGGCCTTGATTTTTTCCCATCCCGCGCCGCCCAGCGCCGACAGTTTCGGCGCGGCGTCTTTCCCGGCGTATTTCGACACCCGGTTGAACTCCTCGATCGGCACATAGAGCTTGTCGCCCTCGGCGTAGATCAACAGCAGGCAGTCACGCGACCGGCCGTTGACATCGATTGTCTCCAGTCCCTGGTACCGCGCTATCCCATGATCGGTATGCACCACGAAATCGCCCCTGGTCAGGCTGGTGTAGCTGTGAATCGCCACACCCTCTTTGAACTTTTTCCTGCGGGTTCTTCGAAAATACCGCCCGAATATCTGGTGATCGGTCAGCACCGCAACCCGGTTTGCCAGCGAGACAAAACCGCCTTTCAGCAAGGCGACCTCGATCGGAAGCACGAAATCGGTTTCGAGCTTGTCGCCGAGAAGCTCTCGCAAACGCGCGGCCTGCCCGGTATTGTCGGCGGCGATAAAATAGTCCATGCGGCTGTTGCGGTAATTGGTGACCGTTTCGGCCAGAAGATCGATCCGCGACCCGAGAGCCGGATGATCGCGGCATTCGAAATCGATTATCTCTTTGCGACCGCCCTTGAACGGCACGATATCCAGTTTCGGTTTGTCGGCGATATGCTTCCAGAATTTTTCACGGTTGTGATAATAGTCCTCGACCGACGGAAGTCTGCTCATGCGTTCGGCCATGCGGTCGTACTGCCGCGATGAAATCTCGATAATATCATCGCATTCCGCGTTCAGGCCTCCCTCGCCGGTCAGGCAATACAGCGCGCGGTTGTCGACATAATCGGTCAGGCAGTCGAACGGCAGACCGAATGCCAGCGCCAGCCATTCCAGCCCCGGCAGTTCGGGATCATTGAGAAAGCGCGCCCGCACCAGATCGCCGTCCTCTTCCGGAAGTCGTTCGAGATACTGTTCGACCGTCTCCTGCGTGATCGGAACCTCGCGGCGGGGGAGCAGGTTGACCTCCTTGAGTCGTTCGGTGGTGCGTTGCGAGCCGACATCGAACTGCCGTATCGTGTCGATTTCATCGCCGAAAAACTCCACCCGCACCGGGGCGTCAAAACCGGGTGAGAAAAAATCGACCAGTCCGCCGCGAAGCGCGAAATCGCCGACCTCCTCGACCAGTGTCACCCGCCGGAATCCCATCGCGACCAGTTTCGATGCCAGTATGTCGATATCCAGCTCCATCCCGACTTTCAGATACAGCCGCGTTCGCTCGAATTCCTCGCGCGCCATGGTCGGCTCGATTATCGCCTGCACCGGCGCAACCACGACCTTGATTTTATTGTCAAGCAGGTTCGCCAGCGTGGCCAGCCGATGGCCCGCGATTTCCGCCGACGGGGACCGGAAATCAAACGGCGGGGCCTGCCGCGCCGGAAACAGCCCGGCCTGATCCTCGCCCAGCAAAAACGCCAGATCGTCATGAAGGTCATGGGCTTCGTCGATCCCTGCGGTCACCGCGACAATCGGATAGGGCAGGCGGTCGGCCAGCCCGGCCAGAAGAATCGCCCCCGATGATCCCGCCAGGCCGGTTGCGGTCAGATCGGCCCGGCCGGGCGCATGCACCGCTTTCAGCAGTTTTTTAAACGGGGCCGACTGCTCGAACGAGTCGATTATCCTTGCGAGATGAGTGTCTTCTCGTATTTCCATCACTGCCATTTTGCGTATATACTCCAAGCACAAAAGCCCCACCCGGAATCCGGGAGGGGTGTTGTTTTTCTGTTTGTATCGGAGCCAAACATAATAAATCAAGCCGAATCCGGCAACAGGAATATGAAAAATATCCGGCCGCGCCGCGCGCTCCGCTATTGACAAGACCGCGTTTTTTCGTTTCTTCCGGGCAATAACGATTTTGCGGATATAAGGATTGCTATGAACGATTCCAATTTTAAAGGATACAAGGGGCGCGCCAAAGAGGTGCTCCAGGCGCTCGGCGGACGAGTGTGGGCGAATGTGATTCTCAAAACCAATGAGGGGGATTTCGACGGCGTCATTCTGCCGCGTTCCGAGACCGCCGACGGCGACCATATCGTGCTGAAACTCAAAAGCGGTTACAATATCGGTGTTCGTGCCGACCGCGTGCGCGAGATAAAAGAAACCAGCTTCAAGGAAGCCATTTATAAAATTCCCGAAAAGGAATTCCCGTTTTCCGAGGATAAACCCAATGTCACCCTGCTCGGTACCGGCGGCACTATCGCCTCCCGGCTCGACTACCGCACCGGTGCGGTGATTCCGGCGTTTACCCCGGGTGAACTGTACGGTGCGGTTCCGGAACTGGCCGATATCTGCAATCTCGAAACGCTGAAACTGTTCGGTGTCTTTTCCGAGAATATGGGCCCGGAGCAATGGATCACTCTTGCCGAAGAAATCGGCCGCCAGATCGCCAAAGGTGTCAAGGGGATCGTAATCGGTCACGGCACCGATACCATGCACCATACCGCCGCCGTGCTGTCGTACATGGTGCAGAACAGCCCCGTCCCGATCGTGATGGTCGGCTCCCAGCGATCGTCGGACCGTCCGTCGTCCGATGCCGCGTTCAATCTGCGCTGTGCGGCGTACACCGCCGGGCATTCCGATATCGCCGAGGTGATGGTGTGCATGTTCGGCCCGACCTCGGACAAGTACAATCTCCTGCATCGCGGAACCCGCGTGCGCAAGATGCACTCGTCGTACCGTTCGACTTTCCGTACCATCGGCGACGTGCCCATCGCGACCGTCACGCCCGAAGTTGTTACGCCGATCAAGACGGACTACAAGCGACGCCGCGACGACAAAGACGTCACGGTCAAAGCGGTGTTCGATGAAAAAGTCTCGATCGTGTACTATTACCCCAACATGCGGCCGGATATCATCGAATCGCTGATCGATAACGATTATCACGGCATTATCATCGCCGGGACCGGTCTGGGGCATGTCAACAAGCCGCTGTACCCGGCGCTGAAAAAAGCGCATGACAAGGGCATCGCGGTTTTTATGACCGTCCAGACCCTGTGGGGATACGTGCAGATGTACGTATACGATACCGGACGTGATATGATGGAACTCGGCGTCATCCCCGCCGCGAACATGCTTCCTGAAGCGGCCTATGTCAAACTGGGGTGGGTGCTGGGGCAGACTCGTGATCCCGGGAAAGTGAAAGAGATGATGCTGACACCGGTCGCGGGTGAGATTACCGAGCGCGAACCGTTCGATGGGTATTTGATTTTGCAGGGCGGTATTCCCGAAGTGGAGGACTTCCTCAGCCAGCGCTATCGGTAGAAGTCTGCGACTTTTATCTTATAGATTGACCGAGAATCTCCGCCAGTTTATCGGCGGCATCGGTTAAATCCGTCTCCGCATGTGCCGTGCTGACAAAGCCGACTTCATAGGCCGACGGGGCCAGATACATTCCCGCCTCAAGCGCCTTGCTGAATATCCCGGCATAGCGTTTTGCACCGTCGGAAACGATGTCTTCGGCCCGCGACGGTGCCGTCTTCTGCAGGCTGATCCAGAAAATCGATCCGATCGAAACGAGATCTATCGGTAGGCCGGAGGTTTTGGCTTTCAACTGCTTAACGAACGCCTCGGTACGCGTTTGCAGTGTTGACCAGCCGTCGGTTTTTTGCAAATTGTCCAGTGTTGCCAGTCCGCACGCCAGCGCCAGTGGGTTGCCGGACAGTGTCCCCGCCTGATACACCGGGCCGTCCGGCGCCAGACGGCGCATGATCGCCTCCGATGCCCCGAATGCGCCCACCGGAAGTCCCCCGCCGACCACTTTGCCGTACGTGCACATATCCGGCGTGATATCGTAATATTCCGTCGCACCGCCGGGGGCGACGCGGAATCCGGAGATGACCTCATCAAATATCAAGAGCGTTCCTTTGGCTTTGGTGATTTCGCGCAGGAACGATAAGTACGCTTTGGACTGAAGCAGAAGACCATTATTGGCCGGCACCGGTTCGATCACCACCGCCGCGATATCCATGCCGTACTCATCGAATAATCGTTCCACCGCCTCGGTGTTATCCAATGGCGCCACCAGCGTATGTTTGGCGAAATCGTTCGGAACGCCCGCCGATGACGGTATCCCGAAGGTCGCCAGCCCGGACCCTGCCGACGCCAGCAGGTAATCGGAATGTCCATGATAACATCCCGAGAACTTGATAATCTTGTCACGACCGGTAAATCCACGCGCCAGCCGTACCGCCGACATCACCGCCTCGGTGCCGCTCGACACGAACCGTATCCGTTCGATATGCGGACAAAGCTCTATAATTTTCTCCGCCAGCAGGACTTCGTTTTCATGCACCGTGCCGAAACTGGTCCCGCGCGATGCGGTGGTGTTAATCGCCGCCACGATATCCGGATGGGCATGACCCAGAATCAACGGCCCCCATGAACAGCAGAAATCAAGATAGCGGTTGCCGTCGACATCGTACAGATATGCCCCTTCGCCGTGGTCGATATAAATCGGGGTTCCGCCGACCGCCTTGAACGCCCGCACCGGCGAATTGACCCCTCCGGTCATGAGTTTGACCGCGCGGCCGTACAGCGCCTGTGATTTCTTTCGCTCAGACATCGGCCCACCCGTTTTTCAGAATGTCGCGCACATGATAGGTCAGGATGATATCCGCCCCGGCGCGGAATATCGATGTGAGGTTTTCAGTCACCATGTCCTGTTCGTTCGCCGCGCCCGCTTTCGCCATCAGCTTAACCATCGTGTACTCGCCCGAAACATTGTATGCCGCCACCGGAACCGGCGAAAGCTCCCGGCAGGCGTGAATCACGTCGAGATATGCCAGCGCCGGTTTAACCATAACCATATCCGCGCCCTCTTCGAGATCGAGTTGCATTTCTTTCAGCGCCTCCCGACGATTGCGAAAATCCATCTGGTATGATTTGCGGTCGCCGAATTGCGGCGCGCTGTCGGCGGCGTCGCGAAACGGCCCGTAATAACTCGAGGCGTACTTGGCGGTGTACGCCAGAATAATCGTGTCGGGATGACCGGTTTCCTCCAGCGCATCACGGATAAACCCAACCCGCCCGTCCATCATGTCCGATGGCCCGATGCAGTCGGCCCCGGCATGAACATGCGCAATCGCCATTTCCGCCAGCCGGGGAAGCGTACTGTCGTTGTCGATTCGTTGGTTTTTAATCAATCCGCAATGTCCCGAGGAGGTATACTCGCACAGGCAGATATCGGTCGCGACAAATATCTTGTCGCCGTACTGTTCTTTCAATTTCGAGATGACCTGTATCACCGGATTGTCTTTATGGTCGGCCATCGAGGCTTTGTCGTCTTTGTGATCCACCACGCCGAACAGCATGATCTTGTCGATTCCCAGATCGAAATCGCTTTTGAATATCTCCGGAAAAGTATCCGCCGGATCGCGAAAAATCCCCGGCATGGAGTTGACTTCCATCCGGTGTGTACCTTTTTCGGAAATGAAATACGGCATGATCATTTTACCGGGATCGATCCGGTTTTCCGCGACCAGATCGCGGAGAATCTTGTTCCGGCGCAGTCGCCGGGGACGGTTTATCAGTTCCATATTATAACGACTCCCTGATTTTGTTAATGATATCATACCCGTCGGCTTTGGGCGGAACATAATCCGGCGCGCGGAAATGCGTTTTCAACGCCTCGGCGGTCGGCTCTCCGATCGCCGCAATCCGGCAATGATCCGGAAGGTTATGTCCCAGCTCCTTGAAAAACCGCACCGACAACGGGCTGGTGAAAAGATACCAGGCGATGGCGGCGATGTCTATTTCCGGAAGGGTGTTCGGATCGGTCGGGCAGGTTGCATACAGCGTACAATGCGTCACGGTCAAACCCAGATCGGTCAAGCCCTCGCGAAGCAGTGACGGTGCCGCTTCGCCCTGCGGCAGAAGCACCTCGGTGTCCGTTTTAGTCATTGCCGCGGGCAGTTCCGCCAGCAGGCCCTGTCCGTCCTCGCGTGTCGGCACGAATGCCACTGCATACCCGGATTGACGCACAGCTTCGGCCGTCTTGCGTCCGACCGCCGCGATCTTCGTTGCGGCCGGGATGGTCATATTATATTCGCGCAGAATGTCCATCAAAATGCGAACCGTATTCTTGCTGGTAAACACGATCCAATGATACAATTCCAAACGCGACAAGATGTCATGTATTTGTCGTGAATCGTACTGCGGGACGATTTCGAATACCGGGTAATAGACCGGTTCGATGATATCAAGATGTCCCGCAAAAAACGACTCGCCCTCCGCTTTCGTGCGGGTGATGAGGACCTTTGTTTTCATGCCGATTTCAATCCCGCCTGATGCAGCTTTTGATAGGCATCTTCGATCAATCGCTCGATTGATGAATCCGATCCCTGATACCTCGTTGGCGTTTGCCAGTTCGATCCGTCACGATGCCCCAGAAAGGCCCGAAGGGTGTATGTGCCGTCAACAATATCCGAGGTTACCGCCAGCGGAAGCTGACAGCCGCCCTCAAAGCGCGCCAGAAGGCCGCGTTCGAGACGGGCTTTTTGTTCGGCCGCGCTGTCATTGAGTCGGTAAATAATACCCGCGACGTGTTGATCATCCTCGCGAATCTCAATTGCCAGAATTCCCTGCCCGGGAGCGGGGAGAAATACCGTTCGATCCAGCGGAATCGTTTTCAGATCACCCAGATCGAGTTGCAGGCGTTCCACTCCGGCTTTGGCGATCACGATGGCATCGTACTGCCCCTCGGCCAGTTTACGCACCCGTGTCGGCACATTGCCGCGCAGACCGCTGACCGTAATATCCGGGCGATGGTACCGCAGTTGCGCCTCACGTCTGACTGAGCTGGTACCCACCACGGCGTTTTTTTTCAAAAACAGCGGCAAATCAGGATCGTAAGCCTCGGCCTGTAAGAGAAGCAGTTCCGACGCATCGACCGGCGAGCAGTACGCTCCAATGGTCAACCCCGACGGCTGGTCGGTGGAAAGGTCTTTCAGCGAGTGCACCGCCAAATCGATTGATGTGTCCAGCAGTGCCTCTTCCAACTCCTTGGTGAAAAAGCCCTTGCCCTCGATTTTATCGAAACTGAGCTGGTCGATTTTATCGCCGACCGTTTTGATTATACGCAATTCCGCCGGAACGCCCATCTCCGCCAGTAGATCTTTAATCAGGTTGGACTGGTACAACGCCAGCTGGCTTCCTCGTGTGCCGATTATCATCTTTCTCCCGGTTTTTAATAACAGTTATACCGTCAAAGGAATATATGATACCACCGCCGATTGCAAAGCAAAATATCCATGCGGCCGATTTTACGTTTACATTGCCAACTATACGCCGATTTTAAATCAATGCGTTGATTTTCAAAGGGATAAACTACGAAAAAACACTGGATTTATATGACAAAAGAATCCTTGACAAAGTTAGACTATTCTAATATTATAACATGCTATGGCTATAACATCCCGTGAAGAAGATTACCTCGAGGCGATTTATCTCCTGTCGCGGAGAATCGAACATGTCGGGATATCCGATGTCGCCCGGGAACTGGGGGTAAGCCTGCCGACAGTCAAATCGGCGGTCTCCCGCCTGAAAGAAAACGGCCTGGTACGGCAGAAACACTACGGCAAAATCGTCCTGAATCCCGAAGGGGAGAAGAAGGCCGCTGAAGTGTATCATGCGCATACCACTTTGCGGGATTTTCTGCACAATGTGCTGAAACGGCCGCTGGAAATCGCGGAAGAGGAAGCCTGCCGTATCGAACATGCCATCAGCCGGGAAACCCTCAAACAGCTTGAAACGTTCATGAAATCAATTGCCAAGGTTAATAATCGGGAACGCAAAGACCGTATTACGTGAGAGACATGAGTGATATGACAACGGAAACGAAAACGAGTCTTGATAAATTACGACAGGGGCAAAAGGGGAAAGTGCTGGCGGTTGCCGGGTACGGCGCGATTCGCCGCCGCCTGTACGATCTCGGCCTGCATGCCGGGGAAGTGATCACGATGGTGAAAACCGCACCGCTCAAGGACCCGCTGGAAATTTCATTCGGCAACGGGCATGTCAGTATTCGCCGGAGTGAGGCGGCACTGATTACCGTGGAGCCGCTTCCGGATTGACAGCGTGAAACCCCGCACGGAAATAAAAATCGCTCTTGCCGGAAACCCCAATTCCGGCAAAACCTCGATCTTCAACGGTCTGACCGGCGCCCATCAGAAAGTCGCCAACTTTCCCGGCGTCACGGTCGAAAAACGCATCGGCCACAAGAACTACAAAGACTACGGCATCACCATTGTCGATTTGCCCGGAACCTACAGTCTGACCGCGTACTCCCTCGATGAAAAAGTCGCCCGCGATTTTATCTGCCAGGAAGATCCCGATCTGGTCGTCAATGTCATTGACAGCGGCAATCTGGAACGAAGTCTCTACCTGACCATGCAATTGATCGAGATGGGCATTGATTTCGTCATCGATCTCAACATGTGGGACGAAGCCGTTGAAGCCGGCATTGAAATCGACGTCGACCGCCTCTCGCAACTCCTGGGTGCCCCGGTCGTGAAAACCATCGGCAATCGCGCCCAGGGAATCGAAAGTCTGCTCGAAACGATCATCGCGCTCTACGAAGGGCGCAAGGATGAGCATCGGCATCCAATGGTGTCGTACGGTTCGCAACTCGACGATATCGTGTCCGATCTCACTCGCGAGGTGCACCACTGCAAGGGATGCCGCCATTGCGCCAATCCGCGCTGGGTGGCGATCAAACTGCTTGAGGATGACCGCGATATCAAAAGGCGGTTTCTGAGTAACCGGGAAGTATCGGCGGAACTGACCAAAAAACTGAACGATTCGCTTGACCATCTCAAAGCGACCACCACCGAAGATCCCGAAATCGTTATCACCGAGGGGCGCTACGGCTATGTCGCGGGGATCGTGCGCAAGGTTATGAGCCATCCCAAAAGCGACCGGATGAAGATGTCGACCTCGGTCGACAACGTCCTGACTCATCGCATCATCGGCTATCCGGTGTTTCTGATAATCATGTGGCTGATTTTTCAGGCAACCTTCAGTCTCGGTCAGTACCCGATGGAATGGATCGATGCCGGCGTGTCGATTTTGCAACAATGGGCTTCCGCCACCATTTCGTCCGGCATGTTCGCCGATATGGTGATCGACGGGATCATCGGCGGGATCGGTTCGGTGATTATCTTTCTGCCCAATATCGTGATTCTCTTTCTCGGCATCGCCCTGCTGGAGGATTCCGGATATATGGCGCGCGCGGCTTTTCTGATGGATCGGCTGATGCGGTATATCGGTTTGCACGGCAAGTCGTTTATCCCGATGCTGATGGGATTCGGGTGCAGTGTCCCGGCCATTATGGCCACTCGCACTCTGGAGTCACCGCGCGATCGCATTTTGACTATTTTGCTTTTACCGCTGATGTCGTGCAGTGCCCGTCTGCCGGTGTATATCTTATTCGCCGGTGCGTTTTTTGGCGCGCATGCCGGGAATGTCATTTTTTCCATATACATCCTCGGCGTGGTGGTGGCCATTATTATGGCGCAACTGCTTCGGCGCACTATCCTGCGCGCCGATGATATCCCGTTCGTGATGGAACTGCCGCCGTACCGCATGCCGACCGCAAAATCGGTTGTTATCCACATGTGGGACCGTACCAAAATTTATCTGCAAAAAATGGGTGGCGTGATTCTGGTCGCGTCAATCATTCTCTGGGCGCTGGGATATTTTCCGCAGAAGAAAGAATTCTCGCAGGACTATGACGCCCAAATCGCCGCGCTTGCCGTGCAGGATACCGAGCCGGCCGCCGACTCCATCGCCGTCCTGGAACAAGCCCGCATCGCCGAAGTGATGGAATATACCGTCATCGGACGGCTGGGGCAAGCCATCAAGCCGGTTGTCGAACCGCTCGGATTCAACTGGCAAATGGGCGTGGCGCTGATCAGCGGTTTTATCGCCAAAGAAGTGGTGGTTTCGTCGATGGGGGTGTTGTACCAACTCGGCGAAGAGGCCGAAGACAATTTCGGACAATTGTCCAAAGTCCTTCGTGATCCCGAACGCGGCGTGTCGCCGCTGGTGGCGTATGCCTTTATGGTCTTTGTCCTGCTGTACACGCCGTGTATTGTCTCGGTGCTTGCCATCAAACGCGAAATCGGCTCCCGCTGGATGTGGTTCTCTGTCGTATTCCAAATGGCGCTGGCCTGGTGTTTGACCTTTATCGTTTATCAGGGCGGTTTGCTGATCGGGCTTAAATAGGCCGGGTGTTAATGACTCCGCCGCAACTATATGCACTTCTGCTTGGTATCGTCATCATCGCACACCGTATCCCCGGAGTTGTCTCTCCCAGAAGCTTTCGACGCTGGTATACCCATGTTACCACCCGTCCGGCATTGGTATGTCCCGCCGCGTTTGTGCTGGCCGTGTTTGTCTTGTGGGGTGTTTATGTCACATTCGCGAACTACCGTTCACCCGGATGGTTTATATTCGGGCTGTCGCTGTTTATTCTCTACAAGGCGATGATTTATCTGCTTATTCCCCGAAAGGCCGCGGCTTGGGACCGCGACGCCAATAATCAGCCCGATCGGGTCATCGCGATATTGAGCGCGATGATCATCTTTGGCGGGATCTGGGTGCTGATAGTCGGCCTGGTATTAATGCAAACCTGATTTGTCCGGTATCTCGTATTTGCGACAAAAAGCACCAAAAAGTAAACATAATATTCCCCCTACTCAAAAATTCTGCATCTTTAGTGTAATGTGTTGCATCTCAGCATATTACGATGAAATCTAGCCCGGAATAGCCATTGACAGAATAAAAACTTGAAGTATATTATAGTGAATATATCATAACCTTTATAAGGTCGGTGTTATGATCAATCGTGTAGCGTTATTGTCGGTTCTTTTCTGTTGCGCCGTGACCGCGTTTTCCCAACAGGTTATACGGGAAGACTGGGTGGCGGGATACAGCGGCCCCGGATACGACCACGATCAGATTTGTGACATGGCAGTCGACAAGAATGGCTTTGTCTATGTGACCGGATTTGTGCGAGATGGCGTATACACCGATTACTTGACCATCAAATATACGAATCAGGGCGACACGGCCTGGACCCGAACGCATCATACCGGCGACTTGGATGTGCCCGGCGATCTGGTGGTGGATCGGGAAGGCAGTGTGTTCATTGCCGGTCTGTCGTCCGGTGCAAGATGCAAACGGGGAAAACTGCTGAAGTATAACACCGACGGTGATTTGTTGTGGGCCAAAACCTATCGCTTTGTGTCCTCTCCATCGCTGGCGATTGACAACGACGGCGGCCTGTATATTGCCGGTCCGGTGTATGCGGCCGGCGATCAAAGCCATCTGGATTGCATGGTCATCAAGTACCGTCCCGATGGTGACTCCGCCTGGGTGCGACAGTACAACGCCGGGAATGCGTCGTATTTCGTGAATGAAATCGCGACGGACGGCAAGGGCGACATTATCATCGCCGGGTACCGTGTCAATGACGGCAAGTCGTACGACGACATGGATGCCGTCACGTTGAAATTCACCTCGAAAGGCGATCTGGCGTGGGAAAGAACCTACGATCACGATCAAACCGCCGTTTGCCTGTTAAACGGCGTTGCGATTGACTCCGATAACAATGTCTGTGTCGCCGGGTCCGCTCAGCACTCGAGCGATGACAAGGACAATACCGATATGCTCGCGATCAAATACGGTCCCAACGGCGACACCGCCTGGATTCATCAGTACAACTCCCCGGGTGACTCGACCGATGTCGCCGAGGATATCGCGGTTGATTCCGAAGGCAATGTTTTTGTCGGCGGATACAGCATGACGATCAATATCGATGAATATGATTACGACTATGATTACGTCACGATAAAATATTCCACGGACGGCAAGGAGTCATGGGTGCGCTCCTATAACACCGGTCCCGAATATCAGGATCAGATAGCCGCGATCGCGGTCGATACCGAAGGCGCGGTGTATTGCACGGGTTCGAGCCGAATGGGCGAATCCCAATATGTTACAACGATCAAATATAATTGCGATGGCGGCGTGGCCTGGTTGATAACGACCGAAGAATCCGCGTGCAATCCCATCAAAGCTGTTGCCGTGGCGGTTCGTGCGGTCGACAGCCTGGTCGTGGCGGGATACGGTCTGAACAAGGAAACCGGTCGCGATTTTGTCACCATACAATATGTTCCGACTTCGCCCCGGCCGATAATCGCCCTGGACCGCGAAAAGTTCGATTATATCGGACTCGCGGGAGTGACCGGCGCGATCACCGACAGTTTCACCATCACCAATGCCGGCGACGGACGGTTGTTCTGGTCCGCAACCTGTCGGCAGGACTGGCTGACACTGATTCCCGATACCGGCAGTGCCCCCGCGACCGTGAAAATCACTGTCGATATTCCCTCCCTGTCTCCGGGGATGTATCGTGACACCATTATGGTGAGTTCATCGAACGCCGCCAATTCACCGCAAATGCTCCCGGTGAAATTGAATCTCAAAGCCGAAAACGATGCGCCCGCGTTCGCGATCGCATTTCGCGACACCATCCTGATCGAGGATGACCTGTACGATCTTGAAATCGCGGCGGTCGACAACGATCTCGATTCGTTGATACTGGAATGCCTCAGCGCACCCGATCATGCGACCTTTGTCGATTCCGGCAACGGGAAGGGGTATTTCTCTCTGCCGACGTCGTTTGTCGATGTCGGACAGGCGTATTCGATTGCATTCAAAGTCACCGACCGGCTGGCCGCAACCACCGGCACCGTGCATATCAATGTCACCAACCGCGATTTGACCGTTGTCGAGCCGCAACCCGGGCCGGGCGAGCAGTACGATGATATCAAAATCAATACCCAGCCGCTGGCAATCCAGTTTAACGAGCAAGTTGATCCCGAATCACTCAGCGGCAAAGTCACGTTGGTAAGCGCCCGTGGTGATGACCTGCATTATCAATTCAATACCGATGAACGTCAATTGCAGATATTTAACGACGGACCGTACCTTCTCGAACTGGACACGATTACCATCAGTCTGGCGGCCGACATTCTCGATCTGGCCGGATATCCGCTGGGGGTGCCCTATCAACGCACTCTCATAACCGGGCTGGCGGTGTTTCCGGGGGATACGGATGACGATGGCGTGGTCGATGAACGCGATATTCTGCCATTCGGAAGATACTGGGGACATTCCGGGCCGTCGCGTTCGGAAGCCGCCGATATCGAGTGGGGACTCAAGGCCGCCCACCGCTGGGAAAACACGGTCGCCACGTATGTCGATGCCGACGGTTCAGGACACATCGACGGAGACGATATCTGTGCCATTGCCGAAAATTGGTTGAGAACACAAAATCAGGCTGCGGGGAAGGTGGAAATGACTCCCGGTAATCTGATCACATTGCAAAAAGAAGTGACCGGCAGTATTCTGGAGCAAATTGCCGCGGGGCTTTCCAACTGCCGTGAGTGTGCCGGCAAGCAGGCCTTATGGGATATGCTGGGTACAGCGGAATCATCACCGGACATCCTGCTTCCGACCGATCCGGAATTATATCAAAACTATCCCAACCCGTTCAATCCGTCGACCACCATCCGCTTGTATCTGCCGCAATCCGCGACTGTGTCGCTATCCGTTTATAATATTGCCGGACAGAAAGTTGCGACATTGCTGTCGAAAACGGTCGAACCCGGATATACTTCGGTGGTCTGGAATGGCGACGACGGCTTTGGCCATCAGGCCGCCAGCGGTGTCTATTTCTACCGTCTCGAAACCGGCACAACCACGATATCCCGCCGGATGCTTCTTCTGAAATAGCAATTACCGGTTCTTGTCCTCACAGCTGTTTTTGTCTATATTGATTATCAGGATCGTAAAAAAAACTGATGGTTTTAAGTCGTGGCACAAAATGCTGAAGAAAAGGGAATCCTCTGTGACCGGTTATTGACCATCGTTGATAATATCTCGGATGGTGTATTTTCTATTGATCTGGATTATAGAATAACCTTTATCAATAAGGCCGCCCAGAAGATAACGGGATTCTCATATACTGAGGCATACGGAAAATCCTGCAAAGACATCCTGCAAACCAATGTCTGCGATTCAAGTTGTCCCTTGAAAGCCACGTTGACCTCCGGCATACCGATAATAAATAAGCCGGTGTGCCTGGTGAATAAAAAGGGGAAACGTGTCCCGATCAGCATTTCGACCGCCCTTTTAAAAGATGCTTGGGGCAATGTTGTTGGTGGAGTGGAAACATTTCGCGATCTTGATCTGGCTCGCCAAATACAAAAAGAATTCGAAAGCAGGTTTACTTTCGAAGATATGATCAGCCGTAACAAGGAAATGCAGCACCTGTTTGAAATGCTGCCCATTATTGCTGAAAGCGGCAGTTCCGTCATGATCGAAGGGGAAAGCGGAACCGGAAAGGAATTGATCGCCCGCGCTCTGCATAATCTCAGCTCCAGAAAATCCCATCCGTTTATTGCCGTCAATTGCGGGGCATTGCCTGATAATTTGCTGGAATCAGAATTATTCGGGTATGTCGCAGGGGCCTTTACCGATGCCAAAAAAGACAAAAAAGGACGATTCGCACTGGCGGAAAAAGGAACCTTGTTTTTGGATGAAATCGGCAATATCTCCCCGGCCATGCAGGTTAAGCTCCTGCGAGTTCTTCATGATAAGGAGTATGAACCGCTGGGTGGAACCGAAACCATGCGGTCTGATGTCAGAATCATTACGGCATCCAATGCCCCTCTTGATGCCATGGTTGAAAATGAAACATTTCGGGCGGATTTATTTTACCGCATTAATGTTATAAAAATAGTCCTACCTCCCCTGCGAGAGAGAAGAGAAGATATCCCGCTGCTTATTGACCATTTTGTCGACCAATTCAACCGTCTCCGCCGAAAAGATCTTGCCGGTGCTTCGCCGGCGACCCTGGACATCCTGATAAAATACGACTTTCCCGGGAATATCCGGGAACTGGAAAATATCATTGAACACGCCTTTGTTATCTGCCCGCAGGGCATCATAAAACCCGAACATCTCCCGAAACATCTGCACGCCGACAATGCCATCCCGGCCGTGGAAATCGCATCAACCATGAAAGAAATGGAGACCCTGTTTTTAATCGCGGCATTGAAACGCAATAATTGGTCACGCAAGGAGACTGCACGTCAGATTGGTATTGATCCGTCCACACTCTACCGGAAAATTAAAAAACTCAAATTAAAGATTCCGGAAGAAAAAGACCGATAGCCTCCTGAATTGATCTTGCGTATTTGCACGATCAGTAAGCCGTGTCGTGCGTACTTGCCCGATTCGCAGTCGCTTGATTTCTCGTATTGATGTCGCCTCACTCTGACAATTATCCTGTAAGTCATTATTAAATTGATGCTTATGGTATTATTTCAGTCGCTCTCAATCAACCGGCACGTTTTTTGTCATAAATAGAAAAGACAGGTGAAAGGAGGCACACAATGATTGGTCTTGACAGAATAATGGAAAGAAAAGGAGTCATTGCCGCCGGGCAATTTTCTGAAGATGGCAAAGTCATTCGTGCCGTAGGAAATATGTCAGATGATATGATGACATTCACCGCACAGATGTGCTCTAAACAGACGAAAAGCCTGGAGATTTCGATAAATCAATTCAGCAGAGCATCCAACATGGAATGGCGACCACTGGTGGGATGGGCGGTCTGGGCAGGTCAGTATGCTATCGTCGTTATGGGCAATACCGGAATCTTTGTTGATCCCAAATACGCCGATCTCAATCAACTCATGGTGGATTTACTGGGATCAGAAGCGACCGGCTATCGACAAATGAATTACTGAAAACAATATCGAAATAACAGGATAGACTCGGAATTGAAAGAGGAGGTGAAAACAATGGAAGCAAAGAAAACCGAAAAGCCGCTGGTCGGCAGTGGCATCTATCATCCTTCGGCCCGTCCCATGCAGGTGTTGCGCGATGATGACGGCTGTTTATGGTTGTGTGATAAAGACATCGATCCCAACAAGGCGTTTGCCGAGCAGAATTGCTGGCGGTGTCGCGATCTCCAGTTCACCAGAAACGACTGAACACAGCAGTGCGGGAATATATCATCGACGGCTCTGATAATAGCATATTCTTATGTCTTCAGCCGCCCCGAATCCGGGTGGGGCGGCTGTTTTCAATAGACAATCATGCCGTTTTGCAGCCGTCGATTGGATATACCGGATTTCCGGACTCGGATAATCTGATTCTCCTTTCAACTTGACAAAATCAATGCTGAAACGTATACTTTACTGGGCTCGCATAGTGATGTATTGGCAACCCAAGACAGGTTAACACAGGCAAAAGAAGGATTACGTGTACAGCGCATGTCAGGGGTTTGCCGGAACCTTTAATCTCCAATGGGGAGGCAAAACTATGCGATTGTGTATTCAATCCCAAAGGTCTGCGGTCGTTGCCGCGCTGTTCTGCGCATTACTTATCGCCGCCGGCCCCCTCACCGCTCATGCCCAGGCTTCCAAAGACTGCCGGTACCTCGCGGCTGAGCCCTCACAGTTCACCTTTAATCTGAATGCCGGTGATTCCATTCTCGGCGAAAGTTTGTACGTGTATGAAGAGTACGGGGATACCATTGCCTTCATAACCAGTACCGGCTACGGTAGTGAGTGGCTCGAAGTCGATACCATGACAGCATCGCCGCTGTTAACGCCGGAGATTATTTTCGTCAACGTCAGCACCGCAGGTCTTGATCCCGGCTGGTATGTCGATACCATCTCGATCACGTCTCAGGACGCCTGTAACAACCTTTCGATTCCGGTTACGCTCCATGTCGAGGCGACCGAAACCATCCTGCAATATTCGCCGGACTATTTCTACGTGCACCTGTACCAGGGTGAGACCTATACAGACTCGCTGTATGTCAGCGAGATGTACGGCGGCGCGGTCTCCTTCAACGTAGCCGTAAGTGAATCATGGCTGATTGTCGATGCGCCGGGGTACAGTCCGCCGTATACCACGCCGATTGCCCTGGATGTGGAATTCGACGTGTCGACGTTTGCGACCGGCGTATACACCGACTCAATCATCATCATGCCGACCGATCCCGCCATTCCGTCCGACACCATTCCGGTGACGGTGATCATGTATGATGAGCCGCGTGTGATTGTGGTTCCCGAGATGGTGGAAATTTCGCTCTCACCGGGACAGATGGCGCAACTGCAAAGCTTTTTCGTGTATGAAGAACACGGAGACAACATTCTCTTCCGGTATACGAAAACGCAGGGAAGCTCATGGCTGTATTTTCATGATTCACTCCCGTACGGCACGACGCCGGATTCCGTGGTGTACGATATCTACGCCGGTGATCTCGATCCGGGTCTTTATATCGATACCGTGTGCTTTTTCAGCGACACCGACGGCGTTTCATTTCCCGATATCTATGTGCCGGTACAACTAACCGTTGAAGCGGTTCAGCCGCAGTTGATGGTAAATCCGTTCTGGCTTAATCTCCGCGGCGAGCCGGGCGATACGCTGTATGATTCGCTGTATGTCTATGAAGCCAGCGGATTGCCGATGACATTCGATGCCGTGACCTATATCGGGTCCTGGCTGTCCATCCCCGAGTATCCGACACCGGTGCCGACACCGGGGTACATCCCGCTGACAATCATCACCGACGGATTGCCGATTGGCGAATATTACGATACCGTGGAAGTACACGGCTATGATAACTCCCCGTTTTCGCGCAGGTATGAATACGATATTTCGGTCCGGCTGGTCGTCGATACCGCTGGATATTCCCTGAGAGCGATACCGGCATGGTTAGAGTTTTCCGTTCCGGAGAACACGATCGATACCGCCGTGGTGACTGTCGTCGAAAACAACGGCGCCAATGTCGAATGCGGGTTGTCAAACAAGCGGCCCTGGCTGACCCTGCCGCTGTTCGTCACGGCCCCGGTAACGCCGTTTAACCTGTCGTTCTGGATTAACACCGACAGCCTTCCGGTCGGCACGTACTACGACACGATTACCGTGATTCCGTACACGCCGGAGGCCGGAACGCCACTGTATATTCCGGTGAGTCTGACCGTTACCGCCGGCGATACGCTGACGTATCTGGCCACGATGCCACTGGAGTTTTACTACACGCTGGATGTCGGCGATCAGGGATATGACACCCTGCATGTGTATGATGTATTCGGGCAGTCAATCAATTTCTGGACATACAACTACTCGTCCTGGCTGTATGTCGATACCATGACGGCCTCGCCGCTGTTTACGCCGGAAGACCTTCCGATCATCATCAACACCGATGGTCTGGCGCCCGGCCCGTATGCCGACAGCATTATTCTGGACACATATGATGCGTCCAATACGCCGATCGTGGTGCCGGTGTATCTGACCGTGCAGGATGATGACAGCCTGACCCTTCTGACCACGATACCGGAGGAATTCTTCTTCACGCTGAATGCCGGCGGCCAGGCACATGACACCCTGCATGTGTTTGAGATGTTCGGACGGTCAGTCGATTTCTGGACGTATAATTTTGCATCCTGGCTGGATATCGATACGATGGCGATAACGCCGCTGTATACGCCGGAAGACATCCCGATCAATATCAATACCGATGGTTTGTTGCCCGGCAATTACTCCGACAGCATTGTCATCTACGCCTACGACGCCGACAATTCGCCGTTGATTGTGCCGGTAACCCTGACGGTTGTGGATGACAGTGTGGACTACGTGGTTCGGGCCGCCCCGACCTATCTGCGGTTCTATCTCGATCCGGGAGAAGTGCAATACGATTCATTGCTGATATATGAGATACACGACGCCACCATTCCTTTTCATTGTGAGTGGGATGCGTCCTGGTTCGAGGTTCTTGGCACATACCAGTCGCCGTTTAATACGCCCGAAGCCCTGTTTGTGAGGGCGACCGATTCGGGACTGACCTCAGGCATCCATACCGACACGCTGTTCATCATTCCCGAATCGATTTATTTCGATACGCTGGTGGTTCCGATCTCGGTCGTGGTGGGGGAAACTGTCCCGGTTGTCATTGCCGAGCCGAATCTGTTCACGTTCAATATGGTCGCCGGAGACAGCGCCCGGTTCAATTATACGGTGGTGTATGAGCAGAGCGGGATGAATCTGTTCTTCGACGTTGCCACCAGTCTCGGCAGTGATTGGCTGGTTATCGAACCGAGCGGTTCGCCGCGCATTACCCATGATTCGGTTTTCTTCTCGATATATACCGAGGGTCTTGCCGATGGCATCTACCGTGACACCATGATCATCTATGATCCGCTGGATGACACATTGACGTTTGCCGATGTGAAAATCCCGGTGATTCTGGCGGTGACCGGCGGACAGACCGAATTCACGGTGCTGACCGATCCGGAATCGTTCTCTCTGAGCGGTTTTGACGATTTGATTTTCCGGTCATTATATGTCTATGAAGAAAATGGGGCCACCGTCCCCTTCGCGTATTACAACCTGCGGCCATGGGTCTGGGTCAACTACGACGATACCCTGCTCCAGCAGACCGATATCGAGTTGTGGGTGCACGTGGCCGTCGACAGTCTGCCGGCCGGCATGTATTACGATACGATCTTCATCGTCCCGAATTCCGTGTGGTTTGATACCGTGGCGGTTCCCATTGAGCTGTTGGTGGCCGGATTCCCGCCGGGCGATCTCAACCACGACGGTGCCGTCAACCTGCTGGATATTCTGTATCTGATTCTCTATCTCTACATGCATCCGCCGGGAGCGGCTCCCAGTCCCATAAGTATGGGCGATGTTAACGGTGACGGGACCATTGATCTGCTGGATATTCTCTATCTGATCGAATACCTCTACGGCGATCCGACCGGACCCGCGCCGGTTCAATATTACTAAATGACCCTGCGGCAATCGATGCAAGGGACAGCCATTTCGGCTGTCCCTTAGCTTTTAGGTCAATCCGCCGATAATCTTACTGTTGACTAAAATCACGGGTGGCGTATATTTTGTACAGCCACAGTCTGTTGCAACAGGAATATAAAACCGGGTGGGACGTATGCCCGCATCAAAACTCGCACCGCCAAAGCTATTGCTTTTCCTGCTGTTGGCTTGTCTGCTGACGTTTCTGACGACATCGGCTGGTGCAAACACCATCCGCGTCCCCTATGATATGCCGTCGATTCCATCGGCCATCGGTTCCGCATCGGACGGCGACACCGTCCTGGTGTATCCCGGCACATATGTCGTCCAGCTGAATTTCCTGGGTAAGGATATTGTTGTTATCAGCTTTGGCGGGCCATCGGGCACCACATTGATGCCGCCGGACGACGCGATCCCGCTGGTGCGGTTTATCAACGGCGAAACCGATGCGGCGGTGCTTTCCGGATTCACATGTACCGGAACCGTCAATGCCGCGGTTTTGTATATATCGGCAAGCTCCCCGACGATTACCGACAATCGCTTTACGGATCATTACGGTCTGTCACAGGATCATGCCGTAATCCGTGTCACGGGTGATGCTCATCCGAATATTCACCACAACCTGTTTTATGATAATCCCGATGCCTGGGGAGTGATCTGGTCCAATGCCGATTCGATCATGGTTACCAATAATACCATTGCCGTCGCCGACCGGGGAATGGTCATTTATTCCGTCAACTCGATTGTCAAAAATAATATTGTCACCGGATGCAGTGTCTATGGGTTTTACAATAATCTGCTTTCCATGACGCGTCAGTACAACGATATCTGGAACAATACGGTCAATTACTATGGCGGCATGACCGCCGACTCCACCGATCTGTCGGTTGATCCGCTGTTTGTCGATACCGCTGAAGCCGATTACGCTCTGCAGTGGGGTTCCCCCTGTCTCGATGCCGGCGATCCGGGAGCGGAGTACACCGATCCCGACGGTACCCGTAATGATATTGGCGCTTTCTATTATGACCAGACCCCGCCGCATCTTCTGGCATATGAACCGCCTTTGCATGCCGCGAATGTCCCGGCCGACGTCAATGTGACGATGACCTTTGACATGCCGATGGATCCGGCGACCGTCGCCGACAGTACCGTATTCGTCTATTCGGCCTGTCTGGGGCGTCCGGTCGGCATGTATGGCTATGATCCCGACCTCATGCGGGCGGCATTTACTCCCGATCCGCCCCTGCCGCCGGGGGATCGTATCCGCGTGATCGTTTCCGATGCGGTGCGGTCCGAACGCCATATCCCGCTGACCGCGTCATATGCATGGGCGTTTACGATCGCCGTGGGTGGCGGTTACGGCCATTTCATTGCGGATTCGGCGTATACCGTCGGGACCAACCCGTATGCCGTCGCGGCGGCCGATTTTGACGGCGACCATGATATCGACCTGGCCGCCGCCGATTATGGCGCCAATACCGTGACCCTTCTTGACAATCTGGGCGACGGGACCTTTCAGGCGGGCGGTACGTGCGGTGTCAACAACGGCCCGATTGCACTGGCCGCCGCGGATATTGATGCCGACGGTAGTCCCGATCTGGTGACGGCGGACTGGGTGACCAATACCGTGTCGGTGGTGCGAAATAACGGCGACGGCACCTTTGTCTCCGATGTCAACCATGCCGTCGGGATTTCACCCGGGGCGCTGACCGTGGCGGATTTCAATCGCGATGGGTATCAGGACATTGCCACGGCCAATGCCTCGTCCGATAATGTGTCGATCCTGATGAACAATGGCGACGGGACCTTTGCCGCGCACGTAACCTATCCCGTCAACAATTACCCCCGCGGAATAACTTCGGCCGATCTGGATCGTGACGGCGATATCGACCTCATTACCACCAATCGCGATCCCGACAAAATATCCGTCCTGCGAAATATCGGCGACGGGACCTTCGCCGCAAAGATGACCTATACGGTCGGAACCCGTCCGCATAGTGTGTATGCCGCCGATCTGGACGGCGACGGCGACATCGATCTGGCCGTCGAAAACGAACTTTCCGACAATGTCTCTATTCTGAAAAACAACGGTAATGCCACCTTCGCATCGCATGTGCTCTATGCCGTGGGTGATGCGCCATATGGGACCTGCGGAGGCGATTTCGACGGTGACGGCGACATTGATCTGGCGGTTGCCAATTCCGGTTCCGATGACATCGCCGTCTTGCTCAATCACGGCGACGCCACCTTTGCACCGTACATCTCCTGCCCGGTGCTTGGCGATATGCCCAATGCCGTTGCGTCCGCGGATTTCGACGGCGATGGGGCATTGGACCTGGCGTCCGCCGACCGGTTGACCCCGTACACGGTGACTGTCCTGCGCAATCTGCCGATTGCCAACCATGCTCCGGTTTTAAATGTCATCGGACCGAAAACGGTCGAAGAGGGACAATCCCTGGATTTCGAAATCACGGCGGTTGATCCCGATGAGGACCAGCTGTTCATGACTGTGGAAAATTCACCGCCCGGGGCGCAATTCAGCGATCATGGTGATGGTACCGCGTCGTTCGACTGGAATGTCGCCTATGGTCTGGTTGGGAGTTATCCGGTATGGTTTATCGTTTCCGACAGTGATTTGGCCGACAGCGAACTGGTCGAAATAACCATCACTCCCGCGCCTCCGGAAATCGGCGGGCTGACGATCGACGGCGCTTTTCCCGCTGGTCATGTGATCGACCAGACCCCGTGTATCGCATGGGAATATATCGATCCGGGCAATGACGATGTGCAGATGTCCTTCGAAATGCAAGTCGGAACCGATGACGACTGGAGTGTCGCCGAAATGTGGGATCCCGGAGAGATGCTTGCGACCGACACCGAGACGGTGTATGCCGGTGCCGCGTTGCAGGACGGCGTTGTCTATCATCTGAGACTTCGCGTGCGCCATGCATTGGCCGCGTCCGAATGGTATGCGGCGGTTTTTCGCATGAATACCGCGCCGACCATGCCGCTTCCGATGCATCCGGCGGGCAATATCATCATTGCATCGGACATGCCGATTTTGTTTTTGACGAATGCCACCGATGCCGAAAACGATTTCCGCCGCTATGACTTCGAGATCTATCAGGACAGCACCGCGCCCGGCCCGTTGTATGCCGCCGAGGGCATCATCGAACAGGCCGACTCCACCGGCTGGAGTGTCAGTCCGGCGCTGGCGGAAAACCAGGCCTATTGCTGGCGGGGACGATGTTTCGACGAATATGAATATTCGTCATGGTCGCCGTTCGCAGCGTTTATGATCAATGCCGTTGAGGAGCCTCCGCAGCAATTTCTCGTGGTCGAACCGGGGTATTCGGGGTTGATCATTCACAATCTGCTTCCGGAATTCTCCTGGCTGGAAGCGGTCGAGTTCGATCCCGGCGACTCGGTGTACTACACTCTGCAGATTGCCACCGACAGTACGTTCAGTTTTCTTCAGACCGTCGACAGTATCTGGAATACCTCGCACCAGTTGACCGGCGGCTTGCTGTATAACACCGCCTACTGGTGGCGCGTGAAAGCCACCGACAACACCGGACGGTCAACACTCAGCACCAACACCCTGACCTTCCGCACCTGGCGACTGGGCGACGCCAACAATGACTGGAGTGTCAATCTGCTCGATTTGCTGTTTCTGATCGATTATCTCTATAACAGCCCGCCCGGCCCCGCGCCGAATCCGTTGAAAACCGGCGATGCCGACGCCGATTGCCGCATCAACCTGCTCGATATTTTATATTTGATTGATTACCTCTACGGCATGCCGCCTGGCCCGGAACCGCTGGTCGGGTGTGAATAAAAAAGGCTTACGTCTTCCGCTCTTTTTTCTTCGCGGCGGGGAAAAGGACGTTGTTGAGTATCAGCCGATATCCCGGCGAGTTTTTATGCAGTGACAAATCGGTCGGCGGATCGCCCACCATGTGACGGTAATCCTCGGGATCGTGCCCGGCCAGAAATGTGAATGTTCCGCGCCCGAAATTTCCGTGGATGTAGCGCACTTCGTCGAATCCCGTGACCTCCCCGAGAATCGTGACATAATCCTTCAACAGCGATTTCCGAAAGGCCGTGGTTTGCCCCATGAACCCCTCGACCCGCCCGACATGATTCTGCACCAGCATGGTCGGAACCGGATCGAATTTCGCCGCGAACTCGAACAGGTAAAAATGATCGGAGGACACGTCGGGAAACCGCGCCAGACGATCCGGATAGGTGTCGATATTACTGTGACGGTACAACAGCGGATCAAGCGTCACCCGGAAATTCTCGAACGCCAGCGTGCGGGAAAAATCCAGCGACTCCTGGGCGTTGGCATCGACCGGGTCGCCGTCGAACTCACTCGGGCAGATATCCACCCCCGCCGCCGCCAGCGCGATATCGATCGTCTCGCACGCCGAACACATCGCGAACAGAAATCCGCCCCGGCGCACGTAATCCTTGATCATCCGCGCCACTTCCAGCTTCATTTCGGACACCTTGCGAAATCCCAGGCGACGTGCCAGGGTTTCGTTCATCTCGACTTCCTGACGGTACCACAACTGGTTGTGAAATGATGCGTAAAACTTGCCGTACTGCCCGGTGAAATCCTCATGGTGCAGATGAATCCAGTCGTATTCCTCCAGCGCCCCGGCGAGAACCTCCTCGTCCCAGATCATATCGTACTTGATGTCGGCATAAGTCAGCGCCAGCGTCACCGCGTCGTCCCACGGCTCGACATTTTGCGGCGTATACACCGCGATTGCCGGGACTTTTTCCAGAATCACCCGCTCCATGTTTTCCACTTCGATGGCGCGGTAGATATCGGCCAGGTCGGCCGACGTGATGCTTTCGGTATACACGCCGCGAATCAGGCAGAGATTTTCCAACTCCGCGTCGGCATCGATCACGAACGATCCGGCGCGGTAATTGAGAAGCCATTCCACTGTCTTGCCGGTCTCCAGCGCCTTGAATGCGATTCCATAGGCTTTCAAATGATCGGTTTGCACCTGATCCATCGGAATCAGCATGATCTGGGCCGAAACCGAAATCGGCAGGACCGTTAAAACCGCCAGTATGACGACAATTCTGTGAAGCATTACTCTTATCTTCGGTTCGCGCATTATATACTTAAACGACCGGCGCTCGTCCTTGGTTCATTTTTCCTGTGGTTTGTCGTCTTTTTCATCCTCCGGTCGGGATGATCCCATGAGATTCCTGCGATATTCCCGGTACTTCTGCAAATAGTCGTCGATCCGGGCTTCGCGGCCGTGGGTGGTGGGATGATAATATTCCGTCCCGGCCAGCTCATCGGGGAAATACTCCTGATCGGTAATGGCGTCTTCATAATCGTGTGCGTATTTATACCCCTTGCCGTATCCCAGCCCCTTCATCAGCGATGTCGGCGCGTTGCGAATCCAGAGCGGTACCGGAAGCGAACCATGCTGTTCGGCATCGGCCATCGCCTTTTGAAACGCCATATACGCCGCATTGGATTTCGGCGCGCACGCCAGGTATACCACTGTCTGCGCCAGCGCCTGTTCGCCCTCGGGCGTGCCCAGAAAATGATACGTGTCACGGCCGTTCAGCGCTACCGTCAACGCGTTCGGATCAGCCAAACCGATATCCTCCACCGCCATCCGAATCAATCGCCGCGCGATATACAGCCGATCTTCACCCGCCGTCAGCATCCGCGCCAGCCAGTACAACGATGCATCGGGGTCTCCTCCCCGAACCGATTTGTGGAGGGCGGAAATCAGGTTAAAATGTTCCTCGCCGGCCTTGTCATACAGCAACGTGCCCTTCTGATAAATCTCCGTCACCCGCTCCAGAACAATCCGCCCGTTTTCACCGGCATCCTCCGCGGACGCCTCCAGTATATTCAATGCGCGTCTGGCGTCACCGTCAGCCGACGACGCGATAAACGCCAGCGCCTTGTCCTCGATGGCTAGATTCATTTTGCCCAGACCGCGTTCGGTATCGTTCAGGGCGGTGGTGAGAATGCCCGCCAGATCGTCCTCGGTCAAACGGTCCAGCACATACACTTTCACCCGCGACAACAGCGCCGAGATAACCTCGAACGACGGGTTTTCCGTGGTCGCGCCGATCAGGACGATATCGCCCCGTTCCACATAGGGGAGAAACGCATCCTGCTGGGCCTTATTGAACCGATGGATTTCATCGATGAAAATATAGGTCTTCCGGCCGGTCAGCTTTTTGAAATTCCCCGCACGGGAAATGACGGTTTTCACTTCTTTAATGCTCGATGTCACCGCCGAGAAGGGGATAAACTGCCCGCTGGTGGCGCGTGCGATCAATTCCGCCAGTGTCGTTTTGCCCGACCCCGGCGGCCCCCAGAAAATTACCGAGCCGACCCGATCCTCCTCGATCGAACGCCGAAACGCCGTATTCGGTCCCACCAGCTTTTTCTGGCCGTAAAAATCATCGAACGAACGAGGCCGCATCCGGTCGGCCAGCGGCACTCCGGACTGCGTCTCGGCCGCGTGCGATCCCTGTCCATTGTCGAATAATTCCATGGGAGTAAAATATAATAGAAACCGCGCCGGTCGGCGGGATTATTTACAAAAAGTGATAATGGTTGTTTTGTAGTAATGGGGCGGCCGACAGGGGGGACCTGCCGGCCGCTATTGCCAATACTAATGGGCTCGCTGACCGATAGCATGGCGTGTGAGGTTTATTTCCAACCGCAATATAATTCAGGGCCGTCATTATACAGGAACTCAATGATCGCCAACAAATCAATCAGGTTTACCTGGCCGTCACCGGTCACGTCGCCGCAGACATTGTTCAGATCACAGAAATCGCCGATCCCGTCACCATCGGCATCCGCCTGGTCCGGATTGGGAATGTTCGGGCAATTGTCGACATCGCCGCAAACCCCATCCTGGTCGACATCATCATCGGGATCGTTCGGACAGACATCGCAGACGTCGCCGGTGCCGTCGTCATCGGAATCAGTCTGGCCGGGGTTGTATACTTCGGGGCAATTGTCATCCGAACAGGTATTCTGTACATAGCCCGGGTCGCCATAGCCGTCGTTGTCCATATCGATACAGTCGTCACAGGCATATCCGATTCCGTCGCCATCCAGATCCTCCTGCCCTTCATTGGCGACACTCGGGCAATTGTCGCAGACATCACCGATTCCGTCGTCGTCGGCATCCTCCTGGCCGGGATTGTACGCGTTAGGGCAGTTGTCCGGCGGACAGGAGCTTGGTGTGGTGGGATCGCCGTAGCCGTCGCCGTCGGTATCGACGCAGTAATAGCCCACCGTCCAGCAATACGGGCCGCCAAATGAGGGGGAACCGTTTTCGGGATTCCACATCCAGTCATAACTGTCATTGGGATGGTCGATGGAATCGATACAAATCGTGCCTTCCTCGTCGATTTCAAGTGCGACTTTGATCCGAACGTCGCTGCCATTTGGCGGCGGGCCGCCAAAGGCTCCCACACCGATGTGAACAAATGTATCCGGCAGATTGCCTTCCCAACTCCAAAAGTAAAAAGTAGAGAGCAGATCGAGAAATCCACCCGGTTCATACCCATTGAGCAGAATAATCGAGCCATCCGATGACTGTCCTCCGACATCGACATGCGTCACTTCCTTGATGCTTTCATCGGGACTGTAAATGGCAAACGGCATGCCATGACCATCCGGTTCGGGTAAACTGATATACTCCACGTAAATATCTATGAAGACCGTCGTATTTGTGGGAAGTTCTCCCGGGTTGTACTGCGGTGAGGCATCAGCCCATACATTAACTTCAGCGGTGGCGCCGCCGGCGATCATACACACGATGACCATCGTCAGCAACAGGTAATAAGCCTTCATTACGGTACTCCTTCCTATGGAATGGTGGTGGTAATGTCGCGCTCTATGTTTGATTTTGTGTTCGCATCGTCCCAAATGCGAAGATGAACGCACCAGCAGGGCGGGACAATGCGGTCTATTTCGTTATGAGTAGACGGCCCAATTTGGCAAAGGTAAAACCGTGGAATGACGAGGGACCATATACTCCCAGATCGTATACCTTACTATATA
Organism: Candidatus Zixiibacteriota bacterium; assembly: GCA_016933695.1. Classification (GTDB taxonomy): domain Bacteria; phylum Zixibacteria; class MSB-5A5; order GN15; family PGXB01; genus JAFGAL01. Next base: position 78,132 of record JAFGAL010000001.1, on the reverse strand, counting down.
AATATATCCATTATGTCATGTATTGTCAATGAGAAAGCTCAGAAAATCATGCTTTCTCTGTCCGGAATATAAAGACCGGCGGGTTTCCCGCCGGCCCGTCAGGTGTAATTTTATGACAATAGCTGTCCTTTCAGCACCGACAAATCGGGCGTGGGCGCTTACTCGCCGTATACAATATCGATCAGCAATAAAATATCCAGCAGATCCAATCCGCCGCTGTGATCGACATCAGCCGCATCCGGAATAAACGGCGCGGGACCTTCCGCATACACGATCTCTATTAAATCGAGAATGTCCAGCAGATTGACCTGCCCGTCGAAATGTAGGTCCCCACAGACATAGCAGTGCGCATGTCCCTCCATCGCCATAATGGAGCCGTCGACATAATCCGTGGGGTAGATCGACCACGGCGATTCCAGAAGTGAGAGATCCCCGCTGCGGCTGAGTTGCATTGTCGTGACATTCTGATTCGGCTGGCATTTCACCGTGAATTGCACCGTCGCCAGTTCCTGCAGTTCTGCAAATCCGGACGTTAATCCCGCATAGAAATCCAGGGAGACGATTCCCAGTCCAAAGGGGTCGATATACGGTCTGGGCGTAAACTCCCATGGCCAGTTGGCCGCGTTGACCGATGCACCGTAATAGGCAAAATACGCCGTGTCATAATAGATCGTGGCGTCAATACCGGAAATACTGTCAATGGTGGTTTGACTCAAGTCCATGACAACATTGAATGACAGGGTCGCGATTTCATCGTCGCCCCCGGAACCCATTCCCTCGATATACGCCGTGTCATGACCGAGGACGTAGGTGATCTGATAGACAACAGCCGATAACTCACCAAGACCATCACCACTCCCCTCCATGACAGTTGTGCGTTCCAATGTAACGGCATCGCTGTTTGGGGTTGGCGTATGAGTTTGATTTTGTGCCGAAATGCTGACGGCAATCACCAACAGCCCCATAACCGACACAAGCGTGAACGCCTTGTGCATGACGTCCTCCTGCATAATACTGCAGGACAACCCGCATGGAACGTATCTGAGATGTTTACTGTGCTTTGTTGTTTTCCACGCTAACGGTTATCACCGCAAGTTATTGCCGGCTGGGGAGCTTGATAAGGTGGTGATTGGCGCCGGAGAACCGGGGGGAAATCCCGCTCGGGGATGCCCGGCATTGCCTGCCCGACACCAATGCCGGCTGTTACACATAGTTGTTGCCTCACCCCATGTATTAAAAATACACGGGGTGTCATATTTTGTCAAGGAATAAACTACCCATTTTACATAGTATGATCAGGCATAAAATTCCGTGCAAACAGCACCTATTTGATCAGACGACGGATAATATCGTCCGCCACCGGCAGGCCGGAATCGGTCAGCTTCACATAATTCCCGTCGGCGGAAATCAAACCGTTATCCCGAAGCAGAGTCAGCATATCGCCGTCGATTGCCCGCTCCACCGGCATCCCGAACCGACGGTGAAAATCTCCGCGCGAAATCCCCCGCGCGGTTCGCAGTCCCAGCATAACCGCTTCGGTCATACGGGCTTCCATCCCGACCACGTCGGCCACCAGGGGACGGGTGCGGTTGTCAAGGCTTTGCAAATATATGCCGAGATCGGCGACATTGGCAAACCGTCGTTCTCCTATAAAGCTGTGGGCCGCCGGGCCGAGACCGAGAAAATCGCCCCCCTCCCAGTAGCGCAAATTGTGACGGCAGGCGAATCCGGGACGGGCAAACGACGACACTTCATAGCGCTCATAACCGTGCTTGGACAGTGTCTGGTGAATGCCGCGATACATCGCCGCCATCAGGTCGTTATCGGGAAGTTTCAGTTGCCCGGATGCGATTTTGTCGGCCAGAACCGTATTCGGTTCCACGGTCAGCTGATAGTACGATATATGCGGCGGAGCCAGATCGACCGCCTGGTCAAGATCGTCGGAAAGCAGACGTGAGGTCTGACGAGGCAGACCGAAAATCAGATCGATGCCGAAATTGACAAACCCCGTTGCCCGGGCCTGGTAGATCGCTCGCAGGGAATCACTGATTGTATGGCGACGGTTCAGCCGCTTCAGCAGTCTGACATTGAAACTCTGCAGGCCGAAGATTGGACGGTTGACGCCCAATCGATACAGTTCCAGCAGTTTCTCCGCATTGATCGATTCCGGATTGATCTCGAACGAAAACTCCAGATCCGATGCGAATCGAAAACAACGGTGCAGTGCACTCAAAAGATTTTCCAGATGGGAAAGATGCATCAGCGACGGGGTTCCGCCGCCGATATAGATTGTTTCAAGGGTTCGTTGCGACGGCTCGATCTCATCGATTGCCAGTGTCAACTCCCGTTCCAGTGCCGCAAAATACCGTCGTTCCCAATCGGGTTGATACGTTTGTTTGTAAAAATCGCAATAGCCGCACAGATTGGAACAGAAGGGGAAGTGAATATAAAGCGAAAGACTCATCGATTACAGCGAAGTTATCAGCCGTTCCCATCTGGTGTGCGACGGGAAATTGGTAAGAAAATACCAGGCCGATAAAAACGCGGAATGGATATAGGGAAAACCCCAGCTCGGCGCCGAATCATCCGGCTCCCACGACCAGTACACCATCATCGCCTTGCCCTTGATATTGTCAGCGGGCACGAATCCCCAGTGCCGGCTGTCCTCGCTGATATCGCGATGATCGCCCAGTACGAAATACTGATCGGGCGGAACCTGCACCGGTCCGAAATTGTCCCGCATCGAAAGTTGCGCGGGCATGATTTTCGGATCGATATTCTTGGCGTCAGGGAAAATCTCGGCCAGCTGATTGTCGACATAAATCACCTTGTCGATAATCTCGACCGTTTGACCCGGGGTGGCGATGACGCGCTTGATATAGTCGCGGGTCGGATCGAGCGGACACTTGAATACGATGATATCGCCGTATTGCGGTTCGCCGAAACCGTACGCCAGTTTGTTGACGAAAATATAATCGCCCTCGAGAAGTGCGTCCTCCATCGATGCCGAATCGACCCGGTACGCCGAAACCACCAACAGCCGCAGTATGATGGCGGCCGCCAGCGAGAGCAGTACGACTTCGACATATTCCCGCCAGAGCGGTTTGGGTTTTTTACGACGAACCGGCTTCCGAACGACTTTTTTCGTCTCGTCGGTTTGCTGGAATTGCTCCAGGAGAAAGTTTTTATCCATACCTCTCATTGTATCGGACTGGAACACCGTTTCCTTAACTTGCAGTCAACAGGATAATTACCCGACTCGTTTCAAACAAGCCCGAATGCAATCCGCTCCGCCGTCTGACCCGTTTTTGTGTTGACATGACCGGCTGTAATCCACTCTATTATATGTAGCAATAGCCTGATGAAAGGAAATCCGCAATGAAAGAACTCGTTTTTACAACCGATGCCCCCGCCGCCGTTGGTCCCTATTCCCAGGCCGTCAAAGTCGCCTGTGGAACCATGATTTTCTGCTCCGGGCAGATTCCGCTCGATCCGCAAAGCGGCAAAATCGTCGGAACCACCGCCGCCGAACAGGCCGATCAGGTGCTGAAAAACCTCTCCGCGGTGCTTCATGCGGCCGGTGCGGAATTGAAACATGTCGTGAAAACCACGGTCTTTTTAACCAGTATGGGCGATTTCACCGCCGTCAATGAGGTCTATGCCAAATATTTCACCCTGGAACTGCCCGCCCGCGCGGCCATCGAGATCTCCCGACTCCCTAAAGACGTCAAAGTTGAAATCGAAGCCGTTGCCATGATTTAGCGTGTTTCGTCGCAATATTACGCTGTTCTATGCGCTGGAAAGTCTGACCGCTCTTTTCGGCGGTCTGATTCTTCCGGTCTATGTGCTGTATTTCCGACAGTATGATGTTAGCCTGTTGCAGGTGGCGATCCTTGCGGCCGTGTTTGAAGCCACTGTTCTCGTTTTTGAGCTTCCAACCGGCATCTTTGCCGATCGGCGCGGCCGACGGTTGTCGGTAGTTTTCGGTTTTCTCGGTTTCGCTCTCTCCGGCCTGATTTTTTTCTCCTTCCGGAATTTCACCGGTTTTTTGGTTGCCGAAATCGTCTTGGGTATTTCCGAGACCTTCATTTCCGGCGCACTCGAAGCCCTCGCGGTGGATTCTCTGGACAAAACCGACCGTGAACGGATTTTGCCGACCCTGTTTGCCCGGCGGACCGCATATAAAAACACCGCCCTCATTGTCGGGATGATCGGCGCCGGCGTTTTGGCTCGGCACTACCTGACATATCTTTTCCTGCCGGTCACCCTGGTCGCCCTGGCCGGAGTCCCGATCACCCTGGCTCTTCGTGAACCTGCCCGCCCGACAGTAACCGCCGAATCGGCCACCCCCCCCTTGCGATCACTTCTGGCCTCGATATTCTCCCGAACCGCCCTTCCGGCCCTGTTCGCGGTGGGGCTGTTCTCCAATTTCACCTATGAGGGAGTCGACCAGTACTGGCAAATCCTGTTTGCCGAACTGCGGCGGATCGATCCAGTCTGGTTTGGATTAATTACTTCCGCTGGACTGGTTCTGGTGGTTGTTTCCGCCGGTCTGTTGAAACGATGGTATCGTCATATAACCGCCTATCTATCAGTGGGGTTTATGCTTATGGGTGTCGCGCTGTATCTTGCCGCCTCCGGTTCGCTCCTCTTCGCCGTGGCCGGAATTGTCGCCTTTTTCGCCCTCAAAGAACTCATCCGCCCGGCCATCTCCACCAATATCAATCGTACCATTGATGATCACCATCGGGCCACCGTGCTGTCCGGCTACAATCTCACCTGTTCGGCGGGCGAAGTCCTTGCGGGAGTAGGCATCGGCCTTTTGGCATCGCGCTATGGCGTTGTCTCCGTGTTCCTTATCGCGGCGATCAGCGCCGTCGGTGTTCTACTGGTCTATTTTGCCGTGTTAACGGCGACGCGCAATCGCGTCTGATTCCGACCCAATTCGCCACGCAAGGTAAATCCTCTTTTTCCGATACAAATATACATATCCTTTAATATCCATTACGGGGGCAAAAAGACCCCAAAAGGAGGAAACTATGCCAGTCAAACACGCACTGGGAACCGTCATGATGCTGGTCGTGGCCCTTTTTTGTCTGACCGTTGTTTGTTCTGATGACGACAGCGTTCCGACCGGACCCGGCGACGGATGGTCATCCGTCAACTTCGCCGACTATGAAGACCTGATCGGCGATATCGCGCCGCCGGTCTATACTGAACCGCTGGCGTCACCTTCGGAGATCGATCCGATGTGGACGTCCACCTTCCTGAATAAAGTCTTCAGCGAACAGGAGCCGATGTCGCTCTATAGCAACCTTGCGTATTTCGACGAACTGGTCGAGGAAATCGGGTATTTTCTGGTGATGAATGAAGAGGGCGACATTGCTGTCGATAGTTCATTATCCGAAGGCGAATTGCACAGTTATGACGTCTGTCAGATTACCGAACTGGGTTCAGCCGTGCCGATTCCCACCGCCCTGCAGGGGGTGTTCGGGGCAACGGCTACCGTTGAAAATCTGGCAACCATGGATTTCCCGGAAATGGCCGAAGACGAAGTCCTTCAACTCGGCTTCACAATCAATGATGAAGAACAGGCGGTCCTGGCGTTTCAACGCATGGATGAAACCGAAGCCATTACAGTGACGACCCTGTACTATTTCTATATGGATATGGCCGATTCTTCAATCGTCATGCGCGGCGCGGTATACAAAGACTATGGCGACGAGACCAGCGCCCGTTGGGTATATGATATTCAGTCCGTCGATGAATCCGAATTCGCCTATCGCATGAGCTGGTATTCCGATCCCGAGGGCGAACTGACCGAGACCATGCTGGGATGTATTATCGGCGGCGGTGACAAGGACGTGGAATTCGCCCTTACATATCGCGAATACAAGCCCGCCGACTCCACCGACTTTTATGCCGACATGTCACAGGAACAGGTATTCGGTCCCAATTATACCGAGGGCACCAGTCTGATCAGTGAGTTCAGCACGTTTGTCAACGCCGACCTGTTTATTGTCTACGGCGAAATGCCGTCGGCGTTGCTGACCAGTCCGTTTCTCACACGGTAAAATGGCATCAAGCATGCATATGAAATCCCGGCCCCGGCCGGGATTTTTTATGGCATATCAGACAATGCTTGACTCTTTCTTTTTATTTCCCTATACAGGTAGTGGTTTTGACTCAAGTTGTTTTATGAAAAACACTTGCGCAAAAACGAAAGGGGGGAGTGCATCCATTCCGGAAAGATGCCAAATTATTTTCACAAAGGACTTGACAAATCGTTAAAAGGACGTTTCTTAAGCAATTATTTTGTGATTTATGTCACAAACTGGTAGACAGCAGTGAGGTGCAGATAAATGGCGTCCTATGCGGCAGTCTTGATTTTCCTGCTTCTGGGTATCGGGTTGGTTCTGGTGACTTTTTTCACCGCACGCCTGATTCGCCCCTCGAATCCGTACAAAGAGAAAAACCAAACCTATGAATGCGGCGAAAGACCATTCGGCGATTCCTGGGTGCAGTTCAATAACCGCTTTTACATTTTTGCCTTGCTGTTTGTCATTTTCGACGTGGAAGTGGTATTCCTGTTTCCCTGGGCGGTAGCGTTCAATCAACTGGGCTTGTTTGCTCTGATCGAAATGGTCATTTTCATCGTGATTCTCGTGTTCGGTCTGGTGTACGCCTGGAAGAAGGGAGTCCTGAAATGGGTATAATCAAGAAACTCCCGGTGTATCTGGAAAAAATCCCCGGCGGCAATATTGTCACGACCTCGCTGGATTTCGTGTTCAGCCAGTCGCAGGCCAGTTCGCTGTGGTATCTGCTGTTCGGCACCGCTTGTTGCGCCATCGAATTGATGGCCACCGGTGCCTCACGCTATGATTTCGACCGTCTCGGTATGATTTTCCGCGCCTCGCCGCGTCAATCCGATCTGATCATCACCGCCGGTACTATCACCAAGAAAATGGCGCCCCGGCTGAGATTGCTGTACGATCAGATGGCCGAACCGCGCTACGTTATCGCCATGGGCGGATGTACGGTGGGGGGGGGCCCGTTTTACTATGACAGCTATGCCGTCGAAAAGGGCGTCGATCATATTGTCCCGGTTGATATTTATATTCCGGGATGTCCGCCGCGACCGGAATCGCTCCTGGAGGGGTGTCTGGCCCTGCAGAAAAAAGTGAAACGCCTGAAAATGAATGACTGGAGCTGACTCAGAGATGAACCGCGACGAGTTGGTGTCATATATACCGGATACCTTCAAAGACAAGGTCCAACTGCTCGATACCGGACGGGCTGAGCCGTTCTTCTTGATCAAGGCCGAAAACCTTCTGGAATTCTCCCGCGCCATCAAGGACGATCCCAAACTGCACATGGACTGGCTCAGTTGTGTCAGCGGCGTTGATACCGGCGAGCATTTCGAAGTCGTGTATTCCGTAGCGTCGGTGCAGACCAAAATCCGTTTCGATTATAAGGTGGTTCTGGCCTATGACGGTGCGGAAATCGAGTCCGTACAAACCGTCTGGCCGGGCGCCAACTGGCATGAGCGCGAGGTGTGGGAGTTGTACGGGATCAATATCAGGAATCACGGCAACCTGACCCGCTTTTTACTCCCCGATGACTGGGATCAGGGCCACCCCCTGCGCAAGGACTGGGATGCCCCCGATTTTGTAAGGATGCCCGAAAAATGAGCGAATCCCGGGGATTACATACCAAGGAGTTTACACTTAACGTCGGGCCGCACCATCCGTCGACCCACGGCGTCTGCCGCTTCGTGTTGAAAATGGAAGGCGAGGTGATTACGCATGTCACCCCGGTGATCGGGTATTTACATCGCGCCCTTGAGAAAATTTGCGAAAATCGCACCTACGAACAGATCATTCCGGTCACGGACCGGTTTGAATATTGCACCGCCATGTCATGCAACATGGCCTTCTCCCTGGCGACCGAAAAACTGGCGGGGATCGAAGTCCCCGAGCGCGCCGAATACCTGCGCGTGATCATGCTGGAACTCAATCGTATTTCCAGTCATTTGATCTGGCTGGGAACCACCTCCCTCGATTTGGGCGCTCTGACACCGTTTTTGTATGCGTTCCGCGAACGGGAGTATATTCTCGACCTGTTTGAGATGACCTGCGGTCAGCGCTTGACCTTTAACTATATCCGGCCGGCCGGCGTTTCCAGGGATATCCCGCCGGAATTCATTCCGAAGTGCCGGGAATTCATCGACATGTTCAATGACAAAATCGATGACTACGAACGAGTCCTGACCGAAAACCCGATTTTCATTGCTCGCAATAAAAACATCGGCATTTTACCGCCGGACGTGGCGATCGCCTATGCTGTCTCCGGACCGGCCCTGCGGGCGTCCGGAGTGAAATTTGACCTGCGTCGCGACGATCCCTATTCGATCTACGACCGGTTTGATTTCGATATCCCCACTCGCGAAAACGGCGACTGCTACGACCGGTATCTGATCCGTATTCAAGAAATGCGCGAGTCGACCAAAATTGTCAGGCAGGCGATCGAACAGATCCCCGAAGGGGAGATTCGCGGCAAATTCAACAAGATGAATTTCAAACCGCCGGCGGGCGAGGTGTACTGCCGGGTTGAAAACTCGCGCGGTGAATTGGGTATTTATCTTCAGGCGGCGGATAAAGAAAAAAAGCCGCTTCGTGTTAAAATGCGCGGTGGCTCGTTTAATCAACTGCAGGTAATGCCGGTGATCTGTGTCGGCCATAAAATCGCCGACCTGGTCGCGATCATGGCATCAATGGACATCATTATGCCGGATGTGGACAGGTAATGGAACTGACGGGAATCTTCAAATATCTGTATGAACTGCTGGCCGCAACCGGCCTGCCGGAAGTCTGGGTGGATATCATTGCCCTGATTGCCGCCGGTGTGATCGTGTTCGGATTTCTGGCATTGGTGGCGCTCTTTTTGGTCTGGCTCGAACGGAAATTTGCGGGACATGCCCAACAGCGCCCCGGTCCGATGCGGACCGGCTGGCACGGATGGCGGCAAACCATCGCCGATGCCATCAAACTCCTGCAGAAAGAAGACATCAGGCCGACCCTGGTCGACCGCTTTGTCTATTTCTGGGCGCCGGTGGTCGTGTTCGTTGCGGCCTTCATGGCGTATGTGGTGATCCCGTTCGGAGAAGGCCTGATCGTTTCCGACCTCAATGTCGGCATCCTCTATGTGGTCGCCATTACCAGCTTCACCGTCATCGGCATGCTCATGGCGGGATGGGGCTCGAACAACAAATATTCCCTGTTGGGTGGCATGCGTTCCGCCGCGCAGGTGGTCAGTTATGAAATCCCGATGGTGATCGCCATCTGTTCGGTGATCCTGTTCGTCGGATCGCTTTCCATGGTCGACATCGTGCAATCTCAGGCGAAAATATACCAGTGGTACGTGTTCCGCCTGCCCTTCGGTCCGATTGCCTTCATTATATATCTCATTGCCGGAACCGCCGAAACCAACCGCACCCCGTTCGACCTGCCCGAGGCCGAACAGGAACTGGTGGCCGGTTTCAACACCGAGTACTCCGGGATGAAATTCGCCATGTTTTTCCTGGCGGAATTCGTCAATATGTTCACGGTGTCGGCGATCGGGGCAACGCTCTTTCTGGGCGGCTGGCAGGGACCGCTTCTCCCCTCATGGATGTGGTTCCTGGGCAAGACGATGTTTCTCGTGTTGGTGTTGATGTTGTTCCGCTGGACGTTCCCGCGCCTGCGGGTTGACCAGCTGATGGAATTCGCGTGGAAGACGCTGATTCCGTTTGCGTTTGTCAATTTAATCCTGGCGGCGGTGATGAAATACTCGGGGTGGTTTAACTGGTGAAAACGTTGATTGACGGTATAAAGAATCTGTGCATCGGGATGGTGACGGTGGGCAAACACCTGTTCCGCCGCAACGTCACCGTCCAGTACCCGACCGAGCGATGGGAGATGCCGGAGCGTTCGCGCGGTATTGTCGTCCTGCTTTCCGATCAGGAAACGGGCGAATTGAATTGCACCGTCTGCATGCTGTGCATGCGCGCCTGTCCGGCCAGCGCCATCACCATCGAGTACGAACAGGGCGAGAAGGGCAAACGCACCCTGAAAGACTTTATCGTCGACAATACTATTTGCTGTTTCTGCGGCCTGTGCGAGGAAACCTGTAATTTCGCGGCGATCAAGATGGCGACCATGTATGAATTCGCCACTGAAGATAAAGAAAGTTTGATCTGGCATATGGATAAACTGCAGGAAATGGGACGCGATGTTCCGTATGAGAAACCGGTTCGCAAGAAACCGGCCGCCGCCAAACCAGCGCCCAAACCCGAGGTCAAAGCGGACGGGGAGAAGCCGGCCGAACCGCAGCCGGCCGAGGCCGCCTCGACAGGAAACACCGCGGCCGACCCCGCGATTGCGAACGAACCGGAACAAAAGCCTGATAACCGAAAACCGGATCAACCGGCGGAGGACCAGACGTAATGGAAATGGTAGCAAACTTCATCAGCGATGTGTCCGCCAATCCGTTGTTTTATCTGCTCGCGTTTGTGACCATTGCCTCCGCGCTGTGCGTGGTGACCCTGAAAAATATCTTTCATTCGGCGCTCTGTTTGATCCTGACTTTGTTTTCCGTCGCCGGTTTGTATATCCTGCTTCATGCGGAATTCCTGGCGGTGGCGCAGGTGCTGATTTATGTCGGGGCCGTGTCGATTCTGCTTATTTTCGCCATCATGCTAACCTCGCAGTTGGCGTCCCGCAAAATCGTGCAAAGCAACGAACAGGTGACCGTCGCCATTTTCGTCTGTTTCCTCTTCCTGTTGGTCAGTATCGGATCGCTGTTCAATACGTACTGGAACGGCATCAATGCCCCGTTGCCCGACAACAACATCCTGACCATCGGTATACTGCTGATGACCGATTATGTTTTGCCGTTTGAAGTCGTCTCGATCGTCATGCTGGCGGCGCTGATCGGGGCCATCGTTCTGGCCCGGGAGGAGCGGTCATAATGCTGCAGTATCTGGCACTCGCGGCGATTCTGTTCGCCATCGGCGTCTTCGGCGTCCTGACCCGGCGCAACGCCATCGGCATTTTAATGTCTCTGGAGTTGATGTTTAACGCCGCCAATATTAATCTGGTGGTATTCAATAAATATATCGGACCCGACAATCTGATCGGTCAAATCTTTGCCCTGTTTGTCGTGGTGATCGCCGCCGCCGAAGCGGTGGTCGGTCTGGCCATTGTCCTTCTGCTGTATCGCAACTGGCGGGGGATTGACGTTGACCATATCAATATTATGAAGTGGTGATATGCTGGAGCATGCGTATTTTATACCGTTTTATCCGCTGATCGCGTTTCTCGTGATTATCTTTTTCACGCGCTGGAAAGAAAAACTGTCCGCCGGAATCGCGATCTCGATGATCCTGCTGGCGTTCGTGCATTCGGTGTTCGTGCTGATCGCCATGCTGGGACGCCACGGTCATCCGCTGGAACTGTCGATGCCGTTTATTGAACATCCCGCCCTGAAACTGGAGCTTGGGATGTGGATCGACGGTCTTACCGCGGTCATGCTCATGGTGGTGACCATTGTCAGTGCTTGCGTGCATATTTACTCGCTGGGATACATGCACAATGATCCCCGCTGGAGTCGGTACTTCTCGTATCTCTGTCTGTTCACCTTCTCCATGCTTGGACTCGTGATCGCCAATAACTTCTTCATGATATTTATCTTCTGGGAACTGGTCGGTCTGACAAGTTACCTGTTGATCGGGTTCTGGTTCGAGAAAAAATCCGCATCGGATGCCGGCAAGAAAGCCTTCATCACCACCCGTATCGGCGATCTGGGCTTTATCGTGGGGCTGTTGATTCTCACGTTCTACGTCGGTACCCTGAACTATCAGGAAGTCTTCGCGAAAGTGCAGTCCGGGGCGATCTCCGGCGGTTTGCTGGCGGCGGCGGGCATTTTTATCTTTTGCGGCGCGGTCGGCAAATCGGCACAGTTTCCACTGCACGTCTGGCTTCCCGATGCGATGGAGGGTCCGACTCCGGTCTCGGCCTTGATTCATGCCGCCACAATGGTTGCGGCCGGGGTCTATCTGGTGGCACGCGGCATGACCCTGTTTGCCGGATCGGCGACCGCCTCGATGGTAATCGCGTCGATCGGTTTGATCACGTCGTTCATGGCCGCCACCATTGCCCTGACACAAAATGACATCAAACGCGTGCTGGCGTATTCCACCGTCAGCCAGCTCGGCTATATGATCATGGCGCTGGGGCTGTACGGTGTCGATCTCGCGCACGGCCATCATACCGCCGGGTATGTCGCCGGAACATTCCACCTGATGACGCATGCCTTTTTCAAGGCCCTGCTGTTTCTCGGCGCCGGGTCGGTGATTCACGCCGTGCACACCAACGATATCAATTTCATGGGCGGACTGTCCCGCAAGATGAAAACCACCACGATCACGTTTTTCATCGCCTCGCTGTCGATCGCGGGCATTTTCCCGCTGTCCGGCTTCTGGTCGAAAGATGAAATCGTGGCATCCACCACCGGACATCCGTTTTTCATGGTCGTGACGCTGCTGATCGCGTTCATGACCGCGTTTTACATGTTCCGTCTCTGTTTTCTGACGTTCACCGGCGAGCCGCGCGACAAGGAGCGTTTCGATCACGCCCACGAGTCACCCAAGACCATGACCGGCCCGCTCACCGTGCTGGCGTTCCTGGCCATCTTCGCCGGATGGGTCGGATTGCCCTGGTTGCACCACGGTTTCTCGTCGTTTGTCTATCATGACGTCGTGCACCATGCCGGTCCCAATTATGTCCTGATGATCGTCTCGACCATCGTCGCGGTTTCCGGTATCGGGCTGGCGTATGCGGTTTATTATAAGAAGGCGATTTCGGCCGATGCCCTCGCGGATCGATTCAAACTGCTGTATAAGATTTCCTTTAATAAATGGTACATCGATGAAATCTACGACGCCGTCATCATCAAGCCCCTGCTGGGATTCACCAAAGTGCTCTGGTGGTTCGACGCTAACATTATCGACGGTCTGGTCAACCTGATGGGCTGGCTCACGGTCAAGTGGGCGGACCTCAAGATGTGGTTCGACAAGTACATCATCGACGGTATCGTCAACGGCCTCGGATATATCTGCATGGCCGGTTCCTGGGCAGTCAAGTTCATGCAAAGCGGCTCACTGCAGTTCTATGCACTGATGGTGATGGCCGCCGCGATTGGCATTATGTTATATAGAGTGACCTCAATCGGATTTTATTTCTATCTGATCGGGCTGGTGATTGTGGCCCTGTTAAGCGTCCTGGTGAAAATGACTCGATCCGATCGGGTCGATGCGGAACCGAATATTGAAGGTTAGGAGGATAGAGTAGGCCATGTATGACTACGTATTAAGTTCGTTAATATTTATTCCGCTTGCCGGATTTTTGGTAGTTCTGCTGTTACCAAAGAACAACTTCAACCTGATCCGCTGGATGGCATCGATTTTCTCCTTCGTTCCGATGATTATCTCTTTTGTCCTGACCTATGATTATTTCTTCACGTATTCGGGATCCGCGGACATGGTCTACATCGAGGGGCCGTTCAAGTGGATTAGCGTGATCAACGCGCAGTATTTTCTGGGAGCCGACGGCATCTCGGTCCCGCTGCTGGCCCTCACCGGGCTTTTGAGTTTTATCTCGATTATCGCCTCGTTTAATATCGCCAAACGCGTCAAAGAATATTTCGCCTTTTTCCTGCTTCTGGAAACCGGCATGATGGGTGTCTTCTGTGCGCTCGATTTCTTCCTTTTTTATGTTTTCTGGGAAGTCATGCTGGTGCCGATGTATTTTCTCATCGGTATCTGGGGTGGTCCCCGCAAGGAATACGCGGCAATCAAGTTCTTTCTCTACACGCTCTTTGGTTCGATCTTCATGCTGGTCGCGATTCTGGTGCTGTATTTCACCAGCGAGCCGCATACGCTGAATATGCTGACATTGATTCAAACCGCACCGTCGCTGGGACACTCCCTGCAATTGATGTGCTTCGCCTTCCTGTTTGTCGCCTTCGCGATTAAGGTGCCGGTCTGGCCGTTCCATACCTGGTTGCCCGATGCGCACGTGGAAGCGCCGACGGCCGTTTCGGTTATTCTGGCGGGCGTTCTGCTGAAGATGGGAACATACGGTATGCTCCGGATATCCTGGCCGATGTTTCCCGAGGCGACGCGCTTCTTCGCCACCCCGATCGCGATCCTCGGACTGATCGCGATTATCTATGGCGCACTGGTATCGATGGCGCAGAAAGACTTGAAAAAGCTGGTCGCATACTCATCGGTCTCGCACATGGGCTATTGTATGCTCGCGCTGGGAGCCTGGGGATCGGTGACCGCATTGGCCGGGTGCATGTTCCAGATGCTCAGTCACGGGTTGATCACCGGCGCCCTCTTCCTTTTGGTCGGCGTGTTGTATGACCGGGCCCACACCCGTGAAATCGCCGCGTTCGGCGGACTGGGTGTCAAAATTCCGGTGTATACCGGTTTGATGGTGCTGTTTTCGATGGCCTCGCTCGGACTGCCGGGCATGTCGGGATTCGTCTCCGAGTTCATGGTCTTCATCGGCGCCTTCTCCAGCTTCAAGATTATCGCCGCGATCGCTGTCCTCGGTGTGGTTCTGACCGCGGGCTATATGCTTCGAATGGTCCAGCGCATGTTCCTCGGTGAATTCGATATGGCCAGGTGGGGCGGCCTGACGGAGATTAATCTCAGAGAAATTTTGATGGTTTCGCCGCTGGCGATTTTGACCATTATCATCGGGGTTTACCCCGGACCGTTGTCCGACATGATGCGGGCGACACTGGAAAACCTTGTTAACCTGATGGCACGATAGGTGTATGAGTGATGCCGGACTATAATCTTCGCATAATCATTCCGGAAATATTTCTCTTTTGCTGGGCGATTGTCGTTATTCTCTCCGATCTGGGGTCAAAGCGCAAAAGCCCGCAGACCATCGGTTATCTGACCATGGCCGGAATCGCCGTCACCGGCGTTCTGCTGTATTTCTTCCGGGGCGGTATCTCGTTCAACAACATGTTCCAGTCCGACACGCTGGCGGTCTTTTTCAAGGTTATTTTCCTCGGCTCGGCGTTCATGGCGGTCGGATCGTCGTTCGGTATCACCAACGAGCGCATTAAAAACCACCGGGGCGAGTACTACGGACTGATTCTGTTCTCCACGGTCGGGATGATGTTTTTATCGTCCTCATCCGAGTTGATCTCACTGTATATCGGTCTGGAATTGACCACCATCCCGCTGTTCGTCCTGGCGGCGTTTTACAAGGATGACAAGCTGTCGGTCGAGGCCGGCCTGAAATATTTCGTGGTCGGTGCCTTCTCATCGGCCATCCTGCTGTACGGTCTGTCGCTGTTGTACGGTCTGACCGCGACCACCGATATTCTCACAATGAAAATCAATCTGGCACTGCTCTTTTTGAAATTCGGAAAGATCGGCCCCGGATTCATTCTTGCGATGGTGATGATTATCGCCGGAATCGGATTCAAACTGGCGCTGGTGCCGTTTCATATGTGGGCGCCCGATGTGTACCAGGGGGCGCCGACACCGATTACCGCCTTTTTGTCGGTTGGCTCAAAAGCCGCCGGACTGGTGGCACTGCTTCGGATTTTCGTCAACGGCCTCTGGTCGTTTGCATCCGATGTCATGCAACCTCTGGACTGGGGGATCATTATTGCCGTACTGGCATCGGCGGCCATGATTCTCGGCAATATTGCCGCCCTCCGACAAACCAATATCAAACGCATGCTGGCTTTTTCGTCAATTGCCCAGATCGGTTATGTCATGGTCGGCGTGGTCGCCGCCGATGAGATGGGAGTGACCTCGGCGGGCTTCTATATGTTCATTTATCTGTTCGCCAACATGGGCGCTTTCGCCGTTGCCACCGTCTTCGGTGATCAAACCGGCTCGGACAATATCATCAGCTATGCGGGACTGTCGCAGTCATCGCCGCTGTTTGCGGCCGGCATGGCGGTCTTCATGCTGTCGCTGGCGGGGATTCCGCCGATGGGTGGTTTTGCCGCGAAATATATGGTGTTTGCCGCCGGCATCCAGGCCGGATATACCTGGCTGGTGATTCTGGGTTTGCTGACCGCGGTCGTGTCGCTGTATTATTATGCCAACATTATCAAGACCATGTATTTTGCCCCCGGCGAGTCGACCATCAGGATCAACCCGTCGTTTCCGGCCAAACTGGTTCTGCTTCTGGGAGTTGTCGGGGTTATCATCTTCGGTATCTTCCCCGGGCCGGTTTTGGAATTCGCCAGAGAAACGGCCGGCGTTTTCGGTTTCTGATTGACAGGGATTGTTTCACGATTACTTTTTACCTGTAGAAGATCTTGTCTGTGCTGGATAATTGGTCACAATGGCCGATTATGTACAATGGGATGGCTGGACAATGTCGGTGTTTAAACTGATAAAGGACATCATACGGCGTCAGTTCGTTTCGGGGGTGCTGGTTGTGGTTCCCCTGATTCTGACCTATGTCGTCCTGCGCTTTCTGTTTGAAAGCATCGACGGCATTCTCCAGCCGATCGTCCAGCGCACCCTCGGGTATCATGTCCCCGGTCTCGGTATCGCCATCACCGTTCTCATTATCATTCTGGCCGGCTTTTTCACCCGGGGATTTATCGGTGATCGACTTTTTCGCTACGGCGACCGCCTGCTGACCCGGACCCCGATCATCCGCGTCTTCTACCTGGCCGCCAAACAACTGATCGAAGCCATCACTATCCCGCAGACAAAATCGTTCAAGCAGGTCGTGATGTTTGAATATCCCCGGCGCGGCGCATATGCCATGGGATTCGCCACCAACCGCTTCAAACTGCAACAGGGAGACGGAAACATCCGCCGCCTCGTCGGGGTCTTTGTCCCGTCAACCCCGACACCGGTTTCGGGATTGGTTATATTTGTCCCGGAAAATGATGTCATTCCTCTTGACATTTCCGTGGAGGAAGCTATAAAACTGATTGTCTCCGGTGCAATTGTCGCGCCGCCGTTGATCAGGACGGTTGAGAACAGGGTAACCGAGGAAGAAGAGGAACACAATGCGTCTTGCTAATATGCTCAAGGAAGAGTATATCGTCGAGAACCTTCCGGCCACCACCAAGGAGGCCGCGATCGACATTCTTCTGAAACTGCTCCAAAACGACAAGCCCGGTATCAATATCACCAAAATCAAAGAGCTGGTCATGGAGCGCGAGGAGATCGAGGACACCTCCTACGGACGCGGGTTCGCGTTTCCTCATGCCCGGACCGATGAAGTCGACGACATGTACGTGCTGGTCGGCATTTCCCGCTCGGGGCTGGTGGACCGTACGCGCGATGATGTCCCGCTGAATGTGGTCGTGCTCCTGTTGACTCCGTCGCATATCTCCCGGCTGTATCTGCAAACCTTGTCGGCATTCGCCTCTTTCGCCCGGACCGAGGGGAATCTGGAAAAACTCGCCAATACCGCCAGCAAGGCCGATGTGATCGAGGTGATCTGGAACAGCGGCGTGATGGTCGAAAAGGAACTAACCGTCAAGGACATCATGCGCCGCGATGTCGCCACCGTTACCCCCAACCACTCGCTGAAAATGGTCGCCAATATCATGTTCAAAAACCGTCTCTCGGCGCTGGCGGTGATCGACGACGACGGCAATCTCCTGGGGCAGATCACCGACCGCAATTTGATCCAGGCCGTCCTGCCGGACTATAAAACGCTGATTTCCAATTTAACCTATTCCCGCGAAACCGAACCGTTTGAGGAACTGCTCAAACAGGAGGACAAGCTGACCGTTGAGCAGGTCTATACCAAAGACCATGAAATCGCCTCGCTGAATACGCGCATCGTGGAAGTGGCAGGGATGATGATTTTCAAAGACCTTCGACGGGTGTTTGTTACCGAGGGCACCAAACTGATCGGCATTCTGCTTCGCAAAGACATCGCGAACATGATAATCCGGGGCTGAAACCGGATCCAGATGAATATCAACAGCCTATACACATGTTATTCACCGCACGTGAGCTGATTCCTCCCTATCTTCTCGGTTTATACACTTTTAACGTCAATTGAATTCAATATGTGAAAAGAATGCCTAATTGGTCTTGGGGGCCGATTCCGGTATCGGAAGTGCCTCTTTTTTCTTTTTGGGCGGTTTGACAATGGATATAATAACGGCGATCACCAGCACACCGATAATCACACCCAGCGCCAGCCCGATCGGGATTTTAACAAACGATGAGATCAGCATTTTGACCCCGACAAATGACAGGATCAGTCCCAAGGCGTATTTCAGGTAGTAAAACATATCCATCAATGCCGCCATCGCGAAATACAGCGCCCGTAAACCGAGAATGGCGAACACATTCGACGAGTAAATAATAAACGGATCCTGCGTGATCGCGAATATCGCCGGGATCGAATCCAGCGCGAATACCAGATCGGTGCTTTCCACCACCACCAGCACCACGAACAGCGGCGTGGCGAGCCGTTTGGCATTTTCCTTCACGAAGAAATGCCCGTCGCGATAGTCCGGCGTAATCGTGATCATCTTGCGAAGCAGTTTTAAAAACGGATTTTTCTCCGGTTCGATTTTCCTGTCCTCCGCAAACGCCATCTTGACTCCGGCGTAAATCAGAAACGCACCGAAAATATACAGAATCCAGTGAAACTGCGCGATTAATATCGCGCCGAGGGCGATAAAGATACCGCGAAGAATCAGCGCGCCCAATATCCCCCAGAACAGCACTTTGTACTGGTATTTTTCCGCGACGCCGAAATAACTGAAGATCAAAATAAACACGAAAATATTGTCGATACTCAGCGACCGCTCGATCAGATACCCCGTGAAAAACTGCAGAGCCACTTCCGAGCCGCGCCAGAAATACACGATCACGTTGAACACCAGCGCCACCACCACCCAGATGATACTCCAGACAATGCTTTCCTTCATCGAGATGCGATGATCTTTGCGATGAAAAATCCCCAGGTCGAGCGCCAGCATGAACAGGACAAGAAGATTGAATCCGCCCCAGAGAACGAATTTATGGGTGAGCAGTTCTGTCAGCGTTTCCATCAGACTCCGAATATACGTGTGTCGCACATCTTTGTCAAGAAAACCACGGAGCAACACCCTCGGTTCCCGACGTCAATCGGCAAACCTGTCACACGAATGTGGCTGTGGCATTGAAATGGGGTGATGCCCCGGCCGGTGGAAATGCCTATTCTTCGCGAAAACCGATTCGCGGGAAAGGATTCACAACGGAACTGGCAATATTGGTCAGATGCGAGGCGATGCGCTTGAGATATCTGAAATACAGCGCCAGCACAACCGCGCTTCCCACCGGAAGCGCCTTGTCCTGCTCGGCGATGATTCCCGCCAGCGCCCGGTCCGACATCGAAGACAGGTCCTTGTGCGAATTCATGATCTGCCGCGCCGTGACCACGTCTTTTTCTATCAGGGCACGGGTGAGATCCTTGAACCGCTTCTGCACCGTCTTTTCGATTTCGACCAGATCGGCTTCGAAAATACCGCCATGGAGTTTCTTGCGGTGTTCCGATGCCAGCTCCGCGATATTCTTGGTGTAATCCCCGATGCGCTCGACATCGATAACGATCGAAATCAGCACCAGTCCCGCACTGACGTTTTTTTTGTCCGATACCGTCATATGCGTCAGGACATTGCGGCGAACATCACGCTCGAACTGGTTAATCTGCTTGTCCTTTTCATAGATGTCAAACGGCAGATCGGAAGTATTCTGCCGCCGCAGGGAATTGACCGATGCCTCGAACATCTCCTCGTCGGACTCCAGCATTTTCACCGTCGTCCTGAAGGCTTGATCCAAGAGATTTTCTTTTTTGAACAGCTTTAGTAATTCTTCAAACATGACCGGTCACCTCAACAGATAAATCAAACTAAGAGGGATTACGAAAAATAGCAACAATATAAACACAATCGGCACAAATCGTGATTTGTCAATGACCGTTGCCGTCTTTTCGGCCAGCCGGATCGGTATTTTCGCCAGTGGCAGGAATATCACGATACCGCATACATTGAAACAAAGATGGGCCAGCGCCACCGCCAGCGCCGCGCTTTGCGACGTTACCAGTGCCGCCAGAATCGCCGTTATGGTCGTTCCGACATTCGCTCCCAGAGTGAACGGATACACCTGACGGATCGTCAGCACCCCCGCACCCACCAGCGGCACCACGATCGAGGTGGTAATCGACGAGGACTGGACCAGAGCGGTGACAATCAACCCCAGCATCAGGGCGCGAAACGTCGTTTTGAAAATATACCGGTTGAAAAATCCCTCGACCCGCGAAAGCACCAGCGATTTGAGAATCTTGACCATATACCGCAGGGCGATAAACAGGAGCACAATTGCCAGGATCGCGGTTATCCATCCGTTGCCGTTGAGCAGGTCGATGATAATCGTGGTCACCGGCTTGGTTATGGTCTTGATCGGCGATGCGAATTTCAGCCCGCCCGCGTTTTCCAGAATCTGTTCGATAAACAGCGCAATCCGGCCCAGAAAATTGGTAAAAATCTGCAGCGGCAGCAACACTATCACTGTCAGCACATTGAAAATATCATGCACGATCGCTCCGGAAAACGCCCGCTTGTATTCCGATGTGTTGGAAAAATGCGTCAGTGAGACGATCGTGTTGGTGACCGTAGTCCCGATATTCGCGCCCATCACAATGGGGATCGCGCCTTCGATTGACAACAGCCCGCCCGCCACCATGCCGACCACGATGGACGTGGTCGTCGATGAAGATTGAATGATCGACGTGGCCAGAATCCCGATGAATAGCCCGACGATCGGATGCGCAGTCGATTCCAACAGCGATTCCGCGAACTCTTTGCCGAACAGCTTGAACGCATCACCGAGCAGACAGATGGACATGATGAATAAATACAGGAAAAACAACAGACCGAGCGGCCTGAGTACCGCCAGCACCATCTCACGGCGGCTGTGAAGCGGAGGGACCTGTAAAAACGCCGACCTTTGGTCGACCGCCTCTTTATTCAATTGTTCTTCCAATCTGGACATGCAAATTGCGCCCAATATATTTTGAGAGGGTCGCAATGTCAAGTTTGATCATGAGACAGTTACAAAAAGATCAGTATTCTTCCTGAAGCGGCAATAACAGCAGTCCGATTTCTTCATTGTCCCGAATGGCAATGAGATACACTCCCTCGGTATCGAGTTTGTCGAGAATGCGGCCCATCAGTTCGCGGGCATTGCGGGCGTATTCGCCGTTCACCCGCCGGATTTTGTCGCCTACCATCAGGCCGTTGGCATATGCCAGACCGGTCGAGTCGATATCGACCACTTCCAGATAGCCCTTCTCGTCGCGAATGACCGAAAAGCCCAGCCGGCCTCCGCCCGCACCCAGACGGACCTGCTCCTGCCGGGGAACCTCGTTTTCGCTCGTGCGCCGCACCCGGGGCGGCACCGTCAGCGCCACCAGCGGCGAATGATACGGCTCTCGTTTGACATAGTAATACAACGTCGAATCGGCGGTCAATTCCCAGGTATCACGGAAATTCCGACGGAACAGCTCCCATCCGGGATTGTGCCGCTTCCAGGAATCGGAGGAGTATATCGCGTCGAGACTGTCGGCGGGGAAGAGCAATTCGGCGCATTTTACCGCAATACACAGCGACATGACATCAAACCGGTAAATGCCGCCTTCCATTAATGGATGCCCCGCGAAATACACGTCGCGGTATCCGCCGTGACGGTACTGAAGCAGGTTTCGCGCCGCCAATTGCTTGATCAGATTCACCTGGCGATAAATCCCGCGCGGGGCCGCCTCAGTATAATCCCGGCGTTTGATTCCCTCCATCGGGATGACCAGTGGTTCGGCCATACCGTCCACCGGCAGGTATTTTACCGGGTGTACGGTCAGAATGCGTTCCTCCCACCGAATCCCCGAAAACATCTCGATCAATCCCAGCGCCGTCACGCCGATACTGTCCCATTGCGTATACAGACTGCTGTCGCCGCGGATTATCTGTCGCAGATCGCGTTTGATTCGATAATCACTGGCATAATAATCGGGATAGAAAGAACGAAGCAGATAATAATTGCCGGTTTCGAACAAGACCACCGGCGGATCAGGATTCAGCGGCAAAGTGTCGCGCCAGCTGATACTGTCGGATATCGATCCGGCGGTATCCGGCGACGGTAGATAATCCCCGATGGTTTCCTGTGCCGCCGGCGACAGGCACAGCAGACAGAAGATCATCGCCATGTACTGCAACTGCTTCATTGCCGCTAAATCTGCGAAGAAATGACATGAAAAGCAAGACAAATATCGTTGGAGAACTATGCTTGTGCCGACGGCGTCGAATCGACAGTCGGCATCGTGCGCGGCGTCAGCTTGCGCAGTTCCAGATAAAACAACGTGAACAAGGCATTGAAAAACGTTCCCAGACACCCTTCGATCATGATGGCTAGTGCCAGAAACACCGGAATTGCAATAACCAGTGACACGATCAGCGCCGCGGTCGATACCGTTGCGACCAGCAGAACGGGAATCGCAAACGCCGCCAATAACAACACCCCGACCAGCATGATGCCGATCCCCAGGAAAAACGTGATAAAGAACATGATGATATTCGGTCCGAGATGACGGGTGATCAGGCGATATGCCTCGCTGACCGCATCGAAAACCGGCAAACCACCCGCCACGATTTCTCTCTGCGCCAGTGAGTACATATTCCCGAAGAAAAAGATCACCGCGAACAGAATCGGCAGGAGAAGCACCAGAATGATCAGACCATACCAATGCAGAAAAACAAATCCCAGCACGATAATGCCGACCAGCAGGATAATACTCGACCCCGTGACCAGGAAAAACAGGCAGAACAGTCCCAGATATCGCCAGAAATGTCTGGCGCCGACTTTGAACATCTCGCCCAGCTTATACGCCTGGCCGTTTTCGATACGCACCACCGCTTCGATCAGCCCCGCCACCGAGATCAACTGCATGATGAATAAGAACAGACCGATAATGACGATCGCGCTTACCGCGAGAACCAGAATCGCCAGTTGCAACTCGGTCCAGTGCTCCCAGGGGCGACTTTTGATTTGTTCATCGAGACCACTGCCGCTGAAGAAAAACGTCGAAGCGAAAAAACCCAGAATCCACAGAATCTTATGTTTCCAGGATAACTCGAAGGCGTGGTTTACCAGTTTCCCGTAATCCATAAACGGATACTACCGTATTTATAGTGTCAACGCAAGCTTTACTTTTTACGGCGAATGGGGTGCCCGTCACGCGATCAATTCACTCGCGCCCCGATGCCGTTGAAGATCATCCCGTCTTTGAGCTTGATAACACGCTTGCAGTGATTGGCGATGTTTATGTCGTGGGTGATGACAATAACCGTATGCCCGGTTTCCCAGAGTTCGTCGAAAATCCTGATGATTTCCGCACCGGACTTGGTATCCAGGTTACCCGTTGGCTCATCGGCCAGAATCAGTTTCGGCCGGTTGGCCAGCGCGCGTGCAATCGCGGTTCTCTGCATTTCGCCGCCGGACATTTCGGTCGGCTTGTTGGCAATCTTGTCGCCCAGCCCGACCCGGTTCAGCAGTTCCATTACCCGCATCCTTCGTTCCCTGGCGCGCATCCCCGCGAACAACAGCGGCAGTTCGACATTTTCATAGGCGCTGGCATAGGGGAGAAGGTTGAACGCCTGAAATACGAATCCGACCTTGGTATTGCGAATCTCGGCCAGCTGGTTCGCGGTCAGCGCATCCACCCGATGTCCCTCAAGTTCGTACTTGCCCGACGACGGTGTGTCGAGACACCCCATCAGGTTCATCAGCGTTGATTTGCCCGATCCGGACGGCCCGACGATGGCGATATATTCATTGTCCGCAACGTCGAGATCGATCCCGCGAAGCGCTTCGAAGGCGACGTTGCCGGTGTTGTACACCTTTGTAATCTGCGACATGTTAATCATCATACACCCTGTTCGCTTCGGTTTATTCGTGTCTCAGGGCATCGACCGGATTGACCGACGCCGCCTTCATTGCGGGAAACAACCCCGACAAAAACCCCATGACTCCCAGAATGGCCACCACCACCAGACCGATCTCCAGTGACACGGTCGGTCTGCCCATGAACTCGAAAATGTCGGATTCGATCGGGATCATCTTGAACACCTCGGTCAAAATGTAAGATATCGACATTCCGATGAATCCCCCGAAAAACGTGATCCCCAGTGCTTCGATTAAAAACTGCATCACGATATACGAACGCCGCGCCCCGATCGCCATCTTAACACCGATCTCCCGCGTCCGCTCCTTGATCGAAACGTACATGATATTGGCCACCCCGACACTTGCGATAAGCAGGGTCAGCCCGCCCATAATCCCGAGAAAGATTTCAATGCCGAGCATCATGTTGCGGGTGGTTTTCAGTGACTGGATCACATCCCAGAATCCCAGCGCGCTTTCGTCATCCGGATGAAATTTCTTCTTGCCGGCCATGACTTCGGTGACCCGGCGTTCGACATATTCCGACTGATTCGGATCTTTGGGCGCGTACACGATATTGTCCAGCCAGGGATCACCGAAGACGGTGACAAAGGTCGAGGCCGGAATGACGATCACATCCTCGTCCGCCCCCTGGTAACTATTCATTTGCGTTTTATGTTTCATCACGCCGACGACCGTGAACGGCAGGGATTCGATGTAGATGGTTTTATTCAAGGCATCTTCAGTGCCGAACAGCCGGACCTTCACCGCGTCGCCGATGAATGCCACCCGCCGTTTATGCTCGATATCCAGATCGTTGATCATCCGCCCGCCCATCTCCGGGATCATATTGCGCAGATCACGATACACCGGGAAAACACCGTTAATGCGCTCGGAGAGAATCATCTCCTTATGCTTGACCTCCGCGCCCCAGCGGATATACTCGCCGGCCACGTCGCGAATCTCGGGAACATTCTGTTTCAGATACTCGATATCGTCTTCCACCAGAGGGATATGTCGGCCCAGACCGAATCCTTTGTATGCCATCGAGGTCTGGCCGCCCCAGAGAATCACGATGCCTTCGCCCATCCCACTGCTTCCGCGCACAAACTGGGTCTTGAGCCCCTCGCCGTACGCCAACAGCAACATGATCGATAGCGTCCCCCACAAGATCGCCACCAGCGTCAACAGCATGCGCTTGCGTTGTTTGTTGAAATCCCGCATGAACACGTTGTATATGATCGAAAACCGCATACGTTCCTCAAAACAGCTTTAAAGCCTTGACCGGCTCCAGACTTGCCGCACGACGGGCCGGAAAATACCCCGATACCAGCGCGACAATGCCAAGAACCGCCACCGCGAAAACCGCCCCCTCGAGATTGATCATCGGATGGCCGATGAAATCTTCGAAACTGGACGGAAACACCTTGATGATCAACGCCGCCAGCCCGAGCCCCAGCGCACCGCCGATCGCGGTGAGGATGAGGGTCTCCAGCATGAACTGAAACATGATTACCGATTTCTTGGCGCCAAGCGCCATCTTGATACCGATCTCTTTGGTGCGTTCCTCCAGGACCACGTTCATGATATTGGTCACACCGATCCCGCCGGTTATCAGGGTCATACAGCCGATCCCGATCAAAAACGCGGTAAACGCCCGGAAAAAGTTCATGATAAACCGAAATCCCTCGGTCGTGTCCCAGATCGACAGTGCTTCGGTATCCTCGGGATCATACGCGTACTTCTTGGACATGTAACTATTAATGGCATCCTTGATGACTTCCATGGAATACGGATTCGGCGACTGCACGATGATATTGTTGGGATAGCGATACGACCGTATGGTCTTGAATGTCGTCGTCGGGATGTACCCCTGGCGATCGTCACGCCCGCCGTACGATGAATTCTGCTCCTTTGATTGCATCACCCCGATGACGGTGAACGGAATGTTGTCGACCAGTACCGTCTTGCCGACCGCGTCTGTCGTTCCGAACAGCTCCCGCGCCCGGCGATCGCCGAGAAAGATCACCCGCCGTTTTTCCGCCATATCGAGCGCGTTGATAAACCGCCCGCCCGGTGCGGGGATGATATTGCGCATTTCGCCGAATTCCGGCCAAACACCCGAAACCCGCGTTTGCTTGACGGCGTCCCGGGTTTTCAGCCGAACCGACCAGCCCGTGAATTCCGGCGAGATCCGGACGATCGATTTGATCGTGCTTTTCATCGCGGCCACGTCCTCTTCGGTGAAGCGCACCCGCCGTCCGCGGGGAAGCCCCTGCCAGGGGCGCGACGTCATCCCGCCCCAGATGATGGCGATGTCCTCACCGAGCCCCCGCATCTCCTTGATCTGCTCCTGGCGAATCCCGTCACCGAACGCCATCAAAAGAATAATCGCCACCGTTCCCCAGAGAATGCCGAACGTCGTCATCAGCGTCCGCATCTTCTGATTGCGGATGTCGCGGAAAAACTGTTTGAACGACATCAACGATATCATGCTATTGAATCTCCCGGGGCGGACGTTCGATAATCTGGTCGCCTTCCGACAGACCCGATGTGACCTCGATATCGATGCCGTTGGACAACCCGACTTCAATCGGTATTTTGCTGACGACACCCAGGGTATCCTGTGTTTCGACAAATGCCGTGTCCTCGACGAATTCCACCAGTCGTTCCTGGATAATCAGGATGTCTTCTTTCTTTTTGATGATAATGTCCGCGTTGGCGGAATAGCCCGCGCGCAGAAGATTCGTTCCCATGTCGGTCAGTGATATCTCCACGTCGAACACCGTCGATCCCTGATCCTGACGGGCTTTCGGCGATATCTTGTCGACCCTGCCGGTTACCGTGTCCTTGGGCAATGCCCCGACTTTGATCTCCGCCGGCATGCTGACATGCAGTTTGCCGACGTCGATCTCATCGACCGTCCCCATGAAAACCAGATCATCCATATAGGCCAGTGTCATCAGTTCCGTGCCGGCCTGGTACGATGTCAGCGGCACCACGGGATCGCCCTCGTTGACCAGTCGTGATAACACCATCCCCGTAACCGTGGAACGAATCGTATTGTCAACCTTGAGATCGGCAATCTCGGTCTGGCCGGATTCGATCAAAGACAGCTTCTCTTTTGCCAGTTTCAGGCGTAGCGACGCCTCGTCAAACGCGGCCTGTTTGGATTCCGTGTCCTGATTGGAGATCAACTCCTTCTCGCGTAGCGTCCTGGCTCGTTTATACTCCCGCTCGGCGTTGTCGAACGCCACCTGGTAAATCTCCACCTGGCGCCGTGCCTCGGCATACTCGATCGGCGTCGGATCGGGTTCGACATCGATCAGCGGATCACCGATTTTCACGATGTCGCCGATTTCGACATGGATCCTTTTCACGATACCGGAGATTTTCGATTTCACCGAGATCTCTTTTCTGGGTTCGATTTGACCCACCGCCAGTGCCTTCTCGACAATTGATCCTTTTTTCACTTCGAATGTCTGGAAGGATTCGTCTTTTTGTGCTGAACCGTTAATGGCGAAGAAGAGAACTCCGCCGACAAGAACGACAATGAAGCCGATAAAGAGGATTTTCTTTACCATCTGTTCCACCCGTATATGTTATGGTGTTTATTTTCGCGTTTGTGAATGTTTACGATTTTCAGATGTGATTGTTTCACCCCAAGCGGGTATTGCCCTGAGACTTACCGGTATCGACCGGACGCCGACTACCGAAACGGAGATGATTTTGTCAATACAACCCGTTGCCTGCCGAGAAGATAATGGATCGTGGCAATCTGCCCTTTGACTTTCCGTCCGTAATGCCATATCTTAGCGCCGATTGATTTACCGGGGAGACAGGATAATGAAACCGACCTGTAATACAATGCTGTTGATTGCACTTGTCGTTTCGGTGCTGATGATATCCTGCGGCAAACAACAGGACGCCAAAACGCCGTCAACCGAAACGCCCGCATATATCGACAGCCTGACTATCGAACTGGCGGGCGTCGACGGTAAAACGGTGCTGGAGATCACGCGTGACTCCGTCTCTGTCGAGTATACCGAAAGTGCCATGGGGGCCTTTGTCAATGCGGTTGATTCGGTTGCGAACGACGGAGGATACTGGTGGGTGTACACAATCAATGATTCCATCGCCCAAGTCGCCTGTGACAAATATATCACCACCGATGGTGACAAAATCACCTGGTATTACCGCAAACAATAGAGGTGCGACTACGCCATGCGCATTGATGATATCATCCGAGGTTCACGACTGTTTCTGATCGCCGGGCCATGCGCGATCGAGTCTGAAACAGTTTGTTTCACGGTTGCCGAGAACCTTGCCGAGTTGAGCCTTAAGCATGATCTTCCAGTGATCTTCAAATCGTCGTACACCAAGGCCAACCGTCTGTCAGCCGATTCGTTTTCCGGACACGGCATGGAATTCGGCCTGAACGTTCTTGCCGACGTGAAAAAACGATTTGATTTACCGCTGTTGACCGACGTGCACGAAACCGCCGAAATCTCCGCCACTGCCGACGTGGTCGATGTTATACAAATTCCCGCCTTTCTCTGCCGTCAAACCGAACTGGTCCGGCAGGCCGGAGCAACCGGCAAATGGGTGAATATCAAGAAGGGACAGTTTATCGCGCCGGAAGACATGGATAAAATCGCCGACAAGGCCGGAACGGACAAGGTCATTCTCACCGAACGCGGCGCGTCGTTCGGCTATCACAATCTCGTGGTGGATTTCCGGTCGTTTATCATCATGAAACAGTTCGGTTATCCTCTGGTGTACGATGTCACCCACTCTCTGCAACTTCCCGGCGGCGCGGGAACCTGTTCCGGCGGACAGCCTGAATTCGCGATCCCCATGGCGCGCGCGGGCGTGGCGGTGGGCGTAAACGGATTGTTTATCGAAACGCACCCGGATCCGCCGTCGGCGCTGTGCGATGCCGGTTCCATGATTCCGCTGTCGCAAATGGACGATTTGATAACCCAGGTAATGAACATCAGACAAAGCATGCAGGCCTGATACCGATGACAAAATCGAAAATGACGAAAAAACATCTGACCCGTCGACAACTGGTCAATCGTTTCAGGACAATCAAATTGCTGGCGCTCGATGTCGATGGTGTGCTCACCGACGACCGGATATATTTCGGCCCCGACGGTTTTGAGATGAAGCAGTTTCATATTTCCGACGGCCTGTTTATGGTGCTGGCGATGCGGGCCGGGCTGGAAGTGGTGATCGTTTCCGGACGGCATTCCGATGCCACCACCACCCGGATGAAAGACCTCGGCATCACACATGTCCTGCAACAGATGCTCGATAAACGCAAACAGGTCGCCCCATTGCTGAAAAAACTGAACATCAGCCATGATGAGGTTGCCTTTGTCGGCAATGAAATTCTCGATATCGGTCTGGCTAAAGAAGTCGGACTATCGATCGCGGTTGCCGATGCCGCCCCGGAACTGATTGACGTTGTCGACTATGTCACCAAAGCCAGGGGGGGAACGGGCGCGGTCAAGGAAGTGGTCATGGCGTATTTCACCAGCCGGGGGCTTGACCCCGCTTCGTTTTTGCGATAGGTTGTATTATGATTCTGGAAACCGGTAAAGAGGTTATCCGCAAGGAGAACGACGCACTCGCCGCTATGGCCGAGCGTCTCGATGACAACTTCACCAAAGCGGTCGAGATGATTCTCGCCTGCAAGGGACGGGTGATTATCACCGGTCTCGGCAAATCGGGGCTGATCGGTAAAAAAATCGCCGCAACACTGTCGTCGACCGGCACTGCCTCGTTTTTTCTGCATGCCGCCGAGGGCGTCCATGGCGATCTCGGGCTGGTGCGCTCCAATGATATCCTGATCGCGGTTTCCAAATCCGGCGCCACTGACGAACTGCATCAGATTCTGCCTGCGGTCAAACGTCTGGGCGTAAAAACCATTCTGCTCACCGGACAGGTCGATTCGCCGCTGGCCGCCCGATGCGATATCGTCCTCGACTGCTCCGTCAGCGCCGAGGCCTGCCCCAACAATCTGGTGCCGACCTCGTCATCGACCGCCGCCATGGTGATGGGCGATGCCCTCGCGGTGGCCCTGCTGACCGAACGCCACTTCTCGCCGGAGGATTTCGCCTATTTACACCCCGGTGGATCGCTGGGACGGCGACTGCTGATGCATGTCGAGGAATTGATGCATGTCAATTCCGAAATCCCGCTGGTCAAACCGGACACCAATATGCGCGACACGATACTCGAAATGACCGGCAAACGCCTGGGATGTACGATCGTGGTCAACGGCGATGGCCGTCTGACCGGGATTTTCACCGATGGTGATCTGCGCCGTCTGGCCCAGCGTGATGAGCGCTTTTTCGAACGCACGGTCGGCGAGGCGATGGTTGTCGATCCCAAAACCATCAAACCCGGCGATATCCTCGACAAGGCGCTGGCCATCATGGAAAGGCATTCCATTACCGTGCTTCCGGTGGTCGATAAGGACCACCGTCCGGTCGGCATCATTCACCTGCACGATATCCTCAAGTCGAAACTGGTATAAATTCCCGTGAATGTCGCAAAATCGACAAAACGAACCCTGGTCTATCGCTGTGCCCTTCTGCTGATCGGCGTTGTCAATGTCATGCCGCGTTCACTGGCGGTATTTCTCGGGGCAATACTGGGGCAGGCCGCCCATGCCATCCTGATAAAAGACCGTCTCAAAGCCCGCCGAAATCTCAAACTGGCCTATGGCGACCGGCTTACCGACGCTCAGCGAAAGACCATCGTGCGCAATCTCTTTGCCAATTTCGGTCGGAACGCCGTCGATATACTTCGTACCAAAAAGCACTATGATTCCGAAATCAAAAACCTCATCGATGTCGAGGGATTGGAACATATCGAGCGGGTATACAATCGCGGCAAGGGCGTCCTCGGCATCACCGGGCATATCGGAAACTTTGAACTTCTCGCCGCCTGGTTCGTTAAATCAAAGTACAAAGTGGCGGTGATCGGACGGGAGATGTACGACTCTCGCCTTAATCATCTGCTGGTGGACTATCGGGAATCGCTGGGAATGATCAATATCGACACCAAAGACTCGGTGCGGAAAATCGTGCAGGTGCTCAAGGACGGCTACATCCTCGGCGTGCTGATCGATACCGATTCGTTCCGCGTGCGGAGCGTGTTCGTGCCGGCGTTCGGACGGCTCTCGCACACGCCGGTCGGGCAGTCGGTTTTGGGATTGAAAACCGGGGCGGGCTTTGTCCCGGTGGCCTGCGTGCGCAACGGTTCGCGGTATAAAATCGTCGTAAAGCCGGAAATCACGATTGAGCGCACCGGCGATATCGACCGCGACGCGTACGAGATGACCAAAAAATGCACACACGCACTCGAGGAAATCATAACCGACTACAAAGACCAGTGGATTTGGATTCACAATCGCTGGCATAATCGACCGGAAGTGTCGATACCATAAACAGGGGAAACAGCCATGAATCGAATAATACTACCATTCCTTCTGCTCGCATTAACGCTGGTGACCGGCTGCGGCGAGAAAAAAGAAATCAAGGCGCCCGGCGTAACCGATGCCGGTGAAACCGTCGAAGCCGAACTGCGTCCCGATCAGGAACTGCGCGACGCCCGGATCTCACTATACAGCGGCCCGTCCAAAACCACCGATGTTAAGGCCGATTTCATGGAGAAGTATGAAAAGCTCGATTCCACCCTGGCGTGGAATCTCGATGTGTATTTTTATGATTCCCTCGGCAAGGAGATGTCGCATCTGGTCGCCGACAGCGGGCTGGTGCGCGAACAGGTGCAAATGATCGAGGTCTTCGGCAATGTGTATGTCGACACCCACGACGGGACCAGCCTGATCACGCAACACCTGCTGTGGAACTCGCCGAAAAACCGGGTTGAAACCGACAGCTTCGTAACCTTTGTGCAACCGGGAGGGGACACCCTGCGCGGGTACGGTTTCGAGGCGGATAAAAATCTCAATCACTGGAAAATCAAACGCCAGTCCTCCGGCGTCATGCAAAACACCGACGGTATTATCAAATAGCGGCCTATTGCGGACAGTGTATTTTAATGCCATTCGAAATCCGTTTTATTTCGTTATAGTTGTTATGTCAGAGCAAAACAACAAACTCAAAGTTCTTTTTCTCTGCACCGGCAATTCCTGCCGGTCGCAGATGGCCGAGGGCTGGGCCAGGCAGTTGAAAGCCGCGGTCATTCAGCCGTACTCCGCCGGAATTGAGACGCATGGCCTCAATCCGTTTGCGGTCAAAGTCATGGCCGAAGCGGGCGTGGATATTTCCTGGCACGTGTCCAAGCATGTCAATGAACTGCAAGGCGTCGCTTTCGATTATGTCATCACCGTCTGCGATCACGCCTCCGAGCATTGCCCGGTCTTTCCCGGATCGGCCAAAATCATTCATGCCGGTTTCGATGATCCCCCGAGACTTGCCGCCGGGGCGTCCTCCGAAGAGGAAGCGCTCGGGCATTACCGGCGCGTCCGCGACGAAATCAAAGCCTTTGTCGAAACCCTGCCGGAATTTCTGACCATGTCGCAGAAAAAAAAATAATCATGGCGACCAAAGCATGTATCACCAAAGAAAGCCGCGGTCTGGGCTTTTTCGAACGATATTTGAGTCTCTGGGTAATCCTGTGCATCATGGCGGGCATCGGTCTGGGACGGGTTGCGCCTGGAATCGCAACCTGGCTGGATAACCTGACGGTCGATGTCGGGAATGCCCCCGTGATATCGATTCCGATTGCGATTTGCCTGTTTTTCATGATGTACCCGATCATGGTTAAAATCGATTTCAGCGAAGTGGTTCAAGCCGGAAAAAGTCTTCGTCCGGTCTCACTGACACTTATCGTCAACTGGGCGATCAAACCGTTCACGATGTTTGCGATCTCGGTCTTTTTCCTGGGGACGGTTTTTTATGGCTTCATCGGCCCCGACGCGGTCGACTTCGTGAAACTGCCGCTGGGGCTCGATTTGCCGATCGGTGCCGAACACGGCGTGGGAACGGTCGTTCTGGTGGACGGAGTGAAAATGCTGGAAGTGCCGTTGTGGCGAAGTTATCTGGCCGGTAATATCCTGCTGGGGATTGCACCCTGCACGGCAATGGTGCTGGTCTGGGGGTATTTGGCGCGGGGAAATGACGGTCATACGCTGATGATGGTGGCGATCAATTCGCTGACCATGTTGTTCTTGTACGGCCCGCTGGGTGGCATTCTCCTGGGTGTGGGACGATTGCCCGTACCGTGGCAGGCCCTGTTATTGTCGATTGGTGTGTATGTGGCCCTGCCGCTGATGGCCGGATATCTGACCCGTCGCTGGATTGTCGCCGCCAGGGGAGAAGACTGGTTCACGAATACGTTTCTGCATGTCCTGACGCCGATTACCGTTATCGCCCTGCTGATCACGCTAATTCTGCTGTTTTCGTTCAAGGGTGATGTCATTGTCGCCAATCCCCTGACCATTCTCTGGATTGCCGTCCCGCTCTTTTTACAAACCGTTTTAATCTTTGCCCTTACGTATGCGTTGGCCCGGGTGTTTCGATTATCGTATCGCGATGCCGCCCCGACCGCCATGATCGGCGCATCGAATCATTTTGAAGTTGCCATTGCCACTGCCACCATGCTGTTCGGGATATCATCCGGGGCGGCGCTTGCGACTGTGGTCGGCGTTTTGATTGAAGTTCCGGTGATGTTGCTGCTGGTGCGGCTTTGCCTCCGCACAAAATCATGGTTCCCGGCATAATTTTTTGTTGCACTACATTAAATTTTTCTGCATTTAATGCCTGTGTAGGCATTACCGGAAAAACAGCGTTTGACAAACTAGTCCGCCGCGCGTATTTTTGCCGAATTGTAATCAGGAGTACCGATGGATCAGGCATTACAGGGAAAGATCGGTCGTTTTACACTTCCTGAGATATTCCAGCTTGTGGCCAACAGCCGCGAAACCGGAACCCTCGGGATTCAGCGCGACGATGATATCGTGATGGTATATTTCAAAGAGGGGCGGATTATCTACGCGTACGGCCCGCGTCAGACTTACCATCTCGGTCAACTGTTGCGCGAGAGGGGGCGCATTACCACCAGCCAGCTTGATGATGCCGTGAAAACCCAATCCCGGCAGGAGACATCAAAACGGCTTGGCAAAATTCTCATCGAAAAGAAATACATCGATCGTGCCGATTTGCAGGAGGTCGTACAGACCCAGATCGAGGAGCTGATTTATTCTCTGCTCTCGTGGGAATCGGGAACGTTCAAGTTTTATGATCGGCAGTATCCCACCCAGGAGGAAATCACCATTTCGCTCTCGGTGGAAAACGTGATTCTTGAAGGATTGCGGCGACTCGACGAAATGAACCGCATCCGCGAGGCCCTGCCGGATTTCAGCAAAGTGCTGGAAATCGCGCCGACCCAGCAGGAGAGAACCAAGGACATCTCCCTGCAGGCGCATGAATGGAATCTGCTGGCACTGGTCAACGGTCAGCGGACGATCGGCGAAATCGCCGAAATGGCGGAAATGCCGAAAATGGACGCCCTCGCCAAACTCGCCGCGCTCAAACTGGCCGGACTGGTGAGTGTGGCCAATCGAACCGTTGACCATTCCGACCGCCTGGCGGCAATGGTGGACCGGGTCTCCGGACTCCTTGAGGAATACCTGGTTCGCAAAGCCCAAACCCGGGAAAACGATCACACCACTACCGAGATCATCGGAGAAAACCAGTGAACCGCCTCGAGGTCCTTAAAAAACTGGAAACGATCCTGGAGCAATTCATTGCCGGGGTCCTGAAATCGGAAACAACCCGCATCGCGGCTCATAAAAGCATTGATGCGCTTGATGATATCGCCCGCGACTCCCTGCGTGGCCGCCGCATTCACGCCCGTCTGGGCAACTGGCTGGCGCGCAGTGACATCGCTCATAAAAAAGATCGCCTGACCGGAGCCGATATTGATCGCATCGGCAATCTGTTCAGGGAAATCCAGAGCGGTTTTGATCCGTCCGATCCGGAAGCGCGCAAGCTGGACAATGAAATCCGACGCTGGCGCGAAAGCGGGGTTGTTCCCAAACGCAAGTTGGTTTTAAAAATGCAAACCCCTGTCCCGTCGATAAATACCGCGGCCGGTTTCAGCGAACTCATGAAACAGGAAAGCGCCTATCTGGCCGATGAAAGCGAGCGCAACCCCCATCTGCTTTCCATCCTCGATGATGCGCTGAAATCCGCCGCCGCCAAAGATGATAAAATGTATCTCCATCTCGCCGGAGCCATCGTATACTTTTTAAAAATTAACGGCTATAAGGTGGGGCCGTACGCAAAGCGGCTTCGCGAAATCGAACAGGCCCGAATGGGTGTGGAACATGTTGCCTGATATCGAAAAATCCTATTACAAGGCGCTGGTCGCCCTCCAGAACGATGATTATGTCACCGCTTCAGGTTATTTTAAAAATGCCGAAAATCTGGTTGCGGAGGACGATGATTTGCGTATATTACGCGAGGCGACCGATTTGCTTGTGGCCGTCAGAAACGAAATTGCGGAATTGGAAAAGTCCAAAGGTAACGGAGATAGGTAGGAATGGCAAAGAAACAGAGTTTTGCTGACAAGGCGTCCAAAAAGAAACACACCATGACCTGTCCGGTATGCGAAAGCACCATCTCATTCGTGAAATACGTGAAAGCGGAAAAAACACCGAACGGCTGGAAATTTCGGACCTCAAACGTCGGCGTCTGCGACTGCAATCGCAAGGAAATCTATACATAATTAGTGTATCGATAAGTCATAAATCCCGCTTGATTCAGGCGGGATTTTTTTACGCTAGTGGAATATGAAGCACCTTCTCGAAACCAAATTCTTTCCCCATGTCATCAAACCCGGACGGTACACCGGCGGTGAGCCGGGGCAGATTGTCAAATCCCACGAAAATAAATTGACCATGGCCGTCGGCTATCCCGACATGTACGAAATCGGCATGTCATACCTCGGCATGCAGATTCTCTACCATCTGGTCAATGCCGATGAGCGCTTCGTCTGCGAACGCTTTTTCGCGCCGGATCGTGATGCCGAACAGATCGTGCGACGCGAATCGATCCCGATGTTCTCGCTGGAATCGCATCGCCCACTGAATGAATTCGACGTGGTCGGATTCACCCTGGCGTATGAGATGGTCTACACCAATATGCTCAATATCCTCGATCTGGCCGGGATTCCCCTGAAAGCATCCGAACGCACCGATGACCATCCGCTGATTATCGCCGGCGGCCCGGTCGTGCATAATCCGGAACCGACCGCCGCTTTTATCGATGCGTTCTACATTGGCGACGCCGAAGAGAACATCATCGGCATTCTGGAAATCCTGAAAGACTCACGGCATCTCGGCCGCCATGAAAAGCTGGAACGGCTTGCCCGTGGAGCATCTTCGGTCTATGTCCCCGCGTTGTATGACAGCGCGACTCGTAAACCACTGAACGATTTCGCCCCGGCCGTTGTCCCCAGCCATCGCATTAGAGAACTGCGGCGCGAATTCTACCCGCGCACCCAGCTGGTGCCGTATATCGAAACCGTCCACGATCGACTCACGGTCGAGATCATGCGGGGATGCCCGCGCGGGTGCCGCTTCTGCCAGGCCTGTGCCGTCTACCGCCCGGTGCGTCTGCGACCGAAACAGGAAATTATCGCGCATATCAATTCCCTGCTGGAGCAGACGGGGTACGATGAGGTGTCTCTGCTGTCGTTGTCGTCGAGCGACTATCCCGATATCATCCCGCTAACCCTCCAGTTGAACCGCGAACTGCAGGCCAAACGCGTGGCGCTGGCGATGCCGTCGATGCGCCCCGGGACCTTTACCCAGCAGCTGGCCGATGCCTTGCAGACCACGCGCAAAACCGGGCTGACCTTCGCCCCCGAAGCCGGTACCGAGCGCCTGCGGGCGTTTATCCGCAAGGATATTGCCGATCAGGAATTGTACGACACCATTCACCTGGCGTTTAAAAACGGCTGGAATCTGGTCAAGCTGTATTTCATGCTCGGCTTGCCGACCGAAACCGATGAGGATATCGACGGTATCGTGCAGATAATCCGCAACGTTTGCCGCATCGGGCGCGAATACCAGGGCAAGCGTGTGATCAATATCACCCTGTCGCCGTTTTCGCCCAAAGCGCATACGCCCCTGCAATGGGATGCCCAGCCGACCCCCGAATACATTCAGGAAAAAGCCGATTATATCAAACGGCAGGCCCGCAATCCGTTCGTGAATTTCAAACTGCATGATCCCGAACTCGCCTTTCTGGAGGGGGTGCTGGGACGCGGGGGACGGGAGATGGCCGGCGTGATCGAAACCGCGTTTCACGAGGGCGCGCGTTTCGACGGATGGTCGGAGGGATTCGATTTCAACCGCTGGCTCGACGCTTTCGGCAAAAACAATCTCGATCCGCGTAATTATCTGCGGGAACGGTCATATTCCGAGTCGTTGCCCTGGTCGCATATCGGTATGGGAATCTCGACCGACCATCTGGTCAAGCAACGCACCGAGTCGGCCATGACCCTGAAAGAAACGACCCAAAAGCAGCCGATATACGATATCCCGGCCGCGCCCGAAGACAACAATTTCGGTTTCGGACGATCCCCCAAACGCGCCGTGCGTACCTCGTCGATTGCACCGACTCTGTCGGTTCTGCGGTTTCGTTGGGGACGCAAAGGACTCAGACGGTTTCTCTCGCATCTGGACAACGTTCGCGTCATGGAACGCGCTCTGCGCCGCTCCGGTTTGCCCGTATCCTTCACGCAGGGATTTCATCCGCACATGAAAATCTCATTCGGGCCGCCTCTGACGCTGGGATACACCTCGTCGGCCGAATATTTCGATTTGCACCTCGACCGTCCGGCTCAGCTCGATCTGGTCGACAAACTGAATGGGTCACTGCCCGACGGATACTTCATCGTCTCCGCCCAGGGTGTTATCAATACCAAAACTTCGTTGTCGGGGAAAATCAACCGCGCCATCTACGAGTTAACCGTCGATCACGATCCGATATATCCCGAGAAAAT
The DNA here is from genome assembly GCA_016933695.1 of Candidatus Zixiibacteriota bacterium. Classification (GTDB taxonomy): domain Bacteria; phylum Zixibacteria; class MSB-5A5; order GN15; family PGXB01; genus JAFGAL01. The sequence goes on along the minus strand of JAFGAL010000001.1, from coordinate 40,043 downwards.
CAACGCCCTGCTGGAACGGAACATCATCGAAATCCAGCGTGTCGGCAAGGACAGCACCAAGACCGTGAATATTCGTCCGGCATTGTATGCATACACCTGGCAGGATGAGTCCGATGATGATCCCGGCCGCGCCAAACTGATTCTGGAACTCGGCGTGGGGCAGGCCGGTTACGCCCGCCCGACCGAGGTTATGCTGGCGGCGGGTCTTGCCGATGAACAGGATGTCCCGGCGCTGGCGTTTCATCGCAGGGAATTGCTCTATATCGATGACAACGGCAACCGCCTGACACCGCTGGAGTTTTAGGCCATGACGGAAAAAAAAACGACGTTCGATCCGGTGCGCGCCGCCGCCGTGGAGATTCTCGGTCATCTGGAATCGGGACGCAACGGTATCGAGGAGGCCATCCCTGCCGTCATCGAGGGCAAGGAATTTGATCCCCGCGATATTCGTTTTCTCCGGCAATTGGTCAACGGCAGTGTCAAACTCAAACGCCGTCTTGATCACGACATTCGCTTCTTTTTGAGCCGTCCCTCGGAAAAACTCCCGCGACGGTTGATCGATATTTTGCGCCTCGGTTTCTTCCAGTTGTTTTTCACCGATAAAATTCCGCCCGCCGCGGTCGTGTCCGAATCGGTCAATCTTGCCCGGCATTTTTGCGATGCCCCGCGCGCCCGTCTGGTCAACGCCGTCCTGCGCAATGCCCTTCGGCATCCGGAACGGGTTGTTTTCGTGAGCAGGGAAGTCGACCCGGTCGGGTATCTGGCGAATTTCTATTCTTTTCCGGATTGGTTCGTTTCGTACTGCCTCGACGAATTCCGAACCGATCAAACCGAAGAACTGCTCCGGGCCATGAATCAGCCTCCGCTGTTGAGTTTTCGAGCCAATCACTTTTGCGCCAAACCCGAGGAAATCGCCGAGACTCTCGATAATGCCGGTATCGCCTATCATCGCGGTGAATACCTCAATGAGTTTTTCCATCTGGAGGAAGGTAATCTCCCGCTGGTCGATGAGTTGATACACGAAGGGAAAATCTATATTCAGGATGAATCCGCCGGTATGGCGGTGCGTTTATTGAATCCCCGCCCTGGCATGCGCATGCTTGATCTGGCCGCCGCTCCCGGAGGAAAAACCTGCTACGCGGCCGCCCGGATGCGCAACAAGGGGATGATTACCGCGGTCGATCGCTCCCGCCCCCGCTTGGAACTTCTAACCGATAACTGTCGGCGACTCAATGTGAAAATCGTGAATCCCGTTCTCGCCGACAATCTGAGTTTCACCGCCGAACCGTTCGAACGCGTGATTGTCGACGTGCCCTGTTCCGGATGGGGAAATGCCGGCAAGCACAGTGATCTGCGCTGGGTGAAAACCGTCGAGGACGTCGAACGCCTCCATAAAATCCAGAGCATGATGCTCGACCGCGCCGCCAAACTCGTCAAGCCGGGCGGCATTCTGGTTTATTCCACCTGTACCATTATCCGCAAGGAAAATGATGAGGTCGTGGAACAATTCCTTTTGCGTCGTCGCGACTTCGCGCTGGAATCCGCCAACGAATATTTCGATGCGACCGTGGTCTCCGAGCGCGGATTTCTGAAAACCTATCCCAATATCCCGAATCTTTCCGGCGCGTTCTCCGCCCGCCTGCTCAAAGTAATAAAATAAAAAAGTTGATGCATTACGGTGTTGAAGTACATACAATAGAGTATGGCAACTTCGAATGGAAAAACGAATCACACCTGGCGTAACCTGTGGACCCGCTATTTCCCCAAGAGAAGCATTCCGCGGCGGGCTATCCAGTTCGTGATAATCCCGATTGCGTTTTTATTCGTCCTCTACGTTGTCACCGACAGCATCGTCATGCCGATTGTCACCCGCCACGGAAGTGAATTCGAACTGCCCACCGTGGTCGATTACCAGAAACAGGATGCGGAATATCTGCTCGATAAATCGGGTCTCCGGCTCGAAGTTACCTCCGAGGAATACCATCCCGACAAACCCGAAAACACCGTCCTGTCGCAATATCCTCCCGCCGGGACCAAGGTCAAATCCGGACGCATCATCAAGGTCGTGACCTCTTTCGGTCAGAAAATGGTGGCCATCCCGCCGCTGGCCGGGTTTTCGGTGCGTCAGGCCAAACTCAATATCGAAGCAACCGGGCTGATCCTCGGCGATATTGCCTGGACTTTTTCCGATTCACTCCCCGAGCGCGTGGTGGTGTTCTCTTATCCGCCCACCGGAGCCGAGATTCCCATCGGTTCGCAGGTTAATCTTATGGTCAACCGGGGACGGCTTTCCGGAATCGTGTTCATGCCGCGATTGGTGGGACGGTCGTTTGAGGAGGCCGACAGCCTGATGGAACAGCTGGGGCTGAAAATTGGTCTGGTAACGGAAGTCCGCAATGAAAACTACCTGCCCGGGACGGTGCTGGAGCAGTCGGTCGAGGAAGCCACCGAACTTGAGGTCGGCGAGGAAATCGACCTGATCGTCTCAACCACGGAATAACAGGATAGTCATCGTGTTGAAATTCGCTCCCTCAATCCTGGCCGCCGATTTCTGCCGGCTGGGGGAACAAATACATGCCGCCGAATCCGCCGGCGCCGATATGATTCATCTGGACATCATGGACGGCCATTTTGTGCCCAACCTTTCCTTCGGGGTTGATATCGCCAAAGCCTCCAAAAAGGCCTGTTCACTGGTGCATGATGCCCACCTGATGGTGACTCACCCGGAACACTATCTCGACGATTTTATCGGAATCGGCGTTGAAATCATCGCTTTTCATCTTGAAATCGACGGCGTGAAAAACGATCTCGGTGAGGGGCGCTGGGTATATGAACTTCCCGATATAATCGACACCGACCGCATCATGAATGTCATCGGGCGTATTAAAGCCGCCGGGGCGAAGGCCGGGTTGACGCTCAATCCGCCGTCGGATATCACCCGCGCCGTGCCGTTTCTGGATGAAATCGACCTGCTTCTGCTCATGTCGGTCAATCCCGGTTTCGCCGGGCAGGGATTCATGGACACGGTCTATGAAAAACTGACCTTTGCCGACGCATTCCGCAGAGACAATCACCTTTCCTTTGAAATTATGGTCGACGGGGGGGTTGATCTCACCAACGCGGCCGATTTGCATACCGCCGGCGCGGATATCCTGGTCAGCGGCTCGGCCTTCTTTAAATCACCGGATTTCAATGACTTTGTTCGCAGGCTAAAGTCGTAGAAAATCGCTTGCGGTTTCCCGCCGTTTTTGTATATTTCCTTGCTTTGGACGGGGCGAAGTATGTCCTGTCGTATTTTTGAAAGTTACTGATAAGCGATGTTTGGTGAACTGGTTGACAAATTCGATGATATCTTCAAGAAGCTTCGCGGTGCCGGGAAGTTATCCGAGAAAAACATCCGCGATGCTTTGCGTGAAGTTCGTCGCGCTTTGCTCGAAGCCGACGTCAACTACAAGGTCGTCAAGAATTTTATAAAATCCGTCGAGCAGGACGCTGTCGGCGAAAAAGTCCTTAAATCGATCGAGCCTGGTCAGCAGATTGTCAAGATCGTTCATGACAAGCTGATCGAACTGCTGGGGACCAAAGCGGAACCGCTTGCTCCGATCGATAAATCTCCGACTGTGTACATGTTATGCGGCTTGCAGGGATCGGGCAAAACCACGCTCTCCGGCAAACTCGCGCTTCAGGCCAAACGTAAAAATAAAAAACCACTGCTGGTGGCCGCCGATACTTACCGTCCCGCCGCCGTCAAGCAGTTGCAGGTGCTGGGCAAACAAATCGACACGGACGTGTTCAGTCTCGATGGCAAAAAGCCGCCGGAAATATGCCTTCAGGCTAAAAAATACGCCGAGAAAAATTTCTTCGATCTGGTTATCCTCGATACCGCCGGACGACTGCATATCGATGACGCGCTGATGGCCGAACTGGATGAGATCAAGGCCAAAGTCGGGCCGGATGAAATTCTACTGGTAGCCGATTCCATGACCGGGCAGGATGCCGTCAATCTTGCCGAGCAGTTTCACAATCGCCTTGCCCTGACCGGAGTGGTGCTGTCCAAACTCGATGGCGACGCCCGCGGCGGCGCCGCGATTTCGATTCGCGCCGTCACCGGATGCCCGATCAAACTGGTTTCGATCGGCGAGAAACCGTCCGATCTCGAGGCATTTCATCCCGACCGCATGGCCTCACGCATTCTCGGCATGGGCGACGTGGTCACCCTGGTGGAAAAAGCCCAGGCGGTGGTCGATGAAAAACAGGCCGAAGAACTGGCCGAACGCCTGCGCAAAAACGCCTTTACGTTCGATGATTTCTACGATCAGATGCAACAGCTGAAAAAAATGGGCCCGCTCGATTCCCTGCTGGGGATGATCCCCGGCGTGGGCAAAGCCCTCAAAGGCGTGCAAATCGACGAGCGCGGACTGGTGCGCGTCGAGGCGATTATCCAGTCCATGACTCCGGAAGAAAGACAGAATCCGCTGATTATTGACGGCAGTCGCAAACGGCGTATTGCCGCCGGATCCGGAAATTCGGTCCAACACGTAAATAATTTGCTCAAGCAATTTTTTGCCATGCGCAAGATGATAAAAAACGTAAGTAAATTCAAGTTCAAGGGTATGCCGAAGGGGTCTTTCCCTTTCCAGATGTGATACCATAACGAGATGGAGGTTAACACCATTGTCAGTACGGATTAGGCTTAAACGGATGGGTGCGAAAAAACGCCCGACCTATCGATTTGTTGCGACGGATTCCAGAATGCCCCGCGATGGACGGTTTATTGAAACTCTGGGCTTTTATTACCCGATTGAAAAACCCGCAACGATCAAGTTGCATGAAGAGCGCATGACGCATTGGCTCAACGAAGGCGCCCAGCCCTCGGATACCGTGGCTTCTCTGCTCACCCAGGTTGGATTTACCAAAAAGTACGAAATGATGAAACGCGGAGAGGATGTGTCCGGAATTACTCTCGCGGAAACCATTACCGAACGAACCAAAAAGCGCAAAAAGACAAAGGAGGCGAAGTCTTGAGTAGTTGACCCGATCGTGTTCGATTTCTTACAGCTAAACTAGAACGCAACCGACGCTAGTAAAGGAGATTGAGGTGAAAGAATTCATTGAAACCATCGTCAAAGCCTTAGTGGATAATCCTGATGAAGTCGACCTTACGGAAGTGCAGGGAGCACGAACAACGGTATACGAATTGCGAGTCGGGCCCGGTGACCTCGGAAAAGTTATCGGTAAACATGGACAAACCGCCAAATCGATTCGTACGTTGATCGCGGCCATTTCGGCCAAGAAGGGTAAACGCGCTGTTTTGGAGATTCTGGAGTAGTTGGATATAAAACCGGAGTATGTCGTCGTGGGACGGTTCGGACGGCCCCGTGGCGTCGCCGGAGAACTATATGTCCAGCCGTTGACCGATTTTCCCGAACGCTTTGAACAATCGACAGCTTTTTGGATTGAATCGAATCAGGGCTGGAATGAATTGAACCTGGTGTCCGCGAGATGGATCTCGGGGAAACTGACGGTGAAGATAGACGGGGTTGACAGCCCGGAAGAGGCGAAACGATTTACCAATCAGTACCTGTATATCAGGGGCGCCGACTTGCGGGAACTGCCCGAAGGAGAGTACTACCACTTCGACTTGATCGGATGCCGCGCGGTTGACTTAAACGACCGGGAACTGGGAGTCATTGCCGCCGTGGAACAATATCCGGCCAACGACATGCTGGTGATAGAAAACAAACAGGGAAAACAACACCTCCTGCCGATGATCGCCGCGTTCGTGAAACGCGTCGATATTGGGCGGAAGGTAATACACCTTGATCCTCCGGAGGGGATCTTTGACTCCCCGGATGAAAATTGAGATTGTAACGCTGTTTCCGGACTATTTCGACTCGGTCATCAGCCAGTCGATCATCGCCCGGGGACAGAATAAACGGCTCTTTGAAATACGAATAATCGACCTGCGGGAATACACCCTCGACAAACACCGCACCGCCGATGACAAACCGTTCGGTGGTGGCGGCGGGATGGTGTTGAAAGTGGAACCGCTTGCGGCCTGCCTGCGCGACCTGGGATACGAACGCACCAGTCGCGAGGGAGAGAAAATCATTCTCACCTCGGCGGCCGGCAAAACGTTTACCCAGCCGATCGCGGTGACCTGTTCACTGTGCACGCGCCTGACCGTCATCTGCGGCCACTATCTCGGTGTCGATGAGCGGCTGTTGTCGCTGTTTGAAATCGATGAGGTTTCGATCGGCGATTACGTCCTCACCGGCGGCGAACCCGCCGCGGCGGTCATCCTCGATGCCGTCACGCGGCTGATTCCGGGAGTGCTGGGAAATTTCGAATCGGCCCTCACCGACTCGCATGTCGAAATCGGGCTTGGCCCGCCGGTCTATACCAGACCGGAGGAGTACAAAGACCTGCGCGTCCCGGATGAACTCCTGAGCGGCAACCACCGTGAAATCGAGCGATTCCGTCGACTGCAGGCGTTGAAGAAAACATATAACAACCGGCCGGAGCTTTTGGAGCGGCTGGATTTGGACGATAGCGATAAAGAATATCTTAAAACTCTCGAAAAAAAAGATAACGAGAATAAATAAGAGGTTTGACCGATGAAACGGGTAATGCAAATCGAACAAGGCCAAATGAAGGATCAGATTCCTGTATTTAAATCAGGCGATACGGTCAAGGTTCATGTCAAGATCAAAGAAGGCGACAAGGAACGCGTCCAGGTGTTCCAGGGGACGGTGATCGGGCGTCGCGGCTCCGGCACCGGCGCAACCTTCACGGTACGCAAAATCACCTACGGTGTCGGCGTGGAAAGAGTATTCCCGCTCCACTCACCCAATGTCTCCAAAATCCAGCGCATCCGACAGGGCAAGGTCCACCAGAGCAAGCTCTACTACCTGCGCGATCTGACCGGCAAATCGGCGCGTATCGAGGAAAAACTCGAGGAGAAACCGGCGGAGCAAAAAGCCTCGGCTGAAAAAGCCCCCAAGAAAGGCAAGAAAGCAAGGAAAGCCGCGAGAGAAGCCAAACCGGACATGAAAGCGGAAACGAAAGTCACCGCATCGGTCGAAGAGACGGCCGATGTCACTCCGGATGCCTCTGTCGAAGAAAAAACCGACGAATAAGACAACATCTGTTGTACATAAAAAGCCCGTCTTCCATGGCGGGTTTTTTTATGCCTGAATGTGATTGTAGTTATATGAACCATGTCATTGTTGCCCGACATTACATTTGACAGCACCGCCATAAGTTCGTACATTGGCCTGACTTATGAATATGCCGAATAAATTGACGCTGTCGCGGATTATCATTGCGCCGATCTTCATGTCGTTTTTTATCGCCGAAAACGCCTACAGCCGAGCCTTTGGGTTCTTTTTGTATCTGGTCGCCGCGCTTACCGATGTCGCCGACGGCCACTACGCCCGCAAATACGGCATCGTCACCGGATTCGGCAAATTCATGGATCCCCTGGCCGACAAGATTCTGGTCGCGACCGCCTTCATCGCGCTGGTATATCTTCACCTCGCGCGCCCCTGGATGGTCATGTTGATTATCGCCCGCGAGTTCTTTGTCACCGGACTGCGAACGATCGCCGCCTACAAGGGCCTGATGATCACGCCGACCTTTCTGGCCAAGACCAAAACCGTCGTCCAGATGACCACGATCACGTTTATTTTGCTTCTTATCACGCTGGATGTGATCTTCCGCCAAATACAAAGCCCGCTGGCCGATCTACTGGTGTTCAACCGCCAGTTGGTCTATGACATCCTGATCGGCGCCACGACGTTCATTACGATCTATACCGGGCTGGATTACACGATTAAATATTACTCCATGATCAGGAACACGCTTCGATGAAAGACACCATTATCAAAATGCTGGCGACCGGTTTTTATACCGGTTGCAGTCGTTTTATTCCCGGAACCACCGGGACCATCCCGGCCTGGCTGATTGCCTGGTTTCTTCTGCGGGGTGATCTGGTCTCCCTGGGAATCGCCGTCGTTGTCATGTCCGCGCTGTCGGTTGTTCTGGCATCGGCCGCCGAACCGATTCTTGGTCACGACGCCAAAAAAATCGTCGTCGATGAATGGGCGGGGATGTTTATCGCGCTCTTGTTTGTGCCATACTCCCTGGTCAATTATATCATTGCCTTTGTCGCTTTTCGGGGATTCGACGCGATTAAAATCTACCCGGCCAATATCGCCGAGAAACTCCCGCGCGGATGGGGCGTGACCGCCGATGATGTTATCGCCGGAGTGCAGGCCAATCTGTTAACGCAGATTATTGTATACGTCATATATATGATGAAATAACCGCAACCGAGCACAGCGGGAAACCAAAATGAATGTGGAATTGATATCAATCGGCGATGAAATCATCACCGGCCATACTGTCGACACCAACTCGGTCTATATCGCCCGAAGGCTGGCCGAAATCGGGCTGACCGTCCAGTACAAAACCGCCGTCGGCGATGATCTGCCGCGCATGGAAGAAGTGATCTATCAGGCGCTCCGACGCACCGATATCGTTATCGTCACCGGCGGATTGGGACCGACCGACGACGATGTCACCAAGCGTGCCATTGTCAAAGTGTTCAAACGCAATCTGGTGTTCCACGAGGACATTCTCGACGACATCAAGCGGCGCTATGCCGAGCGCGGGATCGACATGCCCGCCATCAACCAGAACCAGGCGCTTCTGCCGCAGGGAGCAACCTATCTGCCCAACAAAACCGGCTCCGCGGTCGGTATTGTCATCACCGAAGAAGGCAAAATCTTCGCTTCATTGCCCGGTGTCCCGCGCGAGATGATGATTATGGTCGATGAGGAATTGATTCCGTTTCTGCAGGCGCGTATCAAACAGGAAGCCATCCGCGTTATCAAACTTCGCACCACCGGCATTATCGAATCGGAACTCGCCGAGCGCATCACCCCGCATCTCAAACTGCCCGAGTCGGTGCGTTTCGCCTACCTGCCGTCGTACAGCGGTGTCGATCTGCGCATTATCTCCCGCGGACCGAGCCAGGAAGTCGCCGATGAAAACGCCGAAACAATCGCCGAACGTCTCAGCGAAGTGGTCGGCAAGTATATCTTCGGTCGCGATGATGACACCTTGGAATTGGTTATCGGGCGACTGCTCACCGATCGCAAACAAACGCTCACCGTCGCCGAATCCTGCACCGCCGGATTGCTGGCCGGACAAATTACGTCGGTGGCCGGATCATCAGGATATTTCGCATGCGGCGTGGTGACCTACACCAACCGCTCCAAAACCGGGCTTCTGGGCGTGCCGGAAGAGACTCTCGAAAAGCACGGCGCAGTCTCGGCCGAAACGGCCGAAGCCATGGCGCGCGGTCTTCGCGAGAAATTCGGTTCGGACTATGGCATCGCTATCACCGGTATCGCCGGGCCCGGCGGCGGCACCGACGAAAAACCGGTCGGGACCGTATATATCGCGGTTTCCTCGGAACCGGGCGTAATCTCGAAACTGCTTCGATTGGGTAATGACCGCGAAATCAATCGCCGACGTTCGGTCTATGCCGCAATGGAACTTCTGCGCCGCACGATTCTGGAGATTGACTGATGCGCCTGTTTATCGCTTTACCGCTTCCCAAAGAAGTCGAAGAAGAACTGGGGCGGATTATTTTCGCCCTCAAGCAAAAAGGCCCGCGAATCAAATGGGTGACCCCGAAAAATGTCCACCTGACGGTTAAATTCCTCGGCGAAACGCCGGAAAAACAGGTCGAGGCGATCACGGATGCGGTTCGCCAAACCGCCGCCGGACATACTGTTATTACCTGCGCAACCGGCGGTCTCGGGGCGTTTCCCAATCTCAAACGCCCGCGCGTCTACTGGGTCGGCCTGACCGGGCAAATCGACCGTCTACAGGCAATTGCCCGCGACATGGACGAGCACACCGCCCGGCTCGGTTTCGAGCGTGAGAACCGCCCCTTCAAACCGCATCTAACCCTCGGACGGGTGCGGGAAAGCTATGGACTGGATGACCTGGCCGCATATATTGAAAACTACGAGTTCACCCCGCAACCGGTTATTCTCGACCGGCTGGTCTTGTTTAAATCGACTCTGACTCCGCGCGGCCCGATTTACGACCGCCTGTGCGAAAGCCCGTTGGCGACGCCCTGATTTTTTCATTTTTCCCGTTCCGCATGCATTTTTACTGACACTGTTTGACAGGGGGAGTTGTTATTATTTTATTACGTCTGCAAAATGTGATAGCCGAACCCGCAAGAATTGTCTACGTTGTATAATCGGTATACTGATTATGACAAAAAAGAAATTACAGATAAAAGGAGAAAGCACCATGGCGATTGGTACCCCCGATCGGAAAAAGGCGCTCGAAAGCGCCCTGCACCAGATTGAGAAATCATTCGGCAAGGGCGCGATTATGAGACTGGGCGATGATGCCGTGCAGAAGATCGAAACCGTCCCGACCGGTTCCCTCGGGCTGGATTTCGCGCTCGGCGTGGGCGGTATTCCGCGCGGCCGCGTGATTGAAATCTACGGGCCGGAAAGCTCCGGCAAAACCACTCTGGCTCTGCACTTTATCGCCGAATCCCAGAAAGTCGGCGGAATTGCCGCTTTTATCGATGCCGAACATGCGCTCGATGCCGTTTATGCCCGCGCGCTGGGAGTCGATGTCGACAACCTGCTGATCTCCCAGCCTGATACCGGCGAACAGGCGCTGGATATCACCGAGACTCTGGTTCGTTCCAGTGCGATCGACCTGATCGTGATCGACTCAGTCGCCGCACTGGTGCCGCGCGCCGAAATCGAAGGGGAGATGGGCGACGCGCACATGGGCCTGCAGGCGCGATTGATGTCGCAGGCACTGCGCAAACTGACCGGTGTGATCTCCAAATCCAAAACCGCCGTGGTGTTTATCAACCAGATCCGCATGAAAATCGGCGTCATGTTCGGCAATCCTGAAACCACCACCGGCGGCAATGCCCTGAAATTCTATGCCACGATACGACTCGATATCCGCAAAATCGCCACTATCAAAGACCAGCAGGAAGTGGTCGGAAGCCGAACCCGCGTGCGCGTGGTGAAAAACAAGGTCGCTCCGCCGTTCCGCGAAGCCGAATTCGATATCACCTACGGCAAGGGTATTTCCCGTTCCGGCGAACTGCTCGATCTTGCCGCCCAATATGAAATCGTCGAAAAATCCGGCGCTTGGTACAGCTATCACAGCGACCGGCTCGGACAGGGACGTGAGGCCGCCAAACGGTTCCTCGAAGAAAACGCCGATATCTACGCCAGTATCGAAAGCGGTGTGCGCGAAAAAATGGGATTCGGGACAAGCGCTCCCACAGGCGGGAAGACCGCCCCGGAAGAGGCCGCCACGACTGCCGAATAGCGGATGTTTTTTTTGGTGATTTAAATATGTAAAAGACCGCTGGGGCCCATCAGTTCTGCGAATGCCTTCAGAAGGGTATCGTCATACTCACCCTTCAGATGAAACATGTTTCGCAGGGCCGGGAACGTGTCGATTGCCTTTTGGTACACGCGGGTCGTGGTCATGGCGTCGAACGTGTCGGTGATCGCCACAATCCTGCTGAATTCGTGCATTTCATCCAGAGACAGACCATTGGGATACCCGTTGCGCGATCCGCGCTCGTGATGCTGTAAGACCGGATAATATGATGCCGCCTCGATCAGGTCGGTATGGGCCAGAATTTCCACCCCCCACTTGGGATGTTTTTTCATCAGCTCATACTCCACCGGCGAAAGAGATGTCCGCTTGTTGAGTATCCGTTCGGATATGCGCGACTTGCCGACGTCGTGTAACAGCGCCCCCAGACCCAGTTCGTACAGGTACTCCTCGTCGTTGCGTCCGACCTGTTGCGCCAGCGCGATCGAGAACGTGCAGACGTTGACCGAGTGCGTGTACGTGTAATAATCGAACGAACTGATTTTCAGCAGATTGTGAAACGCCTGCTGGCCTTTCAGCACGAAACCGACCGTCTCCGCCACCAGGTTCTGCGAACGCTTGATATTCTCACCGAACGAGGGATTATCCAGCACATCCTTCATCAGTGACTTCGATGTTTCGTATAGAATTCCCGCCTTGCGCTTTTCCGGAATGGTCTGGTCGTTGAGAATATTGGTCAGGTTCTGTTCGATATAATGCTGGTAATGCTTGCGATCGCTGTCGGTGACATACAACCGCTTGACATTGTTGTTGATCAGCATGTCGCGGGTTTTATCGACAAACGGCAGGTCGGCCGATCGATACAGCACCATTTCCTGGCCGATTTTTATGTACAAATCGAAATCCAGGACCGTGTCGAGACGAAGCGATTCAAGATATATCGGCAGAAACCGGGTTCCCGCCTTTGTTTTCACGTGTCCAACCGGCATATATCCAGTGTGTTCCTATTGTTTTCCCAACAGTTTTATATCGGTAAAAAGGCGCGTTTTCTTGAAAAAAACCCCCGGCGGGAGGAAATTACCGGGGGTTTACCTGTAGGAGGGAGGAAGAGAACCTGATCACATGATCAGGCACCGTAATTCTTTATCTGCATGAGCACCGAATTAAGAGAGGTCGTGATATTGGACAATACCTTGCTGTACCGCTTCAGAAGCTCACTGTACTGCCAGCGCATCTTGAACGCCTCCGGAGGGAAATCGAACAGGTCCAGCAGGGTTTTCTTGTAAATCTCGTCGATGTATCTGATAACGTAGTACGGGTATTCCGGCATTTCCTCCTCGGCAACCTCGCCGCGCGAAAGCCGTCCCCGGAAAATTTCCACCTTCTCAAGAAGCACCGTGCCCAGACACCACGGCGTCATGATCACGCCGAAATTGGTCCCGTCCACGTAGAAATTGCGCACCGTCTTAAGCACCAGCTCAACGATTATTTTCTTGGCCTGAAAACACGCTCGGGTCTCGGTGTATTCCTCGGAAATCGTGTCGAGCTTGTCGTTAATCTCGTTCAATTCCCGCTGACAGCGATCATAGACATTCTCGAGAAACACATAATAATCGTCAAAATACACCTTAACGTTTTCAGAAAAAGTATTAATATAAAAACCGCCGGAATCATGATGCACCTTCGGTTCCATCGTCGACTTCAGTCTCTGCTCGCTAAACCCGCGCTGATATTTGTCGTCTAACATAATTCATGCTCCTCGTTGCTTCACTCTTCTGACCGGGGATAAAGCAAAGGGTATGCCTCGCGAAAAATATCCCGTCACTCGCCATTTTTGTGATCTGTTTGACATGATGAAGTGTTGATATGTGATGGCGCTGTAATGTGTTACGGGTTGCGCAGGGGCGGTTTTCCCATAGTGCCGCACACCGTGGAGGTTTTATGCAGAACTCTGCCGAATGTCTCCGATTGGGCGAATAGATGAAATCAATTTCACAGTCACAATACCCGCCGGGATCACCGACAATCATTTCCGTGATTGCCATTAATGCCGTTTTGTCGCAAGATGTTGAACCATAGGCGCTATGCAATCTTTACACAGGCTCGTAAAAATCCATTTTCCTGGCTTGATAAAGCTAAACAAATTATCGTGACCGTCGATAAGATTATTGTTTAGAAGGAGTTAAGTCGGAAATGGCTTTTCGGCTTAGAATAACATTCACTTGCATCTGTTGAAGGGAGGATCGCACTCATGCCCACCCGGACTAACAAGACCAACCGGACGACAAAAAGACGTGCGACGAAGACCGGAAAGAGTACGACTCGGAAATCTCCGGCTAAGAAAGCGACAACCCGCAAGACCAGCACGACGCGCAGCAAAGTGACCCGCAAGTCACCGGCTCGCAAGGCCACCACGCGCAAGTCACCGGCCCGCAAGGCCATCACGCGCAAGTCACCGGCCCGCAAGGCCACCACGCGCAAGTCACCGGCCCGCAAGGCCACCACGCGCAAGTCACCGGCTCGCAAGACGACCGCCCGCAAGTGGTCGACGCGCAAAGCCACTTCTCGCAAGTCACCGGCTCGTAAGGCCACCACGCGCAAGTCTCCGGCTCGCAAAACGACCGCCCGCAAGTGGTCGACGCGCAAGACGACCGCTCGCAAGTGGTCGGCCAACAACCCCGAGACTCAGCAGTCGCCGGCCCGCAAGGCCTCGACGCGCAAGAACACGACGCGCAAAAGCGCCGCTCGGAAATCTCCGGTGCGCAAGACGACTGCTCGCAAATCCGCGACCCGTCGCTCCACCGTCAGAAAATCCGCCCGGAATACCTCGGTGCGTAAAACCACGCGCCGCCGTACCGTGCGTCGTACAAGATGGTAATTGCACCATCAGTGCCGTAACAATGAGCCCGGTCTGTGATCTGATCGGGCTTTTTTTTATTCTTCCCTGTATTTTTTTTATTGACAAAAATATTGACTTTCCGTATACATTGCGCAATCGTAACGAGGGCGGGGTAGGAGTACGACTTTTTTGCGATGGCTGATTTTTTTTGTTGACCGTTAGTAGAATAAAACGTATCTATTGGAACTTTGAGAAAAAACACAGGTATGTGCATAGAGTAATAGGGAAGCAAACCGTGACTTTCTTGCGAAAGGAGGTGCCAAGCTCAAAACGTTAAGGTAAACCAACGTCATCGAGAAAGTACGTAACCTGAAAAACTAAGAAAACAAACGATAGCATTTCGAGGATGAGATAATGAAAAAACTGTTAATTCTTACTTTGGCGTTGTCGCTGATGGCTACCGCCAGCTTTGCGACTTACACCCGTGTGCTGACCATGGGTGATGCGAATATGTTCGTGCCGGATGAACACAATATCTGGCTGTTCCCGTCGACCATCGTCGACTATCCCGAATTGGTTCTGGCCGAGTACTGGAATGCCAACCTCTATGATGAAGACTACTACTATTACTATACCAAAGCGTCTGAAGGCCCCGGTTTTATGCCGGGAATGGGGTTCCATTATTCCTGGGACGGATTCACCAACATGGGTGTCCACCTGAACTTCGGTAACGAAACCCCGTTCATCGTGGGTCTCTATTTCACCGAGCTTGAGTATACTCCTGAAGAATTTATTCAAGTCGACCCCTACTGGGATTTCGATTTTGACGACCTCGAGCTTTTTGAAGATTATGGCATCCTGCCGAACAAACGCGTTGACGCCTTTGTCGGCACCTATTTGGGTGAAAACAAATTCGGCGCTCACCTGCAATTGGTCAGCAGTTCCCAGGCTGAAGAGCCCGGCGATGCCAAAGAGGGCCTTATGGTCCTGGGTCTGGATCTCGGTTTGACGATGATGGAAAACAAGATGGACATCGCCGCGGGATTCAAAATGCTCAGCTTCACCGACAAGGATTCGGATGGCGACGAGGAAATCAAAAACGACGGCAGCATGGGCTTCCATCTCGATGGTCGGTATTTCAATGAAAGAAGTGAAAAGATCACTTTGGTTCCGCATGCCAATTTGGCGTACAACAAGCTGGGACTCAAATCCGGTGAGGAAGAAAGTGATGGCAAACTCTCGATTACGCAGATGATGTTTGCCGCCGGCGTCGGTATGCACTACAAGCCGGCCACCGGTATTCTTGCCGTTGGTGATTTCGGTATCATCTATAACAGCGAAAAGGCGAAGGAAGAAGGCGGCGGTGACAGCATGGAAGACAAAATCTCCGACTTTAACCTGCCGTACTTCAAAGCCGGTCTCGAAGCCGTGGTCTTCGATTGGCTCGACCTCCGCATGGGCGGGACGTCATACTGGCATATGTGGACGTATACCGCGGATGCTGAAGAAGGCGAAGAAGAAGGAAAATACAAACAGAACTATGTCGATACCGAGTTCTATCTCGGCGCCGGTTTCCACTGGGGCAACCTCTATCTCGACACCTACACCAACCCGCAGTTGTTGACCGACGGTTTCAACTTCATCTCAGGCCAGCAGTCCAACATGAACTGGATGGTCTCCATGAAGTACAAGATGTTCTAATTTCCGACATCGTGGATTTTACTTGATAAAAGCCCGCCGTCAGGCGGGCTTTTTATATGAAAATCTCTGTTGCCTTTCCGATACGGATCCGGCTATCATATCTGAAATCCTTTACCGGAGGTGGCTATGGTTCGCGTGGTCGTGCGTGTTGTGTTGATACTGTCGTTGGTGGGTATATCTGTCGGGGCGCAGGATCGTCCCGATGTTCTCGGGATGGTGCTCGATTCGGTCGGTTTCGACCGCACCGATCTCGGATTCCACCCCAAAGGATACTGGAACCGTTTCCCGCTCGATATCCCGTACAAGCTGACTTCCTTCGATGATCTCTTCGCCGAACCGCTGAAATTGTACGACTACGCTAAAACCATGGGCAATGCCGTCGAACGCTACCTCTCGCCGGGATTTCTCGATTCCAATTCCACCGCCTTGTATCATTTAACCTATTCGCTCGGTGTTGACCGCAAACTCGGAGGATTCCGCAACTACTCGGCTAACCTGATCGCGCCCGCTGATTCCGTGCATCCTCTTCGCTCCGCGCTCGACCGGCTTTCCGGGATGTACGACCGTCAAACCGACTACTACGCTTTCGGCTCCCGCGCCGAATGGCCCGAATACAGAAAAAACGCCGAGGAGTTGTCCGCGATGCTGTCCGATACCGCCGAATTGATTCTGGCCGGGATTATTCTCAATATCGCCGATGTCATCAAATGGCGCGATCTGGCGTTTCGCAACTGTAACCGCCCGCCGATGATCCGTACCTATGCCATTCGCGACCTGGCCGCGAATCAGTCCGACGGCACCGTGTACTACCCGGAGTTGGATGATATCGGCCGCGATATCGACTGGGCGTCACTGCACTATGCCGCTCTGAAAGCCGCCGCGCTGGTCGAACAGGCCGCCGATTCGCTGATCCGTCATGCCGATTTCCCCGCGGATTCCCTGGTCGAATTGACCACCTCATATGGCCGGATTCTCCTGGTCGGCAAAAAAGCCCTCGCGCGCAAGGATTCCGCCGGCGAGCTGGACTGCACCAACACCCTGCTGGTGATCGATTTCGGCAACGACGGCGTTTTCACCGGTTCCATCGGCGCCAATGCCGGTCTCCACAATCCGGTCTCGTTGTTTATCGATCTCGGTGGTGACGATGAATACCACGCCTCGGCCGATTTCCCCTCCTGCGGTGCGGGCCTGCTTGGTATCGGCGTGCACTATGACGCATGCGGCGACGATGTCTACGACGGCGGCGTCTATGCTCAGGGATGCGGCGTGTTCGGGGTCGGTTTACTCATGGATGTCGAGGGCAACGATTCCTACACGGCGGAACTCTCGGCGCAGGGATGCGGCTATTTCGGCATTGGGTTGTGTTTCGACGTCGACGGCAATGATACGTACTATCTGTACGGCGACGGGCAGGGATACGGCGGCGTCGGCGGCGGCATCGGCGTGCTGAGTGATTATGCCGGCGATGATAAGTACACCGGTGAACCCTATGCCTATAAATACGACCGCGCCGATTATCATTCCGATTTCGAAATCAACGGCAACGGCGTGCAGGGGGTCGGTTTCGGACGACGCGGCGACGGTACCGACGGACATGCCTGGGCCGGCGGACTGGGCACGATTATCGACATATCCGGCAATGACCACTACCTCTCCGGCAACTGGTCGCTGGGATGCGCCTACTGGTTCGCCACCGGCATCGCGTATGACGGCTCCGGCGACGATATCTACGAGTCCTGCTATTTCACGCAGGGTTCCGGCGCGCATTATTGCAACGGCATCTTGATCGACGAGGGCGGCAACGACCGCCACGAACTCTACGCCACCGCCGGGGCGGCGCTCGGATTCGGATGGGACTGGACCAACGCGATCCTGATCAATTCCGGGGGCAACGACGTCTATCGCGCCAAAATGATCTCCATCGGTCTGGCGCAAATTCGCTCCAATGCCCTGCTGATCGATATCGGCGGCAATGACGACTATTACCTCGGCGAGAACACTCCCGGGCTGGGCGAGGCCAGCTTCCGCGAGAGTTACGCCAAACCGCGTCAGATGACGCCCTATCCGTACTACTGCAATTCTTTCGGGGGATTCATCGACATCGGCGGTACCGACCGCTACTTCTCATTCACCGACAGCACCGAAACCGTGCACCCCCGCGCCCAAAACAACACCACCTGGTTCGCCCCGGCGAAAACCGACAGTACGTACGGCTTCAACAATTACGGCGTCGGAATCGATATCGAAACCGGTACGATCCCCGAACTGGATATCTGGAAATGACGAGGTAACTTAAGGCGTTACGAAATATAATTTGCGGTCGATTAACTCTGCGCCGGCAATGCCGTTCACTTCGTCCATGCGGTTGTTGAAAAGGAACATATTGTCTTCATCCGCGAATCGAGACCGCAACTCTTCAAGCACCTCACGCTTTTTCTGCCAGTGTTGACGGGCCTCTTCGGAAAAATCATGCGTCGTGAATGACAGGTGCCGTTTATGAAGAATATCCGGGAGTTGTCGGCATTCGTCGGCGGTCCATGCCTCCCAGAACAACGCCATCCGACCTTCCGGTTTTACCATTGCCACGGCCTGATCGATTGCCGTTTCCAGATCCCGAACGAAATACAATGAGTCGATGCAGACATAGACATCAAAACTGCCGGGAGGGAAATCCAGTCCGTTTAGATTGGCGATTGCAAATGACAGCCTCCGGTTTTTATCCGCCGTGCGCAAGCGGGCACCGGCAATGGCGCCGTCGGCGATATCCACGCCGGTAACATGTGCGCCGGTTTGATCCGATATGTATTCCGTAATCATGCCGTTGCCGCACCCGGTCTCGATAACGGTATCGTTGGCTGTCAGTCTCAATAAGTCGACCATGACTTGTACCTGCGACATACTCGCCATCCCGTGCTGACATAAATCGGCACCATAGACCCGTCTGCAAAACTCGCCGTGCGCGGCACTGTGTTCGGCCCGGCGATAATACTCGTTATAGAAATAGCGGGGAATGGGATGACTGGTACTGGTTTCTTCCGCCGCCTTTTGGCCTGAAACCGTCAAGGCATAAGATCCATCTTTATGTTCCAGCAGTCCGTCCCGTGTCAGTCGCTCAATAGCCATATCCCAGTTTTCAAGAGCATCGCCGATTTTATCCATTCCCAGCGACCGCAAACCGGTCAACGTTGTCGGCAACTTGCGCATCGTGGCGCGGTGAACAATGACCAATACCTGGTATTCCGCTTCGGAAAACTGCGGCATACTCCCTCCCGAAAAAAGACTGATGTTGTTACGGATAATTATGCCAAACGAGTCCCCGTCAGACATGTTGCATAAAAAAAGGCGAAACCCGAACGTTTCGCCTTGCCATAGTTTTGCAATAACCCTATTTGTTTTTTGTTTCGGCCTTTTTCTTGTCACCCCGAATCAAGGACATTTTCAGAAGTGGCGGTGTTACCAGCGTTGTCACTATCACCATAATCACCACCGCGGAATACGTGCCGGTGTTGACCACATCTTTTCCGTCAATGGCCAGTTTGGCGCCGATTCCGGCGAAAATCAAACCGACCTCGCCGCGCGGTATCATCCCCAATCCGACCGCAAACCGGTTCATGGTTTTATCGAAAATCGCCAGTGAACAAACCTGTTTGCCGAGAATCGCCGCCAGCGTCATCACTCCTGCGAACGCCAGAATGCTGGTGTGTGTGAACGTAATCAGTTCCACCATCATTCCCATCCGAACGAAAAAGATAGGCACCAAAAAGACCCCGATCGGGTTGATCAGTTCTTCAATATGATGTTCCCCGCGATCGGTGAAATCCTTGTAATACACTTCATCGAGAATCAAGCCCGCCGCGAATGCACCCACGATCGGCGCCAGTCCGATCTCACTGGCGATATAGGCCAGAAGGAAACAGACCAGCAGCGCGATCGATAACAGCACACCCTTGACCTTGAGCTTGCTTCCCATTTTGAAAACCCGGGGCATCAGCCAGGTCCCGATCACGATCGCGCCGATCACGAATCCCAGCGCCTTGGCGACAATCAGAAAAACGTCGAAAGAGCCGATCCCAGCGCCGCCGGAATTGGCCGCATCGATTATCCCGACCACCACCGCCAGTATAACCAGGCCCATGATATCGTCGATAACCGCCGCCCCCAGAATAACCTTGGCTTCCCTGGTGCGTATCTTGCCGATATCCTGTAACACCCGCGCCGTAATACCGACGGATGTTGCCGTCAGCGTGGCGCCAATGAATATATGAATGTAAATCGACTCTTCCGGCAAAAACAGAATCGCCACTCCCCAGCCGAGGAAAAACGGCGCAATCACGCCGAAGGTCGCCACCATAAACGATGTTACGCCGACCTTCATCATCTCCCTGACCGAGGATTCCAATCCGACCTCGAACAGCAGAATGATCACGCCGATCTCCGCCAGAACCTCCAGTGTCAGGCTGTGTTTGAACGGCTCGAAAATCTCGAGACCAAGCAGACCCAGATTGCCGATGATCATTCCCATGATTAATTCGCCGAGTACCGCCGGTTGGTGGAAACGCTCGAACAGGTCGCCGCCGAGCTTGGCCGCCAGTAAAATCACGATCAGACCCAGAAGAACGTCGGCGATCTCGCTGTGCCCGTCCTCACCGCCGCCGGAGGCAAAGGCGACGGAGTACAACAGGTACACACCGATGATAACCATGGCGAGAATGACCCGCCGCGGTGTCAATAATCTCGCTATATGCAACGTGCTATCCTTTCCGGTTTCATTTTATTTGCGCGCATAACAGGGCGAAAGTAGTCTTTTTTGCCGTCGGATGCAAGCCCTTTTTTATCCTAATCAGTATGGCGCGGTTGAACTTACTCCGATCTCGTCACTCCCGGTGACCAAAAAGCCCTTGCCAAAGCCGTCGACAGATTGTATAATTTCAGTCTTATCGTTTGCGGACAGGAACTTACAGTCATACTCACGGTATAAGTGGGATGTAAATGTTTAACAAGGATAAAGGACATATGAACAAAGGTTATAAGGCATTTTGTGCGGCGGTTATAACGGTCGGACTGATCATGGGAGTTATTGGATGCGGTGGCGGCGGCGGCGATGACGATATGGTGCTGGCCAAAGTCGGCGGTGATAAAATCCTCGCCAGAGATCTCAATGAAATCTTCGATTACAACAATAACGTCTTTGCCAGTTTTAATGAAGAGCTGGAAAGCCGCAAGGCGATTCTTGACAGCCTGATCATTCAGCAGTTGTTCATTCAGGAAGCATATGAAAAGCACATCGATGACCACGAAGAGGTCAATCGTATCGTTCTGGCGGGATGGGACCAATTCCTGCTGGATGTCCTTTATCAACGAGAAATTAACGACAAGGTCGACGTCACGGAAGATGAAATCCGGGAATTCTATGACAACATGGCCGAAAAGGTGTGTGTCTCGCATATTCTGGTGCCAAACGAGGACACCGCCCGCATGATTCTCGACAGCTTGAAGAACGGCGCCAATTTCGAAAAACTGGCGGTTAAATACTCCATTGATCCCTCAGCGCAGAAGCGGCAGGGAAGTATCGGCTGTTTCTCCTGGGGCGGGATGGATATGGCTTTCGCCGAAAATGTCTTCAAACTCAACCCCGGCGAAATATCGGAACCCTTCAAGACCAAATACGGCTGGCATATTGCCCGCATGGACGACCGCATGCCCAACGATGAACGGCAAAGCTACGATCGCATGCATGATGATATCGCCAAAGTCGTCATGTCATTCAAGAGAAACGAATTGCTGGAGAATTATTCGAAATCACTTCGCGATAAATACCCGATCAGGATCGAAACCGACGTGTGTGATTACCTCATGCATCGGCGGGAAACCATGTATCCTCCGCAACTGCTCGCGCAGGTCCCGAAAAACGATTTCGATATCGCCCAGCTCGATCGCGACGAAAAGGAAATGGTGATTGCATCGTGGGACGGTGGGCAGATGACCCTGGGGGAATACCTCCTCGATTCCAAAAAAATCAATATCAATTTTCGCCCGAATTTCGATGATTACGATTCGATCGGTGCGGTCGTTTTCAGCCTGAAGGCGCCGGACATTCTCAGCAAAGAGGCGCGAACTCTCGGGCTGGAGGATGATCCGCTGTTCAAGCGTAAAATAAAAAAATTCCGTGAATTGGCTATGGCCGATATCATGGAAAACGACTCCCTGCCGTTTCCCGATCCTCCCGATGAAGGTGAGCTTCGTCAATACTATGAAAGCCATCTGAATGAATTCGTCAAGCCGCCGTCAATTCATATTTTTGAAATCATGATGTCCGATCTGGCCGCCGCCAAACAGGCCAGGAAACGAGTGCATTCCTTCGAATCCTTCAAGCAGGTGGCTATGGAGTTGACCGAACGTCCCCAGCGACGGTCAAGTGGCGGTGATCTGGGATATATCGAACAGCGTTATTATCCCGATCTGTACCGCGCCGCCGACAAACTCGCGGTCGGCGATATCGGCGGACCGTTTCCCATTACCGGTAAATATTCGTTGATCTATGTTGCCGATAAAATGGCCGAGGAAGTGAAGGACTTCCTTGTCGTCAAGGAGGAAATACGGAGAAATCTGGAGAAAGAACGGCGACAGAACGCTATTGCCGATTGGATCGAACAGCGCAAAAAGGAAGTTGACGTTGAAATTTACCAGGACAATCTGCGCGCCACCATTGACAGGAATAAATATGCACCGGTCGATACCGCGTCCAACGGCTAAACACCGCGGCCTGTTTTCTCTGTTGCTGTGTGGCCTGCTGGTCCTTGGCGGGTGTGCCTCCACGATCGCCATGGAACCGGTCGAACGTATCGTTGCCATTGTCGGCAATGAACCGATTCTGGCCTCGGAGCTGGCCCTGCAAATGCAACTGCTGGCGATCAACCAGGGAGTGCGACCCCAGACCGAAGAAGAAATGAACCAATTGCAACAGCAGGTGCTCGATCAGATGATCTCTGAACAGCTTTTCCTGATCGAAGCCAAACAGGATACCAGCATTCGTGTCACCGACACCGAAATCGAACAGGCGCTCGATGAACGTGTCATGAACATTGCCTCGCAATATCCGAGTGAGGAACAATTCCTCGATGAACTGGCCCGCGAAGGACTCAGCTTCCGTGATTTCAAACGCCGCCTGCGTCCCGAAATAGAAAACCAGCTGTATAAACAAAAACTCATCCAGATGAAACTGTCCCAGATATCCGTCTCGCGTCAGGAAGTCCTTGAGTTTTACGACCTGTACAAAGATTCCATTCCCGAACAGGCCGAGACCGTGCGTCTGGCGCATATCCTGGTTACGTTTATCCCGTCACAGACCACCCGTGATTCGGTAATGGCCGAAGCCGAGGCAGTCCGGCAAAATGTCGTCTCCGGCGCGGATTTTGCCACCCTTGCCATGACCTACTCCGATGGCCCCTCGGCGCTGATCGGCGGTGATCTGGGCACCATATCCGAAGATGACGTTCTCCCGGAGTTCGGGCGTCCGGCTTTCATGCTTCAACCCGGCGAAATCTCAAGCGTGATTACCACCGATAATGGTCTGCATATCATTAAATGCGAAAGCAAAGATGGCCAGCGCGGGCATTTCCGGCAAATCCTCTTTGAGGTCAAACCCTCCGCCGCCGATACGCAACTGGCGTATACACTGATTGATTCACTTCAGCGCGAAATCACCGACGGCGCCGATTTCAGGGAATTGGCCAAGGCGTTTTCCGCCGATGATGAATCCCGCAAACAGGGCGGGGAGCTGGGCTGGTTCCCCCTGAAAGGCCTTCCGCCAGTCTTTTCATCGGTGATTGATTCGGTCGAACAAATCGGCGATGTCTGCGGTCCGGTGCAGTCCGAATTCGGACTTCACCTGCTGAAACTGCTTGACCGCAAGGAAAGCCGTCAAATCACTTTGGACGATGATTTCGACAGACTCAAAGATCTGGCGCGGCAGACCAAAACCGGTGAATACGTGAATCAGTGGGTCGAGGAAATCCGTAAACGGACCTATGTGGAAATCCGTCCTTTACAATAACAGAATCCATGAGACTCGATTTATATCTTTCGCGGGTTGGCCTGGTCAAACGCCGCACCGTGGCCAAACAACTTTGTGACAACGGACTTGTGAAAATCAACGGCGTTCGTTCCAAACCGTCGCGGGAAATCGACGTCGGCGATATTATCGGCATCGGCGGCAATCGACCGATTACCGCCGAAGTGACGGCTATCCCGGGAGGAAATGTTAAAAAAGAAGACCGCGATAAATATTATAAACCGGTAAGCGTTGGATGAGGTTATCCGTGGCCGCGGCGAATTGTCATAATCTGCTTGATTTTTGGGAGGTTACGTCGTAAAATATACATTCCGATCGGCTGAACCTGTATATGACAGGCCGATTGAATCTTTACACAGACAAATATATAGGGAGAGTATAAAATGAAAATGACCGAAGAAACCAAAGGCGACGTGGCCATCATAAAGCTCAAGGGCAAAGTTATGGGCGGTCCCGATGCCACGCTGTTCCACGGCAAACTGCACGAATTTGTCAACGGCGGCCAGAAAAAGATCGTGGTCGACCTGTCAAAAGTTGAATGGATGAGCTCGGTCGGATTGGGAATGCTGATCTCGGCGCTGACCACCATGAAAAATGCCGGCGGGCAGTTGATTCTCGCCAATATCACCGAGGGGATTCAGAACCTGCTGACCATCACCCGCCTGGTGACCATTTTCAAGGCCTGCGACAGTATCGATGATGCCATCGCGGCGTTTGAATAACACTTGATCGTCGCCGACGGTTTTTGAAATAACATGCGGCAATCCCGATATGGGATTGTCGCTTTCTTTATTGTGTATCATGCAAATAAAAGAACGGGGGAGATTTTACACCGATCGCCCACATTCCACTTGAATTTTCCCGCGCTTTGCCCTATCCTCGAACATGGCAAGATTCCCCGCAACAGTGACTGCGTCCGTATCACTGCCGCACGGCGTCGAAATGTGATTACCGCGCATCCATGAAACAAGCAAATTAGTAATACTATGAAACACATACTCGAAAACCTGAATCCCGTCCAGCATGAAGCCGTAACCACCACCGAGGGGCCGCTGTTGGTCGTCGCCGGGGCCGGATCCGGCAAAACCCGTGTCCTGACCAGCAGGGTCGCATACATTCTGTTTCAGCGGCTGGCCGCACCGCACAATATCCTGGCGGTGACCTTCACCAACAAGGCCGCCAATGAAATGAAAGAACGCATCGCCGCCATTCTGGGGCAAAGCCTCGTGTCGCTGAATGTCTCGACCTTCCACTCTTTCTGTGCCCGCCTGCTTCGCAAGGAATGCCAGGCAATCGGTTTCCCATCGAATTTCGTCATCTTCGACGAGGAGGACGCCAAAGCACTGCTCAAAGCCTGTCTGAAAGAGCTTGATCTGTCGCCGACCCAGTTTTCGCCAATGTCGCTTAAGCACAAAATTTCTGCCGCCAAAAACCGCATGGAAACCGCGTCTGATTTCGCCCAGAAAGCCTCCGGCTACTTCGAGACCCGCACCGCCGAGGTATACACCCGCTACGAACGACGGCTCAAAGATTGTGGCGCGTTCGATTTCGATGATCTGATCTTCCGCTCCGTTCAGCTGCTGGCCGAACATGAGGACGTCCGACAAAAATACCGGGACAGATTCAAGTACATCCTCGTGGATGAATATCAGGACACCAACCACAGTCAGTACCGTCTGTTGAAACTGCTGATCGGAGCGCATCACAACATCTGTGTGGTCGGCGATGAGGACCAGTCCATCTACGGCTGGCGCGGCGCGGACATTTCCAATATTCTCAATTTCGAAAAAGATTTTCCCGGCGCGAAAGTCATCAAACTCGAACAGAATTACCGTTCGACACAGATCATTCTCGAAGCCGCTTCGGCGGTCATCGCGAACAATGTCACCCGCAAGGATAAAACACTCTGGACCGAAATCAAAAGCGGCGATCCCTTGAAACTGTTCATGACCGACAACGCCCCCGCCGAAGCCACCGCTGTGGTCGATGAAATCACCAGACGCCTCGACACCTGCCCGCTGAAAGAATCGGTCATTCTCTATCGCACCAATGCCCAGTCCCGCGCCTTCGAAGAAATCCTGCGGCGGCGCAATATGCCGTATCAGATCGTTGGCGGGATTTCGTTCTATCAGCGCAAGGAAATCAAAGACCTGCTGGCATATTTGAAACTGCTGGCCAATCCGCGCGATGATGTCGCGTTCCGGCGCATTGTCAATTATCCCAAACGCGGCATCGGCGACACCTCAGTTGAAAATCTTGCCGTATACGCCCGCGATCATGAAAAATCGCTCTGGGATGCGGCCGGTGATATCGAAGCGATCGACACGCTCGGTTCACGGCCGAAACGACTGCTCGACGAGTTCGTGAAACTGCTGACTCCGTTCCGTGAGAAAAAAGACAACGCCGATATTGCCACCCTCACGCAGGAGTTGGTCGACGCCCTTCGTTTGCTGGAACATCTAATCGACGAGGACCCGAATGTCGGGCAGGGGAGAGTCGAGAACGTCGAGGAATTCATTGCCGCCGCGCGCGAATTTGTCAAGGCGTATTCCGAACCGACCCTGGACAATTTCCTCACGGAAATTTCGCTCTACACTGATATCGATAAGTACAACGAAATCGACGATAAACTCACGTTGATGACATTGCACGCCGCTAAGGGACTGGAATTCGATTCGGTCTATCTGGTCGGGCTGGAGGACGGTTTGTTCCCGCTGATGCGGGCGATCGAGAATCCGCTGGAATTGGAAGAGGAACGGCGTCTGTTTTACGTCGGGGCGACCCGCGCCAAAAAGAACCTGTTCCTGTCGATGGCGGCCCAGCGCAATCGGTTCGGCGATCTGGATTCCATCCCCTCGCGGTTCATCTCCGAATTGCCGCCGGCGCTGGTCGAAAAAGTCGACCTCCGAAGCGGCAACGGCAACGGACGCTACGGTGAGTACGGCGGCTTCCGGAAGAAGACCCCGACCGTAACGGTCCCCGATGAACCGTACTACGAATACGAAGAGGAAGAGGTCATGCGCGCAGGACGCATCGTTCAGCACCAAACCTTCGGACGAGGCAAGATCGTGAAACTCGAGGGTTCCGGCGAGTCACTGGCGCTGGAAATTTATTTCACCGGCGTCGGTGTCAAAAAAATCATGGCCAAATACGCCAAACTCAAAATCGTCGGCTGATTCATTGAACATGATATCTCGCTGAGAACATGGTATCACGATGATGTCATGTCTGTGGCGCCCCGCCGTTCGCGGTGGGGATAGTCTCCGGTATCGACTATCTTAAATGTCAAGTTTTAGACGTAGGTCAGTGATCCTCCGGGATCCTGACACTTCATGCGATGCATGAAGATATATAGCCTGCAATGATGGCGGTCGAAATCCCCCTCCCGAACACCGTGAGGGAGAGTGGTTCGACACACGCGTTACTACCGGTTTTGATTCGAATCTGCCTCCTCGAGTAGTTTTTCGGCAAGACGCGCCTGCGCCTGAGAGATTTGATCCGGGCTCATTTTAGAACTGATCGAGAAAAGATGGTTTTGAGCGACCGTGTCCTGCTGCGCGGCCGCAAGACCATACCAGACATAGGCCATCGCAAAATCCTGTGGGATTCCCCATCCGTTTTCATAAAATTCTCCGAGGTTTCTCTGGGCTATGGCCAATCCAGATTCGGCCGCCATGCCGTACAATTCTGCGGCCACCGTCAAATCCTTGCCAACACCTTCTTCATTTCTATGTAATTCACCTAAACTAAAATAGGCGTAGGCCGCCGCATCATTGGCCGTCATTTGATGCCAACGCAAGGCTTCCGCAGAATCCTGAACAACACCTTTTCCCTCATGGTACAAATCACCAATAGCAGTCTGTGCGTCGGTTTGCCCTCCTGCTATCGCCATTAGATACCATTTCTTCGCCTGCCCATAGTCTTGTACCACTCCCAAACCATCATCATATAAATGTCCCAGTTTATATTGCGCCTCCGCATTGCCGCCACCGGCTGCAAACCAGTACCGTCTGAATGCCTCGGTATAATCCTGCGGAAGGCCATCGCCGGAGTAGCATAAATCTCCAAGGCTTAAATTGGCATGGCTACTGCCCTGGTCAGCAGCCAACCGATACCACTTTGCGGCCTCTGTACTACTCTGAGGGACCCCGGAGCCGTAGTAGTATAGAGTACCAAGATTGAGTTGCGCATAAACATCGCCCTGGTCGGCGGCAAGCGTGTACCATTTCGCCGCCTCACTATCATTTTCAGGTACACCCAGGCCCTCATCGTACATCAGCCCCACATCGTATTGTGCAAACATATTGCCCTTATCGGCCGAGGCGCGAAACCATCTCAATGCCTCGGTATTGTCCTGCGGCACGCCCCGCCCTTTATAGTACATCGCCCCCAGATTGCACTCCGCATCGCTGTCACCACCGTTAGCCGCCTGTACATAGGAGATAAACAGACCGGTGTCGGCAGCGAAAATCAGGGCATTCATTTCAAGGGTATCTGCACCGTAGTATTTGGCGTTGTTGTAGCAATCTATTCCTGTTTCATAATCTCCTTTTCTGACATACACCTTTCCCAGCAATGTCCATGCCGGCGCATCGGTTGAATCATTCTGTAGCAGATAGTCACACACATCAAACAGGTATTTTAAATTCGCATGCGCTGTTTCATGCATCATTTTTGTCGTAACGGTGTTCCCCGCAATTTCCAGTCTGTAATAGTATATTCCGGTTCTCGCTGTGTCGCCGGATTCTGAACACATATCCCATTTAAATATATGATCGCCGGATTCCAACTGCGAATCTACGATTGTGGATACCATCTGGCCCAAAATGTTGAATACCCGAAGTTTTACATGCGCCGGCGAATCCAGGGAAATCGAGTATTCAATGGTATCAGGAGGGATGGTTGTGAATGTGGCCAGGAGTGCATTTCGAGCATTGGCTGTGTCACCAAGTTTCAGGTAGCGATCTCGCAAATGAAAGAATTTATCCGGTGAGAAATAAAGCCGTAAAGAAAGCATGTTGCATGCGATAGCATCGGAATAATGGCCCATTTCATCCATGCATTCTCCGATTTTCTCCCAAATCCTGTGATTATCCGGATAAAGGCAAAAAGAATACAGGTATTCCTTTAATGCCGCTGATATTTTGTTTTGAGAAAACAGGGCGTCGCCCTTTTGAAGCGCCGTATCAGCCGCCGCGATAGCAAGCATCCTGAAACCGATTCCATGGTCATCTTTTCTACCCGAAACACCCCATTGCTCCAAATCCCGTTCGACTTTTTTATTAACGGCGTCATTGATTCTTGTCATTTCCGCTTCGGCGTTTTCGCTTTTATCTATAATGCCTGAAATACTCGAATGCCCGATAAGTTCTTCTAATCGATTATTAAAAGCATCATTGAGTCTTTCTATATTCTTTTTGGGTTTGGCGAGTTCATTATTGAAGATAACGTTTTTTTCCGGCCAGAATAAATTATCTCCCTGAATCACCTTGGCACCGTCATAACCATACTCAATGATACTTTTAAACTCACCCCCATTGTCCTTGTCAAATTGAATTATTCTCTCAGACTTCACCATTCCATTCGCCCAATAAGTAATAAGCTTGAACTGCCTTTTGGACAATTGCTCCAATGTCACACCACAGTCATAACCACTTGCGAATGGTGAAACCAGCACAAAAACCAATAGCAGGACAACATAAAGCCTATACCCTCGCATGAATCTTGTCATTGATCTGCCCTTCCTCTTCTTGCATTGCGATTATTTTCAGTGGGGAAGCCACCACCTGCGATGATTATTCCAAGACCTTCAGTCATTCGGCCCTTCATAGTATCACGCACTGCGATGATGATCACTTGTAACCGTAATTGAGCTTGTCAGCCCGCGGCTGTTGTAATGTACAGCAAATCTGCCACAACTCCTATGATTTTTTCTGATTCGGACCATTTATGGGGAGGGTTAAATCGATGAAATATAATCGTTCCACAACGATGCCGGCCCACAGCAGAGCCGTGGGTTACCAGAACAAAGATGTCGAAACCCTTTTCCTGGTTCCTCGGGATCTTCGACGAGATTACAACCTCCTGTGGTTATCACCCTTATCATAGGTGTTTATATCCTCTAATAGTGCAATTCAAGCTTCCCGCCACCCGTCCGATAATGTCCGTATATCCATTCTGAAAGGAAAAGACTATGCACCCCCTCACGCCACAGGACGTCGTGTCAGCGGTGAAGGAGATCGGCGCGCTCCCGCAAACCCTGGCCACCGTTCTGAAAGTTGTCGATAATCCCGATTCCAGAGCCGATGATATCGCCGCAGTCATCAATTGCGATGTTTCCTTAACCTCCCGCGTGCTGAAAATGGTCAACTCCGTGCGCTACGGCCGCTCCCGGAAAGTCGCCCATGTCTCGGAGGCGGTTCGGGTCATGGGTCTCAACAGCATCAAAGTGCTCACCCTGAGCAGTTCGGTGTTCGGCATTCGACCCGATGATGAATTGTTCCAGCAATTGAATATCAAGCGGATCTGGCGGCACTTTATCGAAACCGCCATCGTCGCTCGCAATATCGCCGAGGATATCGATTACCGCGATCCCGAAGAGGCCTTCGTCACCGGTCTTCTGCACGATATCGGTATCGTGATCATGATGTTGCACTTCAAGAAGGACTATCTCGGCGTAATCGAAACACTCAAGGCAAAGCGAACCGGCGTCATCTCCGCCGAATTGGAGTTGTGGCCGTTCACACACTGCGATGTCGGCGCGGCTATCGCCGAATCCTGGAAACTCCCGTCGCGAGTGATCCATGTCATCAGGCACCATCATGATATCTCATCACCCGCCATTATTCCCGATGATGACCTGCTCAACGCGATCATCGCCGCCGCCGATCGTATCGCCCTCGGGCCGTTCGATCATTACACGTCGGGCGTCGAGGATGATATCATGTTCGTGCAAACCGCGCGGGAGAAAATCGGCCTGAACCATGAAACGCTGAAAAACGTCCGCAAGAAATCACTGATTCAGTCGATCGAACTGGCCGACTATCTGGAACTCGATGCCGGCGATGTTATCGAAGTGCTCGCCGATGCCAACGACCGTCTGGCCGAGTTGTACTTCTCACTGGAACAAATTCTGATCGATAAAAACGCTCTCGAAAACCGGCCTGCGATGGTTGGCCGGTCGGCATAAGACCAATACGGCCCACTCACTTCCCATCGGCAGGCCCGTCGGCCTGCCGTTTTACCATGCAAAAAACTCTACCGCCGGGCCGCCAAATGTGTTACATTGACTGGTGGCTGAAACTGAGATCGAAAAAAGAGAGTTGTTATATATATGAAGCTGGATTATAGCGAAGAAAAAATCGAAATCAAAACCCGTCTGCCGGTTCTGCCGCTTCGCGATGTGGTCATTTTCCCTCACATGATCTATCCGCTGCTGGTCGGACGGCAATTTACCATCTCGGCCTTGCAGGAAGCCATGATTCGGGACAAACAGATTTTCCTCTGCGCCCAGAAATCCCCCGAAATCGACATGCCCGGCGGCAAAGATCTTTACCAGGTCGGCGTGGTGGCGCGCATCCTGCAAATTGTCAAACTCCCCAACGGCACGATCAAGGTTTTGGTGGAGGGACTGATCCGCGCCCAGATTAAAACCATGTCGAAATCCGGCGGTTTTTACACCGCGCGGCTTCAGATTATTCGGCCCGATACCGCCGAGGACCGCGAAACTGTCGCTCTCTCGCGAAGCGTGCTGGAGCAGTTCGCCGACTATGTCCGGCTCAACCGCCGTATCCCCGAGGAAGTGCTCTTTTCGTTTTCCTCCATTGACGATTATCACCGGCTGGCCGATACCATGGCGGCACACCTGCTGGTCAAAATGTCGACCAAACAGGAACTGCTGGAAACCGATTCCGTCAAGAACCAGCTGGTTAACCTCTCGGATATTCTGCGCGAGGAAATCGAGATTCTGAAACTGGAACAGAAAATCGACGGATCGGTGCGGGAATCAATGTCAAAAAACCAGCGAGAGTTCTACCTGCAACAGCAGATGAAAGCGATTAAAGAAGAGCTGGGGCAAAGCGACGACACGACTAATGAGATCGAACAACTCTTCGATAAACTCAAGAAACTCGATATTACCAAAGAAGCGCGTGAAAAGACCAAAGAAGAAATCGAAAAACTGTCAAAAATGCATCCGTATTCTGCCGAAGCGGCAGTTGTGCGGGGGTATATTGATTGGGTGCTGGCGCTTCCCTGGGGGATGAAAACTAAAGACCGTGGCAATTTCAAAGAAGTGAAATCGATCCTCGACGGCGACCATTACGGATTGGAAAAGCCCAAAAAACGCATTCTGGAACATCTGGCGGTATTGCGTCTGGCCAAACAGGTTAAAGGCCCGATTCTGTGTCTGGTTGGGCCTCCGGGTGTGGGGAAGACCTCGCTGGGGCGTTCTATCGCGCGCGCACTGAATCGCAAATTCGTTCGCATGTCGCTTGGCGGCATCCACGATGAGGCCGAAATTCGTGGCCATCGGCGCACATATATCGGATCGATGCCGGGGCGTATTATCCAGTCGATTAAAAAGGCCGGCGCGGCCAATCCGGTCTTCTTGCTGGATGAAGTCGACAAGATCGGCAAGGATTTCCGGGGCGATCCCGCCGCGGCTTTACTGGAAGTCCTGGATCCCGAACAGAACAAGACCTTTTCCGATAATTACCTTGAGCTTGATTTCGATCTGTCCGGCGTTCTCTTTGTCACCACCGCCAATTCGATGGCAGGCATTCCGCCGGCACTTCTGGATCGCATGGAAATCATCCGCCTTCCGGGATATCTCGAACACGAAAAAATAAAAATAGTCCGGCATTACCTGCTTCCCAAACTTCGCAAGGAGTTGGGTATGGAGCGGATTGCCTGCGAGTTCACCGATGATGCTCTTCTGGAGATTATCCGCTTTTACACCCGGGAATCCGGCGTTCGTGAAATCGAACGCCAGCTCGCCTCGATCCTGCGCAAGGTCGCCCAGCAAATCGCTGAGGGGAAGCGGCAGAGCAAAGTGACATTCACACCGCGCAAAGTTGCCAATATGCTCGGTGCGCCGCAGTACCTTTCCACCGATATCAAACTCAATCCGGAGCCGGGATACGCCATCGGGCTGGCCTGGACCGAATCGGGCGGCGACGTGCTTCCGATCGAAGTCACCCTCATGAAAGGCGAATCCAAACTGACCCTTACCGGTAAACTCGGGACAGTCATGCAGGAATCGGCCATGGCCGGACTGTCTTATTTACGAAGCCATGCCGAGATCTTCAAACTCGATCCTGACTTTTACAAAGACCGTGAGATTCATATCCATGTCCCCGAAGGCGCGGTCCCCAAAGATGGTCCCTCGGCAGGTATCACCATTGTGGTGGCGCTTTTGTCTGCACTGAGCGGATGGCCGATGCGCCCCAGACTGGCCATGACCGGTGAAATCACGCTTACCGGTGACGTGCTTCCCATCGGCGGTCTGAACGAAAAACTCCTGGCGGCCAAACGGTCCGGGATAACCGATGTCATCATTCCCTTCAAGAATAAAAAAGACCTGCCCGATCTGCCCAAGGAATTAAGGGAGGGAATGAATCTGATTCCGGTGAAAAAGATCCGTGAAGTCATCCATGAGGCCTTTGAGGGGCGTTTCGATACCAGAAAGACCACCGCCAGCCCGCGCAAAAAGAAAAAATAATGCTTTCCTTAACGCTTCCATGACCGTATACTTATCCGGCTCAGCATCTAACCAATAGGTGGCATGTTTAAAAACGTTGCATTCTTCGCGTCCTATAATGACGCCCGCAAAACCCCGGCCGATCCAAGGCCGCAAATCGCCTTTGCCGGACGGTCCAATGTCGGGAAATCATCGCTTCTCAACAAACTCTCGGGTCGTCATAAACTGGCCAAAACCTCCAAAATCCCCGGTCGAACCCGCCGGATTGATTTCTTCCTGGTCGATGAACGATTTTATCTTGTCGACCTGCCGGGATACGGCTATGTTAAAGCCGGTGTCGAGGCTCGTAAGAAATGGGGACAACTTGTGGAAAACTATCTGCGAAATGTTGATAACCTGAAGGGGTTGGTCTTTTTGCTGGATTGCCGACGCGATCCCAATGATGATGATATGCAAATGCTGGAATGGCTGAAGGCCAATGACGTCAATTTCATTATTGCTCTGACCAAAGCCGACAAACTCGGAAGGGGAGCCCTATGCCAGAAAAATACGGCGATTCGCAAACTTCTCGGAGTCGAAACGATCCCCGTTTCGAGTATCTCCGGGGTCGGCAAGAATGAATTGATTAAATGGATTGATACCACCGTGAAAAATCAGACCGAGCGGTCATAAATGCAAGAAAGAGAGTTATGAGTACCAATACTATCGTCGTCGGATGTCAGTGGGGAGATGAAGGAAAGGGCAAAGTGGTCGACTTGCTGGCCGAAAAAGCAGATGCTATCGCACGTTTCCAGGGCGGAGCCAACGCCGGACACACCGTCCTGGTCGGAGATAAAAAATACATTTTACACCTGATCCCGTCCGGCATTATCTATCCCGACAAGCTGTGCTATATCGGCAACGGCGTCGTGCTTGATCCGTTCGGCCTGCTCGAGGAAATCGAACTGCTCCGGACTCAGGGGATCGATACCAACGGACGCCTCTTCATCTCATCGGCCGCCAATCTGGTTTTGCCGTACCACAAGTTGATCGATTCCATCGAGGAGAAAAAACGCGGCGGCGACGGTATTGGCACAACTTTGCGCGGAATCGGTCCGGCGTATCGCGACAAAGTCAGCCGAAACGGCATTCGCCTTTGCGATATTTTCGCACCCGACAGCCTGAAACAAAAGCTGGAGCACAACCGCAAAATCAAACAGGAATATTTCGCGGGATGCGATGACGATCGCGCCGATACCGCCAAAATATTCGATGACCTTCAGCGCCTGGCGCCGCTCTTCGAACCGATGATGACCAATGTCTCACTTGATTTACAGCGTTTACACCGCGAGGGCAAATGCATTCTTTTCGAAGGCGCTCAGGGCGCGTTGCTTGATATTGACCTCGGAAGTTATCCCTATACGACGTCATCGAACACCACGGTCGGCGGCGCCATGACCGGTCTGGGGATCAGCCCGAAAATGATCGATGAAATCGTCGGAATCGTCAAAGCCTATACCACCCGGGTCGGCTCAGGGCCGTTCCCGACCGAGCTGGTCGATCAAACCGGCAATGAACTGCGCGAAATCGGCGGTGAATACGGCGCGGCAACCGGACGACCTCGCCGCACCGGATGGCTCGATCTGGTCGTCCTGCGCCATGCCTGTCGTATCAATGGCGTGGAGAAAATTGCCGTTACCAAGCTCGACGTCCTCGATCGTTTCAGCACCATTAAGGTATGTACCGCCTACAAACTCGGCGACCGCGAGATGGCCGAACTTCCGCTTAATCCCGCGGCGCTGTGGGATGTAAAACCGGTATATCGGGATTTTCCCGGATGGAACAGCACTACTGCGGGCATTGATAAATTCGAGGGCCTTCCGGAGAACGCCAGAAAATATCTCAGTTTCATCGCCGATGACCTTGGCGTGGAAATCTGCTTGATCTCCACCGGGGCACGTCGCAATGAAACCATATTGGTTTGATAAATAACGAGAAAAAGGGCCGGATTATATGAATATTCGGCCTGTCACGCCTTTATTTATATTGTTTCAGGCGTGTTTACCCACGAATTTCGTCTGGTTATACGATTTCGCGCATTGTCATGAAAAATAAAAAATCGTTGTAATTCAATAACTTATGAGTTCCGGCGCAGAGTGATTCGTATGATTTTGCGAATCGCCTCTGGTTGCACCCTCGGCCCCCAATAAAAATAATATTTGTAACCAACAGGTAGTCAATAGATTACTTGGGCAAGATCAGGCCCCTGCCTGTTCCGGCATTGCGGTTGCTTAATAAACGCGTGAAATTGGCAAGCCATTTCTTCAGCTCTTGGTGGTAGGGCTGTTGAGCTGTCGTTAGTTCCTCGGGTTGCCAGCTTCTTTTCTCGAGGCACGGAAGGCCCGCTTACGAGGGGAAAGCGGGCCTTCCTAATTGTACTCTTTCGTATTTATTTTCTTCAATCGGCCAAAGAATGCTTTGTTTTTACCCCGCATAATATTACCATAGCCAGTAACCGCCAATTTATGACATAACATTTTGATCTTGAACATCAGACGATTGGCGACACGCCACCCGGTCGTTTGCTGAAATGAGGGAGCTAAGCATGCCCGGTTTGAGTATCTCCTGTGCAAACGAATTGAACCGCGCCGAGATTACGGCCGCCTATAAGACCCTGTCAGTTATGCCCGGATATGTCGTCCGGGAGTTTTTCGCCGACCGCAAAGCCGCAATTGCCGTCTCCGGATACGACGCTTACCCGGTCGATCATCTCGATGACCATAACGCCCTGATTGTTATCGAAGGCGTTATATACAACAAATCCGCCAAACAGGTCATGGCCGATCTGCAGAATATCGCCAACCGGCTGATTTCCGGCCTGGATGTCCAGAAGGCCGTTGCTGATTTTATCGATTCATCTGATGGCGATTATCTGGCGGTGATCCTGGCCAAGAAACGGCAACGGCTGTGTGTTTTCAATGATCGCTGGGGGAAATTCCCGGTTTTCGTGTCTTCCCGCAACAGAGGATTTGTCCTCTCACGCGAGTTGAAGTATCTTCTGCACACCGCCGAAACCATTCGCTTCAATCCCATCGCAATGGCAGAGTACCTACTGTTTGAATGGAATCTCTCTGGAAAATATCTCTTACTCGACATCAATCGCATGCCGCCCGCCACTCTTTATGCTGTTGATCGGCAGGAGGATGGCTGGCACTGTCAGACCATAACGATTCATCCAATCGATGTTTCGCCTCTTGACACGTCGCCGGAGCGTTCGCAGGCGATCAGGCGGTATACTGAATTGCTGGTTGCTTCGATTAAAAACCGGGTCGAAAAATCCCGCGAAAGAAACTGGGGATTGGTTGTCGATCTCAGCGGAGGACTTGATTCCCGCGCGCTGTTTGCCGCACTCTGCCGGGTCAATGCGGATATGACCGTCGTACACGACTGCCTGCCAGATGCCGATGAAAAAGCAACCGCAACTCAGGTTGCCGAGCAGTACGCCCGCAGTCTCATTTGTTTCTCGGCATCGCCGCCGCTTGAAAATCTCGATGAATTCCGACGCATCACTTATGCCACTGATGCGATGGTCAACTGCTATACCGCCACCGCCGGGTGGTATGAGGAACTGGAGCACAATAAGGTCATTCATGGTACCTATGCGCATATCATGGGGCTGGGCGGCGAATTCATCCGGCAGGTCTTTCAGCCCAAACGATTTTATTCCGATGTTGCGGCAATGTTCGCCGATGATGCCATGTCCCGCTATGGAACGATCGATGAAGTTTGCGCAATCCTTCGGATTAACCCCGGCGAATTTCGGAAGCATCTTGTCGATACGGTTGCGGCTTTGCCGGAGGCAAATCCCCGGGATCAACTGCGACATTTGTATTTCGACAATTATCGTGCCATTGATCTTGCCGGTGAAGACCGGCACCGGATGTTTCACTGGACCATAACGCCGTTTCTGGCAAAAGACCTGCTGACCCTGGCCGCACGGGATATCCCCGCGCGGGAAATCGACTATTTCATTTTCTTTGAATTCCTCAACGAACTGGACCCCGGGACGTTGATTATCCCGAGACACGGCAGTGCTGTCCGAATGAATTCTGCATTCGATGTTGCCAAATGCAAATTGAAACGACGCCTGTATGAATTCCTTCGCGATAATCGCTTCACTTTCCGTCTCCTCAGCGACCTGCGCAGTAAAAACCGGCATACCGCCCAGAACCGCAGGGAATGCGCCGCTCTGTTGGAACACATTGTACAGACTGCGATGGGCTCCGAGTTGATCGGAACATATGTCCATATCCCGGCATTACGACTGATTCTGGCGCGCTCACAGGATAAAATGCGATTATACCAGTGGCTGAC
This sequence comes from Candidatus Zixiibacteriota bacterium, assembly GCA_016933695.1. Taxonomy (GTDB): domain Bacteria; phylum Zixibacteria; class MSB-5A5; order GN15; family PGXB01; genus JAFGAL01. The sequence goes on along the minus strand of JAFGAL010000001.1, from coordinate 1,973 downwards.
GCTTCTGCTGTTCATGGATGAAACCGAAAAACGCCATGGCGGTAAAATGAAATAAGCGCGCATGTTTTACCGGGGCTTGGCAAAACGACCGTTTTGCGCTATATTGTATTGTCTGCGAGCCTGATAACGACGTGTGTATAAGAGGAGATTAGTTTTGGCCGGATTGTTATGCTGGAACTGCGGTCGCCCGACCGGAATCGAGGGGAAAGTGATGCGCGCCGACGCCTGCCCGGAATGCCTCGCCGATATGCGCTGTTGCCGGGGATGCCGTCATTTCGACCCGACCGCCAGATGGCAGTGTCGAGAGACGATCGACACGCCGATACCGATCAAGGAAAAATCGAATTTCTGTGACTATTTCCAAACGCGGCTGGCGGTGCACTCACACGAGAAAAACCCGTCGGCGGCGGATTCCAAGGACCACCGCCGCAAGAAATTCGATGACCTTTTCAAAGACTGAACGGTCTGCATGGACTTGCTGTGAAAAATAATACGCCTCGGCCCGTAACCGGAGGCCCTGGCGTATTTTTATTTATGTTGTAAATTCAGCCGCCTTCAGGTATCTTATAATCCTGATTCTCGTCAAATGCGATTGTCCGAAACCGCCAACAGGGGAGACCGAGTTCAATGTGTAAGCAGTATGCACTGATTCGCCGCGCCGGTGTCATCGGGATGATGGTTCTATGTTATCTCGCCATATCGGCAATGACCGCCGTTGCCGATGAACACTCGCTGTGGATTCCCGACAGCACTCAGACCCAGATCGTTTCACTCAAGGACGGATCGACCCTGGTCGGCCGTATCACCGAGATCGGCGATGATGAGGTCACAATACAAACCAGCGCCGGTTCGTTTACCGTCGCCAAAGAAAAAATCGCCGATGTCAAACTGGTGGAAAGCTCCGCGTATCGCGACGGGGTATACTGGTTCCCGAATCCCAACCGCACGAGATTGTATGTCGGGCCGACCGGACGATGCCTGCGAAAAGGCGAGGGGTATTTTTCCGACATGCTGATTTTTTTCCCGTCGGTTTCCTATGGACTCACGGACAATGTCACGATCGGCGGCGGGATGTCGCTGGTGCCGGGAATCGATTTCGACCGGCAGTTGTTTTATCTGATGCCCAAAATCGGACTGGACGTGAAAGAGAATATCGCGATTGCCGCCAGCGCCATCATTATCCAGATTCCCGATTTCGATGACGACGACGATGAAGACGGTGATCTTGTCGATCTGGATGAGGGGGTCACGGTCGGGGTACTGTTTGCCTCGTCAACCATCGGCACCGATGACAAGAGCCTGACTCTGGGGCTCGGTTTCGGATTTGCCGACGATGAAATCGCCGACAATCCCGCGGTTCTGGTCGGCGGTGAGTACCGAGTGGCGCGACGGTTGAGCTTGGTAACCGAGAACTGGATTTTCCCCGAAGTCGATGATCCGCTTATTTCATACGGCGTGCGGTTTTTCGGGGAACAGCTGTCGATTGATTTGGCGCTGTTCAATATCCTCAATGACGACGCCATCTTCCCCGGCTTCCCCTTCGTCGGCTTCGTCTGGAATTTCTAGGCATTTATTGATCTTCTATTAAAAAATCACCGACTCATACGGTAGGGGCGGTTCGCGAACCGCCCGCTTCGTTTTCGGCACCCCGGCAATCCGGCACCCTGTCGCCTGAGGTGTGATCGCACGACTGTTTTAAAACCAAAAAAACGCCGAATTATTTGTGTATGTTATTGTCTACATTGGCATTATCCTGATTTCTAAAATGGGTTTGTTTTGTCGCGAGGTTGTTTTTTATATCCCTTTCGATTTGGGTTCGTTTCCCCATTTTTCATATTTCGATAGTAACCTGGTGGTGAAATTGCATGACGCGTCTATCCCACCGTAAAGGGCTTGTTGATAAAGTCCTTTCGTAGTGGTCATGGATTTACTAGATTTTCTTCATGCAGAGCAAACGAGAACGATTAGGTTTG
>JAFGAL010000027.1 GCA_016933695.1 Candidatus Zixiibacteriota bacterium | reverse complement strand
GCCGACATCCAGTCCCACATAGCCGGAGTAGTTCACCCCGCCACCCAGACGCGGGTGCACGTCGGTGCCGCCATCGGGACCCTTGAACGTCAGATCGGCAAAGGTCGCATCCCAGGCTTCGTACGCGGTACCACGATCGCTACCGAGGTTGTATTCCGACTGAACCATCCAGTCGAAATGGACGTTCTGGGTTCCCCGCCAGTCAACCTGACGGCCCATACGGCAGTTATGCTGGTAATCATAGGTGGTGATACCAACCGTCAGACCGGGCGACAGCGATGCGCCAAACGCATCAGCGCCAAGGCTGACACGATTGTCGTCACGTCCCGGTGCGACATAATTGTAAATCTTCTCAGCACCGGCCAGCTTGGCGAGGGGCGCGGCGCCTATCCGAACCTTATGCATGGATTGCGCCTTGTCGGTTGCACGAGCGGCTTCAGCCGTGGTCGATGTAAGGACCAGTGCCAACACGAGGAACAACCCTAAGGACAGAGTTAGGAGTTGTTTGGTCATAGAGACTCTCCCTGAGTTTTGGGTTTGGGTTTGAGTTACACTACTACTTGCAAATAAGTGACATGCTCTACTGCATTAGTCAGTAAATACGTGCATAAGTAACTGTTTAGCATACGGAGCCGCTAGGGAGCTTCAATCATAAGCCTACCTCAAGGTTGCTAAACAAAGAAATCAATTGATAAGCGTGTGTTTGAACCCAATGCTCACCCTTGGTAGCTCACCCAGCTATAATAAAGGAGGAATGTCCAATTTTGTCAACCATTTTCCGGTTGAAAAACGGTATTTTCTTGGCATAAAACGACCGAAACTCCGCGATTTTGACACAATAAGACATCTATTTCCGCAAACCGGATAGAATCAGGACGGAATCTTGCCTCTCGGATTCCGGCTATTTTATTGCCTGGATTGGTGTTATCCAATCCGATTGCTATTTTCTCAGTGGCACTCCGCATTCAATCAGCCAGGTGTCACAATCACAAGTAGGTGGTTCACCAACCGGCTCCTGATAGATATTGGCAATCAGGTGTAAAATATCCAGCAGGTTTACCGTGCAATCACCGTTGGGATCACCGGAACAAATGGTATATGGTTGCGGCGCGGGACCCTGCGGCGAGCCGTACATGTAATCAATCAGCCAAAGAATGTCCAGCAGGTTCAATGCAATATCGTTGTTGGCATCACCGGGACGGCAGTCGCAAACCGGGACTTCCTGCAAGATCAATCCGCATTTCAAATTGCCGCGAAATTCGTATGATTCAAAATCGCCGGTTTCCATGTTTTGCAGAAGCAGGGTGTCACCGTCATCAAGTAGCTCCGTGCCGTTGTCAAACCAGTCCACCGTAAATAACATGGGCCCAAATACTCCCCAAACCTGTTGCCAGAAAATACCTTCCAGGGAAGTTACGGGAACAATATCGGTATTGTCGAATCCGGGATAGCAGATATGGCGATAGTCCGGAAGGAGTGTGTCGTGTTCGCCGTGGATAATTCCGGTCGGTCCGACCCAGGCGACATTGTAGTTAATTCCTTTCGATTCATCGAATCGCAGGATGTCGCCGACACTCAGTTTCCCGCTGCCGTTATCACTCCATGAGGTGATGGTCCATGATGCGGCATAATTCGGCCGAATCTCAATCCAGTCAACTCCGGTCGGATCGCCGTCCGGCGGTGTAAACCCGGTATAATTTTCAAGGGTGATGTCGTCGGGAAGCGACTCCGGAATCGGTGGGATATCCTCCAAAACGATACCGGTTCCAAGCGAGGTGATATTCATGATAGTCGATGACTGCGTGACCAACTCACGGAATACCACCACGTCGCCGGCGGACAGAATACCATCGCCGTTGTCATTCCAGCCAAAGACTACATATAGTGTGTAATAGTCAGGGTATTTTTCATACCAGTACGTGCCGATCGGCGCTACGATGTCGTGTACATCCGGATTGTCATAGTCCATGTATTCGAGATAAACGGTTTCGGCGCCGTCGATTGCGGTCATTTTCGGACCAACCCAGGCAATTTGAGATTTTCGCCAGTCTTCGGTTTCGTCATTAATGAAATCGACATAATCATCAACACTGAGCTTGCCGTCGTCGTTGTCAAACCATCCGGTTATGGTCCAGTCATGAAAATAGTCCGGCCACAATTCGAGCCATTGGGTGCCATTCGGGTCGCCATCCGGCGGCACAAAGGCGGTTTTACAGTGGAAATTGGCGTCGCCGATAACCGGCAAGGGGATAGTGACAATATCGGTTTCGATGGCAATGATGACATAGCTCTGCGCCAGGCCCGAATCCGAGCCGTTAAGTGCCTGCATGGATACGGTTTCGCCTATTTGCACTGCCGGATTGACCCAGTCGGTTTTCGAGGTCAGGACGAATTTGCGGCAGTAGTCGGGAAATACTTCATGCCAGAATGTCCCGATTCCGGGCTGAATCGGTTCGATCATCGGTTGTTCGGGAACGATCAGATCGAAGTAAACCGTATCATCGGGATTCGTGTAACTCACTGTCGTTAAAGTCGGGGTGACTTTTTGCGTGTGTTCACGGACTGTTTTGCCTGTAGTCTGGCTGGTAAATTCCAGCGTGTCGCAATAACTGAGGTAGCCGTCGCCATTGTCGATCCAGCCGCTCAGATTCCAGCCAACACCGTATTGCGGCCATAGTTCATCCCAGGCCGTCCCAAGCGGACTGCCGTCGGTGGGTCGGTAATTGTCGCGATTGTGTTTGACCTTCCCCGGCGTATGCGCCGGCGGAGCGGGAATACAAATCGGCGGATTCAGGCAGGTGCAGTCAACCGGCGCGTCGCCGTCGCCGTAATAGAAATCGATTAAATACCAGACATCGCGGTAGTCGACACAGCAATCACCGTTGGGATCGGCGTTGGATGGAACCGTCGGCGGCGGGCCATCCTGATATAGATATGCGACCAACATCACAATATCCTGAACATCGATTGATCCGTTGCCGCTGAAATCGCCGGGCGACTGGTTTTCGCAGGTGTCGAGCGGGCAGATAATCAGCGCACCGTCGAGCAGGACCCTGATTTCTCCGCCGGCATAAATGCCGGCGCTGAGTCCCGGAGTTATCGGATTCTGCCCCGCGAAATTCGCCAGATCGGACCAGTCGTGCGGATAATCGGTACATTCCCATCCGGCCGGGGAGGGACAGACCGATGACGCCAGCGGTTCCAGGTGGTAGCAGTCATGATGATAGGTTCCATGCGGACCGGAGATTTTGGCGGCGTCATTGTGGATTGTCGCGTCATGCGCCGAACCGGCCGGCGGTTCGCCCTCATTGTAATCGAAATACGGATCCGAAACACACAAATCGGTCGACGTGGTGCAGACACCGGCGGCGGTGACATAATGTCCGCCCAGCCACTGGCATTCGGTGGGGGAAATCATTTCGTAAAAACCGAGCAGGAGTATTACATTCTGGCAGGAAAGAATCGAATCGCGGATTTCCTCGAAATCGCCTCCGACAAGAGCATGGGTGCCGTAATATCCGGTGATGTTATTCTGCGCCAGCCAGGCATGGAAACCGCTTTCGAGATCGCCGAACGCAGTCCCGGGAACGGTTACATCGACATTACATAGCGGGGCAAGCTGTTCGATACTCGGCTGAACATTGGGGGGCGTGTGGTCATCCCATTGGCCCTGCGGCGTAATCAGAGGGTAGTTGTCGCTGATATGCGAGGGCGGTGTCGGGACCGCTTCGAATTTGGAATCAAACCACCACATGCAGTTGAACAAGGCAACCGGGCCGCACCAGCTCCATCCGCCGGTATGCGGTGACGTCCAGTCGTTTTGTTTCTGATCAAAATCCGGCATGCCGAACGGCGCATAGTCCGGATAGGGGGGCTTGTAATATTCGCAGGTGCTGATATTCGGACAGACGATCGCGGCGGCCTCAACTTCGGTCACAACCGCACCGATTTCCACCCAGTCCGGCACCTGTCCGCACCATGTGGTCATATCCAGTTTGACATTTCGGGGATTCGGATTTACGCCGGACTGGTAGCCGGTAATGGCTTTCCCCTCGGTATCCCAGTAGTACGGAAGCTCCCATGCTCCGCCCGGGCTGATGCCCAGTGTAGAGACTTCGTAGACGTCATGGGAAACGGTGGTTCCGTCGTTGTGTGCTTCCGGATCTTCATGGTAAAAACCGAAAAAACGCGACGGGGGATACAATGACGCGTATTCAACGGCGGCGTTTTTATCCGGATCGGACAGACCGACCCGATAGCCGGTGCTGTCAACCCCGGCCATGGTGGTATAATGCCCGCCGATTCGCTCCCAGTGGATTTCATTACAGCCCGGTTCGGGCATATCGGGAATGATATCGGTAATCTCCCAAAAACCGAACAACAGGATCACGTCCTGACAGTCCATGAGTTGTTCCCGGCAGTATTCATAGGTCGGTTCATAGACCGTCGTCTCCACCAGGCGGTTTTCGCACCCCTGCGATATCAGCCAGTCGGTGATTCCCTCCTGCAAGCTGTCGATGAATGTCCCGCTGTCGGGAGTCGTGCCCATCAGGTCTGCCAGCTCCTCAATGAATTCCGGGGGAGTCATGCCGTCGGGAATAATATTCCAGTTGGGCAGGCGCTGATCGAACCACCACAGACAATTGGCGGTGGCGGCCGGTCCGCAGAAAGATTGCCAGTCGTCCTGATTCTGATCGAAATCGGGCATGTATATATCATCCGGTTCCTTCCACCAGAAAACCGGATCATAGAGATCGTAACAGCAGATGTCGGATGCCATCAGGAAAACGTAGTCATAATCTCCTGTGAAGGCATCATACATGGTCCAAAAGGCATTGTCGAAGTACAAACCGGAACGGAATTCACCGTAATGCGGTCCGTATCCGTCATCGTAAAGAAGAGCGAGTGTATCGCCGGGATCGTTTTGAATGCAGGTAACGGCGATGCAAAACTCCTCGCCGAAACGGAATGTCCATTGTTTTCCCGCGCCCGCCCAATCGACTTCGACATAACCGATTTCGGGAGGCAGTTGCTCATAGGGGATGTCCAGCGAATCGAGTTTTTGTCCAGGCATTCCAAGGCCATCGGTGTCAATTAAATACACCCGCATGTCGGGCGTCCCCTTGACGCCGTCGCCATAGACCGCCACCCAACTGGTTTTCAGGGTGCAAATTGCCGATTCCATCGGTGTAAAGCGGGTGTAATACAGATCAAGGCCGTACCCATAGGGATCGGGTAGCGGAAAGAAATACGCGAGTTCACCGGCATAGAAAAGCTGGTAGCAATCGCTTTTTTCAGTTGGAAGATACAAAGAAATATTCTCGATATTGGCTGTCAACGGTTCGATTTCGCCGATTGCGGCGCGGTTTTGAGTGCCCGCCGCTATGGACAGCAATGCGGCCAATATTATGATTATGGCCGCGATTGACGCGGTACGGTTTCGTATACTCATACTATCCCTCTTCCCAGAATACTGTGTTCAGCCGGTTACAAAAGCGTCGACCCGGGCAGATTGCCTGCGGAGGTCGTTATCGAGGTGACACAGGTGGTGAAGCCGGAGATCGGCACACGGTTCGTTCAGGTGTCAAATCCTGTCAACCTGTGTACAATTAAACGTGGATTCGGCAATCTGTCAATGATTTTTAGGAGTAACGCGGAATCGGTCATAACGCGGCGTGCCGGACAGGGATCTCGGGCCGACGACGATCAAAGTAAACGGTGCGGAAAGAGGATGAAAACTGCCTCAAATCAGCACAATTTGCTTGTTTTTTCGGAGCTTTTTCGTAACATATTTGTTATATGGTGAAAAAAGAAAGGCGGAATACTATATGCTCGTAGTCTCTGATAGAGCCAGCAACGAATTGCAGAAGGTTCTTCAGTCCGACAATGCCAAAGGCAAAGAGCTGGTGCTGTTTTACCAGGGCGCCGGCTGAAGCGGGCCCGTGTTGGGCATGACTCTGTATGAGTCAACGGATGGACTGGAAAAACTCGATCACAACGGCGTGGATGCCTATATCGACCCCCGTCTGAATGAACACCTGTCGAAGTTCGGCGATATTAAAATTGATTATGTCGTCAACGCGCAGGGCGAAGGATATACCGTTACGGTTGGCGATATGGATTGCGCCAGTAAATGCGGCGAGGGCGGATGCGGTAGTCACTGACGCCCAAATACCGAAAATAGATTACGGCCCGTCACATCGACGGGTCGTTTTTAATGTACGGGAGGTCAGGATCGCCGGGGCGGTATCTGCTCTTTAATCAGATGGATATGCTCTTCCCGGGTCAGTTGATGTCGTTCGGCGAAACCGGGCTGAATGTCGAACGGGTGACCGACCGCGCGCCTGATAGTCTCCGCGATGCCATCGGGTGTCAAAGTCGGAATAATCAGGCATTCCTGGTCGGAGAGAATCTCCGACGCACCGAAAATGTTTGAGATAATCGCGGGAGTGCCGCATTGCACCGATTCGACCACGACCAGACCGAACGGCTCGTAGTAGGATGGCAGAATCGTAAAATCGACCGCACTGTAAAGCTTTTCCATATCCCCGACAAAGCCCAGATATCTGATATTGTCCCTGTTTTCCTTACCTCTGGGCGGTGCCCCGGCAATCAGCAGGCCAAACTCGGTTTCCGGCAGGAGTGCGAATGCCTTCAGTAACATATCAAGCCCCTTGCGCTCATGCCCGGTGGAGGGAAACAGCAGGGTGGTTTTGTCGGGATGTATGCCATACCTGGCGCGGTTCTCGGCCCGCTTTTCGGGATGGGGAATGGCAAAGCGAAGATAATCCAGCGGGGGATAAAGAACGAATATTTTAGAGGGATCGATACCGTATAACTCGACAATTTCGTTTTTCATCAGCCGCGAATGCGCCATGATCCTGTTCGAGGATTCATAAGCCTGCCGTTCGAGTTTGATTTCCAGACGGTCGCGAAGTCCGGGCCTGATTTGCATGGCCCGAAGGAAGCCGCGATGGGTGCCGCCGCAGACGACAATATCCTGCGCGGAGGTGCGGGACACCGACAGACTCAGATCATACCCCCGGTTGATCGTAAAATCCCCCAGCCAGCGCGAGAAAAAATACATCCGAAACGGCTTGGGGATAAGCGACACGTCGTTTTTATACAGAACGCAGTGTTCCAGGCCGGGCGTCTCCGGGTCGACCTTGGAAGTGATCAAATCGACCTGATCGCCGGATTCGGCGAACCCATGAACGAGATCGACCAGATAGCTTTCCATCCCGCCCTTTTTTGCATACTGATGATGTATAAGCGCGATTTTCACGCCTGATCCTTCAATTTGATCCGTCAACGGTCGATATCTGAATATGTACAGGACAACAGGGGAATTTACAAGCAGATTCTCGCCGAAAACACCGGTGGGGCATGTTTGGAGGGGGAACCGCAGCCGTGTTCACCGTTTTTGACAAAACCTGGAACGAATACTGGGCCAATCGCTGGCTGGTGGATCATCGCCATCAAATTCACGGCATCTTCGATTATGACCGGGCCCTGGCCGATGTTATCGCCTCGAGTTGTCGTCTGCACCCCGGTATGCGGGTGTATAATCCCGCCTGCGGCGCCGGCGATCAGGCACGGGCGCTGGCCCGCAAAGGATTTATGGTAACCGCCCGGGACAGCGCCGAACCGCTGATAGCCTATGCCAAAAAACGTTCCGACAACGAGGGACTGAAAATCGATTTCGCGGTTGGCGACATTCGCGAAAACGGATTCCGGGAGCAGTTCAATGCCGTTTTACTTCTCGATGGCGCTTTTGGGGAATTCGGCCCCGATGAGGACACCCGCCTGCTGGAAAATCTGTGTAAAATGGTCCGTCCAGGGGGAAGTATCTTTGTCATGTTCAGAACCGAGGATCGCCTGTTCGGTGAGTCGAAAGTATGGTTCGAGCAGGACGATGGCTGGCTGATGTGCGAAGAGCACTACGACGAGGCCGAGCGAGTGTCCTATCTCGATTTTGTCTTGGTATGTGATGAGGGCGCGATGATTCGCATGCGTCGCCCTGCCGAACAGCCCGCCGATATCGTCCGTCATTGCTATGCTTTCGATGAGCTGAAAGACATTCTTGTCGGCGCCGGATGCGAACAGTGCACACCGTTGTATGCGAAACAACTCATACCGCACTCCGGGCCGCTGGCGGAGAATCCCATTGCGGATATCATTGTCGCGCAACGCCCTTGACCGGCGCATCACAGCCGGTGTAATCTTTTCTGTGCAATTTCCGCACAACTTTGTAGTCTGATGCTATCATCCCGTTTTTGCCGGTATCGCGGCATCGCCTTTGCGCAAATAGAACGTGAAGGAATTGCAACGGATGACCAAAAAAACTGGCAAATAATAAGTTAGACAGCCTTTTCCGGCGAAAGGAAAGGATGATAGCATGAGAAAAATGTTAACGATTTTCACACTAGTGATACTCGGTTGCAGTCTGACGACTGCCGCCACCCCGCCCGGATTTACCGGACAGGTGGTACTTGATCAGAAAACCGTCGCCGCGGGCGATTCATTCATTATGAAGCTTCGCCTGCTGAATAATAATTACGATTTGTCGTCACTCAGGATTCCCCTGAAATTCAACTCAACGGATATTACCTGCACCTATGTCGATTTTACCGGTTCGATCAAACATCCTGATATGGAAACCTATTATGCCGTCAATGGTTCCGAGATTGAGATTGCCTTTATCCCCCCGGTGGTGAATCCTCTGGCTATGATTACCGCGGATTCCGGATTGATCGCGACACTGTATTTTTCGGTCGATCCCGATGCGCCCGCCTCGACGGTGTTTATTGACACGGTGTATTCCGATGTCCAGTTCGAGCAGTTCGGCAAGACCTTCCACCGGATGAATCGCCTGGAAGCGACCGCGGAAACCGGTTTTTATTCACTTTTGCCGGATTTTGTCGCCGGGGAGGTGACCGTTTCCAACACGACCGATATCGCCGATGATTTCGCCGGGACTCTGCCGACCAGTGTAATGCTCAGCCAGAATTACCCCAATCCGTTCAACCCGGCCACGACGATTTCATTCGCTCTGCCGGAGCGCGCGACGGTGCGGCTGGAAATTTTCAATCTGCTGGGGCAGAGGGTCGAGACGGTGATCGACCGGATGCTCGATGCGGGGATCCACGAACTGACCTGGGATGGCTCCGGACAGCCGAGTGGCGTGTATTTTTACCGCCTGAACGCCGCCAGTCAGTGTATGACCAGAAAGATGATCCTGATGAAATAAATGTTTCAGGCCATTCTGCCGATTAAATGATGAGGGAGCCGTTATGGTGGTTTCCTCATCATTTTTTTATGGCGGAACATGCAACAGGCGACTGAAACCAACATCTATCCGGTGATTCCCGATTACGAGATAACCTCGAAAATCGGGCAGGGGGGCATTGCCGAAATTTTCAAAGCCCGCCAGGTATCGCTCAACCGCGACGTCGCCATCAAAATGATTTTTCCCGACCTGACCAACGATCCCGAAATCGTGCGGCGGTTCGATTATGAGTCGCTGACCATCGCGCGACTCAATCATCCCAATATCGTGCATGTGATCGACCGCGGTCAGACCGCCGACAACCGGTACTATTTCGTGATGGAGTATGTCGACGGGACCTCGTTCAAGGAAATCATCACCAATCCCAAATACACGATTCGGCAGAAACTGGAAGTGCTGACCCGGGTGCTCAAGGGTCTGGATTACGCGCACAAAAACGGCGTGATTCATCGCGATGTCAAACCGGCCAATATCCTGATCGATCGCGAGGGGAACGTCCAGGTGGCCGATTTCGGTATCGCGCAGATCGTCAATAAACCCGATCAGGAGATGACCTCATCCGACGTGATCATGGGGACGCTGGCGTACATGTCGCCGGAACAGAAACTGTCATCGGCCAATGTCACGCTGGCCACCGACATTTACGCGGTCGGCATCATGCTGTATGAAATCCTGGCCGGCCAAAAGCCGCTCGGCCGGTTCAAACTGCCGTCGGAAGTCAATCCCAAGGTTGACAGTCGATTCGATGATGTCGTCGCCAGATGCCTGTCGCAGGAGCCGTCCGATCGCTACCAGAGCGCGGTCGAACTCAAGGATGAAATCCTCAATATCATCTCGCATCAGGCGCGGGCCAACGGCACCCAGAAAAAGGTGACGCTCTCGGATTCCTTTGTCGGCAAATGTCAGTACCTGGAAACGCTGAAAGAAACCAAACACAGCTCGACAGTGCTGGTGGAACACACCGAAAACCACCAGTTGTACGTGATCAAAACCAAAGAGCGTTCCGACGCCGGCTTGAAAGAGGCGCGCATTCTGCGCAATGCCGGACACAAGAACATCATCAAGATTATCGGCGCGGGCGGCGACGCCCGAAAGATGGTCCTCATGACCGAATATGCACCCGGCGGATCACTGGCCGACCGCATGGTAAAAACCTATCCGCTGGATAGTGCTCTGGAAATCATTATCCCGGCGGTCGATGCCCTCGAACACGCCCACCGGGTGGGGATTATCCACGGCAATCTGCGACCGTCGAATATTCTGTTCACCGGCGACAACGAAGTCCGCCTGGCGGATTTCGGTTTGCCGCCGCATTACAGCCTGATGGACAAGAACTGGTACGCCCCGCCGGAGAAAAAAACCAGCAAGCAGGGCGATATTTACGCTCTGGGGGTGATCCTGTACCAACTGCTGGTGGGAAAGAACCCGGTGTACGACCGCGCCAGCCAGTTATATCTCGGCGATTTGCAGGACAATATCCCCGACGCAATAAAAAAGATCATCAAGAAGATGCTGGCCCTGCGGATTTCCCAGCGATACGCCGACGCCGAGGAACTGCTGAAAGACTGGGAAGCGTACCAGGAAAGCCTCAATAAACCCAAAGCCAAACGGGTCGACCACGGCGCTATCGCGCGCGAACAACAGCGTCGCCAGCGAATCAAACAACTCATCATTTTCGGCTCGATCGGCATCGCGGCCATCGCCGCGGCTATAATCGCCTTCCTGCTGAAATAATACTCACATTGCATTTTTTCCGCGTCAATTGACATTCTATTTCTCTGTGTCGATTTCTTGTTTTTGTATCCCATAAATAAACCTTGACAGAATTCCCACCCCTCTTATCTTATATATAGAATGAAAACTCCATTAATCCGGGAGTGTTCACGGTGTCTCGCAGGTCAGCATGACATGCCTCCGATTACTGATACTGACAATTTGTATATAGCTATACATGTCGAAAGGGAGGAGTGATTATGAAACGAGTGGTTTTACTGGCGGGCCTGCTCGTGCTGTGCGCCGGGATGGCGAACGGGGTGGATTTCCGCGTTGAATTCGGTCCCGAATGGACACCCGGCAAGATAGAACGATGCGATAATGAAATACGAGTCTACATGCACAATACGCCCGGTGAGGGAGCACGGATGGGATACAGTTTGCCATTCATGATATATGGCGAAGTGGATTCAATCGGCTGGCTGGATTATGGCGGTGTTCCCGAGACCGGCGGGGCACTTGTAATTAACGAGGATTTCGGACCCGGCGGGACCTTTTTCCCCAGTGTTAATACCATTAATATATTCAGCCCTGAGTCCTGGGATGGACATCTTCCCGATACATTCAATCATACCACAACATGTATTCCCATCACGGGTTGTCCCGGATGGGTGGATGATATCGGCGAGCAGTTGGTGTATGTCATGCATTTTGAAGTCTATGGAGGTTTTTTGGGAGATCCACGTCAATTATGCATTGACTCCATTGGTCATTCCAATCCCACTTATGACTGGCTGTGGACATCTCCATCCGGCCCATTCGGCGGACCATACTGCATTGATGTCGAAGTTGCCTGCCCATCGCCCTGGTTTGTCGATTGCCCGGCATCTTCGGAGATTATTACTCGTTTGGGCGAAACGTTTGAACTCCCATTGCAGACTGAAGCTCTATGCCAACAAGAATTGACTGAAGCGATTACCGATTTGGGATCGGTGGAGATAATTGATCCGACTCCGGAAATCGGCGAGGTTCTCTGGTCGCTTTCTCCTGACAGCAGTATGCTGGGGACTCATGAAGTGTCTATTAGAATTGGTACTGCTGTTCACCCTGTTTCCTGTTATACGACAGAAGGAACGGCGTGTCGCTTTACCGTGCATGTCCTCAATCACCGTCCGACGATTTATAGCGCCTGCGGCGATACGGTCAATGTCTGTATCGGGACATCGATGACCGTGGGATTTACCGCCTCTGATCCCGACAGCGATCCATTGACTTATGTGTTCGCCGACGACGCCGAGGGACGGGCGACACTAAGCGCTTCGAAGGGGCTGGTGACATTCAGCGATTCCGGCGAGGATGGTGAAGCGGTGTATGAAGTGGTGGTGGCCGTGTATGATCATGAATTCGATTCGACCTTCTGCACCATGTATTTTAATGTGTATACCTGTTGCGGCGATTGCAATGATGACGGAGTCATGAATCTGCTGGATATCCTCGACTTGATCGATTACATGTATGGCGATCCGATCGAGCCGCCGATTATCCCGGAACTGAGCGACGCCAACGACGACGGCGCCATCAACCTTCTGGACCTTTTACAGATGATTGCCTATTTGTACAGCACACCGTCCGGCCCGGCCCCGGTGCGTTGCCCGCAGTAATGCAAAGCACATAAATCATAAACGGCAGGTATCGAAATGGCTCCTGCCGTTTTTATGTTTAGCTTATAATGTTGTATTACAACATGATACGAGTCTCTTTGGGGCTCGCCGCTACTCGTTATTTAAAAAAACGCTGAAAATTTTAATAATTATGACGATTTTAAGAATATTTTAATAGCGATTTAGGATGTCGATTTAGTAGCTTCTAATCGTTATTAAAATAAAGGCCATATTTTTTAATAAGATTTTTGTTATTTAAAAAACATTAATAATTAGATATCAGAATGAAACGAAAACAAACAGGACAATATACCACAATATCCACTGTTGGGGATGAAATATGTCGAGGTTTTGTGCCGTACCCATTACCCCCAAAACCTGCGATACAAATGTCAGGAAGACTTCAAGATATACATGACCAGGCATTACTTGCACTTGGGCGTCTTGATAGCGTTACCATGTTGTTGCCTGATACCTTCTTGTTTCTATATATGTATATCCGAAAAGAAGCAGTTCTTTCATCTCAAATCGAAGGGACTCAATCCTCCCTTTCCGAGTTATTGTTGTTTGAAGATGAACAGAGACCTCAAATCCCTCAAGACGAGATAAAAGATATCTTAAACTATGTTTCTGCAATTGAATACGGTTTGGAAAGAATACAAAAAGGATTTCCACTATCTCTAAGATTGATCAGGGAGATTCATAGTGTTTTACTTAGAAAGGGAAGAGGGAGTGAAAAGAACCCCGGTGAATTCCGTACATCGCAGAATTGGATAAGTGGAAGCAGGCCGGGAAATGCCATTTTTGTCCCTCCGCCGCCGGAAAAGGTTTTGGAGTGCATGGGATCATTGGAATTGTTTATGCATGACAGATCTTCTAACATACAAGCACTGGTTAAGATTGCCATGATTCATGCACAATTTGAAACAATTCATCCGTTTTTGGATGGAAATGGCAGAGTCGGTCGTTTGCTTATTACCCTTCTATTATGTTCAGAAGGTATGTTAAAACAACCGTTACTGTATCCAAGTCTATACATGAAATCACACCGTCAAGAATATTATGATCTTCTTCAAGCGATTAGGAATGAAGGCGATTGGGAAAAATGGATATTGTTTTTTCTTACCGGAATCTCTGAAACAGCGACTCAGGCAGTAGAAACCGTTCAAAGACTGGTTACGCTTTTCAAGAATGATCACGAAAAAATCCAGGCTACGGGGAGAACAGCTGGTTCGGCATTGCGTGTGCACGAGGTATTACAGAAGAATCCCATTATGGCAATAAGCCGTATAGCAAAAACAACAGCACTATCGATTCCAACAGTTACAACGGCTCTAAACACGCTTGTAGAAATGGGAATTGTTATTGAAACAACAAAACGCAAACGAGCTAGACGATTCGCATATAATGAGTATCTTAAAATACTCAATGAGGGTACTGAGATTATTGCGGATAGTAAATAAGGCAATTACTTGTAAAACATAAACGGCAGGTATCGACATGGCTCCTGCCGTTTTTCTTGGGCATTTTTCTCACTCAAATCCGCGGAAGGATTTGAGCCGCCTGTTTACTTCTTCGCCGGAGCGGGGCCTTTGCGGGTGTATAAATAGGTGCGCTCATCGGATTCATCCGCAAAAGCGCCATAACGGTTATTGTCCGGCGCAAAACGCACTTCGAGTGTATCCGCCCCATGAAACCGGAAAATGCAAAAGAGCGTGGTCCACTCCGAACCGGGACCGCCGCATTCGCTGACACAGAGATCAAGTGCGTGCGGGGCGACGGTCATATCGACTTCATACGGCCCGGTTGCCGACGCGCCCTTGACATCGGGATGATCGTCCCAGCGTGTGTAGGTGCCGTCCTCGCGAATAATCAATCCACCGCCGGGGCTTTCGCCTTTCGGCAGTTGACTCCATTCGGCATACAGCGACGGTGCCGACTCAGCCGGTGCGGTTTCGGTCGCGGCGGGTTCCTCGGATGGTGTCTCGGCGTTTTTATCCGACGACTGTTCGCAGGATATCAGCAGAAAAGCCGCTATCAGTATCAAACCGGTAAACAGCAATTTGTGTGGCATGCTCTCTCCCTTCGTTTGGTTGCGTTTGATTCGCTATTGGATACGATGAAGATAGAACGTAAAACCCACGATAGGCAATATAATTTTACGGAAATATGGCTTGGATTGTCAATGCCCCGCGGTTATGTGTCGGGCCTGAAAAACAGGTTATGAGAACGATTCGTCGTCGGTGGGGTACCCGCCGGATTTCACATCGGCCACGAATTCGGTCGCGGCTTTTTCGATAACCGACGCCAGATCGGCATAGCGCCGCACGAATTTCGGCTGGAAGATATCGTACATGCCGGTGATGTCGTTAATCACCAGCACCTGTCCGTCGCAATGTTTCCCCGCGCCGATGCCGATCGTGGGAATCGCGATCGCTTTGGTGATCTCCGTGGCGGTATCGGACTGCATCAGTTCGAGCACGATCCCGAACGCGCCCGCCTCCTGCAGGGCCTGGGCCGATTCGAGCAGGTACTGCCGGGAAGCATCGGTTCGTCCCTGTACTCTCGCGCCGCCGAAACGATGCACCGACTGCGGAGTCATGCCGAGATGCCCCATAACCGGAATGCCGCATTCAACGATACGTTTAATAGTTGGGGCCATTTCGATACCGCCCTCGAGCTTGACCGATTCCGCGCCCGCTTCGGAAACAAAGCGCCCGGCATTGATGACGGCGGTTTTCAGCGACGGCTGATAGGACATGTACGGCATATCACCGATCACCAGTGCGGCCGGATCGGCTTTGGCGACCGCGCGCGTGTGCGCCAGCATCATCTCCATCGTGACACTATGCGTGTTCTTCTCGCCGTAGACAACCATCCCGACCGAATCGCCCACCAGAAGCGCATCGGCTCCGGCATTGTCCAGAAAGCGGGCGGTAAAATAATCATAGGCGGTAAGTACCGCGATCTTTTCGCCCTTGGCTTTCTTGTCGACGAATTTCGTGACAGTGACTGGTTTGCGGGCTGTCCGCTCGGCCATGTCCAAACCTCCTATGCCGCCGATCCTGCCGGCACGTAGTATTTTTTGCCGGATACCGGTTTCTTGATGATGTCGACCAGATTGTCGAAATCATCGGGATTTTCGACAAAATCGATCTCATCGGTTTTTACCACCAGCAGGGGCGTGTCGGTATAGTGGAAAAAATAATAGTTGAACGCCTCGTTCAGCTGTTCGATATAGTCGGCGCCGATCGACCGCTCGAATCCGAGATTGCGGCGGCGGATGCGTTCCATCAGCACCGGCGCGGAGGCCTGAAGGTACACTACCAGATCGGGTTTGGGAATATCGGAGTTCAACAGCGGCACGATCTTGTTGTACAAAATCTGTTCGCGTGGAGTGAGCGTGACCGATGCGAATACCTGATTGCGTCCGAACGCGTAGTCGGCCACGATTTTCTGGGCGAACAGGTCGCGCGCGATCAACGATTGTTGTTGCTGATAGCGGCTCAGCAGGAAAAACAACTGCGTCGAAAAGGCGTAGCGTTTCTGGTTTTTATAAAAGTCGACCAGGAATGGATTATCCATCGCCTGGTCCAGGACGAGCTCGGCGCCGATCCGCTCGGCCAGCATTTTTGAAAATGTCGATTTCCCTGCGCCGATTACGCCTTCAATGGCGATATAATTCGGTTCATACATGTTGGCGGGCACATTCCTTGTATATTACCAGCTTGTCGCTTTCTTCATCATTGTAATACGATTGTATCAAATTACCGGTTACCGGGTGGACGGCCTCCGGTGCGATTTCCATCAACGGTGCCAGCACGAACGGGCGATCCAGCATTTTGCGGTGCGGAACCGTCAGCCGTTCGGTTTCGATAATCTCTTCGCCGAACAACAACAGGTCGATATCGATCGTGCGCGGCTGGCACATTCCCTTGTCGGTGCGCCCGAGTTGTCGTTCGATAGCCTCCATATTGTCCAGAAGTTCACTGGGACGGTACCGGTAGTCACCCTTGATCACCATGTTGAAAAAGGTCGGCGCGTCTTCGTCCATGTCGACCGCCTCGCTGATGAAAATGGGGGAGAGGGCGATGGTTTCAAAGCCCTCCATGTCCGAAATAAGGCTGATGGCTTTGACCAGATTCTGTTCCCGGTCGCCAAGATTCGATCCGAGTGCAAGATAAACGGTGCTGAGCATGTTAACTCCTTTCTCCTATTCCTTATTATCGGACAATATCTTCTCGGCATCAGGCTGTCGGCGAACAACTTCGATTTCGATATTGTCGATCGTCCCGGGAATGGGAGGGGTCATTTTGCGCACTCGTATTTTTATGGAAAATACCGGGAAATCGTGAAGGATTTCATCGGCAATCGTGGTCGCAAGGCTTTCCACCAGCGAAAACGCTTTCCCTTCAACGATTTCGCGGATTTTATTATAGACGGCGACATAGTCGACTGTGTCGGTCAGAGAATCCGACTGCCCTGACGGCGCCAGATCGGCTTCCAGTTCGCAGTCAACCTCGAACCGTCGCCCGGTCTCCTTTTCGGCGGCGCTGACGCCGTGATATCCGTAAAAGACCATGTTATTAAGTCTGATAACGTCCACCTTATTCTCCCGTTTTCGGCAAAATGGTCATGCGTTTGGCCAGTCGCTCAGCGGCCGCCCGGAAATCCTCGACCGATGCGGTCAGCGATAGCCGGAAATACCCTTCGCCATTTTCTCCGAAAGCGTTTCCCGGAAGCGCCAGAATGCCTTTGCGTGTCAGCAGGGTCTGAGCCAGCGGGCTGGTCCGTCTTCGACCGGGAGTCTTGATCCAGGCGAAGGGGGTTGATTTTTGATGTACCATTTCCCATCCGAATTTTTCCACCAACTGCTCGGCCTCGAGACGCGAACGGCTGATACTCTTGATTGCCTCGCGAAGCGCCGGGCAGGGATATTGATCGATAGCCTCAATCGTCGGCCCGACCCAGGCTTTGGGGACGACATTGCCGATTGCCCGGCCCATGATTTCCATGCCGCTGATCACCGAAACGGGCCCGACCGCAATTCCCATCGGGATATAGGGCAGGCCGAACGCGAAAGGAACCGAGAACAGTTCCAACCCGACCTTGGCGCCGCCCGGTACCGACAACAGGGAAACATATTTCTCCTCGGCCAGCGAGCAGTATGCGGCGTCGTTGACAATGAAAACATTCTCGCGCGAGGCAATCCGTGCCAGGTCGGTCAGATCGGTGCCATCAAGCATCGCCCCGGTCGGATTGTGCGGATTATTGAGAATAAACATCTTGGCCGTGCCGCCGAGTTTGGATGCGAGCTTTTTGGTCGAGGGTTTATACCCGGTATGTTCCGATATCGGATACGGAACCGGCACACCGTCGGCGGTGATTACCTGTCGTTTATAAAACGGTATTCCCGGTTCGGGATACAGCACCACGTCTCCGGATTCGATAAAAGCCAGACAGAGATCCAGAAGCATTCGGCGGATACCCTGGCCGATATAAATTTCTTTGGGGGAAACCGCCCGTAATCCGAACTCGGATTTCAGCCAGCGAATCATCGATTGTTTGATCTCGTTCAGATCATCCCGATCGGCCAGTCTGTTGCCGGCGGTGGATGAGGCGGCCAGCTCTCCACTTACCGGCCAGCGAAACCGTCCCAGGTCGATAAGAGTAAACCGCTTGTCGATACTGCGCAGAGTCCGCCGGGGAAACAACTCCTCCAGATCGAACGGAAAATGATACATTCGATCGGCTTTGTCGAGAACGACCTTTTTTATCATCGCGCTTTCATCCTGATTGCAGTGACTTCCCTATTGCTTCCAATCGTCGTATCTCCGCCGGATCGAGTGCGGTCGGGCCACCGGAGTGATCGGCAATATAGACAATTCGGGCGTAATGTTCAACCGCTTCCATACGATTATATGCCTGTTCGATATCGGCGCCGACCGTCAAAACCCCGTGACTGCGCAAAAGAAACGCCTGGTGATCGGCCAGAAACGGCAGAAGTGCCTTCGGGACCGCATCGGTACCCGGCGGGGCGTACTCGGTCAGGGGGATGTCTCCCACGAACAGAACGATTTCCGGAAGGATGCCGGATGGCAGACCGTTGCCGGTTACTGCCGATGCGGTGGCATACGGCGGATGGGCGTGGCAACAGGCGCGGACATCGGGGCGTTCACGATAAACCGCCAGATGCATTAAAAACTCCGATGACGGTTTTTTCGTGCCGGCCAGCACTACACCGTCGGGCGAAAGACTCACGAAATCGGTCGTTTCCAGATATCCCAGCGTTGTGCCCGATGCGGTTATGGCAATGGTGCCGTCATCGAGGCGGCAGGACAAGTTGCCGTCGGTGGCGTTCACCAGTCCTTTTTCATAAAGCCGTCGTCCGAAAACGGCCAGCGTTTGGTATATATCCATGTGAGACATAAACCAAAAACATACCGGTATCGATACAAAAAGTCAATGCCCATGGCAATAATGTGATTCACCCCTTCAGATGTTATGTAACTTTATGTCGGATTGAATCTTTCAAGTTCGGCCACATCTGAAACTTTTTTTATCTCAAACAGTAGAAAAGTATATTGCAGGGAGACAATTTTTCGTAAAAATTTTATATAGAATTTAATTGACAAAACAAAATAGAAGAGTATTTTAAGTGGCTAGCCACTTTGGAGGAGAAAAGTTGAACGGGAGATCTCGCCGTCCTTTAGGGGTCAGGTATCGGTATTTTTTTGTTTCCGCGGCATTTATTATCATCGGGATTATCATTGCAACCAATCTCGAATTGAATCCGAAAGCCGCGGCCGATCTGTCGGTTGGAAATGTTCCGGTTGTTCAGGGCGATGACGGACAGTACTATTCGCCGTTTGTCAACACGGTCGACCACGTGCAGGGAGCGGTGGTGAATATTTCCGCGACGTCGACACGTAGCCATACCGCATATGATGATATCTTCTGGCGTTTTTTCCAGGTTCCGCGTGAACCGCAGATGTCGTCCGGTTCCGGTTTCTTTTTCCGTGAGGATGGATATATTTTGACCAATAATCACGTGATCGCCAATACCGACCAGGTGGTGGTGCGCACGTCGACCGGGTATACCTATGAAGCGCAGGTGATCGGCTCCGACCCGCAAACCGATCTGGCGGTGTTGAAAGTCGAGCCGGAAGAACAGATCACGTTTATTCCGTTCGGCAACTCGGATGAAATCAGGGTCGGTGACTGGGCGATTGCAATCGGCAATCCGTTTCCGCAGGTCGGTCTGGACCGAACTGTGACCGTGGGCGTTATTTCGGCCAAAGGGCGCAGTAATCTTCGTTTCGGCAACGACACCCCGCGGTATCAGGATTATATCCAAACCGACGCGTCGATCAACCCCGGCAATTCCGGCGGCCCGCTGATCAACCTTAAAGGTGAAGCGATCGGGGTCAATGCCGCGATATCGTCGCCATCGGGCGGTTCGGTGGGAATCGGCTTCGCGATTCCGATCAATATCGCGCGGGCAATCGTGCCGGATTTGATTTCCACCGGAAAAGTCACCCGGGGATGGCTGGGCGTCTGGCTGTCGGAAGTGACCCAGGCCCGTGCGAAAAGTAACAGTTTGCCGGCGGTCAAGGGCGCATATATCGATTCGGTATTTGCCGGTTCTCCGGCCGATCAGGCCGGCATTGAGAGCGGCGATATCCTCACCAGATTCAATAACCAGGAGATTCTCGATCTGGCGCAGTTCAGCGTGCTGATCGCGACGGCCGCCAAAGGGCGTGCGACCGATATCGAACTGGTCCGCCGGGGAAAACCCATGAAAGTGCAGGCGACCATTATCGACCGCGAGGAATACCTCGCCAGCCATTCGGAAGGCACGACTCTGCCGGATCAGCCGGCAACCTGGCTGGGAATGGAGCTCTTGACATACACCGAAAATATCGCCCGACAGATAGGATCTGACTATTTTCCGGGCGTATATATTAATAGAGTGAGCCGGGGATCGGCGGCCTACCGCGCCGATATCATGCCCGGTTCGATTATAACGCAGGTCAATAACAGTGAAGTGAAGAACCTGGACGATTTGCAGTCCGCTGTCAACAGCATGCGGGATATGAAAAAGGCGATTCCCATTCTGCTGGTCGATCCCAGGGGGTCAATTGAGTACAAGGCGATAAGGCCCTGAACTCACATCGGAACCCAATGTTCGTAAAGGAGGAGTAACCATTCATCGTGGCTAAACAATCGTTAAAATACCGCGACGAAGACAGATCGCTGGATCTGTACCTCCGTGAAATAGGAGAAACCCCGCTCATTGATGCTGATGAGGAAGTGCGGTTGGCCAAACAAATAAAGCAGGGCTCAAAAAATGCCCTGGAAGCATTAACCAAAGCCAATTTGCGTTTTGTCGTTTCGGTTGCGAAACAGTATCAGAATCAGGGTTTGTCCCTGGCCGATTTGATCAACGAAGGTAATATCGGATTGATCAAGGCGGCCAAACGGTTCGATGAAACCAGAGGGTTCAAGTTTATTTCGTACGCCGTCTGGTGGATTCGACAGGCGATTCTGCAGGCCCTGGCCGAGCAGAGTCGTATCGTCCGCCTGCCGCTCAACCGCGTCGGTACCCTGCATAAAATCGGAAAGGTGTCCAGTTCGTTGGAACAGGGGCTTGGCCGTGAGCCGTCGCCCGATGAAATAGCGCGCGAACTCGACCTCTCCGAAATGGAGGTCTCCGACACGTTGAAAATCTCCAATTCGCATCTGTCGCTGGATGCGCCGTTTTCGGTCTCGGAGGACAACTCCCTGATCGATATCCTGGAGGATGAATATCAGCCGGCTCCCGATGAGGAACTGCTGGAACACTCCCTGAAAATGGAGATTGAGAAGGCGCTCGATACGCTGACACCCCGCGAGGCGGAGGTGATCAGCCTGTATTTCGGTTTGAATCATGAAAAGGCCCTGACCCTGGAGGAAATCGGTGCGCGATTTTCGCTGACTCGGGAACGGGTTCGCCAGATCAAAGAAAAGGCAATCCGTCGCCTGCGCCATGCCTCGCGCAGTCGATCACTCCGCGCCTATCTGAACTAAACAAGAAAACATACGATTGATACGGCAAAGCCGCCTTCGGGCGGCTTTTTGTTTTACCGCTTAAAACGCCGGCTTATTGCAGTCCGGAGGGCGTCGAGTGTTATCGCCAAAAAACATGCCCCGGCCAATTGCGCCGGGTAAAAAATGCGGGAGCCCTGCCAGAACGTGAATCCGGAAAGCAGGGCAAAATACAGATAGAATAGTCCCAACGGAATGACTGCCGAATACTCTTTTCGATAGAACAAAATCGCCGCACCGCACAGGGTGAGAAGAAAAACCATGATATTAATGCCGCAAGTTCGCAACCACGACACAACAGTGTCGAGTCCATGACGATAATCGGGAAAACGGAAATGGTAATTATCGTCGTAGGCGAGAATGTTGTATCCGATAATCGAAACATAAGTTTTAACAAACAGAATCGGGTCGGCTCGGAACAATGCGGATAGCCTGGCAAGATACCAGTCGCGACGGTGTTTGGGCGACGGTGTCAGACTGCCGTTGTCGGTCATTTCCTGCCGAAATAACTCCTGATACTCTCCGGTGGAAAGCGAATCCGAGGCATTGGCCGCGACCCGCGCGCCGAGATATTTGCCGGCGGCTTCGATTCCGGTCCCGGCGACCGAGAACGTGCCGTGCACCGCGTAATTGCGAAGGGCCCAAACCGAAATCACCATCAGTGCCAGCGCCATGGTGATGCCGATGTACAATATTCCGCGTCCTTTGGATTGCACGAAATACCGTGCGGGAATCACCAGCGCGGCGACAAACAACACCACCGGTAGAAACTGCCCGACCGAACGCACAAACGTGGCCAAGGCAATAATAACCGCCAGAAGCAACAGCCGACTCAGTTTCGGTCGGGAGAAACACTGCACATAGAGATAAACCGTCAGCGTCAGCAAAAAGAAAAACAACGTGTCACTGAGAATCGATAGACTCAGGGTGACCGACGTGAGCGAGACCGCATTCAGCACGGCGGCAATCGTCGCGATCAGCGGCCGTCGAAACAGCAGTAAACCGATTTTGTAAATCAGCACGGTCGCGATCGATGACAAGATGATCTGCACGATCAATCCGCAAATCAGACTGTGCCCCGATATGAGAAAAATCCCCGCCAGAAACAACGCATACCCGAAACCCACCATATACAGAGTATTCTCATGAGAAATGTCCAGGCGTGCGATATCCTCGGCAAGCTGAACATATTCCGGGGAATCGGACGGGTGATGCGCGATATAGTCTGCCGAGGTTTGATCAAGTGATACCGCAAGCAAACCGACCCGCAGACCGAACGCGATGACGAATAAAATCAGCATGATGCCGCCATGGCCGGTCGTTGCCGTTGTTATCATGCGTTTGATGTTTTGCATCGCGATAATGCCGCCTGTTTGATGATTATTCCGGTTTTGTTCCAATAAGAATATTAATTGACATTTACGCCAGTTCTTTTCGTGTGAATAATATTGCATTGACAGCACCCGATTGCGATTATTACCTTCAGATATTGGCTAAACGATTATGGATTACCCGAAATCAATTCGCAAATATGCGCCGTTGGCGATCTTCCTGGGTGTGTTCATCGGTCTCGGCCTGTATGTGTTTGTATACACCCTGCCGTCCAAGCCATTCAGTGAAGACTTATTGAAAACGGACGGCATTCGGCTTGATGTATGGGCGTTTTGCTTTTTTGTGGTTGTGATTTCTGTTTGGCTTTCCAGTCTGAGTCACCGATGGAAATCGGGCCTGTTGGTGGGGATGTTTTCCCTGTATGGCGTTATTGCCGTTAGTCTGGTCTTCAATGGAACCCCATTCGGATTTAACGCCTACTGGGGCGATCAGAAATTCCGCACTGCCATGATTTTGAAATTTATCACATTTTTCGGCTGGCCGGATTTTTATTACAAAGACCTCCCCGCGTTTTATCCGCCGCTGTATTATTTCCTGCTGTCGATATACGCCCGGGTGTTTTCGGTCGAGGCGTTTAAAATGATCAAGATCGGCACGGTGCTGATATATCTCGCCGGGCCGGGACTCCTGTATTGGCTGTGGTGTCGGCTGACAACACCGTTCGCGTCGGCGCTTGCCGTGATTGCGACGTTTCTGTTCTGCTCGGTGGGAATGAATGCCATATATGTGTTTCCGCATGCTTTTCTGGCCAATGCCTTTTTTGTGCCGTGGTGGTTGTACTATGTGGGGCAGGCGCGCGCGCGGTCACGATACGGATGGTCGTTTTATCTGGTCGGCGGTGTGATCGGCGGCATGATTTTCATGACATATTACTATGTGTTTTTCATCGGGGGACTGCTTTGGGTTGTGCGCACGGTATGGCTGAGACTGCGACCGTCCACTTTGAAACATCCCTGGCATCCCGGACGAGCCCTGGGTGTGCTGGCGCTTGCCGCGCTGTTCAGCGCGCCATACTGGCTTCCGCTGGCGTGGTCGATGATCACGATCGGCGCCGATCCGGCTCAGCAGGAATGGCATCATGCCGACAGCACCGGCATTCTGTTTCGGTTTCAAAATTTCTCGATCATCGGCATGGTCTTCCTGGCGGCGTTGTACTACGCCGTTCGGCGGCGCTATTTCCCCAGGTATCGCGAACTGGTGCTTCTGCTCGGGGCGGCATTTTTATTCTTTTTCATCGGCACTATTCTCGGCGCATTGCAAAAACCGATCATTATTATCAAGGCCAGGGAATTCGTCTCCATGCTGGCAGGACCGCTGGTCGGTCTGACGGCGGCGGGTCTGCTCCGCCGTCCCGGTATATTCGGCAAGGCGCGTTTCGCCGTGCCGGTCATGGCATCATTGCTTCTGTTTTTCTTGCTGATCGAAAGCAATACAATCGCCGGTCACGACGCGGTCCGCACCGCCCGCAAATCGCATCCCCAGACCTTTCATGCCGATCCGGATGACATGAATCGCCTCAAAGGTGCCGTATTCCTGACCGGGGTGGAGGAACTTCCGGTATTTTGCCCGGTGTATAACTTCTTCTCGATCAACCAGCACTACTCGCATCCGGCGGGACGATTCCTTGAGCGCTATCGCTTTTTATTCGCCCTGCAAAATCTCGATGACCCGTATCTGCTGTATCTGGCAATGCGGTTTAATATCTATGATCCGATCGATGCGATCATGCCGCGCCGCAAGGATAACATATTTGAATTCTACGCCGCGGTGAGCAATTATCCGAATCGCTTTGTAACCCGGACGCTGTCGTTTCCGGTGTCATTGTTTTCCGACACCACGCTTTTTATACCATTGGCGGGGGACAATTTGTATCAGCTGGCCCAATCAGTACCGCCGACAGTCTCAGCGAACGATGACATGGACCGCCCCCGGATTGATACCGAATACCGGCTGTGGATCGATTATATCACCCAATTACTGGATACGGCCGGACAACGATTGGTCAATGACTATCTCGGCGATACCCGACCTGCATCTGAGGGGTTAATGCCGCCGGGTGGAAAATTCCATTTTGGTGATGCACTTGTGATGTTATCATGCAATGTTACGAAATATGCCGACAGCCTGTCGTTGGCACTGGCAATGTACGCCAATCGGGATATTCGGAAAAACTACCGGGCCGTCGGACATCTGTACTCCGGTGATGACAACCGGATACATGATTTCGTACTTCGGCCATGTCATCACATTACCACCTGGAAGAAGGGCGACGTGCAGTTGATGACGGCTTCGATACCACATGTTCGCGGCAAATATAGTCTTGAGATTGAATTCGTTGACGGCGACAATCAGTTGGGCAAGCCGTTTTGTTTTTCGGGGCGAGAAAAATGATCGTCAAACAGAAATGAAGTAATAGGGAAATAGAGTTCGTATGAAAAACCTGGTATCAGTATTGAAATCCCGATCGTTATTACCGGCGGTCGTAACAGCGGTATTGTTGCTGTTCGGGGTGTTGTTGTTTTTGTATGCCTTGCCCGAGAAGGATTTCAGCGATGAATTGCTCATAACTGATTGTATCTGGCTGGATGCCTGGGCACTGGCGTTTTTCCTGGTCGTTGTCGCGGTGTGGATGTCGGGCGTTTCCCGGAAGGCCAAATCCCGCCTGTTGATCGGGCTGTTTTCGTGGTATGGGTTTCTCGTCGTCTGCCTGGTTCTCGACGGCACCCCGTTCGGGATCAATGCCTATTGGGGGGATCAGAAATTTCGCACCGCCATGATTCTCAAGTTTGTTTCGTTTTTCGGCTGGCCGGATTTTTATTACCGGGACCTGCCGTCGTTTTATCCCCCGGTGTACTATTTCCTGCTTTCGCTGTATGCGCGGGTGTTTTCAGTCGAAGCATTCAAGATGATCAAAATCGGCACGATGTTGATCTACCTGGTCGGGCCGATAGTGCTGTATGCATTATGGCGAAAACTGGTATCACCGATACAGGCGCTGTTGGTGACCGTGTTCACGTTCCTGTTTTGTTCGATGGGCAAAAACATGCCGTTTCTGGCGCCGCATGCCTTTGTGGCCAACAGCCTGTTTATTCCCTGGTGGCTGTATTACATTGAGCAGATCCGTCGTCCGCGCGGAGACTGGCGGTTTTACCTTGCGGGTGGGATTATCGGCGGTTTGCTGTTTATGACCTATTATTACCCGTTTTTTATCGGCGGCTTGTTATTGCTGGCACGAACCGTTTTTCGCGGCAGTGTGCGACAGGTTTTCGAATCAAGAATGCATCTCGGTCAGGCCTGGGGAGTCCTGGTCGCCGCGGCTGTTTTCAGTGCTCCGTTCTGGGGACCGCTGGTTTTGGGCATGCTTCAATTCGGTTCTGATGCGGCGCAACAGGAATGGCATCATCTGGGAAGTACCGGAATTGCCTTCAAATTCATGGAATTCTCGATTCCGGGGCTGTTGTTGCTGGTATCACTGTTTGGCATCGTTAAAAGGTTTCATCAACCGGTGTCCCGTGGGCTGATGTTGCTGACGGCGACGGTTGTCGTGTTTTATTTTCTGGGAGCGGTGTTGGGTGCATTGAACAGGCCGATTAATTTGATCAAAGCCAATGAATTTGTTCCGGTTCTTGCCGGACCGATGATAGGTCTGTTGCTGGCCCGCCTGTTACGCCTTCGCAAGCGACGCGATCGGATATCATTGGCACTGCCGGTCCTGATAGCGATTCTTTTGCTGTTCTTTCTGCATGAATTCAACGGAATGGCCAAACACCCCATGATACAAACCGCCCGCACCGCATATGTCCCGACCTTTGGCCTTAACGCCGTGGAGATGGAGCAAAGAAAAGGCGAGACGTTTTTGGCCATAGAGGAATTGTATTCGTTTTTTCCGGTGTATGCGTTTATCGCCGCTAATGAGCATTATTCGCATCCGGCGTCGAGATTTTACGACCGGTATACGTTTCTGCGACTGTTGCATGATGCCGCCGATCCCTGCCTGACGGCAATCGGATTCCGGCACAATACGTTCGATCCGATCGACTATTTCATGCCACGGCTGCATAAAGACTCCTATGAACTATATATCTCTCTGAGTAATTACCCCGACCGTCTGAAAACCAAAACCCTGAGATTTGCTCCGTCGTTTTTTGACGATTCGCGTCTGTTTCGACCGGAGACCGGCGACAACCTGTATGCCGTCCTGGAACCACCGCCGGATTTTCCGATGCGGGATTTTTCCACGGATTCCCCGCATGACAGCCTGCTGGTTCTGGCGCGGGCGAAAGTGTTGACGGCGTTTCTGGATCCTGCCGGGAACGATCTGGTATCGAATTATCTCGGAACAGATTGGTCGAACTGGCGGAAAATCCTGACATATGACCGGCCGTTTCGTTTCGGCGATGAGATCAGCCTGATCTCCTGCGATCTGGTCTCAGGTCGCGACAGTCTGTATATGTTTTTTACGGTTCACGCCGAACAGGATATCCGCCCGGTGTATCGCATGTTCTTACATGTCATCCCCGATGACGGCGGCAGGATGCAAAATTACGATTTCAAGCCGGAACCGGCGACAGCGACCTGGGAAAAGGGCGATATTTTCGTGCTGATGCGCGCGATACCGCAACCGTCCTCCGGCTTCAAATTCGGCGCGGGCTTTTTTAATGAAGACATCAACATCGAATCGATCTTCAAGGCGCAGGTGGCTGTCCAGCCATAATTCCTACGGGGGCACAGGCGAAAAATTTTTCCCGGGATGAATTATTCCGGTTGATTTTTCCATTGATAGCGATATATTATAGGCCTGTTTGACGCGAGTGTTCGCGTTCATGCCGAAGTGGTGAAACTGGTAGACACGCTGTGTTCAGGGCGCAGTGTCCTTACGGGCGTGGGGGTTCAAATCCCCCCTTCGGCATTTTTTTATGCCTGATAATGCCGCGTACCGCTCTTCGCTATCCTCTGCGAGCGGGCATAGCAAAAACCGTAAGACATATCTGTTTCTAATCGGTACATAAATATTTTGAAGATTCGGCCGGATGTAAACGCTCAGACTCCGCTGATCCGGTAATCCGTCATACCGGATCTGTTGCAAATTAAAAGGCGATGTATATTTGTAGCAGAATATTTTTAGCCGAATGCTATTGACAAATACCGAGTATATAATATCATAAAGGTGCCACATCATCGAGAATTTATCTGCGAAGATCGAGCACGGCAACGAGTTACAGTTTTATTGGGGAGGTATGCTATGTGTAAACTGCCAACGGCCCTGTTCGTGTTAATCCTGATCGGAATGACATTCAGCCCCTTATTGGCAGATGCGAGAGCACTGTTTTCCGAAGCGGATTATTCCGAAAAACCTGTCCTTCCGGACAAACTCAAAGATCCGCCGGGTTCGATTATCAAGTACTATGAAACCTGGCCGATGCCGTATGCGTTGATGCAGACCGGCAATGTCATCGCATCGTATAACTGTTACGGCCAGTTTGGATATGGCTTTGGCGACGGCATGTATTCCCAATGGCAGGATGTATCATTTGAAACTCCGGCGGGAAGCGATATCGATTACCTGTTTGCCGGTTCCATCTGGATCGGTGCGGTTGTCGGGAACGACACGCTGGTTTCCGTTGGTGCGGATTGCTGGCAGATGACCAGGGAAATGTGGCCTTCCGGAACTAAATATCCCGAACCATCCGTGACCAAATTCACATTCGCTGATAATTACTCCTATCGCGCCGCCTTCACGGATACCGTAACAAACCCCAATTATGTCTCCAATGATCCCGTGGATCACCGTCCCCATATCCCGCTGAATATGGAAATCGTCAACCGCTGTCATTCCAGCCTTGATGATACCTTGAATAATGCGGTCATCTATGACATGACCATAACCAATATTGGCGTGGCATCCCTGTCCGAAGCCTATATCGGCTTTGTCGTCGATGGGGATGCCTATTATTCCCCGATCGGCTTCGAGGGATGCATCGATGATGTTGCCGGATCGATTCCGGGGGAGAATTTGGCGTATATTATCGACAATGACGGTGACCCCGTTGCCGGGTCTTTTACCGCACAAAGCCCGACCAAAATCATTGCCCTTAAATTCCTTGCCAGTTCCGAAGCATTTGCGGACACCAATTTTAACTGGTGGGTGAGTAATGGCGACGCCTCGCGGGATTTCGGTCCCCGGCGCAAGGACACGGTGTTGTATGATTACGGAACCGAAGGACTGGGAACCCCGGAAGGCGATCGCAGTAAATACAACATATTGAGTTTCCCGGAATGGGATTATGATCAGGTCATGACTGCCGGCATCCTTCCCGA
Source organism: Candidatus Zixiibacteriota bacterium (assembly GCA_016933695.1). GTDB lineage: Bacteria > Zixibacteria > MSB-5A5 > GN15 > PGXB01 > JAFGAL01. The sequence goes on along the minus strand of JAFGAL010000027.1, from coordinate 21,286 downwards.
TGATCCGGTCTGGCTGTATCCCAACCAGGATATCGCGGCTGACATTGCCAATGGCTACGATGCGCGCTTTTTAATCTCCATCGGTCCCTTTGAGCTCGACCCCGGAGAGCACCTGCGGTTAATGTATGCCATGTTCACCGCCGATGCCGTGCATATCGACCCGACCAATCTGGACAATCTGCCGGACAATCCCGCCGCATATGTCGGGAATTTGAATTTCGACAATCTGCTGCTGACTGCGGATCGGGTGGAAAGCTATGCCGAAACCCTGCTTGACCCGCTCAATCCCGTCCTGGGACTGCATTTTGATAATAACTGGAATAACAAACTGGCCTGGGATGATCCGGTGTTCGACGGGGTCACCGGGTACAATGTGTACCAGTACGACATCCCGCGCGATACCACCGTCCCGTATCCGGGCGTTATTCCACCCTGGTATAAACCACCCGAGTATACTCTGGTTGCCGAATTGGATGTAAACGAACGGTCATATTTGCCGACCACATCGTTCGGTTTTGTCAATGTGGCAGCCCGTGTCGGCGAAGACATCGGCGATATGGGCGATCCGATCTTGATCTGCAATCGCTACCCGGCCCCTGAAGTTGACTATGAGCAGTTTGTCCTTGAAGGGGAGTCTGTCACAATCGAGTGGACATATCCCAATCCGCAGTTTACGATCGACCATTTCAATATCTATCGCTTTGATTCGACTGTGCAGTTTTATCGGTATTGCGCCTATCACGCCCATTACAATGTGGGCGATGTCTATGCGCCGTATGCACCGGCCGACAGCTTTGATATCGATGGGCGGATGTACTATTATTATGACAGCCCCTTTACACCGTATACGCTGGTTAACAGCGCGACGGATTCGTTTGTCGATCCCGCGCCGCAGGACAGTGTAACATATGTCATCACGGCGGTGGATGCCCATGGATATGAGTCGGAGTATTCCCAGCCGACAATTATCCGGGTGGTCCCGCCGATGTCCAAAGACATTCTGGTCCTGACAAACGGCAACTATCTAACGCAATTGCGAGTTATTCCGGACAGCGTTACCAACTTCTACGATTCCGTTTTATCCGGTTATGATTATGATATTTTCCAGTTCCGTGACACCACCCACAGTGCAAATTGCCCCTCCGGCACCATCACTGAATGCATTGAGGATTATCTGTTTATGAAATACAAACTGGTCATTATTGATGACCAGTTGGGTGATGCAATCGCAAGTTATTCAAGTTCCGGTCTTGGCAATATGGCCGGGCTCTATGTGGAGAACGGCGGTCGTCTGGCCAATTTCGGCTCATATCGATTTTTATACTCAAGTTCCCTCAGTGCCGCTCCGCAGTGGTATGGACTGCCGTATTCATCTGTATGTCTATTCTATGGAATCGATTCTCTTTTTATTGCCAATTTCGCTTATTGTAATCCGCAGAGTATGGAGGAATTACCCTGTAGTGATATAATCACGGGGCTTAAATATGTCCAGCCCGCCCGGAGCGGATTACCGGTTATTTACTATGACACCACCCGCCTCTTATTTGAGCAATTCGGCGGTTTGTACTGGCCGGAAACCAGCCCGCCGCACGTGGTGGCGTTCAATTCATATGATTTCCTGCCGGATTATCTGGTGACACCATTATACCGATTCAAATCGCGCTATCCCGCGGCACTTATTGAAGATGAGATAGTCGGTATGAAAAGCACCATCATTCCGGGTTCCGAAGTCTATACCTTCGGATTCCATCTCTGGTACATGGATCCGGATTCGGCACGTCTTCTGATCGACTATATGATGAATGACGATCCGGATTACGCCGATGATGGCGCGCAATACCTGGTCGATGCCGGGATCAACGGTTCATACAATTATAATACCAATCCCCAGAATGCGCTGGGCTTGCCGGATGGGATGCCGGTCAGTCTGGGATATGAAGGCTGGATTATCCTTGGCATGGGCTCGCCCGGTCTGGTTAACAACAGCGGCCCGGACTTTCGCGTGTACGATGCCGGGTTCGACAAGCAATCGCCGCAAGAGGAACAAACGATAACAGTGTATGTGTCTGAAAACGCTGACGGCCCCTGGACGCTGGCTGGCGAGGGATCCGGGACCTGCGCCTTTGATCTGGGTTCGGCAGGCGTAGCCTCCGCGAATTATGTGAAGATCGTCGACAACGGCTCCGGCGATTCGCTTTCGGCCAATCCGGGATATGATCTTGATGCGGTGGTAAAACTGTACCCCACGGGTATTGGTGATGGTGATAATGCCTTGTTGCCCGATGAGTTTACGCTGTCTCAGAATTATCCCAATCCGTTTAACAGTCGAACCATGATCAAATACTGGTTGCCGGGTAAAGCGCATGTCGAGATTGCCGTGTACAATATTCTTGGCCGCGAGGTGAAAACACTCGTTGATGCCGATCTTGGCCGGGGATATCAGACAGCGGTTTGGGATGGCACCGCCGCCGACGGGCGACCGGTGGCATCAGGCGTGTATTTCTATAGGATTAAAACCGGTGATGCCGTCCAGACCCGGAAAATGATACTGCTGAAATGACAAACACTTCGAATAATAAACGGCGGGATGCATTGCGTCCCGCCGTTTTATCTGGCAGAGATTTTGCCTCAATCGATTCCATACAGGAAGAGAATCAGATATAGAATATCCAGAATATCAACCTTGCCGTCGCCGTTAACATCACCGTTTTCCGGCTCATTGCCGTTTTCACAGACGTCGCCGATACCGTCGCCGTCACTGTCAGTTTGTGAGTTATTGGCTTTGTTGGGACAATTATCGCAGGCGTCATCGACCCCGTCGTCATCGACATCTGCCTGGTCCGGATTGTACACGCCGGGACATCCGTCGCAGACGTCGCCGATGCCGTCGGCGTCCGAATCGGTCTGATCGCTATTGGCGATTGACACGCAATTATCGCAGGCATCGCCGTACGAATCACCGTCGCTGTCGATTTGATCCGGATTATAAACCGACGGGCAGTTGTCACAGACATCACCGTCCTGATCGCCGTCGGCATTCTCCTGTACCGGATTGTACGTGTAGATGCAGTTGTCATGATCATCCCCGACACCATCGAGATCGGAATCCTCTTCATAGACCGGAATCTCGAACAGCGTGGGAATAAACGCCAGGTATTCGTACCCGACGGATTTGGTGCCGATCAGGATATTACCCGGCTCGAGCGTGGTCGGTTCAATGACGATCAACTGCGGGTCATACGAGGCGGTTAGCCTGAACCAGATCGTCACCGCCAGGCCATCCATGGGGGCCGTGAAGTTGCTGAAACCGCCAATCAGGATCAGTCCCTTGTCCTGATCGGGATAGTCCGAGCCGAGAAAGACGGATTGTCCCATATAGATTGATTCCGCAAATCTGATCGAATCGATCTCCAGATCGGATGTCGCACAGGAGTAACTGAACGGGAATGAAAAACCGTTGATTATATCCGCGGATTTTACGAAGATATCGACCCGTGCCACGGTTTTTCCCGCAGTGACCAGAGTATTGTGAATTTCCAGCGTGTCGTCGGTCACCGGCGGAGTGGAATCGGGAAAGGGCGGGCAGTACGGCAGATCGCCGTATCCGAACAGATAATCTATCAGAAACTGGGCGTCGTTGAAATTAACATCCGTGATACTGTCGATATCGGCAAGCCCGACGTTGAATAACTCGGGGTTGCGATTGTCGAGATAATTGAAATACGTGACCACGTCCAGAACATTGAAGACGCCATCCTCATTAACGTCGCCGCAGTCTTGTGCCGCGGCGAAACCGAATGCCAGAATCAGCCAGACGAACAGCCCCATGATGATACGAGTTGTGTTGCGATTGCTCATAATAACACCTCTTCATCTACATGGCAGTTAGATTTATTTGCTTGATCACGGCGTGATTGATATATAACCAATATGACCATAGTCGGCGTCTTTGTCAATGACAATGTTTGACTGAGTTGTGCGAAGCGGCGAAACCGCCGGATGCGCCGGGCTCAGGACGCAGTCTTTTGATATCTCGGTAATATAGACAAAAGGCGGGACTCGTCGAGTCCCGCCCGGTGTTTTGTGACAGTACTTCTGCGGTTGTTCGCCCGCCCGCGCGATTAATTCGATTCGAGATTCGACGTGCAATTGGGACAGCGCACGGCCTTGATCGGAATCGCCGTCAGACAGAACGGACAATCCTTGGTGGTCGGCGCAGGTGCGGGGGCTTCTTCTTTGCGTTTTAATCTGTTCACGTTGCGAATCAGCATGAAAACCGCGAATGCGACAATTAGAAAACTGATAATGGTGTTGATAAACATGCCGTAATTCAGTGTCACCGCTCCGGCGGCCTGCGCATCGGCAAGGCTGGCGTAGGCGGCGGCACCGTCGGCACCATTTTTGAGCACGATGAACAAATTGGAAAAATCAACATTGCCCAGAAGTAGACCGATCGGCGGCATGATCACGTCGGCAACCAGGGACTTGACGATAGTCCCGAAAGCCGCACCGATAATGATGCCGACGGCCATATCGACGACATTGCCTTTAACGGCAAACTCCTTGAATTCCTTCATCATTCCCATTTCCTCAATTCCTCCTGAATCGGGTTGGTCTGAATTGTCATGCCTGTTCGAGATAAAACAACATTGCAATATCAACCCATGTAATACATATTTTATACCGGGAAATCAAGCGAAATAACGCATATCGGTAAAATATCGATTTCACTGTCCGATTGATATCGGTGCCGGTCCGGGATATCATCGCAATATTCCCAATGGACATGATCGCGCGATAAGTACACGGTTTTGTATGACATTTACAAAGCCGAACGATACCACGTCCCGGCAATCGTGCCTGTTCCCGCAAAAAAATATTGCATTAATACGGTCGATTTTACATATTGACCGCATGGATTTCCCGTTGTTTTTCCTGGACTTTTTCGGCAATCGCATTTTGATCGCGATCGTTGCCAGTGTGCATGTGTTTATCAATCATCCGCTGGCGGTGGGGGCATGGCCGCTGGTCATGCTTATGGAATGGTGGGGACGGCGCAAGGGGGATGCCGACTGGGATCACCTGATGTATAAAATCACGTTTGTCCTGTTCATCGTCACCACCACCGTCGGGGCGTTGACCGGAGTCGGGATCTGGTTCACCACGGCGCTGATTGCACCGTTCGGTATCGGTACGCTGTTGCGGGTCTTCTTCTGGGCCTGGTTTACCGAATGGCTGGTGTTTGTCAGTGAAGTCGTACTGGTGATGATATATTTCCTGACCTGGAAACGCTGGCTTGCCGGCTGGCAAAAAAGCCTGCATATCGGCGTTGGGGCCCTGCTGTCGGGGTTCTCATGGCTGACCATGATGATTATCGTGGGCATTCTGGGATTCATGATGGGTTCCGGAAACTGGCCGGAGGCCCGCACCCTGTTCTCAGGCTTTTTCAATCCGATCTATATCCCGCAGTTGGCGTTTCGGACGTCGTTCGCGATGGGCACCGCCGGGCTGTTTGTCTGGTTTTTACTGTATTTCTTCACAAAAAAACATTCCGATTTGCGCCGACGGGCGGTGCGGTTCGTTTCGGGATGGATGCTGATCTGGTCGGTGCCGTTCGCGGCGTCTTCAGTCTGGTACTGGCAGGTCGTCCCCGATGCCATGAGGGCGAATGTCGACGTCGGTCTGATGACCCAGCGTTTCGCCCAGTGGCATGAAACTCTCGCGGTTATCATGGCGATCACGCTGGTTGCGCTGTTACTGGCGGCGCTGGTCGGGCTGGCTCGACCGAAACTGATTCCCCGCGTGGCGCTTCTCATTCCGTTCATTCTCGGAGTCTGGCTGCTGGGGCATTTCGAACGCGTGCGCGAATTTATCCGCAAACCCTATGTGATCGCCGATTACATGTATTCCAACGGTGTGAAGGTTTCCGAGTTGCCGGTGTTCCAGCGTGACGGAATTCTGCCGTACAGTACGTATGTCGAGCACCACACGGTGACATCTGCCAATGAAATCGAGGCCGGGCGCGACGTGTTTCTGGTGACCTGTTCGCGATGCCATACCACGTCGTCCGGAGTGAACGCCGTGGTGAACAAGTTTGAAAACCTGTACGGAACCGGGCCGTGGGACGATGCCGCGCTGACGGCGTTTATCAACACCATGCATACGTCGCGGACATTCATGCCGCCATTTCCCGGCAATGACAGGGAAGTCAAGGCGCTGACGGCGTATCTGAAAGAACTGCAGAAAAACCGCGAGTTGCTATTCGGGGCGCAGGCGGGCTGGACGATCAGGAACAACAATCAAGCGCAGACGGGGACGCCGTGATACTGCCGATCATGCGACATCTGGTGTTATTTGCGCAGGCGGTGCCGGTCCCGCGCGATCTGGAACTGCCGCTTCCCATCGGCGAATGGGAGTTGAAACTGATTCTGGTCCTCCTGTTTTTGGTGCATATCTTTTTCGTGAATCTGATGGTCGGCGGTTCACTGCTGTCGGTTTTTTTCGAAATTCTGGGATTGACACGGCCGCGCTATGATTCACTGGCGAAGAAAATCGCCGAGACCATCACGGTCAACAAGAGTCTGGCGGTGGTGCTGGGTGTGGGACCTTTGCTGTGTATCAATCTCGTGTATACCATTCATTTCTATTCGGCCAACGCGCTGACCGGATACGCCTGGTTTGCGATCATCCCGCTGGTCATATTCGCATTCCTGTTCGCTTACCTGCATAAGTACACCTGGCAGATCTGGACCGGCGGACGCAAGCGTTTGCATGTGATAACCGGCGGCTTTTCGGCCTTTTTGTTCTTATGTATTCCGCTGATTTTTCTGACCAACATCAATTTGATGCTGTTCCCCGGCAAATGGGCGGAAGTCGGCGGCTTTTTCTCATCGCTTCAGATCGGCAACGTGTTCCCGCGCTATTTCCATTTCCTGTCGGCGTCGCTGGCGTTGACCGGGCTGTTTCTGGCGGGATGGTTCGGACGAAGAAAATTCCCGCGCGAAAAACACCTTCCGGATTTTACCCGGGTCGAACTGCGGCGGCTGTTTTACCGCGTGGCGTTCTATGTGTCGCTGGCGCAATTGGTATTCGGGCCTTTGCTTCTGTTCACGCTTCCGGGAGTCGGCGTGACCGGAACCCTGTACTGGGTGATTCTCTCCGGCGCGGCGGTGGTGTTGATTGTTTTGCATATTCTCTGGCGGCAAATTAAAATGCCGGATGAAAAAATCTCACGGCTGTATATCCCGATCTGGATGTTGTTCGGGGTGGTGGTGCTTCTCATGGGAACCGGACGACATGTGTATCGTGAAGCCTGCCTGGTGGAGCATAAGCAGATGATTGCCGATGAGACCGCACGGTTCAACGCGATCGAACTGGCGACGCAGATGAGTATCCGTGCCGGAATGGGAGCGGGCGAGGCGCTCGGCGGCGGGATGACCGGTGAGAAGGTGTTCCAGAATTGCGCGGCCTGCCACGCGGTCGACCGGGTACTGGCGGCGCCGTCGCTAAGAGAAGTCTACTCGCTGTATAAGGACAATCCCGCCGGTATCGTGGCCTGGTCGAAAAATCCCGGCAAAAAACGGCCGCAGTTCGCGCCGATGCCGTCGTTTGCGCATCTCGGCGACGAGAAACTGACCCTGGTTGCGGATTACATTCTAGAGATCGCCTCCGGTGCGGATTCCGCCAAATCCGAACCGTCCGATTGATTAAAATCGTTGGATTTTATAATCACGAAATCACTGATTTGATTCTTCGACCAGAAGTTCGATCGCGCTGTCGATCGGGATGCGGTAGGTTCCCGTTGTCGAGTCCAGCAGTTTGTACGTTGTGAGTTCTTCGTTTTCCCGCACGTGCAATTCCTGCAAGTCTGTCGATTGCACCGATGGCGTTCGGCCTGATACAACATCATCGGTCACGGGCGTGAAAAGATCCGCCATATAGAGTAACACGATCAGAACCAATACCACGCCGATAATACCGTAGAGTAACGGCCTGTTGATGGCGAGATCGTTGTGATGGTCGTCCATGGCTCTCCCTAATGGTTGATAAAGCGGATCGAGTCGCCCAGTCCCGGATCGTTAACCGGCACCAGCGGTTTGGCGGCGGTGCGGCGACGAAACAGCCAGACAAACACTCCACCGAGGCCGATCATCGTAACCGGATCCATCCATGAGAAATGTATGCCGTGCGGATGCAACGACGGCATCACCAGCCAGTGCAAATCGACCCAGTGCATAATCAGCAGCCAGATAGATATAACCATAAGCACGCCCCGGTGCCGCTTCGCCCCGGCGGGGAACAGCACGAAAAACGGAACGGCGAAATGTCCGAACACGAGTAAAAGACTGATGATTTTCCACGATGATTCCCATCGTTCCAGAAACCAGACCGTTTCCTCGGGGATATTGCCGTACCAGATCAGGAAGTACTGTGAGAATGCCATATACGCCCAGAAAACCGTAAATGCGAACAACAATTTGCCCAGATCGTGATGATGTTCCGGCGTGATTACTCCGGTGAGGACGTTTTTCGACTGAAGCGACAGGATTGAAAACGTCAAAAACGCCAGCATTCCCAGCAGATTTCCGGAAAAGACATACACGCCGAATATGGTCGAGTACCAGTGCGCATCCAGCGACATCAGCCAGTCGAAGCCGGCGAACGTGATACTCAGCGCGAACAAAATCATTCCCGGTGCCGAAATCACCCGCAGTGTGCGGACCAGTTTGTTATCATGTGCCTGATCCTGTTTCAGCGAGTACCGATTAAGTAAAAACGCGAGTAGCATCCAGATGACAAAATACACCACCGCCCTGAGGATGAAAAAGGTCACGTTCAGGTACGGCTCCTTGCTCTGCAACAGGTGATCGGTCGCCACCAATTCGGGATGACTCCAGTGGAAAAGCTCTTTGATCCCGAATAACAGCGGGATGAACAGCATCGCCATGACCGGAATGGTCATCATGATGTTTTCTGACAATCGCCGCAGGACCACACTCCATTTGGCGCCGACCAGATGGTGCAACATGACAAAAAACAGGCCCCCCAGTCCCAGCGACAGCCAGAAGAAAAACGCCGTCAGGTACGAATGGAAAAACTGTGCCGGATCGGTGATATAGCCGACCGCCGACCCGATCAGGCCGACAACGCCGACGATCAGCGCGACAGTGCCGTAATTGCCGGTATCGGTCAAACGATAGGTGTGCTGGTCGTACTGCATCGGTTACCTGCCATCCCTTTGTAGCTCCGCCGGGACATCAGCGGATGTGGCGTTGTGACTGCGTTGCAGGGCGCGCATATACGCGATGATCGCCCAACGGTCGTCGACCGGGATCTGATGTTTGTATGATGGCATGTTGCGCAGGCCGCTGGTGATCACGTCGAATAGCTGTCCGTCGGGTATGGTGCGCAGACGCTCGTCATGAAATGTCGGCGGCGCCACCAGACCGCGCGCAACGATAATGCCTGTGCCGTCGCCGAGACGACTGTGACAGGGGGCACAATAAATATCGAATCGCTCCCGGCCGCGTTGCATCAGCTGAGTCGTCATATACACCGGCATGGTCGCTATAAAATCGCTGTCGCCGGTTTTACCGAAGTAATAGATGCTGTCATCGCGCAGATAACCACGCGCCACGGCCCCGGAATCCGGCGTGCGCATGGTTGCGCCGTCGGCAAAATACTTGCTTTCCGCCTGCGCCTTGTATTTGGGCTGACTGTCCATGTTGGGATTGAGATGAATCGGCGGCTTTTCCGATGTCTGTTCACGGGTACACCCGGTCAGCAGTAATACCGCCGGAAGCATCAGCGCCGTCATGATCGCGTATGTCAGTTTCCGTCTCATGATTCCCGCAGGACCTCCACGTTTTTGCCGCCGATATGCTGTAAAAACTCGCGGGTCTTTTCGGCGTCGAACAACGGATCATCGGCGGTAACGCTGATAAAGAACGCGTCATCGGAAAACTTCCCGAACCGTTCGGAGTGGAATACCGGATGGTGCAACCGGGGCAGGCCATTGAGCGCCAGCATGCCGACCAGCGCCGCCACCGCCGACAGCAATACGCCTAGCGCGAAGGTCACTGGAACGTACGCCTGGAAACTGAACAGCGGCTTGCCGGATATCACCAGCGGGTAGTCGATACTGCCGGTCCACCACTGCAGACCCAGCGCCGCCGACGTTCCGAACAGCGCCGCCAGCCCGACTATCCAACCCAGTGGCGAACGTTTCAGCCCCATCGCCGCATCCATGCCATGAATCGGGAACGGCGAATGACAATCGAAATGTGTATACCCGGCTTTGCGCATTTCACGCGCCGCCTCGAGCAGATTACCCGGCCCGGCGAATTCCGCCAGCATGCCTTCGGCCTCACGCATGATCTGCTTATTCATGCGAACCTCCCTGATGCGGGTCGGCCTGCGGGAGAACCGCTTTCACCTCGGTGATCGAGATCATCGGCAGAAATCTGATAAACAGCAAAAAGAGCGTGAAAAACAAACCGAACGATCCCACAAAGGTGCTGATGTCCCAGATAGTCGGGCGGTAATAATCCCAGTTGGCCGGGAGGAAATCCTGCGCCAGCGAGGTGACCACGATCACAAAACGTTCGAACCACATCCCGACATTGATCAGTAGCGATGCGATAAACATCACCGGGATACTGGTGCGCAGTTTCCGGAACCAGAACAACTGCGGGACGATGACGTTGCAGGATATCATGATCCAGTACGCCCAGGCGTACTGCCCGAAGGCACGGTTCAGAAACACCGCCTGTTCATAGATATTGCCGCTGTACCAGGCAATGAAAAACTCCATGCCATAGGCATATCCGACCATACTGCCGGTCAGGAGGATAATTTTGTTCATGCGTTCGAGATGGTTGACCGTGATGAAATCTTCAAGATGGAAAAGCTTGCGGGCGATAATGGTCAGGGTGACCACCATCGCGAATCCCGAGAATATCGCGCCGGCAACAAAGTACGGCGGGAAGATCGTGGTATGCCAGCCGGGGATGATGCTGATGGCGAAGTCGGTACTGACCACACTGTGCACCGAAAGCACCAGCGGCGTGGAAATCCCGGCCAGGATCAGATACGCCAGCTCATAATGCCGCCACTGACGGTTGCCGCCGCGCCAGCCGAGCGCCAGAAAACCGAAGATGTACTTTTTGATTTTCGACGTGGCGCGATCACGGAACGTGGCAAGGTCGGGAATCAGCCCGGTAAACCAGAACAGGAGCGACGCCGCGAAGTACGTGCTGACCGCGAACACGTCCCACAACAGGGGGGAGCGGAAGTTCGGCCACATCTGCATCTGGTTCGGAATGGGGAACATCCAGTACGCGACCCAGATACGCCCGACGTGAATGCCCGGGAAGATCAGCGCGCAGGAAATGGCGAACAGCGTCATGGCCTCGGCGAAACGGTTGATCGACGTCCGCCAGCGCTGGCGCAGTAAAAACAAAATCGCCGAAATCAGTGTCCCGGCATGACCGATACCGACCCACCAGACGAAATTGATAATCGCCCAGCCCCAGCCGACCGGATTGTTCAGTCCCCAGATACCGGTCCCTTCCCAGAACAGATACCCGATGGAACCGAACAGCACCAACAGCAATGACATCGCCGCCCCCAGCGCCAGGTACCACACCGGTGGCGTCTTGCGCTCGGTGATCCGGCAGATATTCTCCGTCACGCTGGCGAAGGTCTGATTGCCGGTTACCAGCGGGGGGGCGCCCGGAGATGTCGGGATATGGGGTGCTTCGGTACTCACAATACTATTCCGTATCTTATCCGTGATCTATATCATGCCCGGTCTTTTTTGCGCGCCGCTCCAACAGGGGATGCGGGTTGCGCAATTTCGCCAGGTACGACGTTCTCGGTTTGGTATTAAACTCTCCCAGCAGTGCATAATTGCGCGGGAGTCGTTTCAATCCGGTCACGTGCGAATCCGCATCGTTAATATTGCCGAATGCTATTGCTTTGGTCGGGCAGGCCTGCTGACAGGCGGTCTGGACCTCGCCGTCGACAAGCTCGCGCCCGTCCTGGTTGGCCTTTATTTTGGCGCGGCTGATACGCTGGGTGCAGAACGTGCATTTTTCCATGACACCGCGGAACCGCACCGTGACATCCGGATTCTGCGCCATCCGGACCACCTCCGGCATGTCACTGGTATAATTGAAGAAATTAAACCGCCGCACTTTGTAGGGACAGTTGTTCGAGCAATACCGTGTCCCGATACAGCGGTTGTACGTCATATTGTTCAGGCCTTCCTTGTCATGCACGGTCGCCGCCACCGGGCACACCGACTCGCACGGGGCGTTTTCGCATTGCTGGCAGGGAACCGGCATGTGCACGATTGCGGGATCGTTCTCGTCGCCGGCGAAATAACGGTCGATACGCACCCAGTGCATTTCCCGGCCGTGGTGCACCTGCTCCTTGCCGACAATGGGGATATTGTTCTCACACTGGCAGGCGATCGTGCAGGCCCCGCACCCGATACATTTGTTCAAATCAATCACCATACCCCATTGATAGCCGGTGCTGTAATCGTGTTCGCGGTAAATCGATTTGAGCGGCGGATGTTCGACCATTTCTTTGGCGAATTCGGGATGCTCCTGATATTCAGTCAGGGTTCCCTCGCGGACAATCGGACGATCGGCCATGCGGTTGTGATCCTGCGTGGTGGCCATGACATACGTTTCACCGGTTTTTTGCAGAGTCGCACCACGGGCGATATACATGCCGTCGGACAACCGAACTTTGTACGTATCGAAACCGACCCCGTCGGCAACCCGGCCAATTGTGTCGCGACCGTATCCCAGAGGAAGTACCACCGTATTACCGGCCAGTCCGGGGCAGATCCAGATCGGGAGTCGCACTTCATGTTCTTTGAGTGCCAGTAGCACCAAGTCGCCGTTTGTTACCTGCAGGCTGTCGGCGGTTGCGGCGGAGACCAGTGCGGCATTGTCCCAGGCCAGCTTGGTAATGGGATCGGGAAACTCCTGCAACCATCCGTTGTTGGCGAATCTCCCGTCGTACAACGCCGACGGTATATAGACCACGTCGAGACTGTCGGTGGTCGGGGTGGTCATCGGGATAGTGATATCCAGATTCGCATCCGGCCTGAAATCGACGATTTCCGATGTATTGCCGTCGGTTGTGTTAATCCCATCATGCAATATTCTCCGCCAGCCGGACTCGAAATCGTTTTTGATTTTATCCTGCCAGGTGGTGCGCACCATATCATAGGCGCGTTCAGCAGTGCCGGTCGCCAGCAGGGAGAACAGCTCCACGTCGGAGTGCCCGTCGAATAACGGCGCGATCATCGGCTGGATGACACTTGCCGTACCGTCGATCGCGACCGCATCGCCCCAGCTTTCCAGAAAATGCGCACGGGGAAGATGCCATTCGGCAAGGCGCGAGGTTTCATCGACATATGCACTCAGATGAATCGAATGCGTTACTTTTTGCAGGGCGGATGCAAAGCCGAAGTCTTTGGGGGCGCTATACACCGGGTTGCCTCCCAGCATGACCAGCGTTGTCACGTTGCCGTCTCGCATGTTATTGACCAGACGGTTAAGATCAGACAGCCGGGAATAGGAAACATCGTTTCTCCGGACATATTTCACGGTACTGCCGACTTGCCCCAGACCGGATTGGATTTTGATGATCAGTTCGTGCACCCAGGCGGGTTGCCGGTTTCCGGCCAGAATCAAGCCGTCCGGCCCGGCATCCACCAGATCATCGACAACGGCTTTCAGCCAGGCATGATCCAGTGCACCGTGCAACCGTCCGGGAAGGTCGTCGTAGGGGTATTTCCCGCGTCTTTTCAGTTCCGTCGCCACGGCCAGCACATAGTTGCCGATCATATTGGGAACGCCGGGGCGGCGATGATCGGCCATACTGCCGGTGACGGTAAACGCGCTTTCCACCGCATACAGGCGGTTCATCGTGCCGTGTGCGTCGGCGGTCCCGCGACGGGACGCGAAATCGGCGGCGGCGATGAGATGATCTCCCTCGCCGTACAGAAAATCCGAATCGACGGCGAGAATAATGCCCGCCTTGGCGAAATCATAGCGCGGTTCCAGGGTTTTTCCCGCAAGACGTTCGGTTGCCTGCCGGATATGCTCGTTGTCGAGCGGTTCATGGGAAATCCAGATCGCTTTCGGGAAGGTGTTCTGAAATTGCCGTTTCAGCCGCGCCAGGGTGGGAGACGCGAACGATTCGGACAGGATCGCCAGCCCCTCGCCCTTGTTATTAATAAACGTATCGTACTGCTCAAGCCAGAATGCGACAAAGTCATCAAACGTTTTTTCCGCACCGGTGTGCAGGACCTTTCCGGAACGATCGGGATCGTACAATCCTAAAATCGCCGCCTGTATGAGATGATCGGTCGCGCCGCGCGTTGTCGGGTGATGCGGATTGCCTTCGATCTTGGTCGGGCGGCCTTCATGGCATTCCACGATCAGGCCGTATGCCGATGTCCCCAGTGGCATGGTGGTGGCATAGTAATTGGCAATCCCGGGAATGATCTCCTCGGGTTGCGCCACGTACGGAATGATTTTCTCCACGGGGCGGCGGCATCCCGCCAGTCCGGCCAAGGCCAGCGAGGCGCCCATGACGGCCAGAAAGTCGCGACGACTCACCTGCGACGGTGTCCGCGTGCTTTCTTCATACTCCCGCAACAGCCGCCGACGGTACGCTTTGCCGTCGCGTTTCTGATCGAGACTCTGCCAGTATGTTTTCTCAGGCCTGTTCATAGTATATCAACGGTGACACCCGGAACAGTCTTCCGGCGGCGCCAGCTGCTTTTCTTTTTTCAGGTTCTCCGCGAACGCCTTTTGATTGTCCGGCGGCGTCCAGGACATATTGGTCAACTCCCCATGCGGTCGCAGATGGGCGTCGGGATTGCGGTGACAATCCAGACACCAGCCCATGCTCAGCGGCTGTTTTTGCTGGACCACGACCATGTCGGCGATATTGCCGTGACAATCGTAACACCCGATCCCCGCGTCCATATGCGCACTGTGGTTGAAATAGGCATAATCCGGCACTTTGTGCACGCGATTCCAGGCAATCGGTTCTTTCGTCTTCCAACTCTCGCGCACGGGAAGCAAAAAATCGCTTTCGGTCAAAATCAGGGTATGACAGTTCATACAGGTCTGAGTCGCTGGAACATTGGCATGCGGTGACATTTCGACATAATTGTGGCAATACCGGCAGTCCATGCCGAGATCGCCGGCATGCAGTTTGTGACTGTACGAAATCGGTTGTGGGGGACGGTAACCGACGTCGGTGTACCACGGCGAAAAATAATACCACACGAATCCGACCACCAGCACCGTCACGACGAATCCCGCGACCGCGGCCACCGTGGGGAAATGATTGGTCCATTTTGGAAAGAGCTGCGCCACCCGTCGGTCCTTCCGTCAGGCTGTTTCCGTTACCGTACTAACACGCCTTCACTGTCGAGGCGGGGAATATTGCGAACCGGCGGTTACAATAATAACAATAAACTTCCCGGATTGTCTCAGCCCGTTCATACTTCCCTGCATTAGTTGCCGGCGTTTTGAATTGAATTTCAAAGATAATCGCTGTTATTGAATAAATCCAGCCAAATCATACCATCAACGGAAAAAACTTGCGATAAACAGTACTCTTGAGTACATAAAAAACCGATTCGGTGCGTAACACGGGCCTTTTATTCTCGACAAGACACCGGACCGTTGCCGAGAAATGCAGGGGATGATATCGTTGTAACCGGTGCGAGAAAAACGTCATCATGTCATCTCCGGGCGGCGGATGATTTCATGCCGAATCGGCATCTGTAACCAATACGCACATTCCGCTCGTTTTTTGTGCATTATTTTACAATGATGTTAGTCGATTGCCGCAATATCGTCTGTCAATATAAGGCCGTGGATAAACCTTGTCAATTATTATGCTTTCTTCGGAAACGAATGTGCGGAACACGTGTTATATCATAATTATAATGGACACGACGGAATTGTCAATCTTCGATTGACTCCGGGAGGTAAATGTGGCATACTGCCGTATCTATTTTTGGCGGAAAACGCGCATCGCGTTTTGCTATCGTCGATGCGTATCATTTTCTTGAGACATCGATGGGGTATACGGTAAAGACATGATGGGAGGCCGACCTACGGCAAAAAATGGGAGGGAGCATATGTTCGCGGGCTTTGCCCGGATGGCGTGTTCTTTTTTTCCGCGGTCGCGGAGTGTGAGTCTTGCCTTATCACGAAAAAAATATATACTACTGTGTATACATGAGACGGAGGTTTGATGCCTGCCAAAACGAAAAGCAAAACCGCAGTGTCGAAACCGACCCTGAAAAATATCGGGCTGTCGGAAGAGACGCTGATGGGATTGTACACCAATCTGCTGAAAACGCGGACGCTCGACGAGCGTTTCCGCAAATTATTCCGCCAGGGGAGGTTCGCGGGAACTTATTTTTCCGCGGTGGGTCAGGAAGCTACCACGGTCGGCCCGACCTATGGCACCCGCGAAGAGGATATCATTGCGCCCTCGCATCGCGAGATCGGCGCCGCGGTCACCAAGGGCATCCCGCTGGTGCATATCGTCGCGCAGGTGTATGCGCGAATCAACTCGCCCGACAAGGGAAAAACGCATCCGTGCCATTACGGCTGGCGCGCCAAGGGCGTCATTTCGCCCTCCTCAACCCTGGCCGGGCAAACCATTGTCGGCACCGGCTGTGCCATGGGCTTCTGGATTCAGAAAAAAGATAATGTCGTGCTGGCATTTTTCGGCGAAGGGGCGACGTCGCGTGGCGGCTGGCATGAAGCGCTCAATTTCGCCGGTATTCACAAACTGCCAATTGTGTATATCTGCCAGAACAATCTCTGGGCGGAATCGGTCCCGGCGACGATGCAGGCCGGTATCAAGCATTTCGCCGATCGCGCCAAGGCCTACGGATTCCCCGGCGTCACCATCGACGGCAACGATATCGTATTGGTGCACCAAACCGCCGCCGAGGCAATCGCCCGCGCCCGTGCCGGGGAAGGCCCGACGTTGATCGAATGCAAGACCTACCGCTGGTATGGCCATTCCGAAATCGATCCCGCCGATTACCGCACGCAGGACGAAATCGACGAGTGGCGGCGTAAAGACCCCCTGGATCGCGCGGATCGCCTGCTTCAGGACCTGGGAATTTTAACCACGGAAAAGCGCGAAGCGATCGTGGTCGAGGTCAACCAGGAAATCGACGCGGCGATTGACGCCTGCGAAAAAGAAAAATACGCCGAACCGGAAGAAGCCTATATCGACGTCTATTCGGAGCAGTTTCCGGTCAGACGCGATGAGTATTGACGGGTGAGAGCATGAAGAAAACAACCTTTATAGAAGCAATTACTCAGGCGATGGCCGAGGAGATGGAACGCGACGAGCACGTGTTCCTGATCGGCCAGGACATCGGCCTGTACGGCGGCGTGTTCAAGGCGACCAAGGGGCTTCTGGACAAGTTCGGTCCCCGACGCGTGATCGATGCCCCAATATCAGAAGTGTATATCGCGGGCGGATCGGTCGGCGCGGCGATGGTGGGACTTCGACCGGTAGCGGAAATCCAGTTCGCCGATTTCATTACGCCCTCGATGGACCAGATCATCCAGCAGATGGCCAAAATGCGCTACCGCACCGGGGCGCAGTGGACCAGCCCGATGACGATTCGCGTCTGTTGCGGCGGCGATGTCGGCGGCGGGCTGTATCATTCGCAAATCAACGAGCAATGGTTTTTCTCACAACCGGGATTGATCGTCCTGTTGCCGTCCACGCCCTATGATGCCAAAGGCCTCTTGAAATCGGCCATCAGGGGCGATGACCCGGTGATCTTTTTCGAGCACAAGCGGCTGTATCGCTGGATCAAAGAGGATTTGCCGGAAGAGGATTTCACCGTCCCGATCGGCAGGGCGGCGATTCGCACGGAAGGCAAAGACGTTACGATCGTATCGTACGGCCTGATGGCGCATCGGTCGCGTGAGGCGGTCGATCAACTGGAAAAAGACGGTATCTCCTGTGAGCTGATCGATATGCGCACCATCCTGCCGTGGGATCGCGAAACCATTTTCGAGTCGGTGAAAAAGACCTCGCGGGTGGTGCTGGTGCAGGAAAGCTCCAAAACCGGCGGCGTGATGGCCGAGGTCGGCGCGGCGATTGCCGAGGAGTTGTTCGATTATCTCGACGCCCCGGTGACACGGGTGTGCGGGCTGGATGTGCCCGCGATTCCGTTTGCACCGCCGATGGAGCATTACTTCCTGCCCAACGCGGAGAAGATCGGTCGGGTCGTGAAAAAAGTGATGGCATACTAAGGGAGGAAAAATGGAATATAAAGTTGTAGTTCCGCCGCTCGGTGAATCGGTCGTGGAAGGCACCATTGTCAAGTGGCTGAAAAACGAAGGCGATACGGTCAAAGTCGATGATCCGCTGGTCGAGATCATGACCGACAAGATCAATGTCGAAATCCCATCGCCGCACGACGGTGTCATGAAAAAGCATCTGGTCGCCCCGGACACGGTGGTTGAGATCGGCAAGGAAATCGCCATCATGGAAGTCGAGGGCGAAGTCACCCAGGCCCGCACGTTCGAAACCAAACCGGAATCCGGCGAGGAACGCATTCCACAGGAGCAGGAAGCGGCCGAGCCGCCGAAAGAATTCGTCGGAACGCTGGATCATCATGAGCGCATGGGGATTCATGCCAACCAGGAAGCGATCGAGGGCGGTATCAAGGCGGTGAAATCATCGCCGGTGGTGCGTCGTCTGGCGCGGGAGCATTTTATTGACCTGCGAAAAGTGCAGGGGACCGGCGGCAATGGACGCGTGACCAAGGAAGACGTGATCAAATACATCGACAGCCGTCACAAAGTCGATTTGATCAAACCCGATTTCGTTTTTCCCGATCAGGAACCCGAAGAAGTCATTCCGGTTTCCGGCGTGCGCAAGGTGATCAGCGAACGCATGGTGAAGTCGGCGTTTACGATCCCGCATGTGACGACGTTCGATGAATGCGATATGCATGAACTGCGCGAATGGCGGCGCAAGAATGTCGACCGGATCGAAAAACGTCACGGCGTCAGGATCACCTACCTGCCGTTTATCGCCAAGGCGATTATTTTCGCGGCCCGCGATTTCCCATGGATCAACGCCACGCATCAAAACGACGAACTTCGCGTGAAAAAATATTTCAATATCGGTATGGCGGTCGCGCGCGACAATTCGCTGATTGTCCCGGTGATCAAACACTGCGAACAAAAATCGGTATTGCAGATCGCCAAAGATATGCGCGACCTGGCCGACAAGGCCAATGCCGACACGCTCAAGATGGATGAAATCACCGGCGGCACGATTTCGATTACCAATGCCGGCGGGATGGGCGCGCTGGGATCGACCCCGATTATCGCGCATCCGCAGGTGGCGATTCTGGGCGTGCATAAAATCGTCGATAAACCGATAGTCCGTAACGGAGAGATCATCATCAGGCCGATTCTGAATTTCGGCCTCTCGTTCGACCATCGCGTGATCGACGGCGGCTATGCCGTGCAATTCTTACGCCGGATGATCGAGTTCCTCGAGGATCCCGACAGCTGGCTGGTTGAGGTTATTTAGCAAAGGATTTGATATATGGCTGAAAAATTCCAAGTGGTGGTGATCGGCGCCGGACCGGGCGGGTATGTCGCCGCCATTCGCGCCGCGCAGTTGGGGCTGAAAACGGCCATCGTCGAACGGGAATATGTCGGCGGAGTCTGTTTGAACTGGGGGTGCATTCCCTCCAAAACCCTGCTGTATGCCACCGAATTGAAACGGACCATCGAGGAGGCCAAAAAAATCGGGGTCATTGCCGACAAGGTCGCGGTCGATCTGGACAAACTCCGCAAACACAAAGACGCCACGGTCAAACGACTCACCGGCGGAGTCCGGCTTCTGCTGGACAAGGCCAAAGTGAAAATATTCGAAGGCGAAGCGGCGTTTGTCTCCGACAAAGAAATCGAAATCGTCTCCAAGTCCGAACGCGTGACCGTGGAGTCCGAGAATTTCATTATCGCCACCGGAACCACCCCGATGGAATTGCCGATGCTCAAGCATGACGGCAGGATGATTATCGGCGCGCGCGAGGCGGTCGATATTCCCGGCCTGCCGAAAAGCATGCTGGTGGTTGGCGCCGGGCCGATCGGAGTGGAGATGGCGACCGTGTATGCCACCCTCGGCACAAAGGTGACCATCGTGGAAATGCTTCCTGCGGTTCTGCCGACGCTCGATGCCGATCTGTCGGCGGCCTGCGAAAAAGCACTGACGAAACAGGGGATGGAGATCATCCTGTCATCGAAAGTGATGTCATCCAAAAAAAGCGACAGTACGGTCGAAGTCGTGATCGAAACGCCCGACGGCAACAAGAATATGTCGTTCGAATGGGTGCTGGTTGCGGCCGGGATGAAACCCAACACCGCCGCACTTAATCTCGAGAAAGCGGGCGTCAAGCTGGACTCGAAGGGCTTCGTGATAGTCGACCGTCACATGCGCTCGAATGTCAGCAATATCTTTGCCATCGGCGACGTCGCCGGCGGGATGCTTCTGGCGCACAAGGCGTCGCACGAGGGTATCGCGGCGGTGGATTCGATTGCGGGATCATCGATGGGCGCCGACTGGAAAGCGGTCCCGTATGCGGTGTTTTGCGATCCGGAAATTGCCGGGGTCGGCATGACCGAGAAAGAGGCCAAAGACGCCGGGCGAAAAATCAAAGTCGGGATGTTCCCGTACCGCGCGGTCGGCAAAGCGATTGCGACACTGGCGACCGACGGATTCACGAAAGTGATCGCCGATGCCGACACCGATGAGGTGCTGGGGATACACATTTTCGGCCCGCATGCCGGGGATATTATCTATACCGGGACGGCGATTATGGAAATGGACGGAACCGCCGAGGATTTGGGGCATATCATGGCAGTGCATCCGACGTTATCCGAGGCGATGATGGAAGCGGCGCTGAACGCCAACAAACGCGCCATCCACATCCCGAATTAGCGGGATGACAGAATGATAAACTGATAAGCCAATAGCGCTATTATAAAACAAGGCAGGATCGAAAGGTCTTGCCTTGTTTTCTTATTTCTTGTAGGTCAAAATCTCCGAAGGAGTTTTAACATCTTGATCTTCGCGTAGGTCAGCGATGAGATTCCCTCGTTTTAGTAGACACTTTTTTTAGCATATACATTCTTTTCTTCAAAGTCAACCGGACTTGCGTAATCCAAAGTGGAGTGTC
>JAFGAL010000008.1 GCA_016933695.1 Candidatus Zixiibacteriota bacterium | reverse complement strand
GTGACCCGACGGTCTTCGCATGCGTCTCCACTCACAGTGTCCCCCGCTCGTTGTCACTTCGCGCCAGACCCTGCGGAACTGAAAAAGCTGTTCCAAATGGGTTTGATCGTTAACTATCGCAACAGGTCGTGATCAGGGTATCGTGTGGCAGGACATGATGTTGCGAAGGCTTAAAATGGGTTCGATTCCCCAATGTTTTTATCCGGTTCGATGTCGTTTTTCCCGTCGGTTTTTCGACGTGCGTTTTGATGTTGGCGAAGGAGGTCGTAGGTCCGGGTAAGTTGGCGGTCAAGGCGCATCTCGTAGCGCAGGATATCAGCGGCGGTTTCACCTCGAGGTATAATCAGGTGGCCGTATTCCATGAGTCGTGCATGCGTGGCATCAGGTTCCTTCGTGTTCTCTTCGCCTGCAGATTTGCCACGTTGGCACTGATAGTCATAGACGCTTTCCAGGTCTTTGGTCAGATTAGCGGTTTCGGCACGGATGATACGTGCGGAGCGCCAGAGGCAGTTGGCGATTTTGACGACGAGGTATTCCTCAAGTTGCCCGACAGGGCAGAGTTCGTCCAAAAGAGATTGTATCAAATCTTCGTAATCCCGGCGGTTTTCCTTGAGCGGTGAGGAGTCAATAACAATGTCGCGCGAGTACATCCCGTGTTTGGTGGCGTTACGCGATGAAACGTGTTTACCTTCGGGAGTCCGTGGCCCGGTGGATTTCAGTGCATTTAGCCGGTTGGCCTCGATCTGTTTTTCAGTTGTCATATTACTCTCCTATCAACAATGCCTTCTACCAATAGGGCCGGAATTACGATCACCATTGAATTTGTAGGGAAAATGATGCCCGGGAAATATATTGTCGGTCAAGACCTTTATGGTCCTGACTCAGGCCTACCCTGCAATCGGTTCGGAAAGGGGGGAGAGTTCCAGGTCGGTGACACCCAGCCAGATTTCGGCGGTGCGGATGCTGTTGAACACGATCGCATTCTCGATGTGCGGAGAGGTTGCCACTTCATACTGACGTGCCTTGAGATATACTTTCCCGGTTCCGGCGACAATTGCGAGCATGTTGTTTTTGCCTTTTTTGGGGTTGCCCAGGACAACGTCCGTTACGGATTTGTACTGGTCAGGTGCAATCATAGCATCCTCAACACCGCTGACATCGAACAGTTGCCGAAACCCGGGTTTGACCCGGTCGTCTTCCATGAGTTTTTGGATATAGGCAATGACGTCTTCGCTGGTGAGGATCCCATAGCACGTGGCGCGGACATAAAATCCATCGGTGCTGACCTGATAACGCAACGGCATGTGATACCTCTGTCTTGTCTCTTAAAATCACGCGGAGATAGTCGCGCATGTGATATTATAGTATCACTTATTTAATCGGCTTTGTCAAGACAATACTTGATCATTGCGGTGATATCATAGACTGATTAGGTCATATATTAACAATGGTCGATCAGGATATACGATTTATGGTCGATGGAGCAGACGGACTGTGACGAGTACGCCTTATTCGGTCTCGTCGACATCGGGCGGCAACAGGTTCATCCCCGTGACGCCCAGCCAGATTTCCGCGGTTTCCGGGTTGTTGAACACGATGACGTTTTCCACCGTGGGAGTCGCTACGGCTTCGTAGGTGCGCCCCTCGGCATAGTCTTTTCCGGTTCCGGCCACGATCGCCAGCAGGCTGTCGGGCGTTTTTTTGGGATTGGCCGCGTTGGCTTCGCTGATTCGTCTCATCGCCTCCGGCGACAGACGGGATTCGGCCATAGCACGAACGTCGAACAGCTGTCGAAAACCCGGCTTGACACGCTCGTCGACGGCCAATGCCCGGATCGATGCAATGATGTCTTCGGCGGTCAGGTTTCCGGAAGCGGTGGTGCGCACGTACGTCCCGTCGGCACTGATTTGATTTCGTACCGGCATACACCTCTCACGGTTATGGTGTTATGTATGTGATTGGCCAATACCATTACCAATTCAATATTGATTGCCTGACATTTTTTATCAAGAAAATACCGGCCCGAGGGGTTGACGATGCGCCCGGCAAAAAAAACGCCGCCCGGCCGGGCGGCGTTTTTCAAACCGGATGATATCCGGACTATTCTTCTTTCTTGCCTTCGCCTTCGGCTCCCTCGGCGGTTTCACCCTCGGCGGCGGCACCCTCTTCACCGGCGCCTTCGGCGGCCTTCGGCTCTTCGGTCTTGACCACGGTCGGCGGGACCACGGTCACGACGGTACGTTTCGGATTGGCAAGGATTTCCACCTTGTCGATGGTGATATCGCTGACGTGCAGGGAGTCGCCAATCTGCAACTCGGACACGTCGAGCTGGACGTTATCGGGGATGTCGGTGGGCAGGCAGGCGATATCCAGTTCGCGGATAATATGCTGGAGAATACCGCCGAGCTTGACCCCCTCGGGCATCCCGACGAGTTCGATTCCGATCGACAGGTTGATTCTCTTTTTCATCGAAACCTGGTACATATCGACATGACGCGGCGTTCCACGGACCGGATCGCGTTGCAGTTCGCGAATCAGCACCTTGCGTTCACCGGGCATACCGTCGATGTCAAGATCGATCAGCACATTGGAGTGGCCATGGTGTCTCAGGAAGGCATCCAGTTCGGTGGCCTTCATCGTAATCGGAAACGATTCGGTTTCCGGTCCGTATACCACCCCCGGAATATATCCGTTCAGGCGGGATTGTCTTGCGACTCCCTTGCCGATGCCGTCCCGTTTCTCAGCGGTCAGTCTAACCTCTTTCATGATTTTCTATTTACCTCCATTCATCATTGTCAATCGCTTAATCCGGCAGGTCGTCAAACAGCGACGAGACCGATTTCTCTCCGGAGATTCTCATGATGGCCTCGCCGAACAGTTTCGCGCATGACAGCACCTGGAATTTGTCCGGGAGATGTTTTTGTTCGATATCGATCGAATCGGAAATGATCACCTTGCTGATGGCCGAGTTGTTGATTCGCTCGATGGCCTTTCCGGACAGCACCGGGTGGGTGCAAACCGCGAAGATATCGAGCGCGCCCATGTCGGCCACGGCCTTGGCGGCCTGGCAGAGTGTTCCGGCGGTATCGACCATATCATCGCGGATAATCACGTTCTTGCCTTTCACATCCCCGATAACGTTGAGGACCTCCGACTGGTTCGGTTTGGGACGCCGTTTATCGACAATTGCCAGACCGGAATCGAAGGCCTTGGCGAAGGCGCGGGCCAGTTTGATCGATCCGACATCGGGCGAGACGATAACGGTGTTGTCGAGGATGATATTGTCCAGGTAATCCTTGAAGACGCGGGTGGAGTACAGGTGATCGTGGGGGATATCGAAAAACCCCTGAATCTGCGACGCGTGCAGATCCATGGTGATCACGCGCTGAGCTCCGGCGGTGGTCACCAGATTGGCCAGCAGTTTGGCGGTGATGGCGACCCGCGGCCGGTCTTTGCGATCCTGCCGGGCATACCCGTAGTAGGGAATGACGGCGGTGATGCGGCAGGCCGAGGCACGTCGGGCGGCCTCGATCAGGATCAACAATTCCAGGATATTCTCGGCGGGGGGATTGGTGGACTGAATGATGAACACGTCGGCACCGCGAATATTCTCATTGATCTGAACAAAGAGTTCACCGTCGGAGAACCGTTTTTTTTCGCAGACGGTCAACTCGACGCCGATATAGCGCGCGATTTTCTCCGCCAGCGGTTGATTGGAATTACCTGAGATTAATTTTAATTCTGACATAAGACGTGACTTTGATAATACCTTAACAAGCGTTTATTGTGGACCTTTGTAGCGTTCTTGTTCACTCGTCATATAATGGCTGGGGTGGGAGGATTCGAACCTCCGAATGCAAGCTCCAAAGGCTTGTGTCTTACCGCTTGACGACACCCCAGTTCGTTAATTTTTTTCGGCGGTCTGTGACTTGAGTTCCTCTTCGTAGGCCGCCAGCACCCGTTCTTCAATCATCCGTCTGGTCTCGTTGTTAATCGGATGCGCCACGTCCTGGTGCGTGCCATCGGGACGTTTACGGCTCGGCATGGATACAAAATATCCCTTGTTACCGGAAATGATTTTCATGCCGCGAATAACAAACGCGTTGTTAAAGGTGACATTGGCGAATCCTTTCAGTCGCTCTTCGTCACGCAGGATGATCCTGATTTCTGTGATTTCCACCTTTTCTCCTCCCGCCATAGTTTCGCGCAACCTCAATCCCAAGCAGGCAGGGTTATTGGCTTAAGGTGGTAAACCCGCCAATCCCCCCCGGTGATTTTGGACAAATCATCCCTGTCAGGTACTGTATCAAACAATCCATACATTGTCGGCCCCGAACCACTCATTCGAGTCAGTTTTGCTCCAATTTGTCTGAGTGCACCCGCAATACGGGCGAGCTCAGGAAGAGCTCTAAAGTGTAAAATCTCAAAATCATTACCGGTTTTAATCAATTCGGTAATCATTTCATTGAAAGTTTTACAGGGTAATAACTTAATACCAGGGTTGCGAGTTGTCAAGTCCATTTTCAAGGCCCGGTAACTTTCCGCCGTGGAAATACTGACCGGCGGCGTGACCAACACGACCCGATAATCGGTCGGAAGCGCGATTGGCTTGATTATTTCTCCCCGTCCGGTGACTTCGGCCTGACCCGATGAGAAGAAAAAAGGCACATCGGAGCCGATTTCCAGGCCGATTTCGGCCATCCGTTCGGGATCGAGATTCAGATCATATAGGGTGCTGATGCCGGAAATGGTTGCGGCGGCATCGGATGACCCGCCTCCCAATCCGGCGGAGATGGGAATATTCTTTTTTATCCGTATATCCAGACCGCCCTCCAGTTCAAACCGCTCAAACATCAGTTTGGCGGCTTTAATCATGGTATTGCGGTCATCACGCGGCATTCCCTCCCCATTCTCGGAAAAAAGCGCGAACCCCGGCATGGCGCGTTTTTCGATGGCGAGATGATCGTATAAATCCACGGCCTGAAACCAGGAGTGGATATCGTGGTATCCGTCGGGGCGCCGATTTATCACTTTGAGAAAGAGATTAATCTTGGCGGGTGTTTTAACTTCGATGGTGTTCATTGCTCTTTCATATATATATCAATCCGAAATTTCAGCCCGCAATATATGGATTTTCAAAAATACGCAAGTGTTTTTTTGGTGATTGCAAAAATCGGCAAAATAAGCAGTCAGCCCCCATTCATCGGGGTCGGAGCCCCGGATGCGATTATTATCTGTCGTCCGGTATATCGGCCGGTCGGCGGAGATTATTTGCCGTAAAAAGAGGTTATGGTTTCGCTTAATTTCTGGTTAATTTCCAGGTTGTTGAACGGTCGGCGAATCAGACCATATCCGCCGGCGGTGGTGATTTCGGTTTCATGTATTTTCAGCTGGGGATCATCGAGAAAAAGCATCGGTATCGCGAAGTTGATTTTGTATAACTGAGTCAACAAATCGAAACCGGTCATGTCGGTCAGGGCGAGTTCGGATATGATAATGTCGATTTTTTCCTTTTCCAACAACTGCAGGGCACGTTCTCCGGAATTGGCCAGAAGCATGTCGTAGCGGGTTGATTCCAGGGCGCGGCGGAACAATTTCGGGATCAGATCATCCTCGGTGACCAGAAGGATTCGTCTGCGGATCGCTTTCAGAGCGTTTCGGACGCGGGTGATAATCATCTCCGGAGTATACGGTTTGCTGATATAATCACTGGCGCCGAGGGAGCGGGCGTGGGTGACAAAATCCACATTGGCGCAGGACGAGCAGATAATCACCGGGATATGCCGAAAGCGGAGATTGGACTGCAAGAACTTCAGCAGTTCAAATCCGTCCTGACCCGGCATGCGCAAGTCGCAGATAATCAGCGCGATCTCGGAACATGACTGCAGATGGGCGATCGCCCGGGTAACGGAATTGGCGGTCAGCGGATGATAATTCTCTTTCGATACAATGATCGAAAGCAGTTCCAGGGTGGTGGGTTCATCGTCGACGATCAGGATACACAGCTGATTGTCGGCATGGTAGCGGATGTATCGTTGTTTGGTATTCTCGCTTGATTTATCGGTGTTTAAATCCTTGAGATCACAAAGGAGTTTATTACGATAAAAGGCTTTCATGAATTCAACCCTCTTTTTTTCACAGAAAAGGCGCACATCAAACTGTCTTTTTTGCCCCAACAAGATAAATACTTAAAAGCGTTAAAAAAACCTTATATTGAGGCTCCATCTATTAATCGGCAGATTTGTGAAATTGTTTCAGGAAATATAAACCGGATGCTGATACCGGATAAAGACTGTCTTTTCAGTTCAAAGAACGCCGGTATACCGGGAGGATAACGGTTATGGCAATACAGATCACGCAACCGTCACTTTGTAAATTTCTGGCATATATCCAGCGTACAAGGCCGGATTATGCCGGATGCCGGATTCTGGAATGCGGCGCCGGGGGAGAAGTGCCGCCGCTGGCGATGTTTCATGAACAGGGGTTTGAAATCTATGGGATAGATATCGATGACGACCAGATCGAACGCGCCCAAAAATACGCTCGGGAGCATGGCCTGGATCTGCATATGATTAAGGCCGATATGCGGGAGACCCCGTTTGAGGATGATTTTTTCGATTTCGTTTATGAATTTCAGGCGATGTGTCATCTGACGAAACCCGGCATTCGGCAGACCATTGCGGAAATGCATCGGATTATGAAAACAGCCGGGCTTTGCTTTCTAACGGTCATGACCAGGAACAATTGGCCGCTCGACGGTAAAGAGATCGCGAGGGGGGAATTTCAATCCCATTATGAGGGCAAGGATCATATTCACAGTTATTTCGATGATGATGAGACGGATGGTCTTTTCGATCGGTTTACAATTCTTCGGAAAGAACGGCGGTCGATTTTGTATGCGAACGAATGGGCGGAGATGTCCGAGCCGGAATGGATGGCATGGTACTGCGACGACTGGACGGGTTTCACCCGTGAGGAATGGCTGGGATGGTACCCCCATCGCAAAGAAAAACGCCGATTGGAGTTTATAGAGTATATTGTGAAAAAAGGATGATGGGAAATCGGAGAGAAGACCGTCGGGTCACACTCATGGCTTTGCCATGACCAAGACCCGACCGAACGGAGCAAAGACCGGCGATAACGCAAGTAAAATCACCGTTTGCCGTGTCACATCATATCATACGGATCAACGTCGACAATCAGCCGAATATTTGATGGAATCCCGAAATTTCTTTCGCCGGCCTCCCATTGGGTCAGGGTCTGGATGAGTTTGACGGTTTGATTGGTTTTGGCAACCATTTGTCGACGGTATTGTCCGCGCACCCGATACAGCGGGCAGGGGGCCGGACCGAGGACAATCGCAGTGATGCCGTCAGAGGCGATTCGATGTTCCAGCAACGTTTTAAACCGTTTGGCCTGTTTGGCAAGCGTGTCCTCGTTTTTGCCGTAGAGACGGAAATTGATCAGATGTGCGAACGGGGGATACTGCAGGGCCTGTCTCTGCGCCGCTTCGCGTTGATAAAACGTATCATAATCCTGACGGGCGGCATCATCGATCAAATCCAGTTCCGGATTGAATGTCTGGAGAATAACCTCGCCGGGGATTATCCCGCGACCAGACCGTCCCGACACCTGGATGAGTTTGGCGAACAGTTTTTCGGAGGCGCGGAAATCGGGCATGTCGAGTCCGATATCGGCCATCAGGACACCGACCAGTGAAACGTCGGGGAAGTCGATCCCTTTAGTCACCATCTGAGTGCCAAGCAGGACATTGTATTTTTTGCGGGCAAAATCATTGAGGATAAAATGCGATTTGACGCGTCCACCGGCGCTGTCGGAGTCGAGCCGCACCAGACTCGCGGTTTCGAACAGGTCGGCGATACGCTCTTCGATTTTCTGGGTGCCGGTTCCGAAATGAATTAAATCGGTCGAGTTGCATTTTTCGCAGGAACCAAGGGCGGGGCGGGTCAGGCCGCAGAGATGACACATCAGTTTGTTGCCGTGGCGATGATAGGTCAGGCTGACCTCGCACTGGGGGCAGGTCGGGGTATGCCCGCAGGCGGCGCATTTGATACGCGGAGAAAACCCGCGACGGTTCAGATACAAAATGACCTGCTGTTGCCGTTCGAGAGTGTCCCTGACACCGGTGGTCATGGTTTTGGTGAAGAACAGGTCGTCTCGCGCCGGACGTTCTTTTTTCAGATCAACCAGTTTGATGACAGGGAAGGCGGCCTGCTCCGGGCGGCGGGTTAGTTTCAGCAGGCGGTATCGTCCGGTTTCCGCGTTGTGAAACGACTCCAGCGACGGTGTCGCGGAGCCAAGCACAATCGGAATATCATGCAGTTTGGCCATCATGACGGCGGCGTCGCGCGCCTGAAAACGCGGCGCGGGATCATCCTGTTTGTAGGACTCGTCATGTTCCTCGTCGACAATAATCACGCCGGGATTATCAAGCGGCGCGAAGATCGCCGAACGCGCGCCGATCACGACCCGATAATCGCCGTTTTTGATATGTTGCCAGGTTTGCAGGCGTTCGGAGGGTTTCAGGGCGGAGTGCATAATCGCCACGTCGTTGGGGAAAAACCCCCGGAAATACGCCAGCAGGGTTCCCGCCAGGGCGATTTCCGGTACCAGCACCAACGCGGTTTTGCCCTGTTCCAGTGCTTCCCGCACCAGGTGACAGTACACGAGCGTTTTCCCGGAGCCGGTGATACCGTACAGCAGAAACGGCGTGAAGCCGTTCCGGGCGTCGAGCACTTCGCCGATGGCCGATTGCTGTTCATCGGTCGGGATGATGTTCTCGAGACCGTCGCGGGGTTTGATAAACGGCAGAATATCGGGGGGACCGTACACCGGGAGGAGCACCTTTTGTTTGATCAGCTTGCGGAATGTGTACTGACGGATTCCGGCGGCAATGATGTCGGTCTTGGAAGCCGTTTGGCTTTCGAATTGCCGCAGAATGTCAGTCAATTTCGACTCCCGTACTGCCTCCGGCTCATAGCGATAGCCCTGCAGGACTCCGGCCGGTGACGCCGTGGGATCGACCCAGGATTCTCGCAGATGTCCGGATGCGGTCAACCGGGCGATCAGTCCGGGAGTTTGTTTTTCTATCCGGGTGAGATTACGACCGCGAATCGCACCCCTTTTCCTGAGCAGGGCGGCAACCGACTCGGGGATTTCCGATGCGGATATTTCCTGACCGGTCGGGAGGTACACCGGTTTGCTGACCTTGCGCAGTTCCGGGGGGAGGGCCGCCTGAAGGACATCGGCGATTCCGGCGAAGTAGTATTCCGCCATCCAGCCGAGAAAGGCCATTCGTATTTGGGAAAACAGCGACTGTCTGTCAAGGATTTCGATGATGTTTTTCAGACGGCCGTCGGGCGTTTTGTCGGCGGGGCCGATAAAAAAACCGACGGATTTGCGATTCCCGAACGGAACATAGATTCTTTGCCCGGAGCTCAGTCGGGCGGCGTCATCTGATGGACAGCGATAGGTGAACAGCCGCCTCGGTGTTCCCGGCAGGGCAATGTGCACCAGTGTCTGCATCGTGCAAAAAAAAGGCAGGCCGGACAGCCTGCCTTGCATTCCGTATTTTCAACTTACAGGTTTTTCAATTCAGTTACTTTGGCCTCGGCCTCGGCGGCCTTGGCGGTCATTTTTTCCGACTTGTACAAGTCCACCAGCAATTCCCACACGCGCAGATTTCCGGGATCGATTTCCACGACCTTTTCATACGCCGGAATCGCTTCCGTGAACTGCTCCGTTCGTACCAGACAATCACCGATATTCACCCAGTTATCCTTGCGATTCGGCTCCATCTCGGCAAGTTTCTGATAGGCCACCAGAGCTTCCTCGTTGCGATCGAGGACCATGCTTACCAGACCGTACTGTTCAAGGGCGATGGCATTTTCGGGCTCTTTTTCCACAACCGTCTTCAGGAAGATCGATGAAGAATCCAGAGCGGCATCGCGCAGTTTGATGTATTTGGCGGCCATCTCACTGTTTTCCTCTTTCTGATAGGTCATGATCGAGTCGGAATAATGCTGTGATTTAATCAGGAAATAACTGCCGATCTGCAAGTACGGCGTAATCATTTCCGGATCGGCGGTAATGGCTTTCAGATTGTAGGCATAGGCCGAATCCGGCATGCCCATGTTGCTGTAACAAATGGCGATATTGAACATGATATTCGCTTCATTCGGAACCAGCTCCAGGAATTTCTTGAAATAGACGATACTGTTTGCCCAGTCGTCGATTTGAATATACCCGTAAGCAAGATTCTGGATGGCGCTCAGGGAATCCGGCGTGACATCATATACTTTCTTATAGTACACCAGCGCGGAATCATATTGCTGCATGCGATCGTAGATCAACGCGGTTCCCTCGAGAGAACGGAGGTTTTCCGGCAGGACGGTATAGGCGATGGCGAAATAGGCGATACCGCTGTCGGCGGTGGCCCGCATGGCCGCTCTGGCGGCTTCCTCTTCGGTGCTGTCGGCGGCATTATTGAGCCGTTCTCTCAATTCCCCGTCCAACCGTTCGATAATCTTGACGCCATGATTGTAGTTGTCTCGCCAGTAATACTGCCCGATGGAATCGACGATGCCGGCATATTTGTCGCAATCCTTCCGATGTTTCTTTTCGACGTCATTGCTTTCGCAACCGATTTTCATCGAGTCGTAACTCTGCGACATCAGTTTGATTTGCGTCAGTTTTTCCTGCAGATCATAGGTTTTCGTGGCATAGTCGGCGAATATATTTCCTTTGTAGAAATAGGCTTCCGGCAATGGGCCGTGGAACGTGATGACCGTATCAAGGAATCCCAGCGCCTCTTCGTACCTGGGCGGATTGGCCAGCATGGCAATTTTAACGGCTTTGATATAGGCATCGGACGGTTTCACCCCACGCGGCGGTTTTTTGGCCGCGACCGACACGACGAAACAGATAATCAGCGCAAAGACAATTCCATATTTTAGGAGCTTCATGGTTTCCTCCCTGTTAAAAAATACTCTGTGTTTAATCTCTCCAGCATAACAAGCCTCGAATGTAATATTTTTCGATGTGCCTGTCAACCCCGAAAGCCCCCGACTCAGGATGTTCTGACCGTGAAGGTAACGGTGACGTTGCCGTCGGCCGGCACCGGGATCTCGTATTTCAGGGTGACGGCGTCCGGACTTGTAAATTCATGCGATGAGTTGGTTATTGTCCAGTCGCCGTACAGTTTTTTCTCGATAAACACTTTTACCGCTTCGTCTTTATGGTTGCGAAGGGAAATTTCAAAGGTTCGCTCCTCGACCCGGGTCGAGATCCGGTTATACTCGGTCTGTTTTTCTTCGGCGGTAATATCGAAGGCATAGCCGACGGTCAGTTTGACCTCTTCATCCTTGGGCGTGTGGTCGATCCGATCTTCGCCCAGGAGCACCATTGCGCCGTCGGTGTCCTTTTTAAACATGCGCACCCGGCCGGCCGGAAGCGGAATTCCCAGGCCGTCTTTTTTGTCATTGGTGAAATTGATTACCACGCGGACCTTTTCGTTATTTTTCTCCGGTTCAAAGTAATACTCTTTTTTAACGGTAGCATCGGCCGGATCAAACAGCGCGATCTGTTTGATTTCGTTATTGGCAATAGTCGCTTTGCGGGGAAGGGTGTACATGTGATATTCGAAGAACGCTTTTTCCTCGAATCCCGCACCGGCCTGGGGAGCCATGGCTTTTTCATACATGGCGTCTTCCATCATGCGAACTCGCGGCTGGGCCACGCGATGGATATCCCCGGCGATCAGCTTGAGGGTGGCGTCTTTGTATGTTGCGCCGGAATTGTTGGTAATCGATGACCATCCGGTCAGCCCGAGTGTTTGTTCATTGTCGGAAAGCAGTCCCACGTATTCCGCGGTCCACGACAGGCCGGATGTCTGGTAGCTGACCTGACAGGCGGCCTTGCCGGAAAAATCCGACCGGTAGCGCCAGAACAAAGTCGGCCGGGTGATTAGTCCCTCCGGCAGTTCCGGGAAATTAACATTGACGACCTGATCCATGCGGATGATCTGGATTTTTCCCGATTTCTCCCGCAGAACCAGTGCCCCGCCGGAACTGGAAAGCAACGTGCCGCTGAAGATTTGGCCATCCTGATTGAAGACGTCAATGCTACGGTCGATATATTTTTCGTAGATTTTTGACGGAGAGACCAGATCGTAGGCGTAATTCTGCTCGAGAATCATTACGGATTTGCTTTTATCGACCAGTTCGAATCCGACCGAGGTGGCGTCGATCAGACTCGGCACGTCAACGAATGACACCATTCCGTCGCCCTTGTCGAAGGTCAAATCCCTGATTTCGCGGACAACGCCGAGATTGGAATTGTATACCGTCACCGAAACGTCATCGGCGACAGCCGTGATACCGATCGCCATCAGGGCGATTGCACATAATACGGAATCGACTTTTTTCATTTTCGTCTCTCCTCAAGACCGTTTTTCCGCGGTTTTGTTTATAGGTTATACCGAAACAATCAGTAAATCTTCCCTCCTCGGCAACAAAAAAAGTGGCAAAAGGCAGTGAAGTTGTTATCTTGTTGAAAGTTATGAATATTTTTGTGCACTGCGATCAGGTCGGAACCAATTTGGTGTTACGGACGGGTTATTGCAAGACTGAATTTGTCGGTCAAGGCGGATATAAATGACGAAACCGGGCGACATATCGCTTCGCGATCTTGGCCTGCCGCCGAATATCCTGTCGCTGGTGCGGATCGCGTTAACACCGGCAGTCGGGTATTTTCTGTGGCGGGGCGATCAGTCGGGGACGGTCATTTGTTTCGTGCTTCTGGTCGTGGCCGGGTTGACCGACCTTTTCGACGGGATGCTGGCGCGGAAACTGAACCAGGTGACTCCGCTGGGCAAGATTCTCGATCCGATCGCGGACAAGATTTTCACGATCGTTTTGATTATCGAACTGGTGTTTTTCCGCGATTTCCCGGTCTGGATGGCATCGGCCATTATCGGGCGCGACTTGTTGATCCTGGCGCTCGGCGGTTCACTTCTGCGCGGAAAGAAAGTCGACGTGCAGTCCAATCTGACCGGGAAGTACTATTTCTGCGCGGTGGTAACGCTGTTGGCGGTGTATCTCATTCGTTTTCCATTCGGACAGATGTATATGTTGTATGTGACCTCGGCCCTGCTGGTGTTGTCAACGATTAATTACGGGTACGTGTTCGGGCATGTCCTGAAACGGGGAGAGACGCCGGTTTTTATCGATCGAAAGATTTTTGTGTTTATGCGCGTAACGGCAACGACGGCGATAAGTCTGATCTTGCTTTATCGTCTGTATACTGATATGATACTATAATGAACTCGATCGGTACGATATCCCTTGATTTGGATCGCGAATGTCTTTTATTGCGCGGTGATGTCGATGATTGAACTGGAAGTTACTCAGCTGACCAAACGGTTCGGCCGACGCCGAGTATTCGGTGATGTGTCGTTTGCACTCAAACCGGGGCAATCGCTGGCGGTAACCGGCCCGAACGGTTCGGGCAAAAGCACGCTGTTGCGGCTGTTAACCGGATTGAGTCTTCCCACCGCGGGCAAAGTCATTTATACCGAAGACGGAAAGACGCTTGGGTTCGAACACTATCGCCGAAAAGTCGCGATGGTGGCACCGTATCTGGCGCTGTACGGTGCCCTGACCGCCGGCGAAAACCTGCATTTTCTGGCGCGGGTTGATGGACGAAAGGTGAGTGATACGGATATCGAAGCCGTTTTGCATAAGGTCGGACTGGACGGGCGCGGCGGGGATTATGTCGGCGCGTATTCATCGGGCATGCAACAACGGCTGAAATACGCGGCGGCGATGCTACGCGAGCCAGAGGTTTTGCTGGTCGATGAACCGTCGGCGAATCTCGATGATACCGGCAAAAAAGCGGTGTTCGACATAATCGCGGCGTATCGGAAACAGGCCATTGTCGTGATCGCCACCAACGAGAAGGAGGAGTATTCCCTTGCCGACGGGATCTGTCAGCTGGGCGGCTAAAGTCGCGGCGGTGGTGCGCAAGGAGCTGGTCTCCGAATTCCGCACCCGGTACGCGATTAACGCCATCGTGATGTTTGCGCTGGTGACATTGACCGTGGTGTCGTTTGCGGTGGGTCTGCTGTCGCCGTCGTCGGAGATGATGGCCGCGCTGTTCTGGATCATCCTGTTTTTCGCGGCAATGTCGGGATTGGCACAGACCTTTATTAAAGAAGAGGAATCCGGGACGGCGCTGGTGCTGAAGCTGTCGTCGGACGGCTCGGTGATATTTTTCGGCAAATTGTTGTTTAATCTGCTGTTATTGATCGTGCTGGCGGTGCTGATCGTGCCGCTGTTTATTATATTTCTAAAAATTATCCCGGCGAACTGGGCAGTATTTCTTACCGGTCTGGTGTTGGGGATTGTCGGTCTGGCGGGGGCGACGACGATCGTCGCGGCAATCGTATCGAAAGCAACCGTGAAAGGGGCGCTGTTTACGGTGTTGTCGTTCCCGGTGCTGTTGCCGCTGTTGGTGGCGGTGATCGAGATCACGACGGTGGGATTTTCCGGCGGTGGATTCGGCGAAATTTCAGCGCCGCTTCAGCTTTTAGTGGCGTATGACGTGGTGATGACAACATTATCGGTGATGTTATTTGACTTTGTCTGGCGGTTGTAATTTCTATATTAATGATGAGAATCATCTGCATTGACATATGTATGCGGAAACAAAGCCGGAATGACACCGGTTAGCGGATATATAGTATGTGGTGGAAAATAGCAATATTGCTGGTTATGTCGGCGGTGATCGTCCTGGCATTCGTGACGGCGTCGCCAATGAACCCCACTATCACACTGGGGCCGGTCGACGTGTATCGGATTTTTTATTTTCATGTCCCGACGGCATGGGTGGCGTCGGTGGCGTTTCTGGTCGCGATGTTTCAGGCGATTCAGTATTTGCGGACGCGGGATATGTCTCGCGACGTGCGCGCGGCCGCGGCCAACCGTCTGGGGCTGGTATTTGCGATACTGGCAGTGATTACCGGATCGATTTTCGCCAGGATGACCTGGGGCGAATTCTGGAACTGGTCGGAAATCCGTGAAGTTTCGATTTTTATCCTATTGCTGATTTACGGGGCGTATTTCGCGCTTCGCTCGGCTTTGCCCGATCCTGAAACACGCGCCACGCTTTCGGCGGTGCTGACGATTATATTCGCCGCCGCGGCGCTCTTTTTAATTTTCGTCCTGCCCCGGGTATATCCGGCCTTTTCCCAGCATCCGTCGGATACCATTGTCGACAGCGAGGGGCAGATTACGATGGGTTCGATGGTGATCGTGATTTTTGCAACATCGCTGGTGGTGTTTACGGCGCTGTTTTTCTGGATATATCGCCTGACGGTGCGAATCGGTCTGGTGGAACAAAAACGAAGTTTGGAGTAATATAATGAGTGCGAACTACGTAGTTATGATTGTGACACTGGTGATCTGGTTCGGGCTGTTCCTGTATGTGTTCTCGCTGGATCGCAAGGTCGCCAAACTGGAAAAGAGCGATGAAGGCTAAATATATAATCGGCATTATCATCATCGTCGTGTTCGGTATCTGGGGGGCATCGGCGTTTCTCAACACCACCATTCAATATGTATCCGTCGCGGAGGCCAAAACGGCGCAGAAAACGGTGCAGGTGGCGGGGTTTGTCGATTTCGACGAAGTGAACTACGATATCGACAACCAAAGACTGATATTCACGCTAATCGATCCGGAGAATCCCGATCCGGCGACGGCGGAACGGATGCGGGTGTACTATTATGGTGTGGTGCCGGGGAATTTCGAGCAGGCGACCTCGGTCATGGTGCAGGGGAAACCGGGCGACGACGGATTCGTGGCCGACAAGCTGTTCGTGAAATGCCCGTCGAAATACCAGGGACAACTGGAACAGTCAACATAGGATGGGTATATGAGCGTGGAACTTGCCGGCGATGTCGCCGTATTCCTTGCGTTGGTCATGGCTCTCCTTGCGGGAGCCGCGTTTTTTATCACCGCGACCGGCCGCCGCAACCTGTTTGCCTTCGGGGTGCGGGCGTATGTGTTGCAGATTTTGTTCGTGTTCGCGGCCTGCGTGTACCTGTTTTACCTGATTTTCACGAATGATTTTCGCATCAACTACGTGTACCAGTACTCATCGACGACTTTGCCGTTCTTTTATATGCTCTCATCGTTCTGGGCCGGGCAGGAGGGGACCTATCTTTTGTGGCTGTTGTTCAGCAGTCTGTTCGGACTGATTATCCTGTATCGCGGGGGACGGTACACCACCTGGGCGCTGGGTTTTTATTCGGTAATCAATTTGTTCTTTGCGGTTGTCCTGATGAATTTATCGCCGTTTCGGTTATTGCCGTTTCCGGCCGCTGAGGGGGCGGGATTGAATCCGCTGTTGCAGGATCCGTGGATGGTGATTCATCCGCCGGTGATGTTTCTGGCGTATGCCGCGGCTGGAGTGCCGTTTGCGCTGGCGCTGGCGGCAATGGTGCGTCGAGATTTCACCGACTGGCTGAAAATTACGTTTCCGTATGTGGTGATAACATCGTTACTGCTGGTCGCGGCCAATGTTATGGGCGGCTACTGGGCATATAAAACGCTTGGCTGGGGCGGCTACTGGGCCTGGGATCCGGTGGAAAACACGTCATTCGTGCCGTGGGTAATTTCAATCGGACTGATTCACGGCATGCTGGTTGAACGTCGCTCCGGGGCATTGCGCCGGTCGAATTTGCTTTTGGCATGTTTAACCTTTTTCCTTGTGGTATATGGAACGTTTCTGACCCGTTCGGGGGTATTGGCGGATTTCTCGGTGCATTCCTTTGTCGATCTTGGTATCAATTCGTTTTTAATCTTTTTCATGATGCTGTTCTTGATTATCACGCTGGTGGTGTTTTTCCTGTCGCGCACACCGGAAAAAACGGGTCGCCCGCTGAATTACAATATTTTCTCACAGGAGTTTATCCTGTTCGCCGGGATGATGCTGATGCTGGTGCTTGGCGCGATCGTGGAATTCTGGTCGTCACTGCCGATGGCAACCCGGTATTTCATGGCCAATCCGTCGTCGGCGGATATCGCCACCTATAATTCCTTCGCGTTTCCGCTGGCAATACTGGTCAGTTTGTTTTTGACTCTGGCACCGTTCGTGACGGGGGTGGGTACAGAAAGCGCCGGATTGAGAACGCGCGCCGCAATATTTGGGGCGCTCGGCCTGATTCTGGCGGTGATTCTTTTCGTGTTGAAGGCGGTCGAGATGCCGATGGCGGTGACGGTATTATTGTATACGGCGGTGATGCTGATTTATGTCGCCGAAGCGCATTTGCGAACGCGTTTGTTGACGGCGATCGGTATCGGAATCGCCGGAGTGGTTGTGGCGATGCTGTTGGGGGTCGATTCGTTCGCCTATCTCTTCTTTATCGGCGCCGGAGTAGCGGCGGCGGGGGCACAGGTGCAGATAATCATTCACTATCTCGGTTCACGTCCGGAGCTGGTCGGCGGCCATTTGACCCATTTCGGCGTGGGGGTGATGCTGGTGGGGATAATCGCGTCGTCGGCGTTTTCCACCGGCGAGAAAGTCACTCTGCCGCGCCATGAAGAAAAAAGCAGTTACGATTACGGTATTACGTATCGCGGGATGGCTGGTTCGGTGATGACGACCAACAATGAGTTATTGCTGACATTGAATCGCGGCGACAACAGCCGCGAGGCGCGGCCGCATTTCTTCTATGTGCCGCGGATGGAAGCGATGATGAAACGTCCCTATATCGACAAACATCTGACGTTCGATTTGTATCTGTCGCCGCTTGACGTGCAGGAACTGTCCGATGCGGGCGGCTTGCGTCTGATCAAAGGGCAAACCGACACGATCGGCGCATATACCGTGACATTCAACAGCTTCGATATGCGTGCCCACGGCGGAGAAACCGGAATCGCGGTGGCCGCCGAACTCGATGTCAGCCGCGACGGTGTAACTGAGCGAATCAAACCGGTGCTGGCATCGGGTCACGACGGGACGTTTGTATCCGAACCGATTCCGCTGATGAGCGGATCGGCAGACTCGGTGAAACTCAATCAGGTCCTGCCGGGGCAGGGTGCGGTGGTGCTGGAAATCCCGGGTTTGGTCGAAGTTGGGCCGCCCGATCAATTGCTTCTCGACGTCTCAATCAAGCCGGGAATCAATTTACTCTGGCTCGGGACGATCCTGATCGCGGTCGGTCTGGCGCTGGTTTCAGTGGTTCGAATTCGTCGATAGATACATTTCGTTTACAATTTTTTTTAAGGCGATTTTGCCGGCAGAAGTAATTGTACATTGTATTTATGTGCAATATCTGTTTGTCCGAATGAGGTATACGACTAAGAAGCATAGACAATTATTGTCTATGATTTTATTGCCAAAAAAGTGAACAGAAACAAAAAATACCTTTGATTTTTGCAACAAAGCGATATATATAGGCGTATAAACTATGCCTTACACATAGTCCCTCCCAGAAGGATGTCGCCGATCACTCGGCGGCATCTTTATTTTTGGGCGGTTTTTCGGCCCGGTATTCGTATCTACTATCGTTGACATTCATAGCCACAAGGAGTATATTTAAATATCAATTATGCCAATCTTCAAAGGTCGGGTTTTATGCACAAGAGCGAGTCTTTACGATTATTGGACGATCTCACCGCAAGTGGCATGTTGAAAAAGCCCGAAGTATGTCATCGCGAGCGAATCTGCCGTAAGGCGGATGACGCGTGGTGATCTCATTGCATTATGTTTCATGCTTTTGGAGATTGCCGCGTCGTTCTCGATACATCTCGAACTCCTCGCAATGACATTTTCAACAAGCCGCAAGTGGCGGGGCACCTGTTTTAAATCACGCCCCAGCGTGTGCTCGGTCGATCCTCAGATCGACCGCCAATACCGTAAGATGCTGATGCGCGGCGGGTCTGAGGACCCGCCGACCACGGGGGGAGGGTGATTACTGGTGCGAGTATTTTGAAAAGAGTTGTCGTTGCCTTATTCGTCCTTTTGGCTGGTCATGACCAAGACGTTGCGTAGGTACTTCTATACCGTGATACCAAATGTACCGGTGGTTTCGGATTCCATGTCGGTGGTTATCGGCGTTGTTGAGATTGTGCCTCCGGACTGCCAGTATAGGCTTTGGGACGACAATTATCCCTTGTGTTGTCTCTGGTTGCCGTGGATAACCAATACGGCGGATACCGTATGGAAAACAACCTATGAAGATTCTCTGTCGTCATTCTTTGATTATGGCAACCATCGGAAAAAACAGAAATGACAGGCAACCGTAAGGCCGGATTAGGTCCGGGGCGGCGGGTCTGAGGACCCGCCGATCATGGAGGAGAGAGTGGCTTTTAGAGGAGGATATTTAAAGATAAGTGAAGTACATCGGAATCTCGAAAGGCCTCGACATTCATCTGTCATTGCGAGCACCTCGAAGCAATCTCAGATGTTTGTATTGTGCAATAGTGAACATATGAGATTGCTTCGTCGTTCTTAATACATCTCGAACTCCTCGCAATTGGCATTTTCAACAAGCCGCAAGTGGCGGGGCACCTGTTTTAAATCACACGCAAGGGCGTGTTTAGGTGTAGGGCGGACTTGGATCCTGCCCTACGAGGATCTGCCCTACGAAGATTGCCCTATAGGGATCTACTCTGAAATGATCTCCGAAAAGGGTTGACATTTAAATCAAAACATTTGATATTGTATTACCGCCGCAAATGACTTCAATATTAATGAGTTATGAATGAACCGTTGGTGAACGGAGTAACCATGTCTTTAAGTCTGAATTTCACAATTGAAGCGGATGTCGATAGACGGTTGATTGTCGAGAAGATCTATGGAATCTGGAAAAAGGAAACCGCCGAGGAGTATCATCAGGAGTTTGTGAAAACCGCCCAGCCGCTGATTGCGGGAAAATGGGCCAAACTGATCAATCTGGGCAACTGGAAAACGTCGTATCCCGAAGTGGTTGAGATTGTCGGCGATCATTTGCGCTGGTGCCGGGAAAACGGGATGGTTTTGTCCGTGAATGTTATCGAAAACCCGATTACGCTCAACCAACTCAAACGCATGTTCGAACACGGGGCTACCGCAAAAATCAGCCGTATCGCCAAAACCATGCAGGAAGGCGAACGCATTCTCCGCGAAAACGGTTTTTAGACCGTTTGCTATTTTACATACCGGTCAAACCACTTGACAATCCACTCCAGCCGTGCCACCCGCCGATCCGGACGGCCATGACGCGACAAGCCATGCGGCTCGCCGGGGAAAACCACCATTTCGACGGTTTTACGCATCAGTTTCAGTGTGGTAAACAACTGCTGGGCCTGCTCGATTCCGCATCGGAGATCCTGCTCCGAATGGATGATCAACAACGGCGTCTTGATGTTCTTCGCATAGGTAAGCGGAGAGCATTTATGATATGTCTCGGGATTTTGCCAGGGATGTCCGTCGAATTCCCGATAGAGCATATAGCCGATATCCGATGATCCCAAAAACGATTCCAAGTTGACCACCGAACGTTGCGTGACCGCGGCGCGGAAGCGGTTGGTATGTCCGACAATCCAGTTGGTCATATAGCCGCCGTAGGAGCCGCCGGTGACCGCCAGCCGTTTGCCGTTGACAAACGGACGTTTTTCGAGATAGTCGGTCGCCGACATGCAGTCGTAATAGTCGATCTCTCCCCAGCCTCCCGAAATGGCGGCGGCGAAACTCTCGCCACGTCCCGAACCGCCGCGGGGATTGGTGTAGAACACGACATACCCTTTCGACGCGAGATAATTCATTTCATGGAAAAACGTAAACCCGTACTGCACCCGCGGGCCGCCGTGGATTTCCAGAATGGCCGGGTAGCGACGGTTGCGATTGAAACGGGGTGGTGTTACCAGCCAGCCCTGCAGTTCGAATCCATCATGCGCCTTGAACCAGACTTCTTTGGTCGTCGGCATATCGATTTGCGCGAACAGCTCCCGGTTGATATCGGTGAGTTGTTCGGCTTTGGCATCGCCCTTGAATTGCGGTGGCAGAATGAACAAATCGCCCGGATTTTTCAAATCGGATGTGATCGTTGCCAGATTCCGCATCCGTCCCGCCATAGTGTACCCTTTGACATGGCATGGCCGGTGTGTGACACGGGTGGGCAATCCACCCATGGATGAGACATAAAACAGGTGGGTTGATCCGGTGTCGGAGGCGGTGAAATAGACACGTTTGCCGTCGGGCGACCAGTACAGCGGCGCCGATTGATGTCCCTCACAAAGATCACCGGCGGTCATATCGAAGGCGGGCCGGTCGAATTTCTTGATCAGGTCGATTGCTTTCGGACGCCCGTCGACTCCAACCGTCCAGACGTGGAAATTGGTCGATCCCCAGTCGCTGGCGGGTTTATCATGTCCGAGATAGGCGATCTTTTTGCCGTTCGGCGAGAAGGTCGGTATCATTTTGGGGCCCGCCGGGGTCGGAACCCGTCGCGGTTGACCGCCGTTAACTGAGACAATAAACAAGTCCTCGAACAGCGAATCCAGATCGGGATTGCGGGAATGGTTGGACATGTACACCACCCACTTGCCGTCGG
Organism: Candidatus Zixiibacteriota bacterium; assembly: GCA_016933695.1. Classification (GTDB taxonomy): domain Bacteria; phylum Zixibacteria; class MSB-5A5; order GN15; family PGXB01; genus JAFGAL01. The sequence continues at coordinate 76,837 of JAFGAL010000008.1, read as the reverse complement.
GTGACACCGATGGCATCAGATCGTCATAATTGCCTTTGGTCAGTTGCACCGGCTTGTCGCGGTCGATGTCCAGGCGGTAAATGTGAAAATGATCTTTGGGATTCCATCCGGCCCCGTCCCAGCGATAAAACAGCCGGTTGATATGCCGAAACAGCGGCGGTTCGCTTTTTTTCTTTTCGTCGGTTTCCCGGTGGGAATCATTATAACGAAACATGTACACCAGCGATTTGCCGTCGGGTGTCCAGTGCAACCCGGAAACCGCGCCGTCCAACTCCAGCAGTCTTCTTTCCGCGCCGCCCTCGACCGGCATCAGGTATATGCCGGATTTTTTATCGCGGGTGGAGGTGAAGGCCAGTTGTTTTCCATCGGGCGACCAGACCGGCGCGCTGTCGTGGATTTCGCCAAAGGTGTATCGTTTCGATTGGCGCGCCTTGAGATCGTACACGTACAGGTGCGAATAATATTTCTGCTTATCATCGGAGATCGTCTCGACGGTGTAGGCGATCCGGTTTTCGTCCGGCGACATGACACAGGCGGTCATGGTCTTGATGCGACAGATATCAGCGGCGTCGAGCAGACGCTTTTTGTTTTTTGTTTTGGCTGGCATATTTACTCCCGGGTATCGGTTTAAACATATCTAACGGATTGCGGAACCGTTTTTCAAGATAAAACTGCCATTAGACGCGCACGATGGCAATCTCTTCGGTCAAAAAACAACATGACGGATCGGCATGGATATGTGTATATTACCACCCTATGCCGAGTATTATCCGTCAGTTCAGCAAAAACGTGTTCACCAGCTGGAGTGCGCTGGGCGTTCGGGTTGTCCTGATTTTCCTGGTCAATCCCTTTATCATTCACACCCTGGGCGACGAGCAGTACGGGGTCTGGATGCTGGTGTTTTCGCTGATCAATTACCTGACCATTTTCGATCTGGGACTCAAACAGGCGCTGATTCGTTTTGTGTCCAAGTTTCTGGCGGTAAAGGACTATGAGAAAATCAACGCCATATTGAACACCAGCTTTGCGGTGTACGCATTGATCGGGCTGGCGACAATCGCGATGGCGGTTATCCTGTCGTTTTTCGTGCTGGACGTGTTCGCCATTCCAGAGGCGTTACTGGAACAGGGACGGATGGTGCTGTTGATTGTCGGGCTGAACGTCGCCGTGAATTTCATCATGCTCAGCTGGGGGGATTCACTTCAGGCGTTTCATCGGTATGATATCATCAATGGCCTGCATATCGCGGAAGATGTTCTGCGCACCGCGACCATCGTGTATTTGCTGTACACCGGTTACGGCATTGTCGCAATGGCCTGGTCATTTCTGCTGTTCAGTTTGTTGCGGCAGTCCGTTGCGGCGATACTGCTGAAAAAACTGCATCCCGATCTGGCGATGGGTAAGCGATTTATCCGGCGGGACACCCTGCGGCTGATCTTCAATTACAGTCTGACCGGGTTTTTCATTTCGGTGGCCTGGCTGTTGATTGCCAACACCGACAATGTCATTATCGGGTATTTCTTTGATACCACGGCGGTGACCAAATATGCCATCGCCGGAAGCATCATCATGCATTTGCGTAATCTGGTGCTGGCGGTATCGTTTCCGCTTCGCCCGGTTATCAGCCATTATGACAGCCTGCACATGGCCGACAAAATCACCCTGATTTATACCAAGGGTACGCAGTATCTGTACTACCTGACGTTTGCGGTCGCCGGCGGGACACTGGTATTCGCGGATCGGTTTATTTTCTTATGGCTCGGTGCCGGATATGAACAGACCGCAACCGTTTTGCGACTGCTGGTCGTTCCGGCGGCGGTGTTCTTACCGCAGGCGGTTGCCAATTCGGTGCTGTACGGCATCGAGCGACACAAGCACATTCTGTATATCATTGTCATTGAAGGCGTGGCGAATGTCGGATTGAGTCTGGTCCTGATGCGGTATTACGGCATCTACGGAGTGGCGGTGGGGACGCTGATCCCGCAGTGTTTTCTGTATGCGGTGGTCATGCCGCGAATCATCAAACGGTTATTGGGAATAAGACTGGCGGGCTTTTATGCGGCCGCGTTGAAGGCGTCGGCAACGGCGCTTGGCCTTTCGTTGTCATTGTCATATGCGATGCGGATGATATGCACCCCGTCGGACTGGCTGATTTTGGCGGCTGAAATAGGTGTGGTCGTCCTGGGATTGGCGATTGGAGCGTTTTGGCTGATCGGCCGGGACGATTGGCGGGTCATCCTGTCCGGGGTGTCGGTTAAAAAGAACGGCGACAACCGTGATAATCAAGGAACTATCCTGTCATGAAACGGTTTAATTATGCGATGATTGACAGGGGCGATCGCAAGAAGTATATTTTCGCCGTGCGGCATAGTATCTGGCATCTCCTTTTCGTCCTGACACTATGTGTCGGAACGGCAGACGGCGATGATTTCACGGTCCTGGGAGTCACGTTCCCGACCTTGAATGATTCGCTGCATCACTGTCTGTTGACCGGCGATACCATTTACTATGTCCGTCATCCCAAAAGCGTCGAAGTGTATTTTCATCTTAACACTGCGGGGTGTGTCGACTCCCTGACATATGACACGGTGCGGGGCGGCGATCATGTTCGCGCCCTGGTGTCGTCGCTGTCCTGCCTTGATTTCAATCCGGCGCGAATCGACGGGAAGCCGATTTCGTTTGTTCTGCCGTCGCTGGCGGTTTTCGGCAGTAAGGCCGGGCATCCCGATCTGAACCTGGTTTTTCCCGTTAACGGCGAAACCGGTGAGAAAACCGGTGATTTGGTCCATGATGCGCTGGTGCGGAATAATATCACCCCGCCCGGGATCGTTCGTTTCCCGTCGTATTTCTGCCGTTGCGATAAGATGGGTGAGTCGGGGGGGTATCATTACGTCGTGTTTCAACTGGATATCGACTCATCGGGAGGAGTAACCGATTACGAGATGCTGGCAACCGGCAGCCGGGCGCTGGCGGATATGCTCGGGACGGTTTTGCAGTACGCCGAGTATTCCCCGGCGATTCGTCAGGGGCAGGTGATGGCGTCGCGGTGTTACCTGGTCGTGCGGCTTTTTTCGGAGTTGCACTATCCCACCGCGATCTGGCCGCCGGCCGATCCATCATCACTGCTGTTCGAAAACTACCGTCTGCAGATCAGCCTGTATCTGGATTCGATACCACTGCCGCCGGTTCCGATCAACCTTCCCGACGGGATGCTCAACAGCGATCATATTCTTCCGGCCAACAATGCCATGAGCGTGCGTATCGGCATCGACACTCTTGGGCAGGTCGATTATGTTCGTCCCGCTTCGGCCTTGCCGGGCGTGGTGTACAGCGATCTTCGCAACACGCTTCGGCGCCTGCATTTTTATCCGGCACGGGATATTCACGGTCGACCGGTGTATTACAATGGCGAGCTGGAACTTGATACAAATAATAGTGAGAAGATACGAATTATCGCAAGATGGCTTCCCCGCACGGTTTATCGGTAGCGGTTCCGTAAGGTGAAGTCGGAAAATAACTTGGAGAGGGGTGTCGCGAATGAATCAAAAATGGCCGGCGCAGAAATTGCGATTGGTTGGATCGGGAGTGCCACGGGACTTGAATCGGCCCCGTAAGTTGTTTGCCCGCAATGAGTAAATATGGGTTAACAGAGACTGATTGTGGCACGGTAATTGTTATTCATTGAGTGGGATTGACCTGTATGCAGGGAAGAATGGTCAATTTCGCGTGTAAAAGTAGTAGACACGCCAAGAGGAAAGGAAGGCAAGATGTCCGCACGTCCGCAAAAGATTATTAATATGTTGACGGCCATATTGGTTCTGGTGGCCGGCATTTACGTTGTGGTCTTTCTGCCTCTGCCGATCTCCCCGCTGGCGCGGGTGCTCATCGGTGTCCTCATCCTGGTTTATTTCCTCTGGCGGGTGCGATTTTTCGTTCGCCACTACGGTTCGGCGAAAAGTGAAACCGACTTACGTCAATGAGGAAGGCACAAAATCGCTTGACAAATATGGCATATACCCTATTATAGTAAATTATTTTTTGAGGTAGAATGAGGTGGTGAAATTGAGAGTTTTTAGTCAAATATCGATGTCGAAATGGCTTGTCCCGGCTCTGATGCTGGCGATTCTGGTCCCCGTGACCATTCTGTCACAGGAAATCAAACAGGAAGTAATCGACGCGTTGACGGCGGGGGATACCGCCGCGGCGATCAGTCTTCTTGAAAAGGAAATCGAATACGATCCCAGCTATGAGTACAACTATTATGTACTGGCGCAGATCATGATCGAGAAGAAGAAATTCGTCGAAGCGGAAAAACAGCTGGAGTTGGCCCTTAAGAAGAAAAGCAAGTTTTATCCCGGCTTGTACCTGTTGGGCAAAGTCCAGTTGCGGCTGGGCAAGATCGATGCGGCCGAGGAATCCTTCAGCACCGGTCTGAAAAAAGCCAAGGACATGCAGGCCGAATTCCACAACGGCATGGCGCTGGTGTATCTGGCGCAGGAGAAATATAACGATGCCGACCGGGAACTGCGTCAGGCCATTCTGGAAGACGGGGACAACGCCGAATACCATCTCCACCTCGGTGATGTCAACTTCGCCAATAAGATTTACCCGCTGGCGATTTCGGAATACGAAACCGCGCTCAGTCTCGATACGGCGTCGCTGGAGGTGTATTTCCGCTGGGCGGAAGCCTGTCTGGAACTGAAAGACTATACCTGCGCGCTGGAAAAGCTGAAAATCGTTCTGAACAAGGATTCCACGCATGCCGACGCCTGGCTTGAGGCGGGGGGGATTTATTATAAAGCGGCGCGGTCGAGCCGGGATCCGCAGGAAGCCAAGCAAAGATATATGGAGACCATCGGCGCCTACAAGAAGTTTGTCGAATTGTCCACCGGCGAACCCGACAGCACCACCGGCCGGGCCTATTATGAATCGGGTATGTCCTATCTCATCCTGGGCGGGTACGAGGAAGCGAATACGAATTTCCGCACCGTGCTGTCGATCCCGGTCGAACCGAAGGATATTTATTTTTACTATGCCCGTTCCTTCCAGGGAATGGAGCAGTATGATTCCGCGCTGACCTATTACAAAAAGCATGACGAATGGGTCAAACAACAGGGGCCCGACTATGTATCGGCAATCGCGGAACAGGAATTGTACCGTCGCATGGGTGAGGCGTATGAAAGCCTGAAGGACAATTACAATACGATTGCCTATTACACAAAATCCCTGGAATACGATTCGACCCAGGCCCGCCTGTTGTATGGAGTCGCGGTGTCCTACACGCTGAACGGCGATTATTATAATGCGCTTATTTATTATATGAAGCGTATCGCGCTCGGTCTCGACTCCCGGTACTGGTATATTTATTATAATGCCGCCACGTCCGCGCTATATCTCGAGGAAAAAGGCGGTTTGGCGATGCAGGAGGACGAGGATCTGGATCTCGAGGACGAGGACGCGCCGGCGGCAAACGATGAGCCGGATCCGCTGGCCGGCATAAACCTGGCCGAACTGGCGGTGGAATATCTCGAGAAAATCAATGTCGATTACTGGGATGAGATTTACAGTAAAGAAAGCAATCAGAATACGGCAATAAAGGCGCGGTCCATGCTGGCATCGACCTATTTGTACCAGCTGACCGACTGCGCCAACGGCGTTACCTGGTATGAAAAACTGCTGGAGGTGGATCCGGAGAACTGCGAAGCGTATAAGGCGCTGGGCTATGCTTACTTCGGCGGTATTTGTCCCAACAATTACGGCAAGGCCCTGACCAATCTTCGCAAGGCTCTGGACTGTATCAGCACCCGGGAGGGTTCGGAATGTGCGGACATTGATGTCATGCTGTGGATTGCGCAGACCTATCATTTCCGCGCGGTGGATCATCGCGAAGCCAAGCAGGCGGAAGAATCCAAGGCGGATTTCAAGTCGGCCTACGACTGGTATTTGAAGGTTTTGAAATGCGATCCCAACCACGCCCAGGCCATCGAAGGCCGCAACCAGGTAAAATATGAGTACTAGTTGGTTTTTTTGTTAGGAGATTCTATGGCCGAAAAAGAAGAGAAAGGAAAGCCCTCTCAAAAGGCTTTCAATCCTGACGACAGGTTTCGATATCTCGGCTTTGATATCAAACCCGGCAAGATCGGCGATCTCTTTAAATCCGATTCGGAAAAGGAGAGCTGGGTCAAACGGGTAATTGAGAGACGCCGGAAAGGGGTGCGCACGCGGGAACACAATACGCTCGAAGAACCCCGGGTGGCTTCGTATGAGCGCGTGGTGTTGACGATAACGTCACTGGTGTTGATTGCATCGCTTTTTTTGCCGTGGTTTTCCGGTTATCATGAGACGGTGGTGGAGACCGAAGTGGTGCCGACCGAGGAAGTCGCGGCGATTCCCGATTCTCTGGCGGAAATGCTGATGGCCGATTCGTCGGCCGCCGACAGCCTGACGGCGGCGGTGGTGGAAGAGACGGCGGATGCCGGAGCCGATGCGGCGGTTACCGCAAACGGACGGACGGTTTTGGAAAAGGATGAAGCCGGGTTTGCATCAATTACCTCGCATCGCAAAAAGAAAGAAGTGGTGCGGGAGAACATGTCACTGTCGGCCGTCGGCGCGATCGGCGCCCTGGGGTCGATCGGCGGGATGGTCTTTTCCTCCGGTTTCGCGGTGATGCTGACGGGCATTTTGATGATCGTGTACATGCTGATTTGCATCGCGTTGGCGGTATACACGCTCTACTCGCTGTATGGCGCGAAGGGGGATGAGGACACCAAAGCGATCAAGCTGAAGTCGGTATTGCGTCTGGGTTGGATTCCTGTCATCATTTACGTGGGGGGAATCTTCCTGTCATTGTTCGGCGGGACGTATTCGTTCGATACGGTCGACATGATCGCGCAAATCGGCACCAGCTACGGCACCTCGACTTATCTTGGTCTATTGTCCTCCGGCTTTTATATTTCGCTGGCCTGTTTCGTGATCAGCGGCGCCAAGAGTGTGGAGATTTAAACGGGAACATGAGTCAATAATTATACTGAAGGAGTTTCAAAAGTGAAACAGTCATTGTTTATCACGCTTTCTGTTATCATCTCATTCGCCATCGGCTATGTTGTCTGGGGCGTGATTCTGGCCGCCCAACCGAGTGGGACGATTGCGCATTCCGTGCATCAGGGTGGTCCGCTGGTTGTGGTGCTTATGGCGATCCTGCTCATGCTTATCGCATTTGTTGTCGAACGCTTTATTTCATTGTATCGTGTTGCCAAGGGGAAAAGTTCGGTGCAGGTGTTTTTCAAAAAAGTCATCACGATGCTTCATTCCGATGATTTCGATGGCGCGCTGGCGGCCTGCGACAAGCAACGCGGCACCACCGCCAATGTCCTTCGGGCCGGTATCGAACGATATCGCCAGCTCAAGGATGATGCCTCGATTGACACCGAAAAACGGCTCAGTCTGACCCAGGCTGCGATCGAAGAGGCCAACGCGCTCGAAGGACCGCTGTTGGAACGTAACCTGATCGCGATGTCGACGATCGCATCGATCGCCACCATGGTCGGTTTGCTGGGAACGACGATCGGTATGATCCGCGCCTTTGCGGCAACCGGTAACGTCGAGGGCGGCGTGATCGACGCGCAGTCGCTGGCCACCGGTATTTCCGAAGCGCTGGTGAACACCGCGGGTGGTCTGGTTTCGGGTATTCTCGGAATCTTTTTCTACAACTTCTTTGTTAATAAGGTAGACGCATTCAACTACACCACCGACGAAGCCACCTTTGAAGTGTTACAGCTCCTTAAGGAGAAAGAAGGTAAGTAAGTCATGGGTATGAAGAAAAAACGTCGAGTCGGTATCAGAATCGATATGACCCCGATGGTCGATATCGTTATTCTGCTACTGATTTTCTACATGACTACCACAAGTTTCAAGCCGCCGGAGGCCAAGGCCGTGACCCTGCCGCAGTCGCATTCGCAGATCGAACTGCCGGACAAGGACGTAATCAACATTACCGTCACCAAGGCCGATTCGATCTTCGTCGACTTTCTGCAGAAGGAAAACATCGTGCTTGAAGGACGGGAAGTGACGACGACGGTGCGCAAGGTTGCCGAGGCCGATGTGTACAACGTGCACTCGCTGATCAACCGCGCCCGTGCCGTCAACCTTCGCGCCCTGATCGTTATCAAGGCCGATCGCGACGCCAGCTACGGCGTCATGGATGCCATTATGAAATCCATGCGCGATAATCAGCTGACACGGTTCTTGATCATTACCGATAACGAGGCCGAGGAAAGTATGCGGGAAGGGGAAGGTGGCTGATGAACTGTCTGAAAGGAGTGATGTAAATGTCCGGTGCTGATGTAGCAGGACCCGAGAAAGCTCAAAAGGGCAAGGGAGGTCGTCGGCCCAAGCGAAGACTCAGCATCCGAATCGATATGACCCCGATGGTCGATATCGTGATGTTGTTATTGATCTTCTATATGGTTACCACGGTGTTTTCGATGCCGCAGGCGATGGAAATCAACCTGCCGCCGGAAGAGGAGCAGGAAGATGTCGAAGTGAAGGAATCGAATCTGTTGACAATACGCATTGATGCCGAAAACCGGTTTTTCTGGAATATCGGAAACCCTGCCGAAAATATCCCCGAGGTGTTACCGAATATAAATCCGACGGATACGGTCTATCGCGTTGATTCTGATTCCCTGCGAATGATTCTGAAGAATCTCAACACCGAGAATCCCAAATTGAACACGCTGATTCTGATTCACAATGACGCCCGGTACAATTCCATGGTCGACATTCTCGATGAAATCGACCTGCTGGAGCGTTCCTGGAACGCCGCGTTGGCGCAACAGCTTGGGATCAAGTTAGAAGATCTCGATTTGCCTGAGTATAAAGAGCAGAAGTTTTCCTATCGCTATGCAATGAGTGATTGGGAAGATAAAGACGATCGAATCGTTGCCGAAGCCCTGCAAGCCGCGACAGGAGGTGTTGAATAATGGCAAAAGCGTACAATGCCTTGTACGGCGGTTATGGGGCCTATGAACTGAAGGTGTCGTACCAGCGCAATTTCATGCTGGGAATCGCCTTCTGTGCGGCTCTGGTCGCAGTCATCGTCGGTGGGGCGTACCTGTATAAGGTGCTCACTTCCATCGAAGACACCATCTATGAACAGCCGATGGTGATCAAGACCATTGCCGATCTCGGCCCGCCGCCGACGGTGGCCAAGAAACCGCCGCGAGTGGATATTTCCGCTCCGCAACGGGCCAAACCGAAGGTCGGTATTCCGAAACCGGTGGCCGACGATGAAATCCTTGACGATGAAGACGTCGTGATCGCCAGCCGAGAGGAGCTCGCGGAAATCGTGGCTCCCGATCTCTCGGTCGATCAGCAGGCGGGGGATCAGGATATCGTCGTTGCCATTCCGGATGAAGAATACATGCCGGCTCCGGATGAATTCGTTCCGGTTGAAATTCCGGCCGAGATGATTTATGAGGAGCTTCCGGAGTATCCCCGGATGGCACGGCAAGCCCAAATGGAAGCGGTGGTCTGGGTGAAAGTCCTGGTCGATAAAAACGGCGATGTCAAAAAAGCCATGGTCCTGAAATCTTCGGGATCCCGTGGCGGTTTTGACGAGGCCGCGATTGCCGCCGCATACAAGTGCAAATTCAAACCCGCGATTCAGAACGGTCGTCCGGTGCCGGTCTGGGTGTCATATTCGGTTGAATTTGAGCTTGAAGATTCGAATTAAGACGTAGCAAAGCTCTGGCAGATGCGGGCATCTCTTAACAGAAAGGAGATGCCCCATGACCGACGTTAACCGTAGTCCGTATCCCTGCGCCGCCTATACCCTCAAACTAACCTACCAGAGGAATCTGTTCCTCGGCCTGGTGACATCATCGCTTTTGGTTATCCTGCTGATAGGATATCTGTGGCTGATACAGGTGGAACCGACCGTGATTATCGACACCGGCGGAGGTGAGCAAACCTCAGCCTTTTCTGCACCGATCCCGCAAACCGGTTTTGAAGTCCGGTCTGAAAGGCCGCACATGCCTTCCGGTTCCGCCAAACGGCGGCTGGCCGGCCAAAGCAAACACGGTTTCATCCCGGTTCCGGCGGTCGACATCGTTCTCCCCGATCCGTACACCGGTTACGGCGAGGAATGGTCGGTCTTTGCCGATGATTCTTTCGGCGGCGATATTCTGTCGCAGGGGACCGGAAACGGAACCGGATCAGGGACCGGCCGGGACGACCTCCCGGGATGGCTTGCCGATACCACCACCTATACCATCGGCGATCATCTGCAGAGAGTCCCGGAACTGGTCTGGATGAAACAACCGGCCTATCCGGAACGCGCCCGGCGACTGAACCTGACCGGCACGGTCATGTTGCACGTATTGGTCAGTCGTCTCGGCAATCCGCTTGAAGTCGTGATTTTTTCGGAAAGTCCCGATCAGAGCGGTTTTGGTGACGCCGCCATGGCCGCGGCCGCAAGTGCGGTGTTTTCACCGGCCGTGCAGAATGGGTACCCGGTTAGATGCTGGGTGGCCATTCCGCTGGAATTCGCGATGGAGTAAGTCTGATGAAAAAGAATCGGACCGACTTCCGGACTCGTGCCTCGATAACCGACAGCTCAACAGCCTCTTTCCTCACACCACCTGGAGTTCCTTCGCCGACCGGATAAACCGGCGGTTGGATAGATTTCTACTGCCGACGGCCTGAAAATCATGCGGTGATTTGGCGTCGTTGACAAAAAAATTTTGTCCTTTTCTGCAATATCTTGTTGATCGTTCAATAGGGGTGTCCATATCTCGTTGCCTGGTTTCCTGTCATTTTTTCATCACAAAAAAAGGCTTGACAACTGCACAAATGTGCAGTATTTTACTTTTGAGTCGATAAGATAATCAACGGGAGAGATAAAAATGTCATATCAACAGGTGTCTATGGTTGCCGTCGAAAAAAGCCAGGTGCCGGCTGTCAAGACGGCGGAACATGATTGCGAAACACTGTCACGGCGTCGGGATACCATCTGTCCCGATTGCGGGGCGGCCCTGGTTCGGCTGGGGGCCTGTTTCACCTGCCCGTTATGCGGTTTCGGCAGTTGCGGGTGATGTGTCGAAGGAAATGAACTGTCTCATGCGAGGCAAAAGGGGAGGTGCATGATGAGGCTGTATGAACTGATGAAATACGATATTCCACATCGCGTGCTTGAGGCCTGGGTGCGACGCCAGGGGGATTATCTTCTGCCGTTGCAGGAGAAGGCAATTCAGGCGGGACTGCTTGACGGGGGCGGCGACCGGGAAGCGGCGAATCTGTTGATTTCGGCGCCGACGTCGTCGGGCAAAACCTTTTGCGGTGAGATGGCGGCGATGGCCGCACTGATGCGCCGCGAGAAAGCGGTAATGCTGTTGCCGTTGAAATCCATCGCGGAGGAAAAGCTGGCGTATTATCGGCGCTGTTACGGCGCGCTGGGGATTCGCGTTCTCATTGTCAGCCGGGATCATCCGGAAAACGATGCGGATTTTCGTCACGGCCATTTCGATCTGGCACTGGCGATTTTCGAAAAATGCAATCGACTGTTGACGGTCAATCCGGAAATTCTGCGGCAGATCGGATTGGTGATTGTCGATGAGTTACAGATGCTCGATGATCCCGAACGCGGGCCGGAACTGGAAATGCTGATCACCAAACTACTGGTTTCCGACTGTGCGCCGCGTCTTATCGCGCTGTCGGCGGTACTGGGCGACGATCCCGAACCGGCCGCGTGGCTGAAAGCGCGCCGGGTGAATGAAAGCGTTCGCCCGGTCGATCTTCTACTGGGTGTGGCCGACAACGGGAAATTTCATTATCGCAGTTTTAACAGCGGCCGCGAGGGATCCGAGTCGTTCGGCGACAAGGCCGAAGCCGATCCCGGAACGCGTTTATTGCATTGTTTGCGTTCCGATGACGACCGCAAGCTGGTGTTTCTGAAATCACGTCAGGATACTATGCGGGCGGCGCGGAAACTGGCCGAGACCGTGTCATGGCCGGCGGCCAAACGCACCCTGGCGCGACTCGATGACGAAGAGCCAAGCGGTTTATTGTGTAGCCTGAGACAGGCCCTGTCACGCGGAGTGGCGTTTCACAACGCCGATCTGACCAATCGTCAACGTCACGCCGTGGAATCCGGATTCCGCAATGGTGAAGTGCGGGTGATTTTTTCGACGCCCACGCTGGCGATGGGGGTGAATCTTCCGGCCCGGACGGTTTTTCTGGAAACCATGAAATATGTCGGCGGTGACGGCGGCGGCCGTCCCCAACTGGTGCCGATCAGCGCCGCGGAGTTCCAGAATATCACCGGCCGGGCCGGGCGGTTCGGGATCGAGCCGGGTGATGAACCGGGACGCGCGGTGATTCTGGCGACATCGGAGTTTGAGCGCGATGTGCTCTGGACGAATTATATCACTGTCTCCCGTCCCGAACGATTGCGGTCGGTGCTGGACCGCGCCGATCTTCGCGATCTGATTCTCGATTTTTCCGTGACCGGACTGGTGTATGAGCGCGACCGTATCGCCGGGCTTTTGGCGCGGACGTTTGCGGGGCGTCAGGGACGAAGTGCGACCATGTCGGAGATCGACACCGCCTGTATGGCGCTGACGCGCGCCGATCTGATCACCGAATCGGGACAGCCGACACCGTCGGGCCGGGCCGTGGCGGAATGCGGACTGCCGGTGGCATGGGTGGAAAATTACCGGCTGTTTCTCGACCGTCGGTATCCCGGCACATTGATCGGCTGGCTGGCGCTGGCGTTGCTGGGCGGCCCGTCCGATTTTTCCCGGGCGGGGCTGACCCGTGAGGATTATCGTATCCGGCGGTATGAACGGGTCCTGTACGAGAAGTTCGCCGATTATATCGGTGACATCGGTCCCTATATGGATTTCGATCTGGGACGACAGCGTCTGGATTATCGCACAACAGCCGTATTGAAGGCGGTATTTGTCCTCAGCGACTGGGCCGACGAAATTCCGCTGGAGCAATTGGAACACCGCTATCGGCTTCATCACGGTCAAATTGTCAATCTGGCCGAGACCGCGGCGTGGCTATTGGGGGCGCTGGGACGTTTGATTGAAGCCGATGATTGTCAATCGTCGTTTCCGGCCCTGCTGGGTGATTATGCCTTTCGGGTGCAACACGGCATCGACTGCCGCGTGCGCGATTTGTATTATTTCGCCGGGGATATTCTCAATCGTTCCGACTACAAGCGGCTGGCCGACAGCGGAATTATATCGCGCCGGGATTTCATGATTGCCCCGCGTGAAGTGATGGTTCCCGGTATTATTTCTCAATCCAGGTATGACAAATTACACGACAAAAATAACATGAACAAACAGGAGGATGGTATGCATAATGCCGTACAGTACACCGATATTACGGGCGGCCGCCCGTATGCCGCGCCGGCGAAACCCGGTGCGAATCCGAGCGTGGTCGAACTTGACGGCTCCTATGAACGGGAGCGGTATCTGGTTCGGGTCGACGGTTTTCCGGTGCGCCTGACCGGGAAATCATTCAAATATCTCACCAAACTGGCCTGTTTTCGCCTGCTGGATGCCAAGGGATGGGTGTATAAGGATGACATCGAGGCGGGTTTCAATCAGGCGCGGTATTTATACCGCCTCAAACAGGAGATGAATCGGGACGCGGGAATTCCGTGGGGGATTTTCGAGAATAATCGTCTGGGCTATTATCGGCTCGATCTGGAGCCGTCGCAGATCCGGATTAATCTGGAAAATCTTAAGAATCATCCGGATTTCGAGTTACGGGTTCTTGCCGAGCGTTTGGCGCCTCGTTTGGCGGGATAGTCGGGGAACGACTGTTTGCGGGATGCGGTTTTATACAGTGGAAACGGTCTTTTTTGAGTAACGTCATTTAGGAGTTTTTCAGATAGACCGATACGATAGAAGAGGACAAACAATGATTATCAAGACCGTGTCGCGCATCCCGCTGTTGGCAACCGATGAACCGTCGGAGCTGGCCATTATTCCAGCCAAGACGGTGATTCTCTTTCCGGGGGAACTGGTTTCGATACAGGTCGGCCGCCCGTCCAATGTGGCGCTGGTCGAAGACAAGGCCGGGACCAATAACCTGATCGGCGTGACATTTTCACCTCGCGGGGGAATCGGTGAACGCGACATCGACCTGTGCCAGATCGGCACGGCGGCCCGTATCGTGGCTTTGAAAGAGGGCCCCGGCGATTCCCGGGTGGTTTCGCTTGAGGGAGTTCGGCGGATCGCCCTGCATGGAATCGTACGGGAAAGTCCGTATTTGCTGGCCGGGGTGGGATATATCGAAGAAAGCGACAAACGCACCAAAAACACCGACAAACTGTGCCGCGAAATCATCGGTATCATCGAACAAATTACCCGCTTTGACCAGACCTATTCCGATGAACTGGCGTATGTGATCGGACTGAACGCGGAGCATCCCGGGCAGTTTGCCGATAAAGTCGCCGCGACTTTTCATTTTCCCATCGATTCCAAACAGGTAATTTTAGAGACTGTTCGTGTGGATCAGCGTCTGCGTAAAGTGCAGGACTTTCTTCAGGCGGAACTGGAACGGGTGACGATTTCACGCGAAATCCGGATCAATATTGAGGAGCGCAACGAGGATGAGCGGCGGCGGTTTTTCCTGCAACAGCAACTGTATGAAATCAAGCGTCAACTGGGCGATGAGTTCGTCGAAGACCAAATCTCTCATCAGATAAAAAGCCGGATCAATAAAAAACAGAAATCCCTTCCGCCGGAAGCACGCGAGCAGGCCATTGTCGAGGCCGAACGGCTGGGGCACCTGTCAAGCGCGTCGGCGGAGTTCGCTGCGACCAAGCTGTATCTGGACTGGCTGTTGGATATTCCCTGGAGTGAATGCACCGAGGAAAAAACTGACATACAGAATACGGAGAAAATCATCAACCGCGATTATTACGGTTCCCCGCAGGTAAAAAAGCAGATTTTCGAACGACTGGCGGTGCGGCAATTGTCCGGCGGATCGAGCCAGGGGCCGGTGCTGTGTCTGGCCGGCGCGCCGGGAACCGGGAAAGCGTCGCTGACGCGGGCTATCGCCAAGGCGCTGGGCAAGAAATTCGTTCGCATTTCCGTGGGCGGAATGGTTGACATTCCCGATATCAAGGGAACCGCGCGGACCTATCTCGGGGCCAGTCCGGGGATGATTATCCGCACAATCAAAGAGACCGGCGTGTGCGATCCGGTGGTTTTGATCGAGGATATTGAATATTTCGCGGAGGATGTCAATTCCGCGCTTCCGCTGGCGTTGTTGGAAGCGATCGACCCGCGTCTGAACGCCCGTTTTCTGGACAGCTATATCGGGGTGCCGATTGACTTGAGCAGGGCGATGTTTATCTGTTCGGTGAAATCGGTCGATGACGTTCCGGAGATGTTCAGCCATCGCTTCGAAGTGGTCGAACTTCCGGGATACATCGAAAACGAGAAACTGGAAATAGCTCGCAAGCATATCATCCCCAAGATGTTGAAAAAACACGGGCTGGTTAAAACCGATGTGAGTTTCAGCAATGAGGGGCTGGAGCGGATCATCCGCAATTACACTCTTGAGGCGGGATTGCTTTCATTCACGCGGCAGATCGAACGGATTTGTCGTCATGTCGCCCGCGAAAAAAACCGCAATACGAAAAAGACCTGGAATGTCAACGCGCGTACACTTGAGACCTACCTGGGCACGCCGCAGTATATTCCCGAAATGCCCGATTCCGCTCCCGAAATCGGCGTCGGGGTCGGTTTGGCGTGGACCGGTATGGGCGGCGACCTGATGATTATCGAAGGATTACGAGTAAAGGGAAGCGGCGAGGTTACCTCGACCGGCTCGCTGGGCGAAGTGATGAAAGAATCGATTCAGGCGGCGCACAGTTATGTCCGTTCCAAGGCGGACGTGCTCGGTATTGACCACAATGATTTCAGTGAATTCGACATACACATTCATTTTCCATCGGGAGCGATTCCCAAGGACGGCCCATCGGCGGGTGTCACGGTTTCGCTGGTGATCGCGTCGCTGATGGCGGAACGGCCGATTCGCAACGATATCGCCATGACCGGCGAGGTCACGCTTCGCGGCAAAGTGCTTCCGGTCGGCGGCGTCAAGGAAAAGGTGTCGGCGGCGTTTCGCGCCGGGATACGCAAGGTGTTTCTTCCGCGTGAGAACGCGAAGGATCTGAAAAACCTTCCTGATGCCATTATTAAAAAGACCAGGTTTTTCTATCTGGACACCGTCGATGAGCTGTTTGAACAGGCGTTGATGGACTTTGTTCCGTCGAGTTACACCCTCGAAAAAATCTTCGCGCAGGAAATCGAAAAGGCGAAAAAGCGTAAGAAAACCAAGCCCACCAAGCGCATCGCGGCCAAATCCCGCCGCAAAAAGTAAGTCTCTTCCTCAAATCCCGCCAGTTGGCGTCCAATGATTTCCCTTGACATAATCCGGGGTTGAGGGGTATATTTTATTCAAGCAGAGCAGGGTAATTATTATCGATTTTTACATCGAATCTTACTCCCAACTTCCACCGGTTAAACACGGGAGTGTCGGTTTTCCGAATCGTCCTGTTGACAGAACCTGACGTGATAATCCGAATCCCTGGTCGCTGGTTGACAATGATGAGAAGCGATAGAGATACCTGCCGTCTTTCTCATCTTTTAACGCAACGGTAACAGTAACCAAGTATGTAAGTGTTACTTTCTAACGTGAATAGAAAAACACACCACCCGACAGTCACCGAAGACAGGATTTTTTCACATTACCCAATGGGAGTGTAATATGCAAAGGAAGTATGCAGTCCTAACCTTGTTTCTCCTCGCGCTGATGGCGGTGGGAGAAGTCCAGGCCGGAAATGTCATTATCCGGACCGAAGCCAACCCGGAGCTGGCCCCCGGGTATATCAAGAAAAACCAGGATTTCACCCTTGATTTTTACATGACCCAGAGCAGCGGGTCAACCTGTTTCGGATTCAGTGCCACCTACGGTCTGTACAGCCCCGACGCCAGTATCACCAGTATCGTGCATCGCAATATCGGCGGCGATCCGGCTCAGATCCCGGATGGATCGATTTTACTGATGAACGGTTTCCAGAAAGCCGCGGTGCCCGGAGACAGCATTTTCTGGAACGCGTCCAATAACTTCCGTCTGGACAGCTGGGACGGTGTTCTGCCGGATACGATCAATCATACCACGATCGCCCTGCCGCTGACTCCGCCGCTTCCGGGGTGGCCATCGGAGGGAATTGAAAAACTGCATATGCAGATGGGATTGCGAATCGAAGAGGACGGCGTGTTTTGTATCGACTCGATTGCCCATGCCAATCCGACCTATGACTGGCTGTGGTCGCCGCCGCAGTCACCGGAGTATGGCGGCCCGTATTGCTGGAATGTCGCCGACAATGTTCCGCCGGTGATCGATGTCGTGCCGACCTCTCTGAATTTCAGCGCCCTGGCCGGCAGTTCCGGGCCAGGCCCGCAGGTGTTGACCATCGACAATGTCGGCGCCGGAACCCTGAGCTGGACCGCCACCTGGGATTCCAGCTGGCTGTTGGTGCAACCGGCGTTCGGTTCGGTAACCAATATCCCGTCAACGGTGCAGATTACGGTGAACATCTCCGGCATGCCCTCCGGCGTGTACAAAGATACCATTGTGGTCTCTGATCCGGCCGCAGGCAACAGCCCGATCAAGGTACCGGTCATGCTGACCCTGACCGAGCCGCCGCCGGTCATTGCGATCAATCCGACCCAGTTTTATTTCAGCGCCATTGCCGATTCTGCCAATCCCGACGATCAGGTGTTGCATGTCGCCAATGTCGGTGCGGGTGTGTTGAACTGGACGGCGTCCAATTCCTCGACTTGGCTGTCGCTGTTCCCGACCTCGGGTGTTGATGACGGCGACGTTACACTTTCGGTCGATATTACCGGGATGTCGTTTGGCATATACTACGATACGGTGGTGGTGTCCGATCCGGCCGCGACCAACGATCCGCAGAAGGCGGTGGTGCGGTTGGAAATCGCATCCGATCTGCCGGTACTGGCGGTCGATTCGCCGTCCATTTTCATTATCGTGGAGATTCCGCCGGGTTCACCGGCCAACCGTCAATTCACGATTTACAATGACGGCGCCGGTTCGATGACCTATTATCTCGAGGAAAATTCCCCCCGGGTTTTGTACATGACACCGTCGTCCGGCACCGTGCCGCAGACGGTCGATTTGGAATTCAAAATCCTCAACGGCGACCCGCCGGAGGATTTCTATGATACGATCTGGGTGTATTCCGATGAAGCGGTCAATTCGCCGATTCCGGTGGAACTGCATTTTCATGTCGTCTCCGAAGCGGCGGAGTTTTTTATCAGTCGGGATTCGCTCTATGCGGAATTTTACGAATGCCATCAGGGAATCGATTTTGTCGAACCGCCCGGTCCCGCCTTTATCGTATATAATGCCGGCGGGGACGCGTTAAACTGGGAAATCACGCATTATCCGGAGTGGATGGTTCCCAATACCATGACCGGATCACACGGAACACAGGTGCGTTGCGATGTCGGATACGAGGGATATCCGCAGGGATTGTATGCGGACAGTATCGTCTTGTATGCGATCAATGCCATCAATAACCCGTTCTCCCTGCCGGTTTATATGAACATTCTGCCGACCGATACCGATCCGACGATCTGGGTCGGCAATACTTTTTATGAAATGGCCTGCCAGGAAAACAAAACGGGGAAAATTAAGTACCTCAGTGTCGACAACGAGAACCCGGGGTGCATGGAATGGGAGCTTGATGAAACCGTTTCCTGGGTGGGATCGACGATCGTCACCCCCGATTCCATCAGTTATCCCTGGCTGATAGAGTTCATCCCCAACGGGTATGGGATAGTGATGGGCGAGTACAACGATTCCTGTTTTATTCTGTCGCCCGATGCCACCAACACACCGGTGAAGATCGGTTTCAAGCTGTGGGTGTGGAAACTGCACGGCGATGTCAACTATGACGGGCTGATCAATCTGATTGATCTGTTGGATTTGATCTATTTCCTGTATATGGGAAGCGGTGTTTCACCGATACCCGAGATGATCGTGGGGGACTGCAATTGCGACTATCGGGTTAATCTGATCGACCTGCAGTTGATTATCCAGTACCTGTACATGGGTGGTCCGCCGTTATGCGGTAACCCGTATTAAACAAAGCAACCGAAGTTCAAAGCCGCCTGGTTCAAGGCGGCTTTTTTTTATCCAAATGGGTGAAAGATACGCGCGCCATACTCAACTGAGTGATTGGAGGAAATAAATGTGTAACATCACAATGATGGGCATCTTCCAGTTGAGATCTTCACGCCATATGATCATGCCCATCGCATGGGATACCCATTATGAAAGCCAGAATGTATGCCTTGACACTGGTAGCGGCGATTTTTATCCTTTGGCAATCTCTTGCAACCGTATTTGCCAATGACATCGCGGAGATAATCGGCGAGGAACGTCCGCTGACCCCATCCGAATTTCACACGATTCTCGCCAAACTCAAAGCCCGGAGTTTGGAAAGAAGTTGGGCGATTCAAAGCGTCGCCAAGCCGTCACGATCCGACCAGTCCGATTATGACGTAGCTTTTTACCGGGTGGAACTGAGTGTTGACGTCCCGACGGAATCTATCGACGGAGCGGTCCTGATCGTCGGTCAATCGCTGGTTGACGGTCTCGATTCGCTTGATCTCGATTTTCATGACAGTCTCACGATCGATTCGGTGTACATGTCAGGTGTGGCGACGCCATATTCTTTTAGCGGAGAATCGCTGGATGTGGAACTGGACCGGGTGTACGACACCGGTGAGACATTCGCCGTGACGGTCGAATATCATGGATCGCCGGCACGAATCCTGGATGGCGATGAATTCGCCACGGGATTGCTGTTTGACTGGCACTCCGGCATACTGGTGATAACGTCACTGTCGGAGCCGTACATGGCTCACTCCTGGTGGCCGTGCAAGGATCGTCCCGATGATAAAGCCGATTCCATGGATATTATCATTACGTGTGACACCGCGTTGTACTTAGCGTCGAACGGCAAGCTAATTGACACCACCCGCAACGGCGACGGAACCTGGACGTTTACCTATGAAGAGCGGTATCCGATTGCCGCGTACCTGTTTTCCCTTGCCATTTCGAAATACAAGGTCTGGACGAATTATTATCATTACAGCCCGACTGATTCGATGGAAATCGTTCATCATGTGTATCCCTGGATGTACAATCATTCACTGGAAACGTACAATATCACACCGGACATTATCACGATTTTTGCCGGGATGTTCGGGGAGTATCCATTTATTAACGAGAAATACGGCCATGCCAGTTTTGAAAGCCCCGGCGGTTTGGAACACCAGACCTGTTCATCGATGTCCGGCAGATGGACAGGTTATTTCCAGTCGTTAATTTCACATGAACTTGCGCATCAATGGTGGGGGGACATGATTACCTGTGAAACCTGGCATGATATCTGGCTCAATGAAGGATTTGCAACGTATGCCGAAGCGTTGTATTTCGATGCCATTGACAGCGTTCCCGTTAAGCAATATATGGAGTGGATAGATTACCCCGACGGAGAAACGATTTACCGGTTTAATACATCATGTCTCGACAGCATTTTCGACCTTGCCGCGTACGATAAGGGAGCCTGGCTGTTGCACATGTTACGCGGGGTGGTCGGTGACGATGACTTTTTCGCGATTTTACATGCCTACGCCAACAGCTCCGCAAAATACAGCCATGCCAACTCGGAGTTTTTCGAGAGTGTTTGCGAGTCGGTTTACGGGCAGGAATTGGATTATTTATTCGACGAATGGTTGTACGGCACCTATCGTCCCGACTATGTCCATGAACACTTTATCGAACAAGACCCGTCCGACGGTTCCTGGCTTACGTATATCCGTCTCCGTCAGGTGCAGATGACCAATCCGAGAGTGTTTGTTATGCCGGTTGATTTCGAGATGACGTATGCGTCTGCGCCTGCCGAAACGCTGACCGTGTTCAACGACTCGCGCGACTCGATTTATACTCTCAGAACCGATTTCGAGCCGATCGCCGTGACTCTCGATCCCGCCCTCTGGATTTTGCGCTATGCAACCGAAGAGAGCTGGACCTATCATATCCTGCCGAACGCACTCGATACCGGCCAGCAGTACGAACCGTACGAGGATACCGTGGCGGCGCGCGGCGGCTCCGGGGAGCAGGTGTACAAAACCGTGAGTCACACCTATGTGCCGTTCGGTCTGACGCTTGATACACTGACCGGCGTCATCTCCGGTCTGCCCAAGGTGATGGGGGAGTTCACGTTCATGCTGGAGGCGCGCGACCGGAACAATCCGGCGGTGCGGGACACGCTTGAGATGACCATGTTTTTTGCACAGGGCGACGGGATTCCCGGCGATGCCAATCTCGATAGGCAGTTGAATCTGCTGGACATTTTATTCGTGATCGATTTTCTCTACAATGACGGTCCGGCGCCGACCAAGCCGCGATTCGCCGACGCCAACGCCGACTGCGCAATCAATCTGCTGGATACTCTCGGCGTGATCAATTACGTATACGGCGACGGGAGTTTTGTCCCGCAAATAGGCTGTGCCGAATAAGAAAAACCATAAATACCACGGCGGGTCGAACGGCCCGCCGTCGTTCCTAATATTTCATATTACATTGCAAATCGTTTATTGCTCTCGTATTATACTGATGAAATGATTAGTATACTAAGGCAATGGTATTGAAAAACGGCACGTATAAAATTGTCACGTTCGGTTGTCAGATGAATCTCGCCGATTCAGGCGTGCTGGCGGCGATTCTCAATGCCCACGGATACCGGGCGGTGGAGACCGAACAGGACGCCGAGGTGATTATTCTCAACACCTGTTCGGTGCGGCAGAAGGCCGAGGATCGCGTGTTCGGGAGGCTGGGGGAGTTGCTTGCGATCAAACGTCGCAACGGCGTTAAAATCGCCGTGGTCGGGTGTATGGCGCAGAGGATGGGCGATGAAATTCTCGAACGCGCGCCGTATGTCGATTTCGTGCTGGGCACCGACCGGTTGTATGAACTGCCGGGGTATCTTGCCAATGGTGAACCGATCCCGTCGATTCACACCGATTTCGGCTATGAGCATATCGACGGCATTGTGCCGGAACGCGACAGTCCGTACAGCGCGTTCGTGACGATCTCGCGCGGGTGCGACAATTTCTGCACGTATTGTATCGTACCGTACGTGCGCGGCCGGGAGCGGTCCTATCCGGTGGACCGCATTGTCGGACAGGTGCGCGATTTTGTCGCCGATGGCGTGCTGGAAGTGACACTGCTGGGGCAGAACGTGAACTCGTATCGGGACGGCGATTCGGATTTCGCCGATTTACTGAAAGCGGTCGCATCGCAGACGGATATCCGTCGGATTCGATTCATGACCTCGCATCCCAAAGACCTGTCGGACAAGTTGATTGAAGTGCTGGCGACGGAACCGAAAATGATGACGCATTTTCATCTGCCGCTGCAGTCCGGCTCGGACCGGATTCTGCAAAAAATGGGGCGGGGGTATACCTTCGCGCATTATCATGACCGCGTGCGCACCCTTCGCGAGGTGGTTCCGGATATCTCGATCACGACCGATTTGATTGTCGGATTCCCGTCGGAAACCGAGGAGGAATTCCGGATGACGCTCGATGCGGTGCGCGAGATTCGTTATGATTCGTCGTTCATGTTCCGCTATTCGGTGCGCGAGGGAACCGCCGCGGCGCGCCTGATCGACGATGTTCCCGAGCCGGAGAAAATCCGACGCCTGACCGAGCTGATCACACTGCAGAAGACCGTTTCGTATGAAAAGAACCAGGAAGAGGTCGGCCTGGTGCGGGAGGTGCTGGTCGACGGGGTTTCCCGCCGCGATCCATCCGTGGTAAAAGGCAAAACCGAAGGAAATAAGACCTTGCTTTTTAAAGCCGGGCCGGAATATATTGGAACCATACAGAAGGTCAACGTTATTACTGCAGATAGCTGGACCCTGCACGGCGAACCGGTGAAATGAACATGATGCAACTGATTCTTGCCATCGCGTATACCCTGATCGTGACCACGCTCGCGATTTTTGTCATCTACCGCCTGAAGGTCTCCGTCAGCCGCGAGGCCGGCGGACGCGGTTTACTGTATGCCGGGGCGGGATTTATTGTCGGTGCGTCGCTGGTCAATGTTATCCAGGCTTTGCCGGGATATCTCCTGTGGTTTTTGCCTGGCGTCTATCCGTACATCGACATATTGGAATTTGTCCTGCTTGGGACCGGGGCGGTGCTGTTTGTAACGGGCCTGATCATGTATTTCACTTTCTGGGGGGACCGCGATGTCGAGGTCGCCAATCACCTCGAGAAACTGAAACTGCTCGATTCTCTGCAACAGGAAAGCCGGTATCCGTATCCGATGATGGAACTTCTGGAACGGGTGCTGAAAGGTCTTCTGGCGGGACTCGACGAGCAGGCCGGGGCGGTGTTTTTGTTCAATCGCGACAAACGGACATTCGTTCTGGCGACCGCGGTCGGGTTGAAAAAAGAAGAGATCGCGCTGTTGGAGTACTATCCCTACGGACATAATATTGTCAGCCAGGCAATCGAGGATGATACCGCGATGATCACCGGCGATTTCCGCAGTCTCGGCGGGAAAGCGCAATTGGCGGCGTCGAACTATCGTTCCATTCTGGTGACACCGCTGAAATCCGGCACGCGGGCGGTGGGGGCGATGTTGTTTTTCTCGACGGAGGAAAGGCGGTACACGCGGGAATACATGCAGATCACCGCGCCGATCGCGGAGTGGCTGGTGCAGAAAATCGAAGTGTCGCGTCTGACGCGCGAACTCAAACGCAAAGACAATGAACTTACCCAGCGCAATCGGTACTGGCAGGAGTTTTCCCGTCGCCTGCATCGGATGCTGGAGTCCTCCGGCAGGATGTTATCACCGGCGGCTTTTACGGAACGGTGTCTGGGGCTGGCCGAGGCCGATGAGGTCTGGCTTCTGGGGCTGGTCAACGGTCGGCTGACGGTGCATGGCGGGACCAAGGCGCGTGCCGAGTTTTCCGAAAACTTCAAGACTGCGTTGGTCGGCGCGATCAACAAGCGCAAGGCGGTGATCCTCAATCAGGAGGGTGTCGGCGACGACGGCAACGCCTTCATCGCGCGGTCATCGGTGTTTTGCCCGGTGGGCGAGGGCGACAACGCCATCCTGCTTCGCAAAAACACCGGCGCGATCACACTGCATCCCGAGGATTTGCGGCTGGTCGAAACGATGGCGTCGGTTGCGGCGATTATCATCGAGGGCGTCAGTGTGCAAGGCATGAGTGCGACGCACAAGCGGGGATTCGACGCCATTACCGACGTTCTGAAAATGTCGATATCGCTTGACCGTCCCGACGATGATATCGCGGCGTTTTTCGCCAATGTCGTTGAGATTTGCACCGATGAGGACGTTCTTTTGCTGTATCGCCGCGCCAATGGACGATTCAAAGTCGTGCAATCCAAAGGAAACGGCGAGGACGTCCATGAGATATCGCTTGGGATGGGAGAAGGAACAACCGGCAAGACGGCGATTCTCCGGATTCCTGAGGCACTGGCAACGGTTACGGCCGTGGAGGAGAATCTCTCGGAGTACGATGAGGAAAATCGTATCGCGCTTCGCCGACTCTTCGGTGAACGGGAGCGACCGTCGTTTCAGGGCGACTACCCGGTTGTATTCCATGATCGCACCGACTATATCCTCACCTGGTACGGCTTTGGCGAGAAAACCGCCGAACATCAGGATCGGCACCGGCTGTTGACGGTGCTGGTCGGCCTGCTTAACCTTCGCATCGAACTGCTCGCCGTGGCCGACCGGGTGTCGGGCGAGACAACCGCATCGCCATTGACCGTTCCCGAACAACTGATCAACGAGGTGAACAACGATTTGTCGGCCATCGCCGGATATTGCCAGCTGGCAGAGCGTGAACCCAATCTCCCCGGCGATGTCAGCGGCGCGCTGACCGAAGTGCTCAAGACCACGGAACGGATGGCGAAACGGTTTCGCGGGATCACTCTCGGGGTCGATACCGGTGCCGCGAAACAGGGGGAATCGGCCAATCTCAACGACGTGGTGCGCGCGATCTTCACCAGGAACAGCATTTCCGGCAATCTGCATATGATTGGCGGGCGACCGTTCGAGGTCAACCTGGTGCTGGGAGAAATTCCCGACAGTGATATGCGTCGCGACAGCCTGATCGCCCTGTTGAACGAAGCCTGTCAGGTCTTTACCGCGAGTGTCAGCGAGGATGAAATTATCACCATCAGTACGTACACCCGTGAAGACCGGATCTATCTGGACATTTCGCGGCATCGCAAAAATTTCCCGCCGGTGGAACCGGTGGCGCGTTTCGGCCGATACCTTCCGCCGGAGCAGTTGGCCGGCCAAATCGCGGATTCATCGCTGTTGAAACTCCTGCAGGCGTTTCACGGCGAGGCGGCGGTCGACCGGTATTCCCGCGTGCCGTCGTACTATTCATTCCGCCTGCCGCTGACAACAGCAGCAAAAAACGCCGATTATGAGATCCCGGCAGAGCGACCACTGACCATTCTGGCGGTCGACGATCAGGTGGTGATTCTCGATCTGCTGGCGGCAATGTGCCAGTCGCTCGGGTATACGATCGTCACCACCCGCGACAGTCGCAAGGGGGCGGCACTGTATCAGGAGCATCGGCCCGATATCGTGATTGTCGATTACGCCATGCCGGAAATGAACGGTCTGGAACTGGCGCGGCACATCAAGGCGGTGTCCCCGAATGCGCCGATTATCCTGATCACCGGCTGGGGGGTGGAACTGGACCAGCGGCAGTTGACCGACTCCGGTATCGACTATGTTTTGCACAAGCCGTTTCGCCTGGAACAGCTGTCGGATGCTATCAATCGTCTTAAAAAGACATCCCCAAACAGGTAATCATTCTCAAATTTACTTGAATTCTGCCGATTAATTAGGCAGACTATGCCTACGACCAAGACAGTAAACGTACCTGATATCCGGGGCCAGATTGCGCACAGCAATGATTTGCTGGCGTTGCCGGATGCCGTCCTGGAGATTTTGGAATCGGTCGGAAAGGACGATATCAGCTTCGAGGCGCTGGCCGATATCATTCGCCGTGATCCGGCCCTGACCGGGCGATTGCTGAAGATTGCCAATTCCTCGTTCTACGGGCTAACCCACCGCGTCAACAGCATTCCTCAGGCGATCATGGTGATGGGGGTGACCACCGTCAAATGTCTGGCCCTGTCGGCATCGCTGTTCAATGCCAATCGTCTAAAAAGCGATCTGGAAATCGACATCAACGCCTTGTACGGCGGTTTCGTGACAACTGCCATGACCTGCCGGAAACTGGCGGTGGCCTGCGATTACCCGGCGCCGGAGGACGCGTTTACCTGCGGCCTGTTGCTTGAAATCGGGCTGTTGTATTTTCTGGATCATTATCTCGATGAGTATCGGGTGGTGATTCGCAACGCCCGGCAGTCCGGCAGTCTGCTTCAGGCGGAACGGCAGAAATTCGGCATCACGCATGAAGAGGTCGGGAAACTGATCGCCCAGAAATGGTGTTTACCGGAACACCTGATTTCCGCAATCGGTAATCATCATATTCACGGCAGTCAACCCCACAAAAGCCTTGACGACATCATTCGTCTGGCGGTGGTGCTCGGGCGCGATGTCATCATGGAAGATGAAAACCCGGATTACGAGGAGAAAATCACCAAGATTACCTTTATGGCCAGGCGACTCGGAGTCAACGAACAGCAGTTGGGGGATATCTCCGGCGCGATTATCCGGGATTCACTGGCCTTTGCCCGAACCATCGATATCGAGGTCGAGGACTTCGAGGTCATCCTGTCACGCGCCAACAAGGAAATCTTCTGCACGTATATGTCGCTCCAGCGCCTGTTTCAGGAACGGCAGGAGTTGACCAGTCGGCTTCTCAACGAGGAGCGCGAACGCGGCATTCTCGAGGCCAAACAGGTGGCGACCTCGACGTTGGCGCATTATATCAACAATGCCGCGATGGAGATTTCCGGCCATTCCCAGATTCTGCGCATGTCGCTGAACACCAGGGACAGCAATGCCATCGCCGCAATGTTGCCCCATGAGCTGGACGTTTTCGATATCGCTGTTCGCAAAATCGTGGCGGTTATCGAAGAATTGTCCGAAGTCAATATGCTCGATGACCTGGAGTTTTTTGACAAATCGCGGATTCTGAATATCGACGAGAAGATCAAAGCCCGCCTGGCAAATATCGATCAGCCCATGCGACGCAGTAAATAGTCGCGTCCGCAGTCTTTCGTTCCTGATCTTCACCCGAATAAAAACCTTGTTTCTCCCGGTTAAAGCCCGTATTCTCAGGGAAAGAAAAAACCTCATTGATGCAATGATTTGATTGCACGACAAAGGGATGATTTATGCAATTACGGTTTGACACAGCGGGACTGAAGGATATTGCGACCTCATCGCTGGTGATATTCTGTCCGGAAGCGCCTGTCGAACGGGTGAGCAGTCTCAAAGAGCTCGACCGGATACTTGACGGCGGCATCGGAAAAGTGTATGCCAGTGGTGAATTCGAGGGAAAGCCGGGACAGACGGCAGTCGTCCATACCCTGACCAGAATGCCGGCCGAGCGGGTGATCCTGGCGGGTTTGGGCGAGAAAAAGAAAATCGATCATGAAACCTACCGGCGGTCGGCGGGAGTGCTTTCGCGCCTGACGGCCGTTCGCAAGTCGGCGACGGTGGCGTTTTATTTCGATGCCGATGCCTCCGCGGAAATCGCTCAGGCAGTGGTCGAGGGATTTATCCTCGGGCAGTACCGTTTCACGCAGTTTAAAAGCTCGGATAACAACAACGAAAGCACCGGCAGTCTGTTGTTGTGTACCGGTGCGAAAACCGGTATCAACAAACTGACTCGCGGGGCGGAACGCGGACTGATCATTGCCGAAGGGGTGGTGTTGGCGCGTGATCTGTCCGGGACGCCTGCCAATGTCCTAACCCCCCGAAAATTCGCATCGCAGGCAACGGCCCTGGCGAAAATGCATGGATTTGCGTGCACCGTTCTCGATGAAAAACAGATCAAAGCGGAACGGATGAACTGCCTGCTCGGTGTTGCGAACGGTTCCACCGAACCGCCGAGATTTTTGGTCCTGAAATATGCCGGCACCACCGAAGGCAAACCGATCGTACTGGTGGGCAAGGGGATTACGTTCGATGCCGGCGGTATATCGCTGAAGCCGGGATTGGACATGCATCATATGCGATCCGACATGACCGGTGCGGGATGCGTGCTGGCGGCCATCGTGACCGCCGCGCGGCTGGGACTCAAGCGCAACGTGGTTGGTCTTCTGCCGCTGGCGGAAAACCTTCCCTCCGGCACCGCCCTCAAACCGGGGGACGTGTTGACATCCCGCAAGGGGAAAACGGTCGAAATCATCAACACCGATGCCGAGGGGCGGCTGATTCTGATCGATGCGCTCGATTACGCCAATGAATTCGATCCGCAGGCGGTGATCGATATCGCCACCCTGACCGGGGGAGCCATGTATATCACCGGGTATGCCGCGGCCTTGTTGATGGGAAACAACGACAAGCTCAAGGCAAGTATTCGGGAAGCGTCGGACGCCACCGGGGAGCGGGTCTGGCCGATGCCGATCTGGGACGATTACCGGGACTGGATGAAATCCCCGGTTGCCGATCTGAAAAACTCCGGCGGCAAACCGGCGACATCATGCACGGCGGCGGCGTTTCTGGAAGTCGGCGGAGTCGGCGACTGGCCCTGGGCACATATCGACATCGCCTCGGTTGATCTCGAGGAGTCCGGCAAACCCTACATACCCAAGGGATATACCGCATTCGGAATGCGGCTTCTGGTGGAGCTGTTATCGCAATGGAAAAAAGTATAGCATAAAAAAACCCGCCTGACGGCGGGTTTTTTTTACGGCTAGCGCCGATCATTACTTATGCTTAGACCAGGCCGGTGCGATGTTCATGCCGGCCGGAACAATCTGCTTGAGTCCGTTTCCGGTTATATCGATAATCCACAGCGAACCGTCCGACAGTCCGAAGGTCAGCCATTGGGAGTTCGACGCCCAGGAAAGGGGATAGGTCTGGAGATTTTGTTTCACCGGCGGTTTGTAGATAAAATACGTTTCCGCGGCATCCGGCGTGGTGATATATATTGCCTGGTTCGACATGTCGTTCAGGATATATGCCAGCCACTTGCCGTCCGGTGACCAGGCCGGGGCATATCCCTTGGGAATCGATTTGAATTTCTGTCTGATGGTCGTTTCATCGAACGTTTTCACGTCGATCGGTGAGATGATCACCCCCGCGGGGGTCATCTTGTTAAACAGGACAAACGCATACAAACTGTCCGGACCGACCGTCGGCATGATGGCATACAGATCGGTGGAATCCGCCAAATCGCTTAAAAACGGCGTCACCTTTCCGCTTTCGATGTTCACCGCGCAGGTCTGGTAGTTGGGAAATACGGAATTGACATAATTGGCATTCATATCATTGGTAAACACGATCGTCTTGCCGTCGGGTTGCCATTCCGGATACCGACCACCCAGGTTGTCGGTTATCTGTTGCCACCAGTTGCTGTTTTGTCCGAGTGAGTCCATGAAGGCAACAAACACATCGTACAACTTGTGAAAGCCGCCGAGATTGTTCGGTCCCTGGAGATTGATCGATCCCTGCCGCACGAAGGCGATCTGTTTCCCGTCGGGCGACCAGGACAGTCTGCCATCGGCGTTTTCCGCCGTTACCAGCTTCTGTTGATTGGAGCCGTCCCAGTTCATGACCCATACGTTTTTATCCCGGATGAATGCGATCTGACCGGATGGAGCCGAAATCTTGCCGGCTTTTTCCATAGACAGTTTCGGCGGTTGGCTTTGTTGCGCCAAACCGTTTGCGGTCAACAGTCCTACCAACGCCAGAAATACGATACAAACCTGTTTCAAAACCAAATCCTATCCTGTATTAACGTTTGTCCATTGTCATACCAAAATAGTGACTGGAGTCGTCCTGTCAACGGCTAAATCACCACGAGAAGAATTTCTTCAGCTCGACCTTGCCGCGCAGACCGGAGAAATCCAGCTCGATTTCATCAGTGCTTCCGGGGTAGGTCAACTGCAAGTCACCACTTGATGCATTGTACGATTCAAAGCCGCTGAAGTTCAGATAAAAGTATGACAAATCGGCCGCGACAGCCATATCGAAGAACCCAATCGGGTATTCCACGCCGCCCTGCACCCAGAATCCGGGCGAATTGGCTTTCAGCGGATCGGATTCGGCATCTCCGGACTGCCAGAAATCCCAGCTGGCCATGTACATCCCGCCGCCGGCACCGACCTTGACCGCCAGATTGTTGAGTTTGCCGTAGCGGTCGGGTGGATTGAGCAGGTAATAGTCAAATCCGAGCCTGAATCCGTATACACTCACTTCGGATTCCGACTGGTACATATCCTCAACCTCGAGCACGCCGATGCTCATGTCATAATCGACATTGATATCGGTACTCATCTTCAGCCAGTATTCGAACCCCATCTTGACTGCCATCTTGGGGGCAAGCATCATGCCGAAATCGAGTCCGAACTGTTTGGAACGGAAAATACCCTCGGTGGGACCGGCGAGTCCTTCCAGGGTGGACAAATCGGACGTTGCCGCGAAATTGAATTGGCGGTATCCGTTGTCCTCGGCAAGACGGCCGTACGAGAAATTGGCCGAGAGGAAACCGACTTTGGTTTTATGTTTTTTCTCCGCTTTCTGGAGATATTTTGCCACGATTTCGTCCTCGGTTTGCGCGAAGACGGGGGCGACGGCGGTCATGAGAAACAGCACCGCCACGACTGGAACGATTCTTCTAAGCATAAGTCCTCCTTAAAATGATTTTCCCTTTAGTTATCGGACATTAGGGGGGGAATCTTAAGGCCGATTGTATTTCGTACGGAACGGCAATCGCTTTGGACGCTTATGATTAGGAAATCCGGTGTGCAAAAAAAGGGCAGGAAAAAATCCTGCCCCTGTGTTTTCATGCGGTCTGTCGCAAATCTATTTTGCGGCAAAGGCGCTGTAATCCATCTCCGCCAACTGTTTATAAATACTGTAGCGGCGATCGGCCTCGCTCTGTGCCTTCGTCATCAGCATTTCCGCGCGTTCCGGCATGCCGGCTTTCAGCGTGCGAAA
Organism: Candidatus Zixiibacteriota bacterium; assembly: GCA_016933695.1. Lineage (GTDB taxonomy): Bacteria > Zixibacteria > MSB-5A5 > GN15 > PGXB01 > JAFGAL01. Next base: position 45,571 of record JAFGAL010000008.1, on the reverse strand, counting down.
ACGGGTCTGTTTGTAGGCGTAGTCCGCATAGCTGATTGACGGCGCTTTGCTGTCGAGCTGAAGCGGGTTCTTGCCCTGCGCGATCAGATCGGGATTGTAGCGATACAGTATCCAGTGGCCGGAATCGACCGCGCGTTTCTGATCCTCAAGACCGTTGATCATGTTGATACCGTGGGCGATACAATGCGCATAGGCGATCACAATCGACGGCCCGTCATACTGCTCGGCCTCGATAAAGGCCTTCACCGCCTGATTGTGGCTGGCGCCAATGGCGATCTGGGCCACATAGACACTGCCGTAAGCCATCATCATGCGGCCGAGATCTTTCTTGGGGATCGGTTTTCCGGCGGCGGCGAATTTCGCGACCGCTCCCATCGGGGACGACTTGGACATCTGCCCGCCGGTATTGGAATACACCTCGGTATCCAGCACCAGCACGTTGATATTGCGGCCGGAGGCGAGGATATGATCCAGTCCTCCGAATCCGATATCGTACGCCCAGCCGTCACCACCGATTGCCCAGACCGATTTTTTCACCAGGTAATTGGCGAGGTCCTTGAGTTTGGCCGCTTCCGGGCTGTTGTTTCCGTTCAGCTTGGACAGCACCGCCTTGATCCGGGCGCGTTGCTGTTCGATACCCACCTGTGTGGACTGATCGGCGCCCGCGATGGCTTCGTAGTCGGCGGGAAAGAGCTTGTGCAGAAGTTCCAGCGCATAGACATTGAGTTTGTCCACCGCCAGCCGCATCCCGAACGCGAACTCACCGGCATCCTCGAACAGCGAATTCGACCAGGCCGGGCCGAGTCCATCGGCTCGTTTGCAGTACGGCGTGGTCGGCAGGTTTCCGCCGTAAATGGAGGAACATCCCGTGGCGTTGCCCATCAGGGCGCGGTCGCCGAACAGCTGGGTCAGCAGTTTGACATACGGCGTTTCACCGCATCCGGCACAGGCTCCCGAGAACTCGAACAGCGGTGTAACCAGCTGACTGCCCTTGGTGGAGGCGATGTTGATCCTGGCCGGGTCGATATCCGGGATGGTCAGGAAGAATTTGAAATTCTCCGCTTCCGGTTTGCGCAGGGGGATTTGCGGCATCATGTACACCGCCCGCTTGCCGGTCTTGTTGCCGTCGGCGTCTTTCACCTCGACCGGACAGGCCTGCACGCACAATTCGCAACCGGTGCAGTCTTCCGGTGCGGTTTGCAGGGTGAATTTCATCCCGGCGAACGGCTTGGTCTTGGCGTCAACCGCCTTGAATGTCTTCGGCGCACCCTCAAGATATTTCGGATCGTAGATTTTCATCCGAATGGCGGCGTGCGGACAGACGATGGAGCAGATGCCGCACTGAATGCAGGTTTCCTCATCCCAGACCGGGATGTCGACCGCGATGTTGCGCTTTTCATACTGCGTGGTGCCGGTCATGAACGTGCCGTCGTACGGCATGGCCGAGACCGGAACATCGTTGCCTTTGTTGGCAATGATGGTTGCGGTGACCGTTTTCACGAATTCCGGAGCGTCCTCGGGGACGGTCGGCGGCATTTTCAGCTTGCTGGTCACTTTCTGCGGATATTTGACTTCGTGCAGGTTCCTGGTCGCGGTGTCGACGGCAGCATAGTTCATGTTGACGATCTTCTCGCCCTTGGCGCCGTAGGTCTTGACGATCGCCTTTTTGATGGCGTCGATCGCTTTTTCTTTGGGTAGAATGTTGCTGATCATGAAGAATGCGGTCTGCATAATCATGTTGATGCGCGCCCCGAGACCGAGTTCCCTGGCCAGCTTGATGCCGTCGATGACGTAGAACTTCAGCTTTTTGTCGATTATCTGTTTTTGCACTTCCATCGGCATCTTATCCCAGACCTCGTCGGGGCCGTAGGGACTGTTCAGCAGGAACGTGCCGCCCGGATTGATATCGCCGAGCATGTCGTATTTCTCGAGGAAGGAGAAGTTGTGACAGGCGACGAAATTGGCGGTGCTGATCAGGTAGGGACGCCGCAGTTCTTTTTTGCCGAAGCGGACGTGCGACACCGTGATGGCACCGGCTTTTTTCGAGTCGTAGACGAAATAGCCCTGGGCGAAGTTGTCCGTGTTTTCACCGATGATTTTGATTGAGTTCTTGTTGGCACCAACCGTCCCATCGGCGCCCAGACCGTAAAATAATCCCCGGAAGGTGTCTTCGCCTTCGATGTCGAATTTCTTGTCGACGTCAAGGCTGGTGTGGGTGACATCGTCATTGATACCGACCGTAAAATGGTTTTTGGGTTGGTCGGTTTTCAGATTGTCCAGCACCGCTTTGGCCATGCCCGGATTGAACTCCTTGGAGCTGAGACCGTACCGTCCGCCGACAATCATCGGGTAATTTGCAAACGGTGCGGTGCCGTCTTTCATACCCTCACTGACCGCGGTCTGGATGTCGGTATACAGCGGTTCGCCGACGGCGCCCGGTTCCTTGGTTCGGTCGAGGACGGCGATTTTGGTCACGGTTTTCGGAATGGCTCCAAGCAGGGCTTCGGTGGAGAACGGCCGATACAGACGGACCTTGATCAAACCGACTTTTTCGCCCTGGTCAACCAGGTACTCGACCGTTTCATGCATGGTTTCGGCGCCGGAGCCCATCATGATGACGATGCGTTCGGCATCGGGGGCGCCGACATAGTCGAACAGGTGGTACCGGCGTCCCACCTGTTTGGCGAAACGATCCATCACCGCCTGGACTTTGGCCGGGGCCGCGTCATAATAGGTGTTCACGGTTTCCCTCGCCTGGAAGAAGACGTCGGGATTCTGCGATGAGCCTTTCAGGGTCGGGTGATCCGGGCTGAGCGAACGTTCGCGCAGTTCGCTGACCGCCTTGTCATCGATTACGGCCCGCATATCGTCGAACGAGATTTCTTCGACTTTCTGTTCCTCGTGCGAGGTGCGAAACCCATCAAAGAAATGCACGAACGGGATCTTGCTGTCCAGCGACGAGGCGGTGGCGATCAGGGCCAGATCCATCACTTCCTGGATGGAACCGGATGCCATCAGACCGAAGCCGGTGGAACGCGCCGCCATGACATCGGAATGATCCCCGAAAATCGAGAGGGCATGAGTGGCGATGGACCGCGCGGTTACGTGGAACGTGGTCGGGGTCAATTCACCGGCGATCTTGAACATGTTCGGGAGCATCAACAGCAGTCCCTGCGACGCCGTGAACGTGGTGGTCAGGCTGCCCGCGGTGGCCGCACCGTGAATGGCGCCGGATGCGCCCGCTTCGGATTGCATTTCAATCACATTGGGAATGGTGCCCCAGATATTGGTTTCGCCGGCCGCGGACTTGGCGTCCGAGATCTCTCCCATGCCGGATGACGGCGTGATGGGATAGATGGCGATAACCTCACTGACGGCGTGAGCGACGTAGGCGGCGGCGGAGTTGCCGTCGATCGTTACCAATCGTCTTTTGGTATTCTCAGTCATAGTACGTATCTCCAAATTGCTTCATAATGTTCCCGGTATATACCCCGCTTACTCCCGATACCTCACCGTGCGCGCGGCAGGGTGATAAACTTTTGTCCCTGATATTTGCCCCCGCGATCCTTGTACGATGTCTCGCAGATTTCATCGGCACCCAGAAAAATGATTTGAGCGAGTCCCTCGTTGGCGTAAATCTTGGCCGGCAGGGGAGTGGTGTTGGAAATTTCCAGCGTCGCGTGCCCTTCCCACTCCGGCTCAAACGGCGTGACGTTGACGATGATGCCGCACCGGGCGTAGGTCGATTTGCCCAGGCAGATCGTGATCACGTCACGAGGGATTTTGAAATACTCGACGGACCGCGCCAGCGCGAATGAATTCGGCGGGATCAACACCGTTTTGGCTTTGACGTCAACGAAGGAATTCGTGGAAAACCGCTTGGGGTCGACGATTTCGGAATTGACGTTGGTGAATATCTTGAATTCGTTCGCGACACGAATGTCATAGCCGTATGACGACAGACCGTAACTGATTCCCGTTTTGATCAGATGGTCACAGAAAGGACGAATCATCGCGTGGGTGCGGGCCATTCGTTTGATCCAGCGGTCGGACTTGACTGACATGAAGATACCTCCGTACGTATTACTCGGTTTCTACATATACGTAGAAGATTCCGCAGGCAAAGCAGGTTTTGATTCGTTCCGTTTCATCATCGTTCACACGGGCACTTGCGTCTTTTGCCATTCGACCAAATCGTGAATGGTATACCTGTCAAACACGTCAAGCAGGTTGTGTTCCGCTTCTTCGATCAAGTATCTCACCGGACATGTCTCCTGCCGGTCGCAACTGTCAGGATCATGCAGACATCGAATCAGGCTGTACGGCCCCTGAATCGCCTCAATGACCTGCCGAGCGGTGACCTTCGCCGGGTCCTTGGCCAGGCTGAATCCCCCCTTAATGCCGCGATGTGATCTCACGATCGACGCTTTGGTCAGGTTCTGAAATATCTTGGCCAGAAATTTTTCGGGAACGTCCTGTGTCTCCGCAATCTCCGAAAGTGGAACCACGTTTTCATTTCCCCGCTGGGCAAGATAGATAACCCCCAAGACCCCGTATTCTTCCGCTTTTGTAAACTGCATCCCGAATACCTCCGGTTACCTGTAGGTCACAAAATTGCTAAAGCGAGCGATCCTGATGCACTTTTCTTCAAACCATGTATAATAGACGCGGATGCCGGGAAAGTCAATTATAATTTTGTTATTTATTTCACAAATGAACGCGCTTTTTCCCTTGCTGTTCTTTATGATTTGACCGTAAGTCCATTATGGATATATTACATCCGGGACCGACGGATTACCGGTGATAGTCGCCGTCGATTCCCGGGAAACCGAGTGATGAAATAACGTCTGCTTTTGGATAGACAATGCACATTTCGCGTGACAGGGCAACCCTGACGGCCTACGCATCCGACGGCTCCATCTACGCCGTCGCACCGCAGGCGGTAGTCCACATTCGAACCGTCGATGATATTCACGACGCGCTGAACGAAGCACGCCGGAACAATCTCACGGTGACTCCGCGCGGCGGCGGCACCGGTCTGGCCGGCGGAGCACTCGGACCGGGACTGATTCTCGATTTCAGCGATTTCCGAAAAATCGAAATGATCGATCCCGAACACCGTCTGGTGCGCACCCGGGTCGGGATTATCTATGACGAATTGAATCTGGCGCTGAAGCCGTACGGATTGTTTTTCCCGCCCGATCCGTCTTCGGGCGACTCCTGCCAGATCGGCGGCATGCTGGCCAACAATTCCTCCGGGCCGCGATCGGTGAAATACGGGTTGACGTCGCATTTTGTCGAGGAGCTGGAAATCGTGACCGCGTCCGGCAAATACCTGAACCTTCAGGCCCTGCCAATCGACTCCCCGGCGCTGGCGGTATTTTTCGCTGACAATCCGGAATTCCGCGAGGCGTTCGCGCTGATCGAAAGTCAGGCGGAATTGATTCAGTCGCGCTGGCCGCGACTCAAAAAAAATTCCGCCGGGTACAATCTCAAACAGGTCGTGGATGATATCAAGAGAGGAGTATGCAATCTGCCGGCGTTACTGGTTGGCTCCGAGGGAACGCTCGGCTTGATCGCGACCGCCACGCTGCGATTATTGCCCCTGCCTGAGGAAACACTGACGGCGCGCACGTATTTTTCGTCGCTGGTCGATGCCGGCCGCGCGGTCGTGCCGGTGCTCGCAACCGGGCCGTGCGGATTGGAGATTGTCGACGGCGCCACATTGAATCTCATCGGTCGGGACCGATTCGGGATTCCCGCCAACGCGGGAGCGATGTTGTTAATGGAATTCGACGATCATATTTCCGAACGGCGCGCGGCTTTCGAGGCGCTGGCAAAACAGCTGAACCTGTCGGCCCCGGTGGAGTTCGCCGCCGATCCGGAGACCGCTTCGGCATTGTGGAGCGCCCGCAAGGCGATCGTGCCGACCTTGTACCGTCACCACCCGACCAAACGTCCGGTATCGATCATTGAGGATGTCTCGATTCCCCCGGAGAAAATTCCATCGTTTATCGAATACCTTACCGACTTGTTTCAAAATTATCATCTGACCTTCGGCGTTTTCGGGCATATCGGCGACGGCAATCTGCATATCCGGCCGCTGTTCGACTTGAATGACCCGAACGATTTCGATCTGGCGCGACAGTTGTATGACAGCGTGTACGAGAGGGTAATCGACATCGGAGGATCATCGACCGCCGAGCATGCCGACGGACGTCTGCGCGCCCCGGTGCTGAAACGGGTGTACGGTGACGACATTTATGCCTTATTCGTGCAGATAAAACAGGCGCTCGATCCGGATGGGATCCTGTCTCCGGAGTGCGTGCTGGCCGATATTTCGTTCACCGATAACATCGACTACGAGAAAATAAAATCGTACTGCGCCGCCTGCGGCAAGTGCAACGGCTATTGCCCGGCGTATGATATCTTCCGCCGTGAGGATTACTCCCCGCGGGGATGGTTGCGCCTGCTCAATCAATCCGGCCTGTCGCATGACGAGTTGAATGCCTACCTTTCGTATTGTCTTAATTGCAAGAGTTGCACGACCGTGTGCCCGGCGGGCGTGGATATCGCGTCGGAAATTCTCAAACATCGCGCCAAAGCACCGTCGCGAACATCCCAACTCGCGATTGCATTCACCGACAATGAGGCGCTGTTGGGCCTGTCGCTGAAGATGGGACGGCTGATGAATCCGATCAGTTCCAGCAGACTGGGGCGGCTGGCGCTGAGTATTCCCGGCAAACCGCTGTTCGGCATCGACCGGACGCTTTCACTTCCGGTTCCCGCGGCGAAAAGCCTGCGGCAGAGACATCCGGACCGTCTGGCCGAATCCGGCACGGTGGCGTTTTTTCACGGGTGTGCGGACAACCTGCTGGATTCGAAAACCGGCGAGGCACTCTTTGCGGTGTTCGATCATCTGGGAATCGATATCAAAATGCCGCCGCAGAAATGTTGTGGCCTGCCGCAGGAGGTGTACGGCCATCGCGGCAATTTGATCGAAAAGGCGAAATCCAATATCGACTCTTTACGGAAATTCGATGCCGTCGTTGTCTCATGTGCGTCCTGCCTGTTGCGTCTGAAAGAATACGCGGAGCTGTTCAGGGGTGATGCCGAGTACGGTCCGGCCGCAAACGAACTGGCGGGCAAGTGCTATGATATCAGTCAGTATTTGAATCTGCAAAAGATCGATTTTTCGGCATTTGACGGCGACGAGCCGATTCGGGTGACCTATCATCATCCCTGCCACCTGCGCGCGGCGGGCCTGCACAAGGAACCGGAAAGGCTTCTGGCAAAAATCGGCCATGTCGAGATCTGTCATGTCGCGTATGCCGACCGCTGTTGCGCGCAGGCGGGATCGTACGGCTATTTTCATTATCAGGAATCGCGGCGGATGTTTCGGAAGAAAAGGGATGCATACAAGCGGATTGAGGCGGATTACCTGATGACCTCGTGCCCGTCGTGCCAGATGAAAATCAGCGCCGAAACCGAGCATCGCTTTGCCGTGGTGCATCCGATTCACATTCTCGCGGAACGTTTGGCGAAGAATACCGGTTGCTAAGGACATATCTGTATGACGAAAGAGAAAGAGAAAGAGAAAGAGAAAGAGGATATGGACGGGCAAACTACCAAACCGGAAACCAAGGGACTGCTGGTGGTGTACACCGGCAACGGCAAAGGCAAAACCACCGCCGCGCTGGGCATGACGGTCCGCGCGGTCGGCTATGACTGGAATATCTGTGTGGTGCAGTTTATCAAGGGAAGCTGGAAATACGGGGAACTCGACGGAATCACACGTCTGGCGCCGAATGTGGAACTGCACGTGATGGGAGAGGGCTTTGTCGGGATCATCGACGACACCAAATCATTCGCGGAGCATCGCGCGGCGGCCAAACGGGCGTATGACCTGGCACTGGAGAAGATGCAATCCGGAAAATACCGGTTGGTTATTCTCGATGAACTCAATGTCGCGGTCAATCTCAAACTGATCTCACCGGAGGAACTTGAAGAGCTGGTGGCGCAAAAACCGGAACCGTTGCATCTGGTAATTACCGGTCGTAACGCCTTGCCGTGGCTGATCGAGCGGGCCGATCTCGTTACGGAAATGACCGAGATCAAACACCCGTTTCAGAAAGGCATCCTGGCCCAGCAGGGAGTTGATTTTTAGCGGGCTGACAGCCGTTCTCGCTGAAAAAGCTGTTGAATCCGGGCTAATATTGTATATATTGTGGGCTGTTGTGTGAGCGAGTTTTTGCAAGCGGAGATGGGGTTTTCCAATGGCGGAAAAAGAATATGACATTATCATCGTGGGAGGGGGACCGGGAGGTCTGACATCCGGTCTGTACGGCGCGCGCGCCAATGTCCGCACGGTGTTGATTGAAAAATACATGCCCGGCGGCCAAATTGCCAAAACCGATGAAATCGAGGATTATCCCGGATTCGAAATGATTTCCGGACCTGAGTTGGCCATGAAAATGACTGAGCATGCCAAAAAGTTCGGACTTGAGATTGTCTCGGATGAAGTCACCGAGGTGTATTGCGAAGGGGAGGATCGCCTGGCAGCGACGGCATCGGGGGATCGCTATCGGGGCAAGGCCGTGATTCTTTCCACCGGGGGATCGCCGAATTTGCTTAATGTCCCGGGCGAGAAAGAATTCAGCGGCCGGGGCGTTTCGTACTGCGCCATCTGCGACGGCAATTTCTTCAAGAATCAAATTATCGCGGTGGTCGGCGGCGGTGATGCCGCGGTCGAGGAAGCAATGTTTCTGACCAAGTTCGGAAGCAAGGTGATCCTGATTCATCGCCGCGATCAATTGCGGGCGCAGAAAATCATTCAGGAACGCGCGTTTAGAAATCCCAAAATGGAATTTATCTGGGATACCGTGGTGGAATCGATAAACGGCGACACCCGGGTTACGTCACTCACGCTGAAACATGTCAAGACCGGTGAAAAGTCGACTGTCGATGTGGGGGCCATTTTCATCTTCATCGGTTTCGTCCCCAATTCAAATATCGTTCGTGAAGGAGTTGAAAAAGACTCCGGCGGATATATCATCACCGACGCCAGAATGGAAACGTCGGTAAAGGGCATTTATGCCTGCGGTGATGTGCGCGCGCAATTGGTGCGGCAGATCACCAATGCGGTCGGCGACGGCACCACCGCCGCGATGGCCGCGGAAAAACGTATTGAAGAGCTGAAGGGGTAGAGTGCATCCCGTCAGCGACCTCTGGTACTGCATGTGACAGCAGGACTTGCAGGTAATGTGAATGAGTTTGCACATTCGTGATGATTTTCCTCACGCATCATGAATTATAATCTGCGCGTTGTTGGGTAACTAACATCAATCAGAACCGAAGAGTGCGGCATCGGGCAAGATTGCGGCCTGATGGTTTTCGGTTCGGTACATAAGTTGCTTTTATCTTCGGCGGCGTCGAACCATGACGCTCCCTGAGTTGTTAGAGATTTTAGGGAGTGGTGTGCGCTGGTTTACCAGCCACCTGACGTTAGAGTCGGGCATCCCCCCTCCACCACTCCCTATTTTTATATCCACTTTTTGCGATCCTCTAAAATAAGCATCTGACCTGCCGATATCCATCGTATACCAACATTAGTACAGGGTCATTGGGTATGTCAGAAATAAAGTCCCCCGCACTCCTCACACGCGTCTCGCGGTTCATTATTATTCATATCGTTTTTATTTTTATCGCGCTGGCCCTGGTGTTGTTCTATCAAAACGATGACAGCCAGCTGGCCAGGCATTTTGAGACTCTGGAGCAGAAAATCGCACCGATCGCGGGGCAGTTGTTTGATATTATGGAGAACGATTCCGCGTTTGCCCCCGACCACTCCGCCTTCGTGGAGGCGGTGGAACGCATTGAGTCACAATACGAGTATATCAACCACATCGAACCGGTTTTCCTCGATCGGCTTACGGCGCCCACCGGATTTCCCGCGATACGGCCGATTCTGGGCGGTGATGCCAAAGCGGAGGCCATCGGCCTCAATCCCGAACGACAGGTGTTTCTCAGCGAGGACGGCAATTATATCCATTGCTATTTCGCACCGCGCAGTCCGCAATCGAGTTACGGCCTGTTAATCGCGTCGCCCAATGTCCTGACCCAAAGCGCCGACAAGGACCTGGCCTATTTGCTGGTTTTGCTGTTTTTAATCTCCGCGTTGATTTCGCTGTTGTTGATTTATTTGATCCATAAAGGGATCAAACTGCCGTTGACGCATCTTGCCGCCGGTTTTGCCAGAACCGCCGAGGGCCAGGAATATTATATCACCTGGAAATGCCGTGATCCCGACATGTGCGCCATTATCGACGCCTTTAACAACATGACCACCAGTCTGGCGGAAAAACAAAAACAGCTGAAGAATACCAACAAGGAATTAATCCAGGCCAATAAGGCCCTGAAAGAGTCGGAGTCGTTTTTAACGGCGTTGATCGATTACTCGCCGGATGCGATTATCGTGACCAATCTCAACGACAAGGTAATCATCTACAACCAAACCGCCGCCGCAAATTTCGGATACGGGAGTAGCGATATGTTGAACGTCCCGATCGGCGAGCTGTTACTGCTGTCACCGGAAACGATCACCGGCATCGCCTCGGCCGAACAGGGTGCGGACGTTCAGGAAGTCATCTGCCGCAATCGCAACAAGGAAAAATTCCCTGCCACGCTGGTATACAGCGCACTCGGAGTCCGCGGACAGGCGCCGGTGGCGAAGCTGTATTTTGTCAAAGACATTTCCGAGAGTCGCAATTATCAGAGTATGGTGGTGCAACTTGACCGGTTTGCCACACGTGGAAAAATGGCGCGCGATATCGCACATGAAATCAACAATTACCTGGCGGTTCTGCAGGGGAATCTGGAACTGCTTCCGCTGTTTATCGCCAGGGAGCAGTACGACAAACTGGGACAGAAAATCGAAGTCATGCGCCAAACGGTCGACAATATCACCCGGTTCACGTCCGGGCTGAGCCGGTTCAGCGACGAAGCCAGCGAATTCCGCAAGGAAGATCTCAATCAGCTGGTGCAAAACCTGATCGCCTTTGTCAAACCGCAGAACAAATTCGACAATATCAGAATCGAATCGGTTCTGGCCGACACTGTCCCGCTGGTGGAAATCAATGCCGGACAGGTCCAGGTCCTGCTGGTCAACCTGCTGTATAACGCCTCCGAAGCGCTGGAATCGTGCGAAGCGGAAAGACAAATTACGGTGACCACGCGGCTGGCCGCATCGGGAGATCGGTTCTGTATGGATGTGATCAACAACGGCCCGCTCATTCCCCAGGATGATCGTCCCAAACTGTTCGTCCAGCGTTTCAGCACCAGGCGCAATGGCGCCGGTCTGGGACTGATTACCTGCAAGACCGTGGTTGACAACCATCACGGTGAAATCGGGTATCGTGATGCCGACGGTCGATCCCGGTTTGAAATCACGCTTCCGATCGCGCATCCCGTGTCCGAAGGCGAGGAGTCCCCGAAGGAAACGGCGACATCGCAGGCCGCGGCCCGCTGATCCCGTCGCGACGGAAATAAACCGTTGACCGGCACCATTCAACATTCTACTTTTGCCTCATGGTACGATCCGATGCATCCGACGGCGGCCGCTGGGCCGGTCCGCGCTACCGTCTGCCGATTCTCATCGTTCTGGGGATTTTGCTGTTTGTCTTTGCCTATCTGGGAATACAAAAAAGCCGCAATGACAGTCTGGAACTTTTGCGCATTCAGGGCGCGGCGCTGATTTCCAGCCTGACCCGGTCGGCGGACAACGCCATCAAGGCCAATTCCTTTTTCGATTTGCTGGTGCAGGAGAAATTTTCCGATCTGGCGGGTTTTGTCATGTCGCGCGAACAGCTTGATTTCTCGTATGAGGAACTGGCGGACTTCGCGGCGGCATACGGTGTCGACGGGATTTTCATTTTCGATGCCGAACTTGGACTGGTGACATACGGTTTGCGGGGGGTGTTTCTCAATCCCGATGACATTATCGACGACTACTTTACCGAACTCGAAGCATTCCGGAACGATTCGGCGGGTTTCCGCGATTTTATGACCAAAGCCGGCGATTTGCCGGGTGATGTATCCATGTATTATTTCGAACGGACCATGAATCGCGAATACATCGTCGTCATCGCCGCCGATGCCCTGTTTTATTCGGAGGCCAAGAAAAACATCGGGATCGGATACCTGGTGCAGAATATCGGGCACGAACTGGGGATCGTCTACATTCTCTTCCAGACTCCCGACGGGATTATCTTTTCATCGCGCAATATCGGCCCGGTTCTTAAAATCGAAAAAGACGAATTTTTATCACAGGCGCTGATCTGCGATACGACCTGCAGTCGGCAGTATATATTCGACGGGCGCGAGATACTGGAGATGGCAAAGGCGTTCGAGTCGGATGAGTACGGATCGGGCGTGTTTCGCCTGGGAATTGCCCTCGACCGGTATCATGAAATCGTCACCGGATTCGACCGCCAGATGATCATTCTCAGCCTGGTGATATTCGCGGTGCTGGTGTTGTACGTAATGTACTCTCAGGGCAAGCAAAAGCGTATGTACCTGGATCGTTCGTATCGTCGCATTCAATCGCTGGCGGAAAAAGTCTTTGAAAGTATGAACTCCGGGCTGGTGGTGGTTGGGCCGGACGGGACCATCGAACTGGCCAATCCCGAGTTCTTGCGGACGTTCAGTGTCGAGGAAGGCGTTGTGCTTGGACACAAATGGCGTGATCTGCCGTTTGCGGAAGTGATCCCGATTGCGGAGCTACTGGCCGGACGGGAAACCGCCGCAGAGTTGGAAACCATGTATGCCGGACCGGCCGGGCGGCGGTATTTACTCGTCACCATGGCGCGATTGTACCGTCAGGAGAATCAGCCGACCGGAGTCGCGGCAGTGATTTACGACTATACCCGGGTGCGGGAACTGGAGGAGGATTCGCGCCGCCGGGAACGTCTGACAGAACTCGGCGACCTGGCCGCCGGGGTGGCACATGAGATCCGCAATCCGTTGAACGCAATCTCCATTGCCGCCCAGCGTCTGCTCAGTGAATTCGAGCCGAAGACCAATGTCGATGAATTTCAGGAGTTCACCCGCCAGATCAAATCCGAAGCCAATCGTCTCAATGAAATCGTCACCCGTTTTCTGGCCCTGACCCGAAGTAAAGGCCGGCAGGGCAAAACAATCGATTTCAGCACCCTTGTCGAGGAAACCGTCAAACTGCTTCGCCTCGGTTTGGAGCGAAAGGATATCACGATTGTCTCCACCGTGCCGCCGGATATCACGCTTAACGGAACCGAGGATCGTTTCAAGCAGATGCTTTTCAATCTGGGGCGGAACGCCATCGAGGCCTGCGAGGCCGAGGGGGGAGAGGTGACCGTGGTGCTTCGCGAAGAAGGCGATGAGGTCGTGTTGTCGGTGATCGATACCGGGCCGGGAATCCCCGATGACCTCAAACGCCGGGTGTTCTCGCCGTATGTCAGCACCAAGGATTCCGGCACGGGGCTGGGGCTGTCAATCGTACACCGGATTGTTGAAGAGCACGAGGGACGAATCGAAATTCATTCGCCGCCGTCCGGCGGGACCGAATTCCGCGTCATCTTCAAAAAACAGTCATAAAAAAACGGCGGCCTCAGCCGCCGTTTTTATTGTCACTGGAATGCAATCTACTTGACGTTCTGTTTCACCCACTCGGTGCTGACCGATTTCGGACGGGTGATGGCGGTGCCCATGGCACGGTTGAGAACCAACTGCGCGAGCATACCCATCGCACGCGATACGCTGAAGAGCACCGTGTAGTACGGGAACTCCTTCAGGCCGAAGTGATACAGAAGCGCACCCGAACCGGCGTCGACGTTCGGCCACGGGTTCTTGGCTTTGCCGTGCTCTTCGAGCACTTTCGGAACCACATCGTACACCTTGGCGACGGTCTGGAAGACCGGGCTGTCCGGCAAATACTCTTTGCCGAATGCCAAAAAGGCGCTGAAGCGCGGGTCGGTGACACGCAGGACGGCATGGCCGTACCCCGGAATCACCTTGCCGGAATTCAGGGTTTCCCAGGCATAATTGCGAATCTGCTCATCGGTCGGCACGCCTTTGAACTTCTTCATGGTTTCCAGAATCCAGTTGAGGCATTCCTGGTTGGCCAGACCGTGCAGAGGGCCAGCCAGTCCGTTCAAACCCGCCGAAACCGCATAGTAGGCGTCGGACAGCGCGGAACCGACCGTATGGCAGGTGTTGGCGCTGACATTGCCGCCTTCGTGGTCGCAATGCAGGGTCAGATACAGCCGGATCAGCTTCGTGAAGATACCGGTTTTATCCGTGATACCCAGCATCCGGGCATAGTTGGCACCCCAGTCGAGGTCTTTCTTGTAGGCGATGCGGTTGCCTTTCTTGAAGCGCAGACGATAGACACCGGCCGCGATTCCCGGAAGCTTGGCCAACAGGTTGAGAGAATCCTCAAGCATCGGTTGCCAGTAATCGGTTTTTTTCATGCCCTTGTCGTAGGCCTTCTTGAATTCCGATTCCTTCTGCATAACGAGGATACCGGTGTCCAGCATGGCCATCGGATGTGAATCCTTCGGCATGGCCTCCAGAACGTTCCAGACGTATTTCGGTACGGTGGAGCGCTCGGCAAATTCCTTCTGCAACGCCTTTAACGCCGCCTTGTCCGGCAGTTCACCGGTGCAGAGCAGGTAGAAGATTTCTTCGGGATACCGCTCACGCAGTTCCATAATCGGAATCCCACGGATCACGAGTCCCTTGTCGGGATATACGACTGACGTATCGCAGATCATTCCCTTCACACCGCGCATTCCACCGTACGCCTGAGCCACGGTGACGTCAGAGATCTTCTTGTCGCCGACTTTTTGGGCGAGTTCCTTGAGTTCCTCACGAAGTGAAGGAATCATGGCCGCCATTTTTTTCTGTAAGGTCGCCATTATATACTCCTACAGTTGAACGTGTATTGAAAACGAGAAATTGGATCTTTCACAACTGTCCTTCCGAACGTAATGATATTGTGCCATATTATGCTATCCGCTATTGTTTGTCAAGATTGCAGAAGGTGGTTTTATGATATTTCACGAGGAAATGTCGTTTTTTTTCCGGTAAGAATGTTTCAGGCAATCATACAAACATTTTGCCGGGGTTCAAAATGCCGTCGGGATCAAAGACCTCTTTGACTTTTTTCATGTGGGCACGGGTCGCCGCGTCGAATTCAAGATGCAGAAACGCCTTCTTGGAAAGCCCGATGCCGTGTTCCCCGGTGAGGGTGCCGCCCAGTGCCAGGGTTTTTGCGAACAAGCCGCCGATTGCGTTGTTGATAAGCGCCTGATCGACCCGTTCCGGCTCCTCAACCAGGAAATTGACATGCAGATTTCCGTCGCCGGCATGGCCATAGGAATTAACCCGCAGCGGCAGGCGGGCGTTGAGTTCGGCCACGAACGCCACCAGCTCCGGAAGGCGCGAGGGCGGAACGCAGACGTCCTCGGCAATTTTCTGCTCCGCCGAGGCTTTGACCGCCTTGGACAGGTTCCGGCGGACTTTCCAGAGCGGTGCCGCCTGTTCGGGATCATCCTCTCTCTGCAGTAATACCGCCGCATGGGAACGGCAGATATCATGAATCCGCGTGGCGGTTGCGGACGCGTCCGGGCCGGAGGTCTCGAACAGCAACACCGCCTCGGCACGGTCGATCTCGACGGTCGTTTCGTATCGATTCGAGCAAACGACCGCGTCGCGGTCCAGGTATTCCATCACCGACGGGATAATGCCGCTTCTGGTGATATCCGCCACCGTGCGGGCGGCGTTTTCGGCGTTGTCGAACGCGGCCAGAATGGTCGGTCCGGTCCGGTCGAAATCGATCAGCCGCACGGCGATTTCGGTAATCGCGGCCAGGAGGCCCTCCGATCCGATCAAAACACCGGTGAGATTAAACAGCTCATGGTTTGCAAAGACGCCGGTTGTCAGGAGTTCTCCCCGGGCGGTTACCGCGCGCAGGCCGATGATATAATCTCTGGTGACGCCGTATTTTTTGCAGTGCAGGCCTCCGGCATTTTCGGCGACATTGCCGCCGAGAGTGGATTCGTCGTAACTGGCAGGATCGGGGGGATAAAACAACCCGGCTTTTTCCGCTTCGCGCATCACGTCAATGGTAATGACCCCCGACCCGCAGAAGGCGCGACGGCCAACGATGTCGATTTCCAGTTTCCGAAGTTTTTCCAAAGAAAGCACCAGTCCGTCCGGGACAGGAACCGCTCCGCCCGTGTAGCCGGTTCCGGCGCCACGGAACACGATGGGAATGGAAGATTCCCGGCAGAGCGTTACCGCATCAATGACATCGGTTTCGTTTTCCGCAAAAAAAAGGCACCCCGGCTTTACGTTGACTTCCGATGCATCCCGCGAGTATTCGGGATAGTGATCGGTGTCGAACAAAATCCTGGTGCCGAAACGGTCGATTAACGACTGATAGTGCCGGCGATTGTCGTTCATGGTCTCATGCCGCCGATGAGGTCGTCTCCTTTTTGGATTTGTCGCTTTTCTCGACGACCGCGCCGCCTGTTTCATTGCCGGCGGCCTCTTTATATGCCTTGGAGCGGTGATCGGTAATGTAAAACCCCGATCCCTTGAATAAAAACCCCGCACCGCCGCTGATAATCCGTTCCGGTTTCCCGCCGCATTTCGGACAGGTCTCCAGCGGCTTGTCGTTCATGGATTGGAACTCCTCGAACTCATGGCCGCATTTGGTGCATTTATATTGATAGGTCGGCATCGTCATAATCTCCAGTCCAACTTAACTCGTACGAATGAAAACAAGTTAACTAAATAAAAGTTCAGAATTCGGTGTCATTCTCCCGTCGGATCATCCGTAGCGCCAGCCCCGGTCCCGCACCAGACGCGGATTGGGTTTCCAGTCGGTCAGTTTGCCGGCGGGCTTGTCTTTCGGCGGCGGCGGGATATCGGTCTTTCTGGCCGGGATAAACACGCTGGTCGATTTCTCCGGCGCGATACGGTATGATTCTTCCGCGGCCCGCTGGATCTCCGGCATCAGCCCCTCTTCGGCGACTTTCTCGGTAAACTTACGACGGCCGTCGACCAGGTCCCGCAAATAGTCGTCGATTTGCTCCTGCGAGTAGTATTTCTCCGGGACATACTGGCTGAGATCGGCGCCCTCGGCGGAGACGATTTCCTCGGTGCCGAGGAAACTCCGGCGGTATTTGTTGGTATCGCGAAGATCGCCGCGCTGAATCGCCGCCATGATATCGATCGGCACGCGTTCGGTCTTGCGGATCATGTTCTTTTTGCCGGATTCCTTGTCGACCTCGATAATTTCGCCCATACCGCCGGTATTGTACTGATAGAAAAAGACCTTGCCGGGATAATTATCAGCCAGATCCATGATAATACGGTAAAACTGGTTGACCTTGTGGGCGCGCGATCCGACAATAAACGGATCGGTTCCGACCGTGCGGACCGATTCGCCGGCCTTGGCCGGATTGGAGGCGTAACTGTGCGATGATTCCCCCCAGAGATACGCCAGCGCGGCCTGAATCGGATTCAGCCGCTGCGAGAAAGTCATGATTGTATTGCGGCGCGTGATAAAGGCGAACACCAGTCCGTCGAGTTCCTCAACGGGGGGGAGGTTCAGGCTTGAATACCAGATATCCTTCATATGGAACGGCCAGTGTCCACGGTTGATTTTCAACTGCTTGCGCATGATAACGGCACGGCCGTTGCCGCAAAGGTTTTCATCAAGAAAATCCGGCGAGCCATCGGCGTTGATCATGACGTTTTCATACAGGGCACTACTATGCACCAGCGCGTTATACATTGATTCCTGCAGTTTGGCGTCGACATCAGTTTTGACGAAATAATTCTGCTCCGAGCCGAAGGCGGAACCATCGTGTTTTAAAAAGCAGATATCATCCTGACAGACCAGCGTCCGCTCGCCTTTTTTCCAGTCCAGTCCCAGCTGATGGCATGACCAGGTGCTTTTGCCCGTTGCCGATAGCCCGAACAGGAAGACGCCGAATTTTTTCAGCTTGTTGGTTTTGGCATCCCTGATGACCACGACCTTGGTTCCGGCATGCAGGCCGAGCATGTCCAGCGCCCCGGCGGCAAACATGCCGTTGCGCAGGAAACCCTTCTTGTCCTCGCCCATGTAGTCCGATCCAAGCACCATGGTGATATTGTGTTCGGCCATCACCAATGCCTGCTGGCGGATTTGGTGTTCTTCGGGGATATGAATCAGCGTGAACTCCGGGCCGGGCGCCTTGGTGACCGGGCCCATGGTGTGTCCCCACATGTACGCCAGGCGATAGTTTTTCAGGTCGGCAACCGATATGTACAGGTTGCATTTTGGATTGTACTCGGCATTGTCACCC
The DNA here is from genome assembly GCA_016933695.1 of Candidatus Zixiibacteriota bacterium. Lineage (GTDB taxonomy): Bacteria > Zixibacteria > MSB-5A5 > GN15 > PGXB01 > JAFGAL01. The sequence continues at coordinate 27,179 of JAFGAL010000008.1, read as the reverse complement.
ATTTGCCGCCGGAGGCGGACAAAGGGAAGCGTTTCCATCAGATGTAAAACCTTGTCCAGTTCGGCGGGAGCGGCGGCGATAATTTTCCTTTTATTATCGCTGAGATGATATTCCCGGGATTTTTCGGTACCGAGATTGACAGTCTTTTCCGCAATGCGACTGGATACTGCCGAACGCCATCCCCAGGAGCCGAATTTGGTCTGGGTGCCGGTTTGCAGGGCGGCATCGCGAAGATCCTCCAGCGCCATATCCTTGATATTGGGTCCGTTCAGGCGGCGCTGTAAATCCCGGCTGAACCGGTCATACAGGCGGGTATCATACAGGGAATCCGACATAATGATTTATTCCTTTGGAAGGATTTCATCCTCTTTAAAGAAAAAGGCGATTTCGGTTTTCGCCGTGTCCGGTCCGTCGGAGCCGTGCACCACGTTCTTTTCAACCGAGGTGGCGAATTCCCGACGGATGGTGTTGTATTTTGCTTTCGCCGGATCGGTGGCGCCCATCAGTTCGCGCCAGCGTTCGATCGAGCCGTGGCCGCCAATAACCATCACGACAATCGGTCCGGAAGTCATAAACTCCACCAGCGATTTGTAAAACGGTTTGCTCTCATGAACGGCATAGAACTTCTCCGCCTGTTCGCGGGACAGTCTGAGTGTTTTCAAACCGCGAATGATCAAACCGGCGTTTTCTATTTTATCGATTATTTTGCCGACCAGTCTCCTGCGAACACCGTCCGGCTTGATAATACCCAGGGTATTGGCCATGATCTCTCTCCTAGCCCAGTAAGTCCTTGATCCGTGATTTCAGCGTCTCGGGCGGAATCGATCCGATATTGACCCTGAAGGCTTTCGCGACCCTCAACAACTGGTGGAAATTGCGCCGCTGCAAATCCTCCTGGTCGACCGAGGTCGCCAGCATATACGGATTGAAGAACGGTTGCGTTTTAAACGGGGACATTCCCGCACCGGTCGGGACCCGGTATTTGCCCTCGGTAATCAGATCGAGCGCCTCTTCCTGCGAGAGTTTCTCGACCGCCGGGGCGTTGGGGTTGTGCGATAACACCACGACCGTTTTCAGACGGGAACGTTTGACATATTTATTCGGACCGCCGATCCAGGCCGGATCAACCAGCGCCCGGGAATCATCGGACCCCCAGTAGCAGTATGGTTCCCCGAGATCGAGCGGACATTCGTCTTCGAGTTCTTTCATGTTGGTCCAGTCGGCGCGGGTGGTGACCACGTTTTCGCACTTGCTCCGATCGAAAATGCGATTGAAGCGCGAGAACGTTTTGGCGATGTTGGTCTTGATGTAGAATTTCCGTTCCGGTGCATCGGCAATGGCATCATTGCCGCGATACCGCGCAAACACCCAGTCGTTCGACAAGAACCGCGCATCGCCGTCTTCGAGCATGCGGAAAAACGTCGAACCGCGCTTGAGTCCCCTGGGACCGATCAGCGCCAGTCCGCGGCCGTTGTAATCCAGACAGGCCGCGCGGATGCCGTGGACATCGAGCAGACGCTCGCTGGCCTGCGCCGCCATGGCCAGCGCCCAGCTTCGCACCTGTCCGTAGTACGACGTGTTGAACAGCACCGCCGTGCGCATCTCGGGGCAGTAGTATCCGTACGGCTTGCGTCCGGGGACTCCCTCGACGGCGTAGAGAATGCCGTGCGGTTCCAGATCGGACTCCAGTTGCGCCGGATACCAGTTCTCCACCCAGAAATCATACAGGTGCGGGACATTGGTGCGCAGTTGGATGATAATGCCGTTGATATTGGCGTTCCATTCGAAATAGCGATCATAGGGGAGTGCCGCTTCGGCTTCCTGCACCAGGGCATCGCGCTCGTCGACCGAAATCGCCGTATCGGCTTCGGCATTGCCGCGCGGATGCGTCATCACGTTCTGCAGAGCGATACGCTTGTATTTGGGTGATTCCTTCAGTTTCGACATCGCCTCGACAATGCGGTCGGTGCCTTTCTCGATTTTATCCATCGATGTGGCATACGACAGCCGGATATTGTCCTCGGCGCCGAATGCGCTTCCCGGCACCACCGCCACCGCCGCCTCTTTCAGGAGATAGTACGACAGGCCGTACGAGTTGCGAATTTTCATCCCGCCGTATTCGGTGTTGTAATACTCCGACGTGTTGGGGAAGAGATAAAACGCACCCTGCGGCTGATAACACGAAACGCCCGGAATCCGGTTGAGTTTATTCAGCATGTAATTGCGACGGGCCTGGAATTCCGCGACCATTTTATTGATCTCGGTCTGCCGACCCGAAAGCGCTTCCGCGGCCGCTTTCTGGGCGATGGAGTTGGCGTTCGAGGTCGTATGCGACTGCACGATATTCATGGCCGAGATAATCTCGCGCGGGCCGGCGGCATAACCGATCCGCCACCCGGTCATGGAATACGCTTTCGAGACGCCGTTGATGACGACTGTTTTCTCTTTGATCTTGTCGCCGAGCGACGCGATCGAACAGAACCGATAGCCGTCGTAGACGACTTTTTCGTAAATCTCATCGGCGACGATCAACAACCCCTCGGCTACCGCGATCTCGCAGATTTCCTGCAACTGCTCGCGGGTATACGCCGAACCGGTCGGGTTGCTGGGATTGTTAATAATAATCGCTTTGGTATTAAAATTGATATTGGCTTTCAATTCGTCGGGAGTGATGCGGAAACCGTTTTCCTCGCGCGTCGGCACGATCACCGGCTTGCCCTTGACCATCAGCACCTGCTGGGGATAGGACACCCAGTACGGGGCGGGTATGATCACTTCTTCGTCGCGATTGAGAATCGAGACGAACAGATTATAGAGGCTTTGTTTGGCGCCGGACGAGACGATAATCTCGTTGTTCTTGTATTCGAGATTGTGATCTTCTTTGAACCGTTTGCAAATCGCGGCTTTGAGTTCGGGAATCCCGTCGTTGGCGGTATACCCGGTGAAATTATCGTCGATCGCTTTTTTGCCGGCCTCTTTGATATCGTGCGGAGTGGGGAAATCCGGCTCGCCGACCGAGAAATCAATGACATCGATCCCGCCGGCCTTCATTGCCTTGGCTTTGGCATTGATGCGCAACGTCGGCGACATCTCCAGACGGCCGATCCTGTTGGATATCATGGCTTATTCCTTGTCTGAACCGCTCGACCGCGGAGTTGTGGTCCCCTGCTCTTTGTTCTTTTCAGTCAGCCGCTTGAGCCAGTCCTCAAGATCGAAACCAGACAGCGACTTGACAACGGTCGGAAGCTGGCTCATCATCGAAGCCACTTCGCCGGTAATTTTCGACGTGCCCAATTTACCGTCATTGGACACCATGACGATCTTGTCCACCTTGGAAATCGGGGCGGCCATCTCACGGGCCAGATCAGGCAGGCGCTCGAACATCAACTGTAACAGGGCCGGCTGGGAATAGGCATTCCAGGATTCGGCTTTCTTGCGCAGGGCTTCGGCTTCGGCCTGGCCGACTTTCGCGACCAGCTCGGCCTCGATAATACCCTGAATCCGTTTGGCCTCGCCCATACCTTTGGCTTCGGCTTCCAGACGGAACCGCTCGGCCTCGGCGGGTTTGCGGACTTTGGCTTCCAGTTCCTGCTCGACGCGTTCGATTTCTTTCTTTTCAAGCTGAATCGACGTGTCTTTTTCGATCAGTTTGACCTTGGCTTCTTCGGCCTTGAGGTCCTGATTGAGTTTATGCCGTTCCAACTCGTATGAGAAATCGGCGTCGGCCTTCTTGATATTCAAACCTTTCATCAGGTCGGCTTTTTTCAGTTCCAGCTGATGATTGGCCTCGGCCACTTCGGCATCGGCCTGAATCTTGGCGATGTCTCCCTCTTTCTTGGCCTCGGCCGATTTGATAATGGCATCGCGGGCGGCTTCGGCTTCGGCCACCTCTGCGTCGCGACGCGCTTCGACGATTTTTGGTTTCCCGAGGGCTTCCAGATATCCGGAAGGATCGGTAATTTCCTTTAAGTTATAGGAGAGCAGTTTCAAACCCATATTGGAGAAATACTCACCGACATCATCGAACACTTTCTGACCGAATTCCTTGCGGTTTTTATTGATCGATTCGAGATGCATGGAACCGATCAGGGCGCGCGTGGAACCTTCGAGCGTGCGCAGGGCCACATCGCGAATATCGGTCAGGGGTTTGCCGAGAAACTGCTCCGCGGCGAGAATAATCGAGGTTTCATCGCCGGCGATTTTCACTTCGGCGGTGCCCCGCACCGTCGACCGGATGCCGTTGGTGGAGATGGCATCGGTGACCTGGAATTCCATCGGGATGATTTCCAGCGGAAGAATTTGTGCCTGTTCGATAAACGGCTTTACGAATGTGCCCCCCCCGATCCGTAAGCGATATCCCACCTCTCGTTCGGTCCCGTCCGGCATTTTGACCGTTCGTTTTTTGCCGCCCGAGACAATCAGGACCTCGTTTGGTCCAACTTTACGATAGTTCTTGAGAACCACCACGATAATGGCCGCCGCGATGACGACAACGGCAATAATGACATAGATGAGAGGACTCACGGTTTTGCTCTCCTTCAGAAAGATGAAAAGGCGGTAGAACAGCCCGCCGCCCATAAAAGTCAACCATTTACGGCGTGAAAGATAATAGTCCTGTATGCGATGTCAACCGATATTTGCGAAATTTTTCACGAAGTGGAGAGCGGTAAAAAAAACATGAGATTGGATATCTTGTATCGGTAAAACGTCTTGTGAAAGAAAGACCATTTTCAGGGGTTTCTTATGATGAAAGCTGATGAGTAAGATATCCTTGTTGGCTATACAGAATATAGTATATTAGATATGAATGTCGTAATCATCCCGGATCCGGAGGTCATATGAATGCTTTTCTAAAAATAATGTTTCTGTCAATACTTGTTTTCTTAATTGCGTTCGTCGGCGCCGTCGCCGCCGAATTGCCAACCCGTTTCGATTTACGGAATGTTGCCGGGCAGGATTATATCTCGTCGATAAAGAGCCAAAGCGGTGGCACCTGCTGGACTCACGGCACGATGGCGGCTATCGAAAGCAACCTGATGATGACCGGTTACTGGACCGCGGCGGGCGAAACCGGTGAGCCGAATCTGGCCGAATACCATCTGGACTGGTGGAATGGCTTTAATGATTACAATAATGATGATATCAATCCGCCGGACGGTGAAGGTGTAACCGTTCACCAGGGCGGCGATTATTTGATGGTCTCGGCCTACCTTTCCCGACTTGAGGGCGCGGTGCGGGATATCGATGGGCAGTCGTTTGATAATGCACCTGAAAGATATAAATCCGGCTACCATTATTACTATGCAGGAGATATCGAATTTCTCACTGCCGGTGAGGATTTAAGCCGGATCGATGAGATTAAAACGCGGATTATGGAAGACGGGGCGCTGGGAACGGCGTTTTTGGCAGACGACTACTTCATGTATAACTATATCTATTACCAACCGCCTGATATTAACATTGATCCGACTCATGCTGTGGCGATTATCGGATGGGACGACACTCTCACAACCCATGCGCCATTACCGGGTGCCTGGCTGTGCAAGAACAGCTGGTGAGAGAGCTGGGGGTATGCCGGCTTTTTCTGGATTTCCTATTATGACAAACACTGCGCCAAACATCCGGAAATGGGGGCCGTGTCGTTTCGGAATGTTATCCGCAATCCATATGACCGGGCTTATTATCATGATTATCACGGCTGGCGAAACACCAAAGCAGATTGTTCCGAAGTGTTCAACGCTTTTGCTGCAGAGTGTAACAGCCAGTTATCGGCGGTGAATTTCTACACCGCTGTCGACAGCGTGGATTATACGGTTATTGTTTTTGATCGATTCGAGGGCGGGCAGTTGCTGGATGAATTGGCAACAGCGTCAGGAAATATTGATTATAAAGGCCTGCACACCGTGTCGCTGGATAAGGGGGTCGAGCTTACGGCCGGTGATGATTTTTACTTGTACCTGGCTTTATCCGACGGAGGACAGCCGTATGATTGCACATCCGATGTGCCCGTTTTACTTGGTGCCAAAACGCGCGCAACCGTGCGGTCGGCATCTCAGCCGGGACAGAGCTATTATAAAACCGTCTCCGGATGGCATGATGTATATGAGGATGACAGTACCGCCAATTTCTGTATTAAAGGTCTGGCGTATAACTATGCCATGAAAACGGAGCCGCCTTCCAATTTGGAATCGGAGGGACCGTCAGGCGGCCCGTTCGACACCACCTGGACTACGTATACGTTCGTGCATAAGTACAATGATCCCGTTACCTACGAGGTTGTCGTTGAGCCGTACCAGGATTGGATCACGCTTTCCGGTGATGTCGGTGGGATGTTAACGGCGTTTGATACGGCCGAAGTGGTTGTTACGATTAACAGCAACGCCGATGTGCTCTGTGATGGTGCGCATTATGCACATGTGAAAATCAAGAATCTCAGCCATCCTGAAGATGATGTCGAACGGTATGTCAAGCTGGTGATCGGAACCCCGTCGCCGCGGTATGCCTGGACACTGGATACTGATCCGGGCTGGATCTGCGAAGGGGATTGGGAGTATGGTGTGCCGACCGGCGGTGGGGGATGGAATGGTTTGGGTCCCGACCCGACCAGTGGAAATACCGGAGATAATGTATATGGATACAATCTTGAGGGTAATTACCCGCAGAACCTTTCCCCCACGTATCTGACAACAACCGCAATTGACTGTTCCATGCTTTTGAAGGTGCAGTTGAAATTCTGGAAATGGATTTGTATGGGAACCGGAGGACGGGCCTCCGTCGAGGTGTCGAATAACGCAACTGATTGGTTACAAGTGTGGCAGTGTACGAATTACTGGCCCTTGCCCGACGCCTGGACTCAGGCTGATATTGACATTTCAGCGATTGCGGACAGCCAGTCCACTGTTTATGTGCGCTGGGAGATGGAATCCATAAACGATGTTCATGCCATGGGCGGGTGGAATCTCGATGACATTGAAATTTACGGTATCTACGATTCCGCGTCGCTTCTGGAGCCGACCCCGGTCGAACCGGATGACAAGACCCTGCCGCGTGATTTCAGCCTCGGACAGAATTATCCGAATCCGTTCAACCCGAGTACCGCAATTCGGTTCTATTTGCCCAAGACTTCGAAGGTAACGCTTGAGGTATTCAATATTCTGGGGCGGAAGGTCGCGACACTGGTCGATGAACGAATGACACACGGTGAGCATATCGTGACATGGGACGGCAAAGTCGACAACGGCAAAGATGCCGCGACGGGGATATATTTCTATCGGTTACAAGCCGGGGAGTATATCGAAACCAGGAGGATGGTGTTGTTGAAATAGCGCGTCGCGATGGAGATTGCTTCACTTCGTTCGCAATGACAAGACGGGAAATAGCAAGTTTTCATGCTTCGCATGAAATGTCAGGATCCACCCTTCGAAAACTCAGGGTCTTCGAGAGGATCGCTGACCTACGAGGATTTTGTATCGTACAAACTAAAGGCCGGCAATTGCCGGCCTTTGTTTGTAATCAATATTCTACTTACGAAATCATCACTCGCCGCGCATCAGCACCGCGATTGCCGAAACATCCACGATATCCTGCGCCGAGCATCCGCGCGAAAGGTCATTGGCCGGTTTAGCCATGCCCTGGATAATCGGCCCGGTGGCGGTGGCTCCGGCCAGCCGTTCGGTCAGCTTATAGCCGATATTGCCCGCATCGAGATCGGGGAAAATCAGCACGTTGGCGTTGCCGGCGATATCCGAACCCGGGGCCTTTTTCTTGCCGATTTCCGGCACGATCGCGGCATCGAGTTGCAATTCCCCGTCGGCTTTGATATGCGGGTGATTCTTCTTGAGAATTTCCAGTGCCGCCAGCACTTTATCGACATCCTCGTGCTTGGCCGAGCCTTTGGTCGAGAACGACAGCATTGCCACGCGCGGCTCCTCGCCGGTGAGACTTTTCATCGTCTGCGCCGTCGCGGCGGCAATCGACGCCAGCTGTTCGGCATTCGGGTTTGGCACCACCGCGCCGTCGGCGTACATGAACACCTTGTTGACCGTGTCGCGGTATTTGGGAATGGTCATCATGAACGCGCCCGAGACGGTGGTGATGTTCGGGGCCAGCCCGATCACCTGAATGCCCGCCCGAAGCACGTCGCCGGTGGTGTTCACCGCGCCGGCCACGGACGCATCGGCGATATCCTTGCGGACCATCATCGCGCCGTAAAACAGTACGGTTTTCATGGTCTTGGCGGCTTCGTCTTTGGTGATGCCTTTTTTCTTGCGGAGTTCGCAGAATGCATCGACGAACTCGTCGAGATTGTCGGCATGAGCCGGATCGATCACCTCGACCGTATCGAGATTCAGACCATGCTCTTTGGCCAGTTTGGCGATTTCATTTTTGTCGCCGAGCAGGGTCACCCGGGCGATCTTTTCGGCCACCATCGTTTTGGCGGCCTGGATCGTGCGGGGTTCGGTTCCCTCGGGCAGAACCACTTTTCTATTTTTGGCTCGAGCTTTTTGTTTGATGGACTCGAGAACTTGATTGTTTGACGCAGACATGAATGTCTCCTTGTTACGGTTGTATATACAGATAAGAATATATCATTGGCTCAGGTTATTCGAAAATCCGGATCGGACAGAAAGGCCTCGATGAAGGTGTCGATATCGCCGTCCATTACCGCCTGTACGTTCGATGTTTCCGTGTCGGTGCGGTGGTCCTTGACCATGTTGTACGGGTGAAACACATAACTGCGAATCTGGCTTCCCCATTCGATTTTCTTTTTGGTCTTTTCCATTTCATTGCGTTTTTTCATCTGCTCTTCCAGTTCCATCTGGTACAGCCGCGAACGCAACATTTTCATGGCGGTGGCGCGGTTTTTCAGCTGGCTTCGCTCGTTCTGGCACTGGACGACAATCCCGGTGGGCAGGTGCGTGATACGCACCGCCGAGGAGGTTTTGTTGACATGCTGGCCGCCCGCCCCGGAGGCGCGATAGGTGTCAACCCGCAAATCCTCGTCGTTGACTTCGATTTCGATATTGTCGTCGATTTCGGGATAGACATAGATGGACACGAACGATGTGTGTCGCCGGCTGTTGGCATCGAACGGTGAAATCCGCACCAGCCGGTGCACGCCCGATTCGGCGCGAAGGTATCCGTAGGCGTATTCGCCCTCGATTTGCAGTGTGGCGGATTTCAATCCGGCCTCATCGCCCGGCTGATAGTCGAGAAGCTGCGTGGTATAGCCGCGGTTTTCACACCAGCGGGTATACATCCGCAACAGCATACTGGCCCAGTCCTGCGACTCGGTGCCGCCCGCGCCCGGGTGAATGGTGAGAATCGCGTTGCGGGCATCGTCCGGCCCGGACAGGAGCGTGGTAAATTCCAGCCGACCCATCTCGGCTTCCAGCGCTGCCAGTGATTCCTGCAGTTCTTTGGCGTCGGCGGAATCCTCTTCGCCTTCGGTCAGTGTCAGCAATTCCTCGACATCGGCCAGTTCCTGTTCAAACGTGTCGATTTTCTCGACCCAACGCTTATGTCCGGAAATTTCTTTGAGAATACCCTGGGCTTTCTGGTTGTCGTTCCAGAAATCGGGATCGGCGGTCAGCTTTTCCAACCGGGTAATTTGCTCGCGGCGCGCGTCGAGGTCAAAGGAACCTCCCGAGTTTGGCAAGCCGCGTTTTCAGATCGCTTATGGTAGAATTAGTATCAACGCTCATTTTGCCGTCCTTTACAAAGGGAATATGATATATCTTTTTGGCGAAAAGTCAAACCAATTGCCGGAAGATATTTTAACAAAAAACTCTAAAATACAAAACAAAACCGGTTTTCATTTGTTAGGAAAGAATTGACAAAGAGAGTGGAATGCATATCTTAACGCGTTTTGATGCAAGTGGAAGTGATTATGACTATTGAAACCATTGTTGTCGGACCGTTTGAGGTCAACTGTTATCTGGTCTGGAAAAAGGAAGACGGCGCCGGTGTGATTATCGATCCCGGTGACGAGGACGAACTGATTATCGAGCGGATCGCGCGGAACAATATCGCCGTCAAGGCTATCCTGCTGACGCACGGTCACGGCGATCATATTGCCGCGGTCAAACCGCTCAAGGAAAAATACGGTGTTCCGCTGTATATCGGCACGGGCGACGAGGAACTGCTGGCGTCACCGTCGGCCAATATCTCCGCCCTGTTCGGGCATGAAATCATCTGCCCGCCCGCCGAACACGTGGTGTCGGACGGCGATGTGATCACGGCGGGGTCATTGACGTTCACCGTGTTCGCCACGCCCGGTCATACTCGGGGCGGGGTGTGCTATTTCGGCGGCAATAATCTGTTTTGCGGCGATACGCTGTTTAACGGCTCGATCGGGCGAACCGATTTGCCGGGCGGCAATCTCGAGCAGTTACTCAGATCAATCGAAAGAAATATCCTTACGTTGCCGGATGAGATTAAATGTTATCCCGGCCATGGCCCGCTGACCACGGTCGGCAATGAACGCAAGTTCAATCCGTTTCTCAATCCCCGGCGATTTGCCTGACAGGAGGCGATATGGCATACAGCGGTTATGCTCTGGCTGATTATCACGTTCATCCCGATTTTTCCATCGATGCGGAGGGGTCTGTTGACGAGTTCTGTCAGGCGGCATTGAACGCCGGCCTGGCGGAGGTCTGCTTCACCACGCATTTTGACAGCGATCCCACCCTTCCCGAGGCGGTGCGCTCCATCCGGATCGGCGGCCGGTTACAGCCGGTCTCGGATGAGGCCGTGAACGCCTATCTGGAGGCGGTCGCCCGCGCGAATGAAGCGTATTTCCCGTTGGGCCTGCAGGTGAATGCCGGAATCGAAGTCGGCTGGTACCGCGGCTGCGAAGAAAAAATCGCGGCCCTGTTTGCGAGGTTTCCCTTTGCCTACAAGCTGGTCGGTTTACATGATCTCGACAATGAATGTTTCTGCTATCACAAAACGGCGAATAAGTGTTTTGCCCAAAATACGCTTGAGCAGTTCGCGGATAAATATTTCGTACTGATCAAAGAGATGGCGCAAAGCGGTCTGTTCGATTCCATCGCGCATCTCGACGTCTACCGCCGCTTCGGTCTGGCGTTTTACGGCGACGGCGTATACGATATCCACAGGGAACGAATCGAGTCGATTTTCGAAATCATGGCCGCCAACGGTACCGGGTATGAGATTAACACGTCGGGTTTCCGTCACGGTTTCGACCAGTTTTACCCGACCATGGACATTGTCAATCTGGCCCGGTCGATGGGCGTACGCATTGCCGCGATCGGTTCCGATGCCCACAAGCCGGAAGATGTCGGCGGCAATCTCGAATCGGCGGCGCAGGTCGCATATGAGTTGTTCCCGTATTGTGACGAGTGACCAATCCCATGACGTCAGCAGGAATCAAACTGAGTCGTGATTTTTATCTTCGCCCGACCCTTGAGGTCGCGCAGGATCTGATCGGAAAATTCTTAGTCTATCATGACGGCCGTCACCGCATGGCGGTGCGGCTGGTGGAAGTGGAGGCGTATATCGGGACGGATGATCCGGCATGCCATGCCTCGGTGGGGAAAACCGAGCGCAATGCCGTAATGTTCGGTCCGGGAGGATTCAGCTATATTTATTTCATTTACGGTATGTATCACTGTTTGAATGTCGTCACCGAAGCCGAGGGCTTTGCGGCGGCAGTGCTGATTCGCGGCGCGGAACCGGTCGAGGGGGTGGAGATAATGAAAAAACGGTATGACCGTCCCGACGGCAACCTACTCACCAACGGCCCCGGCAAACTGTGCAAGGCGCTGGGTCTGACCCGCGACCAGAACGGTATTGATTTGACCGGTGAAAAACTCTATCTTGAAGATCGCGGCTATAGGCCCGAAAAAATCGAACGTTCGGGGCGCATCGGCATAAAAAAGGCAACGGAAAGACACTGGCGCCTGTATGAATCATTGTCGCCCTATGTGTCGGTAAAACCGAAAAAGTATGAAGATTGACAGGTAAACACAATGGCAGAAAAAAAGCACGTGAAGTCCGTAACCATTCCGGTTTCGACGTTTGAAAACGTCATGAAACAGTTTGATCAGGCGGCGGTAAGACTGCATGTCGATCCGAGCCTGATGGAGTTTCTGAAATATCCCGCCCGCAGTACGATCGTGAAACTACCGGTGCGCATGGATGATGGAACCTACAAGATGTTCACCGGGTACCGGGTTCAGCACTCGATCGTGCGCGGCCCCGCGAAGGGGGGAATCCGGTTTCATCCCGACGTCGATCTCGATGAGGTGCAGGCGCTGGCGGCGTGGATGACCTGGAAATGCGCGGTGGTGAATATCCCGTTCGGCGGCGGCAAGGGCGGAATCGCCTGTGATCCGTCGAGTATGTCCAAAGATGAACTGGAACGGTTAACCCGACGGTATACCGCGGCGTTGTTCGACATGTTCGGCCCGGACAGCGATATTCCGGCTCCCGATGTCAACACCAACGAACAAACCATGGCGTGGTTTATGGACACGTATTCCATGCACGCCCGCCATACGGTGACCTCGGTCATTACCGGCAAGCCGCTGGTGATGGGCGGTTCGCTGGGCCGTAAAGAGGCGACCGGCGCGGGGGTGGTTATTACCACGCGCGAAGCGCTCCGGCATCTGAACATCGATCCCGCGAAAGCCACCGCATCGGTGCAGGGATTCGGCAATGTCGGATCGATTTCGGCCATGTTTCTGCAGAAGCTCAGCGTGAAAGTGACCCATGTGTCCGACGTATTCGGCGGATTGCACAATCCCGACGGAATCGATATCATGGCGCTGATGGAGTATGTCAAGGAGCATAAGAAAATCGTCGGATTCCCCGGCGCCGAAGCATACGACCGCAATGAGATTCTCTATGCCGACGTGGATATCCTGGTTCCGGCGGCGCTGGAAAACCAGATTACCGAGGAAAATGCCGGCGATATCAAAGCCAAAATCATCGCCGAGGGCGCCAACGGCCCGGTGACACCGGAAGCCGATGCGATTCTGCAGAAAAACGGCGTGTTTGTCATCCCGGATATCTTGTGCAATGCCGGCGGCGTGACCGTCTCGTATTTCGAATGGGTGCAAAACCGGCTGGGGTATTTCTGGACCGAAGAAGATGTCAACGTGCGACTGGAACGTATCATGACCGATGCGTTCGCGGCGATTCTCAAGGTTGCGCTTGAAAACGACGTGCATATGCGGCTGGCGGCGTTCATGGTGGCAATACAACGTGTTGCCGACGTGGTTCAGCTTCGCGGCATTTATGCGTAGGTTTTAGGACAGTTATGTTTGATGCCGACTTTTTACGACGTGCCCTGATTGCGGCTCCGGCGATTTTTTTCTCGCTGACCGTGCATGAGTTTTTTCATGCCTACCTGGCATACCGGTTTGGAGATTCAACCGCCCGCGATGCCGGGCGGTTAACCCTGAATCCGCTGGCGCATCTCGACCTGTTCGGAACATTGATGATGTTTCTGTCCGGATTCCGTTTCGGCTGGGCCAAGCCGGTGCCGGTGAACCCGTACAATCTGCGTAATCCGCGCGTGGCGGATTTCTGGATTTCCGCCGCCGGACCGCTGTCCAATCTGGGATTGGGTCTGATTTTCGGCGTCTTGTTCCGCATGGCGTACAGCGGGATGCTTCCGGTGCCGTCGCCGGTCGTGCAGTTTTTGCTTGTCGGCGTTATCATCAATGTCTCGCTGGCGTTTTTCAATTTGATACCACTGTATCCGCTGGATGGATCACATATGTTGAAAAGCGTTTTACCCGCGCGGTATGAGCTGCGCCTGGCCGAGTTCGACCGGTTTGCACCGTACATCTTGATCTTTTTGATTATCGTGGGCGGTTTCTGGATGATTCTCGGACCGTTTATTTCGATATTTGTCAACCTTTTCACGGGAATTCGGTATTTTTAGCGGTAAATCCCTGCATATGGCCGGCCTGATTTTGGCCCTGCTGATCGGATCTCTGATCGTTGGATGTACGACCGCCGACCGGAACAAGGTCCGTGCCGGAAGCGAAGCCGGAACCATTGCCGAGCCGGGGCCGGGCAAGGGGGATGCGTACTTGTTCGATGTCAAGGTATTCCGTGAGGGGAAGAAAAAATCCACGCGGCTCGATGTGTATCGCACCACTGATTCCCTGAGTTTTTTCGCGCGGGCGTATCTCGGCAAGGGCGTGATGAAAGCCCTGTTGGTGCGCGATTCCGCACTGGTGTATTTCCCGACTGAGAACCAGTATTACGCCGGGCCGTTGAACGCGCTGGTGACCAACGGATGCGCGGATCGGTTTGCATTCGAACAACTCATTCTCGATATGTTTCGCATTCTCCCGGTACAAATCGATTATGCCACCGACAATTTCTATGTCAATGTCGTTCGTGAAGGCCCGAATGAGCGCGTCTATCGGCTGATGTCGACCAGGTGCAATGATGCCATCCTGCTGGAATATCGCCGTGAGGACGGACGGTATATTCCCTACCTGATCGCATATGCCAGGGATGATGATTCATTCCGGTTCGAGGCCAGGCGACGCACGGTCAGGATGAATGTCGATATCCCCGCGGATAAATTCGCGATTACGATCCCCGAAACAGCGGTGCGTATCGAGCCGTAAGGCGACCGCTTGACTTTCGGGTCGATTTCTGGTTAATTCTCTCGTTATGATAAATCCGGATATTACCTGGTGATGCGATCATGAGTCTGCTTTGGAAAACACTGGCCTGCCTGAAGCCGTACTGGCATCGGATTATCATTGCGTCGATTTCCGCGGCTTTGCACGCCGTGATGGCGTCGCTGTTGATCTGGATTGCGGGGCCGCTGTTGATGACGTTGTTTGAAGTCAGCGATATCACTATCCCCGGCGCCGACCGAATCGAGACGGTCACTACGCAAACCGCGCCGACATCGCCGACCGCCACGGCGGGCGAGAGCGACATGCTACCCGATCTGGATTTTCTGGCGCGGACCAAAGAGGATTTCAAGGAGCAGATTCATCGTCTGGTGACGGCCGACACGCACAAGGAAACGCTGATCAATTTCTGTTGGTTGATTATTTTCATCGCGGTCAGTTCCAACCTGTTTTTATACTTACAGGGCTTTTTCATGGCCTTCGTGCAACAGGCGGTGATTCGCGATTTTCGCAACCGGCTGTTCGAGAAATATCAGCAGTTGTCGCTGGGGTTTTTCCACAAACGCCGCACCGGGCAGGTGATCTCACGGGTTACCAATGACGTGATCGTGCTCAACGAAACGGTCGACCTCGGATTCAATCGTCTCGTGACCGATGCGCTGACGGTGCTGTTGTTGATCGGCTTTTTGATACTGCTGTCATGGAAACTGACGCTTCTGGCTTTGCTGGTGTTGCCGGTGGTGTTCGGATTCATCTGGTGGATGGGGCGCAAACTGCGCAAATACTCCCGTCGTTCCCAGGAAAAAATGGCCGATGTCAATTCGGTGCTGGAGGAAACGATTTCCAATATCCGCATTGTCAAAGGCTACGCGATGGAGAAATTCGAAATCGGCAAATTTTTCAGGGCGACCGGTGAGTATTTCCGCGCGCTGGTGCGGATGACCCGTATTCGTCACCTGTCGAATCCGGTCAATGAAGTGCTGATCGTGATCGCCGGTATTTTAATTTTAATTTTCGCCGGGGCCAGAATCCTTGAGGGCGGCGGCGAGATGGACGCCGGCGATTTCATGACTTTTATCCTGGCCATGTTCTCACTGATCAAACCCGCCAAGTCGTTGCTTCAGATTCATATTAAAATACAAGAGGGGTTGGCGGCGGCGGAACGTATTTTCGACGTGCTGGAAACACCGATACAGGTCAGGGAACCGGAGCACCCGGTTGAGAAAACTGATTTTACGTCGGTTATAACATACGAAAATGTCAATTTCGCATACACTCCCGGCGAACCGGTGCTGGAAGATATCAGCTTCGAGGTGAAACGGGGGGAGGTGGTCGCGCTGGTGGGATCATCGGGCGCCGGCAAATCCACGCTGTTCGATCTTCTGCCGCGTTTTTACGATCCTGTCAGGGGGCGGATCACTATTGACGGGGTGGATATCCGGGAGATGAAACTGGCGTCACTGCGCGGTATGCTCGGCATTGTCACGCAGGAAACGTTTTTATTCAATGATACTATCACGCATAATATCGCTTATGGTCTGAACGGCATTCCGCAGGATGAAATTAGCGCCGCCGCGCGCGCGGCCAACGCGCATGACTTTATCGAACGGTTCGAACACAAGTACGATACCATCGTCGGCAATCGCGGGGTGCGGCTTTCCGGCGGACAACGCCAGCGCATCGCCATCGCGCGCGCGTTGCTGAAAAACCCGCAAATACTCATTTTCGATGAAGCCACCTCGGCACTGGATACCGAATCGGAACTGCTGGTGCAGGAGGCAATCGACCGTCTGATGACCAACCGGACCACACTGGTGATCGCGCATCGTCTTTCGACCATTCAAAACGCCGACCGCATCATGGTGCTCGATCAGGGGCGTATTACCGAGTGCGGAACGCATGAACAACTGATGGCGCAGGACGGATTATACAAGCATCTCTATCTGATGCAGTTCAAGGACCGGCCGGAATCGTGAACAAACTCATGCACAAACTCAAACCGCTGGAGCGGGCGGTCAAAGCCATGGTACTACGACTTTTCTTTCTCCTGGTCCGCAAAAGCGATCATCACGAGGGAACCCTGGATCTTTCCGGCATGAAAAAAATCCTGATTATCCGTCCGGAAAAAATCGGCGACATGTTCGTATCCCTGCCGCTGTTCGATGCCCTTAAGGCACGCCATCCCCAACTGGAAATATATGTGCTGGCATCGCCGCGCAATGTCGGATTGATCAAACACGATCCGCGTTTTGCCGGAATATTTCTTTATCGCAAAAACGCCCGTCGCGATCTAAGTGATCTTAACGCCATTCGCCGTATCAAATTCGACTGCGTGGTTGACATGATCTGCAGTGATTCGGTCACGGCGTTGTTTCTGACTCATCTCTGTGCGCGGGGTGTCCCGACTGTTGCGATGGGCAAGACCCGGTTTCGGGAGTACTACAATTTCAATTTCACGCACCCGCTGACCCAGGAAAACCATGTTATCGATCATACCCTGTACATCGCAACGGCGTTCGGCATGGATCCGTCGGAGACGGGGCGACTGGCCCGGCCATACGTATCCGATGATGATCTGGCGGACGCCAAACGGTTTTATGAACAGACGACGTCGTCGGGACCGAGAATCGGCGTGAATCTCTCAGCGGGGGCGCCCTCGCGATTCTGGGGTGTCGAGAAATCGACCGAATTGATCCGTCGCATTCTCGCGGAATATGACCAATGCACGGTGTATATCATCACCGCCCCGCGGGAACGTAATCTCGGGGAGATGCTGTTGCGGTCATTCGATCGTGCCGTGCATCTGATCCCACCGGGGCGGAATTTGGTACAGGTCGCGGCGTTGTTGTCGCAACTCGATGTGTTCATTTCGCCGGACACGTCGCTGATTCATATCGCGCGGTCGTTCACGGTCCCGGTGGTCGGATTGTACCGACGGTTCATGAACGAATACAAATTATGGCGGCCGTACGGTCAGGAGGCCGGCATGGTGCTGGCCAAAAGCGAAGACGATGTGTACGATATCACGGTCGAGCAGGTGTATCATGAAATGCAGGACGTATTTCGGGAATTCGGCCCGATGACCGAATCCGAAGCCGGACGCGCGGAGAGGACCTGAGATGAATCGCCTGAAACCGCTGGAGTTCAGGATCAAGGCGGCGTTCTTTGCGCTGTTTCGCGTGTTCCTGAAAAAGGGACGCGCCGGACTGACACCGCTTGACGGTTCTCGATTGCGCTCGGTGCTGTTTCTTCGTCCCGACCGTCTCGGCGACACGATCTGTTCGTTTCCGCTGATCGATGAAGTGAAGCGACGATTCCCACAGGTCAAAATCGGCATACTGGCGTCGGATCGCAATATCGCGCTGATTCGCAACGATCCGCGTTTCGATAAAATTTTTATCTATCGCCGCAGTATTTTCAAGGATATCAAGGAAGTCGGCGCCATCCGCAAAGAGAAATTCGGCTGTGTGGTCGATTTGCTCGGCGATGATTCCGTGACGACGCTCTTTCTTTCGCAGTTGTGTTCGGTCGGGAGGGTCCGGATCGGGGTCGGTAAAAAGCGATTCGCACGGTACTATGATTACAATCATGATTTCACCGGCAGTCACGATCATATCATCACCATCAATCTGCAACTGCTGAAAGCATTCGCGCTTGATCCGGCGGTGCCGGACGGATTCGCACCGCCGTTTATCCCCGACACCGCAATGCAAAGGGCGAAGGATTTTTTGGACAGTCTTCCCGACACGGGCGGCGTGACAATCGGAATTAATCTTTCGGTTCGTCTGCCCAATCGTATCTGGGGATATGCAAAATCGAAAAAACTGGTGGAAATGATCCGCGAGAAATATCCCAATAGTAAGATAATAATCCTCACATCACCGCCCGACCGGCACAAAGGCGATGAACTGCAACAGCCGTTTGCCGACGGCGTGTACCAGGTGCCGGAAAGGCTGAGTATAATCGAAGCCTCGGCCGTGATCGCCAATCTCGATCTGCTGATTACGGCGGATACGGCGGTGGTGCATATCGCGCGGTCGTTCCGGGTCCCGGTGGTCGGGATGTATCCCGAGTTCAGCGGCGTGTATCGTCAGTGGCGTCCGTACGGGCAGGAGTACGGTCTGGTGCTGTCACCGGGCGGCGACGATATTTTCAACATCACGCCGGGGCAGGCCTTCGCGGCATTCGAAACGGCCCTGGCGGCGACCGGACTGACGGTGTCGTGATGCGAATTTCCGCGGTGATAATCACGAAAAACGAAGAACGGAATATCGCCCGTTGTCTGCATTCGATTCGCTGGGTGGATGAGATCATCATCGTCGACAGCCAGTCCGAAGACCGCACGGTCGAAATCGCCGAATCATACAACGCCAAAATACATTCCCCGGAATGGATGGGCTACGGGCCGACCAAGCAGTACGGTATCGAGCAGGCGACCGGGGAGTGGATTCTGTCGCTGGATGCCGATGAGGTGGTGTCGTCGGGATTGGCCGTTGAAATTCGCGATACGTGTTCGTCGGATTCGTCCTGCGCCGGATATCGTCTGCCGCGGTTAACCTGTTTTCTCGATCGCTGGATTTATCATTCACAGTGGTACCCGGATTACGTGGTGCGGCTGTTTCGCCGGGGCCGGGGCCGGTTTTCATCGTCGGCGGTGCATGAACATGTCGAACTCGACGGCCCGCCGGGTCGTTTGAAACATCCCCTGTTACACTATTCCTACCCCGACCTGCACGCGTTTCATGCCAAGGGGGATCGCTACGCCAGGTTGTCCGCGCAAGAAATGCACGATCGCGGGCGTACTTCCGGACGCCTTGCGGTCTGGCTGAGAGCGGTCGGGACATTTTACCGTCACTTTATCCTTCGGGGCGGTTTTCTGGACGGTTGGGAGGGATGGTATATTGCGATGCTGTCCAGCCGCCGGAATTACCGGAAATATGACACCCTTCGTGAACTGAATAAACGGAAATAGTAATTATCGTCCCGCCGGACAATCGCTTCCCGGAATCTGTTGTTTGGAAGACACTTGTAGTTGCCAGCAAGCCGATTATCGCGTATAATGTGTTTATGAATCTGGCGGAGTTTATTATTCAGGTCGAGGCGTTCAACGCCAATATCGATATCAGTCTGATTCGTCGGGCGCATGAGTTCAGTATCAAGGCGCATGAGGGACAGATCCGCGAATCCGGGGAGCCATTTACCGTGCACTGTCTGAATGTGGCACTGATTTTGGCGGAACTGCATCTCGATTCCACCACCATTGCCGCGGGACTTCTGCATGACGTGGTCGAGGACACGCCGATCGGCCTGAATGGTCTTCGACAGGAATTCGGCGACGAAATCGCGGAACTGGTGGACGGGGTTACCAAGCTGGGACAGGTGGAATTCAAATCGGCCGAGGAACAGCAGGTGGAATATTTCCGCAAGATGCTGCTGTCGATGGCGCGCGATATCCGGGTTATCCTGATCAAACTGGCCGACCGCCTGCACAACATGCGTACCCTGGAATACCTTCAGCCGCGCAAGCGCAAGCGAATCGCGCAGGAAACGCGAGAGGTGTATGCTCCGCTGGCGCATCGCTTCGGTATCGCCAAGGTCAAAACCGAACTGGAGGATCTGTCGCTCAAGTTTCTCATGCCGGATGTGTATTCCGAGCTGGTGCAAAAAGTCGAACTGACCCGCGAGGAACGCGAACACTATATCCAGCAGGTGGTCGAACCGATCAGCCGGGCGATTTTCGAGGCGGGGATCAAGGCGCAGGTGTACGGCCGCGCCAAACACATCGATTCGATCTATCGTAAAATTCAATACCGCAATGTGCCGTTCGATCAAATCTCCGACCTGTTCGCCATCAGGGTGATCACCACCACCAAGGCGGAATGCTATCATGCGCTGGGCGTGGTGCATGAATTGTGGAACCCGGTGGTGCGCAAGTTCGCCGATTATATCGGCAATCCCAAGCCGAACAATTACCAGTCCCTGCACACGGCCATCTTCGGGCCGGAAAACAAGGTGATCGAGGTGCAGATCCGCACCCGTGAGATGCACCATATCGCGGAAAACGGTATCGCGGCGCACTGGCTGTATAAAGAGGGCCGTCAGCAAATGGACAAGGCCGATCAGCAGATGGCCTGGCTTCGCGACGTGCTCGAATGGCAGAAAGACATGACCAACCCCTCGGAGTTCCTGGAATATCTCAAGATCGACCTGTTCACCGATGACATCTACGTGTATACCCCCAGGGGCGAGATCAAGCACCTTCCCGCCGGGGCCACGGCGCTCGATTTTGCTTTTGCCATTCACACCGAAGTCGGCCTGCGTTGTAGCGGAGCCAAAATCAACGGACGGATTCGTCCCCTGACAACGCCATTGCAGTCCGGTGACAAGGTCGAAGTGATCACCAGCCCGCATCGTCACCCCTCGCAGGACTGGCTGAAAATCGTCACCACGTCCAACGCCAAGTCGCGCATCCGCCGCTGGCTCAAGCAGGCCGGATACGATCAGGCGGTGGCGCTCGGGCGCGAACTGCTGGAACGGGAGTTGAAAAAGAGCCGGGTGAAATTGCCGGGTGACGAGGAACTGCTGGAGATTGCGCAGGGGATGTCGCTCAATTCGGTCAGCAACCTGTTTTACGCGTTGGGAAACGGGCAGGTATCCGCCCAGCATGTCGCGATGAAAATCATTCCCACGGATGAGGAGAAAAAGGAATCGGTGGTCGAGCAGGTGCTGGAGCGGTTCCGTTCCGAACGCGGGATCAAGGTGCAGGGTCTGTCGAACATGATGTTCCGTTTCGCCGGATGCTGTCAGCCGGTGCCGGGCGAGGAAATCGTCGGCTATATCACGCGCGGGCGCGGGGTCACCATTCATCGCGCCGACTGTCCCAGCATCCAGAGCCTGGCCAATGATCCGGAACGCCTTATCCCGGTGTCATGGGATGTCACCCGTGATCAGACCTTCGTGGTGCAGCTGGAAGTCAAGGTCGAGCCGCGCAAGAACGTCCTGGTCGATATCACCGACGCCATCGCCGACAACGACACCAACGTCCGCGGCGTGGATATCGATATTTCCGACATCAGCTCGGTCGGGCAGATCGTTATCGAAGTCAACAACCTCAGTCAGCTGGAGCGCGTCCTGAAGCGAATCAAGAAAGTGAAAGGCGTTATCGCCGTTCGCCGCGCCACCGGGGGCGAATCCTATCCCGATTATTAGACCATGAAACCGAGTTATCGTTATATCACCTTTGCCCTGTCGTTGGTTCTGTTCATCCTGTTCGTGATAACCTTCTGGGAGTATTCCATCGACGACGCCTTTATCACGTTCCGGTACGCCGAACATTTCGCCGACGGGCACGGGATGGTATTCAATATCGGTGACAAACCGGTCGAGGGGTATTCCAATTTTCTCTGGCTGTTGCTGCTGGCGTTGCTATACAAGTTTGGTCTGTCAACGTATCTCTGCGCCAAAATACTCGGCGTGGTCTTCAGTGCACTGGCAGGGGGAATCTGGTTCTGGAACTATCACAATGATAAATCCGCATGGGTGTGGCTGGCCGGTCCGGCGTATCTGGTGTCGCCCATTACCGCGTTCTGGGCGGTAAGCGGGCTGGAACTGGGATTGTACGCGTTCGCACTGGCGGGCGGGATGGTGGCCTGTCTCAGGCGATCGTACTGGTCCGTGCCCGGTCTGGCGATATTGGTGCTGAACCGCCCGGAAGGATTCATTGTCGGTTTTGTCCTGATTGCGACAACGGCAATCGTGGACCATCTGAACAAGAAAAACGATATCCGGTACCTGTTGATTAACGGACTCGCCCTGGTTATGGCCACGGCGTTTATTATGCTGTTCCGCCTGATTGAATTCGGATATATTTTCCCCAATACGTTCTATACCAAAATGGGCGGAGTGGAATACGGGTTCGGCCCGATGGGCAGAACCCTGTTGTATTATCTGCCGTTGACACTGCTGTTTGCGGCCGGGGGAATCATAGCGCTCCGGGACCGTCTGCGCGACAAGACCCTGACTGTGGCCGTAACCCTTTTTATTGTGCAGGCCATTGTGAGTTCGCTGGTCGATCCGATCATGAATTTCCATTTTCGATACATGGCGGCGTTTTTGCCACTGCTGATTCTGGTCGCCGCGCTGGTGGTCTCGAAATACGACACGCGCGGTTTGCGCGTGGTGCTGGCGGTCGGCATGGTGACGCTGTTTGCGCCGTATGCGGCGATCGATGCCAAAATTGAAACCGAAGTGACGGTCATGAGTGCGCAACGAAGTCTGATCGCCTGGATCGACAGCCTGCCATCCGATGCCGTTATCTCGATTACCGATGTCGGGCGGATTCCCTATTACACCGACAAACGCTATCATGACATTTACGGGCTGGTGTCAGAAGACATCGGGCAGAACGGATTCAATCCGATGACCGAGTACCTGCGTTTCCCGGACTATTTCGTGCTGGTGGGGAATTTCGATGACCAGGGACATGTCACCCTGCGGTTCGGGCGCGAGCGGTTGATATCCAAATGCCGCGGATTCAACACGACCTATCGATATGCCGGAATCTCGACTCCGCCCGGGGCGGATACCCACGAAACCGGGTATTACTATATCCGCCTGAAAAAGAATCAACAGGCGGTCGATTCGCTGTTGATCAATCATCCGCCGCGACAAATCCGGAACTAATCGGTCCGGGCGGTGTTCAGGGAGAACATGGGAAATCAGAGCAAAGGGAACGACATGAATACGCCTGCCTGTTCCGCCTGTGGTGCACCGCTGGCCTCCGAGGCCGTTTATTGCAACGGATGCGGAAAGCCCGTCGGGAAAAATTCGTCCGGCCTTGTCGGTCTGTTTCGCCGTGATATGATCGTCCTGATCTCATTGATCGTGATCTGCGGAGTCGGCTATGTCTTGTACAAGGCGCGTCCCGAACGACCTCACTCCGAATTTCAGCACTCTGATATTTCCGGCATGGAAAACGCCTCCGCCGGGGATATGGCTACGGTGAATATCGATCTTCCCGAAGACTATGACAAATTGATCGCGATGGGTAATATCAACATGGATCAGGGCAAGTACGCGACGGCCGTCGCCTGCTATCGCCGCGCACTGGAAATCGATTCAAGCAGTGCCGACATATATACCGATCTTGGCGCCTGCCTGCATGCGGTCGGGGAGTGGCATAACGCCCTGCAGGCCCTGCAACGGGCAATATCACTTGATCCCGATCATGCCATTGCGCATTTCAATCTGGGGGTGGTGTACAGCAGTCTGAACGATTTCGAACGCACCAAACTCCACTGGAATAAATATATCGAACTCATGCCCGAATCCCCCATTGCCGACACGCTTCGTGCCTACATGCGGCAATGGTAGACATTCTCTCTCCGAAATTCATCGGTAATTCTCTGTTGCGCCAAGGTTTCCAAAACCGTACTTTCGTTCGCAGGAGATAGCGATGGCGACCAACACCGTTTCCGCGATGACATGGACACACCTGGCGGCAAAAAAACTGGGTTTGCCGCATGTGTTGGATTTTATTTATCCGCCGCGATGTCTGCTATGTGGTAGTCAGGCCGATCTCTGCGACCGTCTGCTGTGTTCGGATTGTATCCATCGGATTGATATCCTGACCGAGCCATTTTGCATGAATTGTGGTGGCATCCTCGTGAACGGGACCGTCTGCCGGGAGTGCCCGCCGGAGGACAGCATGCCGGTGTTTGCACTTGGATCGTATGTCGATCCCCTGCGGTCGGGCATTCATGAGTTCAAATATCACGGTTTCCATGAAGTAGGGCGGTTTTTCGCCGGACGTCTTCTCGATGCCCACGGAAAGCGGCTGGCGGCGCTTGATCCTGAGGATATTGTGCCGATTCCTTTATATAGCCGCAGGGAAAAGCGACGGGGCTTTAATCAGGCGGGCATTTTGTCCGATATACTGGGAAACGGCCTGCAACTGCCGGTCGACGATACCACCTTGTGGCAGATCAGGAAAACCCGCGATCAAGCCCGGCTTGACCCGGCCGATCGCTGGAAAAACATCGCCGGGGCTTTTGCGGTCGACGGTGACAACCTTGCGGGAAAGCGGATCGCGCTGGTCGATGATGTGTTCACGACCGGGGCGACCATGCAGGAAGCGCGTAAGGCGCTGATACACGCGGGAGTGATCCCCGTCTGCGGTATTGTGCTTGCCGCCGCAGGAAGATGACGGATGCCTATGACCGACATACGACAAAACGAGCCGATTCTTGCCGAGTATCTTCTGCATCTCGAACTGGAGTGCGGGCTGTCCTCCAACAGCGTGCAGGCCTATCGGCGGGATATCACTGAGTTTCGGAAGCTGTTTAAGATACACGGCGATTATGCGGTTACCTACCGGACGGTCAATGACTTTCTCGCCCGCCTGAGTTCGGCCAACCGCCGCCCCGCATCGATTGCCCGCAAGATTTCATCGGTGCGCAGTTTCTATCGGTACCTGGCCGAGCGGGGACTGGTGGCGGACAATCCCTTCGAATACGCCCGGGTGCCGCGCATTGCCCGCTATCATCCCGATTACCTGTCGGTCGCCGATATCGAGACCATCCTCCGGCAACCGGACCAAACCACCCCGAACGGTATTCGCGACGCCGCGATGCTTGAAGTGTTGTACGGCACGGGAGTGCGTATCTCGGAATTGATCAACCTGACAATGTCGGCGGTGTACGGCGAAGTCGGGTTTATCACCGTGATCGGCAAAGGAAACAAAGAGCGTCTGGTGCCCTTTGGACGATATGCCCGCGAAGCCGTGGAAAAATACCTGACCGCCGTGCGCGAGGCGCTTCGGGCCGAATGCGAAAGCGACCATTTGTTCCTGTCGCGCAACCGAACCGCGTTTTCGCGCGTGGGGGTGTGGAAAATCATCAAGAAGTATGCCCTGAAAGCCGGCATCGCCAAAAAGGTCACGCCGCACGTGTTCCGGCACAGTTTCGCCACGCACATGATCGACGGCGGCGCGGATTTGCGCACGGTGCAGGAACTGCTGGGGCACGCCAGTATCACCACCACGCAAATTTACACGCAGGTCGACCGTGAATACCTGCTGTCGGTGCATCGGGAATTCCATCCGCGGGAAAAGGCCGTTGCCATGGAGAATGCCTGACATGTTTCACTGTGCCATCCGCCAGGAGGGAGTCGATATCGCTTTCTTTCTCTCGAAAGCGTTTGCCGAAAGCAAAATCTCCCTGCACTATTATCGTTCTCTGGACGAACTGCTGATCCTGTCTCAACGGTACCATCTCGATCTGGCGATTATCGCGGGTGACGGGGATTTCAACCATGAACTGGAACTGGTGCGGCTGGTGAAAAGCCATATTTTCCTGGCGGCCATTCCGACCGTGCTCTACCATCCGCAACCGAATGAGTCCGATCTGATCGCGGGCTTTCAAAACGGTGCCGACGGCTTTCTCAGGGGAAAGTGGCGGGAGAAATTGTTCGAGGCGGAACTGCGCATGATCGCCGAGCGCTCCGCCCGCGACATTTCGTTCAATCCCTCGACTCGTCTGCCCGGACCGGGATTGATCGAGAAAGAAATCGAACGCCTGCTCAAGCTTGAAGCGGACTTCGCGGTTTGCTATGCCGATATCGACGATTTCAAACCCTACAACGACTATTACGGGTATTACTACGGCGACCGCGTGATCAAACTGACCGCGCGGATCATCCGCGACTGTGTGTTCGATATCTGCCGTGAGGGATTTGTCGGGCATATCGGCGGCGATGATTTTATCTATATCATCCCGTCCGATTTGGTGTCGCTGGTCTGTGAAAACGTGATCAAGGTGTTCGATACGCTGGTTCCGTTTCGGTACGCCGAACGCGACCGCGAACGCGGCACCATTACCACCACCAACCGCAAGGGGGAGATTGAGACGTTTCGTCTGTTGACCATTTCGGTCGCGGTGCTGGTCAATCACGGTGACACGTTCAACCACGTCGGCGAGATGTCGCACATGCTGGCCGACCTGAAAAAATATTCGAAATCACTTCCGGGATCGAACTTCGTCGTGGAACGACGCAAGAAGTATTAAATCACGACACAAACGTTCAATTGCCGATTTGCTCCAGCAGGTCTCTGGCCGGCGCGAAGGTCGGATCCAGGCGCAGGCAGGTCTCCAGATTCGTCCGCACCGAATCGACCGGATAATTGAAATTGCGGTATGCCACCGCGAGATTGAAATATCCCCGGGCGAAATTCGGATCGAGCCCCAGTGCTGTGCGGTATCGTTCAATGGCCGGTTCGCCCTGTCCGGTCGCGAGATACAC
Source organism: Candidatus Zixiibacteriota bacterium (assembly GCA_016933695.1). Taxonomy (GTDB): domain Bacteria; phylum Zixibacteria; class MSB-5A5; order GN15; family PGXB01; genus JAFGAL01. Next base: position 252 of record JAFGAL010000008.1, on the reverse strand, counting down.
ATTGCCCCAGTTGAGCAGGTCGATCGCACTTAAATCAGCGATGCCCTCCGCGTGACGAAACATGTCATCGGCCTGCGGGAATTTCTGCTGACGGGCGTACAGGGTTCCCAGTTTGGTGAAGGCGTCTTTTTTCCGGGGATCGATCTCGGCCGCCCGACGATAATACGGTTCGGCCTGATCGTACTGCTCCTGCGCCTGATTGATATCGCCCAGATTGATATATGCCTGATACAGATTCGAATCGAGAACGAT
>JAFGAL010000026.1 GCA_016933695.1 Candidatus Zixiibacteriota bacterium | reverse complement strand
CCCGCCAGCCATGCCGACCCGCTTGTCTATTGCGCCAAACGCCCCCATTCATCAAAATTCAATCCATTATGGGATGATTGTGAAAAAACAAAGAAAATCAGCCACAGAGAGCACAAAGGTCACAAAGAAGAAAAAAAACCAAGATATGTTTGTTATTTTTCCTTTATGACCTTTGTGCCCGGAGCCTGCCCCTAAGGGGTGGCAAAAAAGTCTTTCCAATAAAGCAAATAAGAATCATAACACGGTCGGGGATTATAGTCGAATGATTGACTCGATTCCCGGAGAAAATTGATAAATATCCTTCTGGACAATCGTATAACCAACGTTTTGACGGTTACTCGTTTTTCCTCGCATGGACGTTCGCGTGGGGCAAGCGTACACGGACGGTTTTAACCTGCATCCACTCGCCGACCGGCGCGGGCGCGACGGCGGCGTTGTACCATTTCCCTTCGTGTTGTACCCAGGCGGTGTACTCGCCCGGCCCGGCCTTACAAACGAACCAGGCCTTGCCTTCATCGTCGGTCATCGAGCCGAAGGGCGTAGCCGGCTGATCAGTGGGCGTCAGCCAGACGGCGGTATTGGGAACGGCCTTGCCGGCGGCATCGAGAACCTGCACGATCACCTCCGGGCTGAAGCGCGGTTCGAGCTTGGGCGTTTCACGCAGAACGTCCTTGCAGGGGTCGTACGTGCGAAGGTAGACACATCGCGGCTTGGTCGGGTCGTAGAAATTGAACATATCCCGGCCGTAATCGAGGGACGGATTTTTCACGTCCGGTCCGCTCATCGCCGGCCAGGGGATCGGCGGCGTCGAATCCCGGAAGCCCACGCCCGGCCAAACGAGCAGGAAGGGGTGATATCGTTGCATGGCGCCGAACGGCCAAAGGCCCGACAGTTCCTGCCCGCGGAACGTCAGCAGGCGTCCTTCAACGTATTGTTCGGCGTTGTTGAGGGCTTTGTAAAAATACGGCCTTGGGTCTTCCCCGCGCTGGCGCATTGCATCGACCTCGATCTGATACGTCCAGCCGAACGGTCCGCCCAGGCTGATTTCGCCCATCGTGCACGGTTTGCCGTATTTCTTTTTCCAATTGTCCCAGACGCGGGGATTCACGTAATGCCCGTCGACGATGTCCAGCCGTTTGTCCTTGTACAGGTCGGTGTAAAGGAACATATGCCCGCCGTTGTTGCACGTCGGCCGGGTCGGGTCCATCTTTTGGAACGCGGCGTTAAGTCGCAGCAGCATTTCCGCGCGATTTTGATACTCCGGCGTCATCGTTTCATTCTGACGAATCACGCCGAGTTCATTTTCCGTTCCCCAGATCACGACGGACGGGTGATTTCGTTGCGGGCGAGTTTGCTCGATCATCCATTGGATCGCCGGGTCGCCGACTTTCGGATCGGAAACGTTTTCCGTGGTAAAACTCGACACCTCAAGGTGGAAGTTGGTTTCCTGAAGCACCAGCATGCCCATTTCGTCGGCCACGTCCAAAACTTCGGGAAACAATATGCCGGCTACGTGAAAACGAACCATGTTCATGTTCGCCTGCTGCGCCGCGTCGGCAAGATGCCATCGAAGGTGATGCCGGTGGTACGGTAAATGACTCGCGACAATACTGTTGCCCTGCACGTAATACGGCTTTTGGCCGTTGAACACGAAGTACGGCCCTTCGATCCAGAACTCGCGGAAACCGAATCGCACGAATCGGCGGTCCAGCGTTTTCCCGGTTTTTTGATCCTTCAACTCCAGTTCCAAAAAGTACAGATGCGGATTCGACGGCCCCCAGAGGATCGGGTTATTCCACGATTTCGATAACGTGACCGTTTCGGTCTTTTTGTCGATGGTTTCGGGATCGAATACCAACACCGTCTCCGCGCCGTCCCTGACCCGCGCCAGGAGAATTGCTCCGTACGCCGAAACACCCGCCGTGGAGACGTCCACGTCAAGTTGCTTCTTACGGACGGAGGGTTTGACGAACACGTCGGAAATACGCACGTCACCCGTGATACGCAGGGAAACGTCTTTCCAGGGTCCGCAATCGCGGGGCCGGGGAACTCGCCAGTGATGGCCGACGTCCCCACGGGAATACTGTCTTGTAATACCGGGCCGATAGGATCCCAGGGACAGGCGATGCTTGATTTCCTCCAGTGGTACGTTTCCCGGCGTGGAGAAGTAGACGTAGCTTTGCCTCCAATCCATTTCGCGGTAATATCGGCCGTCGCCTTTGGAGATGACGTCCTCCAGCGTTGATTTTTTCGCGATGTCCTTGCCGTCCAGGTACAGGCGGATTTCATCCGGCTTCTGGTTCCACATCCCCCTCTGCCAGCGAAATCGATACGCGTGGCCTTTATATTTCATGTTTTCCGTTACCGCGTTGGGGTCGGCGAAACTGTCGATCGTTTCCCGGCAGACAATGCCTTTGCACGCATTCTGGCAGAACAGGTGAATGGTATTTTTCCCCTTCCGAAGATGATTCGTAAGGTCCACGTCAAAGGGATGGACCCCCTCGTGCCGGGCGACTTTCTTCCCGTTGCAGTAGACCGTCCCGAAATCGGCTACGGATTCGAAGTGCAGCACAATTCGTTTGCCGGCCCATTCTCTTGGACAATCTAACGTTTTCATAAACCAGGCGCTGATGCATTCCGGATCGATCTTGAAAATCTCCCTTTTTACGTTGGCGGGAACGGTAATGTCCCGCCAGCCGGTGGTGGGGATCTTTTCGGGCTTGACGTCGATTCCCACACCCCCCGGCTGCCACTGCCATGTTCCGTTCAGACACAAATCCCCATCCAGCAGGTTTGGCGGCGTCCCGGCGGCCTGGAAATTCGCCTGTACCACCTCGGCGGGTTTCGGCTTGGCCATCGCCCTGGGCAGAAGCTCCACGTACCCCGATTCTCGATGGATCGGCTCGAAGGCCGTTACCTGGAACACGCCGGTCACGGCGTAGGTTTTATCCGCACCATCTTCACCGCCCGGAATGAAGTGTTCGTTGGGGTTGGATTCGTAGACGAACGTCCCCAGACCGTTCTCACCGCTGAGCTTTACGTGGATATCGAAGCTTTCCTTGTTCTTTGAAAAATATTCCAGCAGCTTCTTGTCCGTAATAAGAAATTGCGCCTTGAGTTCGCCCTTGGGGAGTTTCTTTTCCATCGTCACGCCGTCGATGGTGCACGTCACCGTCGTGGGCGTATCGGCGTGATATCGGATCACGTCCATCCGAGCCTGTTTTACTTCGGATTTTTTCGCAACAGGCAGCCGGCGCTTCACCGTCACGTCGGCGGGGCCTTTTTGCCAATACAGCGAAGTCGCGGGCCTCTGGCGATATTCGCAGATCGCATGCCCCTCGTTTTCCAGTTTTCGCGGCTTCGGCCCGATGGGAATTTTCTTGTCCGATGCCGTTATGGCAATCAGTATCGGCGTAACGTTCGTACCCTTGCCGCGAAATACAAGGGTTTCAACGGGTTTGTCCGGATACGGATTCTTCCACTCGTACAGATAAAAACCCACATGGGAGGTCATCGGGTTGTGTCCATCCCAGGCGACGACGGCGTCCTCCAGATCCTTCGGTTCCCACCAGTCGCCGACCTCCCTGCCAACGCGCATCGGAATCACAGCCGTCGAACCGTCGGAATACGTCACGACGTATTCCGCGCAGTGTACGCCGTATTTCCCCGCATAGGCAGCCGTATGGAGAAAATACAGCCACGGCGCCTTGCCGTTAACTTCAATGGGCTTGCTCTCGAGCGGCATCTCAGGCGCGTTTTCGCCTTTGAGCATCACACATCCCGGGCGATAGGCGTTGCCGACCTCCTCCAGCTTATCCACGATGTGAAACGGCACGTTGCGGAAAAACTGATATCCCCGCGGTATGTTTCGCAGGTCGTTGCCGCCCTGGTCGGTCCATCCGCCTAAGTTATCCGAGGCCGTCTCGTCTTCAAAATGCCGATTTGCGACGGCATCGAGGTAAACGTATCGAACTTCCTCGCTCTTGCCGGGACCGTTGCCGGCCTGCTCATCCTCCGCGACGACAAGGCCGGCAAAAACCCCAAAAACTCCCATCATCAGAAACAGTATGCTTAGACGCCGCGCGCGTGGGATCGACATACAATCACCTCCGAAAAATCTGTTCAGAGCGTGTATGAAAAGTGGCTTGGACATCTTGTCCAAGTGTGCCACGGGCATCTTGCCCGTGGGAAAAAGTCTT
>JAFGAL010000025.1 GCA_016933695.1 Candidatus Zixiibacteriota bacterium | reverse complement strand
GAAAACTACTGACTATTATCAATATTATGCTGGCAAAAAAACAGAATTGGAACACAAATCAGGCTTGACAGATAAGACAGTCGCTACTATATTAGCTCTTGATTTCTTGCGCCCCACGGTATTTTCGACATGTTTAACTCCGGTAATCCACAGCTCTGCTGTGGGGCCATACGACATTTTATATATCTCTTGATAAAAAATCCTTGGCCTTTCCCCAAAACCGCCGTACATTAAACCTAATCAAAGGCTGAAAAGCCGCAATTACATTCAGACGTAGGTTTTCTTCGTGGGAAAGGGGTTAGGAAAGAGAAGATGTGTTTTGACATATACAACCCAATAAAATGTGACCTTCTGGTTCCAGATCATGGATGACAGATTATTTGATGCAATGTCGCGGACGGACGAAGGACCGTCCACTTATAGCGAATCAAAATTCCATTATGTAAATAGATCAAATCGGTCGTATTTGCAAAATGCACGCACAACATTGGAGAGCTGGTTTGATGAATATAAGACAATAAATAAGGAGTCTATAAAAGATATGCGGGCTCGTTTTCGATCTAATGATGATGCTCAACACTTATCAGCATTGACGGAATTATATTTACATCATTTCCTTATAGGCAATGGTTATATACCCAAAACTCATCCTGATCTTGATGGCGTCGACACAAGGCCTGACTTTCTGGTTTTTCAAAATAACAAATCCTGTTTTTTTGTCGAGGCAGTGACGATATACAACAACAAAACATCGGCTAGGGTAGACAAATTCGAAGCCAATATTTGTGATGCCATAGACGCTGTAAATTCGCCTGATTTCCTTGTATCATTCAATATCAAAGATAGAAATCCAGACATTCAACCCAAGACAAGTGGTATCACAAGGTTCCTGCAAAACAGGATTGACTCGCTTGATTATACTCAAGCAAAATTGAAATATGACAAAACTGGAATGTTGCCCAAAGACCTATTTTCTCAAAAAGGTTGGAAAATCGAATTTAACTTTCGCCCCGTGACCCCGGAAGCTCGCAAACGTAGAACAAATAATTCAAGAGTAATTGGTATGATGGGACGCGGTGTTTCATTAATAAACGTAGATTTGGCAATTAAGGAAAGCGTTATTGATAAAAGCAAAAAGTATGGGGAGTTTAATCTGCCTTTTTTAATAGCAGTTAATGTAATTCGTGATAAAGCATTTTGTGATGACGAGATTATTCTTGATGCCTTATTTGGGAAAACACAAGTGGATGTCGTTTGTTACAGCAATGGCTCACATAAGTGTAATCCTTATAGAAGTATGAATGGTATTTGGGCCCATCCCAAAGATGGCCTAATCAATAACAATATAAGTGGAATATTATTTTTATTTGGTCTAACTCCAGCTACTATCTTGGAAGTCAAACCTGTGCTGTGGCATCACCCCAAAGCTATTCACCCATTTTATTTGGACGATTTAGACATTGAGCATAAGTATTTCACAAAAGAATCCGGAAGACTTATGTCACACAATAAAAAATAGCCTCAATTGCTCACTGCTTGCGGAGGAGTGTTTGTGTGTGTCTTCATGTTTCGCATGAAGTGTCAGGACCCACCCTTCGAAAACTCAGGGTCTCCGACAAGGTCTTCGAGAGGGTCGCTGACCTACTCGAAGAAAATCCCACCGCGAGCGGGGTAGTCCATATCTAAACAAACAAAAAAGGCAGGATCACGATAACCCTGCCCTACGAAATCTTTCTTTATTCTCTGATATACTATCTTACACTCCGCCGAACCACTCGACGGTTTTGAGCAGGCCCGATTTGAAATCGACTTTGGGATCGTAGCCCAGGTCCGCTTTTGCGCGGTCCACATCGGCATAGGAATGCTTGATATCTCCCGGACGCGGCGGATCGTATTTCGATGTGACATCCACACCCATAATGCTTTTCAGTTCATCCACCAGTTCATTGAGTGTGAACCGCGCCCCGCACGCGATATTGTACGCTTTGCCGACCGCACCCTCCGGCGCGAGGGCCGCCTTGAGATTGGCCTGCACCGCGTTTTCCACGAATGTGAAATCGCGCGACTGTTCGCCGTCGCCGTAAATCACCGGGGCCTTGTTCGCCTTGAGCGCCTTGATAAATTTCGGGATCACCGCCGAATATTCGGAATTGGGATCCTGACGCGGGCCGAAGATATTGAAATACCGCAGACCGACCGTCTGCAAGCCGTACAACTCGGCAAACACTTTCGCGTATTTCTCGTTGGTCAGCTTGGTGACCGCGTACGGCGACAGCGGATTGAGCGCCATCCCCTCGTGTTTCGGCAGTTCCGGCGTATCACCGTACACCGATGACGACGATGCGTACACGAACCGTTTCACGCCCGCTTTTTTCGCCGCTTCCATCAGGTTGATCATCCCGTCGATATTGACACTGTTCGAGGTCAGCGGATTGGCCACCGACCGGGGCACCGACGGAAGCGCCGCCTGGTGCAGGATATAGTCGATCCCATCGACCGCCTCGGTGACGGTCCAGAAATCGCGGATGTCACCGTCGATCACCTCGATTGATGATGCGATCTCGGCGATATTCTCTCTATGTCCGGTTGAAAAATTGTCGATAATACGAACTTTCTCGCCGCGCTTGACCAGCTCGACGGCAATATTACTTCCGATAAATCCGGCCCCGCCGGTAACCAAATAATGCATACTCTATTCCCCTTGATTCTTTTTCGTTATATCGGCTGAAATGGCGAATTTTTACGTATTCAGGACAAAAACAGCTTCGGACGTTTGCGATACAGCTGATCGGCACGCTCCCAGTCGTCCGGCCGCCCGATATCGAGCCACCGCCCGCCGAACCGGTACACCGCCGGATTTTCTCCCTTGCGAATCAGCGTATCGACCAGATCGGGAAAATCGAACCGTCGTTTGGGAATATAATCCAGAATCTCCCGCCGAAACGCATAAATGCCCATCGAAACCGCGTATTTCAACGTCGGTTTTTCCTGATACTGCTCGATATGGTCGTCCCAGGTCTCGACCACGCCGAAATCTACCTCGACCGACCGGTTATAGATCGCCACGGTCGCCAGATCGTCATTGCGAATATGTGTCCGAATAAAATCGCGAAACGGCAAATCGGTCAGCAAATCACCGTTGAGCACCAGAAAATCGCGGTCAAGCCGGGTGATTCGTTTCAACGGCGCGGCGGTTCCCAGCGGTGTGCGCTCCTGCACATACCGAATCCGCACGCCGAACGCCGATCCGTCGCCGATAATCATCTTGATCAACTCGGCCTGATATCCCACCGCCATGATTATCTCTTTGATACCCGCCTTGACCAGCTGGCGAATGAGAATCTCCACGATCGGCACGTCGCCGACCGGCCAGAGCGGTTTCGGCAAAACTTTGGTGTACGGCAGAAGGCGACGGCCCTCGCCGCCGGCAAGAATCACCGCCTGTTTGATCTTTGCGATGGGACGACTCACAGTTGATAATCCTCTTTGGCATATGAATCAAGATGTTTCTCGAAAAAGCGAATGGTCTTTTTCAGTCCCGCCATGATCGTATGTTTCGGTGCATACCCGAACAGCTCGTGTGCCAGGGAAGCATCCCCCTGAAGCCGACGCACCTCGGATTTCGACGGACGCACCCGGCGCCTTTCGGTTTTAATGCTCAACTTCTTGCCGAGAATCTCCGACACGAACCCGACCAGCTCTTCGATCGTGAAATCGTTTCCCGTCGCGATATTGGCCGTCCGGCCGGTTGTTTTTTCCGACCGCGCGGCGGCAATCATCCCCGCCACGGTATCCTCGACATAATTCAGATCACGGCTGGTGTCGATATTGCCGAGCCGGATAATCCGCCCGCGCAGGGCCTGGATGATAATGGTCGGAATCACCGCCCGCGCCGATTGACGGGGTCCGTAGGTATTGAACGGCCGCACGATCACCACCGGTAGACCGAACGATCGATAAAACGACTCGGCCATCTTGTCAGCGGCGATTTTCGATGCCGAATACGGCGACTGCGCCACTTGCGGATGGTTCTCATCGATCGGCACATACTGCGCCGTGCCGTAGACCTCGGAAGTCGACACCTGCACGAACTTTTTCACGCCTTCGGAGCGTGCCGCCTGAAGCATATTGGCGGTACCGAGTGCATTGACCGCGACAAAATCACGCGGCGCGATATATGAGTAGGGGATCGCAATCTGTGCGGCCAGATGAAACACGATCCGGTTGCCTTTGACCGCATCGGCGCAGATATCCGGATCGCGGATATCGCCGTGAATAATGCGCAGGCCTTTATGCCGTGCCGGCGGCACTGTTGTCAGCCACCCGATTGTGCCGCTCGACGTGTAGCGCACTAGCGCCGTAACTCTGGCGCCGTCGCGAAGCAGGCGTTCGGCCAGATGCGATCCGATAAAGCCGCCCGCACCGGTTATGAGAATATTCTGTTTCATGGCGGATTCCGTCTTAATTTGGCGAAAATATAGTGCATCATGCCATGAAAACCAACGCTTTTTCCTGTAATAATCATCCGCCCGACGTATTGGTGGAGCAAAAATGGGGGGCAAATTGTTTTTAGTTGTTTGCCCAAAATGGAGTTCTTAGATTAACCCTGCTTTGAAAGGAAGAAAACCGAGGAGATAATTTATGTCTGATTATGATTTCATAATGGCCAGGCAGATTCTGGACTCACGCGGAACACCGACTGTGGAAGTCGACGTGGTGCTTAAGGACGGTTCGCTGGGGCGCGCCGCGGTCCCGTCGGGAGCCTCGACCGGTGCCCACGAGGCGGTCGAACTCCGCGACGGCGATAAAAAGCTGTATTTCGGTAAATCGGTGTTGAAAGCGGTAAAAAACGTTAATGACAAAATCGCCCGCGAAATCCTCGCCAATAATATCGATCCCTACGACCAGGTGACACTGGACAATTTCCTGATCGAACTGGACGGTACTGAAAACAAATCCAATCTCGGCGCCAACGCCATGCTGGCGGTGTCGCTGGCGACCGCGCGCGCCGCGGCGCAGTCGGTCGGCCGGTACCTCTACGAATACATCGGCGGGGCCAACTGCAAGCTCCTGCCGGTCCCGATGATGAACATCCTCAACGGCGGCAAACACGCCGATAACAATGTCGACCTGCAGGAATTCATGATCATGCCGGTCGGGGCGAAGTCCTTCTCGCAGGCTTTGCAGATGGGTGCGGAAGTATTCGGGCATCTCAAACAGGTGCTCAAGAGCAAAGGCTACAACACCGCCGTCGGCGATGAAGGCGGTTTTGCGCCCGATCTGAAATCGAACGAAGAGGCGCTCGAAGTTATCATGGAAGCCGTCGGCAAGTCGGGATACAAGGCCGGCAAGGAAATCCTGCTGGCGCTCGATCCCGCCTCGACCGAGTTCTACGACGCCACCAAGAAGGTATACAACCTCAAGGGCGAGGGCAAGAAACTCAAAGTCGATCAGATGATCGATTTCTATGCCGACCTGGTCGATAAGTACCCCATTATTTCCATCGAGGATGGTTTGGCCGAGGATGACTGGGACGGGTGGAAGATGATGACCGAGCGGCTGGGACAAAAACTGCAGATTGTCGGTGATGATTTGTATGTCACCAATCCCAAACGGCTGGCCAGGGGGATCAAGGAAAAATCATCGAATTCCATCCTGATCAAGCTGAACCAGATCGGCACGCTCACCGAAACGCTCGACACTATCGACATGGCCAAGAAGGCCGGATTCACGGCGGTGGTGTCGCATCGTAGCGGCGAAACCGAGGACAGCACGATCGCCGACGTGGTCGTGGCGACCAGCGCCGGCCAGATCAAGACCGGTTCGCTGTGCCGCACCGATCGCATCTGCAAATACAATCAATTACTGCGTATCGAGGAGTCGATCGGCCCGGCGGCGCAGTATCTCGGAAAAGACGTTTTCTACAATCTGAGATGATGAGTTACGATCAGGTCGACCGAGGTCGAGCTGATCGCATGGCTTGATGTCAAAAAAACCCGTCCGAAAATCGGACGGGTTTCTTTCTGGGAGGGATATGCGAAAAAGGCGATAAATTTTTCCCATCCCTGGGTTTGACCGTAACGGAACTACTTCCGTGTTCTCTTCTTCGCCCGCGGCTTCGCCTTCGCCTTGGTTACTCTCTTCTTCGGCTTCGCCTTGGCTTTCGGCTTGGCTTTGGCCTTGGCTTTCGGTTTCGCCTTCGCCTTGGTCACTCTCTTTTTCGGTTTCGCCTTGGCTTTGGCCTTCTTCGCCGGGCCCTTCTTCAGTCCCAGAGCGCTGATTTTACCCCGAACCGATGCCAGCGAGCGCTTCAATTCCTTGGCAAGCTGGGAGGCCGGTTTCGTCTTGTAGCCCTCGCGGAGCATTTTAATTTCCGCGGCGGACCAGCCCTTGCCGACGGTACCCCTGGTCCTCTTGGTTTTGACCTTGGTTTTCGGCTTGGCTTTGGCGCGGGCTTTCGGTTTGGCCTTGGCTTTGGCTTTCTTCTTGACAGCCATGCTGGCTCCTTTCGTTGGGTGTTAATGACGGATTGGTTGTATCCTTAATATGCAAATTCCGTTTGCACCAATCATAGTAAACGCCATTCCATGTTAAGTACACCTGTCAGTGTCGAGCCGTCGATGCATTCCTTCACGATATGTGTCATATATTTCATATCGTCAGAAGAATAAAAATGTTAAAACATTGGTGCAATAAAAAAATAATAAAAAGCGAAAAATAATCATCGCCATGATGGCGCGATGAATGGGAAAACGTACGATGAATGCCTGCCGAATCTCGACGGATGGTGTGTATCATGCCGCCGGTGCTATGATCCGCCGTTCAATTCCTTCGCGAGATATTGACCGGTATAGGACTGTTTCACCCGTGCGACCTCCTCGGGCGTGCCTTCGGCCACGATGCGCCCGCCGTGATCACCTCCCTCCGGACCGATATCGATCACGTAATCCGCGGTCTTGATAACGTCGAGATTATGCTCGATCACCAGCACCGTGTTGCCCCGGTCGACCAGCTCGTTCAGCACCGTCAGCAACATGCGGATATCCTCGAAATGCAGTCCCGTGGTCGGCTCATCGAGAATGTACAGCGTCGAGCCGGTCGCGGTCTTGGATAGCTCCGAGGACAGCTTCACTCTCTGGGCCTCACCGCCCGAAAGCGTCGTGGCCTGCTGGCCCAGGTGGATGTATCCCAGTCCGACATTTTTCAGTGTCATCAGCTTCCGCCGGACCGGCGGAATGTTCTCGAAAAAGACCAGCGCCTCGTCGACCGTCATGTCGAGTACGTCCGCGATGGATTTCCCCTTGTACTTGACCTCAAGCGTCTCGCGATTGAACCGCTTGCCCTTGCAGGTCTCGCAGGGAACGTACACATCCGGAAGGAAATGCATCTCGATCTTGATAATCCCGTCGCCCTCGCAGGTCTCACACCGCCCGCCCTTGACATTGAATGAAAACCGCCCCGGATGATATCCCCGCATCCGCGATTCCGGCAGTTTCGCGAACAAATCGCGGATATACGTGAACACTCCGGTATACGTGGCCGGGTTGGAACGCGGGGTCCGCCCGATCGGCGACTGATCGATATCGACCACCTTGTTGATATGCTCCAGCCCCTCGATACTGCCGTAGGGAAGCGGGACCGTGCGCGCCCGGTAGAACGTCCGGGCCAACAGACGGTACAGCGTCTCGTTGATCAGCGTCGACTTGCCCGATCCGGACACACCGGTCACCACATTAAACACTCCCAGCGGGATTTTCACCGTCACATCTTTCAGGTTATTACCCTTGGCGCCGCTCAGGGTGATAACGTGGCCGTTCGGCGAACGCCGTTCGTTCGGTATCGGAATACGACGCCGATGCGACAAATACGCCCCCGTGATCGAATCGGCATTGCGTCGCACCTGGGCGGGAGTGCCGGCCACCACCACCCGGCCGCCCTCATTACCCGCGCCGGGACCGAGATCGACCACGTAATCGGCCCGTTCGATCGTTTCCCGATCATGCTCCACCACAATCACGCTGTTACCGAGATCACGCAGATCGGTCAGTGTCTTGAGCAGGCGTCGGTTGTCGCGCTGATGTAGACCGATCGACGGTTCGTCGAGGATATACATCACGCCCACCAGCCGCGAACCGATTTGCGTCGCCAGCCGAATCCTTTGCGATTCTCCGCCTGAAAGCGACGCCGTCGCGCGATTGAGTGTCAAATATCCCAGCCCGACATTGTCCATGAATGTCAACCGACCGCGGATTTCCTTCAAGATCTGCCGGGCAATTAGCTCCTGTTTGGCATTCAGTTTTAACGTGTCGAAAAAGTCACACGCCCGGGTGATCGACATCGCCGTCACACTGTCGATTGTCTCGCGATTGATAATCACCGACAGCGCTTCCGGGCGAAGACGCGCGCCGCCGCAATCATGGCATGGCGACACCGACATATACTGCTCGATCCACTGCCGGACACCGGAGGAATTGGTCTGGCGGTACCGCCGCTCCAGATGCGGGATCACGCCCTCGAATGAACCGACATACTCGCCCGATCCCCGCCCGTCAGAGCGCTCGTACGCGAAATTGATCTCCTCCCGGCCCGAACCGTGCAGGATAATTTTCCGGATTTCCTTCGGGAGTTTTTCGAACGGCGTCGCAAATTTGAACCCATAATGATCGGCCAGACTGCGCAACATCTGACGATACCAGTTCGACATATCGGCGCCCCAGGGACGAATCGCCCCCTGATTGATGGATTTCGACGGATCGGGTATCACCAGGTCGGGATCGATTTCCATAATCTGTCCCAGCCCCGAACACGTGGGGCAGGCACCGAACGGCGAGTTGAACGAAAACATCCGCGGGCTGAGTTCCTCATAGCCGATATTGCATTCCGCGCACGCGAACTGCTCGGAAAACAGCAAATTCTCACCCTTGACATTGATCAGCACTTTCCCGCCGGCGATCTTGAGCGCGGTTTCGACCGAATCAGTCAACCGCGCCATCGATTTCTTCTTGACAACCAGCCGGTCGACCACCACCGCGATGGAATGTTTGACATTCTTGTTGAGGCGGATTTCGCTGTCGGCTTCCACGATATCATCGTCGATGAGCAACCGCACGTATCCTTCGCGGCGCGCCTGCTCGATGATATCCTTGTGCTCTCCCTTGCGCCCGTGCACCAGCGGCGCCATCACCAGCATCCGCGTGCCCTCCTCGAACGACAATACCGCGTCGACAATGTCCTGCACTGTCTGACGGGTGATCGGCTTGCCGCATTTGACACAATGCCGCACCCCGATTCGGGAGAAAAGCAGGCGTAGATAATCATACACCTCGGTCACGGTTCCGACCGTCGAGCGCGGATTTTTCGAAGCGCCTTTCTGCTCGATCGAAATCGCGGGGGAGAGACCGTCGATCAAATCGACGTCGGGTTTGTCCATCAGACTGAGAAACTGCCGGGCGTAGGCCGACAGCGATTCCACGAATCGCCGTTGCCCCTCGGCGTAAATCGTGTCGAATGCCAGCGATGATTTCCCCGATCCGGACAGACCGGTGATGACCACGAGCTTGTGGCGCGGCAGTTTCAAATCGATATTCTTCAGATTGTGTTGCCGCGCCCCCTTGATAAGTAAGTATTTGCTTTCCGTCATGTCTTTTCCAACTCCGATTCGATCCGGTCGGTTCAAAAAAACGCGTAACTGGTAATATATGCCATTTGTGTCAGGCGTATACACATTTTTTGTCATTTATCTAGTCAGTTTTTGTCAGGACCGAAATCACATATTTGCCGAACGCCCCGAATTTCGTATATTGACCGACATCAGACCGCGAATGAGGGAAGACCATGACCGTTGCCGCCAAAAAAGCGATTCAACTGTACAACGAGGACTGCCTGACCGCAATCCCAAAGCGAATCAAACCCGGAAGCGTCGATATCGTGGTAACTTCGCCCCCGTATAACATTGGCGTCAAATATCATAGCTATAACGACCGCCTGCCGCTGGAAAAATACCTGGCCTGGCTGACTGCGTGGGGTGAGGTCATCGCCGATGCGCTGGCCGACGACGGGTCACTGTTTCTCAATATCGGCTCACGGCCCAGCGCCCCGGACATCCCCTTCCGGGTGCTGTCGGCCCTGACTGAACGATTCGCCCTGCAAAACGTGATCCACTGGATCAAATCGATATACATCGAAGCTGACAGCTACGGGCAGGCCACCGATATCAATGTTGGGCATTACAAACCGATCAACAGCAATCGCTTTCTCAACGACACCCATGAATATATCTTTCATCTGACTAAAACCGGCATGGTCAAACTTGACCGTCTTGCACTCGGCGTCCCCTATAAGGATCAAAGCAATGTCGCCCGATGGAAATCCGGCAATCATCGCCTCCGTTGCCGGGGCAATTGCTGGTTTATTCCCTATGAGACCATCCAAAACCGCGATGCCGACCGCCCCCATCCGGCCTCATATCCGCCGCGTCTGGCAGAGAACTGCATCAAACTGCACGGTCGGCGCCCCGGTTTGCACGTTCTCGATCCGTTTCTCGGTATCGGCAACACCGCCATCGCCTGTCGAAATCTGGGAGTAAAATTCACCGGTTTTGAAATCGACACGTATTACTTTCAAGTCGCCAGGGGACGGCTTGAAACCGCGAAAACGGAATAAACACTTGACAAATGGGCATGACAACATAACTTAAAATCTCAATGGATAAAGATCGTCAGCAGTATTTCGAATCCTTCGCAGATGACTGGGATAAGATGTTCACTGCGGAGGAGATGGAACTCCTGGAGTTCCTGATTGACTCGTTCAATCTGGCCAATGGGGCCAAAGTCGCCGATCTCGGATGCGGAACCGGCGTGTTGTTCGATATGATTCGCCGGCGTATCGGGGATTCCGGCATACTGGTCGGTATCGACTTCTGCACGCCAATGGTACAGAAGGCCAAGCTGAATTTCCCGTTCAGCAACATCTACACGCTCGATGCCGACGTGGAATTCCTGCCGCTGAAAGACGAGGCATTCGACGTCGCTATCACTTTCGCGGCCTTTGCGCATTTTTTACATCAGGATATTGTTGTCAAGGAAGTCTCGCGTATCCTGAAACCGGGCGGACGCTTCTATATTATCCACCTGGTCAGCAGTGAGGAACTCGAGGAAATCCACCATCAGGCCGGCGGTCCGATTGCTGAGGATCATCTTCCGTCACGGGATGAAATGACCGGTCTACTCGAGTCCGGTGCTTTCACCAATATCAAGATTACCGATCATCCCGGGTTGTATCTTGCGGAGGCGGTCAAAGCCTGAAAGAGTCCGCGGTGAATCCCCAACGCATCGCCCATACCGCCCTGTACCTTGCCATCGCACTGGTTCTGCCGATTGGTTTTCATCAATTCGGAATCGCCGGACGCATATTCCTGCCCATGCATATCCCGGTTCTGGTCTGCGGCCTGGTGTTAGGCCCGTTTCCGGCGGTGCTGGTGGGATTGATGGCGCCGTTGCTGTCACACCTGATGACTTCCATGCCCCCCGGTTATGCGGTTCCACTAATGACCCTTGAATTGGCGCTGTATGGTCTGATTGCGGGATTGACCTATACCAAAATGAAAATGAATATATATGTATCGCTGATTATCGCAATGATCGCCGGACGGTTGATGTTCGCGCTGGGACTGGTGATTCTCGGCCTGTTTATGGCTCTGCCGTACGGCCCTCTGCAGTTTTTCGCCGCCGGGGGCGCGGTTCTGACCGGCCTGCCCGGGATTGCCATTCAGTTGATTTTAATCCCGCCGGTGGTGGTCGCCATCAAACGCACCATGCGCCCGCTCCAGTAAAGCTGACCTTATTGATCCTATTATTATTGTTTTGTCCCCCAGCCACTTCCGATGACCGTAACGGACAATACCGATTGTAATCCGGCGGAAAAAAACCATAAAAACAGCATCATCCCCAGCTCTCACCGGATTTATTTCGGATATTTCAGGACATCGTGTTAGACGTACACTATATGCTCAACTCTGTACATGATAGACGGTTTTCATGATCCTGTCATGATCCGGCCTGAATGGTTGTTGCCGGTTGGTCGTTGAATACCGGACAAACGGTGGCTTTTTTCTTGAAGTCCTCACCTTCAGTACATCGACGGGAACATCGGTATGTCAATGGCGCCGAAATTTCACAATGTCGACACAGTCTTACGCATAAAGGTCTTTATTTAATGGGAGAGCACTCATGAAAAAGAAACGGCTGATGATCGCTGGTTCGCTGTTGCTGTTTTTTGTCCCGACCGTGTGGGGCGCAATTCATATGTCGACGTCGTATGTCTGGTTTGCCGGAAACGGAACCTGGCCGGGAGGTGTCGCATGGGCGGATATCGACGGAAACAGCTGGCCGGATCTGGTAACGGCGGTCGGTATTGATGCCTATTACGGCAACGATGCCGTCTATTTTGGCGACGGTACCGGCCTTTCCACGACACCCGGATGGGTTGCCGATTATGCCGGTGCATCCGCCATGATTTATCTCGGCGATCTGGACAACGACGGCACTCAGGATCTGGTCGTCCCCAGTACCGGCGTGTACACCACAAGCATCCAGCAACCACAGGTCGTGTATTTCAATGATGACGGTCTGCCCCCAACCCCCGATTGGTCCTCGATGCCGATCAATTCCTGGTCTTGCGTCGTGGGGGACCCCGATGGCGACGGCGATCTCGATCTGGTATTCGGCGACAACACCGGCACCGTCAACAGAACCGTCAAAATGTTCATCAATCAGGGCGGATCATTCAACATGACCCCCGACTGGCAGTCTGCCGGGACGTTTCATTCACTGGATGAGGCGTTCGCGGATGTCAACGGCGACGGTTACCTTGATCTGGCGATCACCGGCGAGGGAACCGGCGTGCGTATCTTCATGAATAATAACGGCACCCTGGAAACCACTCCCTCCTGGGGAACCGATGCCATCACCGGCGGTCCCGCGCTGGCCTTCGGTGATATCGATGACGACGGCGATCCCGACCTGGCCGTGGCCGGGGGATGGGCGAACGACCTGTCGGTGTTTCTCAACAACGGCGGCGTGCTTGACAGCACCCCGTTCTGGCGAAGCACCGCCATTGGACGACCGTCAGGAGTGGCCTGGGGTGATGCCGACGGCGACAATGATCTGGATCTGGCCATTTCGGTGTGGCAGGGACCCGCGGCCGTTTTCGAGAATATCGGGGGAACTCTGGAAGCGACCCCGTCATGGTATCATTCGCCGGGCGGATCGCCGCAAAGCGTGGCCTGGGGCGATTTCGACCGCGACAAAGTCATCGATACCGTGGTGACCTTCACCGGTGACGGTCTCCGCAAGCTGTTTCAATTGAAGCAGAAGGCTCTTCTGGCAGTTGCCGACGTGCTCGTGGATGATGTCTCTCTCGATCTGACCACCTATTGTTATGATTTGGTCGAGGGATATGTCTCGATGGCGACGGCGCCCGATGCCGGATCGACCATCGAAGTCCACTACTCGTTTTCCCGTGATCTTGACTTGGCGATCGGTTCATATACCGCCCATGTCTATGAAAACTATGCCGATTTGTACTTACAGCCGTTTTATGAAATCGATTCCATGGTTTTTGTCGATGACGACGAGGACGGATTCCATGATCCCGGCGAGACCGTTCGCGGATTTTTCTATCTTGCCAATATCGGTGCCGCTGATACCAATGTCACGATCACGGTAACCGCGAACGATCCGGATGTGATGTTCACGTCATCGACCGCCTTTTTTGCCGAAATCGACGGCGGCGGAACGGTCGTGAACAATCTCGGCCAGCCGATCGAGTATATCGTCCCCGATATCGACGTCGCCCGTTTCGATACCTTCTATGTCGAAATCGAATCCGACCTGGGAGTCTATCGCGACATTTTCACGATTGAACAGGCTGTCGGGCACATTCGTATCCTGCTGGTCGATGACGACCGCGGTGCGACCCATGAAGAACTCTACGGCGAAGATCTGCACTATTTCGGCATCCCCTGCCATATCTGGGATGGCGCCGCCAAAGGCGATGCTACCGGCGAAGAATTGCTGAAATACCACAAGGTCTTCTGGTTCACCGGCGACAGCACCGATGACTATTTGCAGACGGCCGACATCGACGCCATGAAAGCGTTCCTCGACGGCGGCGGTAATCTGTTTCTGACCGGCCAGGGGCTGGCCGGGGAACTGCATGATGAGGATTCGGCGTTTCTCGATGATTATCTGCACTGTCGCATGGTCGAGCAGTACTTCTATTTCGCCCACGACGGTATCGCCGGGTCCGCCATCGGCAACGGATTGAAAATCCGCTATTACAGCGGCGTGGCGCAATCCGTGTATGAACCGCATCGCCTCGAGCCGACGGCGGGCGGACAGCCGGAATTCAAATTCAACCGCACCGCCGACTACTACTCCGCCGTCAGTTATGCGGGCGACTATAAAACCGTCTTTTTCTCCTGGGGGTATGAAGCCCTCTCCAATCAGTTTGCATCGTACAACACCCGCTACGACGTTCTTGAACGTATTCTGAATTTCTTCCGGGAATATATGTGCGGCGATGCCAATGCCGACGAGGCGGTCAATCTGCTGGATATCCTGTACGTGATCGACTACCTCTACGGCAGTCCCGCCGGCCCGGCGCCCAATCCGCTCGATGCCGGCGACGCCAACGCCGACGGCGCGGTCAACCTGTTGGATATATTGTATGTGATTGATTATTTGTACGGTTCGCCCCCGGGCCCCGAACCGTTGTGTCCGTGATTTTTCCGTTATCTCATACTCAAACGGCGCACCATTCGGTGCGCCGTTTGTATGTACAACAAAAACGGCGGGGCTTTTAAGACCCGCCGTCTGTCTTATCGTCATCACTGCGCTGCAGATTATTCTTCCGTCACCACCCGCGCCACGTCAACCAGAGTGTCACCCTTGCCGAGACTGATCAGCCGCACCCCCTGCGTGTTCCGGCTGATAACCTTGATCTGTTGCACCCGTTGACGGTTGGTGATACCTTTCTTGGTGATCAGGATCAGCTCGTCGCCATCCACCACCTCCTTGATCGACACCACCTTGCCGTTGCGCTCGTTGGCCTTGATATTGATAATCCCTTTCCCGCCGCGATTGGTTACGCGATAATCCGACACGTTGGTCCGTTTGCCGTACCCGTTTTCGGTCACGCTCAATAGGGTGCTTTCGCGTCGGACAATCACCATCCCGATCACGATATCCCCCTTGGCCAGCGTTATACCTTTCACGCCGTACGCCGTGCGGCCCATCGCGCGAACCTTGTCTTCCGGGAACCGGATCGCCTGCCCGTCGCGGGTCGCCATGATAATATCGTTGGTGCCGTCGGTGACCGCCGCCTCGATCAGTTCGTCGCCCTCGGGAAGGTTGATCGCGTTGATTCCCACCTTGCGCGGATTGGAGAAACTCTCCAGCGACGTTTTCTTGATCGTGCCTTCCCGGGTCGCCATCACGATGAAAAACGCGGGATCGAACGACCGCACCTTGCAGAACGCCGTAATTAACTCTCCGGAACCGAGATTGACCATATTGACAATCGGCTTGCCCTTCGCCAGCCGTCCGCCGGTCGGAATCTCATGCACCTTGACCCAGTAGCATCGCCCATGATTCGAGAAAAACAGGATATAATCGTGCGTCGACGCGATAAACAGGTGTTCCGCGAAATCGGTTTCCTTGGTCTCGATACCGATCACCCCGCGTCCGCCGCGATTCTGCCGCCGGTACGATGACACCGCCAGACGTTTGCAATATCCCGCGTGTGAAATCGTGATCACCATATCCTCTTCGGCGATCAAATCCTCAAGCGTGAAATCCTCGGCTTCATCCTGGATCTCCGTGCGACGGTCGTCGGCGTATTTCTTTTTCAGCGCCGCCAGTTCCTCTTTGATAATATTCATCCGGCGCGTTTTCGATGCCAGGATACTGCGCAATTCCTCGATCAGTTTGATCGTTGCCAGATACTCCTCTTCGATCTTCTGGCGTTCCAGTCCGGTCAGACGCGCCAGCCGCATCTCAAGAATCGCATTGGCCTGCCTTTCGGAAAGTTTGAATGTCTGCATCAAACCGTCACGAGCGGTCGGGGTGTCCTTGGACTTCTTGATCAACTCGATCACCGCGTCGATATTATCCAGCGCGATCTTGTACCCTTCGAGAATATGCGCCCGTTCCTCGGCCTTGTTGAGATCGAACTGCGTCCGGCGCACAACCACTTCGTGACGGTGTTTGATGAACTCATCCAGCATCTGTTTGAGTGTCAGCACCACCGGCACTCCGTCGACCAGCGCCAGCATGTTGATGCTGAACGTCGACTGCATCTGCGTGTGTTTGAACAACTGGTTGAGTACCACCTCGGCCTGCGCGTCGCGTTTCAACTCCACCACGATCCGCATGCCGTCGCGGTCGGATTCGTCGCGAAGATCGTAGATCCCCTCGATCCGTTTGTCGCGTACCAGCTCGGCGATTCGCTCCAATAGATTAGATTTATTGATCTGGTACGGGATCTCCGTGACGATAATACAGTCCTTGCCGCTTTTCTGCTTTTCGATCGCGGCTCGCGCCCGCACGGTCAGACGGCCTTTGCCGGTCCGATACGCCTCGCGAATCCCCGCCCGGCCGTTGATTATGCCGCCCGTCGGAAAATCCGGCCCCGGGATATAATCCAGCAAATCGTCGTTGGTGATTTCCTCATCATCGATAATCGCGGTCGCCGCGTCGACCACCTCGCCGAGATTGTGCGACGGAATATTCGATGCCATCCCGACCGCGATTCCCGACGTGCCGTTGCAGATCAGGTTGGGGAACCGCCCCGGAAGAACTCGCGGCTCCGTGCGCGTCTCGTCATAGTTGGGCATCATGTTGACCGTATCTTTTTCCATATCGGCCAGCATTTCCATCGCGATCGGCGTCAGCCGCGCCTCGGTATAACGCATGGCCGCCGCGCCGTCGCCATCGATCGACCCGAAATTCCCCTGCCCGTCGACCAGCGGGTAGCGCATATTGAAATCCTGCGCCATGCGCACCAGCGTGGGGTAGACCACCTGCTCACCGTGCGGATGGTAGTTGCCCGACGTGTCGCCGGAAATCTTGGCACACTTGCGATATCCTCGTCCGGGGGAGAGGTTTAAGTCGTTCATTGCCACGAGGATACGACGGTTCGACGGCTTCAGGCCGTCGCGGACGTCGGGAAGCGCGCGGTTGGTGATGACGGACATGGAGTAGTCGAGATACGAGTTTTTCATCTCGTCTTCGAGATTGATCGGGACTATTTTTTCTCTTTCCAGAGGCATGGGATATCCTTATAAACCGTTGCTATGTATCACATCTATATTAACCGGTAAAGATAACACATTTTAATATTTTTAGCAACGAATTGCGGTGGAAAATGATTATTGGACGGGAGGCTTCGACCTCTTCGCGTAGGTTGAAACTCCTGCAGTTTCGACATCTTTTTCTTCATGCTCAGCATGAAGACACGCACGCTTGAAATTTCGGCGGTTTGGATGTATGTTATCCTCAACCATCCTGACAGGAGGACCGCATGATTCATAACGAAATGATCGATACCCTGCTCAACCGCAAATCCATTCGCAAATACACCAGACAAATGCCCACCGATGAGCAGATCGAGACTTTGGCCCGCGTCGCCCAGCAGGCGCCGTTCGCCGCGCAGATGTGCAGTCTGCTGCTGAAAAAGGGCGGCACCGGCATGCCGTTCCGCGCGCCGCTGTTGTTCACGGTCTGTTTCGATCTGCACAAGCTGGAACGCATTATGGAAAAACGCAACTGGCCGACCAAATCCTGCGATTTGTCTCTGCTTCTGTTCGGCTTGCAGGATGCCGTGTTGATGGCCGAGAACCTGGTCATTGCCGCCGAGAGTCTGGGGATGGGAAGTTGCTTTATCGGCAGTGCGCCGTATCAGGCCAAAACGATTATCAAAAAATACAACCTGCCCAAACGCGTGTTCCCGATCGTGCAGTTGACCGTGGGCTTCCCCGCCGAGGATCCGCCGCCGCGCCCGCGCTATCCGCTGGACTATTTCCTGTTTACGGATTCCTATCCGGAGTTCACCGATGAGATGATCGATCGCGCGATGAGTGTGATGGACGATGGTTATCTGGCGCAGGACTATTATCGCAAGGCGAAATATATGGTCCCGCTGGAGGATGGCCGCGAGGAAACGTTCACGTATGATACGTACGGCTGGACCGAACACATGGGCCGCAAATGGGGCCAGTGGACCCCGTCACCGAAACAATTACTGGCCGCCCTCAAATCCTGCGGTTTTGATTTGATGAATAATAATAAATCGTAAAAAATTTCCTTTGTGGCCGGGTCGCCCACAGCTCTGCTGTGGGAATGCATGGTATGGTGGCCCACCCTTTGGG
>JAFGAL010000007.1 GCA_016933695.1 Candidatus Zixiibacteriota bacterium | reverse complement strand
TTTCCGCCGACGGGTACTGCATCGATTTCCGCGATTTGCAATTGTCGTTCCGGGCGGATACCACTGCGGCCGAGTGGGAAATCATCGCCCGGCGGTCGGTCCCGGCGTACGACGATGTCCTGCTGTACTGGCTGCTCAGCGGATTGGAGGCGGGCGGGTACTACCTTCGTTTGTCGCTTCTTGACACACAGGGATTGGTGCAGTCCGATTCGATTCGTGTGCACGTGCAGTCGCTGTTCGATACCAAACGGGCCTGGCTGACCGAAATCGGCGAACAATCCACGATCGTGCCCAATTACGGCGATTTCGATAATGATGGCAATAACGAGATCATTATCGGGACGTTGACCGGCATTCACGTGTATAATCTTGACGGGACACCGAAAACGGACGGGATTCCCGATTTTCCCTTTAATACTTTCACGACCCCGATTGCGGTGGGGAATCTGGACGGTGACGGTGTCGACGACATTGTCGCCATGGGATACGAGCCGCCGTTTCTCTACGGCTGGCCGTCGAGCGGTGAACCGTTTATCAATCATCTCGGTTTGTACCCGACAGTCTCCTATTTCAACAACAACACCGAGAATCGTTTTCCGAAGGTGTTTTTAAAAGACCTCGACAGCGACAACCGTGATGAAATTCACGTGTATATTTATGACAGTGAGGTGCCGCGCGCGCTGATGTTCGATTCCGACGGAAGTCTGCTCCATCGGTTCGACTACGTGATCGAATATCTTCCGGCCGATCTGGACGGCGACGGGCTCGATGAAATCTACACCATGCCCAGGCGGTACGGCATGCTCCGGCGACTCGATGCGATCAAGGGCGTGACACTCGACAGCCTGCTGATCACGATCAACGGCAGTGACTATATCTGTCAGGGGCTGTCGGCCTGTGATATCGATCATGATCTCAAGCCGGAACTGATCGTGTTCGGGTACTATTATGATTTCGGCTACTGGCTGTATGCGTTCGATGAAAATCTGCAATTGAAAGACGGCTGGCCGCACGATATGGGGATGAACAGCTACATTGTGCCGACCGTGCCGGTGTTCGGCGATATCGACCGGGACGGAACGATCGAGTATTTCACCGGGTACTTCGACCTGGATTACAGCTATGTGTACGCGTGGAATATCGACGGCACCCCGTATTTGAGCGGCAGTCCGGCCGCGTTCTTTGCCCAGACCCCGCAGGTCAGCTATATGAACATGCTCCTGCTGGCGGATATGAACGGCGACGGCGACGCGGAAGTGGTTGCCTGTGCCAACAACGACGCCTTTTTCACGTACAAGGTCCAGCGCGTTTACGCCTGGGACAAACACGGCGAGGTGCTTCCCGGATTTCCGATTGTGACCTCACAGGATGTGACATCGTACTATCGGTACATCCCGACCATCGGGGACATGAACGGCGACGGCTGTGTCGACCTGACCATGACCACGCCGGATCACAATATCGCCTTTGTCAATTTCCCGGACGCGACGTATGATCCGTGCCTGTCCCCCAGTCCGCATTGGCGGTATGACCGCGCCATGAGCAATGTCATGATGCCGTCGTGCAACCAGACCGATGTCGACGATGGCGGCGAAGGTCGTCCGGAATCCTTCCATGTCGCGCAGAACTATCCCAATCCATTCAACCCGACGACCGTAATCACCTATTCGCTTCCGTCGCGATCCGCCGTAACCGTGACCGTTTTTGACATCCTCGGGCGCACTATCAGAACCCTGACCGATCAGGTCCGGACGGCGGGAACGCATCGCGAGGTATGGGACGGCACCGATTCGCGCGGCCGTGCGGTGGCCTCGGGGATTTATTTTTACCGGGTGAAAACCGAGGGGTTTGTCGAAACCCGCAAAATGATCCTGCTGAAATAATCACGGAGAAAATCGACCCATATCGGCGGGACGGGGAACTCCCCGGTCCCGCCTTTTGTTCTTGACAATGACGGTAATACATTGTATTAACGTGGTGTTGACGTAAACGAACGGATAGGCATATGAAAAAGCAAAAGAGTGAAATCGTAACGTTCAAGGCGGACGAGCAGTTGCTGGATGCGATGAAAGGCATCCCGAACCGTTCCGAGTTCATCCGGGCGGCCGTTCTGGACGCGCTCGAAAACACCTGCCCGCTATGTCGGGGTGTCGGCAAACTCTCGCCGCAACAGATGGACCACTGGAAACGGTTTGCGGTCGATCATGAGTTGAAAGAGTGCGGGGAATGCCACGAGTTGCATCTGGTGTGTTCTCATGATCGAAGCAGATCGAAACACGAGAAATAGTCGATATGGAAATGAAGTATTCTGCGCACCGGCGATTTGATATGTCACGCATTCCGGCTTTGCTTGGTATCGTGATCATGGTGGCGTTGATTTCCGGTTGCCAGTCCGCGCCGATGGAATCCGACACTATTCATGCCGCCGCCAGTATCCTGCCGGTGCAGTTCGTTGTCGAGCGGGTCGGGGGGGAGTTGGTCGATGTTATGGTACTGGTCGGGCCGGGGCAGTCACCGGCGACATATGAGCCGACGTCGAAACAGATGGCGGCACTGTCGAAGGCTGATTTGTATTTCAGCATCGGCGTGCCGTTCGAAAAGGCGTTTATGCCGAAATTGGCCGCGGGACTTTCCGGACTGACAATCATTGACACCCGTCGGGGGATAACCCTGAAGGAGATCACCGATAGAAACGTGCATCACGATCATGATCATCACGGGGTCGATCCCCATGTCTGGCTCGACCCGCGAAACGTCGCCGTCATGGCGGAAAATATCTGCCAAGCACTGTCAACTGCCGACCCGGAACATGAGACCACATTCCGTCGGAATCGCGATTCCCTGCTGGTCGATCTGCATGCCGTTCACAAACGCCTCACCGAAATGCTGGCGCCGTATAAGGGAAGGACATTGTACGTCTTTCACCCGGCCTATGGGTATTTCGCCGATGCTTATGGCCTGCGGCAAACGGCGGTGGAAATCGAGGGCAAGGAACCCGGCCCGCGCCAGCTGGCGGAGTTAATCAGCCGGGCGAAGACCGACAGCGTTAACGTCATTTTCGTGCAGGCGCAGTTTCCGGTGAATACCGCGGAAAAAATCGCCGATGCACTCGGCGCGCGGGTGGTTAAAATCGACCCCCTGGCGCCGGATTATCTGGATAATCTGGAACGAATCGCGAGTGCCGTGGTTGAGGCGTATCGCCATGAATGAGACCGGTGCCATACTATTCGATACGGTTTCGTTTGCGTATGGACGAACCGCGATCTTTAACCATGCCGATTTACACATTCCCTATAACGAATTGGTCTGGATTGTCGGGCCGAACGGCGGCGGCAAAACCACACTGCTTAAACTGGTGCTGGGGTTGCTGGCGCCGGACAGCGGCACGATCCGTGTCCTCGGCGGACCGCCATCGGCCGCGCGGTCGCGAATCGGTTATATGCCGCAGGATGCCACGCTCGATATGCGGTTTCCGATCAGCGTGCGGGATGTCGCGTTGATGGGGCGGCTCGGTAACGGTCATACGTTCGGGCGGTTTAGCAAGCATGATCTGGGCGCCGCCGACCGGGCACTGGAGATGGTCGGTTTGCAGGATGTTCGTCGCCGCGCCTTTTCCGAGCTTTCCGGCGGGCAGTTGCGGCGGCTGTTGATTGCCCGCGCGCTTGCCAGCGAGCCGGAACTGCTGATTCTCGACGAACCGACTGCCAATCTCGACGCGCTGGTGGCGCGCGAACTGCATGATCTGTTGATTTCGCTGAGTCGGAACATGACCGTGGTAATGGTGTCGCACGACCCGGCCTTCGTGTCGGAACATGTCAAACAGGTGATTTGTGTCAAACACGATATCAAGGTGCATCCGACGACACGGGTCGACAGCGCCTTTTTAAGTGAAATTTACGGCGACAGAATGCGCGTGGTGCAACATGACCGGGGTCTGCACGATCGGGAGATCGCCGATGAGTGAGTTTATTCATGCTGTCTGGCAGTATCCGTTCCTGCAGTACGCCCTCTTGATCGGTGTCCTGGCGGCGGTTGCCTGTGGTGTGGTGGGGACGTTCGTTGTCACGCGGCGCATTACGTATATCGGCGGGGGAATCGCCCATAGCGTCCTTGGCGGCATGGGCGCGGCGTACTATCTGTCGGTGGTGCACGGTTGGGGCTTTCTGCATCCCAAGTACGGTGCGGTGATTGCCGCGCTGATCGCGGCGGTGATTATCGGCTGGGTCAGCCTGCGCGCCCGTCAACGCATGGACACGGTTATCGGCTCGATCTGGGCGGTCGGCATGGCAATCGGGATTTTGTTTATCTCGCGCACTCCGGGATACAACGAGGATTTGATGAGTTACCTGTTCGGCAATATCCTGATGGTGTCGCCGGGGGATATCTGGCTGATCGCGATTCTCGACGTGGTCATCCTGGCGGTCGTTCTGCTGTTTTTTCATCAACTGCAGGCGGTGTGTTTCGACGAGCAATTCGCGCGGGTGCGGGGACTGAATGTCGAGGTGTACTATCTGGTGCTGCTGATTCTCACCGCGTTAACCGTAGTGATTCTGGTTACGGTCGTGGGAATCGTGATGGTGATCGCGATGCTGACGCTTCCGGCGGCGGTGGCGGGATATTTCACGCGCGGGTTGCGGTCGATGATGATTGCGGCGTCGGTGTTGAGTGTGCTGTTTACACTGGCCGGGCTGGCATTCAGCTACGGGCCCGACCTTCCCGCCGGTGCGACAACCATTGTCATCGCCGGGGCGACCTATCTGGTAGTCAGTCTGATCTCAGCGGCGCGCGCCAAAACTGCCCGCGTCTGACGCGCTTGCGACCATCTCCCGGTCGTAATAGATCCGGAATAATGAAAGCACTCGCACCGTCCAGTCGTGACGGCGGTGAATCTGTTTGCGCCAGTTTTC
>JAFGAL010000024.1 GCA_016933695.1 Candidatus Zixiibacteriota bacterium | reverse complement strand
GAAGCCCAGCTGGAGCTTCTGGTCGGATGTGCCTCCAATGTTGTCTTCAAGGCCGGAGAATTCATCATTCGCGAAGGCGAAGACGCGGATAAATTCTACGTCATACGTCATGGCAAAGTCCTTATCGAAACCCATATGCCGCAGAAGGGAACCATCATCATTCGCTCCCGTGAAGCGGGCGAAATCCTGGGGTGGAGCTGGATGGTCCCGCCGTACCGCTGGCATTTCGATGCCCGCGCCGTCGAATTGACGCGCGCCATCGCGCTCGACGGCAAATGCCTCCGCGGAAAATGCGAGGATGATCACGATCTCGGTTACGAGATAATGAAACGTTTTGCCCTGATCATCGCGGAACGACTCGAAGCAACCCGTTTACAACTCATGGATATTTATGGCAAAAACAACCACTAAACCCATGGCGATTGCGACTGTCGCCGATCCCATGCTGACATACACGTTCAAAATCAACCGGGTGATTAAAGACACCATGGACACGTTCTCCATGGAATTGACCCCGCTCAACGGCGAGTTCACATTCAAACCGGGGCAATTCAATATGCTGTACGTGTACGGTGTCGGGGAGGTCCCGATCTCCATCAGCGGCGATTCGGCGCAATCCCACCGGTTGGTACACACCACCCGCGAGGTTGGTACCGTCACGCGGGCAATGCGCCGCCTGAAGGCCGGCGATACCATCGGCGTGCGCGGCCCCTACGGTACGCACTGGCCGATCGAAAAATACGAAGGCAATGACATCGTCCTGATCACCGGCGGTATCGGCCTGGCGCCGCTTCGCCCGGTCATTTATCATGTCCTGGCCAACCGCGACAAGTACGGCAAATTCGTTTTGCTCTACGGCGCGCGAACGCCCGAGGATATCCTGTACGCCAAAGATCTGGAAAAACTGCGCAGCCGCTTCGATCTTGATATTCTGATTACTGTCGATCGCGCCACCGGCGCCTGGCGCGGCAACGTCGGCGTTGTCACCCAGCTGGTCGGCCATGCCCCGTTCGATCCGATGCACTGTACCGCCATGATCTGCGGTCCGGAAATCATGATGCGATTTTCCATTATGGAGTTGCAAAAGCGTGGCGTCGCCGACGACAGTATGTATGTCTCCATGGAACGCAACATGAAATGCGGGATCGGCCTGTGCGGTCACTGCCAGCTCGGCGGACATTTCGTGTGCAAAGACGGTCCGGTATATCGGTACGACGAAATACGTGACATCTTTAGCAAGAGGGAGATGTAACCATGGCCAAAACACAAAAGCCGACTCTGGCCGTATGGAAATTCGCCTCATGCGACGGATGTCAACTGTCGCTGCTCGACTGCGAGGACGAACTGCTGGCGGTGGCCGGGGCGATTCAAATCGCCAATTTCCCCGAGGCCTCACGGGCCGTCATGAAAGGGCCATACGATATCTCGCTGGTGGAAGGATCCATCACCACGCCGCATGATGCCGAACGCATTCATAAAATACGCCGCCAGTCGAAACTGCTGATCACCATCGGCGCCTGCGCCACGGCCGGCGGTATCCAGGCCCTGCGAAACTTCGCCGACGTCAAGGAGTACATCGCCGCCGTCTATCCGTCGCCGCAGTACATCGAAACCCTCGGCAAATCGACCCCGATCGCCGATCACGTTTTCGTGGATTTCGAACTGCGCGGATGCCCGATCAATAAATACCAGTTGCTCGAAATCGTCAACGCCCTGCTGAATAACCGCAAACCGAACACGCCGACGTACAGCGTGTGTATGGAATGCAAGCGCCGGGGAAACGTCTGCGTCATGGTGGCCCACGGCACTCCCTGCCTGGGACCGGTGACGCAGGCCGGATGCAACGCCCTGTGTCCGTCGTTCAATCGCGGATGCTTCGGGTGTTTCGGTCCGAAGGAAATCACTAACACCTCGGCCCTGGGCGACTGGTTCAAACAAACCGGCATGGCCGACGATGACATCGTTCGGACATTCCGAGGATTCAATGCCTTTGCGGAACCGTTCCGTAGGGAGAGTGAAGCCCATGAAAAATAAAACCATCAAAGTTGACTATCTCGCTCGCGTCGAGGGCGAGGGCGGGCTGTATGTGAAGGTGAAAAACGGCGTTGTCACCGACGCCAAATTCAACATCTTCGAGCCACCCCGGTTCTTCGAAGCGTTCCTGCAGGGTCGTCGCTTCACCGAGGCTCCCGATATTACTGCCCGCATCTGCGGCATCTGCCCGGTCGCCTACCAGATGAGTAGCACCCATGCCATGGAGCAGATTTGCGGCGTGAAAGTCGACGGGCAACTGCGTGAACTTCGCCGCCTGCTGTACTGCGGGGAATGGATCGAATCCCATGTCCTGCACATATATATGTTGCACCTGCCCGATTTCCTGGGGTACGAAGACTCTATTGCGATGGCCAAAGATCATCCCGATGCGGTCAAAAAAGCCCTCAAGCTGAAAAAGATCGGCAACGACATCATGATCGTGCTGGGCGGACGCGAAATCCATCCGATCAATGTCCGCGTCGGTGGCTTCTACAAAGTCCCCGCGAAAAAAGACCTGCAGGCGCTGATCGATCCGCTGAAATGGGCTTTGGATGCGTCCGTGGAGACCGTTGAACTGGTATCGACTCTCTCCTTCCCGGATCTGGAACGTGACTACGAATTCGTCTCACTGCAACATCCGGATGAATACCCCCTGTGCGAGGGGAACATCGTCTCCAGCAAGGGATTCGATGTCGAGCCGATTGACTATCTCAAACACGTCGAAGAAATTCATGTCGAGCATTCCACTTCGTTGCAGGGCAAAGTAATCGAACGCGATGATTACCTGACCGGACCGATGGCCCGGTACCATCATAATTACAATCGCCTGCCCAAAATCGCGCGCGACACCGCCAAAAAGGCGGGATTGGACAAGACGTGCAAAAACCCGTTCAAGAGTATTATCGTCCGGGCGGTCGAGACCGTGTTCGCCTGCCACGAAGCGCTCCGTATCATAAAGAACTACGAGCCGCCGGATGAACCGTACATCGAAGTCACTCCGAAAGCCGGAATCGGCCACGGGGCCAGCGAGGCGCCGCGCGGACTGCTGTACCATCGGTACGAAATCGATGACAGCGGCATTATTAAAAAGGCACGGATCATACCCCCGACCTCGCAAAACCAGAAAGCGGTGGAAAAAGACCTGAAGCAGTTCGTCGAACAGAATCTCGACATGCCCAATGACGAACTGACCTGGAAATGCGAACAAACCGTCCGCAATTACGACCCGTGCATTTCCTGTTCCTGTCACTTCCTGAAACTCAGGATTGATCGGGAATAACCGATATGCCCGCCGCGCCGGTTGTAATCATTGGTCAGGGCAATGAATTCCGTGGGGACGACGGCGCCGGGCCGGAAGTCATCCGCCGCCTGAAAACCCGCGGTGTTGATCGCGACAACCGGGTGGCAGTGATTACCGGGCCGCTGGACGTGGTGGGTATCATCAACGAATGGCAAAACACGGCGTTGACGATTTTCATCGACGCCGTGTTGGCACAAGGGCCTCCCGGCAAGATTCACACCTTTCATCCGCTTATCTCCCCAATCCCCGAAGCAATGGGGACTCTGCTATCCACTCACGATACACCGCCGTTTACGAAAGCATTGGAGCTGGGACAAGCCATTGATCGTCTTCCACACGAGCTTGTCGTGTATTGTATCGAAGGACAGAACCTGACACACAAAATCGGCCTGACCGCCGAGGTCGATCAGGCGGTTGACCGCATTGTCGATATGATTTCCGAAACCATCCGACAATTCCTGTCCGGAACAAGCCAGTAGTCTTTTAATCATCTTGATATCCGATGTCTTTTGTAAGTTCAAAAATCCGTGGGGGGCGATATTTCCTTGTGTATAAAAGGTGTCGTTATTCGTGATCGGCGGGGCCTCAGACCCGCCGCGCGAAGCGCCCTGCTAATACAAATGGTAACGCTGTCAAGTTATTGGCGGTCGATCTGAGGAGCGACCGATCACAGATAGGCACATATACCAGAGCGGACCGCTGTTTGCGATGGGATTATTCTCCCCACTCCTTTTGGCTTGCTATCCAATGCGGCAATCTCCATATTGGGCCTATGATATTCGACCATGACCATTTTATGGATTACGCGCTCCGCGAGGCGAACGCGGCGTTCGACGAAAACGAGGTTCCGGTCGGCGCGGTGGTGGTGCTCGACAACCGCATCATCGGGCGCGGTCACAACCGCACCGAGGCGCTCAAAGACGCCACCGCCCATGCCGAGATGCTGGCGATCACTTCGGCCGCGGAGCACGTCGGCGACTGGCGGCTCGATAACGCCATTCTCTACTCCACCATCGAACCCTGCGCCATGTGCGCCGGTGCGGCGGTGCTGTCGCGCATCCGGACCATTGTCTACGGCGGAATCGATCCCCGTTTCGGGGCATGCGGAACCCTGTTTAACATCCCGGTCGACCCGCGCCTGATCCACCGCATCGAAATCATCGGCGGCATCCGTGAACCCGAGGCGGTGGAGTTGATGCAGACCTTTTTCCGTAAGGTGCGCAAACACAAGGAGGGATAATGCTCAACAAGTATAATGTCGATCTCAATGCGGTGCTGGTCAAACCGCTGTATTTCGGCCTCCTGATGAACATCTTCGTTCCCGCAACTCTACTACTGATCGCCTACTTCATCGAACAGGGCAAGATCATGGAACGCAAGTTAAGTTTCACCAACGGCGATCTGCTGTTCTGGATTCTTCTGGTAATGGCGGTCGCCGACGGCGCAATGGCCGTTTTCATGCGCCAGCGGTTGTTTTTCCGGCCGATGATCCGGACCAAAGAGACATTCGCCAATGATCTTACGGCACAGGTATTCAAAGCGTCGATCATCTGCTATGCCATTACCACCGCGATTGCCATTTACGGTTTCGCGCTGTATATGGTCAGCGGCGGATTCGACCGGCTGTTTTTGTTTATCTTTATCTCCTTTATCGCGTTCCAGATCATCCGCCCGCGCCACGGCTTTTTGAAAAAGGTGATCGAGGCCCAGGGAAAACATGTCGATGAAAGACGATATGCGACACCGCCAAAATAGGCCTTTACAACCGGCGGAAAAGATATTATTTAGGGAAATCGGATTACGAGACGGAGAGGTGCCGGAGCGGTCGAACGGGGCGGTCTCGAAAACCGTTGAGCCTTTGCGGGCTCCCAGGGTTCGAATCCCTGCCTCTCCGCTTTTAGAATGCATTGAAGCGCCAGCGACTTACACGTTCGTAAATACTGAACACAGTGAAGGATAAACCCTGAGCTTTGCGAGGGGGCGCAACGAATCAGCAGACATCCAATTCCTGAGCGAACGCGAGGCTAACCACAATCAATTAACATCGGATTTCGAAGCAAGGGCCCGAGTAGGTCAAAGGCGTGTCCTCCTGACGTTTTTACTTTCCGTAAGCATGAGTCGATCAAAGGGCGCTTCCTCCTGACCCCCTCTAGCTCTGTCGTGAATGTGTCTGGTACAGAAGATAAAACCGCATCACCGTTTCGACCTGCCAGGATAAGGCATATATAACATAAGGGCCCGTGACAAACGGGCCCTTACAGATGTGTCCTATCTTATGGTGCGGTCTTAACGGTGGCTTTGCGCCGGAGGAACCGTTACATCGTTTTGAGGCGAGACACTTGTTGCGACCGTCTCTTCATTGGTCGTGACGGTTTCAATGATCATGCGAACGGGAAGACCGCAATTCGTGGTCCAGGCAATACAGTTGCCCGGCGCAGGACCAAGCGGCGTACCATACTTGTAATCAATCAGATACAGGATATCCAGCAGGTTAACCGTACAGTCGATATTGGCATCGCCGGAACAGGTGTCGTAGGGAATCGGTTCCGGTCCCAGCGGATCACCGTAAAGATAGCTGATCAGATACAGAATATCCAGCAGGTTGAATGCGGTGTCGTTGTTGGCGTCACCCGGAACACAGTCGCAGGTGTTGCCGCAATCGACATTGGGATAGCGATCGATGGCACCGGCATTGCCGGGAACCGGATACGGATCGCCCGGCCCACCGGTGAAATCACTCCAGCAGTTGCCGGCGGAAATGCCGTCATCCCAATATCCCCCGGCGGCATCATCCTCGGCATTCAACGTATTGTCAAACAGGTTGCGGTGGATTAACAGGTCAAAGGAACTGGCGCCGATCTGGCCGTAATCCTTGACAGTCATGCCGACGTTGTTATCGATTATGGTGTTGTTGGTCATGGTCAGGTGCAAATCGCCCGCGGCTCCGGTCGGGATGTACATGTACAATCCGTAATCACCGTTGTTCTCAATGACATTGTCGTCAAGAACCGCCTGCATCGAAGAACCGGAGGCCTTGTCGGCATCAACCAGCAAAATTCCGCCGCTACTCTCGGAACCGGTGGTGGCATTATCATGGATGGTGTTTCCGGTAATGGTGGCCGCGATATCCACGTCGCCGGCATAGCCGAGAAATTCATTGCCGACAATAATCCCGGTCTGACAGGCCGTAATGTCATTGTCTTCAACAAGAACCGTCTTGATACAGGGCGGGACTCCCGCAGTGTATGCATTCTCGATATAGATGGCGCCCGAACCGGAGCGATCGGAGGCGGCCCAGGTATCGTAATTGCGGAATTCATTGCCACGAATGATGCCGGTAGACATCGAACCGATCTCCAGAGCATAACCAAAATCGTCATCGACTTTGTCAAACGTATTGCCTTCGATCAATACGTCGACATAATCGTGCGTGACCACGCCGAGTCGGCCGGTTTCCATGAAAATGTTGTCCAGAATATCGATATGCGCCCGGTCGTCGTCGGAATAATCGGGGCCGGGAGCACGCAGGTAGCAAGTCAGTTCGTAATAGCCGCCGTCACCGTCCGGGACATTCATATTGGTCAGGTTGTTGTGCGAAATTTCTCCATCGGACGACCAGTACAGAATACCGGAAACGTTATTCCCCTTGACCAGATTGAAATTGAAACTCATGTTTGAGAAGGTGATTCCCGTCGAGTTGACCACGCGCACCGCGGTAGTGCGTGACGAACCATAGGAGGCCACGTTCCAACCGAGGGTGGTGGCCGGATAAAAGATCGTGCCGTGACGGCTTTCCCCCAGAATCGTCAGGTTGGCACGTCCGTCAATACTGACAGGAATTTGATAGGCGCCATCAAGGACAGTAATGAAATCGCCGTCGGCGGCCATATCAACCCCTTCCTGAATAGCGGAATTATTGGAATAATCCAGATACCACTGCCAGGGTGATACATGAGTATCGGTAACATAATTGGCACCCCACCACGGTGAATAGTCAACATTATCGGAAACTGCATCACCGATGCCGCGAGTCTCATCGACCGATTTGGCGGGTGATAACCCCGCGCCGATCGATCCGATCGGTTGGCGTGAGGGAACGGCTGTTCCGCGATCGAACATATCCGCCATTTGCGGCGACGAGGGTATGCTCGGCGGAGTCGATTTGGTCCCCAGCGTCGGTCCGGAAACATCGCCCCACCAGTTACCCATGGCATTGACCATTTCTGCGATCAGATTGTAGACACCATAGGCATTGCCGCTGATATCGTTCCCGTTGATGACGACGTTGGTCGGTTCATAACCGTCGTATTCGTCGACATACACGGCGCATTCCGTACTGGCGGAAATGACGTTTCCGGTGAAGGTCAGATCGGCGGCGGAACCGTCCACCAGGATGGCATAGTCATTATCGGTGAAGGTGTTGCCGTTGACGGATGTTCCCGTCGCGTCAGCTATGTACAGCCCCTGTTCATTGCCGGTGAACATATTATTGCTAATGACCGCATCACTGCCGCCCAGAATCAGCACATAGTCGTTATCGGTGAAAGTGTTGCCGTCAACGAACTGCAGATCATCGCAGTAGTAGGCATTGAGCGCGCCTTCCACATCATGCACGATGTTGCCGGAAACAGTGACACCGCCGGCAGGATAATACAGCATCAGGCCGGAGGCCGACCAGTCGGTCGGGATATACTTGATATTGGAAACCGCATTGCCAATAATCGATCCGGAAGCCCCATATCCGATCTGGATGCCGTTCTGCGCCCAGTTGCCGGCACCAAGCGGCCCCTCGCCAACCACGGTATTGTTGGTGATGGCGACGGTCGGGTCCGTCAGCGGTCCATCGTCGCCATTGGCGCCGATACCGCCCCGGGTCCAGTCATTAACGGTGTTGTTGTCGATCACCACGTTGGAATTGCCGTAGACCATAATACCGAACGTCTGCGGCAGACCGGTATAGTACAGCATTTCCAGCACGACATTGCTGCTGATCTCCGACGCCAGGCAGTTCCGGGCAAGAATGCCGATATAACGATTGGACGAGCCCATATTGTCGCCTTCGATAACGAATCCGCTGATCGTTACTTCAATCGTGCCGGTACCGGTTATATTGCCGGAACCGTCGTCGATCCCGCCGAACGCGAAGAACAGCGGTTCAAACACGGCACCGCTTTCCTCGATGGTATATGTCGCCAGTGTGCCGGTCGGAGGCCGGAGAACCGGTTGACTGATACCGTCCAGGGTCACCGAATGATTAATGGCAACCTGCTCCTTATAGGTCCCCGGATAAACATGCACGATACCGAAATCATCAACACCCAGGACACCGTTTTGAATAACGGCAAAGGCATTGTAACCGAAATACATGCCGCCGCCGAGATCCTGTCCGACCATCGAACCGGTCCAATCATCGTCAACCCAGACTTCCGGTACCGCACAGGTGAACCCGCAATAGGAGAAATCGGCGTTACACCAGGGGTCGAAGTCGACATTGCCGCTCACCATGGCCGTGACCGCGTCGCAGGTGATCGCGCCCCAGTAATTCTGCTCCGCATCCGCCGCGGACGGCAGATAATTCATCACGGCCGTGCCGTTGCCGGTTATCGTATTGTGATCGATTGCGATTTCCGCGGGATAACCGTCGTACAGCGCGATCCCGACCGAACTGTTACCGGATATGGTATTGTCGGTAATCGCGATATTTCGAGGATCATAGGCGTTAGCCTCAATACCCTCGTAGTACCCGTCGCCGTAATTGCTCAAAAAGATACCGTTGCTATTGCTGGACAACTCATTGCCGTCAAGATCCAGATCCCGGGCGCCATCGATCCAGATGGCACTCATGTCGCTGTACTGAACGATATTTCCCGAGATCTCAAGCGCCGTCATATCATACGCCCGCAGGGATTGAATCAGCATGCTGGCACCGCTGGTGTTCTGAATGGTGTTGCCGCTGATAACCAGTCCGGAGAAATCCAGCAAATCGGTGAGAGCCGGATCATAGATCCCCAGCGGATCATCGGGATTGTACCGTTCCGATTCCGTCCCGAGGGCGATCGCAAATCCCCAGGCGCCATTGACAATACCGGAGATTTCATTATCAAGCAAGTGAATATTCTGATAGCCGAAAGCGATCTGGTATTCCGCCGGTGTGAAATAAGCCTGGATACCGCTGGCGCAGTTATGAATGGTCAGGTGTTGTACGGTAACATCACTCGATTGAATATCCACACCGACTCCCCCACCGGGGTTGATTTCGGCCGGCCCCTTGGCTCCGTCATCCCCCAGAAGAATCAGGGGATGCGTAATGACGACATTTTCGTCATATATCCCCTCGGCAACCGTCACCGTCTTGCCGTCGGCGATGGTCGCGATTCCTTCCTGAATGTGCAGGGTGGTCCCGGATTGCGGACTGTCATCGTCGACCCAGAGACCGCTGAAATCAGATTGAAATCCCGGCGTTGCTGGATCGGAATCGGTCCCATCCGCCAACCAGGGGGAGTAATCGACGTTTCCGTCAATCATCAGCGCCACATCGGCCGGGACGGTTGTGCCGTACCAGTTGCCGCCGGCATCCTGAACGGCGGCGGCATTGGTCGCCATGCCGTAGTCGCAGCCGGTGATGCTGTTGGTATGAATCGCGGCGGTTACCGTTCCCCCAATTTCCCAGGTGGAGATCGGATAGGCAAAGCCGCTGAAGAAGTTGTTGACGACCGTATAGGTTACCGGGCCCGATGCGTACGCGTACACACCGTAGCTTTCCGCAGCTCCGGTACCGGTAATAGTGCATCCGGAAATGGTAACGGCAACAGGAGCCTTGCCAGGCGCAGCCGGCTGTTCATCAAGAGGTTGCGGACGATAACGCAACGGCAGGTCAACATTAAAAGCCTTGGCCCCGGTGCTGTAGGAGATAAACGCATCGCCGATCGGGTTGGAAATCGAGCCGTCGGCGAAGACCGCCCCACCATCCTGGACAAATACGCTGGTCTGGCACTGGTCGATCGCAATACCGGTGGCATTGAGTGCGCCGAACACCAGCAGACCGGTGGCGGTCCAGGTTTCGCCCGTATAGTCCACCAGGCTGATGATACAGTTGTCGGCCGTGCCACTGACACCGGTGCCGATCTGGATCCCGTTCTGGGCGGTGATGCCGGTGGAGCCTTCACCGGTGGTGGTGATATTGTCGAGATCGACGGTCAAGCCACTGCCGTTCAGCGCAATCGCCGTCTTCTGGAAATCATCGACCAGCACCTCACTCATGATGATATGGTAGGGGCCACCGGTGTCATTGAATGTGTATACCCCGACTCCGTGCTGTTGCCCGCTGAAAGTGCTGTTCATGATGCGCAGTATCTTGATGTCGGTGAGCGTCCCGCCGCCGTTGTAACAACCGATCCCGACAAACCGGTAGTTGGCCTCGCCCTGGTTGTCACCGTCGACGGTCAGGCCGGAAATATCCGCGTCCACACCGTCGATAAACACCACGGGGTAATTGGTATACGAACCGGACGGGAAGGATGCCGTCAAGGCGGATGGCGATATGACCACGACACCGTCAACATCTTCGCCGATGACCGTCAAATCCGCCTTGGCAATATGCACCTGTTCGGTGTAACTCCCGTTGAGGATGTGCACGGTACCGCCGGTTACGACACTGTCAATCGCCTCCTGAATACGGGCAAAGGCATTATAGCCGTAATACAGGTCGGTGCCGACATTGTCACCCGGCGATGACCCGGTCCAGTCATCATCAACCCAAACTTCCACGACGTCACAGGAAAAACTGCAATAGGAGAAATCGGCATTGCACCATGGATCGAAATCAACGTCGCCGGATACCTGTGCGGCAACCTCATTGCAGGTATAGACATTCCAGAAATTCTGCTCGGCCATAACCATGGCCTTGCCGTCACGGGCGGGCAGTACGGGCGGCGCAGGAGAAATACCGTCTTCAACCAGACGATCCCCCCAGAATCCATCACTTCCCTTGCCGGACGAATTGTATACGCCATATCCGCTGTTGCCGTATATCGTGTTGTGATAAAGCGTGATTCCCGATGCCGCCCCGTCAACACCGACCCCGTGACCGGTTCCGCTGTAGCCGTTCCAGGTGCCGGAATTGTTGATAATCGTGTTGTCGTGAGCGTTGACATTGGTCGGACCATCTTTAAGATTCAACGCTCCCACCGACCAGCCCGCACCCGCGGCATTGGTAATCGTATTGCCGTATATCGCGGCGTTGTCCGAAGCGACAAAACTGATGCCGCCTTCCTCGGCGCCATTGATATCATTGTTATAGATCTGGGCGTTATCGGAGGGAAGAACCGCAGTCCAGGAATATCCCACCCAGATGCCATGATCGCCGGAGTTGACAACGCTGTTGTCATGAATAACCGCGCCGTCCGAACCGCGGGCGATAAACATGCCGTCGGACAGATTATCATCGAGATCGCACCCCGACACCGTCAGATTGGTGAAACAGAGTGCGTAAATCGCCGAATAACAGTCTTGCACGGCAACCTGGTCGACAGTACACCCATCGTAAAAGACATAGCCTTCACCGGGATCATCGTGAGTATAATCACGGTGCACGATGCCGTACCCGCCCGTGGCTACCAGATCACCGGTGAAATCTTTGATGGTGAGATTCCGGATGGTGACCTGCTCGGCCTGGACATGAATGCCTTTGGGCCAGAAAGCGCCCGATGCCCCGACACCACCGACAGTGCCGTCAATAATGGTGCCCGCTTGTGACTGACCAAGCAGAGTGATACCATCGGTGGTAATATGCACTCCCGCCCCGGTCGCCGGATCCGCGCCGTAAGTACCATCAAGAACATTGACAATACTGCCGGTCACGAGATCGACACCTTCCTGAATACGCGTGGATGTGCCGGTTTGGGGACTGTCATCGTCAACCCACAGGACGGAAAAATCTCCCTGGAAACCCGGTTCGCTTCCGGTGGCGGCGTCCTCAGTATCGGTGTCCAGCCACGGCGTATAGTCGACGCTGTCACTCACTGCGGCGGCAACACCTGAGGCATCAGGGCTTCCCCACCAGTTGCCGGAGGCGTCCAGATCAAACCCGGTCTGGTTGTTGACGGCCAGCCCGGTGTATCCGTCAAGGTTGTTGTTGAAAACGGTCGCTTCGACATTGTCACCGTGATTGCGAAATGCCGAAACGCCGTTGACGAAACCGGTAATGATATTCTGTCGGATATCGGCATGGCTGTCGCCGCCGCCCTCACCAACATAACTGCCGTCATCGGTCACAAACACGCCCGCGCCCTCGCTGGGATCGGTCGAAACACTGGCGGTCGCAACCAATTCATTGCCAAGGACAATCGGCGCCGCCGTGGCCGGATTGCGATACAGCCAGACGGCGGTATTGTTGCCCTCGCAGGATATCAGGTTGTTCTGGATGGTCAGCGGATGGTTTTCCTGACACCACCAAACCAGGATACCGATACTGCCGCTTCCCTTGGTGTCTTTTGCGCTTTCGGGAAGCCGGGTTTCCGGTTGGCCGATTCTACTGAACAACGCCCTCGCTCCCGAGTCGCCCTTGGCGGCGGGGGCGGAAACCGTATTGCGATCAGCACTACCCGGACCACCAAGCATACTCCCGGCCTGGGTATTGCACATGTTGAAGCCCAGACCGTCGGTGCATTCCAGATCGATCGTATTGCCGGCAAATACAATATCATTAACGTCACCAACCGTATAGAGATCGCTGGCCGACCAGATGCCGATGCCGCCGTCAACGGTTACGGTAACATCATTGTCCGTAACGACCCCGTCCCCTTGAACGACAATACCGTAATTTGCATCGGTGACGATGTTGCCGGTGGCATGCAGATATCCCTTGTCATAATCGGTATTGGTGTAATCGGTGAATGTGACTATCGAGACATACCCGCCGGAGACCGTGTTGTCATAAACCTCGGCATGACCGTATTCATTGTCAATGCCGTAATAGGGACCGGCCTCGACGGTATTGCCGTGAATCTCCCCGTTGCCGTACTTGAAACGTACCCCATGGTAGGCTTCTACGTTCTCCACCAGGCAATCGGCAATCAGCAGACCCTCGGCATTCGGTTTGGAAGGATTACCGAGGCTGATGGCGTAATAGTACACGTTACGGACGGTGACATTTTCGACATGAATAGTGTCGGCGACCACACCCGATCCCGGACTGACGCCGGCCAGGAAATGATTCCCCGCGCTCAGGTCGGGATTGGCGGCGCCGTCAATGGTCAAAGTGGTGATGGTCGTATTGTCCGCCTGATACCGGAAGCACCAGTCTCCCTCCACCGCCGGTGCGAGAACAACGCCGGACCGGCTGGCCCCCTGGATGGTGATGCCGTTGGTAACGGCAATGGCGGATTCCGTGTACGTACCGTTCGCGATATGCACCTCGTCGGCCGTTGCCGCCAAGGCGGCGGCGTTTTTAACATAAAAATAATGGTCGTGAGAAAGATCCCAGTCCATGGTAATGGCGGCGATTTCACCGTCACTGAAGAATGGACCGTTATCGGTTTCCGTGGTGAAAAAGACCCAGACCTGACCATTGGCATACAGACCACACGGCCAGTAATCCCACCATTCAACGGCGCTGTGTCCGCCATAACAAATTGTCCGGGCCGTGGCCCAGACCGCCGATGTCCCGACCGATTTCGTCTGCACCAGATACTGACGATCGGCAGGCACATACGGAGCGGAAACAACATACAAATTGATCCCGTCGTTGAAAATGCAGGGATCATAAAACCGGCCGCCGGAAATGGCGGTCGAATGTGAACCAAAGGCCGGCTGGGGATCGGCGGCCGCTTGAAAAACCTCAATATCGCCCGTGCCGTCCTCGATATTGACCACATATAAGACGGCAAGATCCTTGGAACCGGTAAACACGGTCAGCTTGGGCTGATTGCCGTTGCTGATATCTATCTTGGAGTTGAGAACCGTGCCGTTCCAGGTGTAACAGTCGGAACTGCCGTCGCTGGATTCCCAGACAATATACACGCGGTTGGCGTCAGCGGCAACATTGACATGTCCGCCGCGCGCGGTTCCGTCGGGAATCAACTCCACCGGCCCACTCCAGACACTGCCATCGAATTTGTAATAATACAAACCGCGGTTTATGCCGTCCTGTCCGCTGGAAACAAATGCATACAGGGCGCCGCCAAAGCTGACGGCGGAAACCACCCGTTGCGTGAAAGCCGCCGGGCGTGCCGTTTCCGATAAAGCAAGTG
Organism: Candidatus Zixiibacteriota bacterium; assembly: GCA_016933695.1. GTDB lineage: Bacteria > Zixibacteria > MSB-5A5 > GN15 > PGXB01 > JAFGAL01. Next base: position 59,464 of record JAFGAL010000024.1, on the reverse strand, counting down.
TATACTCGGCCGCCGCCCCAAGATCCGCCAGGGTGGATGCGGTTTTGTAATAGACGACGTACGAATCTCCGTCGGGATTATAGCCGCCGCCGCGGACGCCGTCGGTTGAAATATCATCGCCCCGGGTATAGAAAAGCCAGAATATGCCGTCATGCGAAACGACCGAAGGATTACGGTCATAACTGGCATTGTCGGTCATGGGCACCGGCTGGCTGACATCAATGACAGCCGCCTGGATTCCGCCAACTAATAACAACAGGGCGAAGCAACATGCGAAAACTCGACAGGTTCTCATAAACCCTCCACAAATATGGATTATTAGTGACAAGATATCGCACGTGCTCGATACAGATTGGCGCGAAAGATGACAGTATGGCATATGATCAGGTGGGGGACATCCCTGCAAATTCGTGAAACGAACGCAACCCTATATATGCGGTATCGCTTGCTTATTAATCAGTCGACAACTGAATGTGACTATTTCACAATGGCCTACCACCCCCTCCCGGATGAATGGTACCAGCGATTAAAACATCCTTATGTAACCTGGCAAGTAACAGTTATGGTCAAAAATCGGATACTCTCGCTATGTGATCGTAATACGGAATGTTATTGTCTTTACTGGGGGTGTGCTCAGACCCCGAACACGATTATATAATATGACCCATATAGTCGATTGTCAAGGAATTATTATACCGGCAGGCCAGGACGCCACCAGAAACCCGGGATGTCAGCGCGATCGGGAATCACCCGACAGGATGATCGAAACGTAATCCCCCAATTGGCAGTATGTTACCATGACCTGTGAGGGAGGACATCAGGAACACCGATAATCGCTCTCTTAACATATTCGGGAATCCGTCATCTCAATACCACAACATTTCGATACGTCGGACGCCATAAGTCCGCATAAAAAAGGACGGGCCGTATGGCCCGTCCCCGGTGTAACATGATGACGAATCGCCTACTTTAAAAGAATCATCTTCTTCGTTTCAACGTATTCATCGGCCGTCAAGCGATAGAAATACATCCCGGATGCCTGCCCGGTCGCATCCCACGTCACTTCGTGCTCACCCGCCTCGAAATGGCCTTCCGCAAGAACCGCGACCCGCTGACCCAATACGTTGTATACTTCAAGGCTGATATCCGAAGATGCCGGCAATGAGAATTTAACAGCCGTACTTGGGTTGAACGGATTGGGATAGTTCTGTGAAAGCGAATAGTCATCCGGAACAGCAAGCGCAATCATACCGGATAGGTTGGTAATACGACTGAGACCACTCATGCCGCTGCTACCCGCACTCCAGGTGATCTCATCGATATACACATCATCCTGGTCGTTGCTGGCATCGCACATAAAGCGCAGTCTGGCATTGGTCGGGAAAGTATAATTACTATTGGAAATCGTTACCGTTACCTGATAGAACGTTCTATTCGAGAAATCAGCGCCTTGTGCCCAGCTACCGATGGTCTGCCAGGCGGAACCGTTATAATACTGCAACCAGAAGTCTTCCCCGGTTTCCATACTGTTGGCGATAAAGTAAAACACGATCTCCTGCTCAGTATAGGAAGAGACATTATAGCCGCTCGTATGATAGAACGATGATGCCGTGCCGCTGTTGTCCTGGATATCAATCGCGCAACTGCCCGAATAGGCATACGTGCTACGGGTATATCGGGAACAGTCACTGCCGCCGTCGGTATAACTGCCCCACCCGCCTTCAAAACCATCATACGTGATTACGGTCCAGGCGGACGGTTCGGTGACTGTGATATAACCGGTCTTGGTTTCCGTGTCACTGCCGAATGCGTTGGTGGCGGTCAACGACACGGTGTATGTTCCGGCCGCGGTGTACGTATGACTCGGATTCTGCGCGGTCGACGTGCCGCCGTCACCGAAAGTCCAGTTCCACGACGTGGGATTGTACTCCGACAGATCGGTAAACGTCACTTCGAGCGGATAAGAACCCGAAGTCGGATCGCCGGAGAAATCGGCCGTCGGAGGGACGTCGTTCGACGTGACACTGATGTCATCGAACGCCATCCCGTCCGTGGAAATACTGTAGTTGTCGTACTGCTGGAATTTCACCACGAACGTGGAGGTCAGACTCAGACCGGCCGACGTCGCCAGCTGATCCACATCGAGCGTGACTTCCTGATAACTGGTGGTGCCAACCAGGCTGTACACCTTCGTGAATGTCGCGCCGGCGTCATCGGAGAAATACACCCCGTCCTGCGTATGCGTTTCATCGGAGAACTCCTTCCACCAGAACACGAGTTCGACATCGCTTTTGCCGGAAAGGTTCAAACGCAACCAGGCTTCGTTCTGGGAATACGTCCCGTTGGAACTGACATCCATCGTCATGTGATACGACCCGGAATGCGGCGTATTCGCAGTCGTTATCAGAATCCGGCCTACCGAGGCGCTGGTATGAGTATACCAGTAAGAATCGAAAGCACCGGATTCGAAACCGGTGGAGTACGGCAGCGTCGCGTACCCGACGACCGGTTCGGTAACCGTGATATAGCCGGTCTTGGTTTCACCGTCCGAGCCGCAACTGTTGGTCGCGGTCAGCGTCACCGTGTACGTTCCCTCGCTGGTGTACATATGCGACGGATTCTGGGCCGTCGAGGTCCCGCCGTCGCCGAAATTCCAACTCCACGAGGTTGGCGAATTCGTGGACAGATCGGCAAAGGACACGGTCAGCGGATAGTCGCCCGATGTCGGCGAACCGGTGAAGTCCGCGACCGGAGCCAGGCATTCGCTGACAGTGATATAACCGGTCTTGGTTTCCGTATCGGTGCCGCCCGGGCCGGTCACGGTCAGACTGACCGTATAGGTTCCGTTCGACGTGTATTCATGAGTCGGATTCTGGGCGGTCGACGTGCCGCCGTCACCGAACGTCCAGCTCCACGACGTAATACTGCCGGTCGAGGCATCCGTGTACGTCACCGTCAGCGGCGCGGTGCCGGAGGTTGGCGTGCCGGAAAACGCGGCCACCGGAGCCGGAGTCGTTACCGTAATATAACCGGTCTTGGTCTCGGTGTCGGAACCGCAACTGTTGGTCGCGGTCAACGCAACCGTGTACGTCCCGGCGCTGGTGTACGTATGCGACGGATTCTTCGCGGTCGACGTGCCGCCGTCACCGAACGTCCAACTCCACGACGTGGCGGCGGTTGATGCGTCAGTGAAAGTCACGGTCAGAGGATAATTGCCGGAGGTCGGCGTCCCGGAGAAAGCCGCCACCGGAGCCACACACGGATTGACCGTGATATAATTGGTCTTGGTCTCCGTGTCGGAACCGGCGGAATTGGTAACCGTCAAACTGACCGTATAGGTCCCGTCCGATGTATATTGATGCGTCGGGTTCTGCGCGGTCGAGGTGCCGCCATCACCGAAATTCCAACTCCAGGAAGTCGGCGAATTCGTGGATTGATCGGTAAACGTCACCGTCAGCGGTTCGGTGCCCGAAGTCGGCGTGCCGGTGAAGGCCGCAACCGGCGGATTGACGGTGCCGAAATTGACGGCGTTATACGCGTTGATTCGTCCGGCGCCCATTTTGCCGATATAGGTCGACGACAAATACGCATCGATATTGTCGGCGCTGGAATACAGCTGATTCTTGACTTCGGATGCGGTCATGCTCGTATTGTGTGACCAGATCAAACCGACCACACCGGCCACCATCGGGGTCGCCATCGAGGTTCCGCTCATGGCCGCCCAGTAGATGGTATTGGCATCGGTGTGATCATGAAACGTGGAATAAATATCCACGCCCGGAGCGCAAATATCAACCCAGGTGCCGTACGTGGTGAAACTGGCGGCATCGTCATCGACGTCGGTCGCCGCAACAGAAATACAGTCACCACGACCGTTCAGATAATCGGCGGTCTGTGAGCCGTCATTACCGGCGGCGACACACACAATGCCTCCGGCGTTAATGAAATAATTAACGGCCGTGCTGAGACCGCCGCTATTGGATGATCCCCAGCTGCACGAGGCGATTTTGGCGCCGTTATCGGCCGCATAGTAAAACGCTTCCGCCGCGGCATCCATCATGACCACGCCGTATTCGGTACCGTAGTAGTTATAGGAATATCCCATGCGCAACGGCATGATCTTCACACCGTTGCCGTACTCGGCCTGGGAACCGCTTCCCCAGCCACCGGCAACACCGGCCATGCCGTAGCCGTCATTGGTAATCATGCCGAAAATGCCGGCGGTATGCGTGCCATGACCGTTGAAGTCGCGAGGATCGTTATCCTTGGTGGTGCAATCTTCGCCGCTCCAGCAGTTGCTGACACCATCGATAAAATCATAGCCAATCCAGTCGTCGACATACCCGTTGCCGTCATCGTCGACACCGGAGGTACCGTTCAACTCGGTGGTGTTGATCCACATGTTGCCACGCGAATTCCCGGGATTGGAAACCGACGCATTGGCGCCGCCGAGATCAGGGTGATAATACCGAGTCCCGGAATCGAGAATCGCAATAATGATCGAGGTGCTGCCGGTTTCGAGATCCCAGCCTTCCGGCGCGTCGATATCATGGTCGCTGGTCTGGTTCAGATGCCACTGGTACGAATAGTACCCGTCATTCGGCGTCGCGTACATGGCATGGATACCGATCGGCTCCACGTGATCGACCATGGGATGATTGCGATATGCCTCCATCACTTCTTCCAGACTGCCGTTCTGGAACGTCACTTTGTAATATCCGGCAAGTTCGGCGCTTTTTGAATTCGGCCCCGGTTGGGCGGTTTCAAACTGCTTGCGGATTTTGGTTACGGCGTACTTCTCGGAGATCTTGTCAAACTCCGTCTCACCGACCTGCACGATACTCTTGGCGTTCGTGCGTGTGGTCAAGGTCCCGACGTCGGACTTCATCACCACGATGATACGATCGGGAACATAGCCGATGAACGACGGCATCCCCTGAGGTTGATCCACTTTCTTGATTCCGTCAGCCGCAACAGCCCCTGAAATCAGAAAGAGCAACAACAAGGCGGTTACAAATTTTCTCATTTTTCCTCCGACTGAGGTGAGGTTGGGTGCTATAGTATTTATTCGTGACAAAAATGCGGATATCGGCCAATGAAAACTTCCCTCCTTTCCGCCTGGCCCTGGCAATGAGAGGTTATCAGCATCTTGGTTATGGACTAAAGCAAGCGCGCTCAATAACAAATGTACTCCACCATTAGGAATTAAGTCAAGCCGAAAACCCTGGTACAAAAGCCCCCATCAGGTACTGATACAATTCTTAATATTTATGAAAAAAGCGACCGGCAAGGTCGTAATTAATTATCGGACAATTTGTTGCTGAATCAGCTGTCCATCTACCAAACCCCGCGAAAGGTCATTCGTATAATCATAATGGCTATGGGATTCATATGAATCCCGACGTCCAAACCACTATCGAACGGGAGTACCATGACCGAGACCCAAAACAGTAAAAGCCTCGTTTTTCAGGCCGGGGCGGACCTTTGCGGCATCACACCGGTGGATCGATTTGCCGATGCCCCGCCGGGATTTCGTCCAACCGATATCTTCCCCGATTGCAAGTCGGTGATCGTCTTCGCCAGGCGACTACCCGTTCATTCGCTGTTCATCGACAATTGCGTCCCGTACACGCATGTCAATGACGTCATCACTCATGAAGTTGACCTGTTGACAATCGACATTGCACGTCGTTTGGAGGATAGCGGGATGCGTGTCGTCATTATTCCCTCCGACGATCCCTATCTGTACTGGGAGCCCGACCGCCAATACGGCCGCGCCATTTTGTCACTCCGCCACGCCGGGTACCTGGCCGGACTGGGCGTGCTCGGCGATAACACCCTGCTGATAAACGATACCTACGGCAACATGATACAACTGGGCGCGGTACTGGTCGACCGATCGCTGGACGGCGACCCATTGGCGGAATATGATGCCTGCCCTGCCGATTGCTCGTTATGTATCGATGCCTGCCCGGTTGGGGCGCTCGACGGTTTCACGGTCAACCAACAACTTTGCCGTCCGAAATCCAATTTCGTCACACCGAAGGGATATCCGCTTAAAACCTGTTCGGTCTGCCGCAGTATCTGCCCGCAATACAACGGCCTAATCAGACACCGGACGCCCAAATGACAACTCCCGGCAGGCTTCTTGCCTAAAGCCGGAGCGGAATTGTCCGAAAATTAGAAAAAAAGGAAGAAAAGGCATGATTACACAGTTTGTTCAAGATGTCCTCGACGATAATCCCCAGTTGTCATCATTGCCCCAGACCATGGTGGAAGTGCTCCGGGTGGCCCGCGATGAAAAGGCCTCGACCCGCGATCTCGCCGAGGTGCTTCAGCACGACCCTTCCATGACCGCCAAAGTCCTGCGGATGGTCAATTCCCCGTATTACGGAATGATGCGCGAAATCGGCTCGGTCAGACAGGCCGTGCAAACGATCGGGATGCGCCAGGTAATGGCACTGGCGCTGACATCATCCGTTTACCGTATGACCGATAACTGGAACTCCTGTCTGGATCGGGTGCGGTTCTGGCGGCATTCGCTGGAAGTGGCTATCGCCGCCCGCATGATCGCGGAAAAGGCCGGATACCGCCATTCCGAAGAAGCCTTTGTTGCGGGACTGCTTCATGATCTCGGCCTGCTGATTCTGGAACACGCCGTCCCGGACCGGTTTTCTCAGGTGTGGAAACAGGCCGAACGTGAGGGAAACCTGCCGGAACTCGAAATCGAGGCCTGGGGAACCAATCATGCCCTGATCGGCCAATATCTGCTGGAACGCTGGAATCTTCCGGATACCATCAGCAGAGCGGTCGGTCGCCACCATTCCACCTTCCTCCCGGGAACCGCCAATCAGGAACTGTGTACCAGCCAGATTGTCTGCCTGGCGCATTTGATCTCAAAATTCGCGGTATCATCCGAACATGCCCTGAATTCCGACCTGCTGGTAAACAAAGAAGTCCTGCGAAGAAATCTCAATATTCCCACCGGGGAAATTCTGGCAATAGAAAAAACCCTGTTCAGTATGACCCTGGAAGAAGCCGCCTACTTGGAAATCGACGTCGGTTCGGTCGATGAAATCATGCTGGAAGCCAACCGGATGCTGTTCGACCAGTATGTGACGATTGAAAACCTTCTCCGGGAAATCCGCGACCTGCGCCATCGCGATAAATGGGACAACATCATTAACTGAACAAACAGCCCGGCGATATCTCCCATACCCGCTCTCCGATACCGCATTATGACGTCAACATCTTCAACCGTCGGCGCGTGTCGTCTATTAACTTCAGCGGAAGATCGGCATTATCCCAATAGCGTAACACTTTCTGATAATTCGCTATCGCATCGGCGGTCTGCCCCAGCGCTTCCTGCGCCAATCCGATATAATAAAGCGAACGAATAAAATACAGCGCGTTGGTGGTCTCATTCTCGCCCGAAATGACGGTGTTTAAGTGCTCGATGCCCTCGGCAGACTGCCCGAACAAGATTTTATATCTGCCGAGCGAAAACCGGTTGTCGGTTCCCGACTGATCGTGCTCGTTAATCAAAATCTCAAAAAAACGAATAACCTCGGCGGTATCCTGCTGACACACAGCGGTGAACTGGCTGTCCAGGATATCGGTTAACGGCCACATCTCCTCGGGGAGCATGCTCCGAAATGCCGACAGTTTGGTGTCGAACAACGGACGGGCCTGCGGCGCACTGGCCGGATCGATAGTGACCATTAAAAAAGGATAACCGAAGCCTTGAAGTGGGGTTGCCCATTGGAAAGACAAGTCTCCATAATACAGGGCACTATCGGACAACTCAAATAATTCATACCATTTTGCCAACTCATGATACTGACCGGACACCTGCATACTGTCATTGGCAAGCAGGGTTTGTTCCAGAACCTTATGTTCCATCTCCTGTGCGTGTTTGAACTTCCCCTGCCAGACATCCAGATTGGCAATGTTGTTGTAATATTCCATCATGCGATACGGATCATCACCGTGATATTTTTTAATCAACTCATTATACCGGAGACTCATGTCGAAATCATCCTTCATAATGCCGATCCGTGTGACCATATCCAGTGCACTGATATTGCCGGGATCGCGCCCCAGCAATTCCTCCGCCGTCCGCAAGGCATCATCGATTCGCGACAACCGGCGATACATAACCATTAACGTGATATAGGGATTCAATGACTCCGGATAGTATTGCTTGAGGAGCTCGGCATGTGCGATCGCTTTCTGATACTCGTTATGCCTGGCATAAATGTCCGAATAGAAATAATGCCCGAGATGAAATTTCGGATCGAGGATAATAACCGTGTCGAGCTGCGCCAGCGCAGCCTCGTACTGCCGCGAAAACACATCCAGAAATAAGGCGTAAAAAGAACGGGCTTCCTTGTCTTCCGGGTAATTCCGGACATACGCCTTGGTTTTGGTGAACGCATCGTCGTAATTGCGCTTCATCCAGATGTCGACATAGATGTCCAGCAGACTGCGCTCCTTCACCGGAAGTTTGTTCTCATATTTCTTGGCGGCCATAAAATACGGCGCCGCCTGCTGGGCCCGACTCTGAAAACTGTACACCATCCCGATCCGCATGTACGGCAGGGCGAACGTCGAATCGATTGCAATCGCCTTCTCGAAATGCGTAATGGCATCTTCCATCAGATGAACATTGAATTTTTCCATTCCCAGGATGTACTGCTTGTAGGCATCCGTGGATGACGAGGTAATGGCGGCCACCTCCGTGTTGTTTCGCATGGCATCCTGAATGTTCAGCGAAAGCGCGATCTTCTGGGTCAGGCTGTCGACCAGTTCGAATGGATTATCGCCGATCACCTTTTCGCCGAGAATAATGTCGCCGGTTTCCACGTCCTCCAGACGGGCATCGATACGGATTTTATCGCCGAACTTGATAAAGGTCCCGGAAAGGATTTTCGACGCCCCAAGCGATTTCGCCGCCTTGACACAGGCCTGATAACTGGGCAGATCGGATGCATGCTCGGGCGCATCCGCAAGACAATCCAATACCCGCGAACGGCTGATAAGATTAACTTTCCCGCCCTGGGACAGGTCGGTCAGAAGAATTTCCGGCAAACCGGTCGTCAGCCAGTTTAACGTGGTATCACCGGTTTTGTTTTCAAAACCCAATATCGCCAGACCGTTTTCCTTGACATGAAGCACATGGCCCCCCTCGGCGTCATCAGAACCCATCATCGAGACAATAATCGTCACGGCAACGATCAGGACAACAATTGCCCCCGATACCGACATCAGCATCCCACGACCCTTCTTGCCGCCGGACTTCGCCATCGCATTCATTTCGCCGGTGACAATCGACGCGGAATCCGAAATGCCGCTATCAAACTGCCGGCGAAGACTGCGCAGGTCGACCACCAGATCACGGGTATCCTGATAACGGTCGTTGGGATCCTTTTGTAGACATTTTTCGATGATGCGGTCAAGCTCCGCGGGAAGCGTTTCGTTCTTCTTGCGCACCGGAACATGACGGCTTTCCAGAATCTTGGCCAGCGTGGATACCCGGTCCTTGCCGTCGAACGGGAACTCCCCGGTAAACATCTTGTACAGCATGATGCCGACAGAAAAGATATCCGAACGCGAATCTACCGCTTCGCCCCGCGCCTGCTCCGGCGACATATAGGTGACCGTCCCGAGAATTTTGCCCTCCTGGGTCAATTCCTGAGACATGGTATTCGTATTATCGCCGGAACCGGCCGAAATCGCCGGGCCGATCGGCTTGGCCAGACCGAAATCGAGAATCTTCGGCTCGTCGTTCTCATCGATCATGATATTGTCGGTTTTGATATCGCGATGCACGATATTCAGCTTGTGCGCGGCCGCCAATCCCGAGGCGATTTTCTGGCTGATCCGTAACAGGTCCTTTACTGCCGACATTCGATTGGCCAAATAGTCGCTGAGCGACTCGCCTTCAATATACTCCATGACGATATAACTGAATTCCTGCCCGGTTTCCTGATCGGTTGCGGTATCGATATCATAGATGGCCATGACATTGGCATGGTTGATCTTGGCCGCGGTCCGCGCCTCGCGGGTAAACCGTTCCTGACGTTCCTTGTTGTCAAAAAATTCCGGCTGCAACATTTTGATGGCAACCCGGCGGTTGAGCTTTTGGTCCTCGGCAAGATAAACCTCACCCATGCCGCCTTCGCCCAGCTTGCGAATAATCTTGAAATGCGCGAAGCTTTGCCCGGATTCGAATTTCATGACCTGTTCCTTTTTATTATCAGCATCGTTATGTCGTCGGATCGTGATGTCTCACCCATAAATTCATTGATATCGCTAATCAAGCTCCCGGCGATCTCCGCCGGGCAATCGTGACGGGCCGCTATTACCAATTCCTCCATTCGCTCCTCGCCGTATTGATCCTCGTCGGTTTGACGGTCGGCTTCGGTAACACCATCGGTGAACACAAAAAAGACGTCGCCGGCCTCCAACTGCGCCGCGGCCTGATCCCAGGTGGCGAAATCAAACGCCCCGATCATCGTCCCGGTAGCCTCCAAATGTTCGAGTTCGCCGTTCTCACGAATGATCAGCGGCGGGTTGTGCCCGGCATTGATATATGTGAAACGGCCGGTTCCCGGATCAAGACAACCGATAAACAGCGTGGCGAAATCCCCCGGATCGCTGTTATAAAACAACTGCAGGGAAACCTTCCGCACGGCGTCGCATAAATCAAAATCCTGGAGATCATATAATATTCGAAATGATGCCAGGATATTTGATGTTAACAGCGCCGCCCCCAATCCCTTGCCGCTGACATCCGCCAGCACGAACAACAGCCGCCCGTCCGGCAGCACCTTGAAATCGTACAGATCCCCTCCAACCGATCGGGACTGCTCCAATAGCGCGTATATCGCGAACCCCTCCACATCCGGCAATTTCGAGACCAGCAGATTTTTCTGAATCGATGCCGCACGCGACAGCTCCGCTTCCATGACCTGCTTGGACTCCCGCTCCTGCAACAGGGCGTAATTCAGCAGACGGGAGGCGATAATGTTCCCGAACGTCGCCAGCACCCGCAGATAGTCGTCGTTGTATCGATGCAATGGGTTGGTCGTGTCGATATATAAAATCCCCAGCACCTTGTTTTCATCGAACAGCGGAACGGCGATCGCCGATTTCAGCGCCGACATGATAATCGACTTCTGTTCGGCAAAACGCGGGTCGTCCTTGGGATCGCTGATCAATATCGACGTTTTATTGGTGATGATTTCATTGACAATGGTCCGGGACAACACCAGTTCACCGGGATCACGACCGTCGGGAATATGACTTGCGGCGGTATAGATGTCCGTGCCGTCATCGGAAACGAATAAGATCGCCAGACGCTCCGAAGGTACCACCGTGGCGATTTTCTCCAGCGCGTGGTGCAACATCGTTTCCTGCGGTTCGGTGAAATCCTGCGTCTTGGCCATCTCAAACACTGCCGGAAGAAGTCCCGGCAAATCGGTGGCCTTTTTGGGAAGCGGCTTGAGCGCTTCATTGATCGACAGATACACCGATTTCAGCGGATCCTGACTCGCCAGAATCGTTTTCGGCATGACGGGAGTCGACGGATCGTGTTGCTCGGCCACGGCGATTTTGAACTCCGTCTGCCCGAACAGGACGACATCATTCGCATGAAGGTCGACCGCGCCGTTCAGGCGCTTGCCATTGATAAAAGTCCCGTTGTGACTGCCAAGATCTGTCAGCCGGATACTATCATCGCCGGCCACCCGGATTTGCGCATGATTGCGTGAGACGGTCCGATGCGGAATGCAGAAGTCACTGCCGGAGCCTCGCCCGATATGGTATTCCCCGGGGTTCAGCATCCAGACATACAGTCGATCCCCGTCGGTGCCAACCAGCTTATACACGGTATCCTCGTGGTGTTTTTACGGATACTGTCCCTAACACGGCATTGGTCGATACCATCCGCTACGCTGTTACCGAAAACGCAAAGCTGTAATCACGATAGGCGCAGGTAACCTGCCGAATATATGCCCTTTGGCCGTTTAGGGCAAGATAAACCTGCAAGTATCTGAACCCAAGACAATCAGGGACAGATCGGCTCCGGCCCGGGAGGAGAATTATACAGGAAATTGACCAGATGCAACACGTCCAAGAGATTTATCGCGCCATCGGCATTGGCGTCGCCCGCCGCGACCGGATCGGGTGTGGGACCGGGCGGATTACCATACAAAAACGAAATTAAAAACAGAATATCGAGCAAATTCACATACCCATCGGAGTCGGCATCGCCGCACACCATCCCGGCGCTTCGCACCGGGCCGATGTTGTTCATGCGACGGTTGTATCGCCAGGTCGGGACCGGACATGCCCCCGGACGATAATGCATTCCCTCGAAATTCAAGAAAACCAGATCGTTCATGATTGTCGTCACGACCATATCGACATAGCCGTCCTTGTTGATATCTCCGATCACCGGGGAGTGCCAACTGAAATTCCCGGGTTGCACGATGTCGGGATTGACCACCATCGGCCAACCGGACAGCACGTCGCCGTTGATGTCCCATGCGAGAATGCGCTCCACGTTGTACGTGTAAAAAATGTCCGGTCCGAGACAAACCACCACGTCGGGCAGTCCGTCATCGTTCATATCCGAAAGCACCGGCGCGTGAATCTTGGCCGGATTGGGTGACGTGGCGAAAATCGCGGTGGAAGAGTCACCGGTATACGCCGCCCCGTCGATATGCCAGGCATACACCTGGGAGTACGCCAGTTCCCACATCGTAATGAAATACTCCAGACTGCCGTCGGTGTCGATATCGGCAAAGATCGGAGACGATGCCAGCACGTAATTGTCGATTCCGGTGTTGTGCGGCCAGCCCGGTTTGAGCGTTAGATTTTCATCGAAGGCGAATATCCAAAAATCGCCGATGCTGTTGTCATATGATCCCAGAACGATCAATTCCTGTTTACTGTCGGCATCGATATCGATTGCCGATATGTTTTCACACTTGAAAGCCCCCGATTCCAAACCCGGCCATTGATAGGCCGATAAAAACAATCCGCTCTGGGTACAGCGGTACAGCTGATAATCACTGGCCGTGTACAATTCATCGATATTGTCGCCGTCCAGATCGGCATACTGACATCCGGGGAACAGAAGTGACGGTTCGGCGATTTGATGCGCGAATGTTCCGTCCGGATTATACACAAACCAGTGCGCCTGGGTGCTTGCCCGCGCCCCGGTATAGTATATAATCTCGTCCAGGCCGTCATTGTCGATATCTTCAAGAAGCAGTCTCGGATAGTACTTGGTGGAACCGCCGTCGAGCGATTCGAAAATCGGCCCCATCGGCAGATTGATGGCATAATTGGTGTCGGCCGATCGGAATCCGAACAACGTGGCATGCGGCGCACCGCCCCAGGCGCCGATGGCCACCAGATCCTCGATAGCATCTCCGTCCAGATTTCCCACCGCCACCGGAATCCGAAAATCATACGCCGGGACCGACCGCCATTCGTCGATCAACGGCGTGCCGTCGACGGCAACGAAATACAGGCTGTCTTCAGTGCCGACCACGACTTCATTTATGCCATCCCCGTTGAAATCACCGTAATTCGCCGTCACCGCAACCGATGTGTCAAAGTGCAATTTCCAGGCATTGCCGGTCGAGAAAATCGATTGCACGGATACCTGCACCGTATCCGCCTTTTCCAATCCCGATGATGAATACAGCGACAGCCGCAATAAGTACTGACCGTCATCCAGCACACCGGTATTCCAGACATGCATTTTATCCGAAAACACGGGAATACTCGATTCGACCAGTGTCGTCCAGTCATCCGGATCGGACAGCGGTGCGGACTCCACGTCATAACCGACAAAATTCGGCGCGCAGGCGGTCCCCAGGATCTCGGTCGACGACACCACAATGGCATCTTCGTGCGGATTGGTAATTTCAACGATGGTGCCATTGCAAACGGACACTGTCACCCGTGCGACATTTTCGGTTCCGACCCTGAGTCTGATGCTGTACCGTCCGTTGCGACTGCCGGTATGCCACTGTCCCAGAATACCGTCGGTCACCGGCGTTCCTGAGGTTGCAATCGGCGTCCAGGTGGTCGGGGTCGCCCCTTCGCCATATTCCAGTGTATACGATGAAAAATCCGCACCGTCGGCTGTTCCGGTAACGGTAACGGTTCCGCAGACAATGGCATTTGAAAGCGGCGCGATGATTTTCGCGCGCTTTTCGGGAACAACGGCCAACGCATCGTGTAAATTCGCCCAGCCAAAACCGCTGTATTTGTCCCATCCCGGATAATCGCCGCCGGTGTCATAGGGATCGACAACATCGACTGCCGTGGTATACAGAATATTCTCCAGAACGTCCGGCACCAGCCCCGGCGACTCGGCACGCAGGTAAGCCGCAATACCGGCCACGTACGGACAGGCCATACTGGTTCCCGATGCCAGAATATACTGATCACCGATCACATGTACCCCCTCCTCGCAGGGAGCGTACATATCCGTGGCGTCGGCGCGAAGTGAAAGAATCGACTGACCCGGTGCGGTGATATTGACATGATTATCAAATGTCGAAAAACTCGTGATATACCCGTCGCTATTGCCCGCCGCAACGGTGATCACGCCCGGAGACGCGGCCGGATAATTGGCGACCTCCTCGCCGTCGTTGCCCGACGCCGCCACCAGGATCATGCCCCTGGTGCGGGCGTACGCCAGGGCATCATCAAGCACCTGCACCTGCCAGGGATATCCCCAGCTCATGCTGATAACATCCGCACCGTTGTCCGCGGCGTAGACGATCGCACGCGCGGCCAGCGACGACAGCATCACCGGAGAAAATTTCAACGGCATGATGCGGCAGTCGTCCACGACACCCGCGATTCCCAGATTGTTATCACCGACCGCCGCCACGATCCCCGCACAATGCGTCCCATGACCATACTCATCGGTGGGATCGTTATCCTCGCCGAAATCGTACACTTCATCGGTACTGCAAAAATCCCACCCGTGCACGTCATCGATATAGCCATTATGATCGTCATCGACACCGTTGCCCGAGATTTCCGCCGGATTGCTCCAGATTCTACCGTTCAAATCGGGATGATCCATATCCACGCCGGTATCGATTATGGCCACGACCGTCGTGACCGTTTGATCGGGCGGGTTGTTGTATACTTCCCAGGCATCGATATCGACATCGACCGTGCCGGTATCCACGCCCGGAACATCATTGCCGCAATCTTCGTATCGAAACACGTGGTAATGTTCCTGCCCGGTATTGTGCAGACCCCACTGTTGCGCAAAGTAAGGATCATTGGGAGTGTCGTACAACTCCGCAACGGCGTCGAATTCGACATACACCACATCTGGCAGTTTGAGATAGGCGTTTTTCAGATCATCCGCATTCACACCGGAGGGAACCTCGACAACAAACACATTGCGAAGTGCCTCGGGATGATAGGCGGTCGCCTTCGCCGGATACAGGTATTCCTGGCGACGAATTCCATATTTGCGATTGACCGTATCGAAATCGGCAATGCCGACGGCGACGGCATGGGACTTGTCATGAGAGATGGCGGTCGTGGCGTTGCCGTCGATCTTGACAATCAGGCGACCCGATGCGGAAGTCCCTTCCCCCGAAAGTGATGGACCATGGACAAAGGCTGACAGGGTGACGGGAATTGCACACAAACAGAAACAACACACGCACAGCACCACGATACGCTTCATGTGACACTCCATATAATGATTACGGAATAAATGCGAGCCCGGTAAGTATTCCCTGTCATAATATACGCCAATTGATCCGTCTGTCAATTGTATTCTTTATCGACACAATGCCGCAAGTTGTTAACGGACAACGACAAACACCCCGACATCCACACCAACTCACTGTTGTTTTGCGGCTTACGGACACAGGGGTTCCGGACCGGGCGGGGAACCGTACAGGTAATCGATTATATATAAGATGTCCAGCAGATTGATATCATCGTCGGCATTGGCATCGCCGGCCTCCGACGGAATCGGAGCCGGACCGGCCGGATCGGAATATAAATAATCTATGATATGGAGCACATCGAGCAAATTGACCGATTCATCGCCGTTGGCATCACCGCAGACATACGCATACGAGACATAGATACTGAATTCCTGTTCATCAAATGCCCCGATCGCATCCACCGCCCGTGCCGTGAAACTCACCGTCCCGCTGTCGGTCGGGACACCCGACACCAAACCGGATATCGACAGGGTCAGCCCCCGACCCTCGAGATCGAGATCACGATCAGTCCAACTCAACGTCCCGGTTCCTCCGGCCGCAACCAATTGGTATGCATACGCCACCCCGACACTCCCCTCCGGCAATTCGCTATTGTCGATTGCGATTGCGTCGTTTATGGTAAATCCGTACGACTGCTCATCGACATTGTCATTGTCATCGATCACCCGTGCAAGAAACGATATCGGCCCCGCGCTTGACGGGATTCCGGAAAGCAGACCGTCCGATGACAGACTCAGGCCGCTGGATGTCAGATCATTGAACTTGTCACTCCAAATCTTGGTACCGATCCCGCCGACCGCCTCCAGTTGTTGCGAGAACGTCTCACCCGCCGTCCAGTCGGGCAGATCCGCGGTGGTAATCTGTAATTCGGTGTACACACTGAATGTATGCGCCCACGGTGCACCGATAAACGGATGCGTCTCGATCCGCCCCGACAAATCCGCGGCCTTGATATAGTACCGGATTTCATCGCCCGGCGCCTGTTGCGGAATGGACGCCAGATAGCTGTCCTTTTGCTTCGATGCTTCCAGCATAACCCAGTCCCAGGATCCCGCATTCACCGAAAAATACACTTTCAGCGACTCGGCGATCAGTGCCTCACCGGAGGACGCCTCGATCGTTGCCGCGATAGCATACTGCGTCGCCGTATCCGAAACCGTCACCAGCGGGTCATGATCGATAAACAGCATGTACCGATCCGGTACGCCCATGGTACGGCAGTGAATCGCATCGTCATCCAGCCACGAGCCGGTAAACCCGAGAATCTCATAACCGGGCATGGCGTTCTGGTACGTCGCGATGGCATCATCATCCCAGCTGCTCCCGAATATCGGGACAAACACCTTGTCATTGAGAATCAGGGAATTGGTGTACGCCGTGCCGTACGGACAGTACACCCGCACCACGGTGTACGGTTCCCCCCAAGCCGAAACCTGTTGCGACAGGTAATCCGCCCTCGCATTCAGCAGTGCGTAACTACTGCTTGATGTCGGCACGTCCTTGACCAGTATCGTGGTCGGATTGAGAAACTTCGCCCAGCAATCGATATGATGAATCCCGCCGGATTCGATATAATCAAGCACCGTGTAGTCGTTGCCGAGATACGCCAGCATGATCGAATCGACCTGCTTGTGCGCCAGGCTCGTATTTTCATCGTATACCAACTCGGTCGACATCGACATCCCCAAACCGTCCGACATATGATTGCCGCCGGTATGATTCAAACTCATGCCGTACACCGGAAGCCCCCACTCCGCACCGAGAATTTGCGGAATAACGTCATCGAGCGGGCGGGGACGGTTATACACGTGGTCGACAATGGCCAGCGCACCGTCCTCGAATATGAACCATGGTCCGTAATCGCGGGTCCAGATCGAATTGGTGGAAGCATGAAGGAAATCGACATGTTCCATATTCACGCCGCCCGACGTATACGCCGAACGGGCGCTGTTCTCCTCCGACGTCCCCGAGACAATCGTTGTCACCACCACGTCCTCGGAAAGCTCCGCCACCAGCGAAATCGAAATCCCCAGTGGCCAGCGGATAATCACCCCCTGCGACCGTTCCCATTCCGAGGCGTTGCGCGCTTCCCCGCTCGGTGGCGCGGTGGCGCGATGTGCGACACCGATTTCGTCGAGCCTCAGCATTTCCTCTTCGGTCAGGCCGATCGGCAAAAACTCCTGCTCTGAGTCATCCAGAGCAAATGCTGATAGTGATAACAGGATAAAAAACAATGGAATCAGGAGTAAATTAATCTTCTTCATGTCACCGCCACGATGCTAAAGGTAAGACGAGTATCACCGGGGGCGTAACTGCGGTATTCCTCGGCGCTTAGCGTAGCTATAAGATAACAAAAATCCCCGTTTTGGCAACTGAAAACCGTCCCGGAATAACACAATCATCAGGTAAAACCCAAGCTTCAGTCAATAAAAAAGGCAGGATCGGCATGATCCTGCCCATTGTATACGGTTTGTTGTTTTTTCCGTCTACACCCCGCTGAAGCTGATCCCCGTGAAATGCAGGCTCGGGCGACGCATCGAGGAATTCTCATACGGGTCGTTGCCGACCTCAACCAGCTGATTCCACAATTCCTTGTAATTGCCCGTCACCGTCATTTCGCTGACCGGATGGACAATCTTGCCGCTTTCGACATACCGTCCGAACAGCCCGTAAGAAAAATCACCGGTGGTGGAATTGTAGTTCCCGCCGATAAACGACGTCACCACAATGCCTTTGTTCAATCCCGCAATCATCTGATCCAGCGACTTGTCGCCATAGGCGAAAACCAGATTGCTCGAACCACCGGTAGTCGGTTCCATTTCGAGTTTGCGGCTGTAATACCAGTCGATAAAATAGGACGTGAGGACTCCTTTGTCGATAATGGTGCGCTTCCGGGCCGCCATCCCGTCACCGTCATATAATCGCGATCCGAATCCCGAAACGATAAGAGGATCATCGATCATCGTCAGCTTGTCCGATGCAATCTTCTCGCCGAGCTTGCCGTCGAGAAACGTGTCCTTCCGATGCAGGGCGCTACCGCCGAGCGGGTATTGCATCGAACCAACCAGCTTGCTGGCGGCGCGGTTTTCAACCAGCATGTCATACGTTCCGGATGCCATTTTCCTGGTGCCGATACGCTGATTGACCCGCTCCATGGCCAGTTTCGCGGATGCTTCGGGTGATTCCAGCTCTTTGACAAAGCGCTTCTCACTGTACCCGTAATCGGACGGTCGCCCCCCCGCACCGTCATCGATCGTTACCTTCACACCGTCATAAAACTCCGTTCCCTCACGAACCCCTTCGAATCCATTGCTGTGGACTTTGACCGATCCGTAATGCGAGTCCCCGTACTCGGACGTGGCCGTGATAATATTCTTGCCGTAATCATACACGGCATCGCAGATATCCTTGGCAAGCTTCACCCGCATTTCCGAAGTGACATCGGCATACGCTGAATCGATCAGCTTCAGATCGATCTGCTTCTGACTTTCGTAATACTTCGGATCGGGCAGACTGCGAAACGGATCCTGCCCGAGATACTTGGTCATCGCAACCGCTTCCTCGATAAATTCCTCGAGACGCTCCTTATCGAAATCATTGGTGGAATGACCCGAATACTTGCCGCCCGCGAACACGTTGATCGAAAACTGATTCTGGGTCGACTCGGTCAGCTGATCGAGCTTCCTGTCGAGAAAAGATACGCCGATATCCCGGGTATAATTGATATTGATGGCGACATCATCGGCGCCGTATTTCTTGGCCTGCTTGATCGCCCACCGGGCCAGTTCCAATCTATCATTGTTATTCATATTGTGAGTCCTGTGTTATGCTTCATGTGATACGTTTCTCAGGCCGACCGACCGCCGACAGTTATCGATGACACTTTGACCGTGGGCAGACCCAGCGTTACCGGAACATATTGCCCCGCCTTGCCGCAGTTGCCGCCGGTCGGATCGATGACCATATCATCGGCCACCATGACCATCTTGGTTAACACGTCGGGGCCGTTGCCGACCAGGTTGAGATCCTTCACCGGCCGCGTCAGTTTGCCGTCCTCGATCAGGTATCCGTTATTGAGATAAAACGTGAAATCACCCTGGCCGATACGCACTTCGCCGTTCTGGAACGACTCCGCATACAATCCCTTCTTCACACTCTGAATGATTTCCTCACGTTTGTGCGGCCCGTTGAGCATGTACGTACTGCGCATTCTTGGAATAGGAGAATACCGGAACGACTGCCGCCGTCCGCTTCCGGTCGGATTGACCTTGTAATACCGGGAACTGATTCGGTCGTGTAGATAACTGCGCAGAATGCCGTTTTCGACCAGGCAGGTTTTTTCGGTGGCGTTGGCCTCATCATCGACATTGAGCGCACCGCGATCATGCAAAAGCGTGCCGTCGTCGACAATGGTCACGAAATCCTCCGCCACTTTCTTGTTGATCTTATCGGCGAAGATCGATTCCCCCTTGCGGTTGGCGTCAGCCTCCATGCCGTGCCCGATCGCCTCGTGCAACAGGATTCCGGAATCGCCGGGCGCCAGCACCACTTCCATTTCGCCGCCCTCCGGTACCACCGCGTCGAACAGCACTACCGTTTTCTGAACCGCCTTGTCACCAATCTCGTTGATTTTCTTTTCATCGAAATAATCCAGCCCATATCGCCCGCGAAGAGCATAATAGTTGGTCTCCCGCTGGCCGTTCTGTTCGGCAATACATACGCCATGAAGCGCTGCCATCGGCCGATAATCACATACGACACGCCCATCCGACGTGGCGATCAGGATGTACGATGCGCTGTCGGCATAACCCGCACGGGTTTTAATGATACGCTTGTCGCGCGATAACATCCGCTCATTCACCTTTTTCAACAACGGGATCTTCTGCGTGATCGAGTTGTCTTCCACCAATGTCTCTATCGGATAATAGTCCGGCGTATCATGCCGGCTGAGATTGGCCGGCGGCAAGGTCTTGGACTCACTGGCGATATTGGCCGCAGTCTTCGCCGCCTGAATCAGGGCGTTGGGGGTAATATCCTCCGTAAAGGAATACCCCGTCTGCTCTCCCTCGATAACGCGGATGCCGACGCCGAAATCAATATTGCTGTACGCGCGATTGACTTCATCATCCTCCAGGTTGACCGAATAGGAAATCGTGTGCTCGAAAAACAAATCACAATAGTCGCCGCCATGAGCCAGTGCCGCTCCCATCACCTTGCGAATCAGGCTTTCATCGACACCGAAATGCGTCATATAATCGCCAAGATTGCGGGTCGGCGATGGCGCCGCGAAGGCCGCCAGCGGATCAAGCCGGAAAATCACGGGAATCGCCACCAATGCGGCTCCTTTGGCTCCGGTTTTAAGAAATTCTCGTCGGGTTATACCGGACATGCGTTACTCCTCCATAGTGATATCAGAAAAGATGCTTTTAGCACAATGATAAGAGATACTGACATATTTACTTAGACGTGTTTTCCCCTCAAGGGTTTTCCTGTTTTTGCGGTCTCTCCCGAAATTATTAGTAGACAAATTCTCAAATATCTTTCATGGTCTGCCGAATTTAGTAATAATAAACTGCCAATCAGAAGCGATGCGTTAATTCCCGGAGAAGCTGATCGCGGCTGATAGCGGTAACTTCAATTATCTCAACATCTTCGCGATGTTTAATCCGTTCAATAAAACTCCCGCCTTTTTTTGCGATGGTGGCGATAACCGGTGTCGATGAATCCAGTAATTTCGCCATTAACTCGGTAAATTTCCTGGACAAACACTCCATCTTGCCGATTTCATCGATCAATATCAACCCGGAATTCACATCCTGCAGGTTCAATTCATCCAAAAATCGTTCGAAACCGGGCACGTCGACCCCGTACTTGCCGACTCGATTCGGACTTTGGATATCAACATGTGATAAAACCCGACGACCCCCATTAAAACCAGCCAACTCGAATCCCTTGCGCACACCTTTATCGCGAATTTCAGCGGTATAAAACCCGGCCGGATCTTAACGGGCCAATGCCTCCGCCAGTGTTATCAGCAAAGTCGTCTTACCGATTCCCGGAAAACCCGTAATAAGAATATTCCCGCTTGAGCCTTTCATGACATCAGAATATACGGCATGGTATGGCATCGCACAAAAAGAAACGGCGGTCCAAATGACCGCCGTCTGAAATTCATGGCATGTTAACTCATGGACAACTTGGAGACGGACCGTGCGGTGAACCATACAGGTAAGAAATCAGCCAGAGAATATCCAGCAGATTGACATCACCGTCTCCGTTGTTGACGTCGCCGGATTCCGGCGGCACCGGCGCCGGTCCCGGCGGTTCGCCGTACACGTAGTCGATCAGATAAAGAATATCGAGCAGGTTGACGGCATCGTCATCGTTGGCGTCGCCGCAAATGAAATCCGGCTCACCGATAGACACCACACCCGCATCGAGAATCGGGTTGTACATCATAACCGTGCCGGTAAACCGGGGCGTATAAGACGAATACCCGTCAAGTTCGATATTCGCAACCTGCCCTTCCTCAGCCGAACTCGGCACCGTGAAATACATTTTCAGTATCGGTCCCGTGCCCGGTTCCAGGGCCGGCCACTCGTCACTGACATTATACAACGAATACGTCACTTGCTTTCCCCAGGGATTGATATGCAATTCATCCTCGTACTCGAACAAACTGCCGCGACACCCTTCCGTGCTGTACGACTGAAGAGTAAGATTCAACGTTCCACCATACTCGACCGGAATTCTGACCCCGTTCAACGGAATCGCATTGGAAACACAAATCGCCACCTCCACCACACTTCCCGGAACAGCGATCTCATCGACTCCGACCAGAGAGTCAGCCAGTGACGTGATATAATTGGTCGCGGCATACGTCCGCACGGTCGCGCCGGCGTGCACTTCCAGCGTCACGTCACATAATCCCCCCTGTGTATACTCATGAAGCGGAGACTGCTCATAGGAAATCCCGCCGTCGCCGAAATCCCAGATCCAGGTGTCGATACCGGGAAGTTCGCCCGCCCCCGTAAACTGCACGAAAAACGGCACCTGTCCCCATTTGACATCGGCCGTATAATACACGTCCCGGTCCGGCTCGATCCCCAACAACATCCCGTCAAAGCCCTCATCGCAGTACTCCCAGGGACAGTACAAATTGTCCAGCGCGAACCACATGTTGTGACTCCCGCCCCAGCCGTAATTCATGTGAATCATCCTGAGAACACCGGTGTCGCGCCAGCCGTCGCCGATAATAAAATGCCCCGGAATATTGTAAAACACCGGCATATCGGCATCGATATCGGCCTGGACCATATCAAACCAGGCTGTGGAATCATAATCCCATTCCCATACTTCGACAATCTGATCCCTGTACCGGAAGAACGACGGTAAAAAGACCACCGGTTCATACGTCCCCGCACCCGAACCGCAACTGCCGTAGGACATATCATGCGCGACTCCCGCTTCATAACACAATTCCGCCACCGCGTATTCCTGCTCGATCGTCTCATCGCCGTTATATATATCCAGAATATTGTCCCAGTCATAGGCATCGGAGAAATCCGCCGTCAGCGTGCACCCCGGCAGGGGATCGTAACCGTCGCACGAGTAATCCCCCCACCAGTAATAACTGTAACTGCCGGTTCCCTCCATCGGCCAGCGATGATAAGCCAGAATCTGCGAGATTGCGGTCGCACCGCACCCGACCACACAGCGCCCATTCACTCCGATCGGACAAAACAGATTGTACGGATCATCCTGATGCCATACCGTGGTCAACAACGGGCCGACTTCCTCCAGCGGGTCGTACTTTCCCGAAGAAAACTCGGCCATAAATGCCTTTTCATCCTGCAGATACACCTTCCACATGTCACGATTATGACCGCCGACCGTAATATCATCCTTGCTTTGCAATACAAAATCCAGACTGCCGTACGCATCGATCAATACGCCCGCTTTGTTGTGTATCGCATCGCGAAACAAATCCTCCACTCCGGGACTGCCGGGCGTGAAATCGTTTTCCTGCGATGACGCCTTGATCGGCGGAAGTTCCTGCACGGCCGGCACCAGTACATATCCCGACGGAGAAATCAGAAAACAGCGCCCCAGGAGAGTATCGCCGACAACAATATCATGAAAATCGCGAATCTGCGGATTGGGTTCGCCCGCCCAGCCGCCGGTTTCGTGCACCATATAATTCAGCCAGTTCCGGCAGGCCAGCCGCATCTGCTCATCGGTCGCCCGTTCCGCGGACACTCCCGCGACCAGAAGGAATATGACCGCCAGCGTCACGATGACCGCATAACGATGTTTTGATTTCACGATACCACTCCTTATCTCGTCGACATGAACATATGACAGGTATACCGGGAGTCAATCTCTGTTGTGCCTTACAAAGGAAATATACCGCGATTGGCGAATCTGTCAAGGAGGGAAAGCACGCGAAACGGGATGACCGTCAGGCCATTCCGTCACTCATTATTTGTGCTTCTCAAACCATCAAGACTACAACATCAATTGCCCGCCGCTGACCGGAATATACGAGCCCGTGACAAACCCGGCATCATCCGACACGATCATCGCCACCGCACCGGCGATATCCTCGGGATTCGCCACTCGTCTCAGCGGAGTCATTTTGCCGATCGCGTCTCTCTGCTCCGCGGGCATCCATGAGGTGGCGTCGGTGATCGTCAATCCCGGCGCGACCGTATTGACCCGAATCCCGAATTGCCCCAGCTCCAGCGCCAGTGATTTCATCAAACCGTCCACTGCCGACTTGGCGGTGGTATGCGCGCTGAACCGTGGGCCGGGATGTCGCGACAGCCCACTGCTGATCCCGACAATACACCCGGTCTTGCGCTCGATCATGGCGGGGATAACCGCCTTGAGCGGATGGAAAAATCCCCGCAGTTCGCCCATCACTTTGTTTTCGAATTCTTCGGTGGTCATTTCGGCGAACAGCTTCAGCGGGACATTGGCGCCGGCATTGAGCACCAGGATATCGATTGGCCCCAGCGCGGAAACCGTGTTTTTCACCATCGATGCAACCTGCTCGGGAACTCTGACATCGGCCTGAACCGCCACCGCTTTCCCGCCTGTGCGCACGATCTCATCCACCACCGCCAGCGCCGGAGCTTGACTGGTGAAATAATTCACCCCCACCGCCGCGCCGCATTCGGCCAGACGTTTCGCAGTCGCCGCACCGATCCCCCGACTCGCCCCCGTTACCAAAGCAACTTTGCCTGATAATGACATGGCTTATCCTTCCTTTGTATATTTCATATGGTGTAATTATACGCCACCACACCCAATCGGCATATGAATAAGGGCGATCCGTCATGACCGCCCTTTCATGTTCACATCATAATCCGTCTTAGAATCCGACCACGAATCCCACCACCGCGCGGTTTTCTTCATTTTCGATATCGTAGGTGTCTTCCAGTATCAAACGGATATTGGTGCGCAAAACGTGTCCGACATGGGCGGTAATACTCTCATAGTCATTGTCGTCGATATCGGAATCGACCTTGTTGTACAACGCCACCGCATACCAGCGGCTTCGCTCACCGTCGGGCATGACAATCAACTCCGCCAGCCCGCCGCGCGTTTCGACCTCCGACGGCTTCACCTCGGCGAATTCCGGATTGTCGTCGCGGCGTTCAAGATACTGCACGTTCAGCTCGACCTTGTCATTGCCGGCGGTCATATCGCCGCCCGCCATCCAGATTTCATTGGTATAATCGCTTTTTTCCTTGCCGAAGTAACCGAATCCGCCGATGCGAAGGTAATCCCCGATATCCTGCGATATCCGCCCCGCGAAATTCTTGTACTTGTCATTGTCATACACCCGGAAATCATCGGCCTCGCCGATCCCGTTCCCGTTGAGAATCTCCACGATAATATCGGTCCCGCCGGGGAAACCGTACGTCAGCATGGCCCCGCGATCATACGCCAGATTGACTCCGGACTCGCCGACCTTGGTTTTATAGATCAGGTAGTCTTCATAACTGAGACGAACCTCGCGCTTGAACAGCGGATCGGAAACCTGAAACTGCCCGAGATACACGTCCAACTCGCTATTGAACAGGTTGTTGAACATGATATAGGCATCCTCGATTCCGGCCACTTCACCGCGTTCACTCAGGAAAAAGTAAAAGTAGTACGCGATATCCTTGGTCAGAGCGCCGCCGGAAATGAGTTTCAGATTGTACGGCGACGTAAAATCCGCTTCCCGATCGGTAACGGTCTCATGCTTGATAAAACCCTCGAACCGCGCCGCAATCGGAAAGTCGCGGATCAAATCGAGGTGTTCATCACCGGTGCCGACAAAGTAGCGCGGAGCGTCCTGATCCTTCAGCACAAATCCGTTGCCGGCGAATTCATCCCCATACGCCTTCAGCCGCGGAAACGGCGCATGACAGGTGGTGCAGGACATGTTGTACTTTCGGGCAAAAGCCGGAACCGCATTGGCCGTATCCGTCTGAATCACCCACGCCAGCGACAGCACCAGAATATAGACTCCCAAAATCGCAATCAGTATTTTTCGCATCGGTTCCTCCTATGGCAATACGGTTATCGACGTGGCATGCGTGTTCACCACGGTTACGGCCGATTCCTCTTCGGGAACATGCAAGAAATCCGCCACCGGTTTCACCAGCAGTTGATAGTTCAGCGTGGCGGTAACCGTCAATTCACCCGGTGCCACATCATCCGGCAAAGTGAACGTGAACGTCTCCAGCTTGGTCTCGCGCGGCCCCAGGCGATAATCCACGGCGAATGATTTGGTATTCCACTGCTGGATCGTCATCCGTCCCTGCGGATCGAGATACGCCTGGCGATAAATCCGGTCACCCACCGGGATACCGTCGCGTTGCACTCCCGCGAAATCGGGTTTATCCCGCGCAATGCCCATGTCCTGATACGCCAGCACGTTGGCGGCGATGGTGTACTCCTCACCCTCGAATCCTTTCGGATCGACCGGCAGATGATACACCTTCCCGACAGCATCAACCGCCTCCACATGCAACCAGAGCAAACGATCCTCGACCGACCCGGTCGGGAAATTATGCCCGGTTTTCTGATTGAACAGCGCACAGGTGAATTTTACCGGTTCGCCCGGTTCGGCTTCGATGATATCGGGGTGAATGCGAAGTTCAACCGTCCCGCGCACCTTGCCCTTGTCGTGACCGCCATGGAACAGATGCTGACGCGCGTCGGGATGCACCGGACCCATCGACGCCGTTTGCGCCGGAGCATAGGTCATATGGCAATCATGGCAAATCACACCCTGCGCCGCATAGGGACCTTCCTTCCACTCCAGATGCGTCGATTTCACCCACGCCCCGTAAGGGCTTTTCTCATTGTGACACGTCCCGCAAAATTCGGCGGTCCCGAGAAACTCGGATTTGACCATCTCATGCGCTGGCGACTCTCCGGTGGAACGCGGCCCCTGTTTGTTGTCGCCCGGTTCGGATATCCAGTTGAAATTAAACGGCGTGTCCCCCTCGAAGCCGACCACCGTGTGGCAGACTTCACACGACACACTTTCATTGGCGCGCGTGTTTTCCGACGGCCGCTTCGGAACGACATCGCCCGCCAGAAACGCCAGCGGCGTGTGACAGCCGTTACAGCCGGCTTTGACCTCGGCCACGTTCTCGTCACGCTCGGCGTGCGGCACCGCCAGATCGAAATACTCGATCTCATCCCAGTGATGCGTGAACGCCTCCGACATCATCGACTGACGCCATTGGCGATAGATATCGACATGACACGACGTGCCGCAATACTCCGGTGTATCGTAATCGTCGTACGACCGCGTCCCCAGCGCGGCATCGCCCGCGGCCCCTATTGCCGTCAATGCCGCCGCCGCGACAACCAGCATCGGTGCCGCCCATACCAGCGCCCGCCGGGTGCGAGCGGTTCCTCCGTAAATGCGCTTTGCATCCTGCCTGCTGTGCATGGTAAGCCCTCTTCTCTATAATGGTTCGGTTGTGTTCGTGATGTCTCCCCGAGGGGAAATCAGTTACCCGTATGTCATTATAGATATCATCACCCCAGCTTGTCAATTATAAAGTGACCGTTTTTACGCAGAGAAACAACGATATCGATGTAAATGTGTACTTGCGGTGAGAAGATATCCCGCCAATCGAACAGGAATGACTCATTTTTTACATAGACAATAATGTACAGTATTATCGACTCATTCGGTCTGGAGAAATATTAAAAAAGGGGTAATTAAGATTCTCGGTCTGCCAGCGGATCGCTCGGAGGGACATGTTGCGAAGCAGACCGAGAATGCAGCACCTATTAATCTATCAAAAACACGGTATCGCCGGGCGGCCTGTTACACGCACCCCACTGCGACAACCCCTGAACAGGCTCACCCCTCGGGATCACCCGGAACAAGGCTGAATAACTTGTCTCCGACTTCTGCCCGATGTGACTTGAATCTTCGTATAACAAGATTTATGCCCACTCGCACAAAATACACAACCAATTGTAACACAACATAATAAATCAATAACAAAAACCTTGACAATTTCGACTAATGTTTTATTCTGAAATGTCGCTATTTCATATTGAAAGGACATGTTGTATGCAGGCGGATTTTTTGAACCTCAATGAGTTGTTTGATATAAGCGAAGGATATATCCATGTGCACGGGCGACGGCTGGTTTTACACGCCACCCACGCCTTTGCGCAATTCCGTAAAGACCTTATCGATATGGCCGGCAAAGATCGCGCGCGCCGCATGTTGACCCGTTTCGGCTTTTTCTGGGGACAGGCCGACGCCGCCACAATGAAACGCATCTTCCAATGGAAAGACAAAATGGAATGGATCAAGGCCGGTCCCAAACTGCATACCATGTCCGGCGTGGGACGCGTCTCAGTGAAATCACTTGCTGTCGATTTCGACGCCAAAACCTTCGACATGCAGGTTTATCTGCACAATTCCTGCGAGGCTGAAGAACATCTCAGCATTATCGGACGCGCTAATCGCCCCTCCTGCTGGAAACTCGCCGGATACATGAGCGGCTACGCTTCGTATTGCCTGGGCAAAAGCGTGTATTTTATCGAAGAGCGGTGCGAGGCGAGCGGCGACGGCTATTGCGTCTTTGTCGGCAAGGATGCTGACTCCTGGGATGAACGCCTCAAAGAGCATCTGCCGTTTTTCGAAGCGGAAGATATCAAGGGTAGCGTCGAACGACTGACCCAGGAACTTCGCCATAAAACTCATGAACTCGCACGGCATCGGCGGGAACTGGAATTGATACACGATGCCGGTGATCCGTTCTTCGCCGAAGTGAAAAGCGCCTCCTACCGGCGCATTATGCAGCTCGCCTCGCGCGTGGCACAGTTCGATTCATCGGTGCTGATCACCGGAGAAACCGGTGTGGGCAAGGAAGTGGTCGCGCGCTATATTCACCGCCATTCGCATCGTGCCAAAGGACCGTTTGTGGTGGTCAACTGCGGCGCTCTTCCCGAAACCCTGCTGGAAAGCGAACTGTTTGGCCACAAGGCGGGCTCCTTCACCGGCGCCACCCGCGATCGCACCGGACTGGTCGAGCAGGCCAACCACGGGACCATATTCCTCGATGAAATCGGTGACATCTCGCAAAACACGCAGTTGAAAATCCTCCGCGTTCTGCAGGAAAAGGAAATCACCCGCGTCGGCGAAGGCGAACCGCTGAAAATCGACGTGCGCGTTATCGCCGCCACCAATCGCGACCTGCCCAAAGCGGTCGCCGAAGAAAAATTCCGCGAGGATTTACTGTTTCGCCTGCGCGTGATTGAAATCGAAGTCCCACCGCTTCGGGAACGTACCGAGGATATTCTCCCCCTGGCCCGATACCTGATCGACCGCCTGACCAAAAAACTGAATATTCCCAAACTCAGAATCGACGCCACCTGTGTCGATTACCTGCAGGTCTACCACTGGCCGGGAAACGTCCGTGAGTTGGACAACGCACTTGAACGTGCCTCCGTTCTCAGTCAGGACGGGATCGTTCTCCCGGAAAACCTTCCCCCGGAAATCATGCATGCCGTCGCCTCGCACGCCGCAGTCGGCGATCCGCTCAGCCGCACCCTGACCGATGTCGAGCGGGATCACATCCAAACAGTGTTAAAATGTACCGGGGGGAATCGCTCCAAAGCGGCAAAAGCACTCGGCATCAGCACCTCCACCCTCTGGCGCAAACTCAAGGAAATCGGGGGCGACAAGGACACCATCATGGAATAATTGGTCTGTCAGCCGCAGTGTTACGCCAATAACCTCTTGACCTGCGCCGATTTGCCGATATATTACTGGTAAGAAAGTCTTACCGGGGAGCGGTTCTTTCTTGCAGTTTGATAATATCTGACACATTCGCACGTTTGTTTTCGTATCCGCCGCCGGTAATATGTCCATCAAATCGCTTGGAGGGAGGGTCGGCCATGACCTGTACGCATGCACTTGCCAAAATCCTTGTCGGTATCTGCCTGACAATATTTGTCGCGGGGTCGGCATCGGCCGACCTGAAACCGAGAAACCTTCCGGTTAAACCGGACCGGGCATCGGTCCCGCCCGGATATGACAGCCGCCATATTCAGGTGAAATTCCGGGATGACCTCGACATCAGTCTGACCGCCAACGGTCACCCATATAGCCGCACCGGAGACGCATTAAAATCTTCCCGGGCGGAAACGGTCCTCAATGAACTTGCCCGCGATGGCGCCCGCTGGCAACGCCTGACCGAGGGCGATGAAGTTCGGCTCGATGAGATGCGCTCACAAGCCGAACAATTTCACCGTCGCCAAATCGCCGACTTGAATACCTTTTTCATCCTGACTGTCCCTGACGGCATCCGCGCCGAGGACTGGATGAACAAACTTAATGACCTGACGGAAGTCGAAATCGCGTCGTCCCTGCCGCTGGCCATGCCCGCCCCGATCCCGGGAAGTTTCGAATCCGCGCAGGGCTATCTTGATCCCGCCGCCGATGGCATCGACGCCGAATACGCCTGGACTCTGCCCGGCGGATCAGGCAGTTATGTTACCATCTATGATTTCGAGTATTCCTGGAATCTCGCGCATCAGGATTTGCCGGCCACGATCAGCACCTACATTCAGGCCGGGTATATCGCCGTGGATCCCTACCCGACCAATCCCGGCAACAATCACGGCACCGCCGTGCTGGGCGAACTGGTCAGCGTCAACAATGGCTGGGGAACCACCGGGGCTTCATACGGATCGGGAGCCGCGGTCTGCCCCGTATATCTCAAAACCACCGTCCCCGGCGACACCCCTGTCTGGCGACTGGGAACGGCAATGTCCTATGCCATGAGTTACGGCTATATGAGTGCCGGCGATGTCATGCTGATCGAACAGCAAATCGCCGGACCGAATTACACCGGCTCGAGTGATACCGGTCTGGTCCCGGTGGAATGGGATCTGTCAATCTACAACCTCGTTCTCACCGCGGTCGGTAACGGCATCCACGTGGTCATGTGCGCGGGAAACGGTTATCAGGATCTCGATAACCCGATATATAACACGGGCCATGCGCCGTTTGTCTATGCCAATCATTCCGGTGCCATTTATGTCGGCGCCGGCGGTGTCCCGTCGTCATTCGGCGGCACAACCGGCGACCGGTTCCGCATGCCGTTTTCCAACTACGGGCTTCGGGTCGATCTTCAGGGATGGGGCGAGTTGGTGGTCACCACCGGCTACGGCACCAAGTACAACGAAGGCACCCCGGATTCCAGTTTGTATTACACCGGAACGTTCTCCGGAACCTCCAGCGCCGCACCCAATATCGCCTCCGCGGTGGCCTTGATGTCGAGTGTCAACGAAGCGTACCATGGCATCATGCAACCGATCGGCCCCGGATTGGTTCTGCAAATGCTTCGGCTGACCGGAACGCCGCAGGACGGCAGTGGTTTCAATCCGCCGTGGTACATGATCGGCCCGCGACCGAATCTCAAAGCGGCCATTTCCATTTCCGGCATTATCGACACCTTGTACTACAAGCAGGGCTATCTCGACTACTGCCCCGCCGGCATGCCCGATTTCAGCATGCTTCAGGACAGCTCCTGGCGCGGATACACCCGCTGGACGTACGACGGGCCGGTCGCGCTGGCCAACTGCCTGTGGTGGTTCGATTCCAAATTCGAATCGTCACCGGTCGATCCCCGGCCCTTCTATCCGGGCGGGACGGTCAACGACAATTACCCATTGGTGCAGTCCTACGGCGCGTGGGACGATCACGACAGCTGTAATGTCAAACCGCTAATCGAGGATCTGGCGTCGATCATGACCACCGATGACACCATGACCCTGCCCGGCCTGTATGAATACGGAACCTGGATATATGAAATGGAGTCGGGCATCGATACCTGGCTGACCAATAAGGGTCTTCGTGATGATTTCACCGACACCGTGGTGCATTTCCCGACATTTACATATCTGTCCGAACAGCTGACCCAAAACCAGAATATCATCCTGCATCTCACCTTCTATGCCGCCGATCCCGCAAATTGCTGTAATCTCGGCGCGCATTATGTCAACATGGTCGGCGTCAACGCCGACAATCAGCGTATCGGCCTGTGCGATCCGTACATCCCATACGCCGTCAATCCCGGCCCGGCCAATCCCTCCGATCAGAACGACGCCGCCAACATTCACCACGAGGTGTACACCGCTGGCCAGCTGACATCGGCGCAATGCCCGGCTCTCGACGGGGCCTGGTATTTGACCGATTACTACACCAATACATATATGTGGATGAGTTTCGAGAGAATCAACGTTCCCTCCGGGTGTTCATTTGCTCCCGACTCGGCCTATGCGGTCATCGAATACGCCATCGTCATTTGCCCGACCGAGGAACCGCCGCTGGATACCTGCGAATATTATAAATCATCGTACGATGACTACTCCCCCAACGGCGTTCCCGATTTCGACCAGCAACAGGATTCCTGGATATCCCCGTACACCGGGTTTTACAGCTGGTGCGGACCGGTCGCCCTGGCCAATTGCGCCTGGTGGTTCGATTCCAAAAACGAACCGTCGCCGGTCGATCCCAGGCCATTTTATCCCGATGGCGGCTCTCCGTCCCCGAACGACGGATACCCGCTGGTGCAATCACTGGCGACCTCCGGTGAATGGGATGATCATGATACCTGTAATGTCATGCCGTTTATCCAGAAACTGAAAACGTGGTGCAAAACCGATAACCTGCGCCCCGGCACCGTCCTTGCCGATCTGCAAAACGGCTTCGACAGCCTGGCCAAATCAGCCGGACTCGACGATCAATACTCGTCGACCATCGTCGCGGGTCCGGATTTCCAGACCATCAAGGATTCCGTCATGGCCAGCCGCGATGTCATTCTGCTTCTGGGATTCTATGAACTCGATAGTCCTCCCGATTCATGCACCCGCGTGGGCGGCCACTATGTCACTTGCGCCGGAGTCTGCACCGAAGAATCCGATGTCTGTATCTCCGACCCGTTCTTCGACAAAAACTGCTTGACCCATGGTTCATCGGTTCACAATGATGCCTATTACGTATCCGGTCCGCATGACACTCATCATCACGATCGATACAACATGGCACCCTATACGCTGTCCTGCCCGACGCCGGCAACGTCCCGTCTGACTGACTACCCCAACGACTGGACCTCACTGGTCAATTTCGCCAGTCAAAACTGGTATCATCAGGATATACCGACCGGACCGTACATCGGCGGGCAGATTGTCGTGATGGTTGAGTATGCCCTGGTGATTACCCAGGAAAGCGGCGCATGCGATTGTACTCCTGGAGATGCCAATAACGACGGGGCCTACAACCTGCTGGATATTTTGTTTATCATTCAATACATTTATGGATCACCGGCGGGGCCGGCGCCAATACCGTATGCCCTCTGCTCCGGCGATCCCAACTGCGACTGCTCGGTCAATTTACTGGATATCCTGCACCTGATCGCCAATATCTATCAGGATCCGGTCGGCAGTCCCGCCCATTGTACCTGTGAACAATGGCTTGATGCCTGCGGCGAACCTTTGCGGAAATAGCGCATTGCATATAAAAACGGCCCGCTCCAGCGGGCCGTTTGCCATCCGGCTGTTTCCGATTCGGATTACCAAGTATCTGCTTATTCACAAAAAATGCGGACTTTATCTTCACCGTCTTCGATGTCGATACTTAAATCCCCCAGCGATTCAATCAATGAATCCAGTGATTTGGCATCCAAACTGTTAAGATTAAGGTGTATTCCCTTGTCACTCAGCTTGTCGTTGAGCTTTTCCCGGGCTGATTCCGGCATCAAGGATTGAAGTTTGATACCCATCCGCAAAACCTGAAGCGGAATCTTGATATTCACCCGATCTCCCGCTCCCGATCCTTCATCAACCACAATGTGAAGATATTTCGGTTTGCTTCGCGGTGTTTCAGCCCCCTCCGACTCCGAATGTGCATACGAACTTGATACCGCGTGCTTGGCGACTTCCTGTTTGCCGATCGCTTTCAGCAGGCGCTCGGCTTCATCGATATTGATCTTGCCGTTCGCCACCATATCCAGAATTTGTCTTTGTTCATCACTCATGGTCGTCTCCTTTGCGAAGTAATTCCATCGCCTCATCAACCGATATCTCGCCGCGTTCAAGACGATCAAGGACCGGATTGGATGCCGGCGCAAGATCGATTTTCACGAATTCCAACAGCTCGCCGATCCTGTTCAGACGGTTCTTGATGGTGGGATAGCTCACCCCAAAATACTGCTCCATCTGCTTGATCGAACCGTGGCACCGCACAAATGCCGCAACGAAAATCTGATCCTCGGTGGATAGCCGCGCCAGAGGCGGCAATTCAAACTCCCCCTCAAGGCTGATACCCTTCTCCGTCAGTTTAACACGCTCCACAACCAGCGGCATATCCTTCGTAAGATTGGTCAATTCCTGCCATTCCTGAATCATAATGACTCCCATAATTAAAAATATTAATTAAATGTAGGGATAAATATTTCCCATGTCAATTCGCGGAACAAGTAAATCAATAACCTGATGACCAAAAGTGTCTGTATTAATTCCCCGACTTACGACATGATTCTTGATCCCACCGCCGATTGCAATATCCCGGCGATTCATCAAGTCGAGCAGGCGCTCGGTCTCATCAAGACTTATCTTCCTCTCAATCAACAGGTTAAGAATTTGATGGGTTTGTGTACTCATAAAACCTCCTTATAATTATTAATCTAAAGATTAACTTTATTAATAATATATACGGCATATATTCAAATAAGTCAATATAAATATTCATATTATTAATTATTTTTGTCATAAATGCTCAATTTTATGAATGTCACCCTCAAAATCTTTAACAGGGGCCTTTTATAAGACTATTATGACCGGATCAGCCAAAACTTCTTTTTATTGCTGGTGGAAAAGGCTATATTGTAGGTTCATAACCGGTTATTTTTCAACTCGTCTGATTACAGACGCGGGAGCTGATATATGTCGAAAAACTTCGCGATCACAGGTGTGGCGGGGTATGTCGCCCCCAGACATCTCAAAGCCATAAAAGAAACCGGCAACCAGTTAATTGCCGCGGTCGATCCCAACGATTCGGTGGGCATTCTCGACAGCTACTTCAAACAGGTCAGGTTTTTTACCGAATTCGAACGCTTTGACCGTCACCTCGAAATGTTGCGCCGCAAAGGCGATGAACGTCGCGCGCACTATATCAGCATTTGCTCGCCCAATTACCTGCACGATGCCCATGCCCGTCTGGCCTTGCGCATCGGCGCCGATGCAATCTGCGAAAAGCCGGTGGTCATCAATCCCTGGAATATCGACGCCCTGCAGGAGATGGAAAACGAATACGGCCAGCATGTCTATACCGTTCTGCAACTGCGGGTGCATCCGTCACTCTTGGAATTGAAAAAGAAACTCGACAGCGAAACCAAAAAGACCAAAAAGGACATTCGCCTGACCTATATCACATCCCGCGGCCTGTGGTATCTGGTATCGTGGAAAGGTCAGCAGGAGCGTTCCGGCGGCCTCGCCACCAATATCGGCGTGCATTTTTATGATATGCTGATCTGGTTGTTCGGCAAAGTGCAACACTCCGAAGTCCATGTCGCCTCAGAAACCCGCACCGGCGGTTATATTGAACTGGAAAACGCTCGCGTGCAGTGGTTTCTATCCATCGATGAAAACGATCTCCCCAATGACATAAAAAACAAAGGCCAGGCAACCTTCCGTTCAATCACGCTCGACGGGCAGGAAATCGAATTCTCCGGCGGGTTCACCGATTTGCATACGATTATCTACCGGGAGGTTTTGGCCGGACGGGGATTCGGACTTGAGGACGCTCGTCCGTCGATCGAACTGGTTCACAGTATTCGCACCGCATCTCCGATCGGCATTAACGCCAACGCCCATCCTATCCTGAGTAAAATCCTGGGAGGATAGCTTGTTAAGACCAAATCAGGATGCCTTCGGCCGCCAGTTGGATGATTTCTTCAAAGGCCGTGGCGGCGGATGCGAAATTGTCGAGCGCGATGACGGTTTTATTACAACCGGATGCGGCCCGCCTCTTTATTTGGCACCGTATAAAAAGTGGTCGCAGTCAATAAAGAAAGCCATTCGCTTTGTGCGTGGACGGGTGCTGGATATCGGTTGCGGCGCCGGTCGCGTGGCATTGCATCTCCAGGAAAAAGGCCACGACGTTACCGGAATTGACAACTCCCCTCTGTCCATTAAAATCTGCAAAAAACGCGGCCTTAAAAAAGCCAGGGCGATGTCAATTACACAAATGGGCGATTTGCCGGGAAAATTCGATACCATTGTCATGTTCGGCAACAACTTCGGACTGGTTGGCTCTTTTCAGCGCGCCAAACGTCTGCTGAAACTCATGTATAAAAAAACTTCCGATAACGCGCGCATCATCGCCGAAACCGCCGATCCCTACCGGACCGATATCCCCGAACATCTGGCCTACCACCGTCGCAACCGGTCCCGGGGACGTATGTCGGGGCAGTTGCGTATCCGTATTCGATTCAACAAGGCGACTACCCCCTGGTTTGACTACCTGATTGTCTCACGCGATGAACTGGAAAAAATCATAGAAGGCACCGGCTGGTATGTGAACAGGTACATCGACGGACCAAGCCCATCCTATATCATGATACTGGAAAAAACACCGGGGAAAAAGCCATAACGAGACTACCCGCGAGGCGACGGTGTGCTAACGACGCACTAATCATTTTTCTTGACAAGGTACACCGGATGCCGTAGCTTTTCGTTCGATACATTTACGAAAAGGAATTTGATTTGCAAACCAGGGAAAGCGCGCCCACCAATTTGGCGGACTTATTCGAAAAATGTAATGCTTTTACCAGGCCGGACGAAGTCAAGGCCATGGGGATTTATCCGTATTTTCATCCCATATCGTCCGCTCCCGCCGATGAGGTCATCTTCGACGGCAAACCGGTCATTATGATCGGCTCCAACAACTACCTCGGTCTGACTGGACATCCCAAAGTCAAAGAAGCCGCCGAACAGGCGATTAAAAAATACGGCACGGGATGCACCGGGTCGCGTTTTTTAAATGGAACACTGGACATTCACCTGGAACTCGAAGAACGGCTGGCCAAATTCGTGAAGAAAGATGCCGCGCTGGTCTTCTCAACCGGTTTTCAAACCAACCTGGGAACGATTTCCGCGCTGATCAATAAGGGTGACACGCTGATTCTCGACCGTTCCGATCACGCCTCGATCGTCGACGGGTGCCGGCTGTCATTCGGACGCGTGCTGAAATTCACGCACAATGACATGGCCGATCTGGAACGCGTGGTACGCACGGTCCGGGAAGGCAACGGCAAAGGCGGCATCCTGATCGTGGTCGACGGCGTGTTTTCCATGGAAGGAGATATTATCAACCTGCCGGAATTGGTGAAAGTCGCTCGAAAATACAATGCGCGGGTGATGGTTGATGATGCCCACGCTGTGGGAGTGCTGGGCGAGAAGGGACGGGGGACGGCCGAGCATTTCGGCCTGACCGACGAGGTCGATATCATTATGGGAACCTTCTCCAAATCCTTCGCCTCACTGGGCGGCTATATCGCCGCCGACCATTCGGTCATAAATTACATCAAACACATCTCGCGAGCTTTGATCTTTTCCGCGTCGATCCCGCCATCGGCGACGGCGGCGGTGCTGGCCGCGCTCGATATTATCGAATCGGAACCCGAGCGGCAGGAATGCCTGTGGAAAAACGCCCGGCGGATGTTGCGGGAATTCAAAATGCTTGGATTCGATACCGGCACCAGTGTAACCCCGGTTATTCCGGTTATGATCGGCGAGGATTTGGACACGTTCCGATTCTGGAAAGAGTTGTTCAACAACGGCGTCCTGGCCAATCCGGTAATCTCACCGGCGGTCGCGCCCGGACAGGCCCTGATCAGAACTTCATACACCGCTACGCATACCGACCGACACCTTGACCGGGTGCTGGAAGTCTTTGCCAAAATCGGCAAGGAAATGGGAATCATATAACTCGTGCCCATGTCAGAAAACATTGACATTATTGAAGTCGCCTCACCAAAGCAACTTGATGCTTTCATCACGCTACCGAACAAAATATACGCCGATGAAAAAAACTATGTCTGGCCGCTTATCTCGGAACGTAAAGAGTTCTTCGATAAAAAGAGAAATCCCTTTTATCGCGGCGCCAAAACCAAATTGTTTCTGGCAAAACGCGGTGACGAGTACGTCGGCCGGATAGCGACCTGTATCAATTTCAATCACAATGAATTCCACGCCGAAAACGTCGGCTTTTTCGGCTTCTTCGATACCATCGACGATTACGACGTTGCCGCGAAACTGCTTAAAGTCGCCATGATCACGCTCAAATCCGAAGGCATGGAAAAAATGCGCGGCCCGGCCAATTTCTCCACCAATCATGAAATCGGCTTTTTGGTCGACGGTTTCGATAAACCACCGATGGTCATGATGACATACAACAGGCCGTATCTCCCGCAGTTTGCCGAAAAATTCGGTCTGAAAAAAGTCATGGATCTCAATGCGTATCTCCTGACCGACCGGATTCCCCTCAACGAACGCCACCTGAATCTGGTCAACAAACTCAAGGAACGCTTTCGCATTAAAATTCGGACACTGGATTTGTCGCGTTTCAAAGAGGAAGTCGAACTGGTGAATCGGCTGTACAATCTCGCCTGGGAACAAAACTGGGGATTTGTCCCGCTTCCCAAGGACGAATTCGATTATACCGCCAAAAATCTCAAGGAAATCGTCGATCCCGATCTGGTACTCATCGCCACGGTCGATGACAAACCGGCCGGATTCAGCCTGGCGCTTCCCGATATTAACCAGGCGCTGATAGATCTGAAAGGACGGCTCTTCCCGTTCGGTTTTCTCAAACTGCTGTGGAATATCAAGGTAAAAAAGAAAATCAACGGCATTCGGCTGATCACGATGGGCGTGGTTCCCGAATTTCAGAAACGCGGGATCGACAGCATCTTCTATGTCGAAACATACCAGCGCGGTGTCCAGAAGGGATACAATCACGCCGAACTGTCGTGGATTCTGGAAACCAATGAACTGATGAACAGTGCCGCACGCAACATGGGCGCGAACCTGTATAAAAAATACCGACTGGTTGAAATGCCGTTATGAAATATCGGAAGGCGATTATCTTCCTGCTAATTGGGCTTTCGATTCTCTCCTGCCGTCATCGACTCAAGCCCAAAATGTACCAGATCATAGACGGTCAACAAATGTTAATGACCAGCAATGACAGCTATTTCCATAAAAACCTGCACCTGCTACTCGATTCGGCAAAAGTTATCCCGGGCGA
This sequence comes from Candidatus Zixiibacteriota bacterium, assembly GCA_016933695.1. Taxonomy (GTDB): domain Bacteria; phylum Zixibacteria; class MSB-5A5; order GN15; family PGXB01; genus JAFGAL01. The sequence goes on along the minus strand of JAFGAL010000024.1, from coordinate 19,822 downwards.
CTACACGGTGTTGATCACCAGTCATACCCTGGTCGATACCGGCCGGACCTACATCGCGGGCAATGTGATTTCATTCGATGATAAGTACACCTATCGCTTGTTTGTCGAACTCCCCTCGGAACTGCGCACCGATTCACTGAACATCGCCGACAAATCCGTTGGCCGTCTGACCGGTCAGTACGATCTCAGCAATGAACAGCGCACATATATCTGTCGTGAAGGATTTATTCTGATCGACTCGGTGAAAAACACCGGCTTCCATGCCGTCCTGTCGGGATTGTATGTCAATCCCGATCATGATACCCTGCAATTTCGCGGAAATCTCAAAGCGCGTTTGCGTTAACGCTTTGCGGCTTTGTCAAACACCTCAAACGATCCCCGATCGAACAGCACAAAGACAATGCGCTCGACATGAGTGAGTGCGCCCTCCAGTTCTCTGGCCGATTGTATCATCGCATCGGCGCAGACATCGATCGGGAATCCGCCGACCCCGGTACCGATCGCCGGAAACGCAATCGACTTCACCTTTAACTTATCCGCCAGCAAAATCGAATTGCGAGTGACTTCACCCACAATTCTTTCATTGGTTTGCAAATCCTGTCCCATCCCCGCGGCATGAATGATAAACTTGTGCGGAAGATTCCCCGCACCCGTGGCCACCGCCTGACCGACATCGATCGGCCCTTTGGCAATCGCTTCATCCTCGATTACCTGACCGCCGCGTTTCTTGATCGCCCCCGCGACCCCGACTCCCATCCAGAGATGGTTGTTTGCGGCATTGACAATGGCCTCGGTGTCCGCCTCGGTGATATCTCCCTGACGAATTTCAATGATAACCGGCATGTTAACTCCCTCCCGCGTCATCTTCGGTAGACTTCCGGGGAAATATCCGCAAAAACAACACTCCGGCCGTATAACCGATCACGGTCCCCAATGCCGCCCCGGCCAGAATATCAAACGGATAGTGCACCCCCACGAATACCCGCGACAGTGCTACCACGATTGCTAATGGTACCAGATACTTCGCGGATTTCGGCCAAATCGTCTTATACAGCCAGGCCTGCGCAAACAAGTTGGCGGCATGCGATGACGGCAACGAAAATCCCGACCCGCATCCCACCAGTAAATGCACCTCCAGCTCCCAGCAGGGACGCGGTCTTGCAATCAGCGGTTTCAATACGGCACTGCTGAGCTGATCGGACAGCGCCACCACAACCAGTGAAAACAGCGCCGACCAGCGCAGGCGGTTATCCCCTTTCCAGAGAATAATCAGCAGAATCGCCCCGTAAAATATCTTCAGATGCAAGTCGGTTGTGATCAGCGGCATGGCAAAATCAGTAACCGGATTGGCAAGTGTCGTATTGATAAAGAAAAACACCGCCCGATCCACACCGGCCAGCAGGATAATCCACTCAAGCATACCGTGGCCCGCCTTTCTTGATTAACCGGCGGACCTGACTGAGATTCGGGATCGCAGTGCGTGCGCCCGGGCCGGTGCATTTCAATGCGGCCGTTGCCGAGGCAAATGTCATGCGTTCTTCCAAATCCATTCCGCGCAATAATCCGGCCAAATAGGCCCCATGATACGCATCCCCCGCCCCGGTGGTATCGACCGTCTCGACCCGAAAGGCATGTTGTTTCACTAAACCCGCCTCGTCCGAAAATCCCAGCGAACCTTTAATCCCCGATGTTACGACAATAGTCCCTTTGCAGATCTTTCTCAATTTTTCTATAGCCGCCTTAGGCGTCCGACTCCCGGTAAACGGCAGGGCGAAATCCTCCGCGCACACCAGATGATCCACCAGCGGTAAAATCGCCGAGACATCATTGCGCATGGAACCGACATCGAACGACACGATCACACCGTTCCGGCGCGCCCATCGCGCCAACTTCATACATGCCGGCATATCGCGACCATCCAGATGCACCGCGCGTGTTTCGGGAAACTGTTTGAGATCAAGATCACGGGGAGTTACGCGGATTTTCAGATCAAGCGCGATTGTCCGTCGTCCGGAGCCGTCCTCCACCCATCCGGCCGCAATGGCGCTGGGTCGTTTCTTTTTCACGATCAGCGACGTGTCAACCATTGCCCGTTTCAATTCATCGATCGTGAACCGCCCCATCATATCATCGCCCACCGCGCAGATAACAGCAGTCGTCATGCCCAGACGCGTCATGGTTACCATTGCCGTCGGCACTGGTCCCCCGCCCTGCACGATCAAATCGGTGGCATTGACTTTCTCGCCCGGTCGGGGATATTGATGAATCTGAAACAGCAGATCGGCCGGAGCAATCCCCAGCCCGATGCAATCGAATTGCTTACACAAAGGTCACTCTCCCGGAGGTGGTCTCGATCAAATCATCACGAAGCCAATCCATCAGCGACAGTCTGATCTCAACCGTCAGCGTTACCACGTCGGCAAAATCGGATTGGACGATCATCCCGCCGCTCTGGCGAATCAACCGTTCCACGGCATTATAGTCGGAAAACGCAACGACCATGGTCACGGTATCGGTAATGAAACACTCGACCACACCGGCTTTCTCAATCGTTTGGGCCGCACTGTCGGAATAGGCATGGGTCAAACCGCCGGTCCCCAGCTTGGTCCCGCCGAAATACCGCGTCACGATCAATATGGCATTGGTTACATCATGCCCTTCCAGTTGGTCGTAAATCGGACGCCCGGCAGTACCCGACGGTTCACCGTCATCGGAGTACTTGTACACGATCTCCTTGCCCAATCCCACCCGCCAGGCATAACAATTATGCGTGGCATCGTAAAACTGTTTGCGAATCCGATTCAGGATCGCCTCGGCTTCGGCTTCATCGGCACACGGAAACACCCGTCCGATAAATTTCGATCCCTTAATTTTGATTTCGGTCTCGGCGTCCGCCGCGACCGTATGATAACAGTCGATTTGCGACATGGAATTTATACCAACGATCTGGTAATCATGTCGACACCGTTTTCCATCGTGATCGGAATGGCGCCGGTCTTGAGTACTTGTTCGAGTCCGGTGTTGTCCCGCCCCGGCAAATCCGCACCGTCGGTCAAAACAAAAGTCAGCTTGCCGAGCTGATTGCAGAATTTTGCGCAGTCGACCGTCCCCGTGGAATCTCCGCTGATTTCGCCGACCACGACCGCCTGCGACATTCCGACCGTCAGACGATTGCGCGAAATTAACCGCGCCGGCGACGTCTTGACATCGGGAGCGTATTCCGAGATCACCGCGCCATTATGTATCAACTCTACCGCCAGTGAGAAATGGTCTTTCGGAGTAATATGATCCAGCCCGGACCCAATGATCGCGTAGCTGTTCGCCCCACCCTTGAGCGCCCCGACATGCGCAGCGGCATCGATTCCCTGGGCCAACCCCGAAACCACCGACACCTTCTGTTCCGCAAGCTTCTCCGCCAGTGTCACCGCGTTTTGAATCCCTTCAGCGGTCACATTGCGCGAACCGATTAGGGCCACTCGTTTTTCATCCTGTTGGGGAAGTGTCCCCCGGTAGAATATCATCGGCGGAGGATCGTTCAACTCAAAAAAAAGCGACGGATAATCGCTGTCATAGATTGTCGCGCAATTGATATTCATCCCCGGAAGCAAACCGATAAACCGCTCCGCCTCCGCCAGAAAATCCGATGCCCGAAAAATCTTCCCGGCCCGTTTTTCACCAAGCCCGTTAATCCCCAGCAATTCCTCCAGTTCGGCCTGAAACACCGCCGCAACGGTCTCGAAATATGCCATCAACGCGCCGAAAGTCCTCGGGCCGACGTCACCATAATGACGCAACGCCCAGACCATCGCCGCAAGAGAATATCCGTCAGTAACTCGCATATGCGGAAAGTATACTCCAACTCCTTCAAAGTCAATCAGAATAGCCCGACGATCAATTGGAATCATTGATACAATTCCCCGTTAGTCGAAATTACCCGACAGGTGTCCTAAAAATGAATTCACACCCGATATTGGAGAACGATACCTATGGATTCATCCTGTGACACTCGCACCCGGCGGAAACGACCGATGGGTACTGAATTCCTGCTGATTCTAATTGTACTGCTTGCCTTTACGGGATGCAAAGGGACTGAGATCGGCGGGTCATGGGCCGAAAAGCCGATTACCATCGACGGTGATTTTCGTGACTGGGAAAACCATCCGACCCTGCTTCTGGAAGAACAAAACGCGGTGGTCGGTCAGTGCAATGACAGCGAAAACCTCTACCTTTTGTTCCGCACCAGCGATCCCTCCTGGGCCATGGCCATACAAAGAACCGGCCTGACCCTCTACCTCGATCCCAAGGGCAAAAAAAACAAGGATTTCATGATATGCTATAAAGACGGACCGGCGCGGGGCGGCATGCCGCAAACGGGCATGGATCAAAACCGACAGCGCCCGGAACGCCCCCAAAACGATCAGGGAGATCGCCCCGAACAGGATCGTCCCCTGGGTGAATCCGCCAAACCGGAATTCACCTGTGCGATCAGAGATTTTCTCGTTGAAAAAGCCATACCTCTCGACGGCTCGGAAGGTCCGACAGCCTGTTTTGACACCTGCTTTGGATTTTATACCTATGAGTTCAAAATCCCCCTGAAACAAAGCCAACCGCGCTTTTATGGTCTTGGCATCGTGCCGGGGCAGGTCGTCGGACTCGGAGCCGTGTGGGGCGACATGGGCGATATGCCTGAGCGTCCCGGCGGCCGAAGTGGCGGTCCCGGCGGTGGTATGGGCGGCGGCCCTCCCGGTGGCGGTATGGGTGGTGGCCGTGGCGGCAGCATGGGCGGTCCTCCCGGCGGCGCAAATCGCCCCGATATGCCGGAAAAACAGGAAGTGTGGTTCAAAGCTCCGCTGAGCACCAACACTCCGACTGCCGAGGAAAAATAAGATTGAAGACCAGACCTGCGAAGATGCTACAACCAGGAGCTGAAAAACGTGAACCCGTAACCGAGATAGAGATACCTGATAAACCGCGCTGTTGCCGTGAGCACGTACAACAGATGCGGCGGGTATCTCTTGATCCCGCAGGCGAAATAGAGCACGTCGAACGGGAGCGGCGACGCCGTTCCGAGAAACAACAACACACTCACATATAACCGTGAACGCCCCTGCACCCAGAGGTGTTCGCCGGCATTGGGAAAACGCCTCTTGACGAATTTGGTCTCGCCGAAATACCGCCCGACATAATACGTAATCTGCGATCCCACCGCTGAACCGAGCGCCATCACAACAGAAAGCCGAATCACCGAATACCCCATCGCCGTCCCCACCAATACGTACTGCCAGATGGGAAGACACAACGGGCTGGCGCTGACCGCGGTAAGTAAAAACAGGATGATGTCAACCTGTCTCCGACCGTATTTCTGCATCAACGCCATGCCGTACGCATTGATTTCATCCTGGAAAATCGCCACAATAACGATTCCGCCAATGATAATACCCACTGAAATCAACACCGATACCAGGCCGCTTTTTTTATTCGATGATTTTTCGGAGGTGACAGATGCCCCCGCAACTGATGATTCACTGGCGATTGACGGCGGTTGAGTCGAGCGGAAAGAATCGAACACCGGCTCCCCTTGTTTCCCCTAATGCATGATATCAGTAGCTTTCAACCAGTATAAGCCACAATCACCGAATGTCAAGAGATTATGCCGAACGATTGCTAATGCTTCCCCGCAACCAGTGCTTCGGCATGCGCTTTGCCCTTTGACCACGCAACATCGACTGCCACTATTCCCCGCAAGTCACCGACCCGATACCCGGTCGCCATATCATCGGGATACAACTCGGCGATTTTCGCGGCAACGTCGGGCGCCAGCTGTTCTTTGCCGCCGTGGCAGTTCAAACACAGCGCACCGACCCGAATCGGACGGTAAAAATGATATACCGTATCAGATCCGATCAGTTCCCATTCGCCGATAAACGAAGGCGCCGAATCCGCCACGGCGAATCTTGCCAGTATTTCGGCCTGTGTACTATCGACCTGATTGTTGGCATTGCGGCTTTTATCGGTCACCCGCTCCAGATACCATCCTTCGATCGAATGCGCGGCCGCGATTTCCGGTGCGATCTCATTGCAAACACCGATCGCATTCACCGGTCCGCCCTCTGTGATCGCCGCCTGCAAGGCGGCCTTGAGTTCCGATGAATACCATGCAATGGCACTGTCGGCGGCCTGCTGAATCAATATCTCATCGACAATCATCGCCTGCTCGTCGATCTTGCCCGATGATCCGCCTTTCTCCTTCCCGCACCCGATCATAAGCACAATCCCAACCCCCACCGCCACTACAATCCACTTCCCTGTTTTCATACCTATAACTCCTTGAGAATAATTGACTATAGCAGTATAGAGAAAAAGACAAAGCAATGTCAAAGAAGAAAAAGCATGCCGGTGAATACGAAATATCACCGGCATGCCTATATAGATCTAAAACTTCGCCCAGCGGGGGACACGCGGGAACGGCTGGACATCCCTAATATTGGTCATGCCGCTGATATACATCAGGGTCCGGTCAAACCCCAGCCCGAATCCCGCATGGGGCGCGGTGCCGTACTTGCGAAGATCGAAATACCAGCCGTACGGTTCCAGCGGGATGCCTTTCTCTTCCATGTGGGCTTTCAGCACATCGAAACGTTCTTCACGTTGTGAGCCGCCGATAATTTCACCGACCTTCGGCACCAGCACGTCCATCGCCGCGACCGTCTTCTCATCGTCGTTGACCCGCATGTAAAACGCCTTGATCTTTTTCGGATAATCGTACACGATCACCGGGCGCTTGAACACGATCTCGGTCAGATACCGTTCATGCTCGGACTGCAGATCGACTCCCCATCCCACCGGGAACTCGAATTTCTGCCCGGATTTCTCCAGAATCTTCACCGCCTCGGTGTACGGCAGGCGTTCGAATTCTGAACTGACAATATGTTCCAGGGTCTCCCGGACTGTCTTGTCGATCCACGTGCCGAAAAACGTCATCTCATCGGCGCATTGTTCGAGCGCGAAACTGAACAGGTATTTCAGAAAATCCGTCGCGATCTGCATATCACCGTCAAGGTCGCAGAACGCCATCTCCGGCTCGATCATCCAGAACTCCGAGGCATGCCGCGACGTGTTGGAATTCTCCGCGCGGAAGGTCGGCCCGAACGTGTACACGTCGCCAAGTGCCAGCGCCGCGATTTCCGCCTCCAACTGCCCCGACACGGTTAAAAACGTCTCCGACCCGAAAAAATCCTGCGTGTAATCGACCTTGCCGTTTTCCTCCGGCGCGGCATTGTGCGGCAAGGTCGTAATCCGGAACATATCCCCCGCCCCTTCGCAATCCGACGCGGTAATAATCGGGGTATGGATATAATAAAATCCCCGTTCCTGGTAAAACTTGTGAACGGCGTAGGCGATTTTCGAGCGAAGACGGTTTACCGCCCCGAACGTGTTCGTCCGCGGACGCAAATGTGCGATTTCGCGCAAATACTCGAATGAGTGGCGCTTTTTCTGAAGCGGGTAACTCTGGTCGGCCTCACCGAGCAGCTGCAGATCGGTAACCGCCAGCTCGTATTTCTGACCCTTGGCCGGAGATTCCACCAGCGTGCCCTCAACCCGCACCGCCGCACCGGTCAACATCCGTTTCAGATCGCCGAAATTACCCGGATTATTCACCACTGCCTGAAGATTCCCCATACAGGAACCGTCATTGATCTCGATAAAAACGATCTCTTTGCTGTCGCGAATAGTTCGCACCCAGCCCATAACCAAAATGGTCTGATTGAGATCGACCGCGTCCTCGAGAAGTATTTTCGAGATTCTGGTGCGTTTGAAATAATCCATACTCAACCTCCGGCATCTGTTGGTTCCAGCCATCAAGTCATACGAAATATATATCCGTTGATATTATTCTAAAATCGGACTACTGGCAAGCGATTTAAACCTCCGGCCGTAAATAATCTAAATGCTGATAAAAGATGTCTGATAAATTTTGAAACTCCCCGCCTGCTTGCGGGTATATCTATATAGAAACAGCGACAATAAGCAGTCAGTAAAGCAGTAGTTCTTCCCAACCTATTACCTGCAAGACGCCGGCTGAAATCAGCCGGCGTCTCGCATTTATCAGCTTTGCGCCTCCTCAACCAGGGTCTGATACCGGTTAACCATCTTGTCCAGCGATTCTTTCGACTCCGACTCGCCCAGAATGGTAAACGCCCCGGCCAGATTATCCGGCGCCACCAGTACCCAGCCGCCGTTTTCGAACACCCGAACTCCGTCGATAAGCTGGCGTTCCTTCTCGCTGGTCATGGTGATCAGCTTGCGCATTACCTGTCCCTTTTTCGCCCAGGGACACGGCACTTTGATTTCCTTGCGCAGATAATGCTCGAATTTACTCCGAATTTCACCCAGACGGACTTTCTCCTTGGCCATCATCTCAAGAATATACACGGTTGCCATAATTGCATCGGTGCCAAGTTGGAAATCGGGGAATATGAACCCGCCCAGCGTCCCGCCGACAAAATCCACACCGGAATTCTGATATGCTTCCATCATCGCCAGATGGCTGTTGCGCACCCGGATCACCTCAACACCGTACCGCGATGCGATTTCCTCGACCCCCATCGAGGCCGACACCGGCACCGCAATGCGGTTGGCCTTATGCGTCCGCAAAAACAGGTGCGTCACCAGCAATAACAACAACTGGCTGTCGATCAGATTGCCGTTCTCATCCACCACCGTCAGTTTCTCGGCCGCCGGGTTGAGCATAAAGCCGATATCGGCATTGAGTGATTTGACAATCGAAGACAACTGCACGATCGACTGCGCCTGTTCATCGGGATGCGCCGACAGCTTGCGCGGGTCGACATAGGCGTTCAGCGCCACCAGGTTGATTCCCAACTGCGAGAACAGGGTCGGATACACCTGCGATGCGCCGCCGTTGGCATAGTCAATCACCACTTTGAATCCCGCCTTGCGGATAATGTCCGGCCTGATCGTCCCCAGAAAATCATCGCGATAATCCTCAAGGACACCGGCCGGAAGATCGAGATGGCCGATTTCATCGAGACTGGCACGACGAAAATCCTCACCGAAAAACATCCGCTCAACCTTTTTCAGCTTGGCGGTCGGCATATCGAGCCCGTCACCGTTGAACACGATAATATCGATCAAATGATAATCGGCGGGATTATGGCGAATGTACACCCCAGCCCCGTACGAGCCGTGCTTGAGCGCATAGCGCACAACCGGAATCGGCATCGCTTCGATATCGTCGACATCGATCCCCGCGGCCAGCAATCCGGCAATCATGCCGCGTTTGAGCAGACGCGATGTGTCCGAAGCGTCACGGCTGGTAACCACCCGCTTACCGGGCCCGAGAAACGCGCCGAACGCCGCGCCCAGTTTGACCGCCATTTCCGGAGTCAGTTCGGTCATCGCCAGTCCGGTCACCTTGGACTGCGTGAATAACTCCCGGTTCCATTTGTCGCCCCAGACAAGCGACGACGACAAAATCGCACCATCATCGACCGTCTTGCCCGGCCAGATCTTGCAGTTGGCTTTGATCGTCGCACCTTTGCCGATTTTACATTCATCCGAAACAATGGCATCGTCCATGAGAACCACGTTCTCACCGATCCAGGAGCGACTGCAGACAATTGACTGCTCCAGTTTCGATTCTGCGCCGATCCAGGTGTCCGACCAGACAATGGTATTAAACAGCGAGGATTTCTCGCCGACTTTCACGCGATTGCCGACCACGCTATTGTTTAGTTCCGCGCCGCTGGAGACCGTGGAATCGTCACCGAGAATAACCACCCCCTTGAATGTCACATTGTCGCCCAGGTGGACATTCTTGCCGAAATACACGTCCGCCTCGCCTATCTTTTTCTGCTTCAACCCGAGATCGAGATTGATACTCCCCGAAAGCAGATCGCGGTGAGCGCGGGCATATTCCTTGATATTGCCGACATCTTTCCAGTACCCGCTGGCCACCATGCCGTACAAGCCCATTTTCTTGGACAACATCAACGGATATAAATTCTGCGAGAAATCGAAATTGGTACGTGGCGGTATCAGCCGCACCGCATGCGGCTCCAGAATATAAATGCCGGTATTGATCGTGTCCGAAAACGCCTCGCCCCATGACGGTTTCTCGAGGAAACGGACGATCCGGTCGTCGTCATCGGTGATGACAATACCATAGGGAAGCGGGTTCTCAACCCGCGTGAGCATGATCGTGGCATCCGCTTTTTTGGCCCGATGCCAATCGATCGCCTCGCTGAGATCAAAATCGGTGAGAACGTCGCCGGAGATGACCAGAACCGTATCATCGATGAAATCCTCGGCAAACCTGACCGCTCCGGCGGTACCGTAATCCTCCGTCGGTTGCAAATAATCCATCCTGACGCCGAATTTATGTCCGTCGCCGAAATGATGCTTGATTTCCTCGGCCTGGAAAAACAACAGGGAAACCAACTCATCGAAACCGTTTCGCTTGAGCAGGTTTACCACGTGTTCCATCATCGGGATATTCCCGATCGGCACCATGGGCTTGGGAAGATTGATTGTCAGGGGGCGAAGTCTGGTCCCGAAGCCGCCCGCCATTATGATTGCTTTCATATATGTGCTCCGATCAGCATAAGATCTGGATTCTATCCGGTGAAAATGCCGGATGTATTCAAATACCGTAATATATCAAAAAACGATTTATATTCAATAGCGGTTGTGCCGTTGGCCCGGCAAAAGCCGAGTAAATCCCCCCGGGCGAATACGATATCCGCTTCCGGAAGAGCGCAGATATCCGACAATCCGTCGCCGATAAACACCACCGTATATGCCGATCGGTCTGAACCGATTATCTCCCGCATTCGGCTCCCCTTGCAACAGCCGCATCGCGCACAGCCGTCGTTGTCATAGGGGAATTCGATAACGAAATGCCCGTCCCGGACAAAGGCATGATTGGCATAATAGGTGATTCCCTGCAAACCGTTCTTTTTCAAGATATAATCAATATACAAATCGGCGCCGTCGGATACGATATAAAACGGAATCCCGCGCCTTGCCGTCGTCCGGTAAAACTCCTCCGCCCCCTTGCGCAACGGAAATCCATCCAGAAAACGATACACCTCATCCTCGGTAACGGCCATCATCGCGGCCTCTTCGCGCAGGCATTCCCGCGATGACACTTCCCCCGCTTTCCAGCGTTCTACCAACTCGGTATTCCCGCCGCCCGAAAACCGCCTGTACAATCCATGCCCGACATCGCGGGCGGTAAATGTCCCGTCGAAATCGCAAAAAACAATCGGCTGTTTGACGGTCATGGCAAAGACTCGGTTGAAGTATGCAGAGAATCGATCAGAATCTTCTCCGCAAGATGAATATCCGGACGATAGGGAATGATGGCATCGCGGTACGCCCGGGTTATGCCATATTCGCTTTCGACCGCAATCTGGTATAACCGCCGGACAATATAATCGCGATACGCCTCCATCTGCCGTTCGTCTTCCCTTGCGGCGAGATTGACAATCCGGCCGATCGCCCGAAGCGTGCTTTCAGAGGCATTGCTGAGACTGGCATACTCCTCAGTCAACCGGGCCACTTCGGTGAGTTCCGATTCATACTCGAAATCGGTCCCCCGCGCATATTCCACAAACGCCGCAAACCACGGCGGCGATGCCGTCGACAGTTTCGGTCCCATGACGATCTCATCACGATATTTCGATGCGAACTCGCGAAGCAGACCGGTGTTTTCAAGCTGACGCGGGAAATCCTCACGCTCGACAAATTCCATATAATAATCCGGAGCGATTCCATGCGCGCTGTCCAGTGGCAAGGCCGGATCATTGAGAAAAATCCCGCCCTCGAAATAGTAGCGTGACGTGGTCAAGCGAATGCCGGAACCGTCGCCAAGCCCCTTGTATTCCTGAACCAGTCCTTTGCCGAAGGTCGTATCGCCGATCAAAACCGCCCGAGCGGCGTATTTCAGCGTGCCCGAGAATATCTCCGATGCCGATGCCGATCCGCGATCGACAATGGCGACCAATGGCAGGCCATTGGTAATATCGCCGCCGGTGGCCTTATACCCCACGTTTTGCCAGTGCGACCGTCCTTTGATTCCGACAATCAATGTCCCCTCCTCAAGAAACATATTCGAAACCGTGATTGCCTCGTTCAAAAGACCGCCGGGATTTCCACGCAAATCGAAAATGATTCCGGCTACGGAATCCCGATTGGGCATCAAAACCGAATCGAGCACCGCCGACAACTCCTCCGACAACCCCGCCTCAAAATCGATTATCCGAATGTAAAGGGCGTTATGCTCGGTCAAACCCGCAAAGGGAATATGTATTAATTTCAATTTCTCCCGGCTCAGTGTGAATGACAGGGTATCCGCCATGCCGTTGCGAACTAAATCGATAGCAACCACCGATCCCTCCGGTCCGCGCAACAGAAAGGTCGACTGGTGCGCGCTGAGCCCCGCCAGACTGACCGAATCGGCCCTGATGATTATATCCCCGGTGCTGATCCCGACCCGTCCCGCCGGACCGTCCTCCCGCACCGACATCACCAGAAGACCCTGTTGATGAGCCACGATGGTTATGCCGATTCCCGCATAACTGCCGGAAAACTCCTCGGTGACCTGATCGAGTTCACGAGGATCGAGATACCCCGAATATCGATCCAGGGTCTGAAACACCGCCTCACGGGCCAGGGCCATCAGCGAATCGGCATTATACGCTTCGGGATAAAAATGCTGGATCAATTCCAGTGATGATGTCAGGCGGTACTGATAATACAGATTTCGATCGGTCAGAATAAACACGGTCAATCCCGCGACAACCGAAATCATGCCGAAAAAAAAGACCAATCCCCACAATAATAGGCCTCGCGCACGACCGCGTTCCCGGCCGATTTCTATATGGTCAACCTGCGATTCAGCCACGCCCGTACCTCTGCAAACAATTCATCGACAGATGTTCTGCCGTCCAGCACCACAACTCGTTTTTTGTTTTTCCGGGCAATCTCCAGAAATCCCTCGCGCACCCGCTTAAAAAACGCCCGGGATTCCGATTCCAGCCGATCAGAAGTCTTTTTGCGACGGGACAGCGACGTCGCGTAGTCCACGTCGACAAGAAAGGTCAGATCGGGGATACAACTGCCGACCGCGAGGGCATTGAGTTTCCTGATCAACGCAATATCAAGCCCGCGGCCGTACCCCTGATACGCCGTGGTGGAATCGTAAAAACGGTCACAGACAACAACCCGTCCCTGTTTCAGCGCCGGTGCGATGACCTCCTGCACCAGTCCGGCACGCGCCGCCAGATACAGGTTCAACTCCGCCACCGGTGTGATTGCAAGTTTTTTATCCAGAAGGATTTTCCTGATCCGTTCCGCCAGCGCAGTCGATCCCGGCTCGCGTAATGCCAGCAGGTCATAGCCGCACTTCCTCAGATATTTTTCGGTCAACTTCCATTGCGTGGTTTTGCCGGAACCGTCGATTCCCTCAAACGTGACAAACCATCCGTGTTTCATCATTCTCCCTGCATAAAAAAGGGCGAACCTCTTCAGTTCGCCCGTAATCTACCGTTTGAACGGTACTTTGGAAACTACTTTTTCAGCAGCGTCTTGCGCGTTACCCGTTTCCGTGGAGTCGCCTTCGCCTTGGTCGTCGTGGTCGTCTTCATCCGATTGGTCGTTTTCGCGGTTGTCTTCGTTTCCTGCTTGCCCTTGATCGTCATTTTCCGCCTGGTTTTGGTCTCGTTTTTCCAGCCGTACTTGAGAATAAATTCCTCCGTCAGACGGCGCGCCTCATCGTCGGTGTACTGCACCGGCGGCGATTTCTTGAAATAGGACGACGGGGCCTTGATCGCGCCGGACAGCTTGTTGTCAAGTGCCAGCTTGCAACAGCGCACCGCATCGATCACCACGCCGGCGGAGTTCGGGGAATCCCAGACTTCCATCTTGAATTCGATATTCAGCGGGACATTGCCAAACGTCGTTCCCTCCATCCGGATATACGCCCACTTGCGATCGGTCAGCCAGGAGACATAGTCGGACGGGCCGATATGCACGTTGCCGGCGCCGATGTCATAATCGAGCTGGCTGGTCACCGCATTCGTCTTCGAAATCTTCTTCGATTCCAGACGCGAACGCTCCAGCATGTTGAGAAAATCGGTATTGCCGCCGACATTGAGCTGGCTGGTGCGTTCCAGTTTGACACCGCGTTCCCGGAACAGACGCGTCAGCACCCGGTGCGCGATCGTCGCGCCCACCTGGGATTTGATATCGTCGCCGATTACCGGCAGGCCCTTTTCCTCGAAACGCTTCTGCCAGTACTGCTCGCGGGCGATAAAAACCGGAATGCAGTTCACCAGACCGCAACCCGCGTCGAGAATCTGCTCGACATACCACTTGGTCGCCTCTTCGGAACCCACCGGCAAATAGTTGACCACCACGTCGGTCCCGGTGTCACGAAGCAATTTCACGATATCGACCGTGTCGCCGGGAGCCTTCTCGATTATTTCCGAAAGGTACTTGCCCAGCCCGTCGTGCGTCATGCCGCGCTGAACGATAATACCGCTCTTCGGCACGGTACAGAACTTGTACGTGTTGTTCGGTTTGGTGAAAATCGCTTCGGAAAGATCCTTGCCGACCTTGTTCTTGTCTATATCAATCGCGGCCGAAAATTCAATGTCGCGAATATGATATCCGCCGAGATTCACATGCATGATCCCCGGCACGAATTCGTCCTCGCGGGCGTTCTTGTAAAACTCCACTCCCTGGACGAATGATGACGCGCAGTTGCCCACGCCGATAATCGCCACTCGTAATTTGCCCATCACGCATACTCCTTTACATGGTTTTTTAACGCCGCCAATATACATCACTCGTTCCGGCGAGGCAAGAAAAAAACTTGACAATTATATGTTGGTGCTATATCATTTATGACTATAAAGTCATTTATAATAGATTAATACTATATGGATGAAAATCTGATTGTCGAACTGGAAAAGGACGGCGTTGTCACCGCCACCTTCCGCAAACTTCCCCCCACCAAAAAAACCGCGGTCTACCGTGCGGCGCTGAGCGCCTTTGCCTCCGCATCTTCCGACCGCACCGCGCTCGACGGTATCGCGCACACTGCCGGCGTGTCCAAGGGATCGCTGTTTCAATACTTTACCCACAAGGATAACCTCCTGGCATTTGTCACCGAGTTGTTTTTCGATGAATACCAGCAGTTCTGGGAATCGTACCTGGCCCGGGAACAGGCGGTCCGCGTGCACGACCGCATGCTCGACTACGTCCGCACCCTCGAGGAATACTGGACTGCCAATCCGGTCGAGGCGGAATTCTGCCTGAATATGCTCTTTGAAAACGGCGGGGAACTGTCCGCCGGATTTCGCGCCCATCTGGTCGACTTGCATCGTGGCCATGTCACCGACATTGTCGCGCGCGGAATCAACACCGGCGAAATCCGTCGTGATCTGTCACGGCAGGCGCTGGTCGACGTGCTTCTGGCGGTGTTACTGTCATTGAATCACACGATCATGACCGCACCCGCACGAGGGAAAAAAGCGCGCGGTTTTGCCGATCGGGAAGCGGTTCTGCGGGTGTTATTTTCCGGGATGGCCGGGTAGATGGTTTTATGTCGATGCCGCCGGAACCGCCACCTTAAAATCGGTTTTGGCCAGAAGCGTTTGCTGACGGCGACGAACCTCGGATTCGGCCATGACAAAATCCGGGCCGACCTGCTCGATCATGATCGAACTGACGCACGATGCGAAACAGCCTGCACGGCGCAAATCACCGGTCCGCAAATATTCGAACGTGAATCCCGCCATGTACGTGTCCCCCGCGCCGGTGGCATCGAGCAAATCGACCGCATACGGCGGGATATCGATAAGCACGTTACCATCAAAAATCACCGATCCCAATTCGGCCAGGGTTACGATCACGATCTCCGGTCCCCACGACTTAATCATCCGCGCGGCGCGGTACGGGTCCTGACGGCAATCGATTCCGGTCAGCACTTTCGCTTCCAACTCATTCGGCTTGACCACCGTGAAACGTGCCAGCGCGTTTTCGATCCCCGCAACTTTTTCATGATAGATACGTCCGGACTCATCGGCGTTGCGCAATAATCCCTGCGGATCGCAAAAATAGAAACCGGGAAAATTGTCGCGGATAATCCCGATCTCCTCCAGCGACACCTCGCCCAGAATCGGAGCGATCAAGATCGCCTCCGACGCGCGATACATGTCGGGATGCAACACCCCGATCGGTTCGGCGCGACCGAGCAGATCAAGCGTGCGATTGCCGAAATCATCATAATAAATCAGGGAAAAACCACCGGAGCTTTTCGACGGAATAATCGTATGACCGATGTGTGCCTCGGCCAGTTTTTTCGTGAAATCGTCCTTGAAATCATCGCCGATGGCGCCGACCAGGTGGACCTCCGACCCGAGGCGACACAGCGCCAGCGCCGCATTCGTACTGCAACCGGAAAGCACCCGTTCTCTCGTGTCGATTTTTTGCGTTTTGATATAATCATAGACCGGGTTGCCGATCGCCGTTATCATAACCGATTATTCCTTTTCTCTGTCCTTTAAAACCTTGTGGGTATAAACCAGGCGCTGGACCGATGTGATATACGAAGTAACCCCGACCACGATCAATGCGATTTCCAGCCAGTGCCCCTTGCTGACATATAACTCCAAAAAACACCCGACAATAATCAGGATGAACTTCTCCAGCCGCCCCATAAAGCCGACCGCACAGTTTTCGATATTGCCCATCGACTCGGCCGCCGCCCGGGTATAGCTGGCGATAATCATCCCGAACAGCGCAAACAGCGCCCACCCCGGATGAACCAGCCCCGACATGGCAATCCCGGCCAGGATAAAAAACTCGCCGTAGCGGTCGGAAACATGGTCTAAAATCCCCCCGAACGTGGTCCCCATATTCCCGGCGCGCGCCGTGGCGCCGTCGAGCATGTCGGTTATCGCATTGATTATCATCCAGATAACCCCCCAAAGGATATTGGCTTTCCAGAAAAATATCCCGGAAACGATTGCCGACAAAAACGAAATACCGGTCAGCATATTGGGGGTGAATCCGAGCTTGAGACAGATCCGACCCAGAACCGGGGTTGACCGCTCATACAGCTCGCGTTTCATTTTGTTTATTTCGGTCATGGCTATTCCTCTTTTTCGGTGCGAAATATAGCCCGGCATAAAACAATGTCAAGGACTATTAGGAAGATAGGCCATTCAACCGATTGACATATGGGGCGCAACATGGTATTTTCTCCGTTCGCCTGAAACGTGGTTAGGAAATGAAGAATATACGGAACTTCTCGATTATCGCGCATATCGACCATGGCAAATCGACCCTGGCCGACCGACTGCTTGAGTCCACCCGGACCATTACCGAGCGGCAGATGCGCTCGCAGGTCCTCGATGATATGGATCTCGAGCGCGAACGCGGTATCACAATCAAGGCGCATGCCATTCGACTGGCATACAAGGCAAAAGACGGCACTATCTACCAGCTGAATTTGATCGACACCCCCGGTCATGTCGATTTTACCTACGAGGTCAGCCGCTCGCTGTCGGCATGCGAGGGTGTTCTGCTGGTGGTCGATGCCGCGCAGGGAGTCGAGGCGCAAACCGTATCCAATCTCTACCTGGCAATCGAAAACGATCTGGAGGTTATCCCGGTCATCAATAAAATCGACCTCCCCGCCGCGCAACCCGATATCGTCGCGGAACAAATCATCGACCTGAT
The DNA here is from genome assembly GCA_016933695.1 of Candidatus Zixiibacteriota bacterium. GTDB lineage: Bacteria > Zixibacteria > MSB-5A5 > GN15 > PGXB01 > JAFGAL01. Next base: position 2,050 of record JAFGAL010000024.1, on the reverse strand, counting down.
CGGCTGCAACCAGGAGGACATTATTCACTGCTCGGCCAAAACCGGACAGGGAATCGACCGACTGCTCGAAACCATCGTCAATAAAGTCCCGCCGCCGGCCGGGAATCCCGACCGTCCGCTCAAAGCGCTGGTGTTCGATTCGGTCTACGATTCCTATCGCGGGGCGATTGCCTATGTGAAAATCGTCGACGGGTCGGTGGCCAGGGGCGACCGGATCAAGTTTTTCTCACACGGCAAGCAGTACGAAGTCGATGAGGTCGGCTGTCGACGGCTGACCAATTTCCCGTTGGAACGCCTCGGCGCCGGCGAGGTGGGCTACCTCTACGCCAATATAAAAAATGTCTCCGACACCCGTGTCGGCGACACGATCACATCAACCAGCGATCCCACCGCCTCGGCCCTGCCCGGCTTCGTGGCGATCAAACCGATGGTTTTCTCCGGGCTGTACCCGGCCATCGCCGAGGATTACACCGAACTGCGCGATGCGCTGGAAAAGCTGATGCTTAATGACGCGTCGCTTCGTTTCACCCCCGAAACCTCCAGCGCGCTCGGATTCGGATTCCGGTGCGGATTCCTCGGCATGTTGCACATGGAAATCATCACCGAACGACTCGCGCGCGAGTACGACCAGACCATTATCAATACCGTCCCCAATGTCGAATACCATGCCTTTCTCAGCAACGGGGAACTGATCGAGGTGGACTCGCCGACACAAATGCCCGATCCGGCCAAAATCGAATATGTCGAGGAACCCTATGTCGATGCTCAGGTGATCACGCTTCCCGATTCGCTGGGGGCGATCATGCGGCTGTGTACCGAACGACGCGGCATCTATAAAAATACCGAATACCCGACTCAGTCGCGAGCAGTCCTCAGCTATGCCTTCCCGCTCTCCGAGATCATATTCGACTTTTATGATAAATTGAAATCCATTTCACGAGGTTACGCATCGCTGGATTATGGCCTGCCGTATTACAGCAAATCGAATCTGGTTAAACTCGATATCCTGATCAACAGCGAGCCGGTCGATGCCCTATCGGTGATTATCCATCGCGACAAAGCATATAAATACGGTCTTAATCTCACCGAGAAACTGCGCGGCCTCATTCCAAGACAATTATTCGAGGTGGTCATTCAGGCCTCGATCGGAAGCCGGATCATTGCGCGAGCATCGGTCAAGCCCCTGCGCAAAAATGTCACGGCCAAATGCTACGGCGGCGATATCACCCGCAAACGCAAACTTTTAGAACGCCAGAAAGAAGGCAAAAAACGGCTCAAGCAAATCGGCACGGTCGAAATCCCGCAGGAAGCATTCCTGGCGGCACTGAAAATCGACTCATGAAATCCGATGGAGGTTAATCCCTTCCGAGGAATTGACACGAATGGCTTCTTGAACCCCCGATACAATCGTCAAACCCTCGGCAGAGTTTGACCTGCGACTACGACACGAACAATGTCCCCCTGCCTGTGATCGGTCGATCCTCAGATCGACCGCCAATCAGAAACCAGAATCCCGGACATTTCTTGCCTGATAGCAACTCCAATTGTATTTTAACGTAAACCACAAATGTGATTGTCTACCTTGATAAGTGATATGCTTATAATAAAAGACAGTAATCTGTTCAGTACATGAAAGGTCAATTATGCTGATTACCACCACTCCAACAATTGACGGGAAACCGATCAAGGAATACAAGGGACTGGTCAGCGGCGAGGCAATCCTGGGCGCAAACATCTTCAAAGACTTCTTCGCCGGTATCCGCGATATTGTTGGCGGACGGTCCGCCGCGTATGAAAAAGAATTGCGCACCGCCAAAGAAACCGCAATAAATGAGATGGTTGCAGAAGCTCAGAGACTTGGCGCCAACGCCGTGGTCGGGGTTGATCTCGATTATGAAACCATCTCCGCCGGCGGCGGTGGCAATATGCTGATGGTATCCGCCAGCGGCACCGCAGTAGTACTGTAGCGACTGTCTTATCTGTCAAGCCTGATTTGTGTTCCAATTCTGTTTTTTTGCCAGCATAATATTGATAATAGTCAGTAGTTTTC
>JAFGAL010000023.1 GCA_016933695.1 Candidatus Zixiibacteriota bacterium | reverse complement strand
CCCCTGTCGCGGGGGGAATCGGAATCGTATGAACGACCACCTCTGCCGCCACGGAAGTGACCGAATCGACTTTCATAATCAACTTCCGGATCGCCCTCAAACACTACCGTCAAAAAACGAATATACGGCTCTTCCAGCTTGTAAAAACGTTCCAGCTCGTTTAGCAGGGTATTATTGCCTTCGAAAATAAACCTGGTGTAATACCCCTGGGTGAATTTCCGGATCGGATAAGCCAGGCGCCGAATACCGGTTCGCTGTTCTTTTACGATCTTGCCCTGATTCCGTTCGATTAAATCGGAGATGGCTTTGATTTGTCGGTCAAAGGTGGCCTCGTCGGCCTGGGGACCAAGGATAAACGTGGTCTCGTATAAGCGCATTAATGCACCTCCCTTCGGACGTTGTGAAACGGCCCCGGACTATGCGTTATCCGGAGCAGGGTTTCGGTTATATAGTGTCATCGCCTCTTCGAGGCTTTTGTTTAATGAATATAATACGGCAGAGGCCCCTTTTTCAAGCACTTTCTGCGTTATTTTTCTCTCGTCTTCAGCGAAACAACTCAGCACGAACGAAACCGCATCCGTATCCGGGGGCAGGGGACCGATTCCCAGGCGCAGACGCGGGATGGCGTCCGTTTCCATCTGCTCGATCACCGACGCCAGGCCGTTATGACCGCCATCGGAGCCGCCCTTGCGGAATCGCAGGATCCCCAGCGGCAGTTGATATTCATCGCAGACAATCAAAATGTCTTCGGGAACGACTTCAAATTGCTCCGCCGCCTGTGCCACCGCTATTCCCGAATTGTTCATATTCGTTGTCGGCCAGATCAGCCGAACCATTTTTCTGTTCAGCTCTTTTTCCAAAAGATAGAAATCCCCCCTACCGGCACGCGGGGTCAATTTCCAGTGTTGACTTATTGCATTGAGAACATTGAAGCCGACATTATGGCGGGTATGACGATACTTCTCGCCGATATTTCCCAATCCAACCACAAGTAATATCATGACGTCATCCTTATCGCGTCAGCTCGCAATATACATGAGATTGGATTCCAATCAAGCGGATTGCAATGCCTTCGCTTTCAGCAGTCGTATTGAATTGGAAACCACCAGCACCGATGAAAACGCCATCGCTCCCGCCGCTACTACCGGTGAAAGCGACCAGCCCAGAACCGGATAAAACACCCCCGCCGCCAGCGGAATCGCCAGAATATTATAGAAAAACGCCCAGAACAAATTCTGTTTGATTGTCCCGTACGTCAGTTTCGCCACCGCAAACGCCTCCAACAGCGACTCCAGATCATCGCGCACCAGAATAACATCCGCCGATTCAATCGCCACGTCGGTGCCGTTTCCCAGCGCCACGCCGATATCCGCCGCCGCCAATGCCGGGGCGTCATTAATCCCGTCGCCGACCATCATGACGGTGTTTCCCGCCCGACGAAACGCTTCCACCATAATTGCCTTCTGGTCCGGCTTCACGCCCGCTTCGAAACGCCCCACTCCCAGTTGCGCCGCCACTCCGGCCGCCGTGCGATAATTGTCGCCGGTCAGCACCACCACTTCACGATGTTGTGCCTGCAGGCGTTTGATTACTCCGGGAGCCTCTTCCTTGATCTGATCGGACAATCCCAAAAACCCATAACCCCTACCTTCAGCGGCGACAAATACCACTGTCCTCCCCTTGTTCATTTCCTCTTCCGCGGCCACACGCAACCCGGCAATTTCGATATGCTCTTTTTCCATGGTTTCGATATTGCCGACCAGCACCACTCGATCCTGCACTTCGCCCCGCAATCCGAACCCGGGGAATTCCGTCAAGTCTTTCACCGGAAGCAGTTCCAATCCCTTGCGTTCGGCTTTACGGACAATCGCGTCGGCCAGCGGATGTTGCGATCCGCGTTCAATCGATCCCGCCAGCTGCAGGAGTTTGTCGTCATCGATACGATCCGCATCCGAGGTCATCACCGCGACCACTTCAAAACTCCCCCTGGTCAGGGTCCCGGTTTTATCGAACACTACATGATTGGCATGCACCATTCGCTCCAGAATATCGCCGCCGCGTATATAGATTCCGCGACGAGCCGCGCGGCCGGTTCCCGCCAGAACCGCGGTCGGTGTCGCCAGTCCCAGCGCACACGGACAGGCCACGATCAGCACCGCCACCGGCGCCGTCAACAGCAGGGGACTGGAGCGGTCGACCAAAAACCAGACCGCAAACGTCACCACCGCCAAAATCAGCACGATCGGCACGAATACCCCGGCAACCGTATCAGCCAGACGTTGCACCGGCGCCTTGCGGTCCTGCGCCTCGCTGACCATCTTGATAATACCCGATAGAAACGTATCTGCGCCGGAACCGGTAACCTCGAACCGAAACGCCGTATTACCGTTGATCGAGCCGCCGATCACCCGTTCACCGACCGTATGGTCAACCGGGACCGATTCGCCGGTAAGCATCGATTCGTCGATCGACGGCGTTCCGACCGTGATTATGCCGTCGGCCGCAATCCGTTCGCCCGGTTTGACCGCAACCACCATCCCCGGTGTTAATTCAGACGTCGCGACCTTCTGCTCGATCCCGTCGACCATCACCGTGGCGTATTCCGGACGCAGACGCAACAACGCACCGATACTGTCGCGCGCACGAGTCTTGGCGCGGTTTTCGAGATAGCGCCCCAGAAGAATCAGTGTGATGATCATCGCCGTCGTCTCGAAATAAAAATGCGGTTCGTCAAGATGTTTCATGAACAGCACGTAACTCAACACATAGACACTATATAAAAAGGCTGTCAGCGAACCGATGGCAATCAGCGTATTCATATTTGCCCGAACCTGCCGCGCGCCGCGCCAGGCATCAACGAGAATTTCCCTTCCGCAACCGAACAGCACCGGCGCGGTCAGCACCAAAAGAATCATCCCCTGCAACCAGAGCGGAATCACCACCCGTCCCGCCGCCATGTTAATCATGCTGAGAATGATGATCGGAACGGTAAATGCCAGCGCCTTTGCCAGCCGTTTTTGTGCCCATTCCTGTTCATCCGGTTCGTCACGCGACGGACGATCGGACGATTCGGCCTGATAGCCGATCTCGGCAATGGTATCCACAATACGCCTGCTGTCGAGGCGATCCGGCTCGAAATCGATTCGGGCGGTCTCGGTGGCAAAATTGACCTGTACCCGTTTGATACCGTCGAGTTTCGCCAGTCCCTTTTCGATCCCGATTGCACAGCCGGCGCAATGCATACCGCGTATTTTCAGATGTAATTCCTGGGCCTGTTCCATATCACCCAAAATACGCTAAGGTTTACTGATTGGCAAATATCAAAAATCGAGAGAAAATTACGGCGGATTTTATTTAAAACCCAGCGTAATCAGAATCTGAGGGCATTTTTTCAGGAGTTCTTTGCGGATTTTCACCCGTGCCCGGTGCAAATACCAGCGCACCGTCGCCTCCGGCATATTCATGATATTGGCGACATCGTCGATATGACAACCATTGACGTCGCGAAGCAAAAAAGCCGAGCGTTGTTTGTCGCTGAGCGAATCCGCCGCCTCGCTGATATACTGCCGCAGTTGATGCCGTTCATAGGACACGTCGGGCGTGAGGTTTTTTTCATCGGCCGTTTCCACCACGTTGTCAATCGACTCGTGATGATAGCGGTGATGTTTGCGGAGATAATCGATCGACGCGTTGACCGTTATCCGGTAGAGCCAGGTATAAAACTTCTTTTTTTCGTCGTACCGCCAGATATTGCGGCTGGTTTTCATGAAAACGTTTTGCGTAATATCCGCGGCTTCATCATAGTCGTTGACCACCTTATACGCCAGCGACGCCACCTGATTGCGATACAGGCGGACCAGTTCGGAAAACGCCCGGTCGTCCCCGTCCTTGACCTGACGAATCAACTCCTTGGTCTTCTGCTCAAGATAGGCATCGTCCCTGGTTTCGGTTTTTTTCTTTGCCGACGTTTTTCTCATCTCTCTCCCACCTCACCCGATAGTAGACAAAATCGGTTCACTTTTCTCACTACCTCAAACACCCGGTCATGCAATAAAGTTCCACAATCCCTGAGATTTCCTTCGTATATCTATCCCCATGGCAAAAACCCCATGGCAAAAAAAAACCGCCCGGTAAAGGGCGGCGTGAATTTTCCTGCCGAACCGGCTTAATTGTTCAGAATATACTCAAGCGGATTGACCTGTTTACCGTTGATCAGCACCTCATAATGAAGATGCGAGCCGGTGGAATACCCGGTCGATCCCATCAAACCGATCAAGTCGCCGCGACGAACCTTCTGGCCTTTCTTGACCTTGATATTACTCAGATGCCCGTAGCGGGTTCGATACCCGTAGCCATGATCGACATCGATCAGCTTGCCGAGATCGCCCATTTTGCCGGTATACCGTACCACTCCGTCAGCGGCGGCGTAAATCGGCGTGCCGATTTTATTGGCAATATCAATACCGGCATGGAATCGTTGATAACCGGTAAAGGGATCGCTTTTCATACCGTAACCGCGCGTCATATATCCGCGCGACGGCATAATCGATGGGGTATGATCCAACAGCGATTTCTTCTCAGCCAGCGTATTATAGACTTCCTCGTATTTTTCCTTCTCGAATGCCGCCAGACGAGTCAACGCGTCAACATCCTTCTCCGTGGAATGCGCCAGCTCGACCGCCCGGGTGAAATGCTCATGCGAACGCCCGTCCGGACCGCCAATACCCAATCCCCGCTCGTCCGTGCTGATTTCCGGTAGATTGAAGATATTGCGGATGACGATTTCCTTCTCGATAAGATCCGCATAGACCGCGTTGGCATCGGCAATCTGCGAGCGTAATTCGTCGTATTTTGCCGCCAGCATCTCATTTTCGGCTTCCAGACGCGCGATTTCGTTATAATCCGCGCGAGCCTTGAAAAATGATACTGTCAGGAAAACATTGGCGATCAGCACCAGACCGATAAATACGGCGCTACCAATGAGAAAGACATACGAAAACCGAAACTGGCGAAGTTCCTCGCGACTTCCCGTAATCAGCAATAATGATAATTTCTTCAACGACATTTCCTTTTGTCTTCTCTTGTATTGACTACCTGTATCGGGAGGATGTTTCAGGAAGTCTCCAAATTTTGGCCAAAATATCCCTTAATGCCGTGAAAGTCAACTTAAAAATTCCCCTAAAGCCCCCTGGCCGGTATCAGCTATTTGATCAGCTGATACTCCTTTTTCAGGATTTTGTTGACGACCTTAATAAATTTCTCTCCCGATAAGCCCTGCAAACTGTAGAGATGCCAATACAGTTTTCTCGGCATCGTTATTACACTTTTCTTTTTGGGGGCCATAGTCAAACCTTTCAACATCCTCCCGAGCGGGTCGATGTTCGGACTATGGCTTAGTCCCTATATCGACCTGTCCGGAACAAATTTTAACATCGTTGCATTTCTAACCGCCTCATATGCTTGCATAAATAATGCCTCCTTTTGCCCCTGCCCCAATTTTCCACTGGGCAACATTATGATGTTATATTTCAACAAGATAACAACCTGTTCACATCATAAACACTGGCCTCACGCCACCCTCTTTTAGGGATTTTCATGGGATTTCAGCCATACCACTAGCCGCCACCCCCACATAATCCGGCAGTTTGGCCATCCCCGGCTTGACACCGCCCCGGATCGACAATACATTGCAATAGTCATAATCCACGCGATACTATAGGAAATTTGCCATGATATCAATGAAAGACAAAATCGTTCTCATCACTGGCGCATCGGCGGGAATCGGCTATGACACGGCGGTCGTGTTCGCCCGCGAGGGAGCCAAACTGATCCTCACCGCCCGCCGTGACCAGATTCTGAAAAAGCTCGCAGAGAAACTGACAAAGCAATACAACACCGAATCGGTATGTTTTCCGCTCGATGTGCGTTCTCAGCAAGAAGTGGAACAAAAACTCAATGCCCTCCCCGCCGCATGGAAAAAAATCGACGTGCTCGTGAACAATGCCGGCCTGAGCCTGGGAATGAACAAACTCCACGAGGGCGAACTGATCGACTGGGAGGAGATGATCGACACCAATGTCAAAGGCCTGCTTTATGTCAGCCGCACGGTGATTCCGTGGATGGTCAAACGTAATAAAGGCCATGTGATCAATATCAGCTCGATTGCCGGACACGAAGTCTACCCCGGCGGCAATGTCTATTGCGCCACCAAGCATGCGGTCGATGCGCTCACGAAAGGTATGCAGATGGATCTGGTCGATACCCCGGTGCGGGTGAGTTCGGTTGATCCCGGCATGGTCGAAACCGAATTCAGCATTGTCCGGTTCCGTGGCGATAAAAACCGCGCGAAAACCGTCTATCAGGGATTGAAGCCACTCACCGGCGAGGACGTGGCCGAAGCGATTCTGTTCTGCGCCACCCGTCCACCGCATGTGAATGTCAGCCAATTGCGCATTGTCCCCAAAGACCAGGCCTCCGCGATGGTGGCAAATCGGAAATAGTCCCGTAGGTCGTGGTTCTGAGTGTGACTTGTCACACGAAAGACCCGACAACCCGGTATATATCTCATTACTGTCGCGTTTCTCATGATGTTTGCACATCATTCGGAACACGATCTGCGATACCAATAACAGTGGTCGGCGGGTCCTCAGACCCGCCGCGCGAAGCGTCTTTGGATTCGACACACCGGAATTGCCAAAATGTTGGCAGTCGATCTGAGGATCGACCGATCACGGACAGGAAGTACACATGTTGTCATTGCGAGCGAAGCGAAGCAATCCCAGATTAATATTAAGATCATAATCCTTGCGGTCCTGACGGACTGGGTGGCCCAAGTCTTTAGACTTTGGGAATGTATAAAAACAACCCCAACCCTGAAGGGTTAGGCCACCCAGCTGGGGGCTCATCATCCGTTTGGGTTTCTTCCCTAACCTACCTGCCCAAAACTTCTGCCGACACCCAGTAAATTGCACCATCGCTGTAGAAAAACAGATACTTCCCATCCGGTGACAGCGATGGAAACCGCGCGGATTTCTCCCAGTGCATCTTCTCGTTCACATTAATCGGTTCTCCCCATGAACCGTCATCATCGCGATAAGACACATACAGTTTCAAATCACTCTCGACATCGGTCGGTCGACTCGATGCAAACAGCAGAGATTTCCCATCTGGCGAAATAAACGGGGTGTATTCGATGGCGGCGGTATTGATGGTCGCATCCAGTAAGTACGGTGCCGTGTACTTCCCATCGACGAATTCCGAGCAATAAATCCCGCGGTTCATCCCCACGCTGTCACGCCATCCCGTGAAATACACATCACCGGTCACTGTCAACGACGGTTGCGATTCCAGCACCTCGGAATTCGGCGGTGATCCCATATTGACCGGTGCACTCCACCCCGAATCGGTTCGTTCGATATACCAGATGTCCGCACTGCCGTACCCATCGGGATACGCCGCCTGATAATACAACCGTGAACCATCGGGCGAAAAACAGGCGCCCTGTCCCCCGCGTCCTTCAATTGGCAACGGTTCGGCCTTGGTCCATCCCGAATCGGTCAGCCGCATATACATAAATTGCGGCGGGACGACGGTCCAGACCACCTCGCGCCCATCGGGCGTAAACGTCGGCATACCATGCAATCGATATCCGGCATCCGAGATAATCCCGGGTGCAAACAACTCCGGCATAACACCGGGCGGCTTCTGACCGAAATACGTTTGCGCGGGACAATCCGCGATATCTGATGCGACACCAACCGCCAGACAACCGCCGATCAGCACTACGACCATACTACCAATACGTAACGACATACATCAGCCTTTTTTATGTAAGATAACAGCATGTGTATCCTATTGCAACTTCCTGTCATCAGCGATGATATAACAAAATCGCCATAAAAAACAAGGGCGGCTGTGCGCCGCCCTGTTGTATATATCTAAAGTAAATTCTTACTTGTCGTAATACAAGCGATATTCCCACGGGTGCGGGCGATAGCGAATCTCCTCGACATCTTTTCGTTTCAATTTGATCCACGCCTCGATCAAATCCTCGGTGAACACGCCGCCCTCCATCAAAAACGCATAGTCTTCTTCAAGTGCGTTCAGCGCTTTGGTCAGCGACGTCGGCAACATCGGAATTTTCGCCAGTTCGGACTCGGGAAGTTCGCCCAGGTTTTTGTCCACCGACGGCCCCGGATCGATTTTGTTCTTGATCCCGTCAAGTCCCGCCATCAACATCGCGGCATACGCCAGATACACGTTGCAGGTGGCATCCGGGGGACGGAATTCCATCCGATGCGTGTTCGGATTTTTTTGATAGCCCGGAATGCGGATACACGCGGTGCGATTGCCCACCGAATAGGTTCCCCATACCGGCGCTTCGAATCCCGGCACCAACCGTTTGTAGGAATTGGTCGAGGGATTGGTGAACGCGAACAACGCCGCGGCATGTTTCAGCAAACCGCCGATATAGTGCAAACCCATTTTCGAAAATCGCGCCGGGCCCTTGGCATCGTAAAAGATCGACTTGCCACCCTTGGCCAGATATTGATGCACGTGCATCCCCGACCCCGGCTCGTTGAACAGTGGCTTGGGCATGAACGTCGCCGATTTGCCGTTGCGGAAACAGGCGTTTTTGACGAAGTACTTGATCAATTGCGACTGGTCGGCGATCGTGGTCATCTCGGTCAGCCCCGTTTCGATTTCATGCTGTCCCGCGCCGCCGACTTCGTGATGATGGTACTTCACCTTCACCCCGATCTCTGTTATCAGACTGCAAATGTGCGAGCGAAGGTTGAACGTGCGGTCTTTGGGCGGCGCCACATGATACCCGCCCTTGTACTGCACTTTGTATCCCAGGTTCATCTCCTCTTCGTCGCCGGTGTTCCACTCGGCCTCGTCACAATCGATAAAATAATATCCCGCGTTCGGGCCCTGGTTGAATTTCACATCGTCGAAAATATGAAACTCGAACTCCGGCCCGAGAATGCACGATGCCCCCGGAATCGTCTTTTTCAGATACGCGTCGGCATCGAGTATCACCCGCCGGGGATTGCGTGAGTACTGCGTGACTTTTCCTTCAAGTGATTTCACATCGCAGATAAACGACAGGGTCGGTTTATCAAAAAACGGATCGATGAAACACGTTTTCGGATCGGGCACCGCCAGCATATCGCCGCGCTCGATTTTGGCATATCCTGGAAGCGATGATCCGTCAACCCCCACACCCGTATCGAACAGGTCGCGATCAAGACTGTTGACCGGGATGGTGATATGATGAATGTCGCCGATTAAATCACAGAATTTCAGATCAATGTACTCAATGCGTTTTTCTTTTATCAGTTTTTTCAGTGAAGTCAGATCCGCCATGTCCATATCCTCTCAACTCGTGAATAATTTCACGTAAGCATACTATTTTTCCCGAAAAACGCAATAGATTATTTGTTTTCCGTCTCCCCGAAATCCCCTTATTAATAAACCGCTTACGGGATTTTTTCAGCCCCCGGACAGCCGCTAATTTGCCTAAAAACTAAATTCGACCCACCCTTTCTGCCGATACAGACAATAGGACGTTTTTAATTGCATGTGCCGAACCCAACGGCCTATATTGACGATGGAGATAACGCTATGCCCACAACACTGAAACTGCCCAAATCGCTCTTGCAACTTCCCGACCTTACGCGGGTCGAGGAAAGCCTCTGCGAAAAGGGGTATATGAAAATCGCCGGAGTCGACGAGGCCGGACGAGGTCCGCTGGCCGGGCCGGTGGTGGCGGCCGCGGTGATAATCCCCCCGGGTATAACAATCGAGGGTATCGCCGATTCGAAAAAGCTGTCGGCGAAACGACGCGATATGCTGTTCGATGAAATCGCACTGTCCGGTGCGATCTGCTCGGTTGGCGTAATCGACCATGCCACAATCGATCAGATCAATATCCTGAAAGCCTCCCTGATGGCGATGCGCAAGGCGGTCACCACGATGGAAACCTGCCCGGATTTTGTTCTGGTCGACGGATCATTCACGATCCCGCACCTGGATCTCCCCCAGCTGTCGATCGTGGGCGGCGACAATATCTGCATGTCGATCTCGGCGGCGTCGATTATCGCCAAAGTCACCCGGGACCGTATCATGGATCATTACCAGGAGCTGTATCCGGAGTTTTCGTTCGCATCGCATCGTGGCTATCCGACCGCGAAACATCTCGATGAACTCCGCGAACACGGCCCGACCGAGATTCATCGCAAAACCTTTCGCCCGGTGGAAGAAATTCTGAGTCTGATAAAATAGAAATTCATTGATCGTGAACCGATCGCAACGTCCCAGCTCACGCGCCAGAGGGCGCGAATACGAAAAACTCGCCGAAAAATTCCTCATCGAACAGGGCTATACTATTCTGGAACGTTCCTGGCAGACGGGACATAAAGAGATCGACCTGATTGCCAAATATGATACCACCGTAGTCTTTGTCGAAGTAAAAAGCGCCCGATCTCAGAAATTCGGGCATCCCGCCGAATGGATCGACCGCCGCAAACAGCAAAATATCATCACCGCCGCGGAGCAATATATCGCTGAACATAACCTGACCGACTGTGATTTTCGCATCGACGTGATAACGTTTTATCAGGGCAAATTGGAACACTTCCCCGACGCCTTCCGGCGGGAGGAGTAGGTCCAACCCCCTGCCGAAGGTCCTGCCGAAGGTCCTGAGTTTTCGAAGGAAGTTTTCAAAGGGCGGTTTCAACACTCTTTCTTCCCCACCGCAAGCGGCGGGGCACCCGGGGATAACTGTTGATGGTCGACATCTCCCTCCCGAACATCGTGAGGGAGCGGTGTTTCGACAAATATACTATATTCCAGATATCCTTAAAATTAAAAGCCTTTCTGCATCCGCCACATAGGCGTAATGACTCTGGATAAAAACATTCCAAGTAATAACAGTATTATTATAAGCCACATTCAATGTCGGATTGTATGGATTGCTGACATCAATCATCTGAAGGCCGTATGTAACATCTGCCGTATAGGCATAATCACCCAGGACAAATATACCACGAACTCCACCCGGTGTGTCATAGTTACCCGTCAGGGTCGGATTCGATTTATCACTGACATCAATAATCTGCAGGCCGGAACCATCATCCGCCACATAGGCGTAATTTCCCTGAACGAAGACATTGTAAGCTTGCCCCGGAGTGTCGTATGCGCCTGCCAATGTCGGATTTGACTTGTCACTGACATCAATTATCTGAAGACCCGAATCTTTATCCGCCACAAAAGCATAATCGCCTTGAATGAAAACGCCACGAGAATCATTTGGCGTATCATAAGACCCTGTCAGTGTCGGATTTGATGGGTTACCAATATCTATTATTATAAGGCCCGAACCACCATTTGCCACAAATGCATAATCACCTTGAATAAAAACACCATAAGCACTGCCTGAAATATTATATAATCCTGCCAATGTCGGATTTGATGGGACGCTGATATCAATTATCTTAAGGCCGTAACCATAATCCGCCACATAGGCATAGTCAGACTGTATAAAAACGCCATGTGCACTCCCCGGAGTATCATATGTTCCAGTCAGTGTTGGATTGGACGACTCACTGACATCGATTATCAATAGACCCTGTGTACTACCCGCCACATAGGCATAGTTATTTCGAACAAATACATTGTATGCCATACCCGGTAAGTTGTAACTTCCGACTTCCACAATTGCATCCAAAAGCGTAACAGAAATTGTATCCGCCAGATTATTCACCGTATCGCCAACCATAATTGCGGCATCAATGTTGATTACGCCTGTTACGGTGACATAGGCGAAAGTGTTATCCCCCCCATCGGGAACAATAGATATGTTGTCGCAGTTGGTTGACCACACATAGATAGGTAACTCCGATGCCTGATATGTCGTTGCCTTTAGCGTCACTGTCGAGTCGTAATAACATGTAATTTCATCCCTGCCGTAATCTTCATCCGTGGACAGCTTAACCTGCACTCCCGCCAGTACCGGATAGAAACCATCGCTGTTGAAACTACAGCTGATGTATGAGTAACTGCCGGTATTGTTATTGTTTTTAATCTCCAGTCTCAGGGTATGATTTCCATGGCGGGTTGGACTCATATAGCTCAGATGATAGAAACTATTGGCCCATTCAATGATATCATCCTGGATTTCCTGAAATTTGGCGGAAACCTCATCGGCATTGGAAATCGAGAAATACCCGGCATTACCGATCGAATCCAGTTTATCCGGCTCGATCTCATTGCCGAGACCGACAGTATACACGCGTTTATCGCCCCGCGCGGATATGGCTTCACTGAGAGTATGGCTATGCTGGGTATCACTGCCGTCGGTCATCATTATCATGAACCCCTGCTGAACACTATCAAGGCTGTAATAATCATCCCATTGATCCACACCGACTATGACTGAACCATATAAATCAGTGGTAGCATAGCCTAACGCTATAGATTCGATGGCGGCGGTCAATGTGCCAACATCGGACGTATAATACTGAACCAATTCCGCCGATTCGGAAAACTTATAAATAGCAAACTGCTGCTGATCGGCAATATTGCCGACCAGTTCGATTGCGGCGTCTTTTATCTCATCGAGATTGGCACCGACACTAGCGCTATTGTCTATCATTAAAACTGTCTTTAATTTATAAGGGATTTCCTGCCTGTGCCTGATAAGCGGAAACGATTCTGTCGGCGAGACCAATTGACCATCTTCATAGATGCTGAAATCATCGGTCGTCAAGTCGCTTACGCCTTTATAGTCTGCATCCGTGACCTGAAACATAATATTGATAAAACATGGTAATTCTTTAAATCCTTGATAGGGCATAAGATTGAACGAATTTGATGATGAACCGTCGGGGCCGGTGCCGGAATCACTGCAGGAAAGTCCCAGAATCACCCCAATAATAATAACCAAGTTGACTGACTTTGATATACTCATTTTCTCTCCCAGATTTTGAAAAAAAACTAACCCGAAAAACCTTATTTTTGATTCCCCGAATTGGACTCGTAAACGGGGAAATGCCAAACACAAACAGTTAAATACGACAAACTCATCGATTTGTCAACAAGATCGTGAGACAATCCGGTAACCCAGAGCTCTGCGGCTTGTTGAAAAAGTCATTGCGAGGAGTTCGAGGTTTATCGAGAACGACGCGGCAATCTCCAACAGCATATAACACAATGCAAAGAAATCGTCACGCTGTATCCGCCGTTTGGCGGATTCGCTCGCGATGACATATTTCCCGCTTTTTCAACATGCCCCTCATGTTAAACAGGCCCCTGCCTGTCCTCAGATCGATCGCACGCGAAGCGTGTCTTGCATATTCTCTTATGACGGCGGGTCTG
>JAFGAL010000006.1 GCA_016933695.1 Candidatus Zixiibacteriota bacterium | reverse complement strand
GCCGATCGCGATGGAGAAAGAACTTCGTTTCGCGATTCGCGAAGGCGGCCGCACCGTCGGCGCCGGCGTGATTTCGGAGATTATTGAATAGTCCTGATGCATCTTTGATAGATTGGAAGTGAGTGGGTATGCCACGAGATAGAGTGATACTGGCGTGCGGTGAATGCAAGCGTCGTAATTACACGACGAACAAGAACAAACGGAAACATCCGGAACGCGTGGAGTTTCGCAAGTACTGTCCGTTTTGCAATAAACACACTCCGCACAAGGAGACACGATAACATTATAAGGGTTAGGTGTAGTAGGCCAGTAGCTCTAACGGCTAGAGCGCCGGTCTCCAAAACCGGATGTTGGGGGTTCGAATCCCTCCTGGCCTGCTTAACTTTCCCTGGGGAGACGATAGGCTGACAATGTTTGGGAAAATCGTCAAGTTCTTCAAAGAGGTTCGAACCGAGCTGAACAAGGTTACCTGGCCGACACGGCAGGAATTAATCGGGTCGACGATCGTCACCGTGGTGGTGACGCTGATTATCTCGGTGTTTATCGGTATTGTCGACCGCATTCTGACCCTCATGACAAAGAATGTCTTTGGATAAGGATATGACAGACATGGCGTTACGGTGGTATGCAGTCCATACGTATTCCGGGCACGAGCAGAAGGCCAAGCGATATCTGGAATCGTCCATCGCCACGAGAGGCTTGGAAAGCAAGTTCGGGGAAATCGTTATTCCAACCGAACAGGTGACGGAAATGCGTCAGGGGCTTCGCAAAACCTCAACCAAGAAATTCCTCCCCAGCTACATTCTGGTTGAGATGGAACTCGATCGCGAAACCCAGGACGTGGTGGTGTCGACCCCCAGCATTACCAATTTTGTCGGCGCCGGAGGCAAGCCGCACCCGCTTCGTCGGTCCGAGGTGGAGCGTATCATGGGACAAATCGACCGGTCCCGCACGACCGAGGAGGCGGATATTCCGTATCAGGCCGGTGATTCGGTGAAAGTGACCGACGGGCCGTTTGCCGATTTTTCCGGGTTTGTCAGCGAAGTCAATATGGAACGGAAAAAAGTCAAGGTGATGGTTTCTATTTTCGGACGGCCGACGCCGGTTGAGCTCGACTTCCTGCAGATAGAGCCGGTCAAACAGAAAAGTTAGTCTGATAATTGTTAGTTGTGGAGATGAACGTTGGCGAAGAAAGTACAGACCACGATTAAATTGCAGATTCCCGCCGGGAATGCCAATCCCGCTCCCCCTGTGGGGCCGGCCCTGGGCCAGCACGGCGTCAATATCATGGAATTCTGCAAGGCGTTCAATGCCAAGACCCAGTCGCTGGGCGGCATTATCACGCCGGTGGTGATTACGGTATACGTGGACAAGTCCTTTACCTTTATCACCAAAACCCCGCCGGCCGCGGTGCTGCTGAAAAAGGCCGCGAACCTGGCCAAGGGGTCGGGCGAACCGAACCGCAACAAAGTCGGTCGCGTTTCGCGCAAACAGTTACAGGAAATCGCCGAGCTGAAAATGGTGGATCTTAACGCCGCCAATATTGAAACGGCCATCTCAATGGTCGCCGGCACGGCGCGTTCCATGGGACTCGAAGTGGATATGTAGTTTTTCATTCAATTCGTTTGGACCTGCCTGCACCGGATGGTGACTTGCAGGGAGAAGGGAATACGGTATATGAAGCATTCAAAACGATATCACGTCTATCATGAGAAGGTGGATCGCGCCAAAACCTACCTGCTCGATGAGGCGTTGCAGTTTATCAAAGAGCACAGCTCCGTCAAGTTCGACGAGACCGTGGAGGTTGCGGTTCGGCTCGGGGTCGATCCCAAGCAGGCCGACCAGATGGTGCGTGGCACCGTCGTCCTCCCGCACGGCACCGGTAAAAAGGTGCGGGTGCTGGTCTTTGCCGTCGGTGACAAGGAGCAGGAAGCCAAAACCGCCGGAGCCGATTTTGTCGGTTCCACGGATCTGGTCGAAAAAATCCAAGGCGGCTGGCTCGATTTCGACGTCGCTGTGGCCACGCCCGACATGATGAAAATCATCGGGCGGCTCGGGAAAATTCTCGGCACGCGGGGATTGATGCCCAATCCCAAAGCCGGGACCGTTACGCAGGATCTCGATCGCACCGTGAGGGAATTGAAAGCCGGACGTATTGAATACCGGGTCGACCGTCAGGCCAACGTGGCGGTTCCGGTCGGCAAGATTTCCTTTGAATTGGACAAACTGGCCAACAACGTGAAGTCATTCCTGGATGCGATTCTCAAGGCCAAGCCGACATCATCCAAGGGAACCTACCTGAAGAGCATGTCTATTTGTTCGACCATGGGCGTCGGATTGAAACTGGATCATCAGTCACTTGTTGCGGCGATGAAGAGAGGATAATGCCATGCCGAAACCGGAAAAAATCACATCTGTAAGTCAGATTAAGGAACACCTTGAAGGCGCCGGGTCGGTTTTTGTGACTGATTACACCGGGCTGAATGTCGAACAAATTACCAAACTGCGCAAGGATCTCCGCGAAAACTCCATCAGGTATCTGGTCGCCAAGAACACGCTGATGCGGATAGCGGCCAAAGAAACCGGGTATGACGGATTGGCGGAGTATCTGACCGGTCAGACCGCGCTGGCATTCGGAGCCGAAGATGCCGCGGCGGCCGCGAAGATTCTGTACGACTCATTCAAGGCAATTGAAAAGCCGGTTATCCGTGCTTTTGTGTTAGATGATAAAGATCAAGTATTCCCCGGCGACAAGGTGGTCCGGCTGGCCGAACTGCCGTCGCGGGAGGTGTTGTATTCCCAGATCGTCGCGGCCGTGGAGGCGCCGTTCAGCAGTCTGATCAGCTCGATCGACGCGCTGTTCCAGGAATTGATCGCGACCCTGGCGGCATTGGAGAAAAGCAAGGCCTGATGGCCGGTTGGGCATGACGCAGTCGCACGAATCATGCTTCTCCGAGGGAATGCCCACCCGCGGGATTCGATGCTGACGGCGGAAACAAAATCGAATAGTAACTGTTTGGATATGGAAAGGGTAATACCGTGGCAAGCGAAAATACAGTCATTGATGAGATTGTCGAGAAAATAGCGACATTGTCAGCGATGGATCTGGCCGATCTGTCAAAAGCGATTCAGGACAAGTTTGGCGTGACCCCGATGGCTCCCGTTGCGGCGATGGCGGCTCCGGCCGGCGGCGGTGAAGCGGCGGCCGAGGAAAAGACCGAATTTGATGTCATGCTCAATGCGGTCGGTGACAAGAAGATCCAGGTGATTAAGGTTGTCCGTGAACTGACCGGTCTCGGACTGAAGGAAGCCAAGGATCTCGTCGACAGCGCTCCCTCCAAGGTGAAGGAAGGCGTGTCGCAGGACGAGGCCAAGGCCGCCATGGAGAAGTTACAGGAGGTAGGGGCCCAGATCGAGATCAAGTAGGAACTTGCCGGGAGCGGAGACGCTCCCCGATAGCTGGCCTGTAATTCCTGAATAGAACCCCGCTTTTATAAACAGTAGGCGAACGATCTGTATAAAGTGGGCTCCCCGAACCATTAATGGTGGGAGAAAAAAACGAGAAACAGAATCGCCGATGGTAGCTTTGTGTCTTTGGAGTCGCCGGTGGTGCGCAGGCATCCCGGGCGACGAGAAAGACATGAGGCTGTCTCATACCTTTTTTGGAGGAGGTTATTTTGGCGCCGTTAGAAACTGTTGAGAGGATTAATTACGGGACCATAGCCGATGCGGCTGAGATGCCGAATCTGCTGGACGTCCAATTGCAATCTTACAACGATTTCCTCCAGATCGATGTGCCGCATGATAAACGGCAGAATTTCGGACTCCAGCAGATATTCAGTGAGGTGTTTCCGATTTCGGACATCAATGAAAACTACTCTATGGAGTTTGTGCATTATTCATTGGGAACGCCGCGTTATTCCATCGAGGAGTGCCGGGAACGAAACATGACCTATGCCGCTCCGCTTCGCGCAACTCTGCGCCTGATTGCCAAGCAGGGGGAGGGCGAGGAAAAGGAAGTCAAGGATATCATCGAGCAGGATGTGTATCTCGGCGAACTGCCGATTATCACCAACTGGGGGACGTTTATCATCAACGGTTCCGAACGCGTGATCGTCAGCCAGTTGCATCGGTCGCCCGGTGTGTTCTTCGATGAGCAGACTCATCCCAACGGCAAACTGTTGTATTCGGCGCGGATCATTCCCTACCGCGGAAGCTGGGTTGAATTCGTTATCGACGTCAACGACGTCATGCTCGTCCATATCGACTCGCGTCGCAAGGTCCCGGCCAGTACTCTTTTGCGGGCCATGGCCTACGGTACCGACGACGAGATCATCAAGGCGTTTTACAATACCGACAAGATCACGCTGGCCGGCAAGAAGATCGAAGCCATCAGCGGACAGGTTCTGGCCGAGTCCGTGGTCGACAAGGATACCGGCGAAGTGATTGCCTCCGCCGGCGAAACCGTGACCGATGCCCATTACGAGCACATGAAAGATGTCGGCGTGAAAAGCATCAAAGTCGTCACGCGTGAAAACCCGCGCGATGCGCTGGTGATGATCAATACCATCAACAAGGACACCACCAAGAGCCGCGATGAAGCACTGGCCAAGATTTATTCCCTGCTTCGTCCCGGCGAGCCACCGACCATGGAAATGGCGGAAGCGCTTCTGGAAAAGCTGTTCTTCAATACCAAGCGGTACGATCTTGGTGAGGTCGGACGGTACATGATCAACCAGCGCCTGAAACTCGACATCCCGCTGGAAACCACGGTTCTGGACCTGCGAGATTTCGTTGCGATTATCAATTACCTGGTCGGGCTTCGCAACGGCACCGGATTCGTCGATGATATCGACCATCTCGGCAATCGCCGCGCCCGCACCGTCGGTGAACTGCTGGCCAACCTGTTTTCGGTGGGCCTGTCGCGCGTGGCCAAATCCATCCGCGAACGTCTCTCGCTGAAAGACAGCGATCAGGTGACGCCGCAGCTTTTAATTAACGCCCGGACCGTATCATCGGTGATCGACACGTTTTTCGGGTCGTCGCAGTTGTCGCAATTTATGGATCAGACCAATCCGCTTTCCGAGCTGACCCACAAACGGCGCCTGTCCGCTCTGGGACCGGGTGGTCTGACCCGTGAGCGCGCCGGTTTTGAGGTGCGCGACGTGCATCATACGCATTACGGCCGCGTGTGCCCGATCGAGACACCGGAAGGACCCAATATCGGTCTGATTGCATCGCTGGCGACCTTTGCCCGAATCAACAAGTACGGCTTCCTCGAGACGCCGTATCGCAAGGTGAAAAACGGCAAGGTGACCGATGATATCGTGTATTTGACGGCGGATGAAGAGGACCGGTTTATCATATGTCCGGCCGATACCCCGCTGGACAAGAACAATAAATTTGCGGAAGAACTGGTGAAGGCGCGAAGCCGCTCCGATTATCCGGTTCTGCCGCCTGAAAAAATCGACTATATGGAGGTCTCGCCCAAACAGATCGTGTCGGTCGCGGCCTCTCTGATTCCGTTTCTGGAGCACGACGACGCCAACCGCGCGCTGATGGGATCGAACATGCAACGCCAGGCGGTGCCGCTCCTGCGCACCGCGTCACCCATCGTGGGAACCGGTATGGAACTCAAAGTGGCGATCGATTCCGGTGCGGCTGTCACCGCCAAACGGGCGGGAACGGTCGTGTTTGCCGCGGCGGATAAAATCGTCATCCGGCCCGATGTCAAGCCGCGCGGCGATCAGCTGGGCTTTTTTGAGGACGATGAATACCTCCTGACCAAGTTCCGTCGCTCCAACCAGGACACCTGTATCAATTACCGCCCGAACGTACACGAAGGCGACCGGATCGAGCAGGGGCAGGTGATTGCCGACGGGCCGGCGACCGATGTCGGAGAATTGGCGCTGGGATACAACGTGCTGGTGGCATTCATGCCGTGGCGCGGATACAATTACGAAGACGCCATAATCGTTTCGGAACAACTGATTCGTGAAGACATTTTTACATCGATTCACATCGAGGAATTTGAACTGCAGGTGCGCGACACCAAGCGCGGTTCCGAAGAAATCACGCGCGAAATTCCCAACGTCTCCGAAGAGGCTCTGCTGAATCTGGATGAGCACGGTATCGTGCGGATCGGCGCCGAAGTTGAGGCCGGGGATATTCTGGTCGGCAAGGTGACCCCGAAAGGGGAGACCGAACTGACGCCGGAAGAACGACTCCTGCGCGCCATTTTCGGAGAGAAGGCGGGAGATGTCAAGGACGCTTCCCTGAAGGCGCCGCCGGGAATGAAGGGCGTCGTCATCGACACCAAGGTCTTTTCCCGCAAGGAACGCACCGATGAGGCCAAGAAGCAGGAAAAGCAGGAAGTGTCACAGATCAAGCGGCAGTACGGCAAGATCCGGCACTCGATTGTTACGCATCGGAACGCTCGCCTGGCCGAAATCATGAACGATCAGGCCAGTCGGACCGTGCGCTCAATCGTGGACAATACAGTACTGATTCGCGCCGGGCACAAATTCAGCGCCGAGGAACTCGCGAATTTCGATTTTGACGCCGCAGTCGCGCCCGAGGGGTACACCGACAACGATACCCTCAACAAGAAGATCGACAGTATCCTTGCCGAGGCCGCGGAGCTTCTGAACGCCAAGGACAACGAGATGGAAATCGAAGTCGACAAGGTGGTGCGCGGAGCGGAGCTGCCGCCCGGGGTCAAGCAACTGGTCAAGGTGAAAGTCGCCATTCGCAGAAAGTTGTCGGTTGGTGACAAGATGGCCGGCCGCCACGGCAACAAGGGCGTGATTTCGAAAATCGTGCCGGTTGAAGATATGCCGTATCTCGAGGACGGAACCCCGATCGACATCCTGCTGAACCCGCTGGGTGTGCCCTCTCGTATGAACGTCGGCCAGATTCTGGAGACCCACCTGGGGTGGGCCGCCGGGAAGCTGAACGTCAAGATTGCCACCCCGGTGTTCGACGGTGCCGAACTCAGCGACATCAAGGAGATGCTTAAAAAGGCGGAACTGCCGGAAAGCGGCAAGATCGGACTGTTTGACGGATATACCGGAGAGACGTTCGACGACAAGGTTACCGTCGGGCAGATCTACATGATGAAGCTGTCACACCTGGTCGATGACAAAATCCACGCCCGCTCCATCGGGCCATACAGTCTCGTCACACAACAGCCGCTGGGCGGCAAGGCGCAATTCGGCGGTCAGCGTTTCGGTGAGATGGAAGTGTGGGCCATGGAAGCGTACGGGGCGGCCTATGCTTTGCAGGAACTGCTGACGGTCAAGTCCGATGACGTGACCGGGCGCAGTAAGATATACGAAGCGATTGTCAAGGGTGAAAATCCGCCCGAGCCGGGCATTCCCGAATCATTCAATGTGCTGGTGAAGGAATTGCAGTCGCTCGGACTTGACGTCAAGCTCATCGAAAAGGATGAAGCGAAAGCATGAGTTGCGGGTCAGGGTGTGAATTTGGAATAGTCTGCCGCGCGGCGGCAATGAGATAAAGGAGTTTTGTGGTGGTAACCATTCCCTCAAACGTTCCCAGGGCATTGCAGAAGAAGCCCTCGAGCTTCTATGCTATTCAGGTCCAGCTGGCTTCTCCGGAAGTTGTCCTTTCCTGGTCGTATGGAGAGGTGACCAAGCCTGAGACGATTAACTATCGGTCTTTCAAGCCGGAACGCGACGGTCTGTTCTGTGAGCGGATTTTCGGGCCGGTCAAAGACTGGGAGTGTAGCTGCGGTAAATACAAACGGATTCGATTCCGCGGTATCGTGTGCGATCGCTGTGGGGTGGAGGTGACCCAGTCCAAGGTCCGTCGCGAACGCATGGGCCATATCGAACTGGCGGTGCCGGTCACGCACATCTGGTACGTGAAATCGCTTCCGTCCCGGATCGGGAACCTGCTTGACCTGTCGGTGCGCGAGCTGGAGAAGATCATCTATTACGAAGCCTACATCATGATTGATCCCGGCAACACGCCTTTCCAGGAACGGGATATTCTCTCCGAAGAGGAATACCTTGAACTTGAGGAGAGCGGCAAGCAGTTCGACGCCCGCATGGGCGCCGATGCTGTCAGGGAACTCCTCTCCCGTATGGATTTCGACGAACTGGCGATCAATCTGCGGGCGCAGGTCAAGGTGGAAACCTCGGTGCAACGGCAGAAAGACGCCCTGAAACGTCTTCGCATCATCGAATCGTTTCGGCAGTCCAGCAATCGCCCGGAGTGGATGGTCATGAACGTCATTCCGGTGATTCCGCCGGATTTGCGTCCGCTGGTGCCGCTTGAGGGCGGACGTTTTGCCACCTCGGATCTCAACGATCTCTATCGTCGCGTTATCAACCGCAACAACCGTTTGAAAAAGCTGATTGACATTCAGGCGCCGGAAGTGATTCTGCGCAACGAGAAGCGCATGCTGCAGGAGGCGGTCGACGCGCTGTTTGACAACGGCCGTCGCACCCATTCCGTGCGCGGCGATTCCAAGCGACCGCTTAAATCCCTGTCCGATCTGCTCAAGGGCAAGCAGGGACGGTTCCGCCAGAATCTGCTGGGGAA
Organism: Candidatus Zixiibacteriota bacterium; assembly: GCA_016933695.1. Classification (GTDB taxonomy): domain Bacteria; phylum Zixibacteria; class MSB-5A5; order GN15; family PGXB01; genus JAFGAL01. The sequence goes on along the minus strand of JAFGAL010000006.1, from coordinate 6,392 downwards.
ACGTGTCGATTACTCCGGCCGTTCCGTGATTGTGGTCGGCCCGGAATTGAGAATCTTTCAATGCGGTCTGCCCAAGAACATGGCCCTGGAACTGTTCAAACCCTTCATCATCATGAAACTGGAAGAGAAAGGGTATGTCCAGACGGTCAAGTCCGCCAAGCGCCTGGTGGAGCGGGAGCGTCCCGAAGTATGGGATATCCTTGAGGAGATCATCGAAGATCACCCCATCATGCTCAACCGCGCCCCAACCCTGCATCGGCTCGGCATTCAGGCGTTTTATCCGAAGCTGGTCGAGGGCAAGGCGATCCGTTTGCACCCGCTGGTGTGCGCGGCCTTCAACGCCGACTTTGACGGCGACCAGATGGCGGTCCACGTACCGTTGTCGTTCGAGGCCCAGCTGGAAGCGCGTCTGCTGATGCTGGCCAGCAACAACCTGCTGTTGCCGTCGTCCGGGCGTCCGATTGCCATTCCCTCGCAGGATATGGTTATCGGTTGTTACTACCTGACCAAAATTCGCCCGGAAGCCCCCGGTGAAGGAACGGCGTTCTATTCGACGGATGAGGCGCTGGCCGCCCACGCCGCGAAGCAGATCGACCTGCACGCGAAAATCAGGGTGATGATGGACGGCACGCTGGTCGAGACTTCGGTCGGTCGGATTATCTTTAATCAGATTATTCCCAGGGAACTGCCGTTCTTTAACGAGGTGGCCTCGCGCGGCAAGACCGAACAACTGGTGCTGAACTGTTTCCGCACCGTCGGCCCGTCCCGCACTGTGGATTTCCTTGATAAACTGAAAAAACTCGGTTTCGAGTATGCCACGCTGGCCGGCGTAACCGTCTCCATCGACGACATGCTTATTCCGGAAGAGAAAAAGAAATTGATTCAGGGCGCCGCGAAAGACGTGGAAAAAATCCAGAAACGGTACGAGCGCGGTGTCATTACCAACGGTGAACGGTACAACCAGGTTATCGATATCTGGACCCGCACCACGTCCGAAGTGGCGCAGGTCATGTTCGACAATCTGGCGCAGGATCGTCAGGGATTCAACCCGGTGTACATGATGGCCGATTCCGGCGCTCGTGGTTCCAAGGAGCAGATTCGTCAGCTGGCTGGCATGCGCGGTCTGATGGCGAAGCCGCAGAAAAAGATCACCGGTGGGGTCGGTGAAATTATCGAATCGCCGATTATCTCGAACTTCCGCGAGGGATTGTCGGTCAGTGAATACTTCATCTCGACTCACGGCGCCCGCAAGGGTTTGGCCGATACGGCGCTCAAAACCGCCGATGCGGGATATCTCACCCGGCGTCTGGTCGATGTGGCACAGGACGTTATCATCACCGAGGACGACTGCAATACCATTCTCGGCATTAACATTGCCGCCCTGAAAGAGGGGGAAGAGGTCATCGAGTCACTGCACGATCGTATTCTCGGTCGCGTGGCGCTGGAAGATGTGTACGATCCGATCACTGATGAAATCATCGTCAAGGCCGGCGAGCACATCAAAGAGGAACAGTCACTTCAGATTGAAGAGGCCGGTATCGATTCGGTTCGTATTCGATCGGTGCTGACCTGCGAATCCAAGCGCGGCGTATGTGCCCGTTGCTATGGCCGGAACCTCGCCACCATGCGCCTGGTCGATATCGGCGAGGCGGTCGGTGTGGTGGCCGCGCAGTCTATCGGTGAGCCGGGTACGCAGTTGACCCTGCGAACGTTCCACATCGGTGGAACGGCGGCGCGTATCGCCGAGCAGTCCAAGGTGGAAGCCAAATATGCCGGCACGGTTAAATACGTTGCCGTGAAATATATCGAACGCCCCGACGGGATCAAGATTGTCACCGGCCGCGACGGCGAAATGCATATTGTTGACAAAAACAAACGGGTTCGCTCCCGCCTGAAAGTGCCGTATGGTTCGGTCATGACAGCGAATGACAACGCCGAGATCGAACGCGGCGACACCGTGTTCGAGTGGGATCCGTATTCATCCACGATCGTGTCCGAAGTGGGCGGCAAGGTCGCCTATCAGGATATCGTTCCCGACGTGACTCTGCGTGAGGAACTCGATGAAACCACTGGTCTTATCCAGCCGATTATCGTGGAAGAGCGCGACAAAACCTTGTTCCCCACGATCGTGATCAAGGATGCCAGGGGCAAGGAAGTTGGCAGTTACCGCATTCCGACCGGAGCTCAGTTGCTGGTTACCGAGGGGCAGAGTATCGAAACTGGCGAGTTTCTGGTCAAGATTTCGCGGGAAATCTCCAAGACCCGCGATATTACCGGTGGTTTGCCGCGCGTCGCGGAATTGTTCGAAGCCCGTAAACCCCATGATCCGGCAGTTATTTCCGAAGTTGACGGTATTATTGAATTCGGCAAAATCGTCCGCGGTCAGCAACAGATCATGGTCCACGGTGACGAGGGCGAAACCAAGGAATATCTCATCCCGCATGGACGTCACATGCATGTTCATCAGGGCGACCGGGTGTATGCCGGTGAGCGGTTGTGCGAGGGGTCAATCGATCCCCACGACATTCTGCGCATTTCCGGTGTAAACGCGGTGCAGGAATACCTGGTGAATGAAATTCAGGAAGTTTACCGCCTGCAGGGTGTAAAGATAAACGATAAACATATTGAAGTTATTGTCCGACAAATGCTTCAGAAAGTCCGGGTGACTCAGTCCGGAGACACGACTTTCCTCGAGGGTGAGCAGGTTGATCGCCAGCGATTCTCCGAAGAAAACGCCCGTGTCATCGCCGAAGGCGGTGAGCCGGCCCTCTTCGAACCGCTTCTGTTGGGAATCACCAAAGCATCGCTGTCGACCGAGAGTTTCTTCTCCGCGGCCTCGTTCCAGGAGACGACCAAGGTGTTGACCGAGGCCGCCATCAGCGGAAAAGTCGACTGGTTGCGCGGTTTGAAAGAGAATGTGATTATCGGGCGGTTGATTCCGGCGGGAACCGGGATCGAACGATATCGCAATGTTGAAGTCATTCAGGAGGACGAGGAGCCGGAAGTTGCTGAAACAGATGAACCTCTGGCCAATATTTTCAAAGAAAACGCTTGACAATTAAGGATTAAACGGTAAATTACCGTTCTCTTTTTTTTGTTGTTAAAAGTGTGTTGTTGTAAGGAGTTGTAGTGCCGACGATTAGCCAGCTGATACGGAAGGGTCGCAAGACCGTTAAGTCAAAATCTACCACGCCGGCCTTGAAAGGTTCGCCGCAGAAACGTGGTGTCTGTACTCGTGTGTACACCTCAACGCCGAAGAAGCCGAACTCGGCTCTGCGTAAAGTCGCCCGTGTGCGATTGACCAATCAGATGGAAGTGACGGCCTATATTCCGGGTGAGGGACATAACCTCCAGGAGCACTCCATCGTATTGATTCGGGGCGGCCGCGTGAAGGATTTGCCGGGTGTACGATATCACATCATTCGTGGTACCATGGATACGTCCGGAGTGTCGGACCGGACCCAGAGTCGGTCCAAGTACGGAACCAAGAGACCGAAAAAGTAGAACCGATTGATAGAGGTAGGTTGACCTAATGCCGAGAAGAAAAACGCCGCCGGTGCGGGAGATCGTTCCCGATACGAAGTACGGAGACAAGTTGATAACGCAGTTTATCGGATCGTTGTTGAAAGACGGGAAGAAGTCGACCGCCGAACGGATTCTGTACACCGCGCTGCAAATGGCGGAAAAGAAGACCGGTCAGTCCGGTATCGATGTGTTCCACAAGGCGATGAACAACGTCAAGCCGGTGCTTGAAGTGAAGTCGCGCCGGGTGGGTGGCGCCACCTACCAGGTCCCCGTCGAGGTCCGTGCCGACCGGCGAGTGGCTCTGGCGATCAGATGGCTGATTTCGTATTCGCGAAGCCGTGGTGAACACACCATGGCCGAACGTCTCGCGGCCGAATTTATCGCGGCCGCCAACAACGAAGGCGCTTCGATTAAGAAGAAAGAAGATACCCATAAAATGGCGGAAGCCAACAAGGCCTTTGCCCACTTCCGGTGGTAACGGGGCCAGGACAGTAGATAGGTAGCAGGAATAAGGGAAGAAGGAAGGTTAGAGAACCAGTTGCGAGCCTTTTTCAAGATACGATAGGAAACCAATAAACAACGCGCATCCGTTCCCTGCTGAATTTTTGTGGTGCTGGAAGTGGTTTCTTATTGATCAGGCTGTTGATGGTTGAAGGATTCAGTTAGGGATTTTTTATGTCTGAAATGAAAGACATACAACACATTCGGAATATCGGCATCATGGCCCATATTGATGCCGGTAAAACGACGACGACGGAGCGAATCCTGTACTATACCGGGAAAACGCATCGCATCGGCGAAGTCGATGACGGTGCCGCAACCATGGACTGGATGGATCAGGAGAAAGAGCGCGGGATTACCATCACCTCCGCCGCGACGACCTGCTATTGGAATAAATACCAGATCAATATTATTGATACTCCCGGCCACGTCGATTTTACCATCGAAGTCGAGCGCTCCCTGCGGGTGCTGGACGGCGCGGTCGGGCTTTTTTGCGCCGTTGGTGGTGTCGAACCGCAGTCCGAGACGGTCTGGTTGCAGGCCGACAAATACCACGTGCCGCGCATTGCCTTTGTCAACAAAATGGATCGCGTCGGAGCCGATTTCTTCGGAACCGTCAGGGATATGAACGAAAAATTCGACCAGACCTGCGTTCCGATTCAGATCCCGGCCGGTGAGGGCGACCTGTTTACCGGGATCGTTGATTTAATCGCCATGAGTTACCGCACGATCGTCGAAGAATCACTCGGCAAGGAATTCGTTGACGCCCCGATTCCGGACGACATGAAGGCGGAGTCGGAAAAAGCCCGCGAAAAACTGCTGGAAGCGCTGTCTGATTTTGATGATACTCTTCTGGATGATTTCCTGAATGAACGCCCGGTCGATCGCGCCGATGTCGTGCGCGCCATCCGCAAAGGCGTTATTGACTGCAAACTGGTGCCGGTGTTGTGTGGCTCCTCTTTGAAAAACCAGGGCGTCCAAAAACTGCTCGATGCCATTGTCGAGTTCCTGCCGTCACCGCAGGATTTGCCGCCGGTCAAGGGAATATCCGTCGACGGCAAAAAAGAACTTGTGCGCAAACCCCAGGATGATGAACCGGCCACTGCGCTGGCGTTTAAAATCGCCACCGATCCCCACTCGGGAAAATTGTGTTACATGCGCGTGTACTCCGGTCAGGTCAAGTCCGGATCGTATCTGCTGAATCCGTCCTCCGGCATCAAGGAACGTGTCGGTCGCATTCTGCTGATGCACTCCAATAAGCGCAGTGATATCCCGGTGGCCTCCGCCGGAGATATCGTCGCCGTGATCGGTTTTAGAAAAACCACCACCGGTGACACCCTGTGCGATCCCAAACACCCGATTCTGCTGGATTTGATGTCCTTCCCGGAACCGGTCATCTGGATCGCCATTGAGCCGAAATCCAAAGTCGATCAGGATAAATTGCTTGAGGCGCTGGCCAAACTCGAAGAGGAAGATCCGACCTTCAAGGCCAGGATCAACGAGGAAACGGGCCAGACCATTATCGCCGGGATGGGAGAGTTGCACCTTGAGATTATCGTCGATCGCATGATCCGCGAATTTCACGTGCAGGCCAATGTCGGCAAACCGTCGGTTGCCTATAAAGAGACCATTTCCGATGCCGTCGACTGCGAAGGCAAATTTATACGTCAGTCCGGCGGCAAGGGGCAGTACGGCCATGTCAGGATTCATCTGGAACCCGCCCAGAACGGAACTCCCTTTGTGTTTGAGAATAGCATGAAGGGCAATGCCATTCCGAAGGAATTCGTTCCGGCCATCGAAAAAGGCATTCGCAACGCGATGACCAGCGGCGTCATTGCCGGTTATCCGATGACCGGCATCAAGGCCATTCTGCTTGACGGTTCCAGTCATGAAGTCGACGCCTCCGAGCTGGCGTTTGAAGTGGCCGCCTCCAGAGCACTGCAGGACGGCGCCCGCAAAGCCAAACCGATTATTCTGGAACCGGTGATGGATGTCGAAATCATCTGCCCGGAAGACTATATGGGAAGCGTGGTCGGTGACATGAATCTGCGGCGCGGCAAAATCCTCGGGATGGTTCCGCGCAACAAGGTCCAGGTGATCAAGGCCACCGTTCCGCTGGGAGAAATGTTCGGATACGCAACCGCTCTGCGGAATTTGACGCAGGGACGCGGGGCGTATACTATGCAGTTTGCGAAGTATGCCCCGCTGCCGGTCGAGGTGTCCAACAAGATGTTTGCAACGACAATGTTTAACTGATGATATCGTGAGGTTATCAGCCAATGGCTAAAGAGAAATACGTACGGACGAAGCCGCATGTGAACGTAGGCACGATCGGTCATGTTGACCACGGGAAGACGACGTTGACG
>JAFGAL010000022.1 GCA_016933695.1 Candidatus Zixiibacteriota bacterium | reverse complement strand
GACTCCAGATATTCGGATTCGGCCCGGCCCAGATCGCCCTGGCGCTCGTAGGTCAAACCGAGATTGAAATGAATTTGCGCGGTGTTTTCAAAGCCAATATCGAAATAGGTTCGATTGCCGAGAATCAGCGCAATCAGAAACAGCGCCAGATACCCGGTGAATTTCCGCCACTCCCGCTTAACCGCGAAATCCTTCAGCGCGATACCGCCGAATGCCGCGAACAGCAGTAAAAACGGGATCACGGCCAGGCGGTGACGGGCGGTGACCAGAAACAGAATCACCGTCGGAATATACCCGATGATGAACACGTACAACAACGCCAGTTCTCTCCGACGCGGCCAGCTGAGCATCATCCCGATCAACGCCAGCGGCACAATCAGACCGAAGGGGAAATATATCGGCGATTTCCAGATCAGAAGTGACAACAGCGACGAATAGGTTCGGCTGAAATAAATATCGGTCTGGTCGGAATTTTCAAACCCGATCAAAAAATACACCAGCTTCTTGAACGTGATGCCGATGAATTTACCCGGATTGGAAACAATAAACACCAGCGCCTTTTTGGTCCAGAACGAGGATTCCCCGGCGGCGGTCAGGGAATGCCCCGACTCGCGTTCGGCGGCGATGCGGGTCGCCTCGGCGAATTCGGTCCACGGCAGAGACTCATTGAGATCAAGCTCCGGCATCAGCATGGTCAATCCCTCCGTTTCAGGATTGTTGCCGATATACAGATTAACTCCGCCCTGCGATGAGATTAAAATCGGTTCGCCGGTGACCATATAATTGCGCGCCGTGACCGATAAGACGGGAATAAGTGTCCCGACTAAAAACACTGCCGCCAGGCTGATTTTGCGTCGCGTGTCGACAGCATGAAACGAAAGATATATCCACACCAGAAAAATCGGCGCCAGAATCAGAATATTCGGACGCGCGATTGCCGACAACCCGACCACAAGACCGGCCAACAGCCAGTGTTTGGAAGAGATACTTCCCTGATAACGAAGGAGCAAATACACCGCGACCAGATTCAAAAAGATAAACAGCACCGGAATGAGAAGCATGGTTTCATAGAAAATAATCGTGCCGTAGGCGGCATAAGCAAGGGCGGCGATAATACCGACCGCCGGAACGAACAACCGTCGCCCGATCAGATACACCATCACCGCCGAGAGCGATCCGATCACCGCTTGCAGAAGCCGCACCCAGAACAGCGAATCACCGGTGATTTTCAGGAACGCGGCCAGGACATATGGATACAGCGGCCCCCGGAAATAGGCCTCGCTTCCCCAGAAATTCCCGCCAATGATGTCTTTGGCCCATTCCAGATGCCAGAGCTCATCCACCATCGGCAGATAAAACGACGGATTCGACCGGTATTGCAGAAGATAAATCAGCCGGAGTAAAAAGGCCGCCAGGAAAATCACCAGCGGCCAGGTGTTGTGTGTCAACCGTTTGTTCATCTCCGCTCAATCTTTGTTCGATGCTCCCGACCGCGCCATGAAATACAGCATCAATGCCAGTCCGAAAAAGGCGATCAGCGACAGATACGGTCCGAACGCGCCGGTCAGAGAGGCGTTCATGCCTTCATGGCCATCGAAAAACTCGCGATAACCGGTGGAAACCACGATCAGCAGGGCGGTAACCACGCCGATAATGGCGTCGCCGGCCACCACGCCCGATGCGAACAAAATGCCCATCTGTTGGCGGGCATTGAACACCGTTTTCTTGACGGTTGATTTCTTAATCAGCATCGCAACCAGACCGCCGACCATGATCGGCGTCGACAGCGACAATGGCAGATACAGCCCGATCGCGAACGGCAGGGACTGAATCCCCAGCAGTTCGACCGCCAGCGCAATCATCCCGCCGACAATAATCGGTTGCCACGGGATATTGGCATTCATCACCCCCTGCACCACCGTTGCCATGACATTGGCCTGCGGCGCCAGGAGAGGATTGGGATGTTCCGCACTGGCCACAAATCCGAACGCGTCACCCAGAAGATACAGCGTGAATCCCATCGCAATCGCCGGGAACAGCAACCCGATGAATTCGGTCAACTGCATTTTCTTCGGTGTTGCCCCGAGTAAATACCCCGTCTTCAAATCCTGCGCGATATCGCCGGACATGCACACCGCGATACATACCACCGCGCCGACCGACATCGCGGTCACCATTCCTTTCACACCGCTGACTCCGAATGCCAATAGCACCATACAGGTCACCAGCAATGTGGCGATGGTCATTCCGGATACGGGCGACGACGATGAACCGACAATCCCGACAATGCGCGCGGCCACGACCACAAAGAAAAACCCGAAAATCACCGCCAGCAGTGCGCCGAGGAAATGCAGTTCCGTGCCGGGCAAGGCCCAGATCGCGATGATAATCAGCAACGAACCGATCAGTACCGTCGACATCGGCAAATCGCGCTTGGTGCGGGGAACTTCGGAATCAGGTTTCCGTCCCTTCAGCAATTCACTGGCCCCGGCGGCGAACGAGTGAAAAATCACCGGAAGCGATTTTGCCAGCGACACAAAACCGCCGACCGCCACCGCGCCGACACCGAGATATTTAATATAGAAATTTCTCAACTGGGCGGGATCCATTTCACTCAAGGGTATGGTTCCCGGCGCGATAATAATTCCGGGGATCTGATCGCCGATAAACGACAACAGCGGACCGATCCCCAGATAGCCGAGCACCGCCCCGGACAGCATCAGCGCCGCAATCCGCGGCCCGATAATATAGCCGACCCCGAGCAGAACCGGAGTGGCATCGACCCCGATCGTGCCGCCTTTGAGCAGTCGCTTGAAATCATAGCCCGGGGATTCCGACCAGAGGCGTCCGGTGTAAAACAGCAGTTTGTATATTGTGCCGACGGCAATCCCCAGAAATACCATCTTGGCCTTGCCGCCGCCCTCGTCGCCGGCGACAATAATTTCGGCGCAGGCAGTGCCTTCGGGGAAACGCAGTTTGCCATGCTCCTTTTCCACGAGATAACTGCGCAGAGGGATCATGAATAAAATGCCCAGTCCGCCGCCGAGCATCGACAGCCAGAAAATCTGCATTTTGGAAATGGTGTGTTCGTATCCCTGCGCGGCCAGCTCCGCATTGGCGGCCCAGATGAAAAAGGCCGGGATGGTGAAAATAATGCCCGCCGCCAGCGATTCACCGGCCGAACCGATGGTTTGCACGATATTGTTTTCCAGGACCGTCACTTTTTTAAATAGCGCCCGCAAAACCGCCATGGATATAACCGCCGCGGGAATTGACGCCGAGACGGTCATGCCGTATTTGACGCCGATATAGGCGTTGGCGACACCGAAAACGACCGAGAGGATTGATCCCAGCACGATCGCCTTCAGCGTAACTTCCGCAACCGACTGCCCGGCAGATATATAGGGGGTAAATTCTTCGTTGTTCTGATCTTTGTCGGATGACACATTGCCTCCTGTGCAAGAATATGAAAGGTATTGAACGATAAACTATTGGCTGAAATCCGGCGTGTCAAGTCAATAATGTGGAATGTCGTCAATGTCGAGCATTGCTGATCGCAGACTGGGGAAACCACGCCGGATAAAAAAATGTTATAATTGATGAATCTTTTTGGAACCTCCCTGTCCGTTATGGATATAAAAAACAGAAGGAGAATATTTCAGTGTAAAAAGTCGGCGGCCAACGACGCCTTGGAGTAAGGCAACAACCCTCACAGCTGATAAGGTCAAGAGAATAAAAAACTTAATGTAATTCTAACAGTGTTTTTATGCGAAACGCCGTATAATAAGTAAGCAAGAAATACTTGACAGTAGGTAAGTTTATGCGTATATTACACATAGAGAGAGACCTCCCTCACGTTACCCCTAACCCATTTAAGAAGTTGTTAAATGACCTTTACGTATTGCGAATAGGAAATCAGCTGTCTGTGTACAAGGATCGTTTCTGTGTCAGACAGCGCAAAGTGAACCATTTAACCCTTAACGGGGGGTGAGTGCTAATGAGAAAGACATTCATCATCGCGGCCGCAATGGTATTTTTGGTTTCGTCCGCGTTTGCCGGTGTCAGCACCGTTTCTCTGCTGAAATCAGAGGCGCAGGGTGATCGCGTGACCGTTCCGGTCACATTGAAAAACGATCGTATGATGACCGGCATGGAGCTTCCGCTCAAATATTCCGAAGGTGTCACGCTGGAGGAAGTGAGTTTTGAGGGAACCCGGGCGGAAAACTTTGATCTGAAGGTGGCCAGAATCATCGAGGAGGAAAACACGGTTGTTATCGCCCTGATTCCGATGGTGTATGGTGACAAGTCCGATCTGGAAACGGGAAGCGGCGTTATTGCCAACCTGATTTTCAGCGTCGATGATCCGACGGTGGATCAGATTGAACTGACACCGACGAAGGTTGAATACCCGAATCATTCGGCGCTCTTCGTATATTCCGAATTCAACGGCGACAAGCCCGAGATGAAGGTGGAAGAGCCGGTGTTTGAAGACGTGACGGTTTACCTGAATACATCCAGTAGCAGTCCGAGCGTCCCGACATCATTCAACCTGCACCAGAACTATCCGAATCCGTTCAACCCGTCGACCATAATTCAGTATGACCTGCCGGCGGCGTCCAAGGTCAGACTGGACATTTTCAATGTTCTTGGACAAAAAGTGAAGACGTTGGTTGACGACTATCAGGAACCCGGCTATCAGTCGGTCACCTGGAACGGCGATGATGACAATGGCGGTTCAGTGGCAACCGGCATTTACTTCTACAAGATTTCAGCCGACAGCAAGGTTGAAACCAAGAAGATGATGCTGTTGAAGTAAGGACCCCGCAAAAAATTCGCTAAGGCAAGTGAGGAACCCCTCTTTCATGCGAAAGAGGGGTTTTTATATGGCAGAAACTGCGAGGCGTTAAGTCATTGAATTATAATGGCATATGAGAAGGTCCATGATGAATGACGGTTTTATGGCGCATATCATGCGATTATAATCGTTTGCCGGATGCCGTTCGTTGTTGTGAAAACACCGTAATATAATGATAGACAATATCTTATGTAATTCACGACAGTCGCGGCACAGTATTTGATACTTATTATATCCAGTTAGCAAAAGGCTTTGCTCATACAGGGATAGACCCGCGTCTGCCAGAGAAAAGCATCACGGGTGACTTAACTTGGCGGTAGAGTTACTCGGTTGCACTGACTGAGGTGAGGATGGGTTCCCAACCGGACATTGGGAACCCTCTTTTTTTGCCGGATATTCACTTGATAATATATGCCTTGATCTGCTCCGGATCGGCCGGCGCCACTGTCCAGGTGCGGCCGTCATTTTCATTCAGACATTTCACCATCACCAGTTTTTCATTGCGCGCATCGCAGTATCGTGCGGTTATCGCGGCGGCTTCGAGTAGATGTTTTTCACCGGCGGAACTGATATACAGCGCAATCGGCGACCCGGTATCCTGCGCCTCAAGAATGATATGCCCGGGCCTGGCATTTCTTAATATCCCGTGGTTGTCTTTTTCCCGTCGACCAACAATCAGTTTGGTGTGTTCATCGAGTCGGAAATGACGTCCCAGCCGAAGCAGGTTGACATCATGGAAATCCATGGTGTCGGAATGCTCGATAAAATCTCTGAGCCGCCTGGAATAACCGACATCGGTCAGCAGGCATCCGCCCGCGGGCGGCGAGAAATCTTCCAGTCCGAATTGCTCGGCCAGTTCCATCTGCGGCCTGCGCGACCGTCCCGCGATTCTCCCCAGTCGGGTCCGATCCAATAAACCGTTTTGTTCGGGGATTGTCTCCCGCAACAACTGCGCGGAAAGCGGTCGCACCAGATGTCCTTTCAGGCCGCTGTCGCGTTCGACCACGTTGAGGATACTGCGAAACTGCGACATCGGGCGCTGGCTGAGCACTTCGCCGGTGATGACAAAATCCGCGCCGACCAGTTCCATGTATCGTTTGGCTTCTGTGAGCATGGCGATACGACAGTCGATGCAGGGATTCATATTCCTGCCGTGTCCATGTTTGGGGGACCGGACAATATCGAGAAATGGTTCACCCAGATGCACCAGGCGGACCGTGAATCCGAATTTCTCCGCCGTGGGATACGGGTGTTCACCTCCGGTGGCGCGGTCTCTGATCTCGCTGTTAAAATGTGTAAAGAATGTCAGCGCCGTAACCCGGATATTCTGTTGCATGACCAGAAGAATCGCCAGCGCGGAATCCAGTCCGCCCGAGAACAGCGCGATTGCATGACCACGCACAGGATCGGCAAGAATGGGGACGTCCGGTGTCTTCATGGTCCAATGTATAATACAAATGCACGCATTATCAACTATTTATTGAATCAATTGCCAATATCACGGGTAAGAGAGCAATTGGTTCTTGACTTTGACAATGATGCCGTCTACTATATCAACGGCTGAACCGATAAATACGTACGCTATGAATTTGATACGATTGGTATATAGCTGGATCAAGCACTTTGTGTATGAATCCCAGCAAATGTTTTTTTTCTCCCTGAAAGTCCTGCGATCCATGGTCGGTCGTCCGGTGTATCCCGCCGAAACCCTCGAACAGATGTATTTGATCGGCGTGGGATCGCTGTTTTTAATCATCCTGACCGGGATGTCGGCCGGGCAGGCGATGACGCTTCAGTTTTCCAATGAATTGGCGGAATTCGGATCCAAGACCTATATCGGTCGCATCATGGCCATTGCGGTCCTCAGGGAACTGGGACCGATTTTAACCGGCCTGATGGTGGCGGCGCGCGTGGCCGCCGGGATTACCGCCGAAATCGGCGCGATGAAATCATCCAATCAAATCGATGCCCTGATCGCGTTCGGTATCGATCCCATCCGCAAACTGGCCGCACCGCGGGTGATTGCGCTGTTAATCATGATGCCGGTGTTGACCATAATCTGCGATATTATCGCGATTCTGGGTGGATGGATTATCGCGATTTTCATCTCGCATATCACTTCCACAACCTATCTCGTCGCGGTCAAGGAACGACTCATATTCGGCAACCTGTTTATCGGGGTGGTCAAACCGATGGTGTTTTCGTTTATCATCGGATTTATCGCCTGCTATAAAGGATTCACCTCGGAAGGCGGAACCAAGGGGGTAGGGCAGGCCACCACCGAATCGGTGGTGCTGTCGTCAATCTCGGTTTTAATCGCCAATTTCATCATCACCAAGGTGGTGTATTCGTTTCTTAAGGGATATTTATGATTGAATTTCGCAACGTGCATTATTCCATCGGGAACAAGAAGATTATCAACAATGTCTCGTTCCATATCCCGGCCGGTGAACCGCGCATTATCATGGGGCATTCCGGCTCCGGGAAATCGACCATCCTGCGGTTGATTCTCGGTCTGGCCTGTCCCGACCGGGGCCAAATCATCATCAACGGTGAAAATATCTGCGGCCTCAATGAGAAGAAAATGCGCGAGATGCGCAAGCAGATCGGGATGGTGTTCCAGGACGGGGCACTGTTCGATTCGATGACGGTGGGGGAGAACGTCGGGTATTACCTTCTGGAACATACCGATATGTCGCTTGCCGAGATTGAGGAAAAGGTCCGTCGCATGCTCGGTTTCGTGGGGATCGGCGAGGAATATATCGACCGACTGCCCGATGAGTTGTCCGGCGGTATGCAGAGACGCGTGGCGATCGGGCGGGCGTTGTTGTCCACCGATCCGATGATCATGCTGTACGATGAACCGACCACCGGTCTCGATCCGCAGATGACCACCAACATTATTAATCTCATCAATCGCCTGATGGAACGCAACCGGGTGACGTCGCTGATCGTGACGCATCAGATCGCGGATGCGTTTAAGATCGGCGACAAGTTCATCTTCATCGACGGCGGTGAAGTGGCCTTCGACGGGGATATCAACGGCCTGCGCGATTCCACCGATCCACGCGTGGTCGAGTTCCTCGAACCGTTCCGAAAAGCAGTTGCGCACGTGCATAAAATCGATTTTGTTTAACTTGAGGATATCATGAAACGATCAATAAAAGTCCCCTGGGGCGAATTAAAGGTCGGCATCGTCATCGCCATCGCCATTGTGACGCTGCTCTGGGCATCGTTCACCGGCGGCGGCACATCGATTTTCGAAGTGAAAACCGGTTATGTCACCTACGTAAGCAATGCCAACGGCCTGGTCGCCGGCGCGCCGGTCTGGCTGGCCGGGGTCGAGGTCGGTAATGTCAAGTCAATCGAGTTTGTCAATCTCGACAGCGCCCGTCGTATCGAATTGCGCTTCACGGTCAAGAAATCCCTTCAGCACATGGTGACGCAGGATGCCGGGGTCAAACTCGGAACGATTGGCCTGATGGGCGACAAGTATCTCGAAGTCGTTCCCGGCAGTCTCGATTTGCCCCTGATCGAACCGGACGGATATGTTCCCAACATCCCGGCGGGCGATCTTTCATCAGTATTCGCCGAGGGAGAACAAACGATGGTATCGGCGCGGGGCATGGTCGAAAACCTGACCGATCTGACCGGACGCATGCGCGCTGGCGAGGGAACGGTCGGGCAGCTGTTCACCAACGACACGCTGTTTCATGAGATGACGACGCTTTTGGCGTCGCTGACGCTATTGATCGACGATCTCCAGAAAAACCAGGAACGGATCACGCAATCGATCGAATCGGTCTCCGGCAATCTCAGCGAGATCACCACCCGGGTCAACAGCAACACCGGCACGCTCGGCAAATTGATTTCCGATCCCGGAGTCTATAATAATATCCATTCGTCGACCGGGCGGATCGATTCGATATTGGCGAAAGTCAACCGGGGCGACGGCACCGCCGGTGCGCTGGTCAACGACGCCGAGTTGTACGATGAAGTGCGCAACCTGATTGTCCGCATTGAAAATCTGGTCGCCGATATCGAAAAAAATCCCCGCAAGTATTTCAAGTTCTCGGTGTTTTAAAAACCGTATCAATCGGGTCAGGATGTCATTCCCGCCGCCATGCCGGGTTTGGCCGCGGTCGGTATGGTCTTGTCTTGTCGTGTTTCATGTCCTGAATAGGGATGCGGTGTGTCTTCAGGTAATTCCGGCCGGTAACACCTGCAAAAAAGACCGTTTTCGGCCGGTTTATCTTTGTGAAAAAAGGTGCGATTTCCGGTGCGAAACCGCTTGACTATTTGGTTTCATTCTCTATCATACCCCCCGTGGACTGAAATTGGATAAGTGCTCTAAATTAGGAGCTAATTTGCTATGATCACCAAGAAACAAGCGCTTGATTATCACTCAGTCGGCAGGCCGGGTAAAACCGAGGTTAATCCGACCAAGCCCTGCATGACTCAGCTTGATCTCTCGCTGGCGTACACGCCCGGCGTGGCGGAACCCTGCCTTGAAATCGAGGCGAATCCTTCAGACATTTATAAATATACCAACAAGGGCAACCTCGTTGCGGTCGTCTCCAACGGAACCGCGGTCCTTGGGTTGGGTGATATCGGTGCCGGCGCCGGCAAGCCCGTGATGGAAGGCAAGGGCGTCTTGTTCAAACGTTTCGCCGATGTCGACGTGTTCGATATCGAACTGGACACGCACGATCCCGATGAGATCATCAAGTGCTGTCAGCTTCTGGAGCCGACCTTTGGCGGTATTAACCTCGAAGATATCAAGGCGCCGGAATGTTTTTATATTGAGGAAACCCTTAAAAAGACGATGAAGATTCCGGTTTTCCACGACGATCAGCACGGCACCGCGATCATTTCCGGGGCGGCTTTGCTGAACGCGCTGGAAATCTTGAAAAAGGATATCGATAAAATTCGGGTGGTGTTCTCCGGCGCCGGTGCCGCCGGCATTGCCTGTGCCAAACTGTATTGCTCGCTGGGTGTCAAGCACGAAAACCTGCTGATGGTGGACTCCAAGGGGGTCATGTACGAAGGCCGCGGCGATCAGTTTAATCCATACAAGGCCGAGTTCGTCCGCAAGACCGACTGCCACACGCTGGCCGACGCCATGAAGGGCGCCGACGTGTTTGTGGGTGTGTCGGTCAAGGATCTGGTGACCAAGGACATGGTCAAGAGCATGGAACGCGATCCGATTATTTTCGCGATGGCCAATCCCGATCCCGAAATCACCTATCCCGATGCGCTCGAGGCGCGCAAGGACGTGATTATGGCGACCGGGCGGTCGGACTATCCCAATCAGGTCAACAACGTCCTCGGTTTCCCGTTTATCTTCCGTGGCGCACTCGACGTGCATTCCACGGCGATCAACGAGGAAATGAAAATCGCGGCGGTGAAAGCTCTGGCCAATCTGGCCAAACAGGACGTGCCGGATGAAGTGGCCCGTGCCTATCATGTCGATCATTTCAAATTCGGCCGAGATTATATCATCCCCAAGCCGTTCGATCACCGGGTGCTGACATGGGAAGCCGCCGCAGTGGCCAAGGCCGCCATCGATACCGGCGTCGCCCAGAAACCGGTTGATATCGAAAAGTACAAAGAGCAACTCGAACGCCGTATCGGCAAGGGCCGGATCATCATGAACGTGGTCGCCAACAAGGCTAAGAAGGATCCCAAACGGATCGTGTTCCCCGAAGGCGATTCCGGACGCATTCTTCGCGCCGCGCATATTGTCGCCTCCGAAGGCATCGGCAAGCCGATTGTGCTGGGTGTGGCCGAGGAAATTCAGAAAGTTGCCGAAGAGCATGAGATCGATATGAAGGGTATCGAAATCCTCGATCCCCGTCATTCCAACAAACGGCAATTGTATGCCGAGAAATTGTACCAGAAACGCTGTCGACGCGGGGTAACTCTGGATCAGGCGATGTGGAAACTGCGTAACCGCATCTATTACGGCATTATGATGCTCGATCAGGGCGATTGTGATGCGGTGTTGTCCGGTGTGACCACCGACTACCCGACCACGATTCGTCCCGCGCTGGAAGTCATTCCGCTCAATCCGGGCATTACGCGGGTTTCCGGTCTGTACGCCATGCTCCAAAAGGATCAGGTATACATGTTTGCCGATACCACGGTGAACATCAATCCGACCGATGAAGAGCTTGCGGAAATCGCCGTCAGCGCCGCGAATGTCGCGCGGGCGTTCAATATCGAACCGCGGATCGCCATGCTGTCGTTTTCGAATTTCGGATCGGCTCCGTATCCGGAATCCCGGAAAGTGGCGCGGGCGGTTAAGATTCTGCATGCGAAAGCCCCCGAACTGATCGTCGACGGTGAAATGCAGGCCGATACCGCACTGATGCCGGAGATCATGGAACGCTATTATACCTGTTCCAAGCTGAAAGAGAAGGCCAACGTGTTTATCTTCCCGGATCTCAATTCCGGCAACGTGGCCTACAAACTGCTTCAGCGTCTGGGTGGACTGACCGCGGTCGGACCGATCCTGATGGGATTGTCCAAACCGGTTCATGTTCTGCAACGCTCGTGCGATGTCAATGAGATTGTCGATATGGCCGCCGTTGCCGTGGTCGATGCTCAGACCAACGGAATCATGAAACTGAAATAATGACACCTTTTGGTGCCCAACGGGACGGTCATCTCGCCGTCCCGTTTTTTTATATCCATCCGCATTGTCGGCTGGGCATTTTTATGTTATGTTGTATCAATGATTAATTGGCAATAAGACGGCAATGAAGATAATTACCGACAATATCGCCTATGTGAAACGACTGCTTCCCGGCGTGGATCGCTGGCAGGCGCTTGATTCCGTCAAAGTCGACCAAACCGTCCGTCCGCTGGTCGATAAACTGTTTTCAACCTCCGAGCTTTCATATGCCGAGATTCATACGGACAGTTCGTGGCGCTACCTGTTCGCAACCGCACACGCCGCCCGATCGCAGTATGACACGTTATCGGAGTTGTGCGAGCGGGGGGTTCCGCTTCCCGATCATGTCCTCTGCATGGCGGACTACGGAACGGGATTTCACGGTTTTAAAAACCGCTCCTGGGTGAGCCTGCCCGGGAATATCCACCTGGTTGCCTATATGACCCCGCAAAAGGAATTGGCCCATGTTGGGGTGGGATTTATCGTTATGGCGGTTGCCGCGGTCTTGCAAACGCTGGATACCGTGCCCGGATTGTCAGGACGGGCCGGAGTAAAATGGGTCAACGACATTTTGCTCGATGGTGCCAAAGTCTGCGGCGTGCTGGCCAGTTGCCAAATGCAGAGGGCGCGGGTGGATGGCGCGATTGTCGGCATCGGTATGAATGTCGAATCCGCGCCGGAGGCGGTGGCCGATCTGTTTGTTCCGCGCACCGCCTGTCTTCGGGATTTTGCTGATTCCGACCAAGCCTGCCGATTGGATCGGGTGTTTTATGAGTTGGCCGCCGAGTTGGATGCCGCCTATCGACGATATTGCGATGGAGGATATGCCGAGCTGTTGCGGATATATCGCGAACGGTCCGTCATTATCGGAAAAATGGCGAGTGTTCGGGTCGACAAAGTCGATGCCGAACCGGAGGAGATGGTGGCCGGGAAAGTCCTGCGCATCGGCGATAATCTGGAATTGTATCTCGAACATCATTCCGCGCCCGTCAGTTCGGGGCGTCTGATTCTCAAGAATTGAATTGACAGGGTGTCGCGCCCGTCTTATTTTACCCTTCAGCATCAGGGATTCACAAACGAGTACTAAATATATCCTTGTTCCTTGTTTTCGCTCGGAGGGATGGGGAATGCACATATAACTGCATCTACGGGAGTTGTAGCATGGAACCCCTGGGTCTATTGACGATCTGCGTTTCAGCGTTAATCTCAGTCTTTCTTCTGCTGTCATTGCTGGCGTTGGTCATGCGCCTGATTCTGGCCCTGTTCCCGGTCCCGGTTCAGGTCACTGACTCCGCAATCGTGGCGGCCATCGTTTCCGCCGCACAAAGACTGTACCCCGGAACGACCGTAACCAAAGTGGAGGAGGTAAAATGATTCTCACGAAAACCCCCAAAACCATCAGGATGATGTTTACGCCGTTTCGTGACGGCCTGCAGAGTTCATTTGGCGGCAAAGTGCGGCTTCAGGATTTTCTCCCCGCCATGAAGGCGTCGGCGGAGGCGGGGATACGTCATTTTGAATTCGGCGGGGGCGCACGGTATCAGGCTCCCTATTTTTATCTCGGCGAGGATCCCTTCGACACCATGCAGAAAATGCGCGATGCGGTCGGCCCGGAAATCGACCTGCAGATTCTGACGCGTTCGGTTTCGGGGGTGACTCTCACCACGCAGTCCATCGAGGGGTTGCAGTTGCAGGCGCGGCTGATGAAACAGCATGGCACCACCTGGGATCGGAATTTCGACTACATGAACGATGTCGACAACCTGATCAAGACCGGACAACCCATCGTCGACGCCGGTATGCACCATCAGGTCTGTATCGCCCTGATGGGGCTTCCGTTCAAATCCGACAAGGTGCATACCGCGGAATTCTACACCAACATCGGCAAGAAACTACTCGACAGCGGCATGCACATCGACAGTATCTGTCTGAAAGACGCCAGCGGAACCTGCGATCCCAAAACCATTTACGATACCGCCGTGGCTCTGCGCAAGATGATGCCTCCCGAGATGCTCCTCTGGTTGCACACCCATGACACCGCCAGTATGGCCGTGGCCTGTTACATGGCCGGGATTCAGGGCGGAGTCGACGGGATCGACCTGACCGTGCGCCCGATGGCCAGCGGGACGGTGCAACCGGACGTGCGTTCGATGGCGCATGCCCTCAAGGGAACCGGCTATTCGCTCGATGTCGATCACACCAAGATGACGATTATCGAGGATATGCTCAATGAGTTAATGAAAAATTACAATTTCAACCCGACCACCACAACCGCCGATGCGCGCGTGATCGGTTTTCCCATGCCGGGCGGCGCGATCGGACCGAACGTGCACATGATGGAAAAGGCCGGCATTCTCAATAAGTATGGCGATGTGCTGGCGGAATTCCCGGTGGTGGTGGAGGCCGGCGGCGCCTGGACCAGTGTGACGCCGGGAAGCCAGCAATACTGGTTGCAGGCCTTTAACAATGTCATGTACGGTCGGTGGAAAAAAATCGATGCCGGATACGGCCGCGCCGTCCTGGGATATTACGGCAAAACGCCGTTGCCGCCCGACCCGGAAGTGGTCAAGATCGCATCGGAACAGCTCGAACTCAAAGTGTTCACTGGCGATCCGCTCGAGGCCGCCCCGAAAAACATCGGCCCGGCACAAGAAGCCCTGCGCGAACGCGGTCTCGAAGTCAACGACCGGAATACCTTTTTGGTTCTGGCCGCAATGGTGCCGGGCAAGAAAATGGAATTGAACGAGGGGATTCGTCTGTTAACCGGCAATGCCAAAATCGACGTCCCCCTGAAAAAGAAAGAAGAGCCCAAGCCTGACGCGGCGCCCGCGCCGGCGGCGGTACCGGCCGCTCCGGCCGTGCCCTCCGGCCCGGTGACCACCCGATGCGTGGTTGCCGAAGGCGGCACGACGCGCACCTTTACGGTTACCCTGGAACCGATCGGCGCACAGGCCGCATCCGCTTCCGTGGCGACAGCCGCGCCTGCGGCGGCGCCCGCTCCGGCCGCCGCCAACGGAACACCGGTGCACTCCACCTTTGCGGGATTCGTGGAGGTCGTCGATATCATGGTGAAAGTCGGCGAGACGGTTCCCAGGGGGCATGTCGTGGCGGCGGTCGAGGCGATGAAGGCCAGGCACGATATCAAAGCACCCATTGACGGGAGGGTGGCCGAAATCCACGTCAGAATCGGTGATGAAATTGATTCCTCCAAACCGATTCTCACTCTGTCATAAGGAGTGAGGGTATGGATACGGCAATAAAACTCTTGGAACATTCCGGATTTGCCGGTCTGCAATGGAGCAACTGGGTGATGTTCGCGGTGGCGGGTATCTTGATTTATCTTGCCGTCAAAAAGAACTTCGAACCGCTCTTGCTGATCCCGATCGGCTTCGGAACCCTGCTGGCCAATCTCCCTCTGGCGGAAATGGACGCTCACGGCAACGGCATCATTGCCCTGATCTATGACGCCGGTGTGAAAACCGAACTTTTGCCGCCGATTGTCTTTCTCGGTATCGGCGCGCTGATCGATTTTCGTCCGCTTCTGGGACGGCCGATTACGTTCTTACTGGGAGCGGCGGCGCAGTTGGGCATTATCGTGGCGGCGTTGTGCGCGGCCTATATTCTGGGATTTACACCTAAAGAAGCGGCCTCGATCGGCATTATCGGCGGAGCCGACGGGCCGACCTCGATCTTTCTGGCAAGTCAATTGGCACCGCACCTGCTCGGGCCGATTGCGGTGGCGGCCTACAGCTACATGGCACTGGTGCCGATTATCCAGCCGCCTATACTACGCATGCTGACCACGCACAAGGAACGTGCAATCGACATGCCGCAAGCCAAACCGGTGTCGAAAACCGCCGTGCTCTTGTTTCCCATTGTCTGCGGTATTATCGCGTCACTGGGTGTGCCGTCGAGTGCGCCGCTCATCGGGATGCTGATGTTCGGCAATCTGCTCCGTGAAGTCACCGCGACCGAACGGCTCCGGCGCACCGCCGGCGGGGCGTTGGTCGATATTGTCAGTATGTTTCTCGGACTGGTGGTCGGCGCGACCATGGACGGCGCCAGTTTTCTGCGTCCGCAGACCTTGATGATTCTAGTGCTGGGTGCGGTGGCGTTTTCATTCAGTACCGCGGGCGGTATCCTGTTCGCCAAACTGCTGAACCTGTTCCTGCCGGAAGGCAAACGGGTCAATCCGTGTATCGGTGCGGCAGGCGTTTCGGCGGTGCCGATGGCGGCGCGGGTGGTGCAACAGTTCGTGTCGAAGGAAACCGAAGGCCGGGTCAATCCGCTGATGCCGGCGATGGGACCGAACGTGGCCGGCGTGATCGGTTCGGCGGTGGCCGCCGGGGTGTTTCTGACGCTTCTCTTGTAATGACGAATTCTCTATAGTACAAACAAAAAGCCGGTGCCCCCGTGCACCGGCTTTTGTATTTCATCTACCCCAGGAGGAAATCATATGTCATCAGTGCGTAACAGTCTCTTTTATATTTCATTTATATAAATCCCGCCACCCGATGTGCGCAGATACAACTCCGGCCCGCCGTCGTTGATCTCGCCGCGCAATGACGACCGATTCTTTCTGTCCCGACCCGCAACATCGAAATCGGAATGCACCGATCCGGCGCTGGTCTTGGCATCGATATCGACATTGATTTTGGGATCGAGAAAGACATTGACCGATCCGCCCGACGTGGTCAGCCGGCAATCGCTTTTCGGCTGTTCGGTGATGTACGCGGTCACACTGCCGCCGGAGGTCGATGCATCGATCACGCCGCGAACCTCGTCGACATGGATCGAACCGCCCGATGTATGGGCGTCGACATCCCCGTCGACCCGTCCGATACTGATACTTCCGCCGGATGTCTTGATATTGGCCTCGCCGGTGCAACTTTTCAGCGAGATACTTCCGCCGGACGTGCGTCCTGTCACCGGGCCCTCGATATTGTTAAAACCGAGACTGCCGCCCGACGTGCGCGCGTCGACTTCGCCTTTCAGATCGTCGACATGAATACTGCCGCCGCTGGTTTTCAGATCCAGATTGAATTCTCTCGGGACAAGAATGTGGAATTCCACCTGTAATTTATTGTTGCGGGTTCCGAACCATCCCTGTTCGCCATGAAAATCTCCGTAAATTTCAACCGATTTGCTGGTGTTTTCGAATTCGAGAGCGAAATCATCGATCAATTCACGGGCGTATTCCTCGCGACCGGTTTTAACCTTGAACACGACTTCAATGTCAACGGTGTTTTTGTCATGGGTACCGATATCAATCGAGCCGCGTTCGGAATCGACCAGGAGCATCCCGCCCGACGACACCTCAAACGATTTTTCCACGACTTCTTCGATTTTGGCCTGGACTTCCGCCAGCGGCATTGCCACCAGAGACAGAATAACGACCAGAGCACTTATAATTTTGGCTATCTGCCATTTCATGTTATCCTCCCGGCGCTTAAATATGTTATCCTGTCTTTCTATACGGGAATATTACTTTTCGGATTCACTTATCTGCATAATTAACGAAATCGCACACCACAAAAAAGGCCCGCCGTGTAAGGCGGGCCGTGTATCTACGACGTTGATGGTCAAAAGTATTAAAACGAGTACCAGACCGGGCAGTTAAACATCGACTCCTGGCAGGTGCACAGCGGTGCATGGGTGCCGTATAGGTAGTCGATCAGGGCCAGAATATCGAGTAAATTGGGCTGGCAGTCGCAATTGCAATCGATATTGCGAGTAAACTCCGGCGGATCCACCCAGAGATAAAGGAAGTCAATGAAATACAAGACATCCAGAAGATCGAGATTGCCGTCCTGGTTGGGATCACACATGATGGTATTGCAGATAATCGAATTCAGCTCAATCCGCTGGGCCTCCTCACCCGCGGCTTCCGCCCTGATAAATTCCGGGCGCGTTCCGTCATAGAAAATGTTCAGCAGATCATTGAGTCCGTCGTCGATTGTGGAAATGCCGTCCATATCATACACCAGTATCCGCAGCGTATCATCGATTATCTCAAAACCGGTCATCATGCCGGAGATGATCTCAAGCGGTGCGACCGACAGCGTTCCCGGATCGGGCGAATAGTACACCAACCACAGCGCACTCGCCGGAGAATCCAGATCGGCGGCAACGGTAATGATGCCTTCGGACTTGATCGATGCCAGGTTGCCGTCTTCCGGCGCACCCACCGGATCGCCCGGAACGATTTCGCCCTGTATGACTTTCAGAAGATACTCGAAATCCTCGATTGTCAGCACAATCCCGTCCTGGTTGACATCGCTGGCGAGAATTTGCACTGGCGGATTGATGGTGAGGACCGATTCACCATAAACCAAATAGTTGCTGAACAACACCGCATCTGCGATTTCATAGGGCACTTCGTTGAGATTAAGATCACCAAGCAGGACGTCGTCGCCGTAGGACATATGCACCGGCTGTCCGAGATACCCGGTGGCCATTGCGGAGTTCAGGACGGCAATATTCCCGGCGAAGGTGACCTGCAGAACGGGCACGTACGATGCCGGCAAGGCCCCGGTCAGACCGCCGACCAGTGATATGTGCAAAATCGGATCGTTGTACTCGTACTGAAGCTCCATGCCCTCTGCCGCCGTCAGTGCCGTCACCTCCACCGGCACGAAACTGGGAATATCGTACTCCAGCACCAGCGCGGCGACATCATCCTCGAACCAGGTGCTGATCATCAGCCCGGAGTCGCCGATATTGTCGATCAATAAACCGTTTAGCGTATCAAGCGGGGGAGACTCGGGATCGGCCTCTCCCTGGATAATTCGCAATAAATAAATATAATCCGCCACCGTCAGGACGATGCCGTCCATGTTGACATCGCTGGCGGCGATTTGCGCCTCAATATTGATCGTGAACACGGCCAGGCCGTATTCGAAATAACTGGCGTACAATTGGGCATCGGCCAGTTCGAACGGTATCCCATTGAGATTGAGATCACCCCGATTGGGATCATCCTGGGCCTGAATCGGAAAGGTAAGCACAATGGCGAGAAGCAATCCGATCGCGAGTATATACGCTGGTTTGCGGGAACGGGCGATGAATGACATGTCATCCTCCTGTGTTATTTTTATGGCAAGTAAAGCCGATTTCTCTTAATCCAGGATGTCGGATTTTGTCCTCACACAAGATGTATCACGAGCCCTGTTCCTGATGAACTATTGAAAGATACGTTTAACAGTCGATTTTGTCAAGAATGTTTGTCGGAGTGCGGCCTAGTCCCCCAGCATGTACCGCAACAGACCCACCGTGCCGGATTTGCCCGACGTGCCGACCTCCATCTCCGGGCCGACACACGACGGACATCCGCCCGGGCACGGGCAGCTCTGCAACTGCTCCAGGCAGGCGCGGAACAAATCGGGCGCGATCGTGAAAATCTTCTGGGAGTACCCGACCCCTTCGGGGATGTTTTCATAGATATAAATGGTCGGCAGTTCGCTGAACGGTGCGCGCACCTGTGAGATCGAGCGCAGATCGCGCGGGTCGCACATCACCCACAGCGGGGCAATCTTGCCGAGAATATTGGCCAGCCCGCGCAAGGCGCCGCCGAACTGCTCGCCTTCGAGATGGCATTTGTACCGGATATCGCCGGGGAACATGTACCAGAACGCGTTGGTGTGCAGTTCCAGCTCGGGAAGGGTCAGTTTGCCGGAACCGACGTTCTCGTGCGTGTGGAATTTGATTTTCTTGAACAGCACCGTCACCGCTGTCACCGTCACTTCGCCCCAGGCCAGCGCGCAGTCGTGCACCTGTTTTTCCTCGGCGGTGCCGAGCACCTTCAAATCGGTTTTGGTTTCGGCGTCGGTGTAGTAGTCGACTTCGGATTCCTTGACATACGCCTTCTTGCCCTCCCAGTCCAGTTCGGTGACCTGGTACTGGTTGGCATCGTGCAAATAAATCGCCTCCGGGTGCAGGAAAATCGGCGCGGAGTAATAATCGACCTCGCCGATCACGCGGTTGTTGTCGGAACGGTTGAGAATGACGAAATTGTCCGGCGATGCCGACCGCAGTGACACCTGCTGGGCGGGGTAGATTTCCGACGACCAGTGATACTTGTGCCCGGCGTGACGAAGCACGTGCTGGCTTTCCAGGTAGTCGAGAATTTCGCCGGTGCCGTCGCGACGGAAGTTCTCGCCGTCCTGCATGGGAAGCTCGAAACTGGCGCACTTGATATGATTGGTGCTGATAATCAGGTTGTCGGGATCGACAATGCCCATTTCCGGCGTGCGCTTGAGGATGTACGCCGGGTCTTTGGCCAGAAACTGGTTGATCGCCGAACTATTGGCGACAAAAATCGTCACCGACGTCCCGGACCGCCGTCCCGCACGCCCGGCCTGTTGCCAGGTCGACGCGATGGAGCCGGGGTATCCGCAGATGATCGACACGTCCAGCGCCCCGATATCGATCCCCAGTTCCAGGGCATTGGTGGACACCACTCCGATAATCTCTCCGCGACGCAGGCCCTGTTCGATCTCCCGACGCTGATTGGGCAGATAGCCGCCGCGATACCCGGCTACGCTGATATTTTTCCCGAACGGCTCCTTGAACGACTCCCGCAAATACGACAACAGCACTTCCACCTGCAGTCGGTAATGGGCGAAAATGATGGTCTGGATACGTTCGCCGATAAACCGTTTGGCCAGCATCAATGATTCATTCAACGCCGACTTGCGTATCCCCAGTTGCGGATTGATAATCGGCGGATTGTACACGATAAAATGCTTTTCTCCCGAGGGTGCACCGTTGTTGTCGACCAGTACCGGTTTCTTGCCGGTGATTTTCTCGGAAAGCTCATCCGGATTGGCAATGGTCGCCGAACAGGTGATAAAAACCGGATCGGAACCGTAAAAGCGGCAGATGCGCTGCAGACGACGGATGACATTGGCCAGATGCGATCCGAAAATCCCGCGATAGTGATGAATCTCATCGATAACGATATACTGCAAATTCTCGAACAGTTTGATCCATTTGGTGTGATGCGGTAGAATGCCCGCGTGCAACATGTCGGGATTGGTCACCACGATATGCCCGGCGGAACGGATCAGTCGACGCGCCGTCTGCGGGGTGTCGCCGTCGAACGTGTAGGTCTTGATATCGACATCGAGATCGTTGATCAATTCCATCAGCTCCGCCAGTTGATCCTGCGAAAGCGCCTTGGTGGGAAAAAGATACAGCGCGCGGGTCGATTTGTTTTTCATGATGGCGTCGATCACCGGCAGGTTATAACACAGTGTTTTTCCCGACGCCGTCGGCGTGACAATCACCGTATCGCGGCCCTCATGAATCGCCTCGACCGCGGCCCGCTGATGCGAGTAGAGTCGCGTGATCCCGCGCGACGAAAACGCCCGCACCAGTTTGGCGTCGAGAAATTCCGGATAGTCTTCGTACTCACCGGCCCGGGGGGGAATCTCCGCCCAGTGGGCGATATTGCGGGAGATGACGGGATCGGTGCGGAACGATTCGAGTATCTGAATCAGGTTCATGGCGATTATTTTTTTCGGTTTATCAACTGACGTTTGCAGATATCGCACAGTTTACTGCCTTTATTGTCAATATCCATCATCGTCTGGCTGTAATAGTGCACGCATTTGGGATTCCGACAGGCGGCCACGTCGCACAAGAACGATACCTGGTCGACCGCCAGCTTGTACAGCCGATCGTACACCTTGGTGTCGTCCTCGGGAAGACCGTAAAACTCCTGGCGGATTTTGTTCAGCGACACTACCGCCGTCCCCAGGACACTGTCCGCATGCGCCAGCACGTACGCCTCATCGGGCAGGTAAATATCCTCTTCGCAGACTCCGATCACGTGCTCGCGCTGATTGGCCTTCACCCGTTCCAGCTTGGCCAGGATAATCGCGGCGTAGTACTGATTACGAATGACGTTGTATGATTCCTCCGGCATTTTCATGCCTTTGAGAATGTCGACCGAGCGATTGAACACCGGGCCGATATTGGTGGCGAGTTTGTTGACCATCATGAAATCAACCTCACCGAGAGGCACAACGACGATTTTGGGTCGGGCAAATGCCATCAGTTAGTCTGCCATAAAAAATCTGCTTTTCGAACCATGCGGTGAAATTTTCAGCTCCATTTTTGCGCCGCATCGCGGACACCAGCCGACAAAGGCGGTCCCGGCCCTGTTAAGATATATCCGGGAGTAAATTCGGCAACACTTAAAAATGACGCCGACATAGGGCTTGCCGCCCTTGTTCGCTCCACTGGATTCGCTCATCGGCGCGTCCTCCCTTCCGTGACGGAGTTTCTCGCCAGCTCCTGCATGATCGCCACCGATGCCGATGATCCCAGACGGTCGGCGCCGGCGTGAATCATCGCCGCGGCGTCCGCCAGCGTTCTGATGCCTCCCGATGCCTTGACCTTAATCATGCCACCCGCGGCCTGTTTCAGCCGGGCGACCGCCTCGACCGTCGCCCCGCCGAAAAAACCGGTTGCCGTTTTCACGAATTGCGCCCCGGCGTCGATAATGATCCTGACCGCTTCGATCTGCACGTCCGGTTGCAGTTTCGGTGTTTCGATAATGACTTTCAACGGGACTTCATGCGGCAGGGCCCTGCGCACCGCCGCGATTTCATGCTCGACCTTGCCATATTCACCTGCCACCAGCCAGCCGACATTGGCGACCATGTCGATTTCATCCGCACCGTCCTCGACTCCCTGCACCGCCTCGGCGACCTTGATTGTGGTCGTATTGGCCGACAGCGGAAAACCGGAAACGCCGATAATTTTTACATTCGATCCGTCAAGCTCCGCGCGGGCATCGCGCACCCAGCAGGGATTGATCGCAATGCCAAAAAGCGCATATGCTTCGGCCTCATGACAAAGGCGGATAATATCATCGCGAGTGGTGTCCGATGACAACAGGGCATGATCGAAATACGTATTGAGTTTATTCATCGCAAAACGGCCTTTTTACTATCCATCCGCCCGCATAATATACTCAGGCAATACACCGGACAATCTCTTTTAAGAAACTTTTTCCGGGGAACAGCGGTTCCCCCGGTGCCGATGGGTCTTTCAGGGCAAATACCTCCGCCAGCGTGGCCGCCACGTCCGCAAACACCTCCCGCGTTCCGAGATCGACTCCCCTGGCAATTCTCGGATTGTACACCAACAGCGGCACGTATTCGCGGGTATGATCGGTCGACTGTTTCATGGTCGGATCACAACCGTGATCGGCGGTGATAATCAAAAGATCGGTATCGCGGAGTTTGTTCAACAGCGGCTCCAGATCGCGATCGAACTCCTCCAATCCCCGCCCGAACGATTCCACATCGTTGCGGTGTCCCCAGAGCATATCGAAGTCGACACAATTGGCGAACAAAAGCCCCTCCGGCGTAATATCCAGCTCCGCAGTCAGGTTTGCCATCACTTCGGCGTTGGTCTTGGCGGTAATCTTGGTCGCGATCCCTCTTCCGGCAAACAGGTCATATATTTTCCCGACACTGACTGTCGGGATGCCCGCCATCTGGAGACGGTCGAGGATGGTCGGCGACGGCGGCTCCAGCGAAAAATCGTGACGGTTGGTGGTGCGCGTGAAATTCCCCGGCGTCCCGACAAACGGCCGCGCGATTACCCGTCCAACCGCATGTTCGCCAGTGAGCAGTTCTCTGGCGATGCGGCAGATCTCATAGAGTCGATCCAGCGGGATGATCTCTTCATGCGCCGCCAGTTGAAACACCGAATCCGCCGACGTGTACAATATGATCCCGCCGGTTTGCATATGGCGTGCACCGAGTTCCTTGATAATCTCCGTCCCACTGGCGGGGCAGTTGCCGATCATATGCACACCCGCGGCCTGTTCGAACCGTTGTACCAGATCATCGGGAAATCCGTCAGGATACACCGGAAACGCCTGCTTCAGTATCACCCCGCCGATTTCCCAGTGGCCCGATGTGGAATCTTTTCCCGGCGATTGTTCGGCCATTTTGCCGTAACAGGCCGATGGCGTCTCGGTCGGCGGAACACCGTCGATTGCCGTGATATTGCCCAGGCCCAGTCTGCCGCTGTTCGGCATGGCCAAACCCCCCAGTTCTTTCGCCACGTGGGGGATCGTGGCCGCGCCGCTGTCACCGTACGCGGCGGCATCGGGTAGTTCGCCGACTCCGCAGGCATCGAGAATTAAAATAATGGCTCGAGTGAACATGATGTGAATGTACGGGAAAACTATTGGCGAACCAATAAAAAAGGCGGCGATAACAGCCGCCGGCGGGATATTGCGGGTTTGTCTATTGTCGCTCAATGTCGATCAACCGGGTCGTATATGATCCGTCGATCAGACGTGTGACCGGTTCGGTTTTGCCCTCTGCATATTCCGTCCCCTCAGCGATCAGATCGAAGCGCTCGGTCTGACGGACGATAAATCCCTCCCGATAAGCGAAACAGAACGTTCCGCTCCGCTTGATCGTTTCCACACTGATCGTATGACGCGTGCCATCGGGTGCGATTGTCGCGCGGGGCACGATCAGCATTCCCTCGTAGTCGATCACCACACAATCATACCCGGCCCGGCGCTCGAAGGCTTTGACCGTATAGGTCGTGGTCGCATCGGTTTTTTCATCGACTCCGAGAAGGATTTTCACGGTATTGCTCCAGGAATCGCCGAGACGCACCGGATAGCCGGGATACATCGGGTCCATTTGTTCGAACAGCCGCTTCTGAAAATCGTACTGCTCCGGCGGTAGTTCATCGGTGGTGCCGAACTCCGTGATTTTACCGTTTTTCTCCTGCACATAGTTCCAGACGGCCTGATGTCGATCGGTTCGGTATTTGCCGGTGGGCGTGCCGGTGCTGTCGTCAATAATCGGCGTGTGTTCGTCCCAGGTGTAAACGCATTGCAGTCTTGCGCCGAAGTCATCGGCGGTATCGGTTACGGACTCCTCGATTGTCATCATGGTGGTGTCGGCATAGGACCGACTCAGACGGTCACCGCGAAAGACGCGGACATTCCTGACCGCTTCATGACGATAGGTCGCCGTGCGATCGGGGGGAAATTTACAACTCAGCGTAACGGCCTGATCCCGTCCGCCGCATCCGGTCAGGAGACCACATGCGACCCACAGCGCCAGTGCCGTCAATGCGGCTTCTTTTCTCATTCCGACGATTCCTGACACGTTGCCATCGCCACAATATGCGGACAGGCAATTTCAAACACAATTATTTTATGGCCACGGAATTGTCCGCAGAGGTTTCTATCAGCCAATAGGAATAGGTGCCTTTTTCGTAGACGGCAAAGGAATTGTCATCGTCGGCTTTGTGCCGTCTGCCGACAAGGCGGGAGTCATAGGTTTCCTCGTACCGCACAATGAACCCGTCCTTGTAGGCGAAATAGGTAATGCCCGAAATGTCTTTTTGTGATTGCCCGCTGATCGAACTGCCCGCGTTTTGATCGGTCCCGGCAAAGGGCAGAAGCACCGTTCCCTGCGATTCGATTACCGCGCAGTCATAGCCCAGCACCCGGGCGAACGACCGTACCTTATATCGGGTGGCGGCAGTGGTGACCCGTCCATCGGGAAGCGCGACCCGCACCGACTGACTCCAGGAATACCCCGGGGTCACCGGGCGGTCGGGATAATTGGGTGCCACCTGATCATATATCTTCTGATAATACGCCAGTATCTCGGCATTGACCGTATCCTGCGGCATGTAGTCTCTGATTTGGCCGCCCGTGGATTGCGTATATTCGGCCGACCACGAGACGACATTGCTGTCGGTCAGATACAGCGGATTGTTGTCGTCGGGCGACGGATAATAATTGGTGCGGCGAATGCGCGCCGAGGAATCTTCGAGAATCGCAAGCACCTGTTCGGTTGCGAACGATCGTTCCGTGGATTCGGTATACGCGACCAGGCTGTCGTTTTCGAATTCCCGAATCAAGGCCTTGGATTGTATCGACCAGGTTAGATTTTGACCGTCGGCGAATTTCAACGCCAGCCGAACCGGGCCGGTTTCGGGAAGACATCCCCCGATCAGGAACAGTATCAGGATCGCGGAAATGACCGATGTGAGGGTATGGTTCTTCATGACGATCCGATCCTTATTCCAGCCTGCCGTCGATGATTTTTGAGGTCAGACGTTCCGTCAGCACCCCCGGGGGCGAGCACACCATGGCGCTCAGGAGATCCAACTCCGCCGAAACCGTACCGTACACACTGTGTATCAGCGTTTCCCGATAGTCGGGAGTCACCGTAATAGTCTGAATGGTGGCGAGATCGGTATAAAGCAGTTGCGGCTTGACATTTTCCGTTACCGCGATTGACGCGGTGAACAGGACCACCGATGCCGCCAGAGCCAACAGCGGTCGCCAGGCATGTGTTTCTCTGGTTTCGATTGTGGCGGATTTTCCCGGAGATTTATCCGATGGTATCCGGCCGGTCCGTTCCAGAATGGAGGTTTCCAGACTGTCCCAGTACCGCTCGCCGGGATCGGGATAGGCGTCGCGGGTTAAAACCTCGCGGAGGCGTTTTTCCTCTTCAACGAATTGCCGACTATCTGCATCTTCGGCGAGAATCTCCTCGAAACGGGCCTTGTCCGTTTCCGAGATCGTGCCTGCAAGATAATCGTCTATGAAGAGCCTGATGTGGTGGTAGGGCATCGTTAGCTCCTGAGTTATATAATCTTGCTAAGCCATTTCTTCAGTTTCGACCGGGCTATATGCAAATTCGATCGCACCGTGGCCTGCGGGCATCCCATAATCGCGGCCACCTCGGTCTTCGTGTACCCTTCAACGTCGTGCAACACAATCGCGGCGCGCTGGCGGGGCGGAAGTTTCTGGATGGCCCGTCGAATTTCATCCATGACCTCCGCATTTTCAAGTAACCGATCCGGGCTGATTTGCGATTCGGACAGCTCAAGCTGAACGGCTTCGGTCGCCCCGGTCTCGCCGTCAATCGAAACGAATCGCTTCTGTTTCTTGCGTATCAGATCGATGGCGTAATTGGTTGCGATTCGCAACAACAGACTGGAAAAGAAGCTCGCCGATTTGATATCCTCGCGCTTGGTATAGATTCTGACAAATGCTTCCTGAGTGACTTCATCAGCATCCAAATGGTTACCCAGCATCCGGAATGCGATCGAGTATATCCTTTTCTTATACCTCCTGACGAGTTCCGCGAAGGCCAGATGGTCTCCGCCGATAAAACGCTCCACCAGATCCTGTAAATCGGTTTTCATTCAGATCCGGTCTTTCATTTGCCAAAATAATGACGCATCAGCGATCCAGACGTTCAAACAAAATTAATTGATTGACTCTTATAGGGTTAAAGATTATGATTACGGCTTGTGTTGTCAAACAGTTTTTATGTATGATCTGTCAACCGACCGGAGCGATATGGATACGTTTGAAACCAATTCATACAAGAGAAAATCACTTCTGATTACCGGTGCCGGAACGTTTCTGGGGACACTGGATTCATCGATTGTGAATGTCTCCCTGCCCACCGTCGGGCGGGAATTGGGCGCCAGTATCGAGATGGTCGGATGGGTGGTGCTGTCTTATTCCATCACGATTATTTCGCTGCTCATGGTTTTTGGCGCGGTCGGTGAGAAAAAGGGTTTTCAGTTTTCCTATACCTGGGGATATCTGATCTTTGTCCTCGGGTCGGCCCTGTGCGGTTTGTCGCCGGGGATTTATTTCCTCATCGGTGCGCGTATTCTGCAGGGAATCGGCGCGGCGTTGATGATCTCGGTCGGGCCGGCGATGATCACCCGTTGTTTTCCGGCCAATGAACGGGGCAGAGGTCTCAGTGTGATCGGTATGGTGGTGTCGACCGGCCTGATGCTGGGGCCGCCGCTGGGCGGGTATATTATCGCGCTCCTGGGCTGGCGGTGGATCTTTTTTGTCAATGTCCCGATCGGCATTCTGGGCGCCTATTACACCTATAAATATTTCCGGGGTTTTCCGACGACCAATCCCGACCGAAAAATCAGTCTGCCGGGATCGGGAAGCCTTGCTTTGGGAATGTCGCTTATGATGCTGGGGGCGTTATTATACAGCCGCGACCGTATCGCGCTTACTCAGGCGCTGGTCTTACTGGGCGTGTCCGGGATTTTTCTGGTGCTGTTTCTCGTCTTTGAAAATAATCCCAAAACCCGCCTGATCGGATTGGATATTTTTAAAAACCGGGTGTTTACCTTCTCCGGACTGGCGATGCTTCTGGTATTTATATCACTGTCGTCAGTGACAATTCTCATGCCGTTTTATCTTGAACAGGTCCGGCTTTTGACTCCCGACCGGGTCGGGACATTTTTGATGACGATTCCGGTGTGCGGATTTTTCATGGCCCCGATTGCCGGGTACCTGTCCGACAAATTACAGGCCCGGCTGATTTCAACACTGGGTGTTGCCATCATGATTCTGGGTATATACTTTTTGCGTCTGTTGTCACCCGATGCCGCGACCTGGCATGTGATCGGTGTCCTGCTTCTGGTCGGAATCGGGATGGGGCTTTTTTCCACGCCGAATACGTCGAGTATCATGGGATCGGTCAACAAGATGCAGTTGGGATCGGCCGCCGGTATACTGGCGACGATTCGCACACTGGGGATGATATTCGGAGTCGGATTGGCAATCGCCATTTTTGGTTATCATCGCGCCCAGATGGTCGAACAGGGCGCATCGGCCACCGAGGCCTTCATGTCGGCTTATGGTTCGGTATATAACCTGGTGATATTCATCATCATCGTCGCGGCCGTGTTCAGCATGGTCCGAGGTAAAAATCTTGATAATAAACGGCCGGAACAGCATCAATAGTTGACAACTCGAGATTTATTACTATTATTACGGCCTGATTTTCAAAACAGGGTAAGAATATGTATTCGATGACAGGATTCGGAAGGGCTGATCTCAGAACCAAACAGATAACGATCTCCGTTGAAATCGCGTCGGTGAACAATCGCTATCTGGAATGTGTGTTCCGTCTGCCCCGGCAGTTGACCTTTATGGAACCGCGACTCAAGGAACTGGTGTGCGGTCGTCTGCAACGGGGCCGGCTCAATATAACCATCAACTACGAAGACTACGGTTTCGGCATCGACCGGGTCGTGTTGAATCGCAGTCTGGCTGATGATATTCATCAGCAATTGTCGGCGCTGAAAAAGCGGTACAAGTTAAAAGGCGAGATCGAGATGGCGCATTTCCTGGCGTTCCCCGATCTGTTCAAAGTCGCCAAAGCCGAGGATCTCGAGAAAAAGGTCTGGCCGTATCTGCAAAAAGCGACGGTTACGGCGTTGGATGATTTAATCGCCATGCGCAGGCGCGAGGGTGCCAATCTGAAAAAAGACATGCTGGCGAGGATAAAAATCCTTCGCGACGGCATCAAAAAGATCGAAAAAATGGCCAACAAGAATTTCGAAATGTATCGCGACAAGATGACCCGACGGATCAATGAGCTTCTGGACAAACCGCGTATCGATCAGGTGCGTCTCGAAGAGGAAGTGGCGTATATGACCGAACGGGCCGATATCAGTGAAGAATGTGTCCGCTTTTCAAGCCATCTGACCCAGTTTCGCGCCGATATCGGTCAGAACGGGGCAGTCGGCCGCCGTCTCAATTTCATCCTGCAGGAACTGAATCGCGAGGCCAACACCATCGGTGCGAAATCGGCCAACCCGGAGATTTCGCATTTGGTGGTCGAACTGAAAGAAGAAATCGAACGAATCAGAGAACAGGTTCAAAACATAGAATAACCACGCATAGACGTTATCAGTACCATGCAGATCGGACAGAAGGGCAAAATCATCATCATTTCATCACCCTCGGGTGGAGGGAAAAGCTCGATCTGTCGCAGGTTGTTGCAAAGAAATAAAAAACAGGGGTGGCGGTTTTCGATTTCCTACACCACCCGCCCGCCGCGCAAAAACGAACGTGACGGCCGCGAATACTATTTTGTCGATCGCGAAACCTTCGCTCGCATGCAGAAACGCGGCGAGTTCGCCGAATCGTGTGTGGTTCACCAGCATCGCTATGGAACCCCCCGCAAATTTCTCGATACCACCCTTCGCACCGGCGGCGTGATTATTCTCGATGTCGATGTCAAGGGGGCATTTAAACTGAAAACACAATATCCCACTGCGGCGCTGGTGTTTATTTTGCCGCCCGGAAAGGCCGAACTCAGGCGGCGGCTAAAGCGAAGAGGCACCGAGGACGATAAGCAGTTACGAATTCGTCGCATGCGCGCGGAAGAGGAAATGAAGCTGTTCAGTCGTTTTGAATTCGTCGTGGTCAACAAAGATCTGGATGTTGCGGTCAATGAAGTCGATATGATTATCAGGTCACTGCATTGCCGAAAGCAGAACCTGGATTTGGAACAAATCAAACGAATCATCGGTTAGGTAGATACATTCATTGGAGGAACAATGCCGAAATTCTCTTTTGAGGAACTGGACAAGGTGACCCAAAACCGCTATGAAGCGGTTCTGATTGCCTCGCAGCGGGCGCGGTTGATCAATTCACTCCGCCTGGCGCAGTTGGAACGCATGGCAGAGGAAGATGTCACCATCGACGGCCGCAAAGTGACTTCACTGGCGCTGTTGGATGTTATGGACGGAAAAGTGAAATTCCGTCGTGAACACGGAGAAACCGAATAAGTACGCATCATGGCAAAAAACCTGCTGATAGTTGAGTCACCGGCGAAGTCGAAGACGCTAAAGAAATTCCTGGGCAGAAGTTTCGATGTCCAGTCGACCATCGGGCATATTCGTGACCTGCCCAAATCCAAACTCGGCGTCGATACCGACGACGGCTTCAAGGTGCAGTATGTCACGATCAAGGGCAAGCAGAAGGTTATCAAGAAACTTCGCGATGCCGCCAAAAATTCCGAAACCGTCTATCTCGCCCCCGATCCGGATCGTGAGGGGGAGGCTATTGCCTGGCACGTCGCCCAGCAACTGAAAGACGCCAAACACGTCGCCCGCGTGACATTCAACGAAATCACCAAATCAGCCGTTCTCGACGCCATCGCGAATCCCCGCCAGATCGATCTGCACAAAGTCGACGCCCAGCAGGCGCGACGGGTGCTGGACCGGCTGGTCGGCTACAAAGTCTCACCGCTGTTGTGGAAAACCATCGGCCGGGGGCTTTCCGCCGGACGCGTGCAGTCGGTGGCGCTACGGATTATCTGTGAACGCGAAGCCGAAATCGAAGCCTTTGTCCAGGAGGAATACTGGGAAATCCGGGCCTTGCTCGAGGATAAGGACAAAGTTCAGCTTCTGGCCAAACTGGTCAAGATCGACGGCGATAAGCCGGAAATCGGCAATGAACAAGCCGCGCTGAGCATCAAAGAGGACCTGACCAGGACCGCCTTTGTGGTCGACGAGGTCAAACGCTCCGAGAAAAAACGCAAACCGCTTCCGCCGTTTATTACCAGCACGCTTCAGCAGGATGCCGCGCGCGCCCTGTATTTTTCTCCCAAGAAAACCATGATGATCGCCCAGCAGTTATATGAGGGCGTGGAACTGGGCGACGAGGGCCCGACCGGTTTAATTACCTATATGAGAACCGACTCCACCCGTATCGCGGAATCCGCTCTGCAGGCCGCCCGGGAATACATTAATAAGGAATACGGCAAAGACTACCTTCCCGATCAGGCGATTCATTACAAGGCCCGCAAGGGAAGTCAGGATGCCCACGAGGCGATTCGCCCCACGTATCTTGACCATACGCCCGATTCACTGAAAAAGAATCTGTCCAGAGATCAACTGCGGCTGTATACCTTGATCTGGAATCGTTTTCTGGCCAGCCAGATGACACCGGCCGTGTATGATACCACCGCCGTGACGATCAATGCCGGCAAGTACCGGTTCAGCGCCAATTCCCAGTCATTGAAATTCGACGGTTTTCTGAAATTATATGAAGAGGCCAAAGACAACGGCCAGAACGGCGAAAACGGCCTGGTCGACTCCATCCCCGATCTTAAACCGGGCGATACGCTGAATTTAATTGAGGTTCAGCCCAGCCAGCATTTTACCAAACCACCGGCGCGTTTCTCGCAGGCGATGCTGGTGCGGACGCTGGAAGCCGATGGGATCGGACGACCGTCCACCTACGCCAATATTATCTCGACCCTGCTGGATCGCAAATATGTCGAACTGCTCGAACGCCGTCTGTCGCCGACCGAACTCGGACGAACGGTCAATAAAATCCTCGTGGAAAATTTCCCCGATCTGTTCAATGTCCGGTTTACCGCCAACATGGAATCCGATCTCGATCAGATCGAATCGGGGCAGGAGGACTGGGTATCGGTGGTGCGCGGCTTCTATCAGCCGTTCAATGAAACCCTCGACTCGGTAACCTCGCGCCAGCAGGAAATAAAAGACGCCATCACCGAGAAGACCGATGAGGTCTGCGAGAATTGCGGTTCCCCAATGGTAATTAAATGGGGGCGCAACGGACGTTTCCTGGCCTGCTCGGCCTACCCGGAATGCAAAACCACACGGCCGCTCAATGGTCAGGCCGAATTGGTCGAAACCGATGAAACCTGCGAAAAGTGCGGCGGCAAGATGGTTATCCGGGAGGGACGGTTCGGCAAGTTCATGGCCTGCGCCAATTATCCCAAATGCAAAAATACCAAAGCGCTTCCGACCGGAATCACCTGTCCGCGCGAGAACTGCGGCGGGCAGATCAGCGAGCGGCGCACCAAACGCGGCAAGGTGTTCTGGGGATGCTCCAATTATCCCAAATGTGATTTCGCCAGCTGGTACAAACCCGTCAACAGAGAATGCCCGGCGTGCAAGAACAACTATCTCGTGGAAAAAACCTCGAAAGTCAAAGGCGATTATTTGTACTGCCCGGAATGCAAGAATAAAGTCTATTCCGAAGACGAATAATCCCGGTTCGCCGGGTGA
Organism: Candidatus Zixiibacteriota bacterium; assembly: GCA_016933695.1. Classification (GTDB taxonomy): domain Bacteria; phylum Zixibacteria; class MSB-5A5; order GN15; family PGXB01; genus JAFGAL01. The sequence goes on along the minus strand of JAFGAL010000022.1, from coordinate 4,150 downwards.
TCCGTTTGCCGTATCCAGTTTTGATTTGATTTCAATTTTCCTATCGCGTATTATGCCGTATGCTGAAAAAAGCGTTGATGCAATATCTGACCCATCTGGCCGAGAAACGCGGCCTTGCGGCCGGTTCGATCAGGACCTATCGGATCGGGCTGGAGCCGTGGGTGACGTTTCTGGAAAAGGAATACGCCCAAACCAAACCGGATCCGAAACTCAATAACATTCTTTTACGGCAATACCTGAGTCAGCGGCGCACCGAGGGAGTCTCGGTGCGGACTTTGGCGGGGTTTATTTCGGCATTGGCCGGGTTCCAACGCTTTCTGGCACAGAGTAAAAAATACCGGCAGTACGACTGCAAACTCAGCAAACTCAAATACCGGGAGAAAATCCCGGAATTTCTCTCGCAAAAAGAGGCCGCCGAGCTGTTCGGCTATCTCGATCGCGATTCCTATCTCACCTGGCGCGACTATATCATGGTGTCGCTGTTCTACCTGTCGGGAATCCGTCGGGCCGAAATGGCGTCGCTGCGGCTTACCGATATCGATTTTGCACACGGCACCCTCACCGTGATCGGCAAAGGCAACAAGGAACGCATGGTGCCGTACGGCGACGGGATCGCCGGCGATCTGCGGCACTATCTCGACCTTCGCGAACGATTCGTCAGCGACAAACCGTACCACGGCGGTCATTTCCTGCTGAATTTCCGGGGCGAACCGCTGACCGTGCGCTCGGTGGATCGGGTCGTGAAAAAATATTGCGCCAAACTCGGCAAACGGGTCACGCCGCATATGTTGCGGCACAGTTTCGCGACGCACCTTCTGGAAAACGGCGCGGATATTCTGGCGATCAAGGAAATGCTCGGCCACAGTTCGCTGGCCACTACACAAAAATACACGCATATCACGACCGAGCAGTTGAAGGCGGTGTATAAAAAGGCCCATCCCCGGGCATAGGAGATAATCAGGATGAAGTGTCATGCAACAACCATACTCGGTTTGAAATACAAGGGACAGGTCGCGCTCGGCGGTGACGGACAGGTGACCTTTGGCGACACCGTCATGAAATCGCACGCGGTTAAAATCCGCAAGATGTACGATGATAAAATTCTCTCCGGTTTCGCCGGGGCGGCCGCCGATGCGCTGGCACTGTTCGAGCGGTTCGAAACCAAAATCGAGGAATTCAGCGGCAACCTGCCCCGCGCGGCGGTGGAACTGGCCAAAGACTGGCGCACCGACAAGTACCTGCAAAAACTGGAAGCGCTGCTGGCCGTGGCCGACAAGGACCATACCCTCCTGGTGGCCGGATCGGGCGAGGTGATCGAACCCGACGACGGCATTCTCGCGATCGGCTCCGGCGGGCCGTACGCGCTCGCGGCGGCACGGGCACTGTTGTCCACCAATCCGAAATACACCGCCGAGGAGTTGGTGCGACAGGCTTTGAAAATCGCGGCGGATATCTGCATCTATACCAATGACAACATTACCGTGGAAGTGATCAAATGATAAATAGTGAGTATAAAACCCCCGGCGAGATTGTCGCCCATCTGGATAAATACATCATCGGGCAGGAAAAAGCCAAGAAATCGGTCGCGATCGCACTGCGCAATCGCTGGCGGCGGCGCGCTGTCCCCGATGAACTGCAACGCGAAATCCTTCCCAACAACATCCTCATGATCGGCCCCACCGGGGTGGGCAAAACCGAAATAGCGCGACGTTTGGCCGAGATGGCCGGGGCGCCGTTTCTGAAAATCGAAGCCTCGAAATTCACCGAGGTGGGATATGTCGGACGCGATGTCGAGTCAATGGTGCGTGACCTGGTCGATCTGGCCGTCAATATGGTCAAGCAGGAAAAATCCGAACAGGTAATGGCCAAGGCGTGGGATAATGCCAACGAGCGCCTGCTCGATTTGCTTCTGCCGGCTCCGCCGCCGAAACGGAGCAAGAACACCGAAGGCGAGGCGATCCCACCTTCCGAAGAACCGTCGTCGGCCACCCGCGATAAATTCCGCGAGAAACTGCTGGCGGGCAAGCTCGATGACCGGATGGTCGAGCTGGATACCCCGCAGGATAAATTCCCGGTGGTGGAAATATTCTCACCGATGGGGATGGAGGAGCTGGGGATCAACTTCCAGGAGATGTTCTCCGAGATCATGCCCAAGAAAACCAGGCGGCGCAAAATCACGGTTGCCGAGGCGCGCAAACTGCTTCAGTCCGATGAACTCGCGCGGCTGGTGAACATGGACGATGTGATCATGGATGCACTCGAGCGCGCCCAGCAGTCGGGGATTATCTTCATCGACGAGATCGACAAGATCGCCGGCGAGCGTGCCAAGATGGGGCCGGATGTCTCGCGCGAGGGAGTCCAGCGCGATATCCTGCCGATTGTCGAGGGTTCCAATGTCACCACGAAATACGGCATGGTGAAAACCGATCATATTTTATTTATCGCGGCGGGGGCGTTTCATTCCTCGAAACCGTCGGATCTGATTCCCGAACTGCAGGGACGGTTCCCGATCCGCGTGGAGCTGGAATCGCTGAGCGCGGCCGAGTTCGTGCGCATTCTGTCCGAACCGAAAAACGCACTGGTTACGCAGTATACGGCGCTGATGGACACCGAGGGGATCACGCTGAAATTCGAGAAGGCGGCGCTGAGCCGGATCGCGGAGATCGCCGAGCAAGTCAACACAAACACCGAGAATATCGGCGCCCGGCGTCTGCATACGATCATGACGACTTTGCTTGAAGATATCATGTTCGAAACTCCGGCGCGCAAGAAGACGGTGAAGATCACGGCGGATCTGGTGAACCAGCGCCTGGCCGAAATCATCGAAAACGAAGACCTGAGTCGGTATATTTTATAGACAATTGCGTGTGCATGAAACATGCAGTCGGGAAGAATTTCTTTGTGGTTGGATTTTATGCGTAGGGCGGGGTGCCCCACAGCTCTGCTGTGGGATAAACAACCATTGTAACTTGACAATTTCCGCTTGGTGCCCCACAGCTCTGCTGTGGGAATTAACAACCCTGAATATCAAGTTACAACTCATATTCATTCATCGTGAGCTTGGTGCCCCACAGCTCTGCTGTGGGAATTAACAACCCTGAATATCAAGTTACAACTCATATTCGTTCATCGTGAGCGGAACATCCCGTTTACCCTGATACCAATTGTAACTTGACCATTTATACATGCCCGGATCACTCACCAGACCCCGCCTGACCGGATTTTGATGACAATAATTGATCTTTTCAATAATTGTCTCTGTCGAACGGCAATTATGATCATAACACCGTTTCTGCCAGAATATTCTGCGGCCTTCGATACCATCCGGATGGATCGAGAAATATTCCTTTGCCATCCGCGATTTTATTTCCCTGATTACCAGGCCGAGTTTTAAACCGTCCGGCGGCATCAAAACCAGATGAACATGCTCCGACATTATTACATACCCCAAATATTGAATCACGTATTTTACACGGGCCTGTTTTAAATGGGATATAATCAATTCCGGAATTCCCGGTCGGAGCAGGTAATTTTCTCTTCGATAGCTACTGAAGGTTAAAAATCTGGCGGTTCCCAGATTGTCGTAATGGCGCAATTTTGGCATAATACATAATTAAAAATTCAATTCATTACCCGCCATCACATATTATACAATTCATATTCTAAATTCCAGAAATCCCTTTCCCACAGCAGAGCTGTGGGGCACCCAGGCTATTACTAGTCGCTCCCTATTTACAGGTTCATTATACATCGCCGCAGTTCATCAAACATCTTAACAGGCTTAAATCAGTGGGCGAGCCAAGGCAAATCGCCAGGTATATAGGGGACATTTTTTCGGAAATGCTTAAGGAATTCAAGCCAGGTTATGAAGAAGAAGAAATCCTTTCATTAATTGATTTTATCTATACTAACAATCTCAAGACTTTGGCCAATGAAATCTGTGAAAAATATATTGATGGAGAAGATGGCTATCATTTTATATTTGTGAAGGATATCTGGGATAAATATAACGCTTAATTATCGATAGCCCACTCCCCGGGTCCGGACTGAGTGGCCCGCCCTCTGGGGCTTGTTGATAAAGTCCTTTCGTAGTGGTCATGGATTTACTAGATTTTCTTCATGCAGAGCAAACGAGAACGATTAGGTTTGG